>CAXTEE010000007.1:0-176472 GCA_964243375.1 uncultured Acidobacteriaceae bacterium | reverse complement strand
CCGCTGAGCACGGCCGCCCTGGATCAGGGTGGCCGGTCTTGTTCCGGGGCGGGCGGTAAAGTCGCTTCGCTTGCTGCTGGCGAAAGCGAAAGCGGAGTTATTGCCTTCAGCTTCGCTCAGATCGGAAGTGCAAACTTAAGGACTATCTACGCTGATAGACACGTGATGGGTCGCTGAACAGTTCAGGCTTGGGTGAGCGTGCTGGCGAGGGATTGGAAGAGGCGAAGGCCGTCGACTGAGCCGAGAAGTGCTTCGCTGGAGCGGTCAGGATGCGGCATTAAGCCGAGGACATTGCGGTTTTCGGAGAGGATACCGGCGATATTGTCGAGGGATCCATTTGGGTTGGCTCCAGGCGTGACCTCACCGACGGGGGATGCGTAGCGGAAGGCGATGCGGTCCTGATCGCGAAGGATTCTGAGGGTGCTCTCATCACAGAAATAGTTGCCTTCCATGTGGCCGACCGGCATCTGCAGAATGGTGCCGCGCGGAGCGGTGTGGGTGAAGGGGGAGTCGGCGCACTCGGTGCGGAGATGGACCTGTTTGCAGATATAGCGCTGATCGCGATTGCGCATGAGAGCGCCGGGCAGCAGGCCGGCTTCGCAGAGAATCTGGAAGCCGTTACAGATCCCCATGACGAGGCCGCCGGTGGAGGCAAACCTTGCGACCGACTGCATGACCGGTGCAAACTTTGCGATGGCGCCGGTTCGGAGGTAATCGCCATAGGCGAAGCCGCCCGGGACGAGGATCGCGTCGCAGTTTTCCAGATCATGCGAGGCATGCCAGAGATAGGTGACCGGTGCGCCAACTTCAGCGGCGAGAACATTGTAGGTATCGTGGTCGCAGTTAGAGCCTGGGAAGACGAGAACACCAAACTTCATACCGCAAGGGTAGCAGAGCGCGCGCCGGCTACGGTTGCGGCGCCGCAGCCGGCATCTGAGCAGGAAGGTAGAGACATTATGGATGAACGGCAAGACGGATTGGAGAGCTTGCGTGGAAGCCGCGGGGAGAGACGGTCCTCGGTACTGGCGACCACTGGAGGCGCGCTTCTGGGATGGTGGCGGGCGACGACGCTCGATGCGCTGATCGTGGGGGTGTTATGGCTGGTGGGGTTGGAGCTACTGCACGTGCCGCTGGCGCCTCTGTGGGCACTACTAGGGGCGCTCTGTCAGTTCATTCCGAGCTTTGGCGGAATGATCGCACTGATCGGGCCGGTGCTAAGTGTGGCGGTGACGGTCTCGACGGGCGAGGACTGGTACAGGCTCGGCTATGTCCTGGGGCTGTACGCGATTATTGTGGTACTCGAAGGGCTGGTGATCGGACCGTATGTGCTGCATCGGTCGACCCTGGTGCCGTGGTGGGCGGCGCTGCTGGGGCCGGTTGTTCTCGGGATTCTGATTCCTCCGTGGGGGGTTCTCATCGCGCCACCGCTGCTAGCGGTGGTGTTCGCCTTTGCTGGACGCAAGGGTGGGGAGCGGATCTAGAGGCGATAGCGGGTTTCGGCGAGGCGGAAGAGAGGGCGCCAGACCAGACGGTTGATGGTGACGACCATGAGAGCCATGACGATGGTGGCGAGGAGCAGGATCTGGAACTCGCCGGCGGCAGTGGCGACGGAGATCTGGTTACCCAGGCCGGTGGTCTGGAGGATCTGGTTCTTGAGGGGGAAGTACTCGGCGATGATGGAGGCGTTCCAGGCGCCACCTGACGCGGTTACGAGACCTGTCACGAGAAAGGGAAAGATGCCCGGGAGGATGACGGTGCGCCAGCGCTGCCAGCGGGTGAAATGGAAGAGGGTGGCGACCTCTTTGAGGTCGTTCGGAATGGCCATAGCACCGGCGATGACGTTGAAGAGGATGTACCACTGGGTGCCGAGGAGCATGAGGGCGATGGAGCCGATGCCCATGCCGCCGCCGTAGCGGATGAGGGCGAGAAGAAGTACAGGGAAGAGGGCGGTGGCGGGAACGGAGGCGGCGATCTGCGCAAGAGGCTGCGCAATACGGGCGAGTTTGGGCTGAAAGCCGATGGCAACGCCGGCGGGGATGGTCCAGGCGGACGCGAGCAGGAGGGCCACGTTGACGCGAAGGAAGGTGGCGGCGGCACCTTTGAGGATGTTGACGAGCTGGTAGGCGCGAACGGTGCGGAGCAGGCCGAAGGCGTGGGCGGCGAGGGTGAGGACACCGATGAGAAGGAGCAGCAGAAGGCAGATGCGGAGGATGAAGGCGGCGGAGTGCTGGAGCCGGACGTCGCCGCGGGTGGCGGTACGAGCGATGCGGGTTTCGCGGCGGCGAGCGACGGCACGGTAGTGATGCTCTTCGAGGCGCTGCGTCGTGGCTCCGCTGAAGACCTGGAGGACGCGGGAGTTCTGGACGAGATGGAGTAGGGGCGAGTTGACACGGGCTTTGCCCTCGGTCTGCTCGAACTTGAAGCGATCGCTCCAGGCGATGACGGGTCGCCAGATGAGCTGGTCGGTGAGGACGATGATAGAGACCATGGTGACGAGGCCCCAGACGATGGCGTGGCCGTTGCCAACCGAGGCTGCGGTCTGGAGGTAGGAGCCGAGGCCGGGGAGGCGGAAGTCGCGGGGGCCGAGGACGAACATCTCGCAGGCCATGAGGAAGAACCAAGCGCCGGCCACGGACATGATGGAGTTCCAGATGAGGCCGATGGCGGCGTAGGGAAGCTCCAGCTGGAGGAGACGCTGAACGCGCGAGAAGCCGTAGATCTCGGTAGCTTCGCGGAGTTCCTTGGGGATGCTACGGAGCGACGAGTAGAAAGAAAAGGCCATGTTCCAGACGGCGCCGGTGAAGATGAGGAGGATGGCGCCGAGCTCCACGCCTATTTGCCGGGTGGGAAAGAGAGCGACCATGGCGAGCATGACGCCGGGAAGGAAGCTGAGCACGGGAATGGACTGGAGGATGTCGAGAGCGGCAAGCATCAGGGCTTCAAAGCGCTTGCTGTAGGCGGCGACGTAGCCGTAGCCGATCGCAAAGGCCAGGGACAGGAGATAGGCAAGACCGATGCGGACTACGGAGTAGAAGGCGTAGAGGGGCAGCGCGCGGGGGCTAAGAGAGATGTCGATGGCCGGCGTGGGATGGCCGAACCAGTAGTGGCCTAGGCGAACGATGCCATAGAAGCAGGCGAGGCCGATGACGGCGACGACCATATCCAGAAAGACTGGCCAGGTGCGCCGGAGGGCCTGGGAGCGGGCGAGAGTTTCGCCCGGGCGCATGGAGGCGAAGCTATTGCGGAGGTCAAGCATGAAGACGTCCGAGTGGCTGGACCACTTCAACACGACGGGACGCGTTGCTTCGCTCCACCGCTGAGAGCGAAACGCAGAGGTTCTTTGCTGCGCTCCGAGTCAGTCGCTGGAAGGGTGAGTTCATGCGTCGAGCTCGGCGGAAGGTTCGAGCTCGGGCGGGGTTTCTTCGGTCTTCAGGAAGCGGCGACGAGAGGCGTCGAAGTCGAAGAGCTCGGCGTAGCGGCCCCAGTTGATGGCGGTCTCGAGCTGACGGAGGGTCTCTTCTTCGGAGAACTGCTCGTCGAGCATGTCGTGGAAGAACTCTTCGGAGACGGTGCGATCGCTTTTGGCCTCGATGGCGCGGACGATCTGGCGAAGGAGAAGGACGTGCTCGACGGCAGCGTTGCGGAAGAGCTCTTTCTGGCGGAGGATCTCGGAGTTGGCGAACTCGGCGCCGGTGGGGGTGATGCTGGCGTCGCCCTCGTTGACGGTGAGGAAGCCGAGGAGCTGGGCGGCGTCGACGATGGGGAGGAGGTCGTCGACTTCGAAGGCGAGATCGTCGGCGAGCTTATAGATGTCGTCCTTGCCGCTGTGGTCGAGAAGGAGCTCGAGCAGACCGGCGATGCCGCCGGGACGGGCGTGGGGCAGCATCTGGTAGTGCATGAGGCGCTGATCGCGGACGCGCTTGCCGGTGGATGTCTGCGGGAGTGCGGGTGGCTGGGCGTCGGGCTGCGTGAGGACCTTGTAGATGTAGTCGACGAGCTGGGTGAAGGCGGAGGCTTTGCGATCGCGCGGATGGACGAGGGAGACCTTGAAGTCGGTGCGGACGTGGCCGGGATTGCGGCCGAGGACGATGATGCGATCGGCGAGCAGGACGGCTTCCTCGATGTTGTGCGTGACGAGAAAGATGGCCTGGGTGGGTATGGTCTTTTTCTGCCAGAGCTCAAGGAGCTCGGAGCGAAGGTTCTCGGCGGTCAGGACGTCGAGGGCGGAGAAGGGCTCGTCCATGAAGAGGACTTCGGGTTCGACGACGAGGGCGCGGGCGAAGCCGACCCGCTGTCGCATGCCGCCCGAGAGCTCCTTGGGATAGGCGAACTCGAAGCCGTCGAGGCCGACGGTGTCGAGGATATGGAGGGAGCGCTTGCGGCGCTCGGCGGCTTCCATGCCGCGAGCCTGAAGGGGTGCTTCTACGTTTTCAAGGACGGTGAGCCAGGGGAAAAGGGCGAAGCTCTGGAAGACGATGGAGACGTTGACGTCTGCGGAGGCAATGGGCTTCTCGTGCCAGAAGACCTGACCGGCGGAGGGTTTCGAGAGGCCGGTGAGCATGCGAAGCAGGGTAGATTTGCCGGAACCGGAGGGGCCGAGCAGGGCGATGATCTCGCCTGCGGGGATCGAAAGGTCGGTGGGGGAGATGACCTGGATCCGGTTTTCGCTTGGCTGAGCGTAGTACTTCTCCACACGTTCGGCACGGATGATGGATGGCTGCATAGGCGATTTCGGTTACCAGGCGGTCGGAACGGCCCCGGCGTTTTTCAGAGGGCGTACGTCTTCGAAGGCCTGCGCTCAGCGTATCATTAGCTTGTTTGCAGACTTCCAACGAGCCGAAGAGGATGCAGTCGGCTCATTCGCAGTAGCTTAACCCTGGGGACACGGAAACGTATGTCAGAGTCAACACCGAATCACTCCAAGCCTCGCGTGCTGGTAGCGGACGACGAGCAGGTGATCGCGAATACGCTGGCGATTATCTTGAACCAAGCCGGATTTGAAGCACGCGCTGTCTTTAGTGGAGAGAAAGCCGTCGAGGCGTTGGATACCTTTCAACCGAACATGTTGATCAGTGACGTCATCATGACGGGCATGACTGGAATCGAGGCAGCGATTATCACGCGCAGCAAGATTCCTGCCTGCAAGATCCTTTTATTCTCCGGCCAGGCTGCAACAGCCGATCTGCTCGAGAAGGCCCGCATGCAAGGCCACGAATTCGAAATTTTAGCTAAGCCAGTTCATCCGACCGATCTGCTCGCCAAGTTGCGGGCCTGACGGGAGATGTAAGGCAGAAAGCCCTCGATGAACGAGGGTTTTTCTATGTCTGCGACACGGAGGCTGGCCTGACACGATCCTTGATGCGGCGGGCGGGAACGCCGGCATAGACACTCCAAGGCTCGAGTGATCGGGTGGCAATGGCGCCAAGCCCAAGGACGGCTCCCTCTCCCACGTTGACGCCGGGCGACACGATGGCGCGGGCGCAGATCCAGGCGTAGGCGCCGATCTGCGTGGTGTAGGCGAGCAGGGGGAACTCAGGGCGATCGTAGTCGTGAGTGGCGCCGCAAAGATAGGCACCCTGAGAGACGATGGCATGCGAGCCGAAGGTCATAGGGGCGGCGTTGTAGATCTCAGCCTGATCGGCGATGGCGACGGAATCAGCGGCGCGCAGGTTCCATGGAGCCCAGATCTTTGCGCCAGGGTAGATATGGCACTCCGGGCCGAGTTTGGCGCCGAAGAGACGCAGCAGCGCGCTTCGCCACGCGTGGAACGGCCGAGGAGATGGCCGGAAGAGAACGATCCAGCAAAGATTCCACGTCAGGCGCCGGAGACGATCGGACGCTGAGAAGGCCGGGCGCTTGTACGGATCCGCAAGTTCGTCGGCGGAGATCGACTCGGCCGCGTTGTAGTGCGGCTGCCGCGGATCGGGCGAGGAGCTCACGATTGTGACTCCGCGGAACGCGGCATGCCAGGAGCGTCGTCGAAGAGGCGGATGATGCGGGCGGCGTTGCGGCGCATGTCGTAGCGGCGTTGAAATATTTCGAAGGCTCGCTCTCCCATCTTTTGCTTCTCCTCTCGAGAGAGCTGCATCCAGCGCTCGAGGAGGCGCGTGGTGCCTTCGAGGGTGTCGGTCTCCATCAGACCGCCTCCGTCCGCGGCGATTTCTTCCGCGATATTGACCTTATCGGCGAGCAGAACGGGGCGGTGACAGCTCATCGCTTCAGCCACGGCGATGCCGAAGTTCTCCTGATGCGACGGGAGAACAAAGGCTTCGGATGCGTGGAAGGCACCCCACTTCACGAGCCCTTTGAGCATGCCAGGCCAATAAACACGGTCGGCTATGCCGAGAGACTCGGCGCGCGCCTTGAGTTCGGCGGACCAAAGTTGCTGATCAGGACCCGCCATGACGAGGTCGAGCGATGGATCCAGCGAAGCGGTCCCGGCAAAGGCATCGATCAGAAGATCACAGCCCTTCTTCCGGTGGATGCGGCCGAGGAAGAGAAGGAAGCGGCGACCGCAGAGCTCGGGGCAATGTGCATAGAAGGCGGCGAGTTGTTCGGAGGTGTCCGCGAGCGAGCTGCTGGCGCCGTAGGGAACGACGAAGCCCTTCCACCGATGCAGCCAGAAGCTCTGTCTGGCGAGGCGCTCTTCAGCGTCGGTGGTGAAGAGAACACGGTAGGCGCCGCGCAGGATCCAGTACTCCGCAGAGAGCCAGTAAAACCACTTCTTAATGTGTTTAAGGGGAAAGCGATGCTTGAAGTAGGGGTCGAGCATGCCATGGGTGAAGACGACGTACGGTTTTCTGCCTTTGAAGGTTCGCCAGGCGGCAAAGCCGACGTACTGCCAGAGGCCATTGACGACGACGCCGTCGAAGCGGTGTGCATTTTCCTTGAGCCACGGACGAAGCTTGGCGGAGTAGGCGTAGACACCTTTTCCGGGGCCGAGAGGGTGGACTGTGAAGTTAAGTTCCTTGAGAAAAGGCGCATCCGGAGCGTCGAGGGTGACGACCTCACCGCGGTAGTCGGGAGGACCGAAGTTAAGCAGGGAACGAACCGATTCGGTAGGGCCGCCAGCCTCCGGGCTGATGGTGCCGATGATGTGAAGAAGGCGCATGAGAGAGAACGTGGTCCTGTGCATGGTAGCAGTGGAGAGACGCGAGCTCTAGAGCAGAGCGGTCAGGAGCGAAGGCGGCGGCCGACGTACTGAAGAGCAGCACGGAGACCTTGAAGGTCTTGTTCAAAGCTCCAGGAATCAATGCGTTGCCGCGCTCGCGCGCCCATTTCCGCAGCCGCTCCAGGAGTCGCGAGGATGCGGAGAAGTGCAGTGACGAGGGCATCCACATCGCCAACGGGAAAGACGCACCCCTCAACGCCATCAGTGATGAGGTCAGGCTGACTACCAACATCATCGGAGACGATCACGGCGCGACCAGCATTCATAACCTCGTTCACGATGAGGCCCCATGGCTCATGACGCGAGGGAAGAACGAAGACGTCACAAAGATCGAAGAAGCGTGGCAGCTCTGACTGGTTGCGAAAGCCGCAGAACCGCACGTTCGTTGCGCCAGCATCCGCAACCATTCGCTCGAGATTGGAGTGTTCCTCGCCATCGCCGACGATAAGAAGATACGGCTGGCGGTCTTCCGGAAGATGTGTGCTGAGACGAAGGGTGGCCTGGAGCAGGTCTTCACAGCGTTTGCGCGTCTGGAGTTTGGACGCGAACAGGATTACAGGACGGCCGGAATGGAGCTCGAGTTCCCGAGCAAGGGACTGCCGACCGGCGATGGCCTGGAGGCTGCGAGCCTGGAAGAAGCTGTTGTCCACCGCATAGGGCATGAGGAACTGCGGGATCTGTCCACCAAGGTAGTGAGTCCAGTACTCGGAGTTGAGTGTGCCGATCGGCAGGACAGCGTCCACCATCTGCCGAAGGCCGCGGAAGAACGCATGCTTCGCGGCAAGCTTAAGACCTGATCTCTCCCGGTCTTTGAGCCAGGACTCCGCACGGAGGAGGACAGGGATTCCGAGCGCGCGCGCAGCCATCATGCCGTGAATGGCGTTGATGGTGGCATAGCCGTGGACCCAGAGGACGTCAATAGCCGGGCCGCCGATGTTTCCTCGCAAGCGGTCGTAAATCCCACGATTGATCGGAGAGACCACAGAGATCGTTCGCTTGTCGCGGAGAATTGGAAGGAACTCAGAGTGGTAGCCCTCGAGGAGAGGAACGTCCCACTGCACTTGTGCGCCAAAGCCTTCATCTTTGTAGCTGCGAAGTGACAGATCCGATCCAAAGAAGACCCGGAGATCAAGATCCGGCTCCTCGGCGATGCGTCGAAGAAGGGGCGCCTGGTACTGGATGGGATGGCTGACCAGATATCCGAGCCGGAGTTTTCGCGAATAGATCACTCAGGCTCCGGGCCGGCCCATGTGGATAGATGAGTCGTTATCGATAGAAGGGATGGCATGCACTAACGAACAGAGAAGATGATCGTGGAGAGAATACCAAAAAGGGTATTGATGCCGCCGACCTTGATCGCGGATCTGACGGCGTTCGGAGGCAGGTAAACAATGTCGTCGGTTTGGAGAACCGGATCGGGTGCTTTGCCCTGGAGCACCTTCCTGAAGTCCACATGAACGATCCTGCGTTCGAGGCCAACGGTGCGAACCAGCTGCACGTCGTTTAATTGGCCTTCCCAGCCATAGCCATTGCCGAGCGCAGCGGCCTGCATCAGCGTGAGTGGAGAGTTCTGAACGAGCGGGATGGCCCCCTGGGTGCGAAAGGCACCGAGCACATAGACGACTCCTACACGGGAGACGACGACGGTATCCCGCGCGTACACGGGAATATCCGCTTGAGCGCTTCGCAGCGGATCGGGACCAAGATCGACAGTAATAGGCTCAGCGACGCCCGGACGATTAATAGTAAGGACGTGGCTGGCATTGGCTGGAAGGCCACTGGCGGCAGCTAAGACATCGAGCAGACGCTTATTGCCGCCGAGAGCCGGGACAACTGCGTGGACCTCTCCCGTGATGGTGATGATCTGGTTCGGCGACTCCAGCAGCTGGATCGTGATCTGCGGACTGCGGTACATGCCGGCATCCATGAGGCGGCGCGCCACTAGATCCTCCGCCTGATGCAGTGTGAGTCCGCCCACGTGCACGACTCCGATGAGGGGGAGCTGAACCGAGCCATCGAGGCTGATTCGCAAAGGCGGAGGACCGTAGTCGTTCGCGTCATAGAGGTGGACGCTGATCTGGTCACCCGGGCCGAGCTCAATCTCGCGCTCACCCGGATAGAGGATCGCGGGATCGGTCGTGATTTTGATTGGCATGTTGGCAGAGGGAGACGCAACGGGCGTTGGCCCGCTGAACTGAGCGCATACCAGCCCAGGTAAGAACAGCGATACCAGACTCAGCAGGGTGACGCTTAGCCAAGACGATGCGCGGCGTGGAAGCGTGGTCCGCGGGGGATCGGTTCGAGTTGGGAGAGAGAAAGTCATCGCGTCTCGTCGTTCTCCAGAGGAGGGTCGTCGCGGTGAGCGGGCTTCTCGCGGGGTTCCCAGGTTCCCGAATCGGCCGCCGCGTAGTTGTATTTCGAGTAGCCGTAATAACCGTAGTACTCCGGAGAGGAAACGTCGATTGCATTGAGAACGATGCCGGTGATGAACGCTCCGGAACGGAGGAGAAGGTCACGTGCGCGCCGAACAACGTGTTTACTCGACTTTCCATGACGGACGACGAGAACAACGGCGTCCGCCTGGCGCGAGAGGATGACACCATCCGTTACGGAAAGGATGGGCGGCGAATCGATGATGACATGCGTGTAGAGGCCGGACAGCCGCTCGAGGAGTGCACGCATGGACTCTGAGGCAAGCATCTCGGTTGGCAGAGGAGGGACGGGACCGCTCGAGATGACGTCGAGATTGGGGATCTCGGGGACATGCTGGATGGTTTGCTCGAGGGTTGTGGCGCCGGTAAGCAGCGTAGTGAGGCCGACGCGACCGTTGAGACCAAAGCGATGGTGTACGTTCGGCCGACGCAGATCGGCGTCGATAAGAAGAACCCGGGCATCTCCTTGCGCGAGCACCGCCGCCAGGTTTGTCGCTGCGGTGGTTTTTCCCTCGGAGGGCGTGGCGCTGGTGAATAAGATGATTCGTGGCGGATGTCCAGCGGTGGACAACATCAGTGAAGTGCGAAGGGAGCGGAAGGCCTCGGCGAACTGCGACTTCGGCTTGGAAAGGACTGCGACGTTACGCTGTGCCGTGGTGAGCTGCGCGGCCTCCTCAGCAGAGCTGCGTCTCGCCCGCGGGATGACGGCAAGAGATGGAAGCTCGGTGATCTGCTCGATCTCGGCAACGCCACGCAGGCCCGTGTCCAGGCTTTCGAGCAGGAAGGCGACGACGACGCCGCCGAGCAAGCTGAAGACCAGCGTAGAGAGGATGGTGCTGGTCTGATTCTGCACGACCGGGTTTGCCGGCATCTGGGCCTGATCGACGATTTCGATATCGAGGGATTCTAGTCCGGCCTGGACCCCGGCGGTGCGAAGCCGCTGGTTGAGGCTTTCGTACAAGGTGCGATTGGTTTCGAACTCACGTTGCCGCAGTTGATAGTCGATGAGTGCATCGCCGAGCTTGTAGGCTTCGCTCTTCTGCTGCTCGAGTGTGGCGTTCGTCTGCTCTTCGTTGGCCTTGGCGGCGATGTAGTTCTCTTTTGCCTGCACCAGAAGGCGATTCTGCTCAGAGGCTATCTCGCGTTCCAGCTGGTCGATCTGAGCGCGTAGTGCTTTTGCCTGAGGATGATTCGGGCCGAGGGTCGAGGTAAGCTGTGCATAGCTGGCGCGGGCCGATGCGATTTGACCGCGTAGTGCGTTGAGTTCTCCGGGAACGGTGCCGGGTGTGTTGTCGATGGTGCCGGTGATGGTGTCCGGATCCATACCGGAGATGATGCGGTAGCGGGACTCGGCGATGATGCGAGCGAGGCGCGCCTGACCGGCGGCACGCGAGAGGTCCTCAACCTCGCTCGAGATCTGATTATGGTTGGGATCAAAGCCGAGGATACCAAGCTTTCGTTGCAGCGGAATGAGCTGTTCCTGCGACGTTTCGACCTCTTGCTTCAGGTCATCGAGCTGACCCTGCAGAAACTGAGAGACGCGCTGTGTGGAATCGAAGCGCGTCTGGTAGCTCCGATGGATATAGGTGGAGATAACCGTGTTGACGATATCTGTCGCGAGCTTGGGATTGATGTTGGTGTAGCCGAGTCGGATGATGTCCGTCTTGGGTACGAGCTGTACGGAGAGCGTTCCCTGAAGCAAACTGACAACAGCGTCGCGAACCGAGGGATCATCGAGGGATGTGTGCGGGACAGGGCCTTTGACTTCAAGGAAGTCAGGATTGTCCTGGAGTTTCATCTGTTTCGCGACGCTCAGCAAGAGGGAGTCGCTTTGCAGGATCGCGACCTCAGTGAGCATTTTATTTGAGCCAGTGTCAAAGCCGGTGGCGCTGCTGACACGGAATTCATTGGAGGAACCGGTGCGGACCTCGATGCGGCCATACGCCTCGTACTCACGAGGCTCTGAGACTACCTTATAGACGCCATAGGCAAGGCCGAGAATGCCGGCGATGATCAGGACCCATTTGCGCTTGCGAAGAGTAAGGAGAGCCTCGGAGAGGGTGGTTTCGCCGCCTGCGGTAGCAGAGGGGACACTTTCAGGAGCACCCATCGCGGGCGGGGTCGGCACTCTCTGCGGGTCCATTCATCAGAGTTTACCTGAGGACAAGAGCCAATCGTCGATTGCACAAAGTGGGGATACCCGAAGGTGATGTCACCTTTGTGTGCTGTGCTTCAACGAAGGTCGGGTATTCTTACCAAAAAGGGGAATTCGCAAACACCCATGAGTGAATCTATATCCATTGCTGTTGTAGGGTCGGGCTACGTCGGTCTCGTCGCGGCGGTCTGTTTTGCCGAGATCGGTCACAATGTTATCTGCGTTGATAACGATGAGCGTAAAGTTGCCGCGCTTCAAGGCGGCGATACGCTGATCCATGAGAATCACCTTCCGGAGCTCCTGAATCGTTATCGCAATAACAAGGTGCGATTTACGACCGATCTGGCGGAGGCAACGCGTGAGGCGCAGGCCATCTTCATTGCGGTGGGAACGCCGCAGAGCGAGACGGGAGATGCTGATCTGTCGTACGTCGAGGCGGTTGCATGCGAGATCGCCCGATCAATCGACAGCTACAAGGTGATCGTCGAGAAGAGCACGGTACCGGTATACACAAACGAGTGGATCCGTCGTGCGATCGAGCGGAACGGAGTGCCGCAGCAACTGTTTGATGTCGTCTCAAACCCGGAGTTCCTGCGTGAGGGAACGGCCGTTGAGGACTTTTTACATCCAGACCGCATCGTGGTGGGCGCGGATACGCCCGAGGCAGTGAAGGTCTTGGGTTCGATCTATGAACCACTGACGGGCGGCGGCTACTACAACCAGGCGGGAGCGATCGGCGGATGTTGCGATGCGGGCTCACCTCCCCTCCTGTTGAACACCTCTATTAAGAGCGCCGAGATTATCAAGCATGCGTCGAACGCATTCCTGGCGCTAAAGATCTCCTTCATCAATGCGGTATCGAACCTGTGCGAGGCCACGGATGCGAACGTGGAGCAGGTCGCAAAGGGAATAGGTCTGGACAGCCGGATTGGGCCAAAGTTTCTGCGGCCCGGTATCGGATACGGCGGATCGTGTTTCCCGAAGGATGTGGCGGCGTTCCGGTCGGTCGCCGACCAGTTCGGCATTAACTTTAATCTTTTGAGTGAAGTCGAGAACATCAATGCCGCTCAGAAGCGGCGCTTCCTTGCCAAGGTGCGATCTGCACTATGGACCCTGCGTGGAAAGAAGCTTGGTGTGCTCGGGCTGGCGTTCAAGGGCGAAACCGATGACATCCGTGAGAGCCCGGCCATCGAAATGATCAGGATGCTCCTGGCGGAGGGATGTTCCATTACGGCATATGATCCTGCTGCCAAGGAGCGGTCAGTGGAGCTGTTGCCGGAAGGTAAGCAGCTTCGATACGCCGACAACGCCTACGATGCGGCGAAGGACGCTGATGCGTTGCTGGTACTGACGGATTGGGCGGAGTTTGTCACGCTCGATCTAGCACGGGTGCACCAGACGCTGCGCTACCCCATCGTGATCGACGGGCGAAATTTGTACGATCCGGCTGTGATGGCCGGTCTGGGCTTTACCTATATGAGTGTTGGTCGGCCAACGGCGCATCCCGCGCGCGAATCGGCTAGCGCAACGCTGCCACAACGCTAAACAGGAGACAGCCGGTACGATTGCCGGCGTCTCTCCATTCAGTTTGCAGAAGGGTGAAGCGGACTCTGCTTCCACCTCTTGAGCAGTATGGCACCGCCGGTCAGGGTAAGAGCCTGATGCGGATGCTGGAGGTCTGAAATGGCACAGGTAATTCTTGTTACAGGAGCCGCGGGCTTCCTGGGATCGCATCTCTGCGATGTTCTTCTCGCCGAGGGGAACACTGTCCTCGGAGTCGATAATCTATCAACCGGAAGCACAGTGAACCTGAGTCACCTTGAGGGTGAAGAGCGCTTCAGTTTGATGGAGAAGGACATCTGCCAGCCATTCGATCCAGGGCGGGTGGACTACGTCTTCAACATGGCTTCGCCTGCGAGCCCGGTGGACTACGCACGGCTCGGCGTTGAAACCCTGCTGGTTGGATCAGCTGGGACGATCAACACCCTTGAGATTGCGAAGAAGTACGGTGCCGGGTACCTGCATGCGTCCACGTCAGAGTGCTACGGGGATCCTGAGGTGCATCCGCAGGTCGAAACGTACTGGGGGAACGTCAATCCAGTGGGGCCGCGATCGGTTTACGACGAGGCGAAACGCTTTAGCGAAGCCGCGACGATGGCCTACCACCGATATCATGGTGTGCGCACACATCTTGTGCGGATCTTCAACACGTATGGTCCACGGCTGCAGGCAAATGACGGGCGCGTCATTTCAAACCTGATGATGCAGGCATTGCGAGGCGAGCCACTTTCCATTTACGGAGATGGCTCACAGACACGGAGCTTCTGCTATGTTTCGGATCTGATTGACGGCATTGTGCGGCTATCGAAATCGGATGAGGTGATGCCGGTCAACATCGGAAATCCGGAAGAATGGACGATCCTTGAATGTGCTGAGGAAGTTCGCGCCGTGACGGGGAGCAAGGATCCGATTACGTTCAAGCCGTTGCCACAGGATGATCCGCTGCGACGGCGGCCGGATATTACCAGGGCGAAGACGCTGCTTGGGTGGGAGCCGAAGATTCGCTTGCGTGAGGGATTGGAGCGATCTCTCGACTACTTCCGCTTGTGCCTCTCAGCAGAAAGGCCGGCGTGATCTTCAAGCAGAGACGAACGGCCGTCCGTATTACGGACGCCCGTTCAGTTATTCGACTTCCACAATATCCAGAGAGTAGCGGCGCTTCAGCTTCATGCTCGCGGCCCCCAAAATCGTCCGGAACGAGCGTGCTGTACGGCCTTGCCTGCCGATCACTTTTCCGATGTCCCCCGGGCCGACACGCAGCCTTAGGATTGTCGAGTCGCCTTCCGGGATTGTCTCTACACTCACCAGATCCGGTGAGTCCACCAGCGAGCGCGCGATCGCTTGGACCAGCAGTTGCATGTCGACGGAGTGCTCGACAGGTTCATTTTGGGAAGCCGTGGCTTCGGTCATTCTCTCAACCTCCTGGGAATGACGCGGATCGCCTAAATGCATATGCCGACTGTCCCATCTGAGGGGGATCTAAGGCAAGAGCTGATACAAACGAGCCGCGCACATGAGAGCCAGAGATGTATCCTGCGATCTCTCATGTGCGGCACCCGGATGGGGGCGCCGCACGAAGATGAGTTTACGTTGCTGGCTTTACAAGCGGAGTCAAATAACGGAGCAGCCGAACGATCTTTGGGCACCCGCGAACTTCCCTGAAATGCCGTGGCAGAGTTACTTAGGAGGCGACTGCAACTTCGGTAGGGGCAGCGGACATCAGTTTGCCGACGCGCTCCGAGAGTTGTGCGCCCTTGCTCGTCCAATACTCAATTCGCTCACGCTTGAGGTCGACGCTGGCGGGATGGGTGCGGGGGTTATACGTACCAACTACCTCGAGAGAACGGCCATTGCGGGCACGATCCTTCTCGATCACAACAACGCGATAGTGGGGCTGCTTGCGGGCGCCGACGCGCGCCAGACGGATCATCAACACAGGTGAATGCCTTTCAAAGACGGAAGTGTGGGCAGAGCCCAGGGAGGCGTGGGGCGCTGAACTTCCGCTTTGTCCACGCAACATCTAAGTATCGCGGAAAGTCGGGGAAGATGCAATATTTTCGCCAGTGAAATGCCAGAAGGCAGGAGTTACCGGGAGTGACTTTAGGTTTGCTGCTCTGATTGCGGTTCTCGGTTGGCTTCTTCCCGCGACGCAAGGACCTCTGGTCTTTTCGCAGGAAAGAGGAAGGCGAGAACGTCGCCGAAGCGATCCGCCCAGGCATCTTCGTTATGCAGGCCTCCCTGAATGCGCTGATAGACGAGGTTTTGACCAGATTCCCAGCCGCGTTCGACAAGAATGCTGAAGAGCAGATCAGTGTCGCGGAGGTGGTGAGCGCCCTCCGCCGTGCCGATATCAAGCCAGATCGCTAAATTGGGCTCGACCAATGAGCGTCGGGCGAGCCGGAGAATGCTGCGCCCGTTCCACCAGATCGAAGGAGAGATGACCGCAATCTTGCCAATCCGATCGCGATGCTCGAGGGCGAGAAAGAGGGAGATCAGGCCGCCAAGTGATGATCCTCCAAGAGCAGTGTGATCCGGCGAAGAGAGTGTGCGGAACTCCCGATCGATGAGGGGCTTGAGATCGTTCAGCAAGAGTTGTCCGTAGAGTCGACCGCGTCCGCCGCCAAGCTGCGGATCTGCGACAGGCGTGTACTCCGGCATGCGATCGACGCCGGCGTTGGCGATGCCGACGAGGATCACTGGTTCCGTGCAGGCGACCTCGGTTAGGCGATCGGCCGTGGTGTGGGCACGCCAGGTGTGACATGGGAGATAGGCCGTCGTGCCGTCAAAGAGGTTCTGGCCGTCATGCAGATAGAAGACCGGGAAGCGGCGGTCTGGCTCGGCAAGGTAGGCGATGGGCAGATAGATGGTGACGATGCGATCAGTTGGGATCGATGCGCCTCGCAAGGTGCGGAGCTGATAGCGTGAGTTCGCAGCGAACTCCGGGTTCAGCACGCTGGCCGGAAGAAGGCTGGGCGTAGGGATAGATGTCAGAGAGGGAGTACCAGGTTCTGAGGAGGGCGCCTGGTTTGGTTTTGCAGGGTCAGGATCGGTGAGATTTCGCGATTGCAGTGGGCGCGCTCCAATGCGCTAGGATGGCACCAGACTAGCAGAGGAGACGAACTTGGAACGGGAGTACCACCGCTGGTTTTCAGGCGCACTCGGACGCGATATGGAGATGCTGACATTCGCCGCGCACGGGTGGAGAAAGGGGACACCGGTGCTGGTGTTTCCAACCTCATGCGGCAGGTTCTACGAGTTCGAGGAACGCGGAATGGTGGGGGCAGTACGACGCCAGATCGAAGACGGCAAGATCCAGCTCTTCTGCGTGGACTCAGTCGATGCGGAGAGCTGGTACAACGGGGATGTGCCACCGCGATGGAGGGTTGCGCGGCACATGCAGTATGAGCGCTATCTGCTGGAAGAGGTACTTCCTCTGATGCAGACCCGCAGCGGCGGAATGCGCGCGGTCACAGCTGGATGCAGCATGGGCGCTTTCCATGCTGTGAATCTCGCCCTGAGGCGGCCTCAGGAGTTTCTCGGGTTCCTGGCGATGAGCGGCATCTTCAACCCGCAGCGTTTCCTGAGCGGGTACTACGATGAGGATGTCTACTTCCACTCGCCTGTGAACTATCTGGAGCACCTGAGCGATGGGTGGTACCTGGACCGCTACCGGCAGGCTACCTATGTGCTGGCGGCGGGAGAGCATGATATCTGCAGGGGAGCGAATGAGCATATGGCCGGCGTAATGCACTCGAAGGGAGTTCCGTTGCGCTTCGATGTGTGGGGAGATGGCGCGCTGCACGACTGGCCCGTCTGGCTGCGGATGGTGGAGCGCTATCTGTAGTGCACTTGTGCCGCGAACAGGAAGGAAGTCAGGCGTTACAGATATAAAGAAGTGTACGAGGGAACGAGGCTCATGAAGAAGATCGGCGTGCTGTTCGGGATGGAGAACACGTTTCCGGGTGCTTTGGTAGACCGGATCAACTCCATGGGGCATGAAGAGATCCGGGCTGAGGCGGTAAAGCTGGGAGCGGTGACGATGGCTGAAGCGTGCGGGTATGCGGTTATTGTGGACCGTATCTCGCACGACCTGCCGTTTTACCGGTCCTATCTGAAGAACGCTGTCCTTACCGGCACGGAAGTGATCAACAATCCCTTCTGGTGGTCGGCGGATGACAAGTTCTTCAACTACGCTCTGGCGAAGAAGCTGGGTGTCGCGGTGCCAAAGACAGTGCTGTTGCCGCACAAAAATTATCCGCCGCAGATCAACACTGAATCCCTGCGGAATATGGAGTATCCGCTTAACTGGGAAGCGGCTTTCGAATACGTCGGTTTTCCAGCCTTTCTGAAGCCGCACGATGGCGGCGGATGGCGCGATGTCTTTCATGTGCATAATCGCGATGAGTTTTTCAGGTCCTACGATCTGACTCGCGATCTCTGCATGACGCTGCAGGCGGCGGTGAACTTCGACGAATACTTTCGCTGCTATGTGGTCGGACAGAAGGAGGTGCGCATTATGCCGTATGATCCTCGCCGGCCGCACGATCAGCGATATATTCAGGATCCCCCGGCCTATGACCCGAAGCTGCTGGCGCGTGTGGAAGCGGATGCACTCACCCTATGCCGGGCTTTGGGATATGACCTCAACACCGTCGAGTTTGCGGTTGAGAATGGCATTCCGTACGCGATCGACTTCATGAATCCTGCTCCCGATGCGGATTTCTACTCGGTCGGCCAAGAGAATTTTCACTGGATCGTGGATGCGGTCGCCCGGCTTGCCGTTGAAAAGGCACAGCAAGATCCTGGCACTCGCGGCAATCTCCGCTGCCTTAGCCTGCTAAATGGGAGACCAGACCAGAGCAAGCTGGTAAAGACATTTACCGCAAAGGCAGTCGGGGCGACGGAGCTGCCCACCGTAAAACCACCGGTGAAGAAAGCAGCGGCCCCAGCGAAGCCGCTGCCGGCGAAGAAGTCTCCGGCAACGAAGAAGGCTAAGATCACACCGTTGGAATAAGGCAAGACCACGATCGCAGGTGAAATGGTACGTCCAGCCGAACGAGGACCGCATGCAGCCTAGCTTCACGCTTGGAATTGAAGAGGAGTACCAGACGGTTGACCCGGGGACCCGGGATCTGCGATCGCATATTGCAACGGAGATGCTGGCGCAGGGCAAAGTGCAGCTGGGAGAGCGGGTTAAGGCCGAGATGCATCAGTCAGTCATCGAGGTTGGGACGCGTGTGTGTCACAACATCCAGGAGGCCGCCGAAGATCTCTACGATCTGCGGCGTCATCTGGTCCGACTCGCGGAGGAGCAAGGGTTGATGCTGGTTGCGGGCGCGACGCATCCGTTCGCTGACTGGAGGTCGCAGGAGATCTACCCGGACCCGCGGTATGCGCAGGTGGTTGAGGATTTGCAGCTCGTGGCGCGATCAAACCTGATCTTCGGATTGCACGTTCATGTGGGGATCGAAGACAAGGAAGCGGCCATTCGTATTATGAATTCACTGCGCTATTTTCTTCCGCATATCCTTGCTCTCTCGACGAACTCACCGTTTTGGCAGGGTATGGAGACCGGCTACAAGAGCTATCGCGCGAAGGTTTTTGAGCATTTTCCGCGAACCAATCTGCCGGATGCGTTTGCCAGCTACTCGGAGTTTGAGAGCTATGTCGACCTGCTGGTGAAGACGGGCTGCATTGATAATGCGAAGAAGATCTGGTGGGACATACGGCCACATCCATTCTTCAACACGATCGAGGTACGGATCTGCGACATACCGATGCGGGCGGAGGAGTCAATTGCGATCGCGGCGCTGATCCAGGCGACAGCAGCGACGCTGTGGCGGCTGCACTCGCTGAACGTGGACTACCGGCAGTACTCGCGTGCGCTGCTGATGGAGAACAAGTTCCGTGCGGTGCGGTATGGCCTTGAAGGCAAGCTGATCGACTTCGGCAAGCAACAGGAGGTGCCGTTGCACGACTTGATTGGCGAGTACCTGGATTTTGTCGGAGACGAGATGCGGCGGCTGGGCAGTGAGAAAGAGATCGGGTATGTGCGGCAGATGCTCGAACAAGGATCCGGAGCGGATCGGCAGTTGAAGGTATTCCGCGAGACAGGGAGTCTGCGCGACGTGGTGGACTATATGGCAAAGGAGACCCGGATCGGCCTCTAGATAGGCATTCACGGGATGTGCGTGCGATAGCGACGGCAAAGAAGGACCGACTGGAGCCTTGCATCAGAGGAAGCAGGCCACAAAAAAAGTGATGAGGCAGAGGAGAGGGAACGATTGACTGAGGCGATGAGCGAAGCGATGGTAGGGCAAAGCACAGACCTGAGACGTGTCGAGTACCCCACGACGTTTGATCCGGGCGCGCGCAATGCTGTTGAGACGTGCCTGCGCGTGCAGCCTGAGGAGAAGGTAACGCTGATCGCGGATAAGAGCTGCCGTGAGATCGCAGCCTCGCTCGCCAAAGCGCTTGATCGCGCGGGATGCCGGTGGAACGGTTTCATCCTGGAGGAGATTGCGTCGCGGCCTTGTCTGGAGATGCCAGCCCCTGTCCTCGAAGATATGGAAAGTTCAGATGTCAGTATCTTCGCGGTGACGGTGCAGCCGAACGAACTGCGTAGCCGGATGCAGATGACGGACGTGGTGAATCGACGCAAGATGCGGCACGCGCATATGGTGAACATAACGTCTGAGGTGATGGTCGAGGGTATGTGCGCGGACTTCGGGGCGGTCGATCGATTGAGCCAGGCGGTGCTGGATCGCGTGAGGAAGGCGACGTATGTCCGCGCCACGACGCCAGCCGGAACCGATCTTCATGTAGAGCTGTCCTCCGAATATCGCTGGTTCAAGACGTCAGGCATCATCAGCCGTGAGAAGTGGGGAAATCTTCCAGGAGGCGAATGCTTCACCGCTCCCGGCGAAGTCAACGGTGTCTTTGTGGTGGATGGTGTCGTAGGGGACTTCCTGTGCGAGCGGTTCGGCATCCTGCGGGAGACACCCTTGACAATTCACATAGAAGGGAACCGCATCACGCAGGTGAAGTCCGACAACAAGGCGCTGGAGCGCGAGTTTTGGGCTTACACCCATACTGATGCGAACTCGGATCGCGTCGGCGAGTTTGCAATTGGCACCAACATAGGTGTGAAGAAGGTGATCGGCAACATCCTGCAGGATGAAAAGTTTCCCGGCGTCCATATCGCATTCGGTGACCCATATGGCGCCCATACTGGGGCACCCTGGAAGTCCTCCACCCATATTGACGTTGTAGGACTCGGCTTCAACATCTGGTTAGGCGATGCGAACGGGGAAGAACTCATCATGAGGGATGGCACCTTCCTCATTGAACCCTGAGTACTCCTGAAACGAGAGAGGCGGTTGACGCGGCGTGATCGAGAGTCTGCGAAGCGAGTTCAACGCACGGTACACCGATGAGAGCTATGCCTGCCTCTTACAGGCTGTGGAAGTTGCCGTACGAACACCTGTAGGATTTCGCATCGCGGAGACTCCAGTCTTCCTTCCAGAGGCTTTACTTCGCCAGATGGTTGAGACCGGAAAGACACTCACGGCGCAACTTCTCCAGAATCCGAACTACCTCCTGGCAAGTACCGACGCGATTCCAGCACGGTATCGAATACCGGAGCCGCTTGGAATTCAGCCGCCGCACTTCATGACGGTCGACTTCGGGTTTGTTCGCGAGACAGACGGCAGCCTGGGGATTCGCCTTGTGGAGATGCAGGCGTTTCCTTCTGTATTCGGCTTTCAGGACATCCTTGGGCCGGCGTACGTAGAGGCGTACGGCTTAGATTCGGGTCTGCACCTGCATCTTGGCGGTCACACTCGATCGAGCTACTGGAAGTTGCTCGATGAGGTCATTGTGGCAGGGCACGATCCGGCAGAGGTCGTGCTGCTGGAGGTCACGCCGGAGTTGCAGAAGACCCGCGCCGACTTCCAGGTGTATGAAGACAGGTTAGGCATCAGCACCGTCGACATCGCAAAAGTACGGCAGACTGGTCGCCAACTGGAGTACGAGCGGAACGGCCAGTGGATGCCTATTCGGCGTATCTTCAATCGTGCTATCGCCGACGAGATGGAGCGCGAAGGAGTTCGGCCCGGCTTCGATCCACGCGGAGACCTCGAGGTAGAGTGGGCCGGTCACCCAAACTGGTACTTCCGAGCGAGCAAGTTCTCTTTGCCATATCTGCAGCATCCGGCGGTACCGCGGGCCGTGTTTTTGCACGAATGGATGGTCGATTCCACGCGACTGCCACTAGACCTCAGCCAGATGCTGCTCAAGCCGCTCTTTTCCTTTGCCGGGAAGGGAATCCAATTCGGACCTTCATGGCCCGACCTGATCGCGATTCCGGAGGCGCAGAGATCGAGCTATCTGCTTCAGGAACGGGTACACTTCGAATCGGTAATCGCAACGCCTTTCGGACCAACTCAAGCTGAGGTAAGGCTAATGTTCGTCTGGCCGGATGGAGGCGAGATGCAGCCTGTTATCAGCATGGTGCGTCTGGGTCGAGGGTTGATGATGGGCGTCGACCATAATCGAGATAAGGCTTGGGTCGGAGGGTCGGCCGCCTTCGTTGTGCACGATCGTACTTAGATGCAGAGAAAAAAATGGTGTTGCTTTGGTAAATTGGAGATACACTCGGCTGAGTCTCAGGAAGGGCCCTTATGGACGTGTCAGAACCAGAACTTCGAAGAAAAGAGTTGGTTCAATGGAAGAAGGCGTCTGGGGAGAATCCCTTACGCTCGGCGGTTCGTTTTCCCGTGAAGCTGGCGATTCATCTTCGTGCTGACGAAGACCTCTTTGAAGCAACGACTGAAGATATCTCCGCGAACGGATTGCTCTTTATTGGCGATCGCTTACCCAGGGTCGATCGCGTTATCGAGTTCACGATTGAAATGCCATCCGAGATAATGGGCTCTGCGAACGATGTGGAGATCCACTGTCGTGGACGTGTTGTACGCCATGAAAAGCAGGGCGATCGAGAACAGGCTGCAGCAGTTATTGACGAGTACTACCTGAAGGCTTAGACGGATGAATCCAACACCTATTAACGGGTTTACGCAAAGCGCAGAGCGGGAGCAGGACAACGGATCGGGAGGCGGGATCCGAATCATTCTGGCCGACTCTCAAGCGATCTACCGGGTCGGTATGAAGAAGATCTTCGCGGTCGAGGATGATGTTCGTGTCATCGCACAGGTAGAAACATTAGAAAACCTGTATGCCGCACTCACCCGGTATCCAACAGACGTGGTTCTGCTCGAGGGACAACTGATCGCAGGTATGGTGGATGCCGTTCCTGAACTGGTGCGGCAAGCTCCAAATGCCAAGCTGATCGTCCAGATCACCGAAAGTGATGAAGCGAACACGGTGGAGCTCTATCGTCGCGGCGTTCGCGGCGTGGTTCCACGGTCCATCTCTCCGGATCTCTTGGTTAAGTGTGTTCGCAAGATCGCTGATGGAGAGACCTGGATCGACAATCAGTCGATTAGCTGGGTGATCGAAGCGTACCGCGCGCAGGCAACAGCTCTTACGAACCCAAAGGTGCAACCAAAACTTTCAAAGAAAGAACTGGCCATCATTAGCTGCATCACGCGCGGAATGCGGAACAAAGAGATCGCGTACCAGATTGGCACAACCGAACAGGTGATCAAGAACTACCTGCGCAAGGTTTATGACAAGCTGGGCGTCTCGGATCGGCTGGAGCTTGCACTCTATTGCCTCCATCATGAGTTGCTAAAGAACTATAACGAGACTCAGGACGGTGTGCCCGCAGGGAGCATGGACGGATTTCAGACTGCAGGGGCGAAAGCCTGATTTGCTCAGGACAGAGAAGCGGTCGGCGCCTGTCGCCGGCCGTTTCTGTTGCCGGCCGTTTCTGTTGCTTTGCAGGGAAATCTAAACGTCTGGTGACTGGCTTGCGAGGATGAAGTGGCGGATATCGTTCCTAAGGTCACGCGTACTCCGTTGACACGTGTACAGCGGAGTACCTTCGCTGCCTGTTTCCTGGGTTGGTCACTGGATGCCTTCGATTTTTTCCTTCTCACGCTGTGTCTGCGATCCATTGCGGCCGAGTTCCACGCAACACTTTCCATGGCGGCCGAAGCGATCTTCTGGACACTTGCGATGCGACCAGTGGGAGCCCTGCTCTTTGGATTGATGGCTGAGCGGTATGGTCGAAGGCCGACCCTGATGATCAACGTTGTTTCGTTTTCGGTCTTTGAGCTGCTGAGTGCATTTGCACCGAGTCTGCCACTCTTCTTAGTCTGTCGAGCTCTCTTCGGCATTGCCATGGGCGGGGAATGGGGCGTCGGCGCGGCACTAGCCCTGGAAGTTCTTCCTTCCGAGCGACGCGGGTTCTTCTCCGGGCTCCTGCAGGAAGGATACGTTGTGGGAAACCTCCTGGCCGCGGCGCTTTACGGACTCTTATTTCCCTATCTGCACGGGACGGGTATGTGGACGCCGTGGCGTGTGCTGTTCATGCTCGGCGCGTTACCGGCTCTGCTGGCGTTTTATCTCCGATTCAAAGTCGAGGAGTCGCCGGCTTGGCTCGCATCGCGGAAAGCAAAGCTCGAGGCTAAAAGCGCGCTCACGCAGACGCAGACGATCTCCGCAACGGGGCGATCACCTTTGTGGAGATACCTGCCATCACTGTTGTTCCTCGCTTTGTTGATGACGGCATTTACGTCCTTCAGCCATGGAACGCAGGATCTTTACCCAAGCATGCTCGAGCACGATCGCGGCATGAAGCCGGGGATGGTCGGTCTACTAACGGCAGTTGGCAACTTCGGCGCATTGGCTGGCGGAATCTTCTGTGGGATGCTGTCGGAACGATGGGGGCGCCGGAGGACAATTGTGATTGCATCGTTGCTCGCGATTCCGATGATCCCCATGTGGTCAGGCTCGGCCTCGATTGGCGTTCTGGCGATTGGCGGCTTCTTGATGCAATTCATGGTGCAGGGTGCGTGGGGTGTCATTCCTGCCCATCTCAATGAGCTGTCGCCGGGGCCGGTACGTGCTACCTTTCCGGGGTTCGCGTACCAGCTCGGGAATCTGTTGTCGTCGAAAAACGGAAAGTTGCAGGCCATCCTGGCCGCCGGCGTCTTTGGCGGCCGACTAAGCCCGGTGCTGTCTCGCACGGTCATCCTGGTGGCTCTGGTCGTGGCGATTTTGACTTCCATCGGACGCGAAGCCAAAGGTGCGTCTCTCACACAGGCAGAGGGAGCATAATGCCTCTGCCTTGGAGGAGCTCACAGCACGAACGTGTTTTACTTGGCGGAGGGCAGCGTGACGTAGGAGCGCCCAAGGTAGAGTCGGAACTCACCACCATCAGGCGAGGCGACGATCTGAAGCGGACGTGGTCGTTTGAATGCTGTGTCGGTTGTCGTCGGTGCCGTGATGAGATCGCGACCGGAGACGTCGGTAACGACAAGCGTGTTGTCTGCCAAAAAGCCCGCACCGTAGAAACCAGGGCTTAGGTTCTTGCCGCCAAAGCTAAGAGTTCTTTCCGTGTAGAGAAAGAATTGATACTTCTCGCGGACCCCTGTGGAATAGCCTGAACTGTCAACCAGCGAAATGATCAGAAGTGCACCGTCCGCATAGCGAATCGCACCGGAGTTACGGCCCTGAACAGGTGCCTGCTGACCCTTGTAAAGAACAGAGGGAGGAAGAAGCTTTTCCGTTAGATCTGCAGAGAGTAGACCGACGGGCTGCTGCTGTTGCACGGTCGTGTTGCCTGCCGATGATGAAGTCTGTGTGAAGGCGAAGCTCGGGGGCATGAGCACGAGAGCGAGGACGAAAACGCACTTTTTGATCACTGCGCCATGATACGCCGCTGGTGCGAGAACAAGAACATCAGCCATGAGACGTCTAGCGTAGTCTGCCGCGAAAATGCTTGAGAACGGAGGAGAGGTCTTTACGGGGGGCCCCTGGAGATTGTTCGGCTGGAATCAGTCGAATGCGCAATTCCTGTTCTACGTCTGCGGCAACTTGCTCAAGTTTACGTGTGCGGAGCCGGGTAGCATGTTCAACGAAAGTTGCTGGCGGGATGATGGAAGCATTGGCCATAGCTGGACAATATCTGCGAGATACGACAGCATCACTCCCCCAAAGGTGTGCGTGCCCTGCGACCTATGCGGACGTCGCTCTTCAATGGAAATCGTGTGAGTGCAAGTCCATTGTTTGCATCTGTAGCGGTTCGATAGCTGAGGCACGAACGTGAAGAACGCCATCCTGATTTTGCAATCGACCAGTGACACGCAGGAACTTCGCCCGGGTAATAGTGACGCGATCGGAGTCGTATAACTCTGGGTGGACGATTACATTGGCGATGCCCGTTTCATCTTCCATCGAAAGAAAGATGAAGCCCATAGCGGTTCCGGGTCGCTGCCTGGCAATGACGCAGCCGGCCGTTACGATCTGCGCCCCATTCGAAACAAACGCCAAGTCTGTAGCAGTAAGAACTCCGAGCTGCCTGAGCTCGGCCCGGCGGTAGAAGAGGGGATGATGATCGACAGTCAACCCAGTACCTGCGTAATCCGCCACAAGACGATCTTCCGTAGACATCCTGCTTAGGGGCGTCGGAGAGGGTGCATGTGATGTAGCGGTGAGCAACGGACCGGCCGCTCGTCCTATCTGCTCAACCTGCCAGAGTGCGTCGCGTCGATGTGCAACTCCATCAACCCAGTTCAGCGCACCAACATGTGCGAGCTCGCGAAGTTCTTTCCGGTTAATCTGTGGAACACGTAAGGCAAGATCTTCCGTTGAAAGAAAGCAACCATTTTGCTGGCGCTCACGCGTAATTGCATCAGCAGTTTGCGTTCGTAGACCTTTGACATAACGCAATCCCAAGCGAACGGCGAGTGAGTTGTTCGCCTGAGTCTCAATCGTGCACTGTGTCTCAGAAGCCTGTACGTCAATTGCCCGTATGCGAAGACGATGTCGTTGTGCGTCTTTAACCAGAACGGCAGGCATGTAAAAGCCCATGGGCTGGTTGTTGAGCATGGCACACGTAAAAGCAGCGAGGTACTTAACTTTAAAATAAGCCGAGGCATAAGCGAGCAGCGCAAAACTAGCTGCGTGTGATTCTGGAAAGCCATAGAGTGCAAAAGACTGAATACTTTGGACAATCAGATCCTGCGTGTCGGTATTAATTTTGTTATGGGTCATACCTTCACGCAGCTTGACCACGAGTTGTTCCATACGCTGCCTGCTACGACGCATTCCAACAGCTTTGCGAAGTTCTTCGGCCTCGGTGCCTGAAAAATTAGCGACGATCATGGCCATGCGCAGCAATTGCTCCTGAAAGAGCGGAACTCCGAGTGTGCGCCTAAGAACAGGCTTGAGCGATTCGGTGGGATATGTAACCTTTTCTAAGCCTTGTCGTCGCCGCATATAGGGGTTCATCATCTTGCCAACGATCGGACCGGGCCGGATGATGGCGACCTGTACTACAAGATCGTAAAACCTGGTTGGAGCATTCCTGGGAAGCGAGGCCATCTGGGCACGGCTCTCCACCTGAAACATGCCGACCGTGTCGGCTCTGCGAAGGGCGGCATATGTCTCGGAATCACCTACCGGGAGTTGCGCCAGATCAACCTTCTCTCCATAGTGCTCGGGAATCAAGTCAATACAGTCTTTAAGAACAGCCATCATGCCAAGACCGAGCAGGTCCACTTTGACGATGCCCAGTTCAGAGCAGTCATCCTTATCCCACTGCACGACGGTACGGCCAGGCATTGAGGAGCGTTCGAGCGGAACAACATGATTGAGTTGTCCTTGGCAGATGACCATGCCGCCGGAGTGCTGGCCTAAATGGCGCGGAAGATTCTGCAGGCGCAAACAAAGATCGAGATAGCGGGCAATACGCGGATGCGACACATCAAAGCCGGCGTGACCAAACTGATGTTTAAGTGTGTCGGTGGCACCTTTCCATTCCCATTGACCAACAAGGCTCGAGAGCCGGCCCTGTGCCTCTTCATCAAATCTGAGCACCTTACCCACTTCGCGTGCGGCAGATTTGCCGCGATAGGTGATCACATTAGCCGTCATGGCAGCGCCCAGCTCGCCATAACGCGTGTAGATATGCTGGATGGCTTGCTCGCGCTTTTTGCCTGAAGGCAGATCAAGATCAATATCAGGCCACTCATTTCGGCTTTCATTGAGAAAGCGTTCGAAGAGTAGACTCATACGAATGGGGTCTACTGCCGTTATTTCGAGGGCGTAGCAGACGACCGAATTGGCAGCACTGCCACGACCTTGCACAAGAATGTCATTTTGCTTGCAGTAATCGATGATGTTCCAAACGATAAGAAAATATCCTTCAAAACTAAAGTTCCGGATCAAGTCCAGCTCTCGCGCTGCTTGTCTAAGCGCTTTATGCAAAAGTTTTCTTTTGCTCGAACTGTACCTAAGTCGAATTCCCTCATGAACTCTTTTGCGAAGGTAGCCGTCCATGGTCTCGCCATCCGGAACCGGGTATTGTGGAAATGTATAACCTAGATCATCCAATCTGAACTCGAGGCGCTGCGAAAGAAGTTGTGTGTTGATGATGGCTTCGGGAAGATCTTGGAAGAGCGAAGCCATCCACCGGGCACTCTTTAGGTAGCGCTGTGAACTGCGTGAGAGCAGACGGCCAGCGTGGTCAAGATCGGTAGCATGGCGAATACATGTGAAAACGTCCAAAATCTCTCGTTCCGCAGGAGTAGCATAACGAACCCCGTTCGTTGCAAGAATCGGCAGGCGCAGCGAGGTGGCAAGCCGAATTGCAGCCTGATTGCGAGCTTCTTGCTCGCGGGATTGATGACGCTGCAGTTCCACGTATACGTTTGCGCGTCCGAATATGCTAATTAGCCGTTCGAGCAGTGCACGTCCTGCTCTTTCGCCATTTTTGGCCAACGCACTGGCAAGTGGACCTTCCTCATCGCCGGTAAGGCAGATAAGACCACTTGAAAATTCCTCAAGGTCGGCTGTTCTGGCGGCACCTTCGCGCTTAGTTGACTCGCGCATCTTGAACCGAGTAATAAGCTGGCACAGATTCTGGTATCCGACACGTGAGCTGCAAAGTAGCGGCAGACGCGAGGGTTCAGCAGGCGCTTGGTGCGGTAGCCATGTGGACGGTACAAGACGTGGGTAAAAGTCTGAAACAGCAATCTCAGCACCTATATGAGCCCGCACACCTTTCTGCTTTGCAAAGCTATGAAATCGTGGAGCGCCGTACAAACCATTACGATCAAGAAGAGCCACTGCAGGTATATCCAATTCCACTGCCCGTTCGATCAGTGCCTCTGGCTGTGAGGCTCCCTCAAGAAAGCTGAAGGCGCTTGCTGCGTGGAGCTCTACATAGGAAGACTCAATCATGATGCATTTAGCCTGCATAGCTTAGTCATAGATAGCCTCAAGCCACCAAGACCGATCGACTTGGTTGCGCAGGATGACTCCCAGTAAAGAAGATTCGGCAGATTGCGCTGCGAAGTCCCAGCGTTCTACCGCCCAGCAAAGGCCTGTCCACCACTCGCCGCTAAACCTCCAAGGCCCATAAAGCCGCTGCACATCATAACGGATGCGCTCGTACCAGAAGGCGAAGATTGCGTCACCCTGCAGTTCAACCTTAATCGCCACACAGGGCCGCAGGCGCCTTAAAGCCGGTGCCCGCTGCATACAAGAGGTAATGGGTGATGGCATGGTGTCAGTCGTGAACTTTCGCATGCTGAATCCATCGTGCTGATGCGTGTCTTTAAGCACAGGCTTACCGACGCGATCCTCTCCCACGAGAGCGGCGAGACGTGCGAGCGTAACCTCAAGCAGCATTGGCTCTGGCAGCTGGGGAGAAAATAGACCAAGCTGAACTTTGCTGCTGTGTCCAGGCTCTGCAGCGAGGCGCAGTGCAAGCACGCCAGCACCGGGAGGATGCGCTTCGAAGTCGAGATGCAGCAGCTTGAGAAAGACGGCTCGATCAACAGAGGGAAGTGTTGGCCGCACCATACGCTGATGAGCACTCAGGCCATCAAGAGTGCAAGTCACAGTCACCGAAGCAAGTGCCCACGCATGGGCTGTAGCACGCGATACGAGCTGAGCAAGCATGGAATTAAGAACAAAGAGAAGTGACTCAAGCGTTTCAACGGGATGATCCAATTCCAGAAACTCTTCGAGGAAAAAGGGAGCGCTAACAGGTTGAAAATGATGCGAGCTTTGGCCACACGCAAGCTGCCGAAGACGTTTTCCTTCTTGCCCTAAACGGGTAATGAGCTCGACTTCAGGAAGATGTGCGAGTTCGCCTAGCGTTTTAATTCCCCATTGTGCGAATGTCTTTTCGTGCTCTGCATTAAGCCTGAGCACACGCAGCGGCAATGGCGCGAGAGCTGCGGCCTCAGCACCCTGCGAGATATGAGTGAATGCTATGTGCCCGGAACGAGCAAGGCAAAGAGAGGCTTGAAAGTTTCCACTCGATGTCAGCCTTGATGAAAAACCGAGGTTAAGAAGCTGTGCACGCATTCGGCGCATCGTTGCAGCAGTGGAGCCATACAAACGTTGGGTACCCTGCAGGTCCAGAACATAGATGCACTCCGCTTCATCATGGAACTCCTCTATACCTGGACAGAATGCGGCGAGGCAGGAGAGTAACACCAGCTTTGCGGCACGTTCTTCTTTCAGAGAACGCGAAATCAGCTGCGCAGGAAAAAGACTCGCCTCCGAACGTGACATGCCAATCTGCAAACCAAGCCTGAGAGCTGCCTTACTAAGGCTGCAGACCTGCTCAAACGGGCGTTCTCCTGCGAGAACAGCAATGGGGACGCCATGAAGGTCAGGACGAAGCCTGACGAGAGTCTGAGCCGGAAAATTAGGAACAAGAACACAGACAAAGCGAGACATACTACCGGCCTTCCATCCACGGAGTGCCGGCAGACCAGTGCGCAACTGCTGCGCGAGTGGGTGGCTTGCGCAGGCTTATGACGTTACTGGGTGCAGGAGTAAAGCGCTGTCGTACACGCTCAACTGAAAAAGAAACAGCCGTTAGTACAGTTCCAGCGTCCGGAAGCAGCACGCTTGTGCGAAGAACAACTTCCGCGCTGCTCTGTGCACATGCTTGCTGTGACAGAAGAAGGAATGCTGTGCGGGTACGCTCCGCCGCAGCACGAAACCGGAACCATGTTGCAAGCGGAATACGGTTGGCAAACTGCGGGTCGACACCCCCAAGATCGAGAATAAGCGCGCCAAACCCCCCTGCCTGCATCAGCAGATCGGTGGCACGAAGTGCCTGGTCCAAGCGAGACCATGGTTTTTGAGATCTCCGGAATGGGCTGACAACTGGTGACAGAGGAACGTGGCCTACTGGCCCTCTGAGTCGAGTCTGCCGATGCTCGTGTTGTAGATTTGAGCCGCGTCGTGCAGGCAGACGATCGAAGGCAACCTGTTCCTCACGCTTCCTCCCTTCCAGAGTGCGATTAGACATGCCTGGCGTTCCAATCTGCTGTCGGCGCGCTGGAAGCGGCTTGCGGTTGAGTAAAGTGTTGAGTGCCTGTGATAGGCCACGCTCTTCATTTCGAGGATGTGGGCTGTTTCCGGACTGCAGAGGCTGTGCCGCACTTCCGTGATCACTTAGGACGGTAGAAGTTGCTAGTGTGCTGGTGGGGAATAGCTCTTCCGACACAGAGTCACCGCACCGAACCCAAAGCAGCCGCGAGAGGGTGATCCCGTTTCCAGCGGCTGATTCAGGATCAAAGCTGTCCGACACATCAACCCAGGCGCAGACGTGTCCGGCTTGCATGACCTGTGCAACAAAGGCGTTGGCACAGGTGAGTCGACCGCTTGAAAGGCTGCCGACGATCTCCGTAATTGCACCTACAGGCAGGCCGCCTTCGAGCAGCGCGTCGATCTCTGCAATGCCGCTTGAGATCGTCGGAAGCTCGACTCTCGTCTGTGGTGAAAAAGCCGAAGGAATGCGATGTTCGAGCGAACGTTCAAGAGAGGCGCGAAGCTGGGCAGCGCTAGACATTCGCCTTATGTTCGCCTAAACGCATCTCGGATGCAATGCCTATGTTGCAAGGATTACGCCTGATTCTCCGATATCGACGCATAAAGCGCACCATGCCAGGTGCAGAGAGGATTGATTTGGAGCTATAAAACGAGTCACTTAGGGTGATCCTTGCAAAACAGTTGCGCTGTGGATTAAATCCGCCAGTGGTATTCGCGCAAACTCTGTTGGCAGGAGAGAATCACCCCTATGCGATCGTTTGAACTCCTTGCTCTTGTCATGCTTGTCTCTGCAGGCAGCCTGCCTGCCCAGAAGTCCACGCCCGAGACGTTGCCATATCAGAACGCCTCGCTTTCAACTGAGGCACGGGCGGATGATCTGGTGTCACGCATGACGCTGGATGAGAAGGTCTCGCAGCTAATTAATACTGCTCCGGGCATTCCACGGCTTGGGGTGCCTGCCTATGACTGGTGGAGCGAGGGGCTGCATGGTATCGCCCGGTCGGGGTACGCCACCATGTTTCCGCAGGCGATCGGCATGGCTGCCACATGGGATGATGCTCTGGTCGGACATATGGGCACAACTACTTCGATTGAGGCGCGCGCGAAGTATAACGATGCGATCCGTCATGATAATCACTCCATTTACTATGGTCTGACGATCTGGTCGCCGAACATCAACATCTTTCGCGATCCGCGATGGGGACGGGGCCAGGAGACGTATGGCGAAGATCCATACCTGACCAGCCGGCTGGGTGTGGCGTTTGTGAAGGGTATCCAGGGCGATGATCCGAGCTACTTTCGGGCCATTGCCACACCGAAGCACTTTGCTGTGCACAGCGGACCGGAATCGGAACGGCATCGGTTCAATGTCGATCCCACGCCGCACGACTTGTGGGATACCTACTTGCCGGCCTTTCGCGCGACCATAACGGAGGGCAAGGCTGACTCCTTGATGTGCGCTTATAACGCGGTCGACAAGCAGCCGGCGTGTGCGAACAAGGAGCTGCTTGAAGAAGTTCTCCGCAAAGACTGGGGATTCAAGGGCTTTATCACCTCTGACTGCGGTGCCGTGGATGACTTCTTCTGGACGTCGGCGCATCGCTTCTCGCCCGATGCCGAGCAGGCTTCTGTCGCGGGAATCCGGGCAGGAACGGATACGAACTGCGGCCGGACGTATCTCGCACTTGGCGATGCGGTGCATGCAGGCCTGATCCAAGAGAGTGAGCTCGATGTATCGCTGAAACGTCTGTTCACCGCGCGGATGCGGCTGGGGCTTTTTGACCCGGCGGCGAAAGTGGCGTACTCGGCGGTTCCATTTACGGAAGTGAACTCCGCGGCGCATCGGCAGATTGCGCTCGAGGCTGCGCGGAAGTCCATGGTGCTGCTCAAGAACGACCGTGACACTCTTCCACTGCGCAATGCCAGAACGATTGCGGTTGTTGGACCGAACGCGGCTTCATTAACCGGCCTTGAAGGAAACTACAATGCGATCCCTAAGGATCCGGTACTACCGGTGGATGCGATTGCGGCGGAGTTCAAGGAGGCAAAGGTGCTGTATGCCCAAGGCTCGCCGTATGCAGAGAGTGTGTCTCTGCCAGCGCCACGAACCCTGTTTCATCCTTCGTCAGCTTCGGCTGGTGAAGGCCTTACAGGAGAGTATTTCGCGAATGAGACGTTCTCGGGGAAGCCGGTCGCATCGCGGATCGATAAGCAGATCGATTTCAACTGGAATGCCGCCAAGCCTATGGACGCCATCCCGGCCGAGCACTTCTCGGTTCGCTGGAATGGGACGATCGCGGCGCCGGCTCCGGGCGACTACACGTTCCAGGTGAAGCTGGGCGACTGCTACCCGTGCCAGGATGTGGAGGCGTACAGCGTCTACCTGGACGGCAAGAAGATGGCGTCGTTTACGACCGAGGAGAAGGAGTCACGAGGACGAAGCGACAAGGCATTTACGCTGTCGCTGAGTGATACCAAACGGCATTCATTCCGGGTGGAGTACTCGCATCGTTCGAAGCTGTTTGGGGCTGGCATTACCCTGGACTGGGTGCCTCCGCCGGCTGTTCTGCAGCAGGCCGCGGTTGAGGCGGCGAAGCAGTCGGATGTAGTTCTTGCCTTTCTGGGTCTCTCCTCCGAGCTTGAGGGAGAGGAGATGCCTCTGAAGGTGAAGGGTTTTGCCGGGGGCGACCGGACGGACATCAAGCTGCCGGACGCGCAGCAGCAGCTGCTCGACGCCCTGGTTGCGACCGGTAAGCCTGTAGTTGCCGTGCTGATGAACGGGAGTGCGCTGGCGCTTGATTCTTCGAAGGGGGCGGCCGGGGCTATTCTGGAGGCCTGGTACCCGGGCGAAGAGGGTGGGCGGGCTATTGCGGAGACGCTGCGGGGCACGAACAACCCAGGCGGGCGGCTGCCGGTGACGTTCTACGCGGGGGTGGATCAGCTGCCGGCGTTTGACGACTACTCGATGGCGAACCGGACGTATCGCTACTTCAAGGGCAAGCCGACGTATGGCTTCGGCTATGGGCTGAGCTACACGCACTTCAGCTACTCGGCGATGGCGCTCTCCGCCTCGAAGCTGCGAGCCGGCGAGACTTTGACGGTGGAGGCCGACCTCAAGAACGAGGGATCGCGGGAGGGAGACGAGGTCGCCGAGCTCTACCTGCTGCCGCCGCACTCCAAGGTGACGCCGGTGCTGGCGCTTGAGGGCTTCAAGCGTGTGCATCTGGCGGCGGGCGAGACAAAGCACGTCCGGTTCGAGCTTGATCCGCGACAGCTTGCGATGGTCGATGCCAAGGGGAGCCGGGTGGTGACGGCCGGGCAGTACGGTCTCTCACTCGGCGGATCGCAGCCGGCCGATGGCAAGACGCAGATGACTGAGTTCACGATCGAGGGCAGGCAGGAGCTGCCACGGTAGTGGCTTCAGGGGAGAGGTATGGGAATACCACTCCCCTCCCTGTGTTGTTGCGTAAAATATTCGAACGAAACGAGTTGGGTTTGGACCTGGATCTGGATCTCACTTCGTTGTTCGCCCGCGCTTCTGTGCTTAGTAGCGGCACCATTTGCTTTAGAGACCAGCGTAGCCGATCGACGGGGGTGGTTGCGCCACTGTGGTTGTCCGGTGCGCGCGGGAGTGAGTGGGCATCGCTCATTCAGCGGAGATTGACGAGCGGTGGCGGGGTGTAGTCGAGCTTCGGGTACCAGTCTGTGCCGCGGCCCTCGGGGGTGAGGTCGAAGACGGTCCAGAGTGGATCGATGTCGGGTGCGCCGCGGGGGTCCTGGCCGGGGTCGGCGGTGCCGTCGCCCATCTCGCCGCCCCAGAAGTGGCGGAGGGTGCCGTCGCGGCGGGTAAAGACGTTGAGGCCGGGGGCGTCGCCATCGTCGGCGCTGACGTAGGCGCGGGTAAAGGAGCCGTCGAGGTCGGAGACGAAGGTGAGGTGGTCGAGGCCGCGCTGCTGCTGGAAGGCGAGGAGGCGCTCGATGGGGGAGCGGGCGACGACCGCGAGGGCAATGCGATCCGTGATGCCGGGCGCGGCGCCGTTCCAGGAGGAGAGGAGCGAGGTGCAGACGGGGCAGGGTGCCTGGCGCTCCGGGCCGAACATGAAGCTGTAGACCGCGAGGGTCGATTTGCCGGCGAAGAGGTCGGAGAGGCCGAGCGGGCCGTGCTCGCCGAGGAAGGTGTAGTCGTCGGGGACCTCGCCGCCGGGTGGGAGGGCGCGACGGAGGGCGGCGACGCGCTCGATGTGGCGGCGGAGCTCGATCTCTTCGGCAAGGAGGGCGGTGCGGGCCTGGCGATAGGCGGGGCTCTCGTTGGGGAAGCGAGCTTTGCTGTTGCTGGCGAGAGTGGTGGCTGGGGTGAGGGGTGCGGTTTCGGGCATGGTGGCTCTCCTTTTGTGAATGGACGAGGAGGTTGGGGCCGGGTGGTTCTGGATCGTTCTACAGGGTGCGGATGACGATGTCCAACCTTGGCTGCTATGGAAGATCGAGGCGACTGGGTGCTTGTCGTCATAGACTTCTTTCTGGAGAGAGATCACGGAGGATCGGCGATGGATGAGAGGACAGCACTCCGGCTTGAGGATGCGGGCGTTCCCGTTCGACTGAAGCTGTTCGCCCTGTGGTGTTCGGTTATGTTCTTTTACCTCTACGGCGACTACTTCGAGCTGTACGAACCTGGAAAGCTGCGGGCGATGGTGGCGGGAAGCACGGTGTTTGGCGGGGTGACGCAGGGCATTCTGCTGGGGATGTCGGTGATGATGATTGTGCCGGCCCTGATGCCGGTGCTGTCGCTGATCCTGCCGACGCGGGTGAACCGATGGGTGAATGTTGGGGCGGGTGCGCTGTACACGGTGGTGATGGTGCTTGCGGTGCGCGGCGGGTGGCACTTTTATGTGGTGTATGGGGTGATTGAGATGGTGTTGACGGGGCTGGTGGTCTGGTATGCGTGGACATGGCCGCGTGGAGCTGCGAGGTAGGTGTGTTGTCTAGTCGCAGCCGAGGTCGGCCTGGAAGCGGGCTGACTCGTTGATCTCGTCTTCCGGGACCTGGAGCTGGTCGAGGATGATGGCTTTGAGGTTGGCCCAGACGTCGAGTGTGGTCCATGGGTCGATGTGGAAGGTGCGGCTTAGATAGACGCGATAGGGAAGAGCTTCCGCCTCGGCTGCGGGGAGATAGGGAAGGTTGAGCTTCGCGAGGACGGCGCGGTAGAGATCACCGACGGTGATGATTTGTGCGCACTCGTCATCAGGCAGGTAAATTAGGAACGTCTCTTCGGTGCGAAGGACGAGTTCTACGGTGTCGAGGCCCATGCTGGAGTGAGTGTAAGGGATCGCGCTTTGCGCGAGTGGCCCACTCATGACGGTAGGACTGTCATGAATGGGGCACCGGCCCTTCGGGGTGGTTGGTTGAGGACGGCGGTGTGGTAGGAGGTGAGGTGGATGGTGCGGAGGGTGCCGGTGGCGTAGTGAGCGGCGCTGGACCAGGGGTAGGCTTCGGGTTTGGTGGTGAGGCCGCGTTTGACGGGATTGCGGTGGATATAGCGGAGCTTTTCGAGGCGCTTGGCTTCGGTGCGGACGTTGAAGTCGTAGTAGCGGTCTTGCCAGAACTGCGTTCGGGATCCGATCAGGAGCTTTGAGGTTTCCTGTTTGAGGATTTTGAGGGTGGTGGCGAGGGTGTGGTGGGTGGGTTCGGAGAGGAGGAGGTGAACGTGCTCGGGCATGAGGACGTAGGCGTGGAGGTCGAAGCCGTGGGTCTGGCGGGTGTGTTCTAGGACTTGTTCGATCAAGTTCTTGGGATTGGGGGTGGAGAGGAAGGGGAGGCGGTGATGGCAGCTGAAGGTGATGAAGTGGAGTTGGCCGGTTTGTTGGTAGCGCTTCAGGCCTTGGGGCATGGTGGGAGTGTAGGAGCGGTCGACCTGTCGGTCGATGGCCCACTCATGGCGGTAGGGCTGCCATGAATGGGGCACCCGCCCTTCGGGGTGGCTGTGTTGGTGCGTGGGCCACCCTCAAGCTGAAGGTGATGGCCGGTTTGTTGGTATCGCTTCAGGCCTTGAGGCATGGTGGGAGTTTAGGAGCGGTCGACCTGTCGGTCGATGGCCCACTCATGGCGGTGAGACTGCCATGAATGGGGCACCCGCCCTTCGGGGTGGCGTCCAACCTGAAGCTCTGATGAGGAGGGGTTAGAGAGGCGCCAACGACTTGAGCAACTTCGAGGATGACTCTTCAGATCCGCGGTTTTTTAGATAAAGAGCGATGCTTACCGCTCCCAGACGCGTGGTTTCCCTGGCCAGAAGTTGAACGCGGTCTTTTGAATACCCCGAACCGACGGCTCCACCGGATTCGAAGCGATTACTAATCTGCTCAATGCCGCTATGCGTGTACCCGCACATGTGCCCCCACTGACTGGTAAGGGTCGAAGAAGGTGTGCTCTTGTTTCTCCATCACGGAATCGGTCATCGTCCTCACGGATGGAAAGCGAAAAGTGTTCAATTCAGTAAAGCGTTGAAACTGATCTTCAGTCGCACAAAGATCTAACCAATGTCCTCGAATCGAGGTTTCAAAGAGAACGCGGAAGAGCGCGAATGCACTCCCATAGGCTTTGCGGGTGGAAATCAAAAGAAGTATTGCGTTCCAGTGTTCGAACACTTGTATCGCGTAAGCAGAAGCCAAATATTTGCGTCCGTCACCCTCGAAGGGCAAGCGCAGTAATTCATCAGCCAAGTCCGTAATGGGAACCGTAGCTCTGAGTGCGAGTTCGATGGTGTCGTCATCCTCGCCTCCAAACTGCGCCTCAGTTTCCAACGAACGCTCCTTGGATTACCGACCGAATTTTTGTTTGCCTTGCATTTGGCTCATCATGCGTTGCTGGGCTTTGAGGCCGCCGCCGCCGCCGATCATTTTGAACATCTTGCGCATCTGGGCGTATTGGCGGAGGAGGTTGTTGACCTCTTGCACGGAGGTGCCGGAGCCGTTGGCGATGCGTTTGCGGCGGGAGCCGTTGATGATCTCGTGGTCCTGGCGCTCGCGGTTGGTCATGGAGTTGATGATGGACTCGACGCGGGTGAACTGCGATTCATCGACGTTCTCGGCGGCCTGGGCCATGCCGGCGAAGGGGCCGACCGAGGGGAGCATCTTGAGGATGGACTTCATGGAGCCCATCTTCTTGATCTGACGGAGCTGCTCGCGGAAGTCGTCGAGGGTGAAGCCGTCGCCGGAGAGGGCTTTCTTGGCGAACTGCTCGGCCTTGCCGCGATCGAGTTTTTCTTCGGCGCGTTCGAGCAGGGTGGCAATGTCGCCCATGCCCATGATGCGGGAGACGATGCGGTCGGGATGGAACGCCTCGAAGGCGTCAGGCTTCTCTCCCGTCCCGAGGAACTTGATGGGGGCGCCGGTGATGTGGCGGATGGAGAGGGCTGCGCCGCCGCGGGCGTCGCCGTCCATCTTGGTGAGGATGACGCCGGTGATGCCGAGGCGATCGTTGAAGGCCTTGGCGGAGTTGACGGCGTCCTGGCCGGTCATGGCGTCGGCGACGAAGAGGATCTCGGAGGGCTTGAGCTCGGCTTTGAGCTGGGCCATTTCGTCCATGAGGAGCTCGTCGATGCCGAGACGGCCGGCGGTGTCGATGAGGAGGATGTCGTTGCCGAAGTTGCGGGCGTCGCGGAGGGCTTCTTTGGCGAGGCGGAGGACTGTATCGGTCTTCGGCTGCGCCTCAGAGATCGTGCCCTCGTAGATCTGGGCCTTGATGGAGTCGGCGACGATTTTGAGCTGCTGGCGGGCGGCGGGGCGGTAGACGTCGACCGAGACGAGCATGGGCCGGTGGCCGCCCTTTTTGAGCCACTGCGCGAGCTTGCCGGAGGTGGTGGTTTTGCCGGAGCCCTGGAGGCCGGCCATGAGGATGACGGTGGGGGGCTGGGAGGCGAACTTGAAGCGGGCGGTGTCGCGGCCGAGCAGGTTCTGGAGCTCATCGGAGACGATCTTGACGAGCTGTTCGGCGGGCGAGAGCGAGGTGGTGACCTCGGTGCCGAGGGCGCGGGTGCGGATGTGCTCGACGAGCTCCTGGGTGACGGCGAGGTTGACGTCGGACTCGAGGAGGGCGGTGCGGATCTCGCGCATGGCGTCGGCGATGTTTTCGTCGGTGAGGGTGCCCTGGCCGCGGAGGGTTTTGAAGGAGCGCTGGAGCTTGTCGCTTAGGTTTTCAAACATGATGGTCTGGGGTGAGTTTACCAGCGGGCGGGTGGGTGGATGGCGTGAGGCGCGCGTCGCTTCGCTCTGTGGTGAAAGGCAAATGCGGGGGTTCCTCGGCTTCGCCTCGGAATGACAACCCAAAAAGAAGCGCAGTTAAGGCGGTCTGTGGAGCAATGGGCCACGAAGCGTTGTGAGCTACTCGAGGAGGGTTCCGCCTTTGACGAAGGTGACGGTGAGATCGACGAGGTGGGTGTCGGGATCGGCGACGGCGCGGTACTTGCCGGAGTAGCCCTCGAGGGTGCGGAGGGCGGTGTTTTTGCGGAGGAAGGAGTTGATGTAGGTGACGTCGTAGAAGTCGCCGGGGTGCATGTGCCAGTTGGCGTCGAACTCGCGCTTCTGGGCGTCGGAGAGGCCGGCGGTCTGGACGGAGTGTAGGCGGTACTGCTCGCCGGGGATAACGCGGACGGTGTAGGCGACCTGGTGGGTGGCGGGATCGAGTCTGGCGGGGGCCTGGACGCGGACGTCCTGATAGCCCTTGGCGTAGTAGGCGTTGGCGAGGGAGGCGAGGGTGGCTTTGAGGAGATTCTGGCCGGCGAGATCGCCAGGGTGGAGCTTGGCGGCTTTGGCGAAGTCGGCGGGGGAGACGACGTCGGAGCCTGCCCAGGTGAGGGAGGAGACTTTGTAGGGTTCGCCTTCGGAGACGGTGCCGGTAAGGTCGAGATCGACGTGGCCGGCGGTGACGACGGGCGCGGTGTGGGTGACGGTGTCGAGTTTGGCGTCGAGAAAGCCCTCGTTGCGGTAGATGTCGGCGATGCCGGAGGCGAGGGCGGTGCGGGTGGTGCCTTCCTCGAAGGGCTCGCCGGCCTGGCTTTTGAGAAAGGTGGCGAGGTGCGGCTTCTGATCGGGTGAGGTGCCGGCGAGGGTGATGGAGTGGATGACGATGGTGGGGCTATCCACGGCGAAGGAGACGGTGGAGGAGGAGCTGGCGCCGAGAGCGGCGGAGTGGATGGCGGAGACGTGGGCGCCGGCGACACCTTTTTCGGTGAGAAGGGTGGTAAGGGTGGCGATGACGCTGTCCTGGAGGTTGCCGGCGTTGGGGATGCTGCCGACGAAGAGCGGCTGGCGGGCGCGGATGAGGGCCTCTAGCTCCTCGGGGGTCCACCAGACGAAGTTGGTGAAGCGGGCGGTGGCGAGGCCTTCGGGCGGCACGGGCTTGAGGGTGAAGACGAGGCCCTTGGGGTAGGAGGCGAAGTGGACGTCGGCGAAGAGGCCGGTGTCGAGGAGATGCTGGGCGGCGGTCTCGATGGTGGCCTGGGTGCCGGTCGAGCCGGCGGTGAGGCCGGTGGCGGCGAGCAGGGCGGCGGAAGGGAAGGCGGGCACGCCGGTGAACGAGATAGGAGGGACAGTGAAGGTCTGCGCGGAGGCGGCGGTTTGGAAGACGGCGGCGAGGCAGAAGAGAGACAGCGAGCGAAGCAGGGCGAGCGGAAGCATGGAGGGAACGATAGAGGAGTTGATACCGATGGCCAAGAAACTTTCGTGGTAGTTGGCGGATGGCAGGAACAGAGGAGTGCGTGGCAGCCGCTAGGAGACGGATGCGGTGGTGGCAAGTGATGGCGGTGGTGCGTGGCGAGGCGGGTTCGGGGTTACCGGTGTGTGTGGCCGGGCAGGGGTGAGACGCGCGGATAATCGAGGTCTATGCCAGACACGCTCAACGATCGGACGCTGGTTGGAGATCAGAAGCTGCTGGCGGAGTACTCCGCGTACCTGCGGGTGGAGCGAGGTCTGCGGCCGCTGAGCGTGGAGGCATATGCGAGCGATCTGCGGCAGTTTGCGGAGCACCTGGAGCGGTCGCGGGATGGGGTGCTGTTGCGGGCGACGGAGGCGGATGTGCGCGCGCTGCTTGAGGCAATGCGGGCGAACGGAGTGGAGTCGCGGGCGCTTGCACGCAAGCTGAGTGCGCTGCGGGGCTTCTTCCGATGGCTGCTGCTGGATAAGCGGATCGATCGGGATCCGACGATGAACCTTGAGTCGCCCGCGAGCTGGAAGGTGCTGCCGAAGTCGCTGGCGGAGGGGGATGTGAGCGAGGTGCTGGGGCGTCTGGGGGCGGCAGCGCGCGCGGATGATGCGGATGCGGTGGCGCTGCGGGACCATGCGATTCTTGAGCTGCTGTATGCGGGTGGGCTGCGGGTGGGGGAGATCTGCGCGCTGCGGGTGGAGGATCTGCGGCTGGATGTGGGGCATGCGCAGGTTCGCGGCAAGGGAGACAAGGAGCGGATTGTGCCGTTGGGAACGAAGGCGGTCGCGGCGATCGAGCAGTATGTCTCGCGGGGAAGGCCGGAGCTGCAGCGGGCGGGGCGAAGCCGAATTGTGGGAATCGAGCGGCGATTATTTCTGAGTGTCCGAGGCAAGCCGCTGACGCGTGGGTGGGTGTGGGCGATGGTGCGAGCGGCGGGGGTGGCGCAGGGGATTGCGGCGAGTCCGCACATGCTGCGGCACAGCTTTGCGACGCACATGGTGGAGCATGGGGCGGATCTTCGCAGTGTGCAGACGCTGCTGGGGCATGCGGATATCGCGACGACGCAGGTGTACACGCAGGTGGCGCTGGGACGGCTGAAGGCGGTGCACCGGGCGCATCATCCGCGGGGGCAGCGACGGCGCGAGGAGACGGAACGTGAGCTGGCGAAGGTGGAAGAGTCGTGAGCGGCGAGCGGCTGAGTGAGATGGAGACGCTGGCGGGGGAGTTTCTGGCGATGCTGGCGGTGGAGCGCGGGGCGAGCGAGCACACGCTGCGCGCGTACCGGCGGGAGGTGGGGAGCTTTGCCACGTATCTGCGGCAGGAGATGGGTGCCGAGGGACGGATCGGGGCGGTGGAGCATACGCAGATACGGGCGTACCTGGGGGTGCTGTTTGCGCGCGGGCTGACGAAGGCGAGTGCGGCGCGGGCGCTGGCGGCGATTCGAAGCTGGTTCCGGTGGATGGCGAAGGTGGGACGGGTGGAGCGCAACCCGGCGGTGCTGGTGCGGACGCCGAAACGGTCGCAGCATCTGCCGCGAGTGCCGAGCGTGGAGCAGCTGAACGGTGTTCTGAATGGGCTCGAGACGAGGCCGACGGGACGAGCTGCGGAGGGAGTCTCCGCGGAGGGCGACGAAGGACGCGGGGGTGAGTCGGCGTGGCCGGCGCGGGACCGAGTGATCTTTGAGTTGCTGTATGGGTGCGGGATTCGGAATTCGGAGCTGGTGGGGATCAATCTCGCGGATGTGCGGTGGCGGGATGAGGTGATCCTGGTACGTGGCAAGGGCAAGAAGGAGCGGCAGGTGCCGCTGGGGGATGAAGCGGGCGCGGCGGTGCGGGCGTACCTGACGGAGCGTGAGGCGCGCTTGCAGGCGGCGGGGCAGGGAGCGATGGTGGCGGTGGGAGCGTTGCTGCTGAATGCGCGGCTGCGAGGAGATGGGCGGCTGACGACGCGAAGTGTGGGGCGGATTGTGAAGGCGATCGCGCTCGGCCGCGGGCTGGCGGCGGATGTGCATCCGCACACCCTGCGGCATGCGTTTGGGACACACATGCTCGAAGAAGGCGCGGATCTGCGCGCGATCCAGGAGATGCTGGGGCATGAGCGGCTCTCGACGACGCAGCGGTATACGCAGATGACGGTGGGGCAGGTGCAGCGTGTGTACGACGAGACGCATCCGCGGGCGAAGTGAAGGCGGACGGTTGCAGCCGGATGTTTCATCCTCCGGGCCCGTACTGATTCGAGGAGAGTCTCTTGCTCGCCCTTGGAAGATCTGCACGTGGCGCTGAACAGGAGGTTCAGGCTGCTGGGGAGAGGCAGCTTGCGGTTCGATGGACCTATTTGAATCACCCGTGCTCTACGCCGCCGAGCAACAAGATCTCGTCCAGCAACTTCGGGCAATTTACGAGTACGGTGGCGACGGAGCGGCAGCTTCAGCTGGCGCTGAAGCTGCCGCTTTTAGGTGAACTCACTACAAACAGAAAGAGCGACCTGACGGCCTAGCGGTTGCCTTAAGCAGCCGCTGCGTGAGAAGGAGGCGCGGCGACGATCGGGCGTCAGTAGCGGGGGACGTTGGGATCGATGGAGCGGGACCACTGGTCGATGCCGCCGGCGAGGGACTGGACGTGGTCGAGGCCTTGCTGGCGGAGCCACATGGTGACGTTGAGGGAGCGGGCGCCGTGGTGGCAGAGGACGATGGTGGGGCGGTCGGGGTCGAGCTCCTGGAGGCGTGAGGGGATGTCGCCCATGGGGATGTTGGTGGCACCGGCGATGGAGGCGATCTCGAGCTCCCAAGGTTCACGGACGTCGAGCAGCAGAGGGGGACCCGGTTGATGGCGCTGGGCGGCGTAGGCGTCCACGGAGATCTCGGGCGGAAGGGTGTCGGGCATGCCGTCAGGATAGCTGGTGCGCGTCTGGAAATCTCCTGGCGGGGATGATGGTTGCTCACCCTCCGGAGCGGAAACGGTCGTACACTTGAAGGTCAAGGCATATTTCGCGGCATTTTTTGCGGCTGGACCGGCTGGAGCAGGCGCCCGGAGTCCAAGCCTCGCGAGCCTGGCGTTTGCCTTGAAGGGATGGGTCTGAATTTTGGAGAAGGTATTGATTGTCGAAGACGAGGTTCACGCCCGGACCGGGCTGACGGAGCTGGTGGAGAGCTGGGGGTACCGCACCGAGGGGGCGGCCAACGGGCTCGAGGGCTTGGAGAAGGTGCAGCAGTGGAATCCGTCGATTGTGGTGACGGACCTGAAGATGCCGCGGATGGATGGCATGGAGATGCTGGGCCGGTTGAGCGATCTGCCGCAACGGGTTGCGGTGGTGATGCTTACGGCGCAGGGGTCGATTGAGAGCGCGGTCGAAGCGATGCGGATGGGAGCGTTCGACTACCTGCCGAAGCCGGTGGATCCGATGCGGTTGCGTGGGATTCTGGAGAGTGTAAGCCGGCAGATGGAAGAGGTTGCGGCAGCCGAGGTGGAGGTGTCGAGCCGGCCGGTGCGGGAGTCTGGGAGCCTGGGGCCGCTGGTGGGGTCATCGCCGCAGATGCGGGCGATCTACAAGCTGATCGAGCGGGTGGCGCCGTCGAATGTGTCGGTGCTGGTGACGGGTGAGAGCGGGACAGGCAAGGAGCTGGTGGCGCGGAGTCTGCACGAGCTGAGCGGGCGGCGAAACAAGCCGTTTGTGGCGGTGAACTGCGCGGCGATTCCGGAGACGCTGATCGAGAGCGAGATCTTCGGGCACGAAAAAGGTGCGTTTACGGGAGCGCTCGAGCGGCGGGCGGGGTGTTTTGAGCTGGCCGAAGAGGGCACGCTGCTGCTGGACGAGATTGGCGAGATGCCGGCGGCGACGCAGGCGAAGCTGCTGCGGGTGCTGGAAGACAGGAAGCTGCGGCGGCTGGGATCGAAGGCGGAGACGCCGGTGGATGTGCGGGTGATTGCGGCGACGAACAAGGATCCGGAGCGCGCGGTGGCGGAGGGGGAGCTGCGCGGCGATCTGTACTACCGGCTGAATGTGTTTGCGATCCAGATGCCACCGCTGCGGGACCATCTGCAGGATGTGGGGGCGATTGCGGAGCGGATGGTCGCCGACATGAATGAGCGGCATGGATGCGCGATCTCGGGGATTGACCCAGCGCTGCTGGAGCGGCTGAAAACGTATACCTGGCCGGGCAATGTACGCGAGCTGCGCAATACGATCGAGCGGGCGACGATTATGGCAGGGCGGGGGCGGCTGGGGGTGGATCATCTGCCGCCGCACTTTGGCGAGCCGGGATTTGCGCCGGCGGCGACGCGGCAGAGAGCGCCGATGAGCGCGGTGGTGGCACCGATCGATCCGGCGGTGGAGGCGGAGCGGTTCCGCAGGGAAGAGAACACCGTGCGGGTGGAGGTGGGGACGACCGTCGATGAGGCGGAGCGGCAGCTGATTCTGAAGACGCTGACGTCGACGCACAATAACAAGACACGCGCGGCGGAGATTCTGGGGATCAGTTCAAAGACGCTGCAGAACAAGCTGAAGGAGTACTCGAGCGCGACGGCGGCAAACGGAACGGAGTAGCGCGGCGTGAGGCTGAAGACCAAGCTTGTGCTCTCGGCGACGGCGCTGACCTCAGCGATCGTGCTGGTCTTGTCGACGATGTTTCTGGGCGAGCTGCTGCGGCAGCGCATCGAGCAGACGGCCTCAAGCAATGAAGTGCTGGTGCACGAAGTGCTGCTGATGACACGGCAGACGGTGGAGAGCGGTTTGCGGGAGCATCCGCCGACGGAGCCGGGTGAGGGCTCGTTTAACGACGCGGTGGCGGATGCGCTGCGGACGCAGGGGCCGCTGATGGACGTGATGCAGGCGATCGTGCGCTACTCGCCGACGGTGCAGGATGTGAGTGTCACGAATGCGCAGGGGCGAATCCTGGTGAGCACGGATCCGGACTCTGTGGACACGGTGATGGCACCTCGATTCGGGCTGCTGGGGATTCGGGATGAGAGTGTGTACCGGCAGACTCGGGAGGTGTTTGGCAGGGCGCGGGTGCTGGATCTGACGGAGCCGCTCGACCGGAATGGGCGACCGTTTCTGATTGTGCATGTGGGGGTTCGATCAAGCTTTGTGCGGGCGTCGTATGAGCCGTGGCTGCGGGCGGCGCTGCTTTTCGCTCTTCTAGCGGCGGCGGGAGCGATGGTGGCGGCGGGGCTGCTGGCGACTGCGGCGCTGCAACCGATTGAACGGATTAATGAGCGACTGGCGACGCTGGCGGGAGATGAGGGGGAGCTGCCCGCGAATGCGGAGGTCGCGAGCGGACCGAAGGACGCGGTGGTGCGGATGACCCAGACGATCGATCGGCTGGACGCGCAGATGCGATCCACGGAGGCGGGATATACGACGCTGCGAGCGAACGTGAACCAGATGCTCGAGACGCTGCGGGACGGGGTGCTGCTGTTTGGCGAGGATGGGCGCACGGCGATGGTTTCAGGCGCGGCGACGTACTTTCTGAACCGGACGGAGAAGGGGATGGTGGGAAGGACGCTGGAGGAGATCTTTGCGCGGGGAACGGCGCTGGGGGACGCGGTGCTGTGGGCGTATCAGGGTGGCGAGCCGCAGGTGGTGGACCGGATCTCGCTTGAGGACGGCAGGGTGGTGCAATTTTCGCTGGAGCACATAGGCGCGGGAACGGGACGGGCGATGGGAACGCTGGTGCGGCTGCGGGATATGGAGTCGGCGGCGCAGCTTGAAAAGGAGCTGGAGGTCTCGCGCCGGCTGGCGGCGGTGGGGAGGCTGACGGCGGGGGTGGGGCACGAGGTCAAGAACCCGATCAACGCGATGGTGGTGCATCTGGAGTTACTAAAGTCCAAGCTGGCGGCGATGGATAAGGCGGTTTCCGCCGGCGCGCAGCGACATGTTGATATTCTTGCAGGCGAGATGCAGCGGCTGGACAGGGTGGTGGAGACATTGGCGGACTTCTCACGGCCGATGGAGGTGCATCTTGCGGAGCGCAGCATTCTGGATGTGATTGACGGCGTGGTGGAGCTGACCGAGGCGGAGATGGACGAGAACGGCGTGCGCATCCTGGTGGATGCGCCGAGGGATCCGCTGCTGGTGCGGATCGATGGCGAGCTGATCCGGCAGGCGCTGCTGAATCTGGTGCTGAACGGAATGCAGGCGATGCCAGAAGGTGGGATTCTGCGGCTGGCGAGCTACCGGGATAAGGGGGATGTTGTCGTGGAGGTAACGGACGCGGGAGACGGTATCACCGAGGACATTCTTCCGCGTATCTTCGATCTGTACTTTACGACGAAGGCGAAGGGCAGTGGCATCGGGCTGGCGATGACGTACCGGATTGTGCAGATGCATGGCGGCTCCATGGAGGTGCGATCGACGACCGCGGAGCAGGCCGAGGCTGCTGGATCGACGAAAGGAACGGTGTTTACGGTGCGTCTGCCGACGTCGGCTGCGATTGAAGTGCGCAAGCGCGTGGGCCCGAGCGGGCCGGAGCGGCGATCCGCGGGAGAGATGGTTTGAAGCGGGTACGCAGGATCGAGGGGCCGGGTGGTGGGCTGATGGGCGGCGGGCGATGGGGGTTGGGGCTGGCAGCGGCGCTCGCTCTGACGGGATGCCACCACTCGCGGCGGCCGCAGCCGGTGCTGCTGCCGCCACAGACGCCTGTGGCGCTGGTGGATGTGCCCGTGCCGGAGACACCGCCGCTGGTTCAGGCGCAGAGCGCCACTCTGCCGGCGGTGCCGACAGCCCAGGCGGCGGGCAAGCCGAAGAAGGTGAAGAAGCGGGCGGCCAAGCCGGCGCCGACAACGACGCAGCAAGCTGCGGCGGCTGGGATGGCGGGGACGAAAAAGCCGACGTCCGGTGACGCTGCCGTGGCAGCGGCTTCAGCGCCGGCGGCTAAGCCGGATGTCGCCGTTGCGGGGATTGGGGCGTTGACGGTTGGAGGCGAGCAGAGCCCGCGCGCGCTGCAGGAGGCCAACGAGTTGCTGGCCTCGAACGAACGGCGGCTGAATGCGCTGAGTCCGGATGCGGTGAAGGCTCAATCGGAGCTGGTGGGGAAGGTACGGAACTTCCAAAAGGACGCGCAGGTGGCGATGGCCTCAGGCGATGCCGAGGGAGCGAAGACGCTGGCGACCAAGGGCAAGCTGCTGCTGGATGATTTTGATAAGGCGGAGAGCAAGTAAAAGGCTGCAGCTGGCGAAGGAACCGGGTGCTTCGTTGCGCTCGGGATGACAGGGGCGTTGTGGTAGGGAAGCGGGTCCTTCCCCTTCGGCAAGCTCAGGGTCAGGATGACAGGATGTTGTGGTCGAGAAGCGGGTCCTTCCCCTTCGGCAAGCTCAGGGTCAGGATGACAGGCTTTGGGGAGGGTGGAGCAGAGGCGGCTAGGCCTCCGCTCCGTGGCACTTCTTGAACTTCTTTCCGGAGCCGCAGGGACAGAGGTCGTTGCGGCCGACCTTGTCGCCGACGAGATGCGGGCCGCTGCCGTTGGTCGAGGCGCCGCCAGCCATGCGGGCCTGGTCGAGCTCGCGCTGCTTCTTCTTCTCGAACTCGCGCTCGAGGGCATCGATGGTGGTGGACGGCGCCTTAGCGATGCGGGGCGCTGGCCGCTGCTGCAGGGGCGGCATCTGTGAGACCTTCCCGGGCTCGGACGGAAGCGTTACCGGCATGGTGGGCTGGTTGCCGTTCGGGAGAAGGTCGGGGATGCCGGATGGCAGCTCGGGATCGGGGATGGGGGCGTGCTGGAGGGAGGCAAGCTGCGCCTGCTCGAGCTGGTCGGTGCTCTCGATGGGCTGGCCGTCAGGGCCAATGATCTGCATGCGGAAGAGGTGGCGGGCAGTGTCTTCCTGGAACTGCATCATCATGGCTTCGAAGATCTCGAAGGACTCCTTCTTATAGGCGACGAGGGGGTCCTGCTGGGCGTAGCCGCGCAGGCCGATGCCTTCCTTGAGGTGATCCATGGAGAGGAGATGATCTTTCCAGAGGCCGTCGAGGACGGAGAGCATGACGATGCGCTCGTGGTAGCGCATCCCGGAGGCGCCGAGGATCGCTTCCTTCATGCTGTAACGCTGCTGAAGCTTGTCGAAGATGGTCTCGCCGAGGTCGTGACGGCTAAGGGTGTGGACGTCGACCTCGTTTTCGAGGTGGGCGCCGAACTGCTCGTAGATGGCGTTGAAGAGATCCTCGGTCTTCCAGTCTTCGACGTGAGCTTTTTCGGGGATGTATTTGTCGAGGAGGGTCGAGAGGATGGTGGAGAGATAGTCCTCGGTAACAAGGGCTTTCTGGTCGGTGCCTTCCATGAGCTGGCGGCGGAGGCCGTAGACGGCTTCGCGCTGCTTGTTCATGACGTCGTCGTACTCCAGGACGTGCTTGCGGGACTCGAAGTTCTGGCTTTCGACAGCTTTCTGGGCGGCCTCGATGCGGCGGGAGATCATGCCGCTCTCGATGGGAACGCCCTCTTCCATGCCGAGGCGCTGGAGCAGGGTGGAGACCCACTCGCGGGCGAAGATGCGCATGAGGTCATCTTCGAGCGAGAGATAAAAGCGGCTGGCACCGGGGTCGCCCTGGCGACCGGCGCGGCCGCGCAGCTGGTTATCGACGCGGCGGGACTCGTGGCGCTCGGTACCGAGGATGTGGAGGCCGCCGGCGGTGATCACGGAGTCGTGCTCGGACTTGGCGGAACCCTCGTGCGCGGCGGTGGCGGCGTCCCAGGCGGCCTGGGTGGTTTCGAACTCCTGGCCGGAGTAGTAGAAGCGCACCATGCCGGGGCCGGCGACGGGCGAGATCTCACCCTGGGCGGCGGAGACGGCGCGGGCCTGGGACTTGCGGACGAGGTCCTGGCGGGCCATGAAGTCTGAGTTGCCGCCGAGCAGGATGTCGGTACCGCGGCCGGCCATGTTGGTGGCGATGGTGACCATGCCGAGGCGGCCGGCCTGGGCGACGATCTCGGCTTCCTTCTCGTGGAACTTGGCGTTAAGGACGACGTGACGGACGCCCTTACGTTTGAGGATCTCGGAGAGGAGCTCGGATTTCTCGATGGAGGTGGTGCCGACCAGGACGGGCTGCTTGAGGTCGTGGAGGCGGGAGATCTCGTCGGCGACGGCGAAGTATTTTTCCTTTGCGGTGCGGAAGACGACGTCCTGATTCTCAAGCCGGAGCATCTTGCGATTGGTGGGGATGACGACGATGTCGAGCTTGTAGATCTTGTCGAACTCCGCGGCTTCGGTCTCGGCGGTGCCGGTCATGCCGGAGAGCTTTTTGTACATGCGGAAGTAGTTCTGGAAGGTGATGGTGGCGAGGGTCTGGTCTTCCTTGCGGATGGCGACGCCTTCCTTGGCTTCGACGGCCTGGTGGAGGCCATCGGACCAGCGGCGGCCGGGCATGAGGCGGCCGGTGAACTCGTCGACGATGATGATCTCGCCGTCCTTGACGACGTACTCGACATCGCGCTTGTAGAGGCTGTGGGCTTTGACGGCGACTTCGACGTGGTGCTTGAGGTCCCAGTTTTCGGGGTCGGCGATGTTGCCGATGCCGAGCAGGCCTTCGATCTTTTCCCAGCCGTCATCGGTGATGGTGATGGCGCGAGCTTTTTCGTCGACGACGAAGTCGCCGGTGTAGATCTTCTCGTCGACGGTCTCCTTGAGCTCGCCTGCTTCGAGTTTGGGGATGATGACGTTGACGCGGGCGTATTTGTCGGTGGTCTGGTCGGTGGGGCCGGAGATGATGAGCGGGGTGCGGGCTTCGTCGATGAGGATGGAGTCGACTTCATCGACGATGCAGTAGTAGTGTGCGCGCTGGACCTGGTCGGCGATCTCGAACTTCATGTTGTCGCGCAGGTAGTCGAAGCCGAACTCGTTGTTGGTGCCGTAGGTGATGTCGGCGGCGTAGGCGGCTCGGCGCTGAGCGTCGTCGAGGTCGTGGACGATGACACCGACGGTGAGGCCGAGGAAGCCGTAGATCTTGCCCATCCACTCGGCGTCGCGCTTGGCGAGATAGTCGTTGACGGTGACGACGTGGACGCCGCGGCCGGCGAGGGCGTTGAGGTAGCAGGGGAGCGTGGCGACGAGGGTCTTGCCTTCGCCGGTCTTCATCTCGGCGATCTTGCCGGAGTGGAGGACGGCGCCGCCGATGAGCTGGACATCAAAATGGCGCATGCCGACGATGCGCTTGCCGGCCTCGCGGACGACGGCAAAGGCCTCGGGCAGGAGCTCGTCGAGGATGACCTTTTCGGCGGCGTAGACGGCGTCGTTGTAGTTGTTGCGGTCCTCAAAGGAGAGGGTGGCCGGATCGCCGGGCGACTGGACCTTGGCGACGGCGTCGGCGATGCGCTGGCGGAACTCGATGGTTCTGGCCCGGAGCTGCTCGTCGGAGAGTGCCTGGACGGTGGGTTCAAGAGCGTTGACCTGCTCGACAACCGGAAGCAGACGCTTCACGGCGCGTTCATTGCTGGTACCGAAGACCTTGGCGATAGCGGAGTTGAACAAGACGGCTGGTGTCCTTCAGTGGACGAGGTACGCCCAATCCCTAGTGTAAATGCCCGGGGCATCCTCCCGCCTGCTACCTATGGTTCAGGCGATGCGCTGATCGGTCCCCGAGGACGAGCGGATCAGGGACGGCTGGCGTGGAAGCGCAGGCGAACGTAGTCGGCGGTCCAGTCTCCGGCGGGATCGGAGAGGATGGGGCGAAGGAGGGTGACGATCTGCGCGATGGCTTGCTCGCGGGTGGTGGCGGGAAGTTGATCGAGGACGCCGCCGCGAAAGGTGGAGAGCCAGGTTGCGAGGCCGTCGGGACCGTTGGGCAGAGGGGTGGGGCGAGGGTGAAGGGCGATGGAGTTGACGAGGAAGCCGGCTTGCTCGAGGAGACGGCGGTACTGTGCGGGGGAGGGAAAGAAGGAGGCTGCGGCGGCTTCGGCGTCGAGGCCGTGAGGGAGGAGGACGGCGGAGAGCGCGGTGCGGATGGCGGCGATGTTGCCCTGGCCGCCCATTTCGGCGACGAAGCGGCCGCCAGGCTGGAGGGCGTGGAAGGCGGCGGCGAGGGCGAGCGGCTGCTCGGCGGCGGGGATCCAATGGAGGGCGGCGTTCGAGAAGATGGCATCGAACGGGCGGTCGAAGTGCATGTCCGTGGCGCTGCCATGCAGGATATCGAGACTGCGGGCGCGGGCGGCGGCGACCATGGCGGCCGATGCGTCGAGGCCGGTGACGAGGGCGCCGGTGGCGGCGAGCTGTTCGGTGAGGGCGCCGTCGCCGCAGCCGAGGTCGAGGAGACGCTCGCCGGGCCGGGGCGCGAGGAGGTCGAGAACGGCGCCGGCGAGGTCCGCGACGAAGCGGCCGTTGGCGGCGTAGTCGATGGAGTTCCAGACTTGCGCGTGGGCGCGTGGGGCCGGTCTGACCGCGGGCGTCTTTGGGATGCCCTGCGTTGGCGGGATCTGCTGCGCCGGCGGGATTGGAGGTGCGTCCATATACTGGATTTTCGCGCGGAGTGAGAGCGCGAGCTGGGCGGATAAGAAGTTTGGAAGGATGCATAAGGGTGGATCGGGCAAAGAGGTTCGGGATGTGGTCGGGGCGTGCGGGGCAGGGCCGTGGGATGCGGCGGGGGATCGCGGCGGGGCTGCTTGGTCTGATGACGGGCGTAGGGATGGCGCAGGGCGCGCCGTGGACGGTGAAGCCGGAGTGGATTCGGGCGCATGAGGACTTTCTGGCGAGTGATGTGCTGGCGGGCCGCGGAAGCGCGACGCGCGATGAGCAGATTGCTGCGACCTATGTGGGATCGGAGTTCGAGGCGTATGGGTTACAGCCGGCGCCAGGGATGAAGGGGTACCTGCAGACAGCGGAGGTGTTTGCGCCCGAGCTGGATGGTCATGCCGTCTTCGCGACGGGATCTTTGACGGTTGAAGAAGGGAGCGGGCTGCGGCTGCTGAGCTCCTCTGCGGAGACGGCGACGGGGGCTCTGGTGAAGGTGGCGGCGGATGCGCCGATGCCGGCGCAGATCGCGCATGGAACGGTGCTGGTGGTTTCGGGTAGCCCGGATTTTAAGAGGCTGGTGGAGATCTATCGCGCGGCACGGAAGGCGCAGGTCGCGGTGCTGGTGGTGACCGAGGGCGGCGCGACGGAGCAGATGACGGAGGAGTTTGGCGGAGTGACGCGGGTTCCGAAGCGGCTGGTTGAGGCTCCGGCGAGGCCGGGGTTATCCATCGCGGTGCTGGGGAAGAACGCGATGGCTCAGCTGGGGCGGATGCCGGCGGGGCAGAGTGTCACGCTGACGGTGCATGCGGTGGCGCAGCCGGCGAAGTCCACCTATAACGCGATCGGCTATCTGAAGGGGAGTGATCCGACGAGTGGAACGATTCTGCTGACGGCGCACCTCGATCATTTGGGAGTTGGGAAGCCGGTGAATGGGGACGCGATCTACAACGGAGCAAACGACGATGCGGCTGGCACCACAGCGGTGCTGGAGCTGGCGCATGCGCTGGCGAACGGGCCGAAGCTGCGACGGAGTGTGCTGTTTGTCTGCTACGGGAGTGAGGAGGCGGGCGAGCTGGGAAGTGAGTACTTTGGACGGCATAGCCCGGTGCCGCTCAAGGAGCTGATTGCGAACCTGGAGTTTGAGATGATCGGAGTCCAGGATCCGAAGATGCCGAAGGATACGCTGCTGCTGACGGGGTGGGAGCGGTCTGATCTTGGCCCCATGCTGAAGGCGCATGGGGCAAAGCTGGGGCCGGATCCGTACCCGGAGCAGCACTTCTTTGAGCGCTCCGACAACTATCAGCTGGCGCTTGAGGGGGTGGTGGCCCATACGGCGGCGGGATATGGGACGCCGTCGACGTACCATCAGCCGGATGATGACCTGGCGCACTTGAACCTAGAGTTTATGAGGACGGCGATTCAGTCGTTGATTGAGCCGGTGCGATGGCTGGCGGAGAGTGATTTCAGGCCGGCGTGGAAAAAGGATGGGCAGCCGCACCGGTGAGGATCTGTGGCTCTCCGGGGAGAGAGCCAAGCGTACTGTCAGCGGCTGAAGCCGATTTCGTGCGCGATGTTGTGTGGCATGGCTGAAGCCATGCCCTTAACGGAGATGCCCTGCATCGGAGATGTAGGCCTCGTCGGGGACGGATCTGCGGTCAGTGATGCAGGTCTAAAAGGTTCCGGCATGTTTTGCACTGGAGCAGGCGAAGTTGAAGGAGTGTGGCATGGAGACGACATCGGCGGTTGAGTTTGCGCGAGAGCATGGGGCGCGGTTTGTGGAGGAGTTGAAGGAGCTGTTGCGGATTCCGTCGATCTCGACGGATCCGGCGCGGGTGGGGGATGTTCGGCGGGCGGCGGAGTTCTGCCGGGTGGAGCTGGAGCGGATCGGGATGAAGCGGGCGCGGCTGGTGGAGACCTCGACCGAGGAGGAGATCGTGACGGCGACGGATGGCGTCTCGCGCGTGGTGCTGCCGCGGATCGGCCATCCGCTGGTGCTGGCGGAGTGGCTGGAGGCGGGAGTGGGCGCGGCGACGGTGCTGTGTTACGGGCACTACGACGTGCAGCCGGCGGAGCCGCTGGACGAGTGGCTGTCGCCACCGTTTGAGCCGACGGAGCGGAACGGGAACCTGTATGCGCGCGGGGCGGTGGATGACAAGGGCCAGACGTGGATGCATGTGAAAGCGCTCGAGAGCCTGTTCGCGGCGGGAGGTGGGCGGCTGCCGGTGAATGTCCGGGTGGTGCTCGAGGGAGAGGAGGAGGTTGGCGGCGAGGGGATTGCGGCGTTTGTGCGAGCGCATGGCGAGGAGCTGAAGGCGGATGTGGCGCTGGTGAGCGACACGGAGATGTTTGCGCCGGAGCTGCCGACACTGTGTGTGGGGTTGCGCGGGATGATCTATACGGAGATCGAGGTGCGGGGGGCGCGGACGGATCTGCACTCCGGCATGTATGGCGGGGCGGCGCCGAACCCGTTCGTGGCGCTGGCACAGGTCATTGCGCGGCTGAAGGATGAGACGGGACGGATCCTGATTCCGGGTGTGTATGACAAGGTGCAGGCGCCGACGGAGGCGGAGCTGGCGGCGTGGCGGGCGCTGCCATTTGATGAGGAGGAGTATCGGGAGGCGGAGGTCGGGTCGAACGAGCTGGTGGGGGAGGCGGGATTTTCGGTGCTGGAGCGGACGTGGGCGCGGCCGACGCTCGATGTGCACGGGATGCCGGGGGGCTTTGTGGGCGCAGGAGCGAAGACGGTGATTCCGGCAAAGGCGGTGGCAAAGGTGAGCCTGCGGCTGGTGCCGGATATGACGCCGACGGAGACGTTTGCGCAGCTTGAGCGCTATGTGAAGCAGATCGCGCCGAGGGGGGTGCAGGTGGAGGTACGGCTGATCCACTCGGGCGATCCGATCGTGGTCAGTACAGAGAATGAGTTTGTGCATGCAGCGACGGCGGCGATGCGCGAGGTATGGGGAAAAGAGACGGTATTTGTTCGCGGGGGCGGATCGATTCCGATCGTTGGGGACTTTGTTCGCGAGCTGAAGATCCCTACGGTGATGATGGGATTCGGCCTGCCGGACGACAACCTGCACGCGCCGAACGAGAAGTTCCACCTGGCGAACTTCCATCGGGGGATCGCGTCAATTGTCGGGTTCTTGATGCGGGTGGGAGCGGATGCCGCGTAGCCGCAGGGTGCGGGGGTACGTGCTCGCGGGCGGACGGAGCTCGCGTATGGGGACGGACAAGGCGGAGGTGCTGTTCGGCGGGCGCACGATGCTCGCGGCGGCGGTGGCGACGATGCGGTCGGTGTGTGACGAGGTAGCGGTGGTCGGGGCGAGAGAGTCTGTGCCGTCGCCGGCGCGTTGCGTTGTGGATCGATTTCCGGGATGCGGGCCGATGGGCGGGATTGAAGCGGCGCTCGGGGATTGCCGGGAGCATGGGGCGGAGTTTGCCGTGTTTTTGCCGGTGGACACACCGCTTCTGCCGGGAGGGCTGCTGCGAGCGCTGGTGGAGCTGTGGACGGAATCTGATGTGGTGCGGGTGGCGGTGACGGTGGCGGACGGGCGGGTGCAGCCGCTGATCAGCATGCTGCATGCCGATCTGCTGCCGGCGTTTCGGGAGGCGCTCGAACGGGGTGATCTGAAGCTACAGCCGCTGTTGCGAGCGGCGGCAATGGGAGTGGCGGAGCGGATGGGGATTGCTTGGGATGTGGTTTCGCTTGCGACGGCGATCGGATTTGGGGAAGACGGGGTGGTGACGGTTGGCGGGGCCGAGCTTGGCTGGGTGCCGACGGAGGAGGAGTGGGCCTGCCGGTCGGCCTGGTTCGCGAACCTGAATACGCCGCTGGAGCTGCAGGCGGCGAGGGAGGCGGCCGAGGTCCCGCGAGGCAGGAAAGATGAGGGTAGCGGTGCCTGAACACCCTCCGGAGCATCCTAAGATAAGGAAAGAAAGGTACATCGCCGAATGAATGAGGAGCGGGTGAAGCCGGAGGATGGCTCGGAGGCGAGGAGCCTCGCCGAGAGCCCGGAGGGGACCGAGGCGGCTGTACGGGCGGACCAGGGGCCGAACGCTGAGACGGTGGAGGCGCCGGAGCGACCGGCGGGACATCCTCGAGATGCGGCGGGGGAGGAGATCTCGCTGACGGAGGGGATCTCGGCGGATGTGGCGCCGGTGGTGGGTGAGTTTCTGGAGGAGGCGGCCCAGCAGAACGAGGCGGCGTCCGAGGCGGTTGCGGAGGGGGACAAGGACGGCGAGATTGCGCCGTACATCTCATTTCAGGACATCTCTAAGTCGTTTGGGAGCTTTGATGTTTTGAAGAACGTGAGTTTCTTCGTCAATCCCGGGGAGACGCTGTGCATTCTGGGCCGATCGGGTGTGGGTAAGTCGGTGTCGCTGCAGATGCTGCTGGGGTTTCTGAAGCCGGATGCTGGCACGATCTGTGTTGCCGGGGAGGACATTACCGGCTTTGACGAGCGGCAGCTGCAGGCGATCCGGCACAAGGTGACGATGGTGTTTCAGAACGGCGCGCTGTTTGATTCGATCAGCGTTGGCGAGAATGTCGCGTTTCCGCTGCGGGAGCGAGGGGAGCTGGGAGAGGATCAGATCTTCCAGGTGGTAAAAGGGCTGCTGGAGATGGTGGGGGTGGCGGGGATGGATGCGCTGCTGCCGAGCGATCTGTCAACCGGAATGAAACGCTCCGTGGCAATTGCGCGAGCGCTGGCGAGCCAGCCGGAGGCGGTGCTCTATGATGAGCCCACGACGATGGTGGATCCGCTGATGGGCCAGCTGCTCGGAGATCTGATCGATCGTTTAAAGCAACAGCTGCATTTGACGAGTATTGTGGTGACGCATGACATGCGCTTCGCGAAGAAGCTGGCGGATCGCGTGGTGTTTCTGCACGAGGGAAGCGCGCATTTCTTTGGGACCATGGAAGAGATGGAGAAGAGTGACGACCCGATTCTCAAGGAGTTTCTCTCGCTCGACCAGCTGGTGCTGCCGGTCGTCTCCGACTCCCAGGAAGCGGCGGTCTCCTGAAGGGGAGGTGTCGTTTGAGTTTACTGGACTGCAAGGATGTACCCGTATGCTAGGGAAGATCTGTCAGCATGACCCGAAAGAGGAATGTGCAGGCCGGCTGCTGGGCGGCAAGGTGACATAAGTCAACACTTAGAAAAGACCTAAGCGATGCCGCGATGGCTTCGTAGACAACCTCTCCAGCCGGCGCGGAGTACCAACCGCCGTACACGATTAGAAGGCTGACCGCATTGGCAACACCAGACTATCTTCAGCAGGTCATCGTCTCTGGACGGAGGCGCACGGGGGAGGACCGGCGTGCGTTTGGCGGCCGGGCGAGCGCCCGATGGCGGCCATCGGTGACGAGTCTGGTCTGGAGTGGTCTCGACGTCTTTACGATCTTTCTGGCATGGCTTCTGGCGCTTCGCCTGCGCGCCACGGTGCCCTCAGACGTGCATCTGTTTGGGGTTCTGCCGTACATCCTGCGGCACTCGCCCTCGGTCGCCTCGTTGTATATCGGCGGCTTTGCGGTGGGAGTGGTCTTCTTCATGCGCTCATACGGCCTGTATACGCCGCTGCAATACCGCAGCGGGCTGCATGAGCAGCGGATGGTGGTGCAGTCCACGTTGACGGCGGGTCTGGTGCTGTGCGGGACGCTCTATGTGACACGCAACCTTGCGGTCTCGCGACTGGTTGTGTTCATGCTGGTAGTGTTGAGCGCGATCTTCCTGTGTGTGCGGCGCGCGGTGTGGCGACGGATTGTGTACAAGCGATATCTGGATGGAATCGAGACGCGAAATGTGATGATTGTGGGCGCTGGCCGGGTGGGTCATGCGTTGCGCAATCATCTGGAGTCGCTGCAGCACCTCGGATTCCGGTTCAAGGGCTTTGTCGCCCTGACGGAGCGCGAGGCGGAGACGGGCGACGTGGATGTGATCGGCGATCTGCGGAACTGTGTTTCGATCGCGCGATCCCTGTTTGTCGACGAGATCTTCTTCTCGGTTCCGGCGGCGAAGAAGGTGGTCATCAACCTGGTAGAAGAGGCGCGCAGCGCGGGGATCGATGTGCGGGTGGTGCCGGACCTGTACGACGGACTGGCGTGGAATGCGCCGGTGGAATATATCGGACAGTTCCCGACGATTCCGCTGCACCGGCGCGAGTTTCCCATCGGCGCCTTCCTGCTGAAACGCATGCTGGACATCACGCTGGCGACGCTGGCACTGCTGGTTACGGCTCCTTTGACGCTGCTGCTGGCGGTTGCGGTGAAGATCGATTCCAAGGGGCCGATTCTGTACCGGGCGCAGCGGATCGGCCGCAAGGGACGAACCTTTGTCTGTTACAAACTCCGCACCATGGTGATCGGCGCGGATCACATGAAAGCGGACCTGGAGCATATGAACGAGCGCGAGGGCGTGTTGTTCAAGATGCAGAACGATCCGCGGGTGACGAAGGTGGGGCGGTTTATCCGGAAGTATTCGCTGGATGAGCTGCCGCAGTTCTATAACGTGCTGCGCGGTGACATGAGCCTGGTTGGGCCACGGCCTCCCATCGCCTCCGAGGTGGAGCAGTATGACTTGCCGCATCTGCGACGGCTGGATGTGCTGCCGGGCATTACGGGTCTATGGCAGGTGGAGGCGCGGCAGGATCCTTCCTTCGACAGCTATATCTCGCTTGACACGGCGTACGTGGAGAACTGGAGTCTTTGGCTGGATCTGAAGATTCTGGCGCGCACGATCAGTGTGGTGCTGAGCGGGACGGGCAGCTAAGACTCAGGCGGTCCCGAGACGATAGACTGGAATCGTGAAGGTCGCGCTCGCTCAGATCAACCCGACAGTTGGGGACTTTTCCGGTAATCTTACGCGGATTCTTGACGCGGCGGAACGCGCCACGGGGCAGCATGCGGAGCTGGTGATCTTTCCCGAGCTTGCGGTGTGCGGGTACCCTCCGGCGGACCTGTTGGAGAAGGAAGCGTTTCTCGATCGTGCCGAGCAGAGTGTGGCGGAGCTGGCGCGATGGACCGCGACGCCGGGGCGACCTGCGATTCTGTGCGGCAGTGTGCGGCGGTCCGATTCTGCGGAGGGCAAGCGTGCGGCGAATGTGGCGGTATTGCTCGACGCCGGCAGACAGATCTTTGTGCAGACCAAGCGGCTGCTGCCTTTCTACGATGTGTTTGACGAGCAACGGTATTTTGAGCCTGCCGGCGCGCAGGACCTGACGGAGCTTCGCGGCCATCGACTGGCGATCACGATCTGCGAGGATGCGTGGAACGACAAGCTCTTCTGGCCGGAGCGGCGGTACGCGATCGATCCTGTCGACGAACTGATGCAGGGCTGGCCGGGGGATGGGCAGCCGCGGGTGATCCTGAACATCTCTGCCTCGCCGTACTGGAAGGACAAGCGCGGGGTACGCGAGGAGATGCTGGGCGCGCTGGCGCGTCGGCACAACGCGACGGTGGCGATGGTGAATCAGGTTGGCGGGAACGACAGCCTGATCTTTGATGGATCGTCGCTGGTGCTATCGCCGGGTGGGCGGGTGAGAGCGCGGGGGCGTTCGTTTGCCGAGGATCTGCTGGTCTTCGATACGGAAGAACAATCGAATACGGAAGAACAATCGGGTACGGAGGAACAATCGGCTGACGATGCTGCGGCTCCGCTGGTTGGCGCGGCGCGCGATGAGCGGGAGGAGATTGCCGCGACGTGGGAGGCGCTGGTGCTGGGAACGCGGGACTACCTGCACAAGTGCGGCTTCAGAAAGGCGTTGGTGGGGCTGAGCGGCGGGATCGATTCGGCGCTGGTGGCGGCGATCGCGGTGGAGGCGCTGGGCGCGGAGAATGTAACCGGCATCGGTATGCCGAGTGAGTACTCGTCGGCGGGCTCGATTGAGGATGCGCGAGCGCTGGCGGCGAACCTGGGCATTCGCTTCGAGCTGGTCGCGATTCGGGGGATCTTTGAGCGGGAGATGGCGGCGCTGGAGCCGATGTTCCGCGGAACGGAGTTCGGGCTGGCGGAGGAGAATCTGCAGGCACGGATCCGCGGGACGCTGCTGATGGCGCTCTCGAACAAGACGGGCGCGATCGTCTTGACGACGGGGAACAAGAGCGAGATGTCGACCGGGTACTGCACGCTCTATGGCGACATGGTTGGCGGGTTGGCAGTGATCGCGGATGTGTGGAAGACGCGGGTGTACCGGCTGTGTGCGTATGCGAATCGTGAGCGTGAGGTGATTCCGCGATCGACGATGGAGAAGCCGCCCTCGGCGGAGCTGCGGCCGGGGCAGAAGGACACGGACTCGCTTCCGCCGTACGAGGTGCTCGACCCGATTCTCGAGGCGTATGTGGAGCGGTATGAGAGTGCCACGCAGATTGCAGAGACGCAGGGACTGGATCTGGCGATGGTCGAGGGCGTTCTGAAGCTGGTGGAACGTAGTGAGTACAAGCGGCAGCAGGCGGCGCCGGTGCTGAAGGTGACGGCGAAGTCGTTTGGGTTGGGACGCAGGTTCCCGATCGCGGTCAAGGTGCAGGTTTAGCAAGCACTGCCTGGAGAACGGGCGGGGCGGGAGACGAGACGGAATGAAGATGTTGGCCATGATGATGGGTGGATTGCTGATGACGGCGGCGGGTGCGGCACAGCAGACGGGGACGACGCCGGCACCGGCGGGACAACAGCCGGCGAGCGGTCTGCAGATTCATGGACTGGATCCTTCAACGCGGCTTGATCCGTTTCCCCCTGCCGATCCGAAGAACTTCACGGCGAGCTCGCCGACGACGGCGACAGTCGATCAGTTTTTGACGGCGCTGTGGGGGTATGACACGAACCGCATCTGGCGGGTGTTTTCGATTCAGGCGACGGCGGCGCCGGGGGTGAGCCGGGTGACGGTGCTGGTGTCTGACAAGAGCGCAAACGCGAAGGTGCAGCCGACGGCGTTTTTTGTTACGCCGGATGGCAAGCATGCGATTGCCGGCGATGGCGTGATCGACTTCGGGGCGCAGCCGTTTGCGGAGAACCGGAAGGTGCTGGCGGCGCGGGCGGATGGACCGTCGCGCGGATCAGCAAATAAGTCGCTCGAGCTGGTGGAGTTTGCGGATATGCAATGCCCGCACTGCAAGGATGCGCAGGCAAGCATGGACCGGCTGCTGCAGGATTTTCCGAATGCTCACATCGTGTATCAGAATTTTCCGATCGAAGGCATTCATCCGTTTGCGATGAAGGCGGCGGAGTTTGGGGTGTGTGTGGCGAAGGCGAAGCCGGAGGCGTTCTGGACGTACCTGCAGGCGGTGTATGACACGCAGGGCGGGCTAACCGCGGAGGACGGGGATGCGACGCTGAAGGCGGCGGTGACGAAGGCGGGCGGCGATCCGGCGGCGGTGGATGCGTGTGCGGCGACGCCGGCGACGAAGGCGCAAGTGGATGCATCGGTTCGACTTGGCACCGATATCGGGATAGATTCGACGCCTACGCTGGCGATCAATGGGCACACAATTCCGGTGTCGCCGGCATCGATTCCGTATGAGACGCTGAAGCAGATCGTGGCGTTTCGGGCGCAGCAGGATGGGGTTAAGTAGAGAGAGTCAGGAGCTCGGACCAGGCGGGATCGTCGACGGGAACACCTTCTTTGAGGTTGATTTCGCGAAGGTGCAGGGTGTTTTCGCCGGGATAGCGCGGGGTTTGGGCGAGGTCTGCCCGGGGCGCGCTGTGAAGCTGGTCGATGAGGGCGGCGGCGGCGCGGTCGAGCTCGGCGGCGGCTGACAGGTTCGTGGGATCGATGGCCAGGAAGAACTGGGAGAGGTTAGTCTCGCGTGTGGGATCGGGCGGGATCTGGTGGGTGGCGTTGCCGCCGGAGAGAAGGGCGGCGAAGAGGTCGAGGGTGAGGGCGAGGCCTGAGCCCTTCCAGAAGCCGATGGGCAGGGCGCGGGAGGTCTCGGTGATGGCGGCGGGATCGGTGGTGAGGTTTCCCTCGCGATCGTAGCCACCCTGAACGGGGAGCGGTTCGTGGCGTCTGGCGTAGGCGTCGAGCTGACCATAGGAGAACTGGCTGAGGGCCATGTCGAGCACGACATGGGGACCGCCGGCGTAGTGGCCCTCAGGGGTGCGGCGCGGGACGGCGAGCACGAGGGGGTTGTTGCCGACCGTGGCGGCGGTGGCGCCCCAAGCGGGAAGGTTGGGCATGGTGTTGGTCCAGCAGATGGCGAAGAGGCCCTGGTTGGCCGCCTGCCAGCCGTAGGTTCCGGCGCGCATCCAGTGATTGGTGTGGGAGAGGGCAACGGCGCCGAGGCCGTGCGAGCGGGCGAGGGTGATGGCGCGCTCCATGGAGGCGAAGGCGTTGAGATTACCGACGCCGGAGTTGCCGTGCCAGCGCTCGAGGGCGCCGTGGCCGAAGACAAGGGACGGGGTCGCTGTGACGTCGACAAGGCCGCTGCGGACGACGGCGACGAAGCGAGGGAGGCGGTTGAGGCCGTGCGTGTAGACGCCGTCGCGGGTAGCCTCAGCGATGAGGCGGGCGGAGAGGGTGGCGCGGTCGGGAGGGAGGCCGAGGGCGGCGAGGGCGCGGGTGAGGTGGTGGTGGAGATCAGCGAAGGGAACGCGCATGAGGGGTATGGTAGCTGCGTGTTCGCGTTGCTGCGCTCCGCGAAGGGTGGTTGACAGAGTTGGGTAAGCAGGCGGGAGCGTTCCTGGTAGAGAAGCGGGTTCCTCCCCTTCGGCTTCGCTCAGGGTCGGAATGACGGGCCTGGGCAAGCTGGCGGGTGGTGGTGGGTGAGCTAGCGGGTGAGAGCTGGGAGTTTGTCCGAGATGCCGAAGAGGAAGATGGTGCCGATGATGGCGCTGTAGGCGACGGCGATGGAGGTGGCGATGGTCTGGAGACGAGGCAGATTGCGGCTGGAGGCGAAGACGCCGCCGGCGGAGGCAGTCATGAGGGTGTTCATGGCGAGCAGGCCGAGGACGAAGCAGAGCAGGCCGAGGAGGCCTTGCGTCGTGCCGCCGAGCTGGGCGGCGAGGAGGAAGAGGAGGAGCTGCGAGGGGGTCTCGGCACCGAGGCCGTGGATGATGCCGACGAAGAAGACGGAGGAGTTGGAGTAGTCGAAGCGGAAGTCTGCGGGGCGGGGAAGGGCGGGGTTGGCGAGGCGGCGAACGCGCCAACCGAGGTACTGGGTGCCGGAGACGAGGAGGGCGATACGGCTGCGGGGTGGCGGCGCGGGATGGGTGTGGCCACCCGCGGTAGCGGCGGCGTGGGCGCGGCGGTGACGGAGCCAAGAGATGGCGACGTAAATGGCGAGGACGATGAGGGTGGCGCCGACGAGGCGCTCGCCGATGGCGTCAAGACCGGGCGGGATGGTGAGATGAAGGGCGATAACCGCGATGCCGAGGGCGGCGACGGTGAGCGCGTGGCCGAGGGCGTAGAGGAGGCCGAGGCGCATGCCTTCGCGCCAGTTGCGCTGGACGCCGGTGATGTCTGTGATGGCGGCGAGGTGGTCGTAGTCGAAGCCGTGGCGCAGGCCGAGCAGGGCACAGGAGAGGAGGGCGAGCTCGAGCGAGTGGGACATGGTCAGAGCAAGGGTACGGTGTGGACGGGAGCGGTGGCAAACGAAGCAGGCGAACCTGCATGGGTGGTGTTGCATAGAATAAAGCGGAGTTTGATTGATGTCGGGACGGCGGAGTGTTGAGGCTTTGTGAGGGAAGGGAGCTCTCCGCTGCGGCGCGTTGCGCCTTCGGTCGAGATGACGATGTTTCGCTCCGCTGCGGTTGAGATGACGATGTCTGGGATGGTGTGGCGTGGTCGATGTGGAGGCAGTGGTGCTCGGGGCCGTGGCGCCGAAGCCGAATGTGGCGAGGCCGATTGTGCTGATCGGGGCGGGTGGGATTGCGCGGGATGCGCACCTGCCGGCGTATGCGAAGGCGGGTTTTCCCGTAGCGGCGATGGTCGACCTTGATCGCGAGCGGGCGGAGCATGTGGCGGCAGAGTTCGGGATCGCGAAGGTGTGTTCGACGATTGAGGAGGCGGTGACGTATGCGCCGCGGGATGCGGTGTTTGACTGCACGGTGCCGGCGCCGGCGATGCGCGGGGTGCTGCGGCAGCTGCCGGACGGGGCAGCGTGCCTGCTGCAGAAGCCGATGGGCGAGACGCTGGCGGAGGCGGAGGCTATTCTGCGGATCTGCCGGGAGAAGGGGCTGACGGCGGCGGTGAACTTCCAGCTGCGCTGGGCTCCGGCGATGATGGCGGCACGGGCGCTCTATGAGGCCGGGGCGATCGGCGCGGTGCATGATTGCGAGGTGTCGGTGAGCGTGCACATGCCGTGGGAGCTGTGGAGTTTTCTCGAGCGGGCGCCGCGGCTGGAGATCCTGTATCACTCGATTCACTACGTGGACCTGATTCGGAGCTGGTTCGGGAATCCGACGCGTGTGTACGCGAAGACGGTACGGAGTCCGAGGACGGCGAAGCTGGCGGCGACGAAGAGTGTGGTGGTCTTTGACTACTCCGGTCAGGGAGGCGACGAGAAGCGGGTGTTTCTGGCGGCTAATCACAGCCATGACTTCGACGCGGAGAAGCAGCGCAGCTGGGTTCAGTGGGAAGGGATGGACGGGGCGATGCGGGCGCGGATGGGAGTGAATCTGAACTATCCGAAGGGGCGGCCGGACGCGCTCGAGTATGTGCTGCGGGACGGTGGGGGATGGCGGGAGACGGCGGTGAGCGGGAACTGGTTTCCGGAGGCGTTTGCCGGGCCGATGGGATCGCTGCAGGCGTATGTGCAGGGTGAGGCGGCGACGCTGCCGACGGGAGTGGAGGACGCGATCGACACGATGCGGGTTGTAGAGGCGGCGTACGTTTCGAGTGAGCGGGGCGGGGTGGCGCTGCCGGAGATTGGGCGGTGACCCGCTGCGGGCTTAGAGGCGAGCGCGAGTGAACCAGAGGAGGGGTTGGCGGATGGGGAAGGTGGCGAGGAGGTCAGCGTTGGTGGGTTCGGCGGGGGTGAGAGCACGCCAGATGGTGATGTAGTCGGGGTGGGCATAGGCGCGGCCGGCGAGCAGGAGCGCGGGGCGGCGGCAGGGGAGGTCGTGGAAGTGCGGGGTATCGGAGGGGTAGGGCCAGGTGCCCCGGTTGGCGATCCAGGGGGCGTGTTTGGCGATGGCGACGCGGAGGCCGGGGCCGTCCTGGAGCTGGAAGTCCCAGAGGGACTCGAACTTGGTGGAGAGCAGTTCGGCGGCGCCGGCGAGGAGGTCGAGGGCGAAGAGGGAGTTGCGGTAGGGGAATTTGGTGGAGAGCTCGTGGGGGAAGGTGCCTTCGGCGACGATCTGGGCGCGAAGGGTGACGGAGCGGAAGTGGTGGCGAAGGGCGACGAGGGCGGTCTCGTCGGCGAGGGAGTGGGCGCAGGCTGCGGCGAGGAGGAGCCAGACGCCGCCGACGTGGTCTTTGCGATCGCGGGCGAGGCCGGCGGTGCGTGCGGTGTTGAGCTGGTGGAGAAGCTCGGCGAACCAGGCGTTGAGAGCGGCGAGGTCGGCGGGCGGCAGGAGGTCGGGCGTGGTGGTGTTAGGGAAGGTGTTCTGGGCGACGAGGAAGGGCAAGGTCGCGGCGATCTCGGCGAGCGGGGTGAGAGGGACGAGGTCTTCGGGATTGCCGGTGTCAGCTAGCTCGTTATTGAGGCGAGTGGCGGGGGTGACGAAGAGATGACGGAGGCGGGCGGCGGCGGCGATGGCGTAGGTTCCGGCGCGAGTGGGGTCGGTGGTGCGGAAGAGGACGGTGGCGGCGGCGAGGGCCGGGATGGCACCGGTGGTGAGATCGTCGGACGGGGCGGCTTTGAGGGCGGCGTCCGCGGTGGTGAGGATGTGGTCACGATCGAGGGTGGCGACGTCAGGACGGGTGGTCTCGGCTGGTTGCGACTGGGCGGGAAGAAGGCGCGCGGCGGCGAGGGTTGCGGCGGAGAGACAGAGATGGCGGCGGGTCAGCATCGGGCGGATGTGTAGGGTAGCGCATCCGGGAAGAGGCTGGGAAGCTAGTGGCAAAGTGTCCGAGAGACGATGCCCTGAGGGGTGCCGGGCATCGTCTCTCGGAGAGAGTGGTGGGGGTGCTTATGCGTTGTGGAGACGGCGACGGGCGGCACCGACGGCTCCGGCGAGACCGGTTCCGAGGAGGACGAAGGTACTGGGCTCCGGAGTGGGCGTCGGCAGGATGGTGACGCCAGTGACGTTGCTGATGTCGAGACGAACGTCGTTGTAGTCATCGTCGGTGTAGAAGGTGCCGGGATAGTTAAGGTCTGGAAGGTGCGGGACATCTTCAAAGTAGGCGAAGAGGCCGCCTTTGCCGTCGGGGGTGACCCAGGCATGGCTGATGCCGTCGGTGCTCATCGCGCCATCAGAGGACATGATGGGATTGGGGGTGCCGCCGCTTGAGAGATAGTAGCCGTCGGGATCGGCGAGCTGGGTGTTTTCGATCTGGAAGGCGAGGGAGTCGCCGGCGTGAACGTAGCCGAGGGTGTAGGTCTGCCCGATGACGGACGGGAGGTTGTCCTGCACGTAGGGGAAGATGGCTCCGGTGGAGAGGTCGATGAGGCGGACGGAGTCGTTGCCGAGGGTCTGGCCGCCAAGATGAAGACCGGTGACCGCACCTGTGGCAAGGGCGGTGATGGTTGTGCCGACGACGGGAGTTCCGATGTCGGGATAGACCGGCAGCGTGGAGGCGTGGAGCGCTCCAGCAGCAAGGCAGAGGACGGGTGCAAAAGGAAGCAGTTTCACAGGGATCTCCTTAGAGCTTAGGCACGAAGATGCACATAGGAGACCAAAGCTTTGGTGCGGAAGAGAGTATTTATTTGGAACAACCTACAGCGATAAGGCTATGTAGTTGTTTGAAGGTTGTTCGCAACTTGTTTCACAGTATGTTTCGGATAGAGAGTACTAATCTTCCTCTTGCCGCAGAGTCTTGCCATGATGCAGTGCATGTCAGTGTGGCGGAATTGCGTTGATGTAAATAGCAACCCCGGCCGTCTGGCCGGGGTTGTTGACGATGAGAGCAGGATCAGATCCCGCGGACGCGGCGGCGGACGGCGCCGGCGACACCGAGCAGACCAGTTCCGAGAAGGAGAAAGGTGCTGGGTTCCGGGGTAGGCGCGATGCTATCGCCACCAACCGTGCTGAGATCGAGACGGACGTCGTTGTAGTCGGAGTCGGTGTAGTAGTAGCCGGGGTAGTTAGGGTCCATGAGGTGCGGGAGATCTTCAAAGTCGACGTAGAGACCGCCGTTACCGTCGGGCGTCACCCAGGTGTGACTGACGCCGTCAGTGCTCACCGAGGCGTCCGAAGACATGATCGGATTCGGCGGACCGCCGCTGGTAAGGTAGTACCCACTCGGATCCGAGAGGATGGTGTTCTGGATCTGGAAAGCCAGAGTGTCTCCAGCGTTGACATTACCGAGGGAGTACACCTCGCCGGGAGTGGCAGTGGCTTGCACGAATGCATAGCCGAAGGTGACGCCGGTGGTGAGATCCGTGAGACGGATAGAGTCCGCTCCAAGGGTGTTGCCGCCAAGGTAGGTGCCGATCAGTGCGCCGGTGTTGGAGGCGGTGATGGTGGTGTTGGTAATTGGTTTGCCGGGATAGGGATAGATCGGATCGGCGAAGGCGCTGACGGTGCAAAGCAAAGCCACGGACGAGAGAGCAGCAAGGGTGGAACGGGTCATAGGAGGGTCCTCATTTTGATAGGCAGAACCGTGCTGTTGCTCGCCTGGGAACACGGTGAACTCAAAGGGCCGGAGGGTGGATCGGATGACGCATGTTGGCTGTAAGCAGGCGGGAGGCTCCTGCACATCGCATCACAGCTAAGTATGGCCTAATAAATCTCAGATGGCGAAGCGGTGATCCGGGTTGCTGCTGGTTACCCGAGGGGCGGAGTCTCTTGCAGCCGATGAATCCAGGAGAGAAGGTAGCCGCGGCACCCGGGGGTGGGGCCATTGCGCGAGTCAGGGTTGGGCCGGGGGAGCGGGAACTGTTCCCTGGATGGCGTCGTCGAGCTGGATGTTGTTCTTTTCGAGGAGCGTGCCCAAGGCGTGATCGAGGGCGATCTGGGCTTTCTGGTAGTTGGAGCGGGCGGCGATCTCGGTGGAACGGGCCTGGGCGAGGTAGCTCTCGTTCTGGATGACAAGGAGCTGAGTAGACTGGCCGGCGGAGAGGCGGTCGCGCTCGGCTTCCAGCAGCTGGACCTGGAGATCGCGGCTCTTGCTGGCAGCGGTGTAGGCAGCAAAGGCGGTCTGGACCGCGATGACGCCATTCTCGATCTCTTCACGGGCCTGCTGTTCGAGCTTGATGTTGCGGGCCTGCGACTCGCGGAGCTGGATGGCGTCGCGAGCGGCGTCGGAGCTGGCGATGCGGTTGCGGACGGGGAGGGTGAGCTGGATGCCGCCCTGGTAGATGGTGGAGGTACGAAGGCCGCCCAGGGCGAGGTTCTGCGGGGTGGTGGGCATGCCAGTGCCGGCGGAGCCGAGGGGCTCGTAGGAGACCTCGGAGGAGCCACGGGTCTCGACGTTCGCATAGAGATTGAGCTGAGGCTTGACCTGATTGCGGGCGGTGTCGGCGGTGATGCGGTTGGTCTGGACCTGAATGCCGGCCTGGGCGATGTCGGGACGGCGCGCGAGACCCTGCTGGACGAGATCGGGGAGGTTGAAGGCCTCTTCTACGGGCGGGACGACGATGCGATCGGTGGGGACGATCTCCGTAAAGGAGGCGGCGAAGATCGGAGAGCCGGTGCGGATGAGCTGATTGCGGAGGATGACCTCCTGCTGGCGATAGAGGCCCTGAGCCTGAACGAGGGCGAACTCGGCGGTGGTGGCGAGGGCGGAGACGCGGGTGAGCTCGATGGGGGCGAGAGTGCCCTGGACGACCTGATCGGCATCGTCCTGGCGGAGCTTGAGGGCGGCGCGAAGGGCTTCCTGTTGGACCTGAACGTTTTCGCCGAGCGAGACCAGATCGTAGTAGAGGCGCTCGGTGCCGTAGATGGTATCGAGGACCTGCTGCTCGAAGAGGAGGCGGGAGACCTTGCTATTAAGGTTGGCGATGCGGAGATAGCGGAGGTTGACGGCGCGGCCGCGGCCGCGAAGCAGCGGCTGGGTGACTGTAACGGAGGTCGATGGCGAGGAGAAGGGGTCGAGCTCGCCCTCTGTGCCGTAGATGACTTGTGAGTCGTTGTTGACGGTGGCGGAGATCTGGGTGCCGGGGCTGAAGCCCTGCAGGTAGGCGAGGTTGGCGGCGACGTAGTTGAGGGCTTGTGTCTGGGTGGGGGTGCCGCCGGCGCCGGTGTCGCCAGTTCCGGTGCCGGTACCAGTGGTGGTCGTGCCAGTAAGGGTGACCGTGTTGGAGCGGCGGAGATAGCCGGCGGTGAGGATAAACGCGGGATCAAAGAGGGGAACGTTGGCCTGGGTGTCGGGGACGAGGCCGGCGGCGTTCATGGATAGATTGTTAACGGAGGGATTCGTGGAGTTGAGGGCGGTGAGGTCGGTGACGGCGGGGGTGGTGGGGTTGGGGGAGTTGGCGGTGTTGTTGAGGAGCGGGGAGCCGGGACCGCCGACGCCGTTGGGGGACTCGTTGACGGTGTAGTCGATGCCGCGGAGGGAGCCGCCGCCGCGGGCGCGGCGGGTGTCGGTGTCGGCGAGGGCGAGATTGAAGCGGGAGACTTCGACGTCGGGATTGTTCTCGAGCGCGAGCGCAATGGCATCGTGTGCCGAGAGGTAGAGCTTGCCGTCGTGGACGAGCGAGGTGAGTCGGTCGCCGGCGCCGGGAAAGAGCTCCGGGATGCGGGGAGAGCGATAGGGGCCGACGAGGCCGAAGAGGGAGAAGCCGAGGCCCTGCGGGGCGATGCGGGCGGACGGACGGGCATTGGACGCGGCGGCGATGGCGGGGCTGGGCTGCGGGGCCTCGGGCGCGGGGGTGGAGATGGGTGGGACGTTGGGGTCTAGAGGTGGCTGGCCGGCCTGCTGGGCGTCGGAGAGAGCAGGGACCGCGGCGAGCGAGAGACTAAGGGCAGTGGTGAGGGCGCGGCGAACAAAGGCTGCGTTTGACCGCCGTGGCGTCTCTCCGGAGTGGGGAGTTGGCGCGTGCCGGTGGGGGAGGCGAGCGGTCATGGCTTGCTCTCTCCCTTGGAGGGATTGGTAGGTTTGCTGCCGGGCTTGCTGGCCGACTTTCCGCCGCCTCCGTTCAGGCCTTGCATGTTGCTGTCCGTGATGGACTGATTACCGTACTGGGAGGAGCCGCCGATGGGTTGGCTCTGGGACTGCGGCGCGGCGGGGGCGGCCTGACTCTTTTGCTGCGAGAGATGGGTCTTGACTGTGGCACCCTCGATGACGTCGTCGGTGACGCTGGAGGCGATTATGTCGCCAGCCTTCAGGCCGTCGAGGACTTCGAGTACCGGGCCGAAGTCGCGGCCGACGTCGATGGGCTGGATGTGAACTGTGTCGTTTTGGAGGACGGCGACGACGTTCTTGCCGTTTCGGACGGCGACGGCGTCACCCGAGATGGTGAGGGGACCCTGGCCGGCGGCGGCGGGGCCGAAGGTGACGACGGTGTACATGCCGTTGAGCAGCTGACCCTTGCGGTTGTCGACCTGGACTTCGGTAAGGAGGGTTCGGGTGTTCTGGTCGATCGACGAGGCGGTGCGGGTGACGACGCCGTTGAACTGTGCGGAGGGGAACTCCTGAAAGCGCAAGGTGGCGACCTGTCCAGGATGAATCGAGCTGGCGTAGCCTTCGGGGACGGAGACGAGGATGCGAAGGCGATCGACCTGCGCGACGGCAAAGAGCGGACCGCCCTGGCCGCCGCCGGTGGAGGGGGTCGAGGCGGTGGGGGCGCTGCCGCTGGTGCCGGCGGTGTTGGACGACGCGCCTGAGGTGGGACCGGGGGTGGACTGGCCGGTGGGTGCACTGCCGCTTGAGCCGGTGCCCTGGGCGGAGATGAGAGAGCCGAGATCGACGTTGCGCTGAGTGATCACTCCTTCAAAGGGCGAGGTCACGCGCTCGTACGACTGAAGAGAGATGACGCGGCCGAGGTTGGCGCGGAAGGCTTCCACGTTGCGCTGGGCGGCGGCGACGTTAGCGATTTGTGCGTTGTAGTTGGTCTCCTGCTGGTCGCCATCCTGACGGGAGAAGACGCCTTTCGCGACGAGGACGCGATAACGCTCGACGGTGACCCGGGCGAGGGCAAGCTGAGCCTGCTGCTGGGTGAGCTGGGACTCGGCCTGGCGAAGCTGTTCGCGGGCTTGGTCGACCTGCTGATCGAGATCGGGGGAGTCGATGATGGCGAGGAGCTGACCGCGGTGGACGTGGTCGCCGATGTCGACGAGGCGGCGCTTGAGGTAGCCGTTGGCGCGGGCGTAGATGAAGGCCTCGGTGAGGGGCGTAGTGGTGCCGGGGATGACGATGGGAGCGCCGGCGGGAGCGCGATCGACGCGAACGGCGTCGATGACGGGAGTAGCTTTCTGCTCGTCACGAGATTTTTCGGCGGTGCGCTTGTTGCGCTCGTGGAGGGGAAGGAAGCCGGCGAAGAAGACGATCAGAAAAACGATGAGGATGATGATGCAGACGAGAAAGAAGATCCGGTAGTTGACGGGACGTTTGGCGTGGCCTTCGGCCTCACGACGACGCTCCTTGACGTGCTTCGGGGTGGAGTTTGCGTCGACGAAGCTCTCGCCGACCTTGGTGTCGTCGAGGGAGTTGGGATCGGCGAAGCTCTCGCCGAGGCGGTGGCGATCGGCGAGCGAAGGGTCGGCGAACTGGTCGCCGACGGTTGCCACGTTGCCTCGATTGTGATCAATGAAGCTTTGTTCAAGTTCGCGACTCCCCTGGTGTTCGAAGGCTTCGCCGAGCGGTCTGCGGTCATCAGGGAGAAGTTTCTGGTCGGGACCGGGACCTAGCTTGTGATCGTCTGGGGTATCAGGCATTCGAGGTTTTTCTCTCTGGTTGGGTTAGGGCAAGCGAGGGAGGTGCGGGCGGCGATCGCTTGCACTCAGAGTGTCAGATGTTGGTGTCCCCCGATTAGCTCCGCGGATTGCGGGAAATCGTCGCGATGCGTCAGGGTGACAGATCGAGGGATGCGAGGTGAATAGCATCAGGCGGTCTGTTCCTCGGTGAGGGGTTTGCCGCCTTCGTACTCGACGTCGATGTCGCGGTCGTAGTCAATGGGGGCGTGCTTCTTGAGCAGGGAGTAGATGACGGGGACGACGAAGAGGGTGCCAACGGTGGCGAGGAGAAGACCGCCGATGACGGCGCGACCGAGCGGGGCGTTCTGCTCGCCGCCTTCGCCGAGGGCGAGGGCCATGGGGAGCATGCCGATGATCATGGCGAGAGCAGTCATGCAGACGGGGCGAAGGCGGGTGAAGCCTGCGTTGAGGGCGGCGTCGAAACGATCCTTGCCGAGGGCGCGCTCGTCATTCGCAAAGACGACCATGAGGATGGAGTTGGCGGTGGCAACGCCGATGGTCATGATGGCGCCCATGAGCGAGGGTACGTTGAAGGTGGTCTGGGTGAGGAAGAGCATCCAGAGGATGCCGGAGAAGCCGAACGGGATCGCCATGAGGATGATGAGGGGATCGAGCCAGCTCTGGAAGTTAACGGCCATAAGGAGGTAGACCAGGCCGAGAGCGAAGACGATGCCGATGCCGAGGCGGGTGAAGGAGTCCGACATGGTTTTTACTTCGCCGCGGAGGGCGAGGGTGGTGCCAACGGGCAGGGACTTGGTGGTGTCGTCCATGATCTTGTTGATGGCGCTGGCGACACCGCCCAGATCTCGCTGATCGACGTCGGCATAGATATCGAAGATCGGCTGGATGTTGTAGTGATCGATGATGATGGGCGAGGCGTCGCGCCGGAAGGAGGAGAGGTTGCCGAGCATCTGGCTGGTGTTGCCGGAGGTGGCGGTGACAGGGGTGCGGGCGAGCTCCTGCAGGGTGTTGTTGCGATAGATCGGGGTCTGGACAACGATCTGATAGTTGACGCCATTGAGCGGGTTGAGCCACTCGTTGGGCGCGGTCTGGCCGGTTCCGGTGAGCGAGATAAGGGTTGACTGGGCGACGTCACTCTGCGTGAGGCCGAGCTGCCGGGCGCGGGAACGATCGACGTTGATCTGCATGGTCGGATAGGTGACCTGCTGATGGATGTGAACGTCGACGGCGCCGGGAATGGCGGCGATCTGCTTCATGAGCTTGGTAGCGAGGGCGTAGTTGTCTTTGCCACGGCCGACGACCTGGAGATCGATAGGAGCGGGCAGACCGAAGTCGAGGATCTGATTGGTGATGTTGGCCGGGGTGAAGAAGAAGGTGCCGTCAGGGAATTTGCGCTGCAGATCGCTACGGATGAGTCGCTGGTATTCCTCGGTTTTGCGGGTGCCGGGCTTAAGGGCAATTTGAATTTCGCCGTCGGTGTTGGAGATGGTGGCGGAGGTGCCGAACGCGAGGTTAATACCGCTGTTGGGCAGACCGATGTTGTCGAGGATCAGTTGGACCTCTTCGGGCGGGATGAGGGCGCGGATCTCTTTTTCGATTGCGGCGAAGTACTGTTCGGAGTCTTCGATGCGCATGCCTACGGGCGGATTGACGTGAAGACGCATCTGGCCGGAGTCGACATAGGGGAAGAAGTCGCGCCCAATAAAAAAGAGCAGCGGAAGCGAGAGAAGGACGAAGAGGCCGCAGGCGGTGAGCATGGCAGCGGGGTTGAGCAGGCACCACTCGAGGACATCCTTATAGCCGTGGCGCATGCGCTCGAACTGGTGATCAAAGCGCTGATGCCAGCGCCAGACCCAGTTCGTCTTCTCCTCGGCGCGGGCGGCGGACTCATCCTGATAAAGGTGGATCTCGGCCGGCAGAAGGAAGTGCATCATCGTGGGGACGAGGGTGCGTGAGAGGAAGTAGGAGGCCATCATGGCGAAGGCAACGGCCATGGCGAGCGGGGTGAAGAGGTACTTGGCGGCGCCGGTGAGGAGAACGACCGGGATAAACACGATGCAGATAGAGAGGGTCGAGACGAAGGCTGGCGCGGCGACCTGCTGAGCGGAGTCCAGGATGGCGCGAACCAGCGGCTTCTTCTCCGCCATGTTGCGATGGGTATTTTCAATTTCGACGGTCGCGTCGTCGACCAGGATGCCGACGGCAAGGGCGAGGCCGCCGAGGGTCATCACGTTGATGGTCTCGCCGAGGGCGGTGAGGATGACCAGCGAGGTGGCGATGGAGAGTGGGATGGAGGTACAGACGATGAGGGTGGATCGCCAAGATCCAAGAAAGAGAAGGATCATCAGGCCGGTGAGTAGGGCGGCGATGACGGCTTCGCGGGCGACCTCGGAGATGGACTCACGGACGAAGATGGACTGATCGAAGAGGGGCGTGATGGTGAGAGCGTCGGGGAGACCGGCCTTGACGCGGGGGATGGCCTGCCTGATGCCGGAGACGATGTTGAGGGTGGAGGTCTGGCCGTTCTTGAGCACGGTAAGCAGGGCGGAGCGTTTGCCATCCTGGCGGACGACGTTGGTCTGGACGGCGTATCCCTCGCGGACCTGCGCGACATCCTTGATGTAGACGACGGAGCCGTTGGCCGCGCGGATGGGGAGATCGTTGAGGGCGGAGACCTCGGTTGGCGAGGAGTTGAGCTTGACGACCCATTCGCGGTCACCGAAGCGGGCGGTGCCGGCGGGGAGAATAAGATTCTGCTGGTTGATGGCTAGCGAGACGTCAGTGGCGGAGAGATGCTGGGCGGAGAGCAGGTTCGGATCAGTATCGACTTGAATCTGACGGACTTTGCCGCCGTACGGAAGGGGAACCGCGGCGCCCTGGACGTTGGCGAGACGGGGCCGGATGAAGTTGAGGCCGAGATCGTAGAGCTCCTGCTCGCTGAGACCCTGGCCGCCGAGCGCAAGTTGCACGATGGGTACGCTCGAGGCGTCATATTTGAGGATCAGGGGAGGAAAGCTGCCTGGGGGCAGAACGCGCAGGATGGTCTGGACGACCGAGGTGACCTGGGCGAAGGCAAGCTCCACCTTGACGGTCGGCTGGAAGTAGACCTTGATGACAGAGACGCCTTGGTAGGACTCGGATTCGGAGTGCTCGATGTCGTTGACGGTGGTGGTAAGGGCGCGCTCGCAGACGGTGACGATGCGGCCCTCCATCTCATTCGGCGTGAGACCGGAGTAGGTCCAGACGATGGTGACGACCGGGATATTAATGTAGGGGAAGATATCCTTGGGCGCTTCGATGGCGGAGCCGATGCCGAGCAGCGCGATCAGGATAGACAAGACGACGAAGGTATATGGACGACGAAGCGCGAGTTTGACGATCCACATGCTGGCTCACTGTCCTCTTGAGGGTCTACATGGATGGACGGACGATTGACACAAAAAGACTATTCGCCGGATTACCGAAGAGTGGGCCTGTTTTACCTGTGCTTACGATTGGGACCGCAGATGTGCGTGCAGTGGTGCATGGCTGAGCGTCCGGGCTCCGCCGCGTGATTCTAGGCGGTTTTCGATGGGGGCGTGGCGCGGACCTCGACTGCACCCTGGCCGGGGGCACCGGCTTCGCATCGCTTGAGGATGGCGGTGTGGAGGCGCTGCTGAAACTCGACCGAAAGCGTATAGATCTCGTTATCGCGATAGACCTCGATGGTCTTGCGCGTGGTGTCGAGTACGACCTCGCAGTGGTGACAGGCCGCAGAGTGCTCGCGAACTTCCTCGAGGAGATCCGGACTGATGTGTCCGTCGAAGTAGTCGGTCAGCTTGCTGAGGAAGTCTGTGCAGGTCATGCCGGAAGGCCCTCGTCTTTGCGCTTCTTGAAGTAACGGCTCAGACGCTCGCGAAGTTGCAGGCGCGCGCGCAGGAGTCTGGATTTTACCGCCGGAACGCTCAGGTTGAGTGCTTCTGCGGTTTCTTCTGTCGACAGATGTTCGATGTCGCGGAGGGTGAAGACGGTGCGAAAACCTGGCGGGAGGCCCTGGATCGCGCGGCGGAGGATGTCCGAGAGCTCGCCCTGGTCGAAGATCTGCTCAGGATTGGGTCGCCATTCGGCATAATCGCGAGGGATGCTGCCGTCCTCGGTCTGAACATCCTGATCCATCGAGACAGTCTTCGAGGTCTTGCGCTTGCGCAGGCGCATGAGGCTCTCATTGACGGCGATGCGGGTGAGCCAGGTGGAGAACTTGGAGTTTCCCTGGAACTGGTTGAGTTTCTCGTAGGCCTTGAGGAAGGCGTCCTGGGTGATGTCTTCCGCGTCTTCGCGGTTCTGGGTGATGTGCTGGGCGACACGGAAGATCTGCCGCTCGTACTGGCGGACGAGCTGCGCGAAGGCGGATGCGTCGCCGGCACGGGATCGCTCGACGAGAGCAACGTCGGGGTGAATCTCTTCAATTCCGGGTGTTTCAGTGGCAGGCATAGGCAAAAGAGTGCAGGAACGCCGCGACGAGCGCGGGATTGCGATCGAAGCGCGGCGGTTCGGCAAGGATCATAGTAAATGGTGGGTGGGCGGATCCAAGCAGAAGGAGAAGTAGCCGGATGCCGGGATCACTTGCGGGATCGTACCTGCAGAGATTCCGGACGTATGGGGCATGCGCCGGGAGAAGAGGCGCGGGGCATACTGGAGGCTGGGGATACCCCGGTGCGAGAGAGCTGATTTGATGTTGTGGAAGCTGCTGCCGACTGCTGTTCTGCTCTCCCTGCTGAGCCTGCCGATGGCCGGGCAGGGAGGGGCGACCTCCAGCGCGACGAAGAAGAAGACGACGGCAGCGGGGGGAACGGCTGCAAAAAAGACGGCGGCCGGGACGAGCACCGCTGTGACGAAGCATGGGCCGGCCAAGAAGACGACGTCGGCGGGAGGGACATCGCGGCACGGGTCGAAGAAGAGTGTGGCGAGCCGGGGTCGCGGGGCGGGTGCCGGGCCGTCGCCAAAGACGCTGAAGCTGGCGAGTGCGTTCCGCGCGACGACGGAGCTGAGGCCGATGGCGCAGCAATTGGCAGCGCAGCGCTCAGCAGCGGCGTACGCGGGGGTGCAGGCATATGCGAGAGCGCATCCGGGGGATGGGGCCTCGGCGGCATACCTGGCGCTGGGGCATGCGTATGCGCTCGATCACCGATATCCGGAGGCGGTAGCGTCGTTCCGGACGGCGCTGACGGGCAGTGATGCCCTGGCGGACTATGCCGACTATTTGGGCGCGCAGGCGGCAATCAGGGCAAACCAGAATGATGTTGCCGCGGCGTTGCTGAAAAACTTTGCCGAGCGGCATGCGGACAGCATCTTCTTGGCGAATGCGCCGGTGCTGCTGGCGAACCTGTATCTGCAGCAAGGCGATCCGGGGAGCGCGGTGACGGTTCTGGAGCCGCTGCGAGAGACCGCGACGGGGAAGAATGTGGACTTCCGGTATGCGCTGGGGCGGGCGTACCAGGCAACCGGGCAGAGGACGCAGGCGGCGGTGCTGTATCGCGAGCTCTATGTGAAGCAACCGCTGACGAATGAGGCGATCCAGGCGCGGCAGCAGCTGCAGGCGATGGGACAGGGGCTGACGGCGGCGCAACGGAAGGTGCATGCGGATCAGCTCTTCGACGCGAAGCACTACGCGGAGGCGGCGGACGAGTACCATGCGATTCAGCGGGACGATGCGACGCTTTCGCCGGGCGATAAAGATGCACTGACGATCTATGCGGCGGTGTGCGATTACAAGCTGAAGAAGATTGGCCGGCGCGAGGTGGAGAACCTGCCAGCGACGACGGATGATAGCGGCGCGCTGAAGATGTATCTGCTGGCGGAGCTGTCACGCAGTGAGGGCGATCGGGCGCGGCACGATGCGCTGATCACGCAGATGGTGCAGCAGTACCCGACGAGTCGATGGCTCGAGGAGGCGCTGTACTCGGGCGGCAACATGTACCTGCTGCTACATGATTCTGGGCAGGCGATCTACCACTATTCGCTGCTGACGAAGATGTTTCCGACGAGCACGTATGCTCCTTCCGCACATTGGCGAACGGCTTGGATGAACTACCGGCTGCGGCACTACGCGGAGGCAGCGCGGCTGATGGACGAGCAGATTACGCGGTACGCGGGCGGCCAAGAGATTCCTTCGGCGCTCTACTGGCGGGCGCGGATTTATGAAGACGAAGAGCACGCCCTGCCGGCGGCCGCGGCGTACTACAAGTTTGTTTCGCAGACTTATACGAACTACTTTTACGCCGGACTGGCAAGGCAGAGACTGAACGTTCTGGGCGTGCAGCCGGTGATGACGAGCGCGGTGCTGGCGGGAGTTCATCGGCCGGAGATTCCGGAGCTAACGGGGGAGCTGCCGGAGGATGATGAGCACCTGATCAAGGCGAGGCTGCTGGCGAACGCGTCGTTGAACGAGTACATCGGGCCTGAGATCCAGGCGAGTCCGACGGCTGGAGAGTGGGGCGCACTGGCGCAGGCGGAGATCTATGCGTCCTTTGGTGAGGTGACGCGATCGCTGCAGTCGATGAAGCACAGCGGGATTTCGTTCTTCGCGCTGCCGATGAACCAGGTGCCGGAGGTGTATTGGCAGCTGCTGTTTCCGAAGCCGTACTGGGATGGGATCCTTTCAAACTCGCAGGCGAATGGACTGGATCCATACCTGGTGGCATCGCTTATTCGGCAGGAGTCGGAGTTCAACGCGGGTGCGGTGAGCCGGGCGAATGCGTATGGGCTGATGCAGCTGCTGCCGTCGGTGGGCAAGTCGATCGCAAAGAAGCGTGGGTTGAAGGGATTCAATGCGGGCCAGCTGCTCGTGCCCGCAGTGAATCTGCAGCTGGGGACGATCAATCTGCGGCAGGTGCTAGACCGATTCGGAGGACAGCCGGAGTATGCGCTGGCGGCGTACAACGCGGGCGATGTGCCGGTGCGGCAATGGATGTCGAGCAACGACTATAAGGACACGCCGGAGTTTGTGGAGTCGATTCCGTATACGGAGACGCGTGAGTATGTGCAGGCTATTTTGCGCAACCGGGAGATGTATCGTGCGCTGTATGCGCCGAAGTAGGTTCGCCGTGGCGGCAGGGCTGCGCTAGCATGAAGAGACGCCCGGATGGTGAAATCGGCAGACACAGCGGACTTAAAATCCGCAGATCCTAAACGGTCGTGGGGGTTCAAGTCCCCCTCCGGGCACCAAGAATAAAGAAGTTATGGGTGGGTCTTAACTTTGCTTTGCGTTCGTGACTTGCTTGTGTCGTTCGGAATGGAGAACGTAGATGACCGTCGGCGTCCACCTGATGTCGACATCTAGTGGATCTCGTATATGCAAGAAACGCAGAAAGCGGGAAAAGGTAGGTCGCGAGAGCGATGCAGTTACTCTACCAGAGACGACGAACAGAGCTTCTGTCCAGAGGACGGCTGCCTGAGAACGCCTCGATCTTCCCGCAAATCGTAGCACCTTTAGCTAAGTCCAGCAGGGCTCATCACATCGACACTCGCAACGTCACAAACGACCCGAGCGGATCCTTGGAAGCTCCGGTGACAACGTTGCTGATCGAATAAGCCAGTGGAGATCGACGATTGGCAGAGCGAAAACCAAGACGGCAGTGCCCGCAAACCGCTGCAAAGTGAACAGTCAGGGGGTGCGAGGCACATTCGAGTTATGCGGCGCTATTCGAGGAAAGTTCATCAAGCGATGATTTTGGTCGGTGGAACTTCAAATTAGCCAGGCGATTGAAAACAACCCGCAGCACTCGCCATTTCTCGGGTAGGGTAAACGCAAGCACAAAATAGCAGAGGTTCCCATGGATCTCGTTCAGTTAGAGCATTTCCTGGCCGTCGCCGATGAGCGCACGTTTACGCGGGCTGCGGAGCGTGTCTTTCGCACCCAGCCAGCTCTCAGCCAAAGCATTAAGAAGCTGGAACGAGAGCTGAACGCCGAACTTCTTGTCAGAGACAATGGCGATGTCTCATTGACCGAAGCCGGCAAGGTTCTGGCCGCCTATGCTCACCGCATGTTGAAGCTTCGAGACGAGGCAACGCGATCGGTGGCGCAACTGCGCAATTTAGAAAGCGGAACGCTCACGATAGCGGCGCACGAATCGGCTGCTCTCTACCTTCTTCCGAACGCGATCCTGCATTTCCTGCAGCTGTTCCCGGATGTCAAGGTGAGTGTCAACCGAGCCAGGCTTGACGAGATCCCCCGTATGGTCCTGGATCGTAACATCCAGATAGGCTTCCTCAAGGAAGCTCCTTCCTTTCAAGAGCTCGAGTCGATCGATGTGCACTCTGACCGCATGGCTCTCATCGCTTCGCCCAAGAACCCTCTTGCAGCCAGGACCGAAGTAGCGGTCACAGATCTCGACGGCCTTCCCTTTGTTGTTCATCACCTTTGCAGCTCCACCGAAGAGTTTGTTCTCCGTCTCTTCCGGCAAAATGGTATCTGCTGCCATGTGGTCGCGGAGCTCTGGAGCTTTGAAAATATAAAGAGCTTTGTGCTCGAGAACGTAGGCCTCGCGATCGTGCCTCGCATCACCGTGCTCCAAGAGTTGTGCGCCGGAACCCTGATCGAAATCGGTCTTCCTGAGGTGAGCTTTCACCGGGGAACTGTGATGACCTTCCGTCGTGATGGCATCTCAGATGCGGCCGGACGGCTGATCGAGATTATGCGTCAGCAATATCTTCAGGCGAATGGTTCCGTCGGCCTGGGGAGTTCAACCCCGATATCGACAAGTCGTGCTTACCGGCTAGATTCACGATCTGCCTAAGAGCTGCTCTGCGGCTGTATCCCGGAGGGGGCTGAGCGGGGAGATAGGATCGCACCGGCGGCCAGCCAGCCAGTGACATTTGCCGCTGTGCGAAACATGTCTGGCAAGGTATCGACCGCCAACAGCATGGCGACACCTTCGACCGGTATCTTCAGCGCGGCGAGAGTAGGTGTCATCACGATGATTGCTCCTCCCGGAACACCAGGCACCGTGAGACTCACCGCAACCGCACTCAAGACGACGGTTGCAAGCTGACTCAAAGAAAGCGGCACTTGATAGAACCTGGCGAGAAAGCACACGCCCACGACCTGGGCCATGCAGCCTCCGACACGGAAGATTGACGCCGCAAACGGAAAGAAGAAGCTCGATACGGCCTCCGCAAGACCAAGCCCCTGATTCCCGGCCAGGTAGGTTGTTGGCAACGCTGCCAGCGACGATCGAGACGTGAACGCAATAGCTTGTGCCGGTGCAGAAGCCCGCATGAAGCTCAGCAGAGAGACTGGGGTGAACAGCGCGACGCTGGGATAGAGAACAACTAAGATAAAGGCGCCGCTAATCAGCGAAAGCGCCACGACATAGATGAGCAGGGCTCGGAGACCGGCATAGCCCGCCGTCGCGGGAAGGTTGATAGCGAGGCAGAAAACACCGAGCGGAGCCATCAGGAGAACAGCATCGATAAGTCGTGTGAAAAGCTGCATGACGCTTCGAAACCATTGCAGCAAAGGCTCCCGATCCTGCTGCGTCATACGGGACAACGTGATGCCTATGGCAATCGAAAAGGTGACTAGCGGTAATAAGGCACCTTCCGTCGCTGCCTTAAACAGGTTTGCCGGAACCAACGCTCCCACCCACTCTGCCAAGCCACCGGATGTCGCTGTGCTCCTTGTAGTTTCCACCACCATCTCGCGAGCATTGGGCGCTGCTGTCACCTGAGTTTGGCGGAAGACAGGGACAGCGATGATGACCGCAAAGACCGCAGCGGAGGCAAGATAGCAGAGAATCACCATCAGCGATCTCGCGGCCAGCTTACCGAGACGTGGAGCATCACTTGATGCCGCGCAGCCCACGATGAGAGCACTCGTAACAAGTGGAATCACGCAAACGCGTATCGCGTTCAGAAACAGCGTACCCAGGGGTGCGAGCGCACCCGGGATCGCCTTCATCAAGGGAGAATGACTTCGCAGACAGAGATACCCAAGAGCCGCTCCAAGTACGAGACCGAGGAAGATACGTGCCGGCGATGCCTTCAACTCAGTCCTTCCAGGCAAAACTCCCAGCTGTTCATTCAGGGAACCCGCATCGTTAGAATGCGTCCGGGAACCGCATCGGGGGAGACAGCTGCCATCTGTGTGAGCTTGCGTCCAGACTTGGTGAGCGAAGTGACCTCGACATCGACTGGGCCGTCCTTTGCCAGCCCGAAATGAGCGGGCATCACATTCTGCGAACAGTAGCCTCCGCCTGTATCCATGATGCGTGTTCCCAAGCAGTTTCTCGTTCCTGGCTCGAAGAGCCGAATCTCCGCTCCTGGCTTCGTTGCATGCCCTGCCTGGTCGACGACCATGACCTGCAGCGATCGCCGCGCTTGCGCAGCCGGCAGCAGATTGCGCCAGAGATAATGATGTCCATTCGGGTTGTTGTTGCACATTGCGAGGTCTAGCGCACCGTTTCCGTCGAAATCCACCCACTGAATTCCGTGTGTCGCTCCGTTTCGCAGCATCTCCCATGGAATGACTTCAGAGAAGTGATCGCCTGCATTGTGGTACATGTGATCGTGTTCGTTGAGCGGCCGCATGATGTAGGACGAGACGTATAGATCCGGCCGTCCGTCGTTGTCGTAGTCTCCCCAGGTTGAGGGCGTGGCATGATCGCCGCTGAACAGATTGAGCTCCGCAGCGACATTGCGGAAGCTGCCGTTGCCCTCATTTCGGTAGAGGAGGTTTTGCCCATAGCCCGCGACAAACAGGTCAAGCAGGCCATTATTGTTGAAGTCGATCACAGTTGGCCCGCAGCTGCCGTGGTCAGAAGCTCGACCAACCTGATCCATCTTCAAGTCACCCGCGACATCCACGAATTTGCCGCCGTCGTTACGGAACAATCCATCGAGCGTTCCATCTTGATTTGCCGTGAAGCAATCGAGCCGTCCGTCCTGGTTATAGTCGAACCAGACCGCTCCGACGGTCTTGCGCGGATCGCCAACACCCATCTCCTTACCTACCTCAATGAACCGCTTACCTTCATTGTGGAACAGCAGGTTTGGCGCATCGCGGAGCGCCACGAACAAGTCGAGTTTGCCATCATTGTCAAAGTCGATCCAAGACACTTGTCTTACCTCACCCTCCACCTTGATGCCGAGATCTCCTGCGACATCGATGAACCGGCCGTCACCAAGGTTGTGGTAAAGCTTTGAGGGAACACCCGATCGGTGTGAGAAGCCGACGAAGATGTCCGGCCTCCCGTCCCCATCGAAGTCGCCCCATCCCGTGCCCCGAGTGTCGGCAAGATCGGCCAGACCTGCCTGCTCAGCAACATTGATGAACGTGCCTCCGTCGTTCCGATACAGGCGATTCGGAATCGCGCCCTTGAACCCTACAAACAGATCCAAGTCTTTATCGCCGTCGAAGTCCGCCCAGCAATTCGTCTGTGCTCCCGCCAGCGAAAAAAGTTCTGGCTGCACCAGTTCAAATCTTGGCATCAGGAAGTCTGGCGGCAGTGGAGGCCGTGGGGTGGAGGCGCTGGCGGCCGTCTGTGAGAGAAGCTTTCGCGAGCAAAGCGCCACGCTTGTAAGCCCAAGAGAACCAGTAGAAAGAAACCGTCGGCGATTCATCTGTGCTCTCCTGAGCTTGTGTTCTATGCCTCTTACTTCGTCGAAGCGGTCGCCAACGGCTCCGGCACGAACGTTTTTCGCGGAAGCATCTCCTGCCGCATGGCCGTGTTGTAGGCGAAGGTTGCAGTCACGATCGCCATCTGCGCCAGATCATCTCGCTGAAGACGGTCTACCGTATCCATGTTGGAGTGGTGCGTGCGTGAGTTATATTCGAGCCGATCCTGCATGAATTGGAAGCCGGGTAGACCGACCTCATCGAACTGGCTATAGTCCGACCCGGCGACGCTCCGTGGCGCTATGGCCGTCACGCCGAGATCTTTGAGAGATTCATACCAGGATTGAAAGATAGGTGCCACGGCGAAGTTCCCCTGAATCCACACGCCTCGAATACGACCGGTTCCATTGTCGAGGTTGTAGTACGCTGACAGCCGCTTATAGTCTGGAAGCGCCGCGTTCTTGCCGAGATCGTAAAAATGAGATCGCACGTAAGCCTTCGATCCGAGCTCGCCCTCTTCCTCGCCACCCCATAACGCAATGCGAATGGTCCGTCGTGGCTTGGCGCCCACGACTTTCAGAATTCGCATGACCTCCATCATTACGGCCACACCGGCCGCATTATCGGTCGCGCCTGTTGCTGCCTGGTGGCTATCGAGATGGGCGCCGAGCATAACGACCTCATTCGCCAAGTCTGTTCCGGGGATCTCGCCGATCACGTTGAAACCATTCCCGCGGTCCGCAGGCTCGTCCCGAAACGAGGCGTCAATATCCAACTCCACTTTTACCGGGATGCCTTTCTCCATGATGCGAAGCATGCGGTTGTAGTGCTCGACCGCAAGCGTCACCTGCGGCAAGACACTTCCGGCCTTTGCGCTATCGAAGGGGCCGCCCGTCTGGACAAAGATGGTTCCACCATCGGTCCTTTGCGTGAGCCAAGACATCTGGTTATCTCCGTGAACCATAAACGCATCCGGTCCACGATCGAGCTCTGCAACCGCCTTTTCCTGGAGGAAAAACGCCTGCGCCTTTGCATTCAAGGCTGCGGCGGCCTTTGCTGCACTTGCTGCGCCTCCGCCAGTGGGCCCGACCAGCGGTGTCGACTCGGCCTCTTTTAACAGATCCGGTGTCCACCGCTGCACGATGGTGCCTTCAAGCATCTTCACCTCGCGCACTGGCTGCCGGACGATGATCTTACCTGCGAGCTTCCCGCGATACCTGGCGAAGTCAGCCTCCGAGTCGATCTGCACCCGCTGCAACTCCGCGATGACACGCCCCTTGGTTCCTGGCGTGAAGGACTTCGGAAAGCCAATGAGCGGCTGATAGTTCGGCTCCACCATACTTGCGTCGAAGTGGTCTAGAGACCAACCCTTGCCGAAAGGAAAGTGCTCCTCATGGATGTTGGCTACTCCCCAGCTTTTCATCTGGGCCTCTGCCCACTGTGCAGCTTTGTCGAGGTTCTCGGAACCAGTAACACGCGGCCCAAACACATCCGCGATCCACCCTGCGTGATCCATCACTTGGGAATGATTCAGCTCTTCGGAGCGAATCGCCGCCAGCATGCTGAAATCCACATGTTCCCTGGCAATTTCCTGACCGAGAGAGCACTCGGCCCAAAGGCTCACACCCATTAACGTCAGCGAAGCACACATTCGTATGACCTTCATCAAGTCTTCTCCTTCGTGTCCGTTGCATAAGTTGCGATCGAGGCCACGCGGCGCTCTGTACCTGCTACGGTGTTCCGACCAAGGACCGGCTCAGAAGATCAGGGTCTAGTTGTATGCCAGAACCGCGATGTCGAGCGATGCTAAAGACCTTCGCGGCAATTGCCACGTCTTGGATCGCTAAGCCGACGGACTTGAAGATGGTGATCTGTTCCGCAGACTCACGCCCTTGCTTAAAACCCGCAGTCAGCTCACCGAGTTCCGCAAAGATGACGTCCTTCGTAACAAACCCGTCCTCTATCGCGCCCCGCAGATCGCCACTCTCTTCCAAAGCTTGTTCGCGCGAGTCTGCAACAACCCTCGCTCTGGTAAAACAGCTTCCATCAAGTTCCCGTTTTGTGCGGGTATTTGCTCCGATGCCGCTCACATGCGTGCCTGGCTCCAGCCATCTGCCATCAATCACCGGCTCGGACGCGGTCGTCGCCGCAACGACCAGATCTGATCCTCGTACTGCCTCCTCGGCACTACCAACTGCGACCGCCTGAAGGGATAACTCGTTGCGCAGCCGCAGTGCGAACGCGATGGCCTTCTGAGGATCTCTCGAGAAGATCTTTGCCTTGCGCACGTCTCGCTCGGCACACATCGCTTCCACCTGAAACCACGCCTGCACGCCAGCTCCCACGACGCCAAGCGTATGCGCATCCTCTCTAGCGAGATATCGCGCGGCGACTCCGCTTGCCGCCCCGGTGCGTAAGCCGGTCAGGAAGTTGGCGGAAACCATCGCCCGGAGCGCCCCGCTTTCCATGCCGAATAAGAGGATCGCAAAGTAAATTTCATCTTGCAGCCGTCGCCCGGGAAACCCTGTCAGTGTTTTAAGTCCAAAAAGTTGCTGTGACGGCAACGTTGCCGCCAAGATCCGAAAGATACCCGCGTTCCCCGGCATGACTTGGCTGACCCGTGGAAGAACTGTTGACTCGTCGCGTGCGTGTTCAGAAAAGGCTGCCTCGACAAGATCGATAGCCATAGGCATCGTAATTGTCGCTTGGACATCCTTCTCAGAAAGAAACACAACCATGCCTAATCCTCTGCCTCTCGCTCTCGCGATCCGTGATGCTCTTCGCCGTTTTGCCAGTACCGCGAATCTAAAAGGATGTTTAGATCACGTCCAATGAGTAATTCTTCTTGAGCCATAAGCGAGGCTGTTCCCGCAATCCTAACTCGCCGCTACGGCTACCCCAAGGATTCAGGCAGTATCATCACCTATCTTGTGTCGAGAGGACCAGCATATGTCAGATCTCTTGCAGGCATTGAAAGCTGCCGGAACCGCCGTTATCGCCGATGTGTTCGATTCCATGCACAAGACTCCCCGTGTGCTCGACAACAGCCTTCGACCTGTGGGTGTCAGCTCCGTCTTTGCAGGGCCGGCTTATACGATTACGGGTGAGTCGGTGCGCTTTGAAGGTGGCGATCGCGCAAAGCTCGCTGCGATTGACGAGATGCCTGCGGGCGTCGTTGCTCTCTGGGCCAGCATGGACGCTAAAGGCGTCTGCTGCTTTGGAGATCTTCTGGCCAGCGCCATGCGTGCCCGAGGCTGCGCCGGCGCTGTGGTTGACGGAGGTGTGCGGGACGTCGCGTTTCTCAAAGGCTGTGGCATGCCCGTGGTGGCCCGCTATCAAACGCCCGCGCAGGGAATCGGAAGATGGCGGGTTACCGCCGCCCAGATTGAAATCAGTGTCCGTGGAGCGCTCGAGGACTGGGTTACCGTCTCGCCCGGTGATCTGATCGTCGGAGATGCGGATGGCGTCATCGTCATCCCGCAAGATCTTCAGCGGGAAGTCGTTGCCAAGGTACTCGAGTGGACTGAATCGGAAAGCAGTGCCAGAGCGGAGATCGCGAACGGCCTTCCTCTGTTAGCGGCGTTAGCTAAGTATGGCCATCTCTGAGGCGAACTTCCAGACGCCTCACGTCCTGAGCTGATAGTTGAAGAGCATGTTCATCCCTCAGTAACGAAACTAATAGAGCTATGAACGCTTCTAATTTGCCTCAAGACGATTCATCGGCCACAATGGCCACACTGCACCCGTAATTGAATTTATCTTCTCCGTCGCACTGCAAGTGCATACGCCGGATCGGGTATCGCTGTCTCCGAACGATGGCGCTGTTAGCGGATAGGTGAACTCGCTGAAGATGCGAAGAAGGGTTTGTTTCTTCGCCTCCACCGACTCTCACTCCGCTCAGCCACCTGGTGAGGCACTGCACGTCTCTTAGGCAGTGCACCACCCTCTTTATACGCATCACTCAAGGAGCCTTCATGTTCCCAAGTGCTAAGCGCCTCGCCGTCCTCCTTCCCTTGCTGCTCTCTCTCCCACTACTTGTCGCGAACGCAGGCGCACAGACCTTTCGAGGTGGCATCAACGGCACTGTCACGGACGGTACGGGCGCCGTGGCGCCAGGTGCGACGGTCCTCGCTACCGAGGACGAGACAGGCGTTGTGCGCAGCAGCGTATCAACAAGCGCAGGTGATTTTACATTTCCTGATCTTCCGCTCGGCCACTACACCATAGTCGTCACGGCGTCGGGTTTTGCTCCCGAGACGCTACGCTCTGTGCCGGTTTCCGCAGGCAGCATCTACACAGCGACTATCAAGCTTAGCGTGGCTGGAACTTCTACAAATGTCGAGGTATCCGCGTCGGCGCTAGCGCTAGACACTACTACCCAGACGCAAACCACGGTGATCGGGACCAAGGCCGTGGACGCAATGCCTCTCAACGGACGCGATTTCACCCAGTTGATCGCGTTGACGCCCGGCTTCGCTGGTTACTCGGCGGGAGGTCAGGGCTCGCTCAATGGCACACGCTTCGACCAGATTAACTGGCAGATCGACGGCATCGATAATAACGATCTCTGGGCAAATGTTCCTGCCGTTAATCAGGGAGGAGTTCTTGGTATTGCAGGCATCATCCTGCCCATCGATGCCGTGGACCAGTTTTCTGTGCAGACCCAGGCTGCTCCCGAAGCTGGGCGAAATCCCGGCGGCGTGGTCAACCTCGGCCTACGTTCTGGAGGCAATACCTTTCACGGCTCGGCCTACTACTTCAACCGCAACGAAGCCTATGCTGCATCCTCTCCGTTCCTTGGGTATGGGACCTCCAAACAGGAGAACAGGAACTACAACGCAGGTGGTTCGCTTGGCGGCCCGATCCTGCGTGATAAGCTCTTCTTCTTTGGCGCCTTTGAAACCCAGGTTTTCACCATCGGTCAATCGGGACTTGCTACCGAACCGTCTGCCGCTTATCAGACCGCGGCGGTGCAGTTGATGAACCAGTATGGAGTTGCCGTCAATCCGGTGCAGCAGAACCTCCTGAACGTACTTTGGCCTGCTTATGCCTTAACCGGGCCGGCTAACGGAGAGAATTACTTCAGCCGCGACCCAGAGCATGGTCACAGCTACAACGGAGTCGTCAAAGTGGACTACTCCTTAAATTCGAAGAACAATCTTTCTTTCCATTGGTTTTCAGGCGAAGGGAATCAGCTGGCGCCTAATGGGTCGGAACTTCTCTACTACTACGAGACCGCTCCTATCCACGTACAAAACTACGCCATAGTCCTCAATTCAACTTTTCGAAACAACATGTCCAACCAATTACTGATTGGCGTGAACTACTTCAACCAACTGTTCAACGACAACATCAAAGACTTCAATCTCCAGGCGACTGGTTTCAATTCCGGCAGCTTCTATCCGTCCGTCGCTCCGCACCTCCGCATCTCCGGATTTGATGCCGTAGGAACCGTCGCTCCTTCAGGCCGGAACGACATCACTGGACACCTTACCGATACCCTCGCCATCACCAAGGGTAAGCATGAGTTCCGCGTCGGCGGTGAGTTTCGACAGGCCCAGATCGATGCGTTCAATACTGGCAACTCAACGGGTCTGTTTCGCTTCACCGGTAATTCCGGTCCCTGGAGCGCCAACGCCACGGTATCTGACAACAACGTGAAGGCGCTCGCGGACTTTCTTGCCGGCTACGTCAATACCTCTAATATCGCAACAGGTGAGGCAGAACGCCAAGTCTTCATTAACACCTTCGATCTATTTGCTCAAGACGCGTGGCGTATCTCGCAAAGATTGACCCTCAACTATGGAGTACGGTTCGACTATGAAGGGCCAGTCCACAACGGCACTAAGGACCTGAGCGTCTTCCTCCCCTCGCGGGGTATCGTGTTCCAGGGCAACGGACTTGACTCGGTCTATCCGGCGGACTGGAACAACTTCGGTCCGAGAGGCGGCTTCTCTTATCAACCGTTTGCCAAGGGAGAGACGGTCATCCGCGGAGGCGTTGGTCTCTACTATGATCAGCCGGTAACCAGTGCGTTCCTGAACAATCACACCAGCAATGCCTCTCCCATTGGCCTCCAGGCGAACCCCGCCGGAGCGTCTCCCTTCTTCACCCTGTCGAAGTCGGCTTACACCATCCAGGCCGGGCAACAGATCTTCCCCTCGGCGGCGCAGGCCGCCTGCAGCGTTATCAGCCCATGCGGGACGTTCACCGTGGCACAGAACTTCTCCACGCCGTACACGCTCGGCTATAACTTCAATGTTCAGCAAAGCTTCGGGTCCAAAGTTGTCACGCAAATCGGCTATGTCGGCAATCAATCTCGCAAGCTCCTAGCAACCGTTGACATCAATCAGGCTGCGCTTCAACCCTTCGGGTCGCCCTCGACGGATGCGCAGCTCCTTACCCAGCAGCAAAGCAGACCATTTTTCAGCGCATTTCCAACGTACGGCAATATTAACCAGCTGGAGACCTCGGCGACTGGTAATTACAATTCGCTGCAATCCTCGGTACGCCTCGCCAATCTTCACGGCGTCACCTCGCAAATCAGCTACACGTGGAGTCATAGTCTTGATGAGGTGTCCCAATCCCGGAGCGCCCTGCCGCAGGACAGCACCAACCTGAGGGGCGACTACGGCAACGGCGCCATAGACACACGCCACACCTTCTCCACGTACGTCACATACTCGGTTCCAGACGCTGGCAGAGGGCCGAAGCTGCTGTTGAACGGCTGGCAGGTCAACTCACTGATTAATTTGCACGGTGGACAGCCGTTCACCGTCTATAACGACTCCGACACCAGCGGAACCGATGAGAACATCCAGCGGGTAAACCTTGTGGGTAATCCTTACGCCGGCATCAATCATTCCTTTACACACTCCACGGCAACCATCAATGCCGGCGAACAATGGATCAACCCCGCTGCCTTCGCATCACCGGCGGACGGCACGCAAGGCACGATGCGCCGGAACCAGCTCTTTGGCCCCGGCTTCAGCGATGTTGACTTTTCCGTCTTCAAGACGACGCCAGTCACAGAGCGAGTCAATGTGCAGCTACGCCTTGAAATGTTCAATATCTTCAATCGATATAACTTCGCCGCACCGAACAGCACTCTCGGCTCAGGGTTTGGTCAGCTTTACGACACTATTGGTGATTCGTTCGGGGCGCCGGGTATCGGACCAGGTGAACCTTTCAATATTCAACTCGGTGGCAAGATCACTTTTTAGGCTCAGTCTCTTTCAAAGGAAAGCTTATGCTCACAACTTCCCGATCCACTTTTCTGTTCTCAGTGCTATGCAGCTGCTTAACCGCTCCCATCCTTGCGCAGCCGATACAGGCGCCTCCTACTGCCCCGGCACATGAGGGATTAGGCGCACTGGAGGTCACCTCAAAACTTGCCCGCAAGCTGTACGCCCTTCCTGATAACGAAGCAATCTTAGCTGCCCGCGCCGAGCTCGCGAAAGACCCCGGAAGTGTCGACTCGATCCTGAAGTTATCGAAAGCCCAGGCCGGACGTCGACAGTATCGCGAGGCCATCATGACGGACACGCGAGGTATCGCGCACTCACCCAGCAGCGCAGAGCTTTATATCGAAAGGGGTCACCGTGAACTTGGCCTGCGACAGTTTCGTTCGGCCATGATCGATCTCGAACACGCAGTGCAACTTGATCCAAACCAGCTTGACGGTCACTACCATCTCGCCCTGTCGCACTACTTTGAAGGAGAGTTTCCGGAGGCGGCGCACTCCTTCGGCATGGCACTCAAGCTCGCAAAGAGTGATGATAGTGTCATTGATTGCTCTAACTGGCTCTACGTTTCGCTTCGGAGGGCGGGGAAGGAGCAGGAGGCAGCGGAAGTTTTGAAACGGATCACTCCAGGCATGACCAATACAGAGCCACATCTAAAAGCGTATTTGCAGCTGCTGCGTTTCTATCAGGGTGCCTCGGAAGGCACAGTTCTCCCTTCGCACCCGGCTCCTGGAGATCTCGAAGGCGAGCTGGGGTTTAATACTCAGACGTATGGTGTAGGAAACTGGCGTCTTTACAATAACGATCCTAAGAAGGCCGCTGCACTGTTCCAAGCTGTCGTTCCTGGGGAAGCATGGAACTCCTGGGGATTTATCGGTTCGGAGACCGAGCTCATACGCATGCACCTCCTCAAGTAGGATCGTCACACCAAGAGAAATCACCGGCACTTGGCTAAAGGTTTCTGTGCAATTAGCAATCCTCTTCGTCTCTCGATTAAAAAGCCCATGCACTACATCTAAACGCGTCCTTTTGGGTCAATGTTTCGCCTCCTTTGCTCTCTCCGTAGCCTTCTCTCAGCAAGCGGTCCTTACTCATCAGCAAGCTTTCACGGACTACACTAAAGAGCACCCCGGTGCCGCTCGCAAGCTAACTGTCGAAGATCTTCCCGAGCCTTACGCCACGCAGTCTACGATGAACGATGCTCACCTTGTTGTCCGACCGAAAGACGCGTGGCCACAGGCGCCGCCTGGATTTAAGGTGGAGCTTTACGCCGATGGCTTCGTCAATGGACGACTTCTTCGAACGGCCCCCAACGGCGACATTTTCATGGCGGACAATTTGGCGGGAGAGATCATCGTGCTGCGCGGAGTCGGCGCTGATGGTAAAGCCACGCATGTCGAACGTTTTGCCACCGAGCTTACCCTGCCTTTCGGCATCGCGTTCTATCCAGCGGGTCCTCATCCGAAATGGGTGTATGTCGCCAACACGGACTCCGTGGTTCGCTATCCCTATCGTGCGGGCGACATGACGGCGCGGGGCCCCGCTCAACCAGTCATTACCGAACTGCCGGGCTACGCTCGTCTGCATGGTGGCGGGCACTGGACGCATGACATCGTCTTCTCCAAAGACAACAAGCATATGTTCGTTTCGGTAGGCTCCCGTACGAACATCACCGACACGGACGGTAATCCCGCAGATCTGCGCCGTGCTGACGTGCTTGAGTACACGCCCGCCGGCAACTTCGAGCGTATCTACGCTTCGGGCATTCGCAACTGCGTCGGGGAGGCCGTTAATCCCGTGACAGGTGAGGTGTGGTGTTCCACGAACGAGCGCGATGGTCTCGGCGACAACCTTGTTCCTGACTACATTACCCATCTACAGGAAGGTGGCTTCTACGGATGGCCGTGGTTCTACATGGGCGGACACCAGGATCCACGACACGAAGGCAAACATCCCGAACTTCAGGCCGCCGTACTCACACCGGATCTGCTGCTCCAGCCCCATTTCGCTTCTCTTGAAATGCTCTTTTATACGGGAAGGAGTTTCCCGGCGCGCTTTGCGGAACGAGGCTTTGCTGCCGAACATGGCTCCTGGAACAAGGCCAGCCGAGCAGGGTACGAGGTCATCAGTTTTCCAACCATCCATGGGCGAGCTACGGGAGAATACGAGGACTTTCTAACCGGCTTCGTTCTTCCGAATGGTGATGTTTGGGGTCGTCCGGTCGGTGTAACCATGGGGACAGATGGATCGCTCTTCGTCGCCGACGACGGATCGAATTCCATTTGGCATGTCACCTATGTTGGAGGATCGCAGAGCTCCGCGGCAGGGCACGCTTCACAACCTGGAGTGACCCGAGATAGTGTTGCATCGAAGTAGCAGCCTATCCGTTCAGAAGGTCATGCGAATCACTCCGGCATCCTCACACGCCTTCAGGTACTCGTACACCACATCGATCGCGATCGGACCGAACTCCCCCGACACGGCGTCTCGGATCTCGCCAACAGTCCGACGCCCATCCACAAAGTTGACGATCTCATAAGCATAGAGCGCTCCTCTGTCTTGCACTCGCACGAGTCGACTCGATCCGTTGAGCAGCTGGATCGCTCCCGTCCGCGTGGCCCCAAGCCGGTCGAACAGCACATCATCATTCTGGTAGGTCAACGGGCCAAACTCTCCAATGCGTTGCGGTACACGGCTCGCCTCCGCGTTACCTACCCACGGAGCGGCGGCATTGCCGATGAGTCCTCGCGACACAGCTTTCTCCTCGATCCATCGATTTGCCTGGGCGGATTGCGCTTCCAGTACGACAAGAACTTTCGAGAGATCTACCGAACCCTTCGGCGCGTTGGCGGCAAAGGAGAGAAGAGTTCCACGTTCCCGCAACAGTAGCTGCGTTTCGAGATTTCTTGCTTCGTACGCAGCCGTTGCCGGCCGTAGCTCAGTATCACCGGCAACCGCGACTGCACGTTCTGAGCCGCGTGTCAGCCGCTCTTCACTTCGCATTGCGAAAAAAGGCAGGAGTGCGGCTATTTTCGCACCGACCAGACTTGCATAGGTGTACCCGGAGGCTGCGCCAAGTACTGCCACCCGGCGCAGCTTCGTTGCGTCGATCTGCTCCAGCGTGTCGTGATCGGTATGGATATAAACATCGGGCCAATCCCGCAGATACAACGACGGAATCGCGATCGTGGACGAGTCGTAATCGTCGTGGTCGCTGCCTTCCGCATAGGGCGTCTCATCAATAAGGAGTTCATTGCGCGTTCCTGAAGCACCATCTCGGTCCTCAAGAACTGCTGCTTCCGGATGGCTCCCATCTTCGGCAAAGACAGCCGCCCCATTCCGAAGAGTTTCAGCATAAAGTGCGCCAACATCCGTGATAAAGCTTGGCAGTGACCATGGTGTCTCCGTTACGTGTAGCACCGACTTATTCTTGAACGGATCGCCTCCCACCATGTCCATGTGCACATCTACGTGGATGGTTTTGAGCAGCTCCGGATGGCGGCTCAGGAAGGCCATCGTACCTTCCACCTCTGGTCCCCAGATGAATCGTAGCGTTCTTTCGGGTCGCGGAAGCTGGCCTCCTGCAATCAACATCTGCAGTAAGCGCGCGGTTTCGAGAATCGTCACACAACCGCTGGCATCATCATTCGCGCCAGGACGCTGATGGTCGAGATGACAAGAGAACACTACTTCGCCCGCTTTTGAATCGATACCCGGAATGGTCGCCGTTACAACTGTCCAGTGACCGGCCGTAACAGTCGCTCGCACGTGCGCATTGAGTACAACCGGAGCAACTGCTAGCTCCATTCGCAGTGCAGACGCTGTCGCGGCAGAGACCATGAAGGCAAAGCCTTGCGGGGAGCTCGCGTCGAGATGTCCCCACCGAATCAGGCTGTGATCCATTCCCGTCCACGCAGTCGTTTGGTTAGGCATGTCGCTGATGATTCCCGCAGCACCATACTTCATCACCGCCAGATGCTGCACCGTGGACAGTACACCATCTGCAAGCACGATCTTTCCGCGGACATTCTTGGTCGCGTAGTCGGCCTCACTGCTGCCCGCACCGACATCGATCAATTGCGTTTCCACGTCCGCGCTATGACTGTAGTCGGCCAGACGGATCGGATTAGAAGCCCAGTCTGCCAGGAGCGTATGCTCCGGCTGTACCTTCCACAAACGCCCCGCGTCAACCGTCCACGAAAGATGCGATCGCATCAGTCCATAGTGGATCTGCCCGTCAATCGGGAAGCGCTCTTCATGCACGTCGCTGAGACCATACTCCTGCGCCCGCGCCAGAACATAGTCTGCCGCCTGATCGAACTCAGCCGTTCCCGGAACCCGGTGAAGACGTGTAAGTGCTCGGAGGTTCTCGTACGGAGCGGACCCACTCGCCTGATCGCGGATCGTCGTCCATTCGGCCCGGTTCATTAGCGGTTCCTGTGCAGCCGCTGCGAAGCAGGGGACCAGAGCCAAACCCATGGCCAACGTGTAGATGCCCGTGAAGCTCAGCGTCATGGACGGCTCCTTGTCGATTGCATTCAATAGATTCGCGCTAGCGCGCGGCCAGATCAGAGAGCTGCTCCACACCTGCCTGCTTATAGATCACACCGGAACGCATCACGAAGCTCATCTTGCTCATTCGCTGTATGTCAGTCAACGGGTCACCCGTTACCGCGACCACATCTGCAAACTTGCCGGGACTCACACTCCCGAGCTCGTCATCATGCTTGATCAATCGAGCCGCATTGATCGTGGCCATCTGGATGGCGTACATCGGCGAAACCCCCGCCTCAATAAGGAGAGGGAAATCCCGCCAGTTCTCACCGTGGGGAAACACGCCTTCATCCGTTCCGTACGCCAGCAAAACTCCTCGCTTGTAGGCCAGCGTTACTGTCTTGACAATCTGCGGCCCGACCAAAAGCGCCTTACGGGTAACAACTGGAGAATAGGCTCCCGGGACCTTCGCCTTCGCTGTCACAAACGTCGCCGTGTACATCGTCGGTACAAAATAGGTGCCATGTGTTTTTGCGAGATCCATCACCTCTTCAGACATGAAGGTGCCGTGCTCGATGGAGTCCACTCCCGCCACTACGGCGCGACGCATTGCCTCGGGTCCGTGAGCGTGCGCCGCCACTGTGTAGCCGTAGTCATGCGCCGTTTTAACAATCGTCTGCAGCTCCTCTAGCGTCAGTTGCGGATTGTCTACGCTCTTCGATTCGTCCTGCACGCCGCCGGACGCTACGACCTTAATACAGTCTACGTTCTGCTTATAGTGGAGCCGCACCGCTTTAATCGCGTCGGCTTGGCCGTTCACCATGGACTGTGCTGCCCCCTCCTCAGGTTGCAACTCTCTGCGAAAGCCGTCCGTGGCATCCGCGTGACCACCGGTAGATCCAAGTGCGGGTCCCGCAGCAAAGATCCGGGGTCCTGGAACCCAACCAGCATTGATCTGATTGCGCAGCCCGAGAACTTCGTAATTGGTGTCCCCAAGATCACGAACCATGGTGAAGCCACCCATCAGCGTCCGCCGGGCGTACACGGTGCTACGCACCACCCAATCTGCTTCGTTAAGGGTGACGCTTTCGGCGAAGCTGTTACTCAGATCAGCTTCGTTAGACAGGTGAACGTGCATGTCGCTTAGTCCAGGCATGCATGTCTCGGCCGAAAGATCTACAACCCGTGCACCGCTTACTTCCAGTTTTCCGGATGTTAGAGATACGATACGATCGCCAGAAATCTGTACCGTCGTCGGGCCGAGGACCTTCCCGGCGAGTGTGTCAATCAGTTTGCCGCAACGCAGGATGGTGATGGCGGACGGTGGGACTGCTGGAGGATCCTTGCTGAACGCAAGCCTTGAGCATCCGGTCAGGACAAGAAAGGAGAGAACAGTGACTGCGCGAGGAATACGAAACGTCATACCTGGTGAACCTTTTAAGGACATGTGTGGCACAGACAGGATTGTGACCGACCCATCGACGAAGCGACCGCAGCATAAGGATGAGAAGGTTTTAGGAGAAGAGCGAGTGCTTATAGTACAAGCCAGAGGGTCCGATTGCGCAGACTCTTCGGTGCCGAACGGACGATCTCGAACACCTGCTGGCTTCTCGGAGTTCAGTCGTGGCTCACCTGTTCTAGCAAAGGTCGAAAGATCGCCGCCAAATCGGAGTGCGATCATCTCGCCACCATGGGGAATTGGTGCCAACCGGTGATTGTTAGCTCGCACCGCGATAAACGCGGAAAAAAGTCTCAAGCTTCGAATCCCCATCTTGAAAGCCGTCATTGAAGCCGGCCGGGGTGACGGCTCGGGGTATAGTTCGTATGCCATCGTGCGCGCCACCGCTTCAGCAGAGCTGAGTATCCCTAGTAACGGCAACTAGTGTTCCTCGCGATCCACCTGAAAGCAGACGCGACTCCGTAAGCGCGAGTGGCTGGCTCGTTTGGCTTCTACCCTGAGGGTCGCGGCTAAGCCCGGGAGACCTGCCTGAGGACAGTTGCCGGGGAGAGTTCCAAGCAGCTCTTGGAGGCGTGCAGGTCATTGCTCCAAGAGTTTGGTGAGGAATGCCAACGCATTCGGATCGGATGATTGACCGAGCCAGAAGACGGCATGCTTGCGAACCTCCGGGTTGTTGTTGGTTTGAGCGACGCGGATCAGCTGCGGGGTGGCCTGGTCAGCAGGCAGCTGGGAGAGGGCGAAGACAGCCGATTTACGCACGTCAGTGTCCTGGTCTAACGCGGCGGAGTCACGGAGATTGGCAACAATGCGGCTGCCTCCAACATGCGCCATCCAGAACTGTGCCTGTTTGCGAACCTCGGGAGCGGGATCTTCGTGAGCCATGCGAATGAGCTCCTCGATCGCGGGAGCCTGTTTCGACAGTGTGAGATCAAAGGGAAGTTTCTCGCGGAACTTCGGATCAGGATCGGTGCGGGCGAGGTGCTGCAGCGTGGCAAAGGCCGTGGGTCAGTCGAGTTGCCGAGCCAGAAGCAGGCTTTCTCACGGAGATCGATGGGGTTCGTCGCTGAAGTGAGCGAAGTGAGCGTGGGGACGGTAGCAGGTGAATTATGAATGGAAATGGCGAAGACGAGGCTGTCACGTACGTGGCTGTTCTCGGTCGCGAGGGATCTTAGATCTTCAAGACTCTGTTCGGCAGTAATGCCGTTGAGTTCAACCACTGGGAGATCAGCGGCGTCGAGGGTGCGGCTGGGAGACTCAATGCGGAGTTCTGTAAGGGAGCGGCTGGCGACGCGCAGTAGCAGGACCGCATGGTCTTCAGGGTGTCGCGTGTCGTGATGGTAGGAGTTGTTCCGCTCATTCCCATGCTCCAGATAGGCGACAGAATCATCGCCGACTCCGAGAGTGACGCCCGCGCGTGTCGGCACCGCCCATGCAATCCACGTAGTCTGGCTAGCCTGCTCAAGATGAGTCACTACGTCGTGAAGGCTCGCGGTCGAGGAGGTGCGCTGGGCGTGAACAAGGTGGAGAGATTTCGCCGGTGTAGAGGGGGCGGCAAGGCTGAGGACAAACGCAGCAAGGGGGACACCGTAGCGAAGAAGGAAGTGCATGGTCAAGGCTCCTGGTATGGGGTTGGTCGGCCCGTGGCTACTTCAACAGCTCCAACATGTAATCCGCAGCGGCCTTGTCCTGCATGAGGGCAAGATGAGAGACAATAGCGCGCTTGCGATCGAGGTCTTTCTCTTCCCGAGCGAGCTGCACCATGCGGGGTGCATCGCCCGAGATGAAAAGTGCGGAGACGACGGCGGACCGGACCTGCGGATCGGATGTGGATCGGTAGAGCTGTTCAAGGGTGTCGTTTGCGCGTTTGCCTTGTGTGACGCCGAGCATCTGGATGGCTTCCCGCTGAAGGGCAGAATCTGTATGGCCGAGCACGATCTCGCGCAGGAGCTGCTGGGCATCGGGCGAATTATTCTGCGCGAGAACAAACAGCGCGTGGCGCTTCACGTCTTCGGCCTGATTCCCGGCGAGAAGTGAGCGCAGGATGGGCAGTGCCTGCGCGGGATCGCGGTTCATGAGGGAGTTAATGGCGAGAAGTTTGATGTCGGCGTCGGGATCGTTATGCTGTGCATCGCTGTGAGGGCTGAGCGATTGAAGCTCATCGACCTGCGCTGCTGTCTTCTCCACATCGGCGGAGTTGGGAAGGGTGACTCGACCGGACTGCAGTTGCAGCTGCAGGGCGGAGCAGTCACGGTTCCACGAGCTGTTGGGATAGACGCTGTGAAGTTGTGAGCAGGTCGCGGTGACGAGGGTGGGCTTGTTGAGCTTGTTGAGAGAGTAGGCCTTCCAATAAAAAGCGGCGTCGGCATGTTTGTCGCGTGCCGCGGTCGCCCGGGAGAAGGCGGGGACGCCTTCCGGCCAATGCTGCTCGTTGAGAGCGCGCATCCCGATGGCGTACGGGCTTGTATCTGCCGAGTCCGCATCGGCTGCGGGGGTCCAGGTGGCGGCGTACGCAAGCGTGGATGCGAGGAGGCTGGCGGTGAGCAGGCTGTTCGGCTTCATTGGATCGCTCCCTGACCGGTTTGGGAAGAAGTTGTAAGAGCGGCGGCCTGGTTCTGACGAAGTATGCGGAGATCGAGCAGAAGACCGTTGGTATTGAGCTCGAGGCGAACGTGCCAGCCACCGGTGCTGTCCGCAGGCGGATCATGGTCCACCGAGGTGAGGACGCGGCCGAGTTTTTCAAGCAGTGCCGCATCGGCGAGATCGCCCTGTTGGCGCGCAGTTTGAACGTAGAACGCATTGCCCACGAGAAGCGCCTGAGCCTGTGCGCGTGTGTCAGGGTCAAGCGGTTCCAAGGTGTGGCTGACCTCGGTAAGAAATCGCTCGGCGCGGTCGAGATGAACCGCGAGGGTAGGTCGACGGGGGGTTCGGTGAGGGGACCGCGAGGGACCGTGCTGGCGGAAGAAAGGACAGCGTGGCGTGGTACATGGTGGCCGGTGACGAAGACGGCGAGAAGCAAAAGGGCGACGATGGCCATGCCAACGAAGAGTGCGGGCCGGAGAAGACGCAAGGGGAAAGACGGGGCAATGGGCGCGAGTGGGGTCAGCTGCGGTCGGAGCCGATGCCAGGCGCGGTCGACCTCGGGCGCGGGCACTGGGTCAGCGGAGAAGACACGGAGAGTCTCCGTAATTGAGGTGGCAAGTTCAGCGCAGGCGGGGCATACCTCGAGGTGGCCGCGGATTGCCGCAGCGGCGACGGTGGGCAGATCTGGATCCCGCAGCTGATACAGAATCAGATCGGGTTCCGCGATGTGTTCGACCGATTTCAACGCAGGCCTCCGGCAAGTGGAGCAAGGGAGCGGCGGAGCTTGGTGACGGCGCGGAAGACGGCCTGCTTGGCGGAGGTCGCGGGTACATGGAGAGCGGCAGCGATATCTGGAATCGAAAGACCTTCAAGGTGGCGAAGAGTGAAGGCTGTGCGCTCCATCGGGGTGAGCTCGGCCATACCTGTTTTGCGCAGGGCATGCGCTTCGCGATCGAGAAGGAGGCTCTCGGGACCCGGGTAGTGATCGACAACGTCGCCCGCGATGCTCCCTCCCAAAGAGGTCAGGAGAGAGCGACTGGGCCATGTGGGTGACATCGCGACGTTTGCGCTCGACGAGATCGAGGGCGGTGTTCATAGCGATCCGATGGATCCACGTAGAAAACGTGCTGTTCTGCTGAAAGGTGGCAAGCCCGTTATAGGCGCGCAGGAAAGTCTCTTGGGCGACCTCTTCAGCGTCCTCGGTAAGCGCAGTGATGCGGAACGCGACACGAAAGACGGCAGGGTAGTGCAGGTCAACCAGAACGCGAAAGCGATCCGGGTTGCCCTGGAGCGTGTCTCGGATCGCGTTCCGCTCAACTTTGTCCATCCGCGCAATTAGACAAGCAAAGAGGCCGCCGGTTAGGTCTCTTTCTTCAAGATCGCTTCCGCTTGCTTCTCCCTAGCTTCAGAAGCTGATCGCATGACGGGATCACATGCGCTCAGCTGATGCCAAGCTGCTTGTTTCTTCTCTGGATCGCCTCTTCCGATCTGGGCATAAACATCTCCAGTCCAACGTCAACGGCGTTTGTTTGTATCGCCTCCACGGTAGGACGGAAACTTCGGTCGTACTCCAGAAATGCTGCGCTGAGATCACGGGGGTGCTTTGCAAGCGCATCGGCCAGGGCGGCCGCTCCGAGAATGGCCATGGAACCTCCCATCCCTGCGGCAGGTGAGGGACAGTACCCGGCATCCCCCACCAGAGCCACTCGACCCTTCGTCCATGACTTCATCCGAACCTGACAAAGCTTGTCGAAGTAGAAATCGTCGCACTCACTCATCATGTCGAGCAGCTCGCGTGTCCTCCAGCCTTCCCCTTCGAAGTGCTCACGGATCATGTGCTTCTGTTCCTCCTGCTTGCGACGGTCGTACGCGATCTCGTTCTCAGAGAAGAAGCAGAACGCGATGTCTGTCTTGGCGTTGTAGGCGTTGAGCATCACTGTCTTGCCAGGAACGCTGAACATCTGCGAGGTGTCTTCTTCAATCAGCAGCTTGTCAACGATCGTGAGCGAGAAGTAGTTCTGCAAAAACATGACGCAGGATGACTCGTCGCCGAAGCACATCTTCCTTACGGCTGAGTGCGTCCCGTCGCATCCCAGCACAAGAGAAAAGGATTGCTTTCTTCCACTCGAGAAGGTGACAGCGACCATCTCTGCGCCTTGTTCCAGACTCGCGATGCTGTCCGCGAAGACAAACTCCACATCGTCTTTCACGTCGTGAAAGAGAAGGTCGAGAAGGATATCTCTCTCAATCTCATACTCTACTTCCGTCTCCTCTTCCGCATGCGTCATCTTGGGTGACAGCGGTGACCCCTGAACATCCAGGAAGGCCACAGGCCTCGGTGGCAAGCTTGCCGCAACGATCCGATCGAGCAGGTTCATGCGCTTCACCACCTCGATGACACCATCCCGTATATTGACGGGGGTTCCACCCTTCCTTAAACCCTTGGCGATCTCAACCACGGTCACCGCGTAGCCAACCCTCTTCATCCACCAGGCTGTAGCCAGACCCGCAAAACTCGCTCCCGAGATAAGCACGCTCGAGATCCGTCCGCCCGTCCCTGCATCGTTGCCGTTCTGCTGTTCCGATCGGATCATCCGTCACCCCTATACTTATACTAAGTATAAAAATAGGCTGTGTAAACTAGTCAAAGGAACAAGAAGTGCACTCATCGCCTAATCGACAAACGCGAAAGCGGCTCGCCACACGGCAGAAGATCTCCGATATAGCCACTCGCCTCTTTATCGAGCGCGGCTTCGACGCGGTCAAAGTGGATGAGATCGCTGAGGCCGCGGATGTCTCACGGATGACCGTCTTCAATCACTTCCCGCGCAAAGAGGACCTGTTCTTTGACCTCGATGAGGAGGCTCGTGACGATCTGCTGGTGAGCCTGCAGAAACGAACCCCTGGAACGCCTCCAGTAGAAGCCTTGCGGCTGTTCGCTCATTGGGCCGTCAAAAAACGGCGTCCCTACGTCCGCTTCTTTGAAGCAGGCAGCGACAAGTTCATCGCGACGATCCAGGCGAGCGAAACGCTCAAGAGCCGCGCTCGAGCGATACGCGACGAACTGACGGAAACGTTGACCGCTGCGCTGGCTCAATCTGTAGACCGCCATCTGCCCGATCCAATCGCCAGTCTCGCCGCATCCCTGCTGGTCGCAACCTGGACCGTAGCCCTCATTGAAGCGCATCGAGCATTTCAGCAGGATCAGCACCTTCCAGGAGCGAACAAGGCCTTTCTCGGACTCATCGACCGGGGAACCAGAGGGGTGCAGTCCGCATTGGAAGGAACACCGTACGTGTGAACCATCGCCTGGCTTCAAATCGAAGCCGGTTGAGATTCAAAATAGACCTAAGCCAAGCAGGTAAGCGGCCCTGGGACGGCAGTGGACTCGCGAAGGATCAACGTGGTTGCGAGCGTGCGGCTTTCACCCGACCCGGGCTGAGTCAGCGCTGACAAGACGAGGCTGCTGAGCTGGTTGCGGGAAACCTCCACCGTGGTGAGTGGCGGGTGGAGAAAGCGGCTGAAATAGGTATCATCAAAGCCCACCACGGAAACGTCCTCGGGTATCCGCAGCTTGCGGCATTGCAGGCCTCGAAACACACCGAGCGCCACATTGTCGGTTGCCGCGATGACTGCGGAGTAGAAGTCTGTCTCAAATGACTCCGCGATGGCGCGCTCTCCTGCCTCAGCGCCTGGCCCGGGAACGTCGATTGCATGGGTGCGCAGGTCGCGCAGGTTGCTTCTGCGCACCGCGGCTTTGAATCCTTCATCGCGCTGAATGTGTGAGCGGAGCGGACGTCCGTTCGGCTGTGGGGAATTCTTCACAAACAGAAGCCGGCGGTGCCCCAGCGCCAGCAGATGCTCTACTGCGGCCTGCATGCCACCTCGTGCGTCCACCATGATTGTGGAGACGTTCGCCTCCGGCCGCTCTAAATCAAGAAATACCGCTGGAACTCCGCTCGCTAACACGAGTTGCCGTGCCTGGTCATTGTGTTCCGAAGTCATCACGGCCAACCCGGAGACGCGCGCCTTCAGCATCTGCTCAAGCACGCTCTGCTGCTGTGCAGGATCGAAGTTGGTCGTCATCAACGAGAGTTGGTAGCCGTGGCGAGTAGCTTCCTGTTCGATGGCGTGAGCGGTCTCGGCAAAGAAGGGATTTTGCAGGTCTGAGATCACTAGGCCCAACAGGCGCGTATCACGGCGCGCAAGATTGCTGGCATATAGCGTGGGCCGGTAGCCCAGTTCCCGGATAGCCTCTTGCACGCGCTCCCGCGTCTCGTCGCTCACGCGCCCGTTTTGGTTTAGCACAGCGGAGACCGTCCCGAGCGAAACGGCCGCGTGCGTCGCCACATCCTGAATCCGCGGACGGCGGAAACCGGGTTCAGGCTTTGCGGTCCGGGCCACCGCGACTCGCGCGCGCGAAGCCGTGTTTTTCTTCCGGGTGTTCATCTCCTCCAGACTACGTCCGACACGCGATCTTGGCTTGACAAGGACGGAATGGAGGGAGCAGCATACTTTTTGCTGAAACGTTTCAGCAAAAGCACCCGAAGGAGACACTTCATGAGCCAACCGACCCCAGCCGCGCTCGATCTTCAACACGAGCTCGACGAGCCCTGCCAGATCACGTCGCAGCAGATCGAGTTCTACCGGCAGAACGGCTACATCAAGCTAAAGCACGTGCTCTCCCCGGAGTTGCTGGAGCACTATCGCAAGGCCATCCAGGCGCGCGTTGCCGCGCTCTCCCGCGACGCTTTGCCCATGGATCAGCGCGATACCTACGGCAAAGCATTTCTGCAGATCATGAATCTGTGGAACGAATCGGAGGAAGTAAAGCAGTTCGTCTTTGGCAAAAGGCTGGGCCGCATCGCCGCGGAATTGATGGGCGCCGCCGGTGTCAGGATTTATCACGATCAGGCGCTCTATAAAGAGCCGGGCGGCGGCATCACTCCTTGGCATGCCGATCAGTATTACTGGCCGGTGGACAGCGACCGTACCGTGACCGCATGGATGCCGCTGCAGATCACGCCGAAGGAGATGGGACCGCTTATCTTCTCCGAAAAGAGCCATCGCCTGCAGGTCGGCCGCGATCTGGAGATCAGCGATGAAAGTGAGGTCACGCTCAAACAGGCGCTCGAGCAGTTTCGCGTGGAGGATAGCGCCTATGACCTCGGCGATGTGAGCTTCCATGCGGGTTGGACCTTCCACCGCGCAGGTCCCAACACAACGGATCGGCCGCGCGAGGTGATGACGATGATCTATATGGACGAAGACATCCGCGTGCTGCCGCCAAAGAACAAAAACCACATCATGGACATGGAGCGATGGATGCCGGGGCTTGCACCGGGCGACACGCTGTCATCGCCGCTGAACCCGGTCGTGTATTCGTCGAAGGCGGAGTCGAGTTAGAAGCCGAACATACTGTCATCATGGTCAGAAGGTCTGCCATTCCACACTCGCAACCGAGTTAGCCACAAGTATGGTCGCCGGGCGAGACTCGGCGATCCGCCCGTCGGATCGCGCACGGTGTAGCGATGATTGAGATACAGGCAGCCGTTGCGGATGGGGCGGGCAGATATGCAATCGAGACTGTACGCCTCGCCGAGCCCGGCCCGGATGAGGTGCTGCTTCGGATGCGGGCTAGTGGCGTGTGCCACACCGACTTGGACTCGCTGCGATGGGGACGTTCGCTCATTCTTGGACACGAGGGCGCAGGCGAAGTGCAGCAGGTGGGTGCGGGTGTCACCACCTGCGTGCCGGGCGACCGTGTTCTGCTGAACTGGGCCATTCCGTGCGGCGTCTGCTCCCAGTGCGCGCGCGGCAAGCAGAACATCTGCGAAGACCGGGGTACCGTGGCGGACCGCAGCTTTCAACGCGTCAGCTTCGCTCCTGTCGCGCCGATCACGACAGCGCGCAGCACCGGCAGCGCCGGTCCGGGCGGCTTCAATGCGTCGTTCTCTCTCGGAACCATGGCAACGCACGCGCTGGTGCCTCAGGCGGCGGTCTTTCCGTTGCCCGCGTCTGTCCCGTTTGAGATTGGGGCCATTCTTGGCTGCGCCGTAATGACGGGCTTCGGCTCCGCGGTCAACGTCGCCAGGGTGGAGCAGGGAAGCACGGTCGTCGTGCTGGGCTGTGGCGGCGTGGGTCTCAGCACCATGCTGGGTGCGTTGTATTGCAAAGCCAGGCGCGTGATCGCCGTCGATGTGAATCCGATCAGGCTGGAGCTCGCAAAGCAGATCGGCGCGACGGACGTGCTGCTGGCCGACCCTGCAGATAAGGGCTTGCTGCAGGCTGCCGCGGAGGTACGCCGCCGCAACGGCGGCCACGGCGCGGACTACGCCTTTGAATGCACCGCCGTGCCCGCGCTTGCGGCTGCTCCGCTCGCCATGGTGCGCAGCGCCGGCACCGCCATAGGTGTGAGTGGCATCGAGCAGATGGTCCCTGTGAACATGGAACTGTTCGAGTGGGACAAGGTCTACATCAATCCGCTGTACGGGGGCTGCCGTCCGCTGCGCGATTTTCCCCTGCTACTCGATCTGTACGCGAGCGGCCGTCTGCCACTGGACGCGATGATCACAGGGCGCTACGCGTTTCCTCAACTCGCGAACGCATTCCGCGATTTGAGCGCCGGCCTTAATGCCAAGGGAGTGATCCTCTTTGACTGACCTCTTCCACACGGTAGAACTTTCTGATCCCGCATACGAGCGCGACGGTCTGCGGTTCGCCACGGTAAAGAGCCGCGCTCTCGGCCGTCGCGGCGACGTGACGGTATGGGTTCCACGGGCCTCGCGGATCGGCGGCCTGCTCATCCTGCTGCACGGCGTTTGGGGCAGCCATTGGGTGTGGGCGCTCAAGGGCGGCGTGCATCGCACCGCTGAGCGGATGACCGCGGCAGGAGAGATCTCGCCGATGGTCATCGCGATGCCGAGCGACGGCCTGGCACGCGATGGCAGCGGTTATCTGACATGGCCGGGCGCGGAGCAGGTGGAGCGCTGGATCGTGGGGGAGATTCCCGCCATCGCGCGGCTCGCTGCACCCGCGCTGCTGCCGGATTCACCCGTTGCGATCGGCGGTCTCTCCATGGGCGGCTACGGTGCCCTGCGGCTGGGTTCCAAGTATTCCGAACACTTCTGCGCCATCTCCGCGCACTCTGCAATCACAGACATCGTCGACTTCCAGCAGTTCGTGGAAGAGCCGCTCGCGCAGTACCTGCAGCTTCAACCACGCAACGAACTCTCCGCGCTGCACTGGCTGCGATCGGCCGGCGGGCGTCTGCCCCCGCTGCGATTCGACTGTGGTGTGAATGACTCCTTGCTCGAAAGCAACCGCGCGCTGCACGAAGCACTGCAACGCGAGCGCATTCCGCACGAGTACATCGAACATGGCGGCGGCCACGAGTGGAGCTACTGGGAGACCCACGTCGCGGAGACGCTGCGTTTTGCCGACCGTCATTGTCTATCAGGGAGAAAAGCATGAAGATCCAAAGGCCCGCCGCGGCCTGCGCCCTGTTGTTCTGCACCCTGCTGCCCTCCGCGCTGGCACAGACCGCAAGCATTCGCGTTGACGCAGCCCACGTGGAGAACCACATCAGCCCGTCCATGTACGCCGCCTTTGTGGAGATGATGGGCGAAGACGTGAAGTGGGGCCTGACTGCGGAGATGATCCACGACCGCTCCTTCGAAGAGAAGGCCGACTACCAGGGCCTGCCCGTTGGCTGGCAGTTGGAACCCGACACCCGGAATGACAACGTGGGCGCCATTCGCTTCGAACCGACCACCACGGAAGCCTATCCCGCCACCAACCAGGCAACCGGTGCGTCCGAGCATTCGCTTCGGATCACACTCGCGCCGGAGGACATTACGGACGCGCGCCGCGGCCTTTCGCAAGGGCACCTCTCCGTGCAGCAGGGCATCGCCTACACGGGATACGTGTGGGCCAAGCTGCCCGCAACGGCGGGGTACACCGGCGACATCACCGTGGCACTCGAGGAAGACAACACCGACGGTGCAACCTACGCACACACCTCGCTCACCGGCGTGGCGGGCGACTGGCGTCAATACCACTTCACGCTCACGCCGGACAGGACCGACCGCTTCGCCAAGCTCACCTTTCTGTTTGGCGGCACGGGCACGCTCTTCGTGGACCAGGTCTCGCTCGAGCCAGCAAGCGCTCGCAATCAGGTGCGGTCCGATGCCGAGACGATGATCTCCGGCCTTCATCCTTCATTCCTTCGCTGGCCGGGAGGGAACGTCGCGCAGGACTATCACTGGCGCTGGGGCGTTGGCCCGCGTGACGCGCGCCCTGTATGGACGAACAAGGCATGGAGCAACGCGCCGGAACCGGACGACCTGGGTACCGAGGAGTATCTGGCGCTCTGCGAGCGACTGCACATCAAGCCGTCCATCACGGTGAACGTCGACGGCGCAGGCGCAACGCCCGAAGAGGCCGCGGCCTGGGTGGAATACGTGAACGGCCCGGCCACTTCAAAGTATGGAGCCATGCGCGTGGCAAACGGTCACCCCGCACCCTATGGCGTCACGCAGTGGGAGCTGGGTAACGAGATCTTCGGCAACTGGGTGCGCGGCCACATGACCGCGGAGCAGTATGCGCAGCGCGCCGTCGTGTACGCGCAGGCGATGCATGCCGTCGATCCGTCGCTGCGTCTGATCGCGGTGGGAGAGGGTGTGTTCCCTAACAGCGATGCCTGGAACTCGGCGGTGCTGCGCATCGCAGGACCGTCCATCGACTATCTCGCAGTGCATGACTACACCTCGCGCGCGCAGAACATCAAAGAACCGGACCCGCGCAACGCCATGATGGCACGCGCCGGCGAGTTCGAGCGCAACTACCGGCACATGGCCGACCTCATCCGGCAGTATGCGCCCGAGCGGAACATCCGCCTGATCGTGAACGAATGGAACCTGTTCTACGACGCGGAAACGATCCAGTCGATGGAAGGCGCCGTCTATGCCGCACGCCTGATGAACGGCTTTGAGCGGGATGGCGATATCGTTGCCGCAAACTGCATCTCTGACCTGCTGAACGGTTGGGTGGGCGGTGTCATTCAGGCCAGCCGCGACCGGGTGTACGGAACCGCCGAGTACTACGCCCTGAAGATGTGGAGAGATCATCAGGGAACCGACCGCGTTGCCACGCAGGTGACTTCGCCTGACCTCTCGAATGGCTCGAAGGCGATCGATGCCGTCGCAACGCTGAGCGGGGACAGGCGCATGTTGTTCGTTAAATTGTCGAACGCTCAGCAGACAGGACCGGTCCGTCTCAGCCTCGAGTTGCAGGGCTTTCAGTATCAGACCAAGGGCGAGCTGGAAATAATGTCGGCGCGCGATGCGCACGGTCGCAATAGCTTCGCTACACCTGAGGTCTTGCGTCCGGAAGCAAGGACAGTATCCTGCGGAAAGCAGTGCAAGCTCGATCTGCCGGCTGATTCCGTCGCCGTGTTCACTCTGCGCGCGAAGTAGCTCCTGTGTTTCACAAACATACTGACGTCACGATCCTGATCGTTCACTGAGCGCGCGCTGCACCCTACGGAATCCTTAACATCACCAGTACGCTGTCTCGACCACATCGACGGCCACGGGCGAGTACCCCACCACTTTGATTCGTAGCACCACCTGCATATTCTTCTTCTCCCATCCGGGCGGCGCGTTGTTCAGAAGCTTGTTCATCTCCTCTGCACTTGCAGCGAACTCCGCCGCGGCTTGGGTGCCGAACGATCCAATCCCGCCGATCGCCACGACAGGACCACCTGTATTCGCGTGCAGCACCCGCGAGATCAGCGCGAAGTCTTCGGTGTTCTCGCCGTGGGTTCCGGCTGGAATACTCCATCCGTGGCTCGGATCGCTGCGACTCTGAATCCGTCGGCCATCGCGAAAGGCAAAGGGCAGGTCGTTCATCGTCTCCAGAGTCCACCGGTTATTGAAGCCGCCAATCAGCACCGTTGGCGTACTTCGCAGATCGCCCATCGACACATCCTCCGCCGACCGGAGAAGAAAGGGAATCGACCAACGGCTCATCAAGGCGACCAGCTGAGCCGAAGCGGCAAGGTCCCCAACCGTGACAAAGGTATTCTTCTGCGGCAAAAGGTCTTCCGCGCGAACCGAGCCACCTTCCGGCAGGGTCGGAAAGAACTCTGGCCCTGTATATTCCTTGCCGTGCTCGTGTTGGTAGCTCTCGAGCAACTCGGGTCGAAGTATGTATGCCACGTTTGATCCCAGATACAGCAGCACAGGCCGTCCACTCTGCGTCATGGGCGCCCAGAAGCGACGCTGTGCATCCTCTGGACGCGCTTCGTGTGCTCGCCACATTATGCCAACCGAGGCCAGCAGGAGCACGAGAGCGCCGAGAAGCCATGCCATGAGCCGAGGTCGTCGGCGAGGAGGCATACTCGCTTCCGGGATCCCGGGGAGCAGAGAGATCTCGGTGGGCAATACAGACTCAGTTGACGACAGGGGCCCATTTGACGACAGGTCTGCCGGCAGCAAAGATGGGTCGGACGTTGGTTTGGCTCCGCCAGGTGACAGCGCCTCAAGCCGGAAGCCGGCGCGATACGAGCCGGGTCGCAGCTCAATGTGTACGTCCGCGCCCTCCTGTTCGGCCGACTGGTAATACTGCGCTAGTCGCTTGCGAACGTCGGCCGCGCGCATGCGCACAACAGGATCTTCGCTCGTGTCGTAATCCGTCGCTCGTCCGAAGACCGCCACCCCGACGACCCGTTCGCGCAGCGCGCCATCATCGCCGCGAAGCGAATGATTCACGATATAGCGCAGCAGATCCTGGCACTGCTTGCTCGTACGAAAGGGCTGACTCGCAAGAATATGTTCGAGTGCGCGAAGAACAGCGGGTGCCTCTGGTGAGGTCGATGGCGTCCCTCCCGTTTCCAGCGCCGACTTGATCACGTTCCCATTCCCACTACCGCCCTGCGTGTACTTCGACAGGGGGTAGTATACGGCCACAATACCCCCGCTATCTTAATGGAAGATCAGGCCCTTCCTGCGATACCTACCGTAGCTTTCGTTGACAGTGTTGTGCCACCGAACGCTTTATGGGTTCCGACCGCTCCCTTCCTCTACGCCGGCTCTGAGCTCTCGGCGCGACGGAACTGGAGCGCATCGGAGGCCGAAGTCCATGCTGAACGTCACACGCTTTGCTCTGTTCCTGAACGTCGCCACCGTCGCTGCAGTTCCACTCGCAGGTGGCCTGGCGATGGCACAGGATCAAACTACCTCCTCGGCCCTTAGTGGCACCGTCACCGACTCGACCGGCGCCGTCGTCTCCGGCGCCACCGTCACCCTCACCGGAACCGAAAATGGTATCACCCGTACCTTTCCCACCACCGCCAGCGGCAGCTATGCCTTCCAGCTGCTCCCGCCCTCCACCTACACCCTCAAGATCGACGCTCCCGGCTTCAAGTCCTTCATCCAGCAGGGCATCATCCTCACCGCCGGCCAGACCGCCACCCAGGGCATCTCGCTCAGCATCGGCTCCGGCTCCGATGAAGTCACCGTCACCAGCCAGATTCCGCTCCTCAACCTCGACAACGCGAACCTCTCCGCCGACATCTCCTCGAAGCAGGTCGTCGAGCTCCCTCTCAACCTGCGCAACGTCTACGGCCTCGCCACCCTCAACTCCTCCGTCCAGAACTCCACCGCCGGCCAGAAGGTCTCGGGCGGCGGCACCCAGGACACTGCCGACCAGGACATCTCCTTCCTCAACTTCGGCGGCGGCTTCTTTGGCACCACCGCCTTCCTCCTCGACGGCATCTGGGACACCGCTTCCGACTGGGGCGCCGTCGTCTACGTCCCCTCCGTCGACAGCGTCGACCAGTTCAAGATCCAGACCAACTCCTTTACCTCCCAGTACGGCTTCTCCACCGGCAACGTCATCAACGTCACCACCAAGTCCGGCACCAACGAGTTTCACGGCTCCGCCTACGAGTTCCTCCGCAACGACAAGCTCGACGCCAACGCCTACTTCAACAACTTCAACGGCCTCGCCAAGCCATCCTTCCGCCGCAACCAGTTCGGCGCCTCCCTCGGTGGTCCGCTTACCATACCCGGCCTGTACAAGGGCAAGGACAAGACCTTCGTTTTCGGTCTCTACGAAGGCCTTCGCCAAAGCACTCCCGCCAACTTCACCGGCACCGTCCCCACCACCGCCTTCCGCACCGGCGACTTCTCCGCTCTCCTCGGGCCGCAGATCATCGCCAACGGCGCGCCCTCCGTCGATCTCCTCGGCCGCCCCATCCTCGAAGGCGCCATCTACAACCCCAACTCCGGCCGTCAGGTCACCGCCGGCCAGCTCGATTCCTCCACCGGCCGCATCGCCACCGGCACTGGCTTCGTCCGCGATCCCTTCGCCGGCAACGTCATCCCCACCGCCAGCATCAACCCCGTCGGCGCCAAACTCGCGGGCTTCTATCCCAATCCCATCAACAACAGCATCTCTAACAACTTCTCCGCCGCCGCCTCCGCGCCCGCCACTTCTGATGAATACCTCATCCGCGTCGACCACAACCTCTCCGATGCCACCCGCATCTTCGGCCGCTGGGCACAGAAGAGCGAGATGAAGACCAACTCCCCCGCCTTCTTCGGCGCCGACAACATCGCCGGCCCCGGCAACACCCGCCCCAACAACCGCTTCAGCCTCGTCCTCGGCGGCAGCCACGTCTTCACCCCCACCTTCGCCATGAGCGCCACCGCCGGCCTCAGCCGCTGGGCCGAAGGCGGCGTCGTCCAGGGCTACCCCTTCGACTACACCTCGGTCGGCCTCCCCGCCTCGCTCAACGGCAACTCCCCCGTCTTCCCCCTGCTCAACGTCTCCAGCCAGGCCACCCTCGGTCCCTCGCAAGGAACCGAAGGCACCGCCTTCCGCAACGTCGGCAGCCTCTCCATCGACTTCACCAAGTCCGAAGGCCGGCACAACCTCTCCTTCGGCTTCATGGGTGCCATCCTCCAGAACAACGGCAACAGCCTGCCGAACACCTCGTTCACCTTTGATACCGGCCTGACCGGCGGCCCGGATCCCACCGCCATCACGCCGCAGACCGGCTACGGCTTTGCCTCACTCCTCCTCGGCGCGGCGAACAACGCCACCTCCACCAACACCTTCAACCCCGCCATCAGCAAGCACTACGACGGCTTCTACGCTGAGGATGACTGGAAGGCAACTCCCACGCTAACCTTCAACCTCGGCTTGCGCTACGAGTGGCAGGGAGCCCCCACCGAACGCCAGAATCGCCTCGCCTACTTCAACTACACCGCGCCCAACCCCATCGGCCAGCAGATCGGCCAGACCCTCCCCGGCGAGCTCGTCTATAACAACAGCGATCACCGCGGCATCTACAACACCAGCTACACCAACTTCGCGCCGCGCTTCGGCTTCTCGGAGGCCGTCAACAGCAAGCTCGTTCTCCGCGGCGGCTATGGCATCTTCTTCTCGCCGCAGTGGTTCGGCGGCGGCTATAACCCGGGCTTCAGCCAGGCGACGACCTACTCCGGCTCCGTCAACAACGGGGTTACCCTCAGCTCTTCGCTCAGCAACCCCTTTCCCACTGGCCTTCTTGTTCCGCAGGGAACGTCCCTCGGCGCGCTTCAGGATGTCGGCCAGAACACCACCGCCGCCGCCAGCGATCGACGCTCGCCCTACGTCCAGAACTACTCGCTCGGCGTGCAGTACGCCTTCACCAGCAACGATGTCCTGACCGCCACTTTCGTTGGCAATCACGGCACCAAGCTGCTGCTTAGCTCCTTCAATCACAGCCAGCTCAACCCGTCCTTCTACTCGCTCGGCACCGCGCTGAACGATCAGGTCGCCAACCCCTTCTACGGCGTCATCAAGTCCTCCAGCTGCGGCCTCGATCAACCCACCATCGCCCGCGGCCATCTGCTGTCGCCCTACCCACAGTACTGCAGCGTCTCTGAGCCGCAGGCGCCCGTCGGCTTCTCCATCTACAACGCCCTCCAGGCGGACTACAACCACCGCTTCCACTCCGGCCTGAACGTCCTCGTCTCCTACACCTACTCGAAGTTCCTCGACAACGTCTCCGGCACCAACAACTGGGCCTACACCGGCGATCAGGGACCGCAGAACTACTACGACCTCGCCTCTGAAAAGTCCGTCGACGGCGGCGACACCCCGCACTCGCTCGTTGCCAACTACATCTACGAGCTTCCCGTCGGGCGCGGCCGCAAGCTAGGCAGCCACCTGAATCGTGGCGTCGATGCCGTCGTCGGCGGTTGGCAGGTCTCCGGCATCAGCTCCTTCAAATCCGGCTTCCCGCTCAGCATCTCGGGTGGCGGCGGCGCCAATCTCTACGGCGCCAACGTTCGTCCCAACGTCGTCGGCAGCTTCAACGTCCAGAACCGAAACATCAACCAGTACTTCAACCCCTTCGCCTTCGAGCAGGTACCGTCCAACGTCTACGGCTTCGGCAACGCTCCTCGCTTTATCTCGCAGCTGCGCGCACCTGGCTTTGACAACACGGACATCGCCGCGCAGAAGTACTGGAACTTTACCGACCGGATCCGCCTGCAGGGCCGGGCGGAGTTCTTCAACGCCTTCAACCACGCCAACCTCTACGCCCCGGATACCAATCTCGGGGATCGAGTGATCACGTCAGATGGCAACGGAAACCCCGTCGCCAGTGGAAGCTTCGGAACCATCCGCTCCGCCTTCGGCTCGCGTGACATCCAGTTCGCCCTCAAGCTGTATTGGTAGACACTGTGTGCATGACGCCTCGCCTCCCTCAAGCAGCCTCCAGCCATCTCTGGAAGCTGCTCCTCGCGACGTTGCTGCTGTCGGCATATACATTGCCGGCAGCGCGCGCGCAGAGCTCCAGTACCTCTGCATCGCTCGAGGAGGTGCTCGCCCAGGCACAGACTGCTCAGGCCGCCGGCCAATTCGCCCAGGCGGCCTCCGCCTACGCCCGCGCCACCGCGCTTGATCCCTCAATCCCGGAGCTCTGGGCGAATCGAGGTCTGATGGAACATCTTGCCGGTCAGCCGGAGACGGCCATCGCCAGCTTCAAACACGCCCTCGCGGCTAAGCCCGGTCTTCTCACCGCTCTCATCTTTACCGGCGTCGATTACGCCGCTCTCAACCAGCCACGACAGGCCATTCCGTACCTCGACCGCGCCCTTCGCGTGCAGCCCGCAAACCTCGATGCCTTGCTCCCTTTGGCAAAGTCTTTGATCGCTCTTGGAGAGCTCAATCGCGCCGCTACCACCTTGGAGAAAGCCGTCATGGTCGCTCCCACCAATCCAGGTGCCTGGTACTCGCTGGCGACCACGCGTCTCGCCCTGATCGATCGGGATGGTGCGCAGCTCGCCCGGCGTTCGTCCGAGAGCGCCTGGGCGCAGGCCCTCTATGCCGAGGAGCTGCTGGTTCAGGGTCGCACCGGCGAGGCATCGGACGCGTACACCGAAGCCGCTGCGAAAGCGAGCCCGCAGCAGCGCTCCCTCTTCGCAGCCGTCCTTGAGTCACAGCGTCACTCCGCGGACTCTTCACTCACCGGAGTGCCACCGGAAGCGATGGATCACGTTCTCTCCATCGTGCAGCCCTCCTCTTCGACCGCCGCCGTCCCGTGCTCTTCCACCGCTCCGATCGCAACCCCGCTCAAAGCGCCGTCAGCTGGCAGTGCCGCTTGCAGCTATTTGCACGGAGACGCGTCGGCCAGCGCCGCCTTCGCATCGGCGGCCCTCGCATCGCGGCCCGGCGATCCCGAAGCTCTCTTCTGGTCTGTCAAGTCCAACGAGCGGCGATCGGTTGAAGCCCTCTCCGCCTTCGAAAGGCTTGCCCCGCAGTCGCCCGCGACCTTCGATCTTATGGGCGATCTCTTTCGTCGTCGTCTGCAGCCAGACCGTGCTCTCGCGGAGTACGCCCGCGCCCTCACGATCGACCCGCATGACGCTCCGGCCCTCCTCGGCACCGCCGCCGCGTACCTGGCAACCGGGCGCGCCAGGAAGGCCGCGGACACTGCCTCACTCGCACTCGCCGATCGCCCCGACAACCCACGCCTCAACCTGCTCCTGGGTGAGGCTCTGGTCTCGCTGCACCAGTTTCCCGCCGCACGGCCCTTCGTCGAGCGCGCGCTCACCAACGCGCGTTCGGCTACTGGGGACCCATCCTCATCGGCGCTGCTGCCCAAAGCCTACGCGCTCTCCGGGCAGATCAAGGCCGAAGCCGGAGACGTGAACGGCGCCATCACCGATCTCACCCTTGGCCTCCCCAGCGATACCGACGGCAGCCTCTCCTTTCAGCTCTCCCGTCTCTACCGCCGGCAAGGCCAGAAAGAGCAGGCCGAACAGGCCGAGGCTCACGCCAGGTCACTGCTCGCTGCCCGTCGCGCACACGCCGTAACCGCCGTCCAAAGCTCGCTCGAACCAGCGCCTGACCCAACCTCCAAAGCAGCGTCCGAACTAACCCCATGAAGAACGCCCTGTCCCACGGCATGACCTCCGCTGCATCGCCGCCCATTCTCTTGCTTGTCCTCTCGTAGGGATCTGCTTCTCTGCCGAACCGCTCCATCCCGTCACGTCTCCGGTTTCACGAAAGGCTCGCCCTTGCTGCTGCACTCTCTGCCTCGCTTCGACGTTCAACGTGCCCCCGCAGCCGCGCTGTTCGTTCTTCTGCTCCTTTCTCTCCGCCCGGCTCTCGCTGCCCCCTCAGAGGTGAAGCTCTACCACCTGCCGGCCGAGGTCCGTTCCAATCACTACCGCGTCACCATCAACGGGCGCGCCGCGGACGTCATGCACGCCGCCTCCAGCTACTACCTCGTGAACTTCGAAACCGACGGCCCCATCACCGTCTCGGTCACCGCCGAGGATCCACACTTCTGGGATCGCGGCGTCGAGGTCCAACCCATGCGTCTGGGCATTCGTCCCGTCCGCAGAGGCGCCACCATTACCTTCCCGCTCGCCGGTCCGCAGAAGCTCACCATCTCCCGGCCTGGCGACCACTTTGCCGACGCCGACATGCTCTTCCTCTTCGCGAACCTCCGCGAAACCCCGCCGGACCTCAACCAAAACCCGCGAATTCGCTACTTTGGACCCGGAATTCATCGCGAAAATATCGATGCGAAGACCGGGGATCGGATCTACCTCGACGGCGGCGCGGTCGTCCTTGGATCTCTCAACGTGTGGCAAGTAAAGGACGTACGCGTCTTCGGCCAGGGAACCATCCTCTACGACGGCCCCCAGGACCCACACTCCGACGAAGGTTGGATGCACAAGCCAAACTGGCATTGCATCGTCATGGATGTCGCACAAAACATTGAGGTTGACGGCATCACATGCGTCACCCGCAGCCGCTCCTGGCAGATCCAAATGCGCGATTCCCGCCACATCGGCTTCTACAACATCAAGGTAATCGGCGGTAACCCCAATGATGCCAATCAGGACGGCATGGACTGGCTCGGCGGCGGCGATACCACAGTAAAAAACAGCTTCTTCCGCGCCTCCGACGACGTCTTCGCTCTGCAAGGCAACTGGGACGGCTACGATCTTGAATCCATGAAGCGACCTGGGCAAGACGTCACCAACATTACGATTGAAGGAACAGTTGCATCGACCAGTGTTTCCAATACAGTCCGGGTCGGCTGGCCTCAGAAGACGTTCAACAGCGCCAATTTTGTGATGCGTGACATGGACGTTATCCATACCGGCTTTGGAGCCTGCAAGGTGCCGTTTGCCTTTTTCGAACTATGGGCTGATCCTGATGGGCACGGAACGCATGAGAACTACACCTTGCAGAACATACGCCTCGAGGACTGGTATTCGCTCTTTCAGATTCGCCAGCCTGCACCGCATGTGAATCACATTTCCTTTCGCGACATCTGGGCGATGGACGGTCCGGCGATGGTTCCCTCGGTCCTCAAGGGCGATGTCCGCGACATCTCTCTCGATGGGGTTGTGACTCAAGAGTTCACGCCAGACCCGGTCGATGTGCAGGCTGGTGCTGAGTCCCCCGTCACCCATGAGGCCACGCTCGATCCGAGCTTCAGCTACACCTCGGGACGCCTCAGGCCCGGGCAAGAGATCACGTTCTCAGCTGATGGCCCGGCCCCGCTCGGCTTGCACTTTGAGTGGCTCTTCGGAGACGGTTCGCGCGCGTCTGGGGCCCAAGTGCAGCACCGCTTTCCGGATGCTAAAGGAACGCTGCTGGATGGCTCGGGCCGCTTTCGGGTCCTGCTCCACCTTCAGCGAAAGTCCGGCGAGGAGGCGTGGGGTAGTCAAGCTGTTGTTCTAGGTCAAACCGGAGATCCGACGGTCAACCAGTCGTTCGCGATGTACCCTTCTCACGCTTCATCGCGCGGCAGCTCAGAGACCTACACCTTTATGGTTCCTGCTGATGGCGGTTACACCTTCACTCTTCTCACAAGCACAGCAGGAAGCCTCTCCATCGATGATTTTCCTCCAGCGTTGACCCCGAAGAGTCGATCGCAGGTTTGCGGATCGGCAGGTAACGCCGTACAGCCTGTGCTACGGAGCGTGATTCTCACAAAGGGACGACACACCGTCAGAGTTGTTCGAGATGCCTCTCTGGAAAATGCGATCACACTGCCCTCGTACACGCAGAGATCGCCTCTCGTGCTCTGGGAAGGTCCCGGAGTTCCACGACAGCTCTTGGTGAGCGCAGATTCTATCCGTAGTGGAGGAGAAGCTCCAGCTACAATCCCTGTCTCGGCCAGCACTCACAGAAGACGTTGAAAAGCACCCGAACAAATTCAAGTGCACTCTTGTCTGCTACCAACTGCTCGACCTGCAGGTGAGGGAGTCGACGTCGCATCGCCCATCAACCGGTGCGAGTCGGAAATGCAATACCTGAACGGTAGTCCAGAAGGGGTGATCGAGATTCTCTGGAAAGCCTTCGAAAGAATCAGAAGCAGCTATCTTTGAGAGAGATTTCAATGAGCGTCTTGGAATTGTTTAGAGTTTTACTCCGTGATCCATCCCTTCGATAAAGAACAGGCCAGCTCTCTCATCTCCGTGCTCTCCTATGAGTGTCAGTTCTAAAATTCTGCGATTTAAAATCATCATCAGGATCACCGTTGTCTTCACCGAATCATCCGGTTTGAGGTAGGCGAAGCGATTGGGCCGATACCCGTTCTCTTGCGGAAGTATGAACCAAGTGCGTCTATCATCAGTAGGCTAGGCACCCGCGCCCCAGAGGTGAAGTTCGGCTGCGCTTCGGTCGTGACAACGGCATCACAGTCGAACTCGTGGTTGAAGCGGGTAGATGGAACAATTTTTGCTCAAGGTCCAAAAGACACCTGCGGTTCTGAGGGTTAAGGCATCGTCTCGACTAAGAGATAGAGTAGTGGCCGGTCTTTTTCACCCTGCGCTCTGAACAAACTCTCAGCCGTTATGCTTCGCTCGACTCGGCGATGCATTCCTCGAGCAGGTCCATGGCGATGGTGGCTTCTTCCCGGGTGACCAGAAGCGAGGGTGACAGACGAAGGCTGCTCTCGCCGCAGCCCAGCAGCAGCAGGCCTTTCTCGAAGGCAAGATCCACGATGCGGTCGCGCAACTGTGGATGGGACTTTCGCGAGAGCTTGTTGGCGATGATCTCGATGCCGATCATCAGGCCACGGCCGCGAACTTCGCCGACCGTTTCATAGCGGCTCACCCAATCTTCCGCACGCGCTTTGATCTCCGCGCCCACGCTCGCGGCGTTCGCCAGGCCTTCGCGCTCCAGCACTTTCATCGTGGCGATGGCGGCCGCGATGGCTACGGGGTTTCCACCGAAGGTGGAGGCGTGGCTGCCCGGCTTCCAATCCATCACGTCCGCACGACTGATACAGGCGCTTAGTGGAAATCCGCTGGCGATGCCCTTCGCGGAGGTGATGATGTCCGGCTCTACGCCAGTGTGCTCGATCGCCCACCACTTGCCGGTACGGCCGAAGCCGGACTGCACCTCGTCGATGATGAGCAGGATGCCGTGCTCATCACAGATGCGGCGCAGCTCCTGCATGAAGATCGTCGGCGCTACGACGTAGCCGCCTTCTCCCTGGATGGCTTCGACGAAGATTGCCGCGACTTCCTCGGGCGGCAGTACCGTCTTGAAGAGCTTGTCCTCGATGTAGCGCGCACACGCCAGGCCGAAGTCGTCCGGATCCTGCTGCTCGCCGTTGTAGCCGCGGAAGGCATACGGGTAGCGCACGTGCGTGACCCCGGGCACAAACGGGGCGAAGCGGCGCTTCTGCTGTGGGCGCGAGCTGGTCAGCGAGAGCGCGCCCATGGTGCGGCCGTGGAACGATCCGAGGAACGCGATGATATTCTGCCGGCCGGTGTGATAGCGGGCCAGCTTCATGGCGCACTCCACCGCTTCCGCGCCGGAGTTGCCGTAGTAGATGCGGTGCGGCCCGGGCATGGGCGCGATCGCGCTGAGACGCTCGCCGAGCTCGGCCATGCCTTCGTAGTAGAAGTCGGTTCCGCTCATGTGGATGAGCTCGGCGGCCTGTGCCTGCACGGCGGCGACGACCTCAGGGTGACAGTGGCCGGTCGAGGTGACGGCGATGCCAGCGGAGAAGTCGAGGAACTCGTTTCCGTCTACATCTTCGAGCCGGGTGCCGCGGCCTCGTTTGGCTACAAGCGGATAGCCGCGGGTATAGCTGGGGCTCATCAGGGCTTCATCTCGCTCGATGATTGCTTTGGCCCTGGGGCCGGGAAGCGGCATCTTCAGCTTGGGGCCGTGCTGCGCAAACATCGTCTCGTCAGCCATGCGAACTGCCGTCAACGCTAAATTGCTCATTGTCTTCTCCTGGTCGGTTGCTTTGCAGAACAGCAGGTGCACACCACGGACTGGGGCCGGATGCGCAAGCGGTTGCAGGAGAGAAGCCTAGTCGCCGGAGAAGAGGTTCGGACGGGAGAGTGTAGGGACATTGCTGCCGACGCGCGGCCGATAAGCCTGGCGGCACGTTGCTGCGGCGTTCAGCTGGTGACTGTGGTGACGCATCGGCACGGTTCTCTGGGCAGATCGTAGCGATCTCATTGCGCGAAGGCAAGCGGAATCGCTTGCCTTCGCCAGGCGAGCGACGGACGATCTAGTCGATGTCGAAGCTGACGCCTTGCGCCAGGGGCAGCGTTGTGCCGTAGTTGATGGTGTTTGTGGCGCGGCGCATGTAGGCCTTCCATGCATCAGAGCCTGACTCGCGGCCGCCACCGGTCTCCTTTTCACCGCCGAAGGCACCCCCGATCTCCGCGCCACTGGTGCCAATGTTCACGTTGGCAATGCCGCAATCGGAGCCTTCCGCGGACAGGAAGAACTCGGCTTCGCGCACGTCGTTGGTGAAGACGGCAGAAGAGAGTCCCTGCGGCACATCGTTGTGCATGGCGATCGCCTCGTCCCATTCGTCGCAGGGCAGAACGTACAGGAGGGGCGCGAAGGTCTCCTTGCGCACATCGTCGGTCTGGTGATCGAGTTCCACCAGAGCGGGCTGCACGTAGAACGCCTGCGGCCGATCGTTCGCAAAGATGCGTTCGCCTCCGGTGATCACGGCGCCGGCGGCGCGTGCACGATCGAGCGCGGCCTGCATGGCGTCGAAGGCGGCCTTGTCGACGAGCGGTCCAACCAGGGTTCCCGGCTCTCGCGGGTCGCCGATCTTAACCGAGGCATAGACACGCTTCAAGCGGTTTATCAGCTGCTCATACACCGAGCGATGGACGATGAGGCGTCGTAGTGTGGTGCAGCGCTGCCCGGCTGTACCCATGGCGGCGAAGGCGATGCCGCGCAGCGCGAGGTCCAGGTTGGCGGTCGGCGTGATGATGGCGGCGTTGTTGCCGCCGAGCTCCAGGATGGATCGGCCAAAGCGCGCGGCCACTCGCGGACCGACGGCCCTCCCCATTGCGGTGGAGCCAGTGGCGGAGACGAGCGGAACGCGAGTGCTTTCGACGAGCGCTTCGCCGACGTCACGGCCGCCCTGAATCAGGGTGCTCAGATTTGCAGGCAGGTCGGGCATCTTCGCCGCGGCGCGAAGGAAGATCGCCTGTACGGCCAGCGCGGTGAGCGGCGTCTTTGCGCTCGGCTTCCAGACGACCGTGTTGCCGCAGACCAGCGCCAACGCCGCGTTCCAGGCCCATACCGCCACGGGGAAGTTGAAGGCCGAGATGACGCCGACGACGCCGAGCGGATGCCACGTCTCCATCATGCGGTGGCTGGGCCGTTCGCTGGGGAGCGTGAGGCCGCCAATCTGCCGTGACAACCCGGCCGCGAAGACGCAGATGTCGACCATCTCCTGCACCTCGCCGCGACCTTCGGAGAGGATCTTGCCGGCTTCGATGGTGACGAGGCGGCCGAGGGCGTCCAGGTTGGCGCGCAGCTCTTCGCCTAAGAGCCGGACGAGCTCTCCGCGACGCGGTGCGGGTATAAGGCGCCACTCCAGAAAGGCAGCGTGCGCGGCCTCAATGTCGGCAGCTACCTGGTGCGGCGTGGAGGCACGTATGCGGATGAGCTCTTCGCCGGTGATCGGGCTGTGGGCAGGCAGCGTGCCGTTCTGGAACGACGCAGTGTCCACGCCGAAACTGGCGAGCAGGTGCAGCGCTTCATCTTGCAGCGAGGTGAGCGTTTCGGTCGGCATGGTGTCAGGGCTCTTTCGTCGTCGCGGCGCCAGCCAGAACTTCGGCAAGGTGGCGCGGACGCGCTGAAGTGTTTTGCGTGATCTGTTCGGCGCAGCTGAAGCCGTCGGTCACAATGGTCGTGGAGGCGCTTGCACCGCGGACGGCGGGCAGCAGGACGCGCTCTCCAAGTTTCTGCGAGATGGCAAACTTATCCGCCTCGAAGCCGAACGGGCCGGCCATGCCGCAACAGCCGCTGTCGAGCAACTCGACCTCAGCGCCAGTGGCTCGCAGCAGCGTCATCTCATCGGCCATGCTCATGACGGATTTCTGATGGCAGTGACCATGCACGATCAGCTTGCCATTTAGTTTTGGTGGCTGGTAGTGCGGAGCGAAACGAACGAGAAACTCGCTGAGCAGATAGGTCTGGTCGTGCAGCCTGCGCGCGGCAGGATCGTTGGGATACAGGTGCGTGAGTTCGTCGCGGAAGACGGTGGCGCAGCTCGGCTCGAGCACGACGATCGGCGTGCCCTCGCGGATCTGCGGTGCAAGCGCGTCCAATACTGTGCGCAGGTACTGTTTTGCCGTCTCGAGCATGCCGAAATCGTACAGGGGACGGCCGCAGCACAGGTGGTGCGTGGGGACTTCCACGTCAAAGCCAGCGTCCTCGAGGACATGCAGCGCTGAGCCCATGACCGAAGGGTGGAAGTAGTTGTTGAAGGTGTCAGCCCAGAGCAAGACTTTGGGCTTTGTGCCGTCGGCTAGACGCGGCTTGTAGCCGCGCGTGAATGGCCGGGCGAAGCGGGGGAGCGTGCGCTGTGGCGCCAGGTGCAGGATGCGCTTTGCGGCTGAACCAAGCGGCGAGGCGTTGATCGCATTTACGAGTTCCGGGGCCCAGGAGGCGAGCCGTGCCCAGCGGTCGATGCGACCGAAGGCATGGTGGGCCAGCGGACGCGCCTTGTGCTCATAGTGATGTGACAGAAACTCCGACTTGTAGGTCGCGATGTCTACACTCACCGGGCACTCGCTCTTGCACGCCTTGCAGCTCAGGCACAGGTCGAGCGACTCGTGCACCTGCTCATTCCCCCAGCCGCCGTCCAGGGTCTCGCGCTGCATCAACTCCCACAGCAGGTGAGCGCGGCCGCGCGTGCTGTGCAGCTCTTCGCCGGTTGCCATGAAGCTGGGACACATGTTGCCGGCGGTCGTCTTGCGACAGGCGCCCACACCCACGCACCGTAACGCGGCGGTCGCAAACGATCCGTTCTCTTCGGTGTAGCTGAAATGCGTCTTTGGCTTCCATGGCCGGTAGTCCTCGCCCAGCCGCAGGTCCTCGTGGATCTCATGTGCGTCGATCAGTTTGCCGGGGTTCATGCGGCCATCTGGATCCCAGGCACGCTTGAAGCCGCGGAAGGCTTCCACCAGCTCTGGACCGAACATCTTGCCAAGCAGCGCACCCCGGGCCTGGCCGTCGCCGTGTTCGCCGCTGAGCGATCCGCCGTGCGCGAGCGCGAGGTCGGCCGCTTCTTCGACGAACTGCCGGAAGGCGAGGATGCCTGCGGCGCTTTCGAGGTCGAAGTTGTGGCGCATGTGCACGCAGCCCTGGCCGAAGTGGCCGTACATGGGACTGTCATAGCCATAACGATTCATCAGGGCTTTGAGCTGGCGCAGATAGCTGCCGAGCTGCGCGGGCTCGACTGCCGCGTCCTCCCAGCCCTCCCATCCAGTGCCTTTGCCGGGCACGAAAGCTGTCGCACCCAGACCCGCCTCACGGATGTGCCAGACGCGCTCCGCCTCGGCCTCGGTGTAGAGGCGCGCCGCTGGAGTCGGCTGCCAGGTCGTGAGCGTGTCGATCAGCGCTTGCGCCTGTGCCTCGGACTCGGCACGGGTCCCGCCGCCGAACTCTGCCAGCAGGAAGCCTCCGCCTGCTGGCAGCAGCTCAATGTCATGCAGCAGCTTACCTTTGCGGCGCAATGCCTCGGTGAGCGTGCAGTCCAACCCTTCCAGACCGATGAGAGGGAACTGGAGCAGCTGTGGCACATGGTCTGCGGCGATGAAGATGTCTTCGACGCCGATACCGACCAGCGTCCGATGTGGTGGACTCTCTACCAGGCGAAGCGTGGCATTCAGGATGATGGCGCAGGTGCCTTCGCTACCCACTAGCGCGCGAGCGACGTGGAAGCCGGCTTCCGGCAGCAGCTCGTCCAGGTTGTAGCCGGATACGCGACGCGGAATCTTCGGGAAGCGTGCGCGGACGAGCCCGGCGTACACCTCTCGCAGGTCGCGCAGTGCCGCATAGAGCTCGCCGATACGACCGCCAGCAGCAATGTTTGCTGCGAGTTCTTCATCGCTTGTCGCGCCTACTGTGAGCCGCGTTCCGTCATAGAGCAGCAGGTCCAGCGAGACGATGTTGTCTACTGTCTTGCCCCCCATGAGCGCGTGCACTCCGCAGGAGTTGTTGCCGACCATGCCGCCGATCGTGCATCGGCTGTGGGTCGCCGGGTCCGGCGCAAAGGTCAGGTGCATCGCTTCTGCCTTGTCTCGGACGCGATCGAGCACGGCGCCCGGCTGCACGGTCACGGTGCGGCGCTCCACGTCGATCTCGCCGATACCATTCATGTACTTTGAAAAATCGAGCACGACCGCCACATTGCAGCTCTGGCCCGCAAGGCTGGTTCCGGCACCGCGAGAGAGGATAGGCGCGCCGTGCGTCCGGCACGCTGCCACTGTCGCGACCACGTCCGTCTCATCCCGCGGGATGACGAGACCGATCGGCATCTGCCGATAGTTGGAGGCATCGGTGGCGTAGAGCGCGCGGGATGCAGCGTCGAAGCGCACCTCGCCGAGAACGTTGCGGTGCAGTTCGGACTCGAGAGCGGCCGCCGTGGGAAACTCGTCGCGCGAACGCGCGTGGGAACTCGGGAGAATCTGAAACGGTGAGGAAGACATGCCTACAATGCGCCTCGACGTGAGGCGCGTTCAAGTCGGAACCACACGCCCATTTGTTTGACTACCGTGCTCCGGCGCCCGCTGTCATCTTGAAGATTGCCTGCGCGTTCGAGCTGTCAAAACTCAAGTCTAGCTTTCCCTCTTCGGGGATGGAAAGCCGAGTGATGAATTCCAGAAATGAGCCGGGCACTGCGCGCGTCACCGTCGTTCCATTTGCCGCACGGAAGCTGCGATCCACCTGCGCGGCGCGGAAGGCGGTCTGCTGCACTCGGTTTGATTGCGAGTGCTCGACGCTGTCCTTGATCGGCTCCCCCAAGGTCTTCAGCTCGGCCGATAGCGCCTCCACGTCGTCAACGCGATCGGTGACGTGGTTGAAGACGTTGCCTTCCGTGCTGATCCAGGCCATCTCGGCGGACTCGGCTAGCAGCGTCTCGTAGTCGGCTTCGGAGACTTCGCCGTGATGCCGGGAGAAGCAGACGGTCAGCAGCGGCAACAGCGTTGCGGCTTCTTCGATTGACAAGTTCTTCTGCTTGTCGAGCTTCTCGAGTAACTCCAACGCGCTCTTCGAAAGTGGGTCGGCGGATGACGCGGTTACTCGCTTAACCGACTCCTGGAACTGCGGAGAGAAGCGCTCCGGGTGCAACTCGCTGATGAAGAACTGCGCAATCCCCTCGGGAAAATCTGCCTGTGCATACGAACGACCGGTCATCTTCAGACGATCAAGAGGATACGTGCCATTCAACGCATATCCGAGCGGCCGCAAGATGCGCACAATGGATTCCTGACCCGCGGGAAGGGTGCCCATGTCCACGAGCGCTACCGTTCGCACAGCCCCGTGATCCTGAAAGAAAGGCCGTCCGGTCACCGCTGACCGTTCGAAGTATCGCTTCGCCGCAGGCACGCGATCCAACAGGTCGTCCAGCAGCACAATATTCAGAACCTCCGCAAGAGCGGCACGCGACACCAGTTCGCCGCGCTCTTCCAGAAGGGCAGCCGGCACTACGAGGACACGCAACAAGCGGTCGGCGCGGGCGTGACCAAGCAGGCGTGACAAAAGCTGATCGACGGTCGAAGTGAGAGTCGCTCCGGGGTGGAGAGTCATGATGCTTCCTTTCACCAATGCGCTGTAATAATCGCCCACTATTATAGCCGTCCGCACGAAGATTACGCGGTCGCTCAGAAGCGCGTGACTATTTCCAAGCTGCGCCTTGGTATCCCTCGCGAGCACTTCTTTGAAGTGCCTTGGTGATGGCACTTTGACGGATGTCCAAGCCGCGGCATGCACTCGCATCAATCCCGCATGCCGGGCGCGATGTGCAGCTGCCCTCAATCAGTGCGCTCTCTAGACGCCGAGCGTGCTGCTGAAATGGGAGCTTCACGCGAGCACATCTTCCGGCTCATGGCGAGACTCACCCCCGCAAACGCGGGCGCTCGGGGGATCGTCAAGGAATGAACAATCCCGTCCAGAGCAGCTCCGATCGCATCGCCGATCTGGCGCGCGTTAGTAGGCTGCTGACGCTTCTTCGCAAGAAGATCGACAACGCGTTCTCCGACTACGAATCAGTAGCGTTCCGTGCGACGCCTCTCGCCCACGATCGCCGAAGAACTCTTGACGCGATGCAGAAGACGGACAACATTCGATTGCGTCAAACTCGTACTGGATTCCCGAATCACCATCCCGTACACTTTCACTAGTACGGGTTTGCCTGTTAGCCTGACGGTCGCAGGTCCGCGCTTCTCGAAGCAGAAGTGCTTTCTTCGAGGAATGCTTTCGAAAACGGCAAACCTTTTCACAATGCGCGTCATTTAATCACCCCGCGTCGATTGCACCTTCGACTGATTGCGCTTGCACTTCCTAATTGACCCGAGCTAAGCCTACTTAGAATGCGGCAAGCGCGGCCGCTTCGTCTAGGTAGAGTGTTGCATAACGTGTGATCTCGAGCATCGTAAAAACCTTCGTAAAGCGCGCGTCAAGCCGCTGATGGCGGCGATCTGTCCTGCCTTCTTCGCTTCCAGAAGGACTTCGATCACGAGCGTGATGCCTGAGGAGTTGAGGACTCAACGCTCGTGAGGTCCAGCAGGATTCGTTCCTCGGTGGACTTGTTCAGGGAACGTAGCTGCCGACGCCTCCTGTGACAACGATAAGGTTTTCCTACAAAGCGTAGTGTAGTGACGCTCTTTCCGGTAGCGGTCACGAGTTGCGGCTGCGAAACTTTAGTGGATAGCGCACTACTCACTCTCTCGATTGAGACGGCAACAAGCCGTACGAAGCTTTTTCTTGTGTGGTTCTCGTTCCGCACTGGACTTCATCCACGAGAGCCTGAATGAGGAACATTCCCAGGCTACGTGCATCCTCTTTGCCCGTCCTCTTGCGGTCGATATCGGGAGAGGAGGGAGCGTTGTTCATACTGCCACCGTCTTTGTGCACCTTGACCTCCAGTTCACCTTGCAAATGGAGAGCATAATGCCGACTGGAGTTGGGGCATCCAGGTGATTGCCATGTTCGGTGGCATTGATGCAGGCCTCCGCGACGGCCGTCTTCAGATCCTCAATCCGATCGTTGGTAAAGCCATGAGCTTCGCCATACTGGCCGCAGTGCTCCTAGCGACCTTCTCCTGATAGCAAGCGCGCGATCGTGTGGCGAGCGAGAAGCCCGACTCATAGGCATGGTCTGGGACAGAAGGCTTTGCCGAATCGAACGAGCAGCGTCCAAATTCTGCGCAAGGCGAGCGTAGTCCAGGTGTCGCTGATGATTAATAGCGTCTTCGAACGCGACGTGGGCGGCTTGGCTGTTGAGAGATGAGCAGCTCGGGAGTACCGCTGCGATCAATGCAAATGAGTTTAGCTGAGGGGGGAAGGATTAGAAAAACCAGGTTCTGCTTGCTGTCTAAAGGCTGACGCGATGCTGCTGGTCACTTGTAGCCTTAGGCTTTTCTCCAGGCGAGAGGACCTTCGAAGCTGTGCGGTCAGGATTGTTTTCCGCTTCACCTCGCTCATGCATGTCTGTCCAGGTCCGGACTACGCCTTGATGACAGAGATACCGCGCTTTTCGAAGGGCGCCGTAGCGGCGTGGCTCGCACGATCATCCGTGATGAGACAGTCGATCTCACTTGTTCGGCACAACAGGAACTTACTTACCTGACCCAACTTGCTGCGGTCTGCAACCACAATCTTCTTCTTCGAATGCTGAGCCAGTTTGCGAAGTACTTCGGCTTCGGCTGGATTCGTGCAGGTTAGACCTTGCTGAGCGTCGATGCCGTCTACACCCAAAAACATGATGTCCGCGAAGAGATACTCGGCGGACGCATTCGCAATGGGCCCTATCAGGGTGAACCAGCTTCCACGCAGGACTCCGCCGGTTACGATGACTTCGATGTCCTTGCAGTTGCTGAGCTCCATTGCCACGTTCACGGTATTAGTGATGATCGAAATACCACTGAACGTCTTCAGGCTGCGGACGATTTCTGTGGTTGTGGTACCACCACTCAGCGCGACCGTCTGCCCCTTCTGGACCATGGCGGCTGCTGCCCGAGCGATCTTCCGCTTTTCTTCCGCGAAGCTCGCGATTTTGTCCTGGAAGGATGCGTCCTTCCGAAAGGGCTCATAGAAGAGCGGTCCGATGGGAACTGCGCCTCCACGGATACGCTTCAGCAAGGAACGCCCTTCTAAATCGTCGAGGTCTCGTCGAATGGTCGCAAGTGACGCTCCAGTCGCCCTGCAAAGCTGATCGATCACGACCGTGCCAGTCTCCTGAAGCGCTCTCAGAATGAACTCCTGCCTCGTCGCCGTGTTGTCAGACTTTCTGGCCATCTCACGGAGCTTACCAAAGAACCCACTAAAATGATCAGAATGCGACCTAAAGCTCACGAGTGATGCTTGTAAAAGACTTTTAACGTCGCCAAGTACGATGCAACGCGCATATAATCCAGCCGAAGATCATCAACGCCGCAAAAGGTGCCGGACGAATGTCAACCTCGTACGATCGACTCCCGACTATCACCGCTGGTTTAGAGACGAAAGTCTGCCTTCAAGGTCTCGACGAGACAGTCAAGGTGATTCTGGAATCGATCTCCGGCGGAACGGAGCGGTTGGTACTGGAGATGTACCCCGGGACACTTTCGCAGCCGTTGCTCGACGCGCTGCGCGAAGCCTTGCCAGAAGCGCTCTTCCTGGATACTACAGAGCTGTTTAAAAGTCCCAAGACTCTCCGACAGCAGTTTGAGAGTTCCCTGGGAGAAGACCCCGTCTTTGGGTTTATGCAGTTGTGGGGAATCGAGGCGTATTTCGATCCGGAGCAATTTGAGGCGGCGAGAGAGCTTGTCCGACAGCAGGAAAGCGTCGCAGTTGTGTTCGGAACGGGGGCCTCACGCGTTGTCGAAGATGCCGATCTGTTGGTGTACTTGAGCACAACGCGATGGGTGCTTCAGGGTCATCAGAGGGCTCACGTGGTCGGTAATCTCGGGTTAGACAATGCTGCGGACTCGTCGGCTACGTTGTACAAGAATGCCTTCTTCTTAGATTGGCGCGTAGGCGATCGGTTGCGGCATGAGTTGTTCGGCCACGCAGACTGGTTTGTCGATCTCGACGATCCCAAGATCCCTCGCATGGTGCCGGGCTCTGTACTCAGAGCCGCGGTGCGGAAAGTGCCTCACCGGCCGTTTCGCGTTGTGCCGTTCTTTGATCCAGGGCCTTGGGGCGGCCAATGGATGCGCACGCGGTTTGGACTTCCGGAAGGCGCCCCGAACTACGCATGGGCTTTTGATTGTGTGCCAGAAGAGAACAGTGTTCTGCTGGCGTTTGGGGAGAGACGCTTCAGCTTGCCCGCGCAGGTCTTGGTGGAGGAAGAGCCTGAGGCACTGATGGGCGCGGATGTCTATCGACACTTTGGTGCGGAGTTCCCGATCCGTTTCGACTACCTTGACACCGTGGGCGGGGGCAATCTGTCGCTTCAGGTACATCCCTTGCGTGCTTACATTCGCGAACACTTCGGCATGAAGTACACGCAGGACGAGAGCTATTACATTCTGGACTCCGAACCGGGTGCGCACGTATATCTGGGACTCCGCGAGGGAGTAAAGCCGGACGCACTCGCCGACGCGCTCCGCAAAGCGAATGCGGGGGAGGGCGATCTTGACGCTGAGCAATGGGTCAATCTCATTCCCACGCACCGCCATGATCACTTCTCGATTCCCGCGGGAACGGTGCATTGCTCCGGGCGGGACAATGTGGTGTTGGAGATCTCGGCGACGCCCTACATCTTCACGTTTAAGCTTTGGGATTGGGGACGGATGGGGATGGATGGGAGACCACGGCCCGTTCATCTGGAGCGTGGTTTGGCGAATATCAAGTGGGATCGAGACAAGCATTGGGTAGACGCGAACCTGCGTCGGGCTGTTGTGCTGGTAGACGAGGGGGATGGGTGGCGTGAGGAGCGCACCGGGCTGCATGAGTTGGAGTTTCTCGAGACACGCAGGCACTGGTTTACGAAGCCAGTGGCGCACCATACGAATAGCAATGTGAACGTTCTGAGTCTCGTAGAAGGTGATGCCGTCCTCGTTGAAAGTCCGGATGATCGCTTTGCGCCCATGGTGGTGCACTACGGAGAGACGTTTATCGTCCCGGCGGCTGTCGGAGCGTACGTAATACGACCGATGAGCGAGACAGAGACACCGATGGCAACGATGAAGGCCTATGTGCGCACCGATAGCTTTCACGAAACAGGAGAAGAGCACGATGCAACGGCGTGACGCTTTGAAGGGTTTTTCTGCGGTGATGGGCGGTGCACTGCTTCCGCGTGCGTCCCTGGCGCATGCGTTCGAGCCAGAAGCAAAACCGCTGGCCACAGCGATCCGCGGACTAACGCGAAGGGAGAGCAAGCTTCTGCAGCCGCTACGCATCGCGCTGCCGGACGTAAAGGGTGGCGCGCAGGTCGTGACTAAGGTGGATGGCGTGGAGGTGGATCATCGCACGCTTACCGAAGGAGTAAAAAGCTTCGACGTATTCACCGAGCCGGTAACGACGTCGCGCACAAGTCAGGTATCGGTTGCGGTGAACGGGTCAGAAAAGACGGCCAGTGTGGAGCGGAAGCCAGTGCGCAAAATGCTGGTGTATGTGTTGCCCCACTCTCATCACGATCTGGGCTACACGGATCTGCAGGCGGATGTGGAAGAGAAGCAGATCAACAACATCCTGCAGGGCATGGAGCTCGCGCGAAAGACGGAGCGGTACCCCGAGGGGTCGCGCTTCGTGTGGAACCTGGAGGTGCTGTGGGGTGCGGATCTCTTTCTAAAACGCAGACCTGAGGCCGATCGCGTTGCGCTGCGAGACGCCGTGCGAAGAGGCTGGATCGGATTGAATGGATCCTATGCGAACGAGTTGACAGGCCTGTGTCGTCCTGAGGAGTTGATGGAGCTCTTCCGCTTTGGCACACGATTAGGTAAGGACTGTGGAGTGGCTGTTCGCTCCGCGATGATGAGTGATGTTCCGGGGTTCACATGGGGCACAGTGGTGGCGATGTCGCAGGCGGGCATTCGCTATTTTTCGGCGGCACCAAACTTCTTCGATCGCATTGGTACGTTCATGGTGGCGTGGCAGGATAAGCCGTTCTGGTGGGTCTCGCCCTCCGGAGGAGAGCGAGTGCTCTTCTGGGTGCCATGGACCGGCTACGCGATGTCCCATGTTATGAAGCTGAGCGATGACTTTGTTGACAAGTATCAGGACCGAATGGATGCGGCGAGCTTCCCGTACGATATCTCGTACATACGTTGGTCTGGACATGGAGACAACGCCGTGCCTGATCCGGAACTGAGCGAATGGGTCAGAAGTTGGAACGCGACCTACGAGTGGCCGAAGTTCCATATTGCTTCGACGGAGACGGCATTTGCGGCATTCGAAAAAGCGCACGGGAGTAAGCTTCCGGAGTTTCGTGGAGATCTGACTCCGTACTGGGAGGATGGAGCGGCTTCATCCGCGTTTGAGACCGCTGTGAATCGCAACGCCGCTGAACGGATTGTGCAGGCCGAAACACTGGCCGCAAGTTTTCGACCTGATTCTTACGACGCGGCGCGGTATGCCGAAGCCTGGCGGAATGTGTTGCTGTACTCCGAGCACACATGGGGCGCTTACAACAGCGTTTCGGATTCTGAAAATCCGTTCGTGCTCAAGCAGTGGGACGTGAAGCGTGCCTTCGCGGTCAACGCAGGGATGCTGGCGGACTCTTTATTGGAGCAGGCAATAGGTGCTGCCGATGACCATCCGGCAAAGGTCGCTGTGTGGAATCCGACATCCTGGGAGCGTAGCGAGGTGGTTTTGCTGAGTAAGGAACTCTCCCGTACCGCTGATTTTGCCGAGGATGAACAGGGGCGGCCCGTTCCTACGCAGAGGTTGGCTTCTGGTGAATTGGCGCTGCTGGTTGAAAGGCTTCCGGCACTCAGCAAACGGACGTTTGGACTAAGTGACAAGAGATCTACGCCGCCGATTCGGCCGGTGACCGTAGGGGGCGATACCCTTGCGAACGAGCATTTGAGCGTAACTATCGATGTGAAGACTGGGGATGTAGTGAAGCTCACGCAACACGGCGACGCTACGAATCTGGTGGATGTCGCGAGAGGCGCTGCGAACCGGTTCTTGTCTTTGAACGGAGATGAGATAGATCATCTCGGAAGGAGTGGACAACCTACCATCACGGTAGAAGACACAGGACCTTTAATAGCAACCTTGCGCATTGAGTCGTCGGCGCCGACCTGCAAGCAGCTCGTCCGCCGCGTGCGCGTAATGGCGGGCATGGACTATGTGGCTATCGAGAACACAGTCGATAAAGAACGAGCACCGCTCAATCCCGATCCCGGCAAGGGCGGTCCAGGTGGTCTTTTTGCACAGCGTGGCAACAAGGAGAGCATTCAGTTCGCGTTTCCATTAGCCGTGCCGGCAGGAACGATGACGATGGACGTGCCGCTTGCGGTTATGCGGCCTGAACTCGATCAACTTCCAGGTTCATGCAAGAACTGGTTGCCAGTAGGACGATGGGTGGATGTCAGCTCAGCGGAACGGGGAGTAACATGGGCAACACTTGACGCGCCACTCGTGGAGATCGGCGGGGTTACCGCGACGATGCTTGGCTCGCAGCGAAATCCTGACGTATGGCTGAAGAAGATCGCAGAGAGCCAACTTTTTTATTCCTGGGTGATGAACAATCATTGGGGTACCAATTATCTGGCGTACCAACAAGGGCCCGTGACGTTCCGGTATGCGCTTCGGCCGCATAGCGGGAACTCACCAGCCGAAAAAGAACGCTTTGCTACGGGGCTCACTCAGACGTTGGTAATAACGCACGCTGTTGCAGCGGCAGATGCAGGCGAGCCGATGCTCCGGTTGTCAAATGACGATGTCCTAGTGCAGAGTTTGAAACCGAGTGATGACGGTAAGGCTTGGATCGTGCGGTTATTCGCGGCATCCGCGCAGGCGCAGGAGGTCTCGTTTCGATGGGGGGCGAGAGCGAGAGCAGGTAAGGCTTGGATCAGCAATCTCGCCGAGGAGCCCATAAGGATGGTCAGCGAGACGATCCCGATAGCGGGTTGGCAAGTAGTTACCGTCCGCGTGGAACGACATGTGGGGTAAGGCGACATATGCGCGGTGAGACAACCGGAGGGCTTCTGCTAGTGCTGGCAGGCCTAATGAACGGCAGCTTCGCTCTGCCGATGAAGCGAATGCCTCAATGGAGGTGGGAAAATATCTGGCTTGTGTGGGGGGCGCTGGCGTTGCTGCTGATGCCGCTGCTCTTTGTGTCCTTATCCGTTCCACGTTATTGGACCGGACTTGGAGAAATACCTGGCACTTCGTTGCTTCTCGTGATTGTCTTCGGTGCAGCATGGGGTGTCGCTCAGGTGCTCTTCGGACTGAGTGTTTCTGCCATCGGCATGGCACTCACCTTCTCTCTCGTGCTTGGCATCTCCGCAGCTCTTGGTGCTTTGGTGCCCTTTCTTCGCATGCACGTAGATTTGCTTTGGACGCCCACCGGCGTGTTTCTTTTCGGCGGCCTCGCCGTTCTAGCGGCGGGTATGGTGCTTTGCGCCCGGGCTGGCATCCTGCGGGAACGCTCAGCGGGCCGTGTGATCAACTCCATGCCTATTCACCTCGGTCTGCTGCTCGCGATCGTGAGTGGAGTTCTTGCAAGCGCTATGAATGTGGGATTTACCTACTCCACAAGCCTTAGCGCGATGGCTGCGCGGCACGGCTCATCCGCGTTCGGTATGGCTGCCGCGGTGTGGTTTCCCTTACTTGCTGGAGGTGCGGTCCCAAATCTCCTGTATAGCGCATACCTGCTTCGGAAGCATAAGACTGCCGGTCTATATGCCAGCCGTGAACTGGGCGTCTACCTGTTTCTGACAGCATGTATGGCGTCGCTGTGGTTTGCCAGCACCATGCTGTATGGGATTGCAAGCGGCTCCCTGGGAGCTCTGGGTACTGTGTTGGGCTGGCCTATCTTCATGTCCATCGTGGTGGTGGTAGCTTCGGCCATCGGTTGGATGGCAGGCGAGTGGAGGGGCTCCGGGACCTTACCTTTCCGCTTGCAGTTAGCGGGATTGGCGATGCTGGTGGCAGCGGTGTTCCTGTTTTCGAGGGCGGTAGCGTAAATGATGCGGCATGCGATCGCAATCGATCTTGGAGGCACGCACGCATCGATTGGTGTCGTTCAGGAAAGCAGGCTCCTCGCGTCGCACGACATTGATGTCGAGGCGACTCACGGATTGAGTGCCTTGCTTCCACAACTGCAAGAGGCTGCTCTTTCTCTTCTCCAAGAGCAGGAACTCGGCGCTGCGGAATGCCTGGGTGTTTCGCTCAGTCTTCCCAGCCTTGTTGACTTTTACTCTGGGCGAGTCGTCTCTGCAAATAACAAATATCCCGACGCCACCGACCTCGATCTCCGGCGGTGGTCGCACGAGGCGTTCGGTCTGCCGCTGGTTCTAGAGAACGATGCAAGGGCCGCGTTAATAGGTGAGGTGAGTGCAGGAGCCGCTCGAGGTCGCAAGGATGTAGTTACGATCACGCTGGGGACAGGGGTGGGATGCGCGGTGCTGGCTGGCGGTATGCCGTTCCGCACAGCGCAGCCGCAGGGCGGAATTCTGGGTGGCCACATACCGGTCCGTCTTAATGGCCGACGATGCTCGTGCGGTGCCTACGGCTGCGTCGAGTCTGAAGCCTCCGGGTGGGCGTTGCCCCTAGTTGCGCAGGAGATGCCGGAATATTCCGAGAGTGCATTGGCGGGAGCGGCAAAGCTCGATTTCGAAACCGTATTTGCGCTAAGCGATGCTGGAGATGCTGTTGCTATGCAGCTTGTTCAACACTGTCTACAGGTTTGGAGCCTGGGCATAGTGGGGTTGGTTCACGCTTACGGACCTGAGATTGTCGTGATCGGCGGTGGTGTTGCTGCGAGAGCTGATTTAGTTCCGGCTCTTTCCCGATATGTGCAGCGCCATGCGTGGACGCCCGCAGGCCCAGTGGAGGTGGTTCCTGCGCGGCTTGGAAATCTTGCTCCGCTCTACGGTGCCATTGCGTTGCTGGAAGAGTTCGGAGATCTAAGTCAACAGATGTAGTTATCAGACGGTTTGCGATGAAGAAGCCCTACGTCTGCCGCGAATCGAATGAATGTGACGATCAAATTAGCTTTCTTCCGGCTCCTCTTGAGTGCGGAGCACTTGTGTAGGTAACCGATGGAACCCGAAGGATCTACCCGAGAGTCGATACATCTGGATGCCGCTCCAGATCGGTGATGGCCGCCTCCATCTTCTAAGCCTCGTCTGTGGATCGTGGACCTGAAGCAGGAAGCACCGAGGTTGTCGCTCTCCACCACCCAAACGAGTAATGAGTCGGGCACGTAAGAGATTCCGTTCTCCTAAAGGAGGCATGTCAGTATGCAAGCCGTGGTCAAGCCAGTGATAGAACCATAGCCAGCTGCACTCGCGGCGGCGCCAACGAGGAAGGTACGCCCTGTACGGTGGCCCGAGGCAGCTAAAACTGCTGCGTCCGCAAGATAGGGTCTCCTGCTTTCGCTGTCGGCTCCTGCCGCTTCTTGCGCCAGCGAATCGTACCCGTCGCGCGGGTCTTCACTCGCTTGTTCGGTCGACAAATCAGGTGAGGAGGGTCTCCACTATTCGTATCATTTCTTAATTTCCATGCCGATGGCGTGGCCGCGATACGTCGAGCAGCGCTGCAGTTGATTGCAAGCATCGTCCTGCCGCCCGGCTAGTACAGGATTTTGATTGAGAACTGGATTTGGCGGGACGTTCCGGCGGTACGGCTGATTTCCCCGAATCCGGAGCCAACGAGAGTGTTAGCGGGGAGCCCCATGTTGACGATGTTGAAGAGATTAAAGAGCTCTGACCGGAACTCGATGACGGCCAGTTCGCCGTTGCCGCGGTGGCCGACGGGAGTGTCTTTGAGCACTGAAAAATCGAAGTCGTAGTACGCCGGACCGCGAAAGGTATTTCTGCCAAGTGTCCCAAAACGTCCGGAGTTCGGTCCTGTTCCGCCGCTGACGCCAACGGGGATGCTGAAGAAGGAAGCGTTGTTTTCGCCGGCTCCGAAGTAATCCTCTCGCTTGCTCCGCGTGGTGGAGAGTACAGGTGCCCCGATCTGATCGGGGCGATCAACGCCACCGGAACCGACGCCGGTCTGCTGAACACCGGAGTAGACGGTAAAAGGAGATCCGCTGGTGATGGTGGAGATACTGATGAGCTCCCAGCCGGAGCGCAGCTTCAGCGGAAGTGGGCGAAGGAGGGCGAGCGCATCAACGTGGAGGTCTTGGGCAAGGCTCAGGGCGAAGACGTGCGTCGTGTCGAAGGTGGAGGGCCCTTTCTCTAGATGAGTGTCGAAGGGGTTCTGCGGGGAGGGAAGTGTGAGGGCTCCTACGGCACCGGCGTTCAGGCCCGCTGTGGCTGAGCTGGTATCGTCGATGGACTTTGACCAGGTGTAACTCGCTTGCAGGCCAGGACCACCGTGACCCGTCGAGCCCTGGAGCGACGCCTGCAGCGCGTGGTAGCTCGAATGTGAATTTGCGGTGACTAGTTGTTCCGTACCGAAGCCACCAACGGCAATGCCGTCTGCGTTGAAGCGGGTGTGGCGAGCGAAAGCAGGATCAGCGCCCGGGTAGGCATTCGGGAAGGTGACGCGCGGCAGACGCATGGCGGCTGTGCCTATGTAGTTGGCTGATGCGGTAAGACCTGCGAAGGTACGTTCGAGGCCGAGCGTCCAAGTGCTGAGATAGGCGTTACCAAACCTCTGGTCGATCCCGCTCACGTTCAGCGGAGTGATGGGATCACCTGGACGAAGAGCCGCCAGATCCTGCTCGTAACGGTCGACATCGAAGATGGTGTTCGGAGCGACGCCTGTGGTCTTGTTGCCCGGGAAGATGTCTTGTCCGGCTGGCGTGTAGGCGCGCGGAAGTTCGGCCGAGGTGATTTGGAAGCCGTATGGGATCGGATCAGAGCTCGTCGAGGTGAGGCGAGGGTAAATGACAAAGGGCGAGCCGCCAGTGAGCAGATTGTCCTGCCAGATATTCGGCGGAATAGTCGTTAGGCCGCCGCCAAGGTGAAGAACGATATGCTGCGCGGTGGCGACGTCCAGCTGAACGCGTGGAGCCCAGTTGAAGCGGCTGTTCTGATAGGGCGGCTGTGGGTTGACGACGAAGACTTGACCCACTGCGTTGCTGGCCGGTTCAAGACTCGACGTGCGGCGGGCACGCTCTTCGATCGGGGTGTAGTGCTCGTAGCGAAGGCCGTAGTTAAGAGTGAAGCGGTCGTTCAGCTTCCAGGTGTCCTCGATGTAGGCTCCCCAAGCGCTACGACTTGTTGCAGCGGGGCCGATGTGATCTCCGCCAGAAGCAAGAGGCGGTGCAACCGCAACCGTGTAGGTGAAAGGACTGCCGAGCAGAAAGCTGGATAGGGTATCCGGCAACGGGTCGCCGGGATGGATCACGTGGGCACCGGATTGCGAACGTAGCTCCGCTGGCGAGTAGGCCGTGCCGCCGCCGAAGTCGTATTCGCCGTTCGGGCTCTGGCCGAAGTAGCTGGTATCTCGATTGAGCCTGACTTCGGCGCCTGCCTTGATCACGTGATGCCCGAAAGTCATCGTCGTGGACTGCCGCAGAGAGACGAGATTATTGAAGGCGGCTGTGATGCTCCCAGCAGCGGAGTTGAACGATTCGAAGAGCCCGTCATTGAACTTGATGGCTGCGTCGATCGTGTTGTTGGTGTGGAAGGCGGGGGTGGTGCGCGTAATGCCGAATTGAGTGTCAAACAGGAGGCGAGATGACTGCGTTCGAGTGAGATCGAAGGTGACATTTCGTTGATGATCGCGGTATTGCAGACCGAACGACGGGTCGATCACGGTCTGATCCGGGTTCGTCGTCGGACCGATGAGGTTGTCGAAAGTGACGCGGCCGAAGATGTGATTTCTCGAGACGCTTTGGTGATCGAGGCGAACGGAAAGCTGGTCTGCGTTGCTCACAATCTTCGCGGATGTCGCGAACGTATGGAGGCCGTAGGCGCCCTGGGGATAGTTGGGCAGCGGATATCGAGCGAGTGCCTTGGCGATGCCGGCGTTGACTGGAACAACGAGAGGATCACCCGGGAAGGCCGAGGCGTCTATGCCAGCGCGTTCATCCGCGGTTGGCACGGGAAAGACCTGCGTGGTTCCGAGAACCTGGCGAAGTGCCTGCAGCTCAATGAAGTAGAAGGTGTGGTCATGCCCGTCGTAGACATGCGGGATGAAGAGCGAACCGCCATTGGTCAGGCCGAATTCGTTGCGTCGAAACGGTGGAATTCGCCCGGGGCTAACCGGCGAGGCGTGATCAAAGTAGTTTCTGGCGTCCAGCGAAGAGTTGCGTAGGAATTCGAACAGGGAGCCGTGGGTGCGCCTCGTTCCTGATCGTGTGGTGATGTTGGTGAAGCCGGAGGCTCCACGGCCGATGTTTGCGGGCATCCAACCGGAGCTTGAATCGATTGACTGAATCGCGTCGACGTTGAAGTTGGAGAAGGTGGAACCGCCCATCTCAGGATCGCTGATTTCGGCGTTGTCCATGGCGAAGGTGGCTTCTACGCCTCGCTGACCGTTGATGGCAAACTGTGGTGTGAAGTTCGTACCGTTTGCGTCCGTGCTGGTGCCGACGGCGAGAAGAAGAAGTGCGCTGAAATCACGTTTGTTGAGCGGGATCTCACTGACAGCGCTGCTTGAAAGCTGCTCGCCGCCTCCGTTCTTCGCGATCTGGGAATCCTCAGAGACGAGAAGCAGGGTATTGCTGTCGGAGAGTGTGAGTACCACGTTTGGCGGTTGCGCCGTGAGCACTCTTGGTTGCGTCGAGCGGAGATGGCGGCCATGGATGTCTACGGCAATCACATAGGTTGCCGGGGCGATATTCGGGAAGCGGAAGCGTCCTTCGGAGTTGGTGACCACAGCCTGTACGCGTCCATTTGCTTCAATCTCGACTGTTGCTGCGCGGACCGGCTGACCGTCAGGGTCGAGTACCGTGCCCGTCCACGGAATTGCTGTTGCGGTTTGTTGCGAAAGTGCCGGACACGGGTTAAGAAGGCCGAGGAGGAAGAGCGAGGCGAACGCAATTGTCTGCGTGAGTTGGCGTGATTCTGGCATGGGGCGGCTTATTGTTGCGACAACGAGTACAGTAGCAGCCCGCATGCATGAGTGGGAGGCTCCCCTAGTAGTTTGTAGGGTGAAAAGCTGACGACCGGAGTACTCGGGCAAGAGCGCTCGTTAGCAACTGCCGAAGAAACGAGTTTCAGGCCGATTAGCGCTTATGAGTCGAGATATCCAGAATGGATTATCTGATGTTTCAGTAGACTGAAGGATCTACTTAACCTGTGCAACCTACACAACGACTCACTCGATCCGGAAATCCGCCCGGCGGCGGCGGATCCTGATGAAGCTCATACGAATACTGCACCACACCAGAGCTGCCATCGGAATGGCCTACGACGCAGCTTGCGGGATGACCTGAAGAGCCATGCAGGATTGTCTTACCATCTCCGCACGGTGTGGATTGCCCGAAAAATATCCAGAAGTCTGTCTTACCAGAGCCATTTATTTGCCATTCGAGGGTCTGTCCGACCTCCGCTTCATGCTGAATATAGAAATCAGATGTGATCTGGGTGATGGTGCCAACTACGTTCGTTTCCTTCAATTTTATCGACGTAGTTGGCGTCGTCTGCTTGCAGCCTTGAAGGAGAACCAGCAACAAAGTTCCGTATCGAATAGAACACTTTCTTACTCGCACAGTGCCTCCAGATCAAATCATTGTGGTGGTTCATTGATGGTTGATTCCATTGACTGACGAAATTCTGCAGTTTGCCGCATATCTTCTATGTCAGGAAGAGCTTGCAGCTGAAACTTCGTAGCGCCACGCTTAAGACATTTCTGAATTAGTGCAATGGCGTCATTCCGCCTTTTTAGGAGTTCAAGGGTACGAACTTTCAGTAGCTGGGACTCGATGTCGTTCGTATAGAGAGCATCAGCTCTCTCGAGGGCTGCCGCAGCGGACGCCGTGAGTCCCAGCTTCGCGCGACAGAGGGCAAGCAACATCCATCCAGCTCCATTACTGGGTTGTGTTAGAAGCTGGCTGTTCTCCTTTTCGGCAGCTTCCCTGTATGCAGAAAGAGCTTTCGTTTTGTCTCCCCCTGCTGAAGAACTGTCCGCCAGCTCGAGGAGATTGGCAGGTTCCTCAGGCTCCAGGTTGACCGCCATTCGGGCGTATCGAATTGCTTCATGGAAGAGACCTCGTGTTCGCGCCATGGCTGCAAGGTTAACAGCTGCAATGTCACTCGGCTGCAAGGCGAAGCTCTGCTGTAAGACTTGACCTGCCTGATCCAGTTTGCCTTGTTGCAAAAGTACGGATCCGATGTTATTTAGAGGCACTACGTTCTTTGGTGCCGATATCTGCGCTGCGTGGAACTCCTTAAGCGCCTCGCCGTAATTTCCCTGATCGTTAAAGAACAAACCGAGCTCATTATGGCCAAGCCAGAAGTTGGGTCGCGCCTTGATGAGCTGTCTAAGTCGATCCTCAGCTTCACTGATGCGCCCGTTCTCTGCAAAGTATCTCGCTTGGAACCGGAGTGTGTTGGGATCCGAGGGATCGAGAGAGAGCGCTTTGGCGAGCTCGCGAGAGGTATTTTGCTGATCCCCCATCTGCTCGTAGACCCACGCGAGAACAAGATGGCCGTCAACTAGGGAAGGCTCACGCGAGATAGCGGCGGCTCCGGTATCCTTTGCCAGACGTAAGGCCGCAGGATCACCATGCAAGGCGTAGGTACGCAAGTAGGCCCACGAAAGCTTCGCCATGGCAACGGCATAGCGGGGGTCTAGTTCCAAAGCTCGCAGATAGAGCGTGATTGCTTCATTGAGGCTTGCTGTGGTGTCCTCTCTCCGAAGAGCTTCTGCGGCTTGAAAGGCACTGTATGCTTCGGGATTCTGTGTGCCGACGCGAAGAAGTTGCTCATCCCGCGTGTACCGGGAGATACCGAGGAGTTCTGCAGCGGCTTCGACGGCCTTGGCCGGAAGTGGTGTCTGATCGTTGAGATCTCCGTGGAGGAGACGCTCGCGCATCGGTCGGATGAAGTTCGAATCGAGGACCTTGAGCGTGAGGTCTAGATGATTCGCTTCGAGGCGTCCAGAGGCGGCGAGGATAAGGTTTGCGCCGGAAGAGTCCCGAATCGAGCTTAACTGATCAACGCTGTCGAGGTGTTTTGCAGCCGTGTCTGCGATGACAAGTAGATCGTGGTCAAAGACCTCGGCGCGCGAGAGCTCACGGCCGATCACGTCAGTGACCTCAGAGAGCATTCGTTCCAGTCGAACATCGGAAGCGGTGGGCCACTTTATCAGGGCGACGAAACGCTTCTTTGGCAGCGGATGCAGCATGTCACGCAGGCGGTCCCGATTCCATAAGGCTGTAGCGCTTAAGGCGCCCGCCGCCGCGGTCGCGCCCACGGCGAACTGTCTTCGGGAGATCTGCCTGCTGAGCGGTGTAGGAGCCCGTATGACCGCGATCTGAGCGGCGGCAGGAGACCAGTCGGAACTCAGGGCAACTTTCACTTGTGCAAAGGCGATCCTGCGTGTGTCTGGATCCTCGGAGCGAAACTCCGCTACTGCCTTCTGCCATACTTTCTGTTCCTCGGCCGATAGCAGCGGCGATGATCGGCCGACGGCATTGCTCTCAGCGGGATCTGCGGAGATGTGAGTCTGGACCATACGCAGCAGAACGCCGAGAGCGAAGATATCCGAACCCTGAGATGGCTGCTCGCCGCGAAGCAGCTCCGGTGCAAGATAGCCCGGAGTGCCCGCGACCATACCGGAGGCGTCCCGGGAAGCGGACGCTTCATAAGAGCGGGCAAGGCCAAAGTCCATGATGTACAAGTGCAGGGAGCTCGCGGAGTGCGCGAGCATCACGTTGGTCGGCTTGATGTCACGGTGGATGACGCCGGCTTCGTGTAGAGCCTCAAGTCCAGCGCACATTTGTTGAAGAATGCAGAAGGCGTCCCGCGGTGCTATCGAGTTCGGTCGACGCAGACGCGAGGCAAGTGTCTCCCCGGATAGAAGCTTCATCGTGAGGAAGAGAAAAGTTGGAACGCTTGTGCTCGAGCGAGCGATGTCATAGATCGGACAGAGATTGGGATGGACGACCTTGCGGGCGAGAAGAACTTCCTGCTCGAAGCGGCGGGCCGATCCTGCACTGGCTGCGATATGCGGCAGGATGAGCTTGAGAGCCACGCGAACGTTTTGCAGAAAGAGATCCTCTACCTCGTAGATCTCCCCCATGCCCCCGCGAGCAATGAAGCGGACAACGCGAAAACGATCCGCGATGAGCTCTTCCGGCTGCAGGCATCGGAGAGAAGAAACATCGTGTGTGATCTCGCTAAGAGGCTCATCGCACGATGAGGATAGCCGCGGCCAGCTGGCTTGAACCGGACCGAGCGCCGGTCGTTCAAGAAAGCTTCCAAGACGTTCGTCTGCGAGGAGCAGCTCTTCTACGCAGCGGCGCAGCTCAGGCGCATCACGGCAGGCATGATCGAGGAAAGCCGCACGCTGATCGGGAGATTGATCAAGTGCGGCGCCAAAGACATGCTCGATAATGTGCTGTTGACTGGCCATGGGCCTTCCAGAGAAAGGTGGTGTGCAGCATGTGCCAGGAACCACGGTCCTTTGCAGGAGCAATTGCGTGGTGCCGAAGTGAGGCAGAACCTAAGCTTGGGCCCGGGGAAAGGATCGGAGGCAGACTGGGAGGACCTATCACCCGCATCTCTCGACGATGCAATCATCCCACAAACAATCCGAAATCTCCAGATACGAAGTTCCCCCACTCTCTAAAGCGATTGTGGAACAGGAGAGAGGCCACTTATCAGGCAAGTTCCCATTTGGCGTGCTTTCCGGTAGCAAGCTATGGCGGATTGCTGTAGCGTACGATTCGTGACCTCCGATGCTGACGTTACGCAGATTTTGCACGCGATGCGAAGTGGCGACCCTGCTGCTGCGGAACAGCTGCTGCCCTTGATCTATGCGGAGCTGCATCGCCTGGCCGCGTCCTACATGCGGCGCGAGCGCAAAGATCATACCCTTCAGCCAACAGCTCTCATCAATGAGGCTTATCTGCGGCTCGCAAAAGAGGATCTCGAATGGCAAAACCGAGAGCATTTTATCGGCGTAGCTGCCAACGTGATGCGGCGCGTTCTGGTAGACCACGCCAGAGCACACAACGCAGGGATACGCGGCGGCGGCCTGCGTCGAGTGGAACTGGAGGAGGGCCTTGCATTCTCGGAGGAGCGTTCGAGCGAGCTGCTGTCACTCGACGAAGCCCTGAGCCGGCTGGCACGTGTCAGTCTCCGACAAGCGCGGATCGTAGAGTTGCGGTACTTCGGGGGACTTACGGTGGAGGAGGTAGCTGCGCTGCTTTCCATCGCTCCCCGTTCGGTGAAGCGAGATTGGTCTCTAGCCCGGATCTGGCTGCATAAGGAGCTTTGCGGAGACGAACTTAGTTGAGAAGAAGTGAAAGGGTGTGGCCCCTTTTGGATGATGGTCTCGCCTTACCTGGTGAAGGCAGTTTGGGCTGGCGGCCTTCTCATCCAGGAGACCAACATGACTTTCTTTTCATTCGCTCTTCGTTCCCGAGTTCTTTTCACCGGTGCGCTCGCTCTAGGCGCCCTTACTCATGCCAACCACGCGGTTGCGCAGTCTCGATCTATGATCGCCACTATTCCGTTCGCCTTCCACGATGGTTCGCACACGTTTCCCGCGGGGAAGTATCAGATTCGGTGTGATTCCAACATCCTCTCTGTGCAGAGTACGAATCGAGAGAACTTCGGCGTTCACATGACGATAGCTGAGTTCCGCACCCGCACTACGGAAAACGGAAAGCTGATCTTCAATAAGTATGGCGATCAGTACTTTCTGAGTGATGTCTGGCTTGCAAGAAGTGATTCAGGTCGCAAGCTGGTGGCGGGTCGTCTGGAGAAACAGCTGCGCGGAACTCCGGCCAAGCGGCCCGCGCCCGACAATCAGGTTGCTCTCAACGTTCAGCCTTAGGCAGGCGAAAGCAGTATTGGCGCGGCGATGAGTCGTGCCAATACTGCGCATGATGCTCTTCTGCAGCGCTCCAAAAGCAGGAGAGCTCCTTCTCCGTTTTCCGCTACCGTTTCCACGAGGAGTGCTTATGTCTGACCAGACGCTGTCGTCACTCGTGACGCTTGCCATTCTTCTCTTCTTGCTTCTTTGGGCATTTCTGATAGATTTTCTCCTTCACCTGCGACGGCAGCGGTCAAACGAGCCGACAGTCATACGCAGGAGCGAAGGACCGGCGGACCGACGACGATTTCTGGATAATCGCACTCGGTTCAAAAAAGACGGTTGGAGTATGAAGTGAATCCCGTTTCGTGTCGGGTGGCTTCCTAAGCTTTCGACTACGGCAGGATGATGCGTCTTGGATGTGACGGCATCGAATACGTATGTCGACAGGTTCCTTCATGAAATCGCCGCCTGTAAGTCAAGCCTCCGTGGGTTCCGTTCGTTTTACTTTCGACAACACCTACCTGAGATTGCCAGAGAACTTTTACACTCGCGTAGAGCCTGCACCGGTGGCTGCACCGCGGGTGATCAAGGTAAATGAGCCACTGGCGCGTCTCTTGAATCTTGATCCAGCTGCGTTAGCGAGTGAAGAGGGTGTGCAGATCCTCGCCGGCAATGTTGTGGCTGGTGGATCTGAGCCTGTCGCGCTGGCGTATGCGGGGCATCAGTTTGGATATTTCGTGCCGCAGTTAGGCGATGGACGAGCCAAGCTGCTGGGCGAACTTGTGGGACGCGATGGCCAGCGCTATGACGTTCAACTAAAAGGCTCCGGACCGACACCGTTTTCCCGACGGGGTGACGGCCGCGCGACCCTGGGCTCAGTTCTGCGCGAGTACATCGTCAGTGAGGCGATGGCGGCGCTGGGCGTGCCGACCACGCGAGCTTTGGCCGCAGTGACGACTGGCCAACCGATCCTCCGCGAGAGGATCTTTCCCGGAGCGATCTTGACCCGGGTCGCGTCGAGTCATCTTCGCGTAGGAACATTTCAATACTTCGCCGCGAAACGAAATTTGCAAGCGATGCGCAGACTGGCGGATTATGCGATCTCGCGGCACTATCCAGAAGCTGCGGAGGCCAAACGGCCGATCCGTGCTCTACTCGATTTTGTAATCGCACGGCAGGCACAGCTGATCGCGCGATGGGTGTTGCTCGGCTTCGTTCACGGCGTGATGAATACCGATAATATGTCTATCTCGGGCGAGACAATCGACTATGGCCCGTGTGCCTTTATGGAGGCTTACGATCCGGCGATAGTCTTCAGTTCGATTGATCATCATGGACGCTACGCGTATAACACTCAGTCCGAAGCTGCGCTTTGGAATCTGACGCGGCTTGCGGAGACACTGCTGCCGTTACTTGAAGAAGAAGAGGGCAGCGCAGAGCTGGCGATGAACGCAGCCAGGGAGGCGCTGGAGGCGTTCAAGCCACAATTTGAACAGGCTCGTGCGATCGGCCTACGACATAAGCTCGGTCTCGCAACAGAGCGAACAGGTGATGACATCCTCGCTGAAGACTTGCTTGAGCGCATGGCAGCGAACGGTGCCGACTTTACACTCACTTTTAGGCGGTTGTGCGATGCGGCGACTGGGTCAGCGGGTGACGAGGGAGTACGCGTCCTGTTCACGAACCCTGAGGCTTATGACAAGTGGGCGATCAAATGGCGCGAACGCCTCGACATCGAGCCGCAATCAGGAGAACTCCGAGCGCCTGCCATGCGAGCAATCAATCCGGCAATCATCCCACGGAATCACTTTGTCGTGGCGGTGATTGAAGCCGCAGTTGAGCGAGACGACTTTCGGCCCTTCGAGGAGCTACTCGCCGCCGTGTCGCGCCCGTATGAGGATCGTCCCGAGATGGAGCAATACAGGACACCTGCGTCACCAGAAGAACGGGTGACACAGACCTTCTGTGGCACGTAGACCAAGAGAATCATAGCTGCAGAGTGCACGCGCGAAAGGGAATATCCACTTTAGTCCAGTCATCTCTGCCTTCGTGAATCCGCCGGATTCGCAGCCTTGCTCTGGGGCATGCTTGACCATATAAACTCTGGTCTACAAAGAGTTCACTGCCGGCATCATCTTGGCAAGCTGCGCTTGCTATTGCGTGAGCGATTTGTGTCTGGCTGAAAGCTTCGCGGCCTACAAAGCTCGATCGGTCCTTGCCGTGAGGTTCTCGAAGCTGAGAGTCTGCTCCTGAATAGCAGCAAGGCCGAGGCTCGCAGTCAAAATTTTCTCAGGGCGGCCCGGGTCAACTCCTCGCAGATGCATTCTGCAAAGATATGAGCTTCGCTCAGCCGTCCCGGGTAGAAGGAAGATATACTCCTCGCCATCCAGTCTGGCGGCGAGATCTCCCGCCCGAACTTGGTTGGACAGAACCGCTCCGAAAAGCCGCAAAGCTTCGCCGGCAACATCGTTCCCCAACTCATCCGTGAGTTGCTTGAACTCATTGATGTTGATGAGCAATACGAACAGCGCGCGCTTCTTGGAAGAGTGGTGGGCAGTGAGGGACTCGAACCCCCGACATCCTGCTTGTAAGGCAGGCGCTCTAACCAACTGAGCTAACCGCCCGATCCGGTGGTCAAGATCAGTGTAGACAGGACGGGTGAAGTTGAGCAAGTCGGTGCTCCGACCATCGCTTCGAAGGGAAGAGGCCTACGGCTGTGAGAGGTGGTGTCGCTCTCCGCGAGGCGGCCGTCTAAGTCTTCATTGGATGAAGGGAGCGTCCGATGAGGAGCAGGACAGGGGCAGGACCACAGCTTTCCGAGCGAAGGTGTTCGAGATCGGTATGGTGCGTTTGCTGATCGGCCGCGGAGATCCGCGAGATCGTGGTAACAGGAGTCGATCTGTCGATGCCGGAGGCGATGAGTTCATCGGCGAGCGACTCAAGGTTCGGGCCCGGCATGTAGAGCACCAGCGTTGCATCGGGCGGCAGAGGTCCGTGCCAGACTGGCTGTGGGTTAGGATCAAGCACCGCCTTATTGGCTGCATAGTGCGCCGTTGCGAGGATCAGCTTGGAAGCGCTGGTGCGATCAGTCAGCGGCGTCTTGAGGGCAGCCGCGGCCGCAAAGGCTGCCGTGATGCCGGGTACAATCTCAAGCGGAATCTTTGCCGCTTGTATCGCCTCGATCTCTTCTCCGGCTCGACCGAACACAAGCGGATCCCCGGACTTCAGGCGAACCACGGAATATCCGGCACGGGCCGCCTCAAGGATGAGCGCGTGGATCTCACTCTGGGTTACACGAGGTGTACCGTAGCGCTTGCCAACGGGTGTAATCCTCGCCGTAGGGTTTGCAAGCGCCAAGACTTCATCTGAGATCAGGCCATCGGGAAAGATGCAGGTGGCAGTGCTGAGCAGTTGGTGCGCGCGTATGGTCAGGAGTGAGGCATCGCCAGGACCTGCGCCTACCAGGTATACGTGTCCGGGCTGGGCCGGACCTTTCACGTTCCTGGCTCCACAGGCGGCCGGGGATTGGTGCGGGCGTGATTTCGCGCAAGCGTCCGGGAGGGGCAGGCATCGTAGGCACAGACGTCACGGTTTGCGAGCAGATGCAGAACCTGCTTCCGCTCCTCGTTCAGCGGCTCAAGCTGCAACACCTCTCTTCGAAGATTTCCGAGTTCCGTGAGCCAGTCACCGGTGTCGAGCGGAAGCAGGGCGTTGATCTCCTTGCGAAGGCGCTGCGCCAGAGCAGGAGATTGGCCTGCAGTCGAGATGGCAATCAACAGATCTCCGCGACGCACAACTGAAGGAAAGTAGAAGTCGCAGAACGGCGGATCATCGACAGCATTCACCAGCACACTGGAGGCTTCGGCTTCAGCGAAGACGGCCCGGTTCACCGCGGCATCATCCGTTGCTGCTACCGCGAGAAAAGCTCCCGCGAGATCTCCGGATTGATAAGCCCGCTCGTGAAGAGCAATCTCACCACCCTCTGCGAGTTCGCGAATCCGGTCGTTGACTCTCAGTGCGATGACTGTGACATGCGCCTGTGCCGCAAGCAAAGATTCAATTTTGCTCTCGGCAAGATGACCGGCTCCGATCACGACTGTGCGACGGGCGGTCAACTTGAGAAATAAGGGAAAGAGACTCATAGGGTGGATTAGGCGTCCGGTGCCGGATGGCCATTTGGTGGTGCATCGCGTTCGACAGGAGGAGGTAGATTGTCAGGGGTGGTTCCAGTGAGCTGGGCGCGAAGGTCTTCATCCGCCGTTCGACCAAAGTAGCTTCGGAGATCTTCGCCGTTAGTTCTTGATTGGAGATAGCCGCGTAACAGCCGCTCGATTGCTGCTGGGACTTCATCCGCGGCGGCGCGATAGCCCAGCGGCCTGGCCGCGCGCGCGTTACGTCCCACCGCTCCACCGACACAGAAGAAGAAAGCATCGACGCTAACCCCATCTTTCTTGATCTTCTTGCCTTCCAAGCCGATGTCTGCAATCCAGTGCTGGCCGCAGGAGTTCGTACAGCCAGTTACATGCAGCTTGATCTGTTGGTCGAAGCCGGGCAACCGCTCCTCCATCTCGCCGACCAGCCACCGAGCAAAACCTTTCGTCTCCGTGATGGCCAACTTGCAGAATTCAGTGCCGGTGCAGGCGATGGCCCCGCGCCAGAAAGGTGTCACATCGACATGAAGGTCGATGTTCCGCAGCTCAGCAATGAGCGCCTGTACCTTCTCGTTGGGCACGTTCACAATCAGGATGTTCTGCATGATGGTGGTCCGCAACTCACCCGAGCCAAACTCTTCGGCGATCTCTGCGAGGCGTAATAACTGATCGCCAGACAACCGGCCCCGCAGCACAGACGCTCCGATCGCAGACAAGCCTTGTTGGCGCTGCGCGGAGACACCGATATGGTCGCGATAGACATCATCGGGAACCGTCTCTGGCGATACCTCGGACGGAAGGGCCGACAGTGCGTAGCCGAGCTTCTCTTCCAGTGCGGTTAAGAAGCTTTCTGCAGTCCATCCGTGCCGCATAAAGAGGTACTTGATCCTGGCTCGAGTGCGGTTCTCACGAAGTTCACTTTGCTCCCTGAAGATGCGGCAGGTCGCTTCGCAGACAGCATAGGCTTGCTCTTCTCGAATGAAAGCCGGAATGCGGACCGCCATGTGCGGCTCCGTCGAGAGACCGCCGCCCACTCGCAGCGCGTACCCGACCTCCTCGATGCCATCTTCGTTCGTTCGCCGCATCGCCGTGAGGGAGAGATCGTTGATCTCCGGATAAGAGCACCACAGCGGGCAGCCGGTCACGGAGATCTTGAACTTGCGCGGCAGGTTGTAGAACTCGGGATTTGCCGTGAGCTTCTGGGCAATCTCCTGAGCCAGCGGACTCGCATCATGGATCTCCTGACCATCAAGGCCGGCCAGCGGGCATCCAGTGACATTTCGAACCACATCGCCGCAGGCACCCTTCGGTGAGAGTCCAACCGCAGTGAGAGCGTCCACCACCTCGACCAGACCGGAGATCGTAAGCCAGTGCAGCTGAATATTTTGCCGCGTCGTGATGTCTGCCAGGTTGCGAGCGTACTTGCTTGTCAGATCGGCGATGACGCGCAGCTGAAGGCTGGTCAGAATGCCATTCGGCAGACCGATGCGCATCATGAAATACTCGGTCGCCTTACCCTCACCGCCGACGCCGCCAGTCACGCCCACGCCGTCGCCCTGGGTGTAAACGCCCCACCACTTGAAGTAGAGGCCTGCCCATTCCGGCAACACCGACGCACGCCCCTCACGCGCGAAGGCACGTACCTCATCCCATGCATCCCAGGGGTTCTTCTCAAGCTTCAGGCGTTCGGACTTCTGTGCCTTCGTTTCCTTTGCGGGCACTGCGGTCGAGGCGGGAGTCAAGGCGTCAGGCATTAGGCAGAAATCCTTCTGTTGTGAAACGGGAACGCCCATGAGATCGTCATGGGCGCGGGTGGCTCGATGAGCTAAGACGATGGAAGTCGTCGATCAGCCTCCGAGCATCATCCGCGTGCGGTTCGTACAACAGGCACCGGTGAGTGGATGCAGAAGAAGCATGAGTTAAAGCTACGTATCGCGCCGATGCGCGTCAAGACGGGTGTTGGCTCCACCAATGATTGCCTACAGCTTGTATGCCTTGCGTACGAGACCGTCGGTCAGATCACCTATTACCTCAAGCGCCTCCTCTTCTTCCAGCCGGTGTTCCGCCACCAGTCTCGCCAGAAAAGATGCATCGATGCGCCGAGCTACATCGTGGCGAGCAGGAATGGAGAGAAAGGCACGCGTGTCGTCGTTGAACCCTACCGTGTTGTAGAAGCCCGCGGTCTCGGTTGTCTGTTCACGGAAGCGCATCATGCCCTCCGGCGAATCATGGAACCACCAGGCTGGGCCAAGCAGAACTGAAGGATAGTGCCCTGCCAATGGCGCAAGCTCCCGCGCGTAGCTGGTTTCGTCCAGGGTAAAGAGGATCAGAGTGAGCCTACGGTCGTTGCCGAACTTCGCCAGCAGCGGTTGCATGGAGCGAACATACTCTGTGGCGGAGGGGATATCCGCGCCCTTATCCCGCCCGAAGCGCGCATACAGCGACGCATTGTGGTTCCGGACGGAGCCAGGGTGAAGCTGCATGGTGAGACCGTCTTCGACGCTCATGCCGGCCATCTCGGTCAGCATCTGCGCCTGGAACAGCGTTACGTCCGCTTCGCTGAAGTCGCCGGAGACAATACGGGCGTAGAGATCCTCTGCTTCTCTGAGTGAAAGATCCGCGGTCCTGGCGGTGAGGTGCCCGTGATCGGTCGCTGTGGCGCCCTGTTGCTTGAAGAAGGCGCGCCGTGTGCGAAGGGCATTCAGGTAGCCCTGCCATCGGGAGACGTCTTCTCCCGTGAGCTCACCAAGTTTGGCTACGTTGTCATGAAAGCCGGAGAAATCAGCATCGATGACCGGATCTGGACGAAAAGTCGGCAACACACGGCCGTGCCAATCTGAGCTGCGAATGGCCGCATGGTGAGCCAACGAATCCAGCGGAGAGTCGGTTGTGCTTAGCACCGACAGTCGGAAGGTCTCAAAGAGTGCACGAGGCCTGAACTCAGGCGTTTTCAGCTTGGTCGCGATGTGCTCGTAGATTGCTAAAGCGTTTTTGCCCGTCAGCCGCTCCTCAACGCCGAAGAGCGACGACAATGACGTATCCAGCCAAAGACGTGTAGGTGTTCCGCGGAACAGAAAATAGTTGTTTGCGAAGATCTGCCAGACCTCACGTGGGTCCACCTCCTCCGCTCGTCCATTTGCGTCCGGAATGCCAAGGGCTTCCAGCGGAATGCCCTGCGAGTACATCATGCGGAAGATGTAGTGGTCGGGCTGGATCAGCAACTCCGTCGGATTCGGAAACGCATTATTTTCCGCAAACCATGCAGCGCTGGTGTGGCCGTGGGGCGAGAGAAACGGCCGATCCGCAATCGATTCAAACAGGCGGCGCGCAATGGTCCGGGTTGCCGCGTCAGCAGGGAAGAGGCGGTCCGGGTTGAGCATAGAAGTGGAGCTGTTGATCGGCAGAGTCATGGCGCGACTTAGACTAGCAAATTCGCGGATCATCGGTCAGGTCAAAGCAGCTGCCCTGCGGACAAGAACAGAGGGCGCCATCGCGGCGCCCTCTGTTCTCCTGCCCCGCCACTGTCTACGGAATGTAGTACCGCATGCCGGTGAAGAACATATTGTTGATGGCCGTGCGTCCGCCGAAGCTTGCCGTGGCGGGATACGTTCCGCTCACGACTCCGTCCCAGGAGTTCTTCGTCAGGTAGCTGTAGACGCCCTGATACTGTAGGCGGCCGAACTTGGGGCTGCTGACAATACGGTACGTGAAGCCGATGGTGCCTTCGACGATGTCTCGCGTCACTGCGGCGCAGTTTGCGGAGGGTGTGTCGGAGCCGGTCGTTCCACTCGCTGTGACAGCAACCTCCGTGTTGCAGCCGGTCAGGTTCAGGTTGATCGGCGCGTACCCGACAAGGGCGCCTGCCGCGTTACGGTAGGTGGTCCGCTGCGCGTATTCGGCCCCGGCATAGCCGTAGATGTCAAGCTTCTTGGTGGGGTGCGTCTCCAGCGAGAACAGACCGTGATAGTTCCGGATCGGAGCCAGTGTTCCATCTGGATGAACGGTGACATCGGCAAGCTGCGCCGAGCCGTAACGACCAGTTCCCGAGCCGCCCATGATGCTGCCCGCAACGTCAACGTACTTGCTGATCGTGACGCGGGCGTTCCCGATAACACCGCCCGCCAGCTTGGTGTCGTTGACTCCAGTGTTGCTGAAGGTCAGACCCGCGCCGGTGGTTGGATTCGTCGTCAGAATCGGGTAATAGCGATCGCGATAGAAGCGAGCAATGCCGCCGAGTTCGAAGTGGCTGTGTGGAGTGTCGAACGCCAGCTTCGCAATCACGTCGGGTGAGACATTGTTCGTTGGTGTCCCGTTGAACGCGTTGTACAGACCACCATTTTGCGCGGCGGATCCGTAGAAGAAGTTCGTCGGTGCGTTCGCGGCAGCGAAGTTCGTAAGCTGCGACTCTTCAACTGCGGCGGCCAGCGTCAATCCATTGGAAGAGCCCGGTGCTCCGAACTTTTGCGAGATACGCAGACCCGGTTGCCGTGCCCAGTTGAAGCCGACCATGTACTGCGGATCAATGGTGTTCGGCAGCTTCTCTGTGCGATTGTCAGTTGCGTGTCCCGTCTCGGTAACCAGCGACCACATCTGTCCGCCTGTGACCGTCAGCCCTGACTGCGTCGCAGCCTGACCCCAGATCTGCCGCTGCCGGAAGGTGAAGCTATTGGACTGGTTCTCGTTGGAGGTAGTTCCTGCCGAGAGGAAGTCACCCTCAAAGTAGCCCGCGAGCTTGTAGTTGCCAGCGTTGCCGGTGATCAAAGCGCCCAAACGGCTCTGCCGTCCGGAGAGGTTGAACTCCGAGACGTGCGCTTCATTCGCGCCGTCGTACGGCGTCGTGTTGAACGGCGTGTTGATGTCGGAGTTGATCGATCGAGTCCGAACCACGCCTTCCAGGGCAAAGAAGCCGACAGGCATGATCGTCACACCCTTATAGTGGATCGTCGTCGGCGACTCGATCTTCTCATTGAGATCGCGCGTCGTTGTCACCAGCGTGGCGGCGAGGCCGGAGTTCGCGAGCTTCAGATCCCCGAGATCACTGCTCAGGGTGTCGATCTTGGTCTGACTTGCCTGGATCGTCTGTGCCAGGGCTTGTGCCTGTTGGTTAGCCTGCACGGCGCTGGCGTTTGCGGTCGAAGCATCCGCAGTCGCATCCGCAATGCGCTTGTCCTTGTCTGCGAGCTGTTGCCGCAGAGTATCGAGCTGCGCCTGCTGATTCACCATTAGCTCGCGGAGCTCACGAAGTTCACGCTGCGTGGCGCTCTCGACCGGAGCTTTTCGTACAGCGGATCGCCTGGTCGTGACCCTCTTCTTCGTCTTGGAAGCTGAACCGTCCGTCGTGACCACTGTGGTCTTCGTCGTGTTCGGCGAAGTTTTCTGTGTGGTCGTCGTTGTGCTCAGCTGCGCCCGGACCGATAGGGTGGACATCACCATAATAGCCGCCAGGGTCGCCTGGAATTGCTTCGTCATGGAACCTCTCAGAGTAGATCGTGAGACTTCGTGGGCAGGGCGATGCAGTGTTTTCCGTCGTACCGGGAGGGGGCGCGTCGCCTGCTTGATCTTTCCATCCATCCTCCCAGAGCTGTGTGAATGCTTGAAGAATCGCTCCCGGTTGCGAACGCGGAGGTAACGTCAGCAGCGGAGCAACTTAACGATCCAGATGCACGCCGCATAGCCAGAGAAAAGACTGGTGCGATAGGGTAATCGTATGAATTTCTACCGCTTGAGTGTGTCGCTGGGAGCGATCGCCTGCTTCCTGACTGGGGGCGCTCGCGCCGAGGTTTCAAAGCTGATCCCCATGCCGCGCGAGATCCATACGCAGGCAGACAGGCCGCTGCTCTCCGGGATCCGCATTCTTTGTGCGGGCTGCGCGAAAGAAGATCAGTTCACAGCTGACGATCTAAACCAGACGTTAACGCAGCGAGGCGTTGGTGCCGGAACGGGCAGTGGCGCGGTCAGCATCCAGCTAGTTCATGGTGGCAGCAGCAGCCTTCCGACCGGTTTTGATGAGGCGATGCGCGCTGAAGGCTATCGCATCGAGCCCACGTCAACCGGACTCACCGTGACCGCCGCGACGAGCGAGGGTCTCTTCTACGGCGCACAAACAGTGAAGCAGCTGATTGAAACCACCGGAGGTCATGCAACGCTTCACGTTGCCAGTATCAAAGACTGGCCGGCTATGCGGTATCGCGGTCTTGACGATGATCTCTCCCGCGGTCCCGTTCCTACCCTCGACTTCCAGAAGAAGATGATCCGCACGCTCGCCGAGTACAAGATCAACCTGTATTCGCCCTACTTCGAACAGACCATGCAATACACCAGCAACCCGCTGCCCGGCTTTCCTAACGGAAGCATGAGCGCCGCGGACGCTCAGATCCTGGTAGCCTTCGCCCGTCAGTACCACATCACCATCATTCCTGAGCAGGAAGCATTTGGCCATCTGCACCACACGCTGGTCTGGGAGCAGTACAAGGATCTTGCGGAGACACCACACGGCGCAGTCCTTGCTCCGGCGCAGCCCGGATCAATTGAGCTCATCAAGCAGTGGTTTAGCGAGCTCGCCGCGCTCTACCCCGGTCCTTTTCTGCACATCGGCTCTGACGAAACTGTCGATCTGGGGCTTGGCCAGACCAAGGCGGATGTTGACGCACGCGGTCTGGGCGCGCCCTACCTGGACTTCCTGCGACGGATTGTCACCGCGCTTGAGCCTCTTCACCGCAAACTGCTCTTCTGGGGCGACATCGCCCTGAACTCGCCCGATCTGGTCAATGCAATGCCGCAAAGTTTCAAAGACGCCACCATTGCGGTCTCGTGGGAGTACAACCCTCATCCGGAGGGCTTCGATAAATACATCGTGCCGTTCACCAAGAACGGCTATGAGACCTGGGTCGCGCCGGGCGTTAACAATTGGTCGCGTGTCTATCCCAACTATGCCATGGGCCTCGCGAACATCCAGCTCTTCATCCGCGACGGCCAACGTCTTGGAGCCGAGGGTGCGCTCAACACCATCTGGAACGATGACGGCGAAGGTCTCGTCAACATGGATTGGTACGGCATCCTCTACGGCGCTGCCGCCTCCTGGCAGAAGGGAAGCAGCTCCATCCCGGACTTCGAACAATCGTATGCTCAGGTCTTTCACGGGGACGCCACAGGCAAACTGAACCAGGCGCAGCTCGAGATCATGACCGCTCACACACTTCTCAAAGAGCAGGCAAAGACCGGTGACGGCTCGGATGGACTGTTCTGGATCGATCCCTGGTCACGCGATGGCGTGACTTACGCGGATAAAATCCGCCCCTTTAACCATGATGTCCGGCTGCATGCTGAGCGCGCCCTAACCCTGATCGCCGAAGCCCGCGCCGCTGCCCCTGCGCCTGTGGCGACCTTCACGACCTCGCCCGGTTCCGCGCCTGTCTACAATCCAGCAAACGCCTATCCGTCTGCGCCCACCTCGCTCCGAGAGACAGATGCCATCGATGCCTTGGAACTAGGTGCGCGCCGGTTAGATTTCATCGGACTCAAGTTCCAGCTTGCGGATGAGATGCGACTCAGCTACGCCAACGCCCTTGCCGCGCAAGGCAGCACGGATAAGAAGGTTCGCGCCACTGTAAGTCATGAGCTGGGCGAGATCAACAATGGGGCAAACGGGCGCATCGAAGACCTTCGCGACGGCTACTCCATGCTGCGGGACCTCTACGAGCAGGCGTGGCTTCAGTCCAATCGTCCGTATGCCCTTCGTCCTGTGCTCGAGCACTATGACTTTACCGTTGCTCTCTGGCTCTCACGCTCAGACAAATTCCGAGCGGCCCAGCGGCAATGGAGCGACGCAAAGACTCTGCCCTCCGCTGCTGATCTCGGCATTCCGCCCCCGCCGATGGTGATCCCGTAATGCCTACCCTCACTGCTCGTCAGCTCATCACAGGCGTCGGCCTGATTGAGTTCCCCGTCGTGCATTTCGACGGGGAAGGCCGCATCACGGAGATCGAAAGTGATCCTTCGGCTCGAGGTGACGAAACTCTCTCCGCAGGACTCTTCGACGTGCACACGCACGGCTGCGCGGGACACGATGTGATGGATGACGAGCCAGAAGCACTTCCGGCGATCGGGCGCTTCCTTGCGACGCACGGCGTGACCCAATATCTGCCGACCACCGTCACGGCATCGATTGACGATACAACTCGCTCTCTCGAGCGTCTCGCGAACGCCATTGAACACACAGAAGCGCGCGACGTTGGTCAGGCACATCTGCAAGCTCGGCCCCGTGGCATACATCTTGAGGGCCCATTCGTGTCGCATGCCAAGCGCGGCGTTCACCCACCGGCCCACATACTCGCTCCCAGCATCGCTGTCTTTGATCGCTTCTGGCGAGCCGCGCGGGGCCACATCCGTGTTCTCACGATCGCACCGGAAGAGCCGGGCGCTCTGGAACTGATCGAGTACGCGACGGCTCTTGGAGTTCGCGTTTCGATCGGCCACAGCAACGCGACCGCCTCTGAGGCACGAGCAGCCATCATGGCTGGAGCCGTCAGTGCGACCCACACCTTCAACGCCATGCGGCCACTCGATCATCGCGAACCCGGCATCCTCGGAGTGGTTCTCGACGACCGGCATCTCTTCGCGGAACTCATCTGCGACGGCGTGCATGTGGCTCCTGAGATCATTCGCCTGTGGCTGAAAGCGAAGGGTCCTGATCACGGCATTCTCATTACAGACAGCATGGCTGCCGCCGGCATGCCCGACGGGGATTACACGCTCGGCGGTATGCCTGTCACCGTCGCCGGCGGCGTGTGTCTGGCCGATGGAGTACTTGCGGGCTCGGTGCTGACGCTCGATCAAGCCGTTGCGAACCTTGTGGCGATGACGGGAACGGACCTTCCTGCCGCCGTCCGGCTCGCCTCCGCCAATCCTGCACGAATGGCCGGCTTCGATGACGTTGGCGAGGTTCGCGTCGGGTTGTTTGCTGACCTGAATCGGTTTAATCGTGATGGCCGGTTGATCCAGACATACGTCCGCGGTGTTCCTGTGCACGTCTCCGCCTGATCGGGGAGGCGAGTGATATGTAACTCCCAAAGGTCTATGAGGGACCAGTGCTAATCTCGCCGCCCGTCACCATGGCTTTCATCGTTCGCAGTCTCGCCTCCGCTCTGCCCGGTGGATCTGCTGCCTCGCGCCTGTCTCCGATCGACCTCGTCATCGTCGCGGTCTACCTCGTGGGCATCACCCTATTTGGTCTACGATTTCGCAAGTCAGGTGCGAAAGACCGCTCTCTTCGCGGCTATTTTCTCGCTAGTCAGACGATTCCCTGGTGGGCCATTGCGCTCTCCATCGTCTCGGCTGAGACCAGCACGCTCACCATCATCAGCGTGCCGGGTGTGGCGTTCGCCGGCGACATGGGTTTCCTGCAGATCGTCTTCGGGTATATGCTCGGCCGCGTCGTCGTTGCGCTGCTCTTCCTCCCTCGCTACTTCGAAGGCCGCATGCTCACGGCATATCAGCTCATCGATCAGCGCTTCGGTCGCACGCTGCACAAAACAACGTCACTCTTGTTTCTCTTCACGCGCGCCGCTGCGGAAGGGGTTCGCGTCTTCGCAATCTCTATCGTCGTCGGCATCGCCATCGGCACTGGAGATACTGTCTCGATCGCCATCATCAGCGCGCTTACCTTGCTCTACACATTTGAAGGTGGCATGGCGGCAGTCGTGTGGACAGACGTCGTGCAGATGGCCATCTATATCATCGGAACCGTCATCGCGATGGCGACACTTGGCTCGCACGTCACCGGTGGGTGGTCTGCCATCCAGCACGTAGGAGCTGCGGCGGGCAAGTTTCATGTGCTGCACTTCGCCTTCAACCTTGGCGAGAGCTACACCTTCTGGGCGGGCCTCTTCGGCGGGACCTTTCTCACCATGGCCTCGCATGGAACCGATCAGCTTATGGTGCAGCGCATGCTCGCTGCCCGAAACCTTCGCGAGAGCCGCCTTGCCCTGCTTAGCTCCGGTGTCGTCATCTTCCTGCAGTTCACGCTTTTCCTGCTCATCGGCATCGGTCTCTTCGTCTTCTATGCTCAGCACCCGCAGGCGTTCAGCAGTGGTGATCGTATCTTTCCGACGTTTATCGTTCAGCAGATGCCTCGCGGCGTAGCCGGGCTGCTCATCGCCGCGATCCTGGCCGCCGCCATGTCGAACTTGAGCGCTGCGCTCAACTCGTTGTCCTCGACGACTGTTGTCGACCTGTGGATGACCTGGAGACCGTCAGCTGACGCGACGGAACGCGAGCGCATCGCTCGAGGATCGACGCTTTTTTGGGCGCTCGCTCTCTTCGGCATCGCCATCTATGCAGTGCACGCCGGAGGCAAGGGCCACGTAGTCGAGATCGGGCTTTCGATCGCCTCGGTAGCATATGGAGCACTACTCGGCGTCTTTCTTCTTGGCACGCTCAACCCGCGCGCCACGCAATCTGGAGCAATCGTAGGCATGATCTTCGGCTTCGCAACGAACGTCGTTCTCTGGCAGCATCCCGGGGCCCTTAAGCTCGGTTCCATGACGATCCCGCACATCGCCTTCACGTGGTACGTTCTGATCGGCGCCGCTATCACGTTTACTCTAGGTACTCTCGCCAGCTTGGCTCTCGGCCGGACCGCGAGGCCCACGATCCCGCGCGCTCTTTCCCTCGTCCTGTTTGGCATTGTTTTCGCCGCCGCGATCCCCGGCTCTTCGCGTGCACAGGTCTTGATTTCTACCGCAACACGGCCTCAGCCAGACTTCTCAGCGATCGACTATTTGCTGGCCGATGCACTCGCGGCGAAGAAGCTTCCGGGAGCCGTCATCCAGGTGGGTCACAGCGGCCACGTCGTCTTCGAGAAAGCCTACGGCAATCGCGCCGAAGACCCCATCCTCGAGCCGATGACCACAGACACGATCTTCGATATGGCCTCGCTAACCAAATGCCTTAGCACCGCCACGGCAGTGATGCAGCTCTACGAGGCCGGCAAACTCCAGTTCGATGACCCGATCGCCAGATATTTGCCTGAGTTCGCAAGCAGTGTCGACGGAAGCGGCAAGCCCGATCCGCGCCGGGCGCAGGTCACGATCCGAATGCTGCTGACGCACACGTCGGGCGAGGCGCCCGACGTAGATCTCAAGGATCCTTGGGGTCTCATGAAGCCCGATAAGGCCGAAGGTATTCATCGTGCCCTCACCACCCCGCTCCAGTCTGTACCTGGCCAGATTTTCCGCTACTCCGACATCAACTTCATTCTCCTGGGCGATCTCGTCGAGACGCTCTCCGGCCAGCCGCTTGATGTCTACGCGGCTGAGCACATCTTTCGCCCGCTCGGCATGACCGAGACCAGCTTTCATCCCTTTGAGAAGACCTGCGGTCCAGCGGTGCGCACCGGCTCCGCGATCACGCCCGGGCCGGCACCTCGCGGCATGGTTCTCGTCCAGTGTCTTCCTCATACCTGGACCCCACTCGGTCTCGCCAGTCACACCGCACCCACCACCCACGACAGCGAAGGCACTGCCTCGACCAACCCCAACTTTGATCACCTCCTTCGTGGCACTGTCCACGATCCCACCACCCGCCGCATGGGCGGCGTTGCCGGTCAGGCCGGAGTCTTCTCGACCGCGCACGACATCGGCCTTTACGCGCAAGCCTTGCTCGATCGCCTCGCCGGCCGCTCGAGCACCTTTCCGTTGCAGCAAGCCACCCTCGAAGTGATGACCAGCCCGGAGCAGCCCGGTCACACACCTGCCGACCTCGCGCAGATCCCGGCCAGCACGCCCGTCACCTATTCGAGCCGCAAAGGTCACGACGTGCGCGGCTTCGGCTGGGACATCGACACTGCCTACTCCCGCCCGCGCGGCGTCGTCTTCCCGATCGGCAGCTTCGGCCACACCGGCTACACCGGAACCACTCTCTGGATGGACCCAGGCTCTGATACCTACGTCGTCCTGCTTGCGAACGCCGTCCATCCTCGCGACCGTCGCGGCCCAATCTCCGGTCTCCGCGGCGACGTCGCGACCGCCGCCGCTCGCGCCTTGGACCTCTATCCTGAACGCGCAGCCGCGGTCGCCGCGCCCCCTCCCCCGCACGCCGCTACGGTTCAAACAGGTATTGACGTCCTCGAATCCACCAACTTTGCGGCCCTTCGTGATGCAGCTAACCGACACGCCGGCCATCTACGTCTCGGTCTTCTGACCAATCAGACTGGCCTCGACCACAGCGGCCGCCGCACCGTTGACGTCCTTGCTTCGGACGCCAGGAACGCCGTTCCCGGTCTCGAAGTCGTCCGGCTCTTCTCCCCAGAGCACGGCATCGCGGGCGCGAAAGACTCGACCGACATCACCAACTCCACCGACTCCGCCACCCACCTCCCCGTCCGCTCCCTCTACGGCCCAAAGGATATCGATCGCCGTCCGCAACCCGCCGACCTAAAAGACCTCGACGCCGTCGTCATCGACCTTCAGGACGCCGGCTGCCGCTTCTACACCTACGAGTCGGTGCTCGGTTACTTCGTGGAGGCCCTCGGCAAGTCCTCCGCTCATCACACAACCGAGCTCATCGTTCTCGACCGCCCGTCTCTCACCAATGGCCTCGCCGTCGACGGCCCGGTCTCCGATCCCGGTCTCGAAAGCTACACGGACTACATGCCGATCGCCGCCTGCCACGGCATGACCCTGGGCGAACTCGCCCGCTTCTTCAACGGAGAAAAGAGCCTTGGCGCCAATGTCTCTGTCATCTCCGTCGCCGGTTGGCGCCGACCCGCCTTCTTCGACGAGACCGGCGTTCCATGGGTGAACCCCAGCCCCAATCTCCGCACAGAAAACGCCGCGCTCCTCTATCCCGGATTCGGATTTCTCGAGCTTACGAACCTCTCCGTCGGCCGCGGTTCCTCTACTCCTTTTGAGCTCTTCGGTGCCGGCGCCAACTCCACGCAGGCATCCTGGTTTCAGGCGGCAGCGGTCGCCCATTACCTGAACAGCCGAAACCTGCCCGGCGTCCACTTTGACGCTACGTCGACTACCATCGCTGACGATTCCAACCACTACCCCTTTCACGGGCAGACCATCGAAGCCGTCCGTCCTGTTATCACCGACCGATCTGCTCTCGACGCATCCGCTATGGGCGTTGAGATCCTGGCGGCGCTTCACACGCTCTATCCGACACAATTCAATCTGGCGCGAGCCGCGCGCCTCATCGCGAACGCCGACACCATGGCCGCACTTGAACGCGGTGATGATCCCCACACCATCGTCGCCTCGTGGCAATCTCGCCTTAGAGCCTTTCGCGCACGCCGCGCTCTGTATCTGCTGTATCCCTAGCGAGTTTCCTCCCAGGCAGTGTTTATCTGTCTACCGGCGCGTGCAAAATTCATCGTCAGCTCACGCGGATTGCAGCGAAGATAAAGGTTGCTGTTCGTCCGGAAGGATCCTCTCCCCATGCCTCGTACGAATTTCCACTTGCAGCTCGATGCTCTCAAGGACAAGCTCCTTGCGATGGCCGCCCTCGCTCAGCAGGCTCTTGAGTTTTCCCTCGAGGCCTATCTCACCGGCGACATGGGGCTGTGTGCCCATGTGCGCGAGATCGAGATGGCCATCAACGCCGCCGAGCGCAGTGTCGACGAGATGGCCTACGATCTCCTCGCCAAAGAACAGCCCATGGCCATCGATCTACGCTTCATTTTGTCCGTCATCAAGATCAATGGCGACCTCGAGCGCATCGGCGATCAGGCCACCAACATCGCCGATCGCGCGGAGGGCATGCGCGATCTCCCGCAAATCTCCCTACCGATCGATATCCCGGATATGGGAGACAAGGTCCGCGTCATGATTCGCCGAGCCATTCAGGCCCTGCTCGAGGCCGATGCCAAGCTGGCCGAGTCCGTGCTCTCGCTTGATGACGAAGTCGACGACATGAATAAGCATGTACACCGTGAGCTCGTTGAGGTCATGCAACAGCATCCTGTTGTCAGCCAGCAGGCGCTGAACGCCATCATCATCTCGCGCAACCTCGAGCGATCCGCCGACCACGCGACCAACATCGCTGAAGACGTCATCTTCTGGGTGCGCGGCTCGGACGTCCGGCACCAAATGTCCCTCGCAGAGGCAGAGTAGTCCATCTGCCCTGAGTCCGCGTGGCTCCTTTGCCCCGCACACCACTCGCCGGGTATGCTGATGTCGCGACAGAGTGGTTCGCCACCCCACGCATCAGGAGGCAATCTCGTCGGTGAGCACACGTTTGGAGCTGCCGCGGTTTTCGATCGGTGTTGGAGACCGATTCGCCCATCAAGCCTCCGCCCAACTCGCCGCGTGTCAGCTTGCGCTCGATCGCGGCGTCGAGATCTGCCCCGTCTGGAATAAGTCCAACCGCGAGCACACCATCATTGGCAGCGAACCTGCCCAGACCCGCCTCGCCGCCGATGCTGCCGTCCGCGAGCTCGGTTGGCGCAAGCCCTACTTCCTCGACGCCGATCACATCAATCTGCACACGGTTGATCGTTTCGTGGAGCCCTGCGACTTCTTCACCCTTGATGTGGCGGACCTGATCGGCAAACCGGCGGCTGCGACGGAGGTCGACGCCTTCCTCGCTCGTCACGCTGAGCTGATAGGCGAGGTTCGTATCCCCGGAATCGACGAGCCGTTCCGCACCGACCCGGCATTCGCACGCAAAGTTGCCAACACCTTCCTCGCCGCCGTTCAGGCAGCGGCGGAAATCTATCAGTTCCTGGTCGAGAGGAAGGGCGACGGTAACTTCGTCGCCGAGATCTCGATGGATGAAACCGACACGCCGCAAACCCCCGTCGAGCTGCTGATCATCCTCGCTGCCATCGCAGACGAGGAGATCCCGATTCAGACAATCGCTCCGAAGTTCACTGGTCGCTTCAATAAAGGTGTTGAGTATGTCGGCGACCTCGAGCAGTTCGGCCGCGAGTTCAACGACGATCTGGCTGCGATCGCGTTTGCCATCGCGACCTACAGCATGCCCGACAACCTGAAGCTGAGTGTCCACTCCGGCTCCGACAAGTTCTCGATCTACCCTGTCATTCACAAAGCGATCACTCGAACAGGCGCCGGTGTTCACCTTAAGACCGCCGGCACAACCTGGCTCGAAGAACTGATCGGGCTCGCAGAGGCCGGCAGCGATGGTCTCGCTCTCGCGAAGCAGGTCTACAGCGAAGCATTCGCTCACGCCGAAGAGCTGACGAAGCCGTATGCAACGGTGATCTCCATCGCTCCTGCACAGCTGCCACAGCCGGAGCTCGTCAACTCATGGTCGAGTGATCAATTCACGCGCGCGCTGCGTCACAACGCCGCCGATCCTGCCTACAATCCCGGCTTCCGGCAGCTCCTGCACGTGGGCTTTAAGGTTGCTGCCAAAATGGGAGATCGCTACCTGCAGGGACTCGAGACGCATCACGTCATCATCGCAAACAACGTCACCACAAACCTCTTTGAACGTCACCTAAGGCCGGTCTTTCTTGGACAGTAATTCACAAATCCCACACAGCCTCGCTACCACGTCCATCTTCGTTGTGATGGGCGTGACCGGATCCGGCAAGACCACTATCGGCAAAGTACTGGCTGAGAAGGCGGGAGTCGTCTTTGCTGATGCCGATGACTATCACTCAGAGGCCAACAAGCAGAAGATGGCTGCGGGGCATCCGCTGACCGATGCAGACCGGCAACCTTGGTTTGTGGCCCTGAATGGGCTGCTCCTGCACTGGCATCAGACCGGCCAGGGTGGTGTTCTCGCCTGCTCTGCCCTCAAGGCAAGCTACCGCACCACACTGACCAGCGGACTACCAGATGGCGCCGTCCGTTTCATCTTGCTTGAGGTGCCTAAGGAGCTTCTGGTCGAACGCCTCAAGGCTCGTCACCACGAGTTTATGAATCCAGATCTTCTGGACAGCCAGATCGCTATCCTTGAGGCTCCCTCGGATCAGAACACCTTGAAGGTCACCAATGATCGTGAGCCGGATGCAGTGGTCGTAGAAATCCTCGCGCGCACCGCCAGCGGACACACAGCGGAAGAAAGAGGCTGAAGCATGGGTCATCCGCTCTTCGATCTCAACGGAAAGACCGCCGTCGTCGTCGGCGGCACCTCCGGAATCGGTCTGGCCATGGCTCTCGGCCTCGCTCAGGCAGGAGCCGACGTCGTGGCAACATCGCGTCGCCAGGATCAGGTGGACGCAGCTGCCACCGCGATCGAGCAGTTCGGTCGCAAGGGCCTCCGGGTCATCAGCGACGTCGTACATCGCGAGTCTCTTGAAGACCTGCTCGGCAAGACCCTCACTGCGTTCGGCAAGGTAGACATCCTTGTTAACTGCGCCGGCAAGATCAAGCGCGCGCCGACCGTTGATTTCCCGGAAGAGGTCTGGGACGATATCATGAATACGAACGTGACGGGAACGCTACGGGCCTGTCAGATCTTTGGCCGTCACATGCTCGAGCGAAGCTACGGTCGCATCATCAACATCGCATCCCTGAACACCTTCGTATCGCTCAAAGAGGTCACCGCGTATGCCGCGAGCAAAGCGGCTGTAGGAGCCCTGACAAAGAGCCTGGCTGTCGAGTGGAGCGCGCATGGCGTCACCGTGAATGCGATCGCGCCCGGCGTCTTCCGCACTGCTCTCAACGCCGATCTCCTCGACAACAGCGATCGGGGTAAGGAGCTTCGCCTTCGTACCCCGATGAACCGGTTTGGCAAGACGGAAGAGCTGGTTGGAGCCGCGATCTACCTTGCGAGCGACGCGGCCAGCTTTGTCACTGGCGAAATCCTCGTCGTTGATGGTGGTTTCCTGGCGAGCGGCGTCAACCAATAGCCGAGGTCTGAGAATCGGATGGCGCCCGCTCCAAGATCAACTCAACCCACACCGTGATCTTAGTAACGATCGGCTTCGCCTGTAAACCGCGCCGCGAGGAAATCTAAGTCGAACGCCCCTTGGCGGCTGACCGGGCTATCAGAACCGCCGAATACGCAGCGCCGAAGCCGTTATCGATGTTGACGACTGAGACATTTGGGGAACAGGAGTTAAGCATGCCCAACAGTGCGCTAACCCCCGCGAAAGAGGCCCCGTACCCTACGGAAGTGGGCACTGCAAGCACCGGAACTGCTACCAAACCGCCTACTACGGAGGGCAAAGCGCCCTCCATTCCGGCGCAAACGATCACCGCATCTGCCTCCGTGAGCTGCTCGCGCACCCCCAAGAGACGCGGAAGTCCTGCAACACCAACATCATACAGCCGGATGACGCCGCACCCAAACAGCTCCGCCGTAATTGCCGCCTCCTCCGCCACGGCCAGATCACTCGTCCCCGCACACAGCACAGCCACACGCCCATTTTCCCCGACAGAAGGAATCTGCCGCAGTGCAATGGTGCGGGCGCGTTGATCGTAAGTGGCTGATGGCGTAAGACTTAGTACAGCCTCGGCAGTTTCGGCGGAGGCTCGCGTCGCAAGCACATCTTGCCCAGAAGCAGCCATCTTTGCGAAGATTTCGGCTGTTTGGTGAGGCTGTTTTCCCTCCGCGTAGATGACTTCAGGCAGGCCCACCCGGAGACTACGGTGGTGGTCGATGCGCGCGTCACCGATGTCTTCGAAGGGCAGAGAAGCAAGTCTATCTGATGCAGCTAAAGGACTTAGTTCGCCCCTTTCCACCGCGGAGAGGAGGTCAAGAAGAGCGTTTTTACGCATGGTGTGAGGAGGTGATGGCAGTTGCTGGAAGAAGGGCGTTCATGGAGCCGGAGCGGTAGCCTTGTATGTCGAGAGTGACGAAGGTAAAGCCAATTTCTTTGATGGAGTTAGAGATGCTGTCTAAAAGATCTAGATTAAGGATGCGACGCATATCTTCCCGGGCAACCTCGATGCGAGCCAGGGTGTCATGGTGGCGAACACGAACCTGCATAAACCCCATAGAATGAAGAAGATCTTCGGCCTGCTCGACCTGCAAAAGGCGCTCGACCGTTACTGGGAGACCATATGCGAGGCGGGAGGATAGACACGCGCTAGCAGGTTTGTCATGCAGTGTAAGTCCTTCATTTTGTGCGAGTTGACGGATCTCCGGTTTCGAGAGCCCGGCCAGCACCAAAGGGGCAAGCACGTGATGATCGCGGGCCGCTGTCTGGCCGGGGCGATGATCGCCGTGGTCATCGGTGTTCATTCCAAAGGCGATAGCATCAAAGTGCAGGCTCTCGCGGAGGAGTTCCATGCGGGTGAAGAGCTCGTCTTTGCAGTGGAAGCAGCGATTGGCGTCGTTCTGCTGATAATTCGGATCCGAGAGCTCATTTGTGTGCAGAATTTGGAGAGGGATACGCAGGGTTTCGCAGAAGTTAAGGGCACTTTTAAGCTCTTTTCGCGGAAGTGATGCGGAGTCCGCAATGACCGCGAGCATGCGATCGCCGAGAACGCGGTGGGCGGCGAAGGCGAGGAAGGCCGAGTCGGTCCCACCCGAGTAGGCCACCATTAGAGAGCCGCAATCTCGCAGGGTCTGGTCGAGCAGGGCGGACTTGGCGGCGAGATCCATAGAGAGATTGTACGAGCTTTCGACTTGGATGCCGATACGGAGGCGGGATCGTTGCCTTCCACATTCATCCTGCAGCGACGATGCCCTTCCGGCGTGTTGGTGGAGCTTCTTACGAGGAACGGCTGGCTCCTGGGTCAGCACGGCATTACTGCGGCGTCTGGAGTGGATGCTGTGCTTTCTCGTAGAACTCCTTCTGGAGCCTGGAGCTTTCCTCATCGGCCTTGATGGCTTTGAGAGCGTCGACGATCTCCTTTGACCAGTTCCGCTGGTCGAAGTCACCGAGTTCCTTAGTGGCGGTGGAGCCATCGCCGGCATAGTGGTCGGGGAAGCGGGCGTACCACCAGATGCCGGTGTAGACGCTAGAGGGGAGATGGAGGCGTTTCTGATCGGCGCCAGATTCGATGGTGGACCGATCCATATGGACCAGGTCGGGACGAGCGATGAGCATGGCGGAGGTTTCGCCCTCACCGGCGTGGAGGTCGATGGCGGACCTGGCGGGGGGACGGCCGGCACCGTCTCTCGGGATGGAGGCAATGATGTAGACGACGAAATCGTGCGGCGTGGCGAGCTGGGACTGGCCGAAGAGGGGCAACAGGCTCTGATTGCCACCGTGACCGTTGACGATGAGAATCTTGCGGCATCCGTTGCGGCTCATCTCATTGACGGTCTCCTGGAGGAGAGTCAGCTGGGTGGAGAGACTATAGGCGACGGTGCCGGGCTCCTGGCGCGCCTCGAAGATCTGGCCGAAGTAGTACTCGGGAAAGACGACGGCGTACTCCTGCTGGACGGCGTTGGCGACGGCGAAGCGAACGTCGAGGAGATCGGTGCCCAAGGGCAGGTGCGCACCGTGCTTTTCGATGATGCCGAACGGGAGGATGCAGACACCCTGAGCCTGTGCGATAGCGTGGACGAAGTCCGGGCCGGTGAGTTCTTCCCACTTGGGGGAGAGCTTCTGAGCCGAGGCAGCGAGCGAGCTTAGGGCGAGAACAACGAGAAGAAGGGAGCGCACAGGTGAGAGGCCTCGTATGGGTATGCCGCATTTTAGGGCATGTCTTGCTGCGCTGGTGTGCAGCGTGCTGGCGATAGACTCGGACAGAGGGGAGATGAAGGGTCCGAGAGGTCTCCCGTCTTCGCAGTGGTGAGCCTGTAGTTGGCAGGAAACCGCAGCCTATTTGGCACTCCGACGACGTCTTCCCGAAGCTGAGGTGCGTAGTGATGGTTGGCACATGGCGTGTTTTAGCCAACGTCCTCGGAGGTACGATTGAACGGCTCTCTATCTAAGTTGGTAGCGCGAGCCTACGGCGGTGTCATGCTCGTTGGTCTGCTCGCCTGCGCTTCTGTACAGGTCGCGGCACAGTCTGCGCCTGCCATGCAGACGGCTCCTGATGTGCGCGCCTATTTTGCTGCATCGAGCATCGCCGATCCCGTACAGCGTGTCTTCGCCCTGGAGGACTTCCTGAAGACCTACCCGAAGAGCAAGCATGTTGAACGGGCGCGACAACATCGCTTTGAGACGTTGGTCGAGTACCTGCCGGAGCGCACGGACGACATCAAGCGCGGAGTGAAGATAGAGATCGGGCTCTACGGGAACGGTTACGATAGGCTGCAAGGGGAAGCAGCCGTCGCGGAACAGTTGGCGGAGGCTGGCCCCCATGGCATTCTGCTGCCCGAAGCGGAGAAGATAGCTTCCGGCGCTGAGCACCATTTGAACGAAGCGAAGTGGGACAGCAATCAAGCGAAGGACGCACAAAAGTCGAACAGCAAACCGGCTTCAGCGGCTGAGCTCCACACGAAGTACCTGGCGTATACCGTGAACATGCATCTGGCGCTCGCCGATGTGTACCTGCATGAGGGGAAACTGGAGCGGGCCAAGCCGCTGATTGACGCTGCCTACGCGGTACAACCGGCAGAGATTGCCACGAACGCGATCCGAGCGGAGTACGAGATGGCTACCCACGACAACGCTGCCGCGCTCGCGGATTTCGAGCGAGCGGCTGTGGCGCATGACACCTCCGAGCTCTTCACGGATCTGGGCAAGAAGTACCGTCCTACGCTGCTCGAGCTGTATCGCAGTGCGCACAACGGCAGCGACTCCGGCCTGGAAGAGGCGCTGGATGCGCGCTATAACGAGCTGTTCCCCGCGCCGTTTACTCCAGAGAAGGTCGCAGCCGTACAAGCGGGACACGTCGCACTGCTGGAGCTGTTTACCGGGTCCGGATGTCCGCCGTGTGTTGGCGCTGACCTCGCGGTCGACGCCCTGGCAGAGCAGTATCCCCGCACCGATCTGATCACGCTCTCCTTCGACGAACACCAACCGCTGCCTGATCCGCTTGCCAACCCTGACTCTGTGGCGCGTGCCTCGCTCTTCCACGTGGTTGGTACACCGCATTATGTCCTGGACGGGATGCCGCTTTCGCTCGCTGGAGGGAGTCCTGAGAAGAGCAAGACGATCTACGCCGATCTCGAAAAGTTGGTTGCAGCGGAGATCGCTGCGATTTCAAACGTCAGGCTCACACTCACGGCGAATTTCGCTCCCGATGGACAAGTGCAGGCGCAAGCCAATGTGACCACCGGCACAGAGGAAGAGACGACGAAGCTTGTGACCGAGACGAAACCAAGCGGGCCGCCGGAGGCGGATGGTGCGCCGATAAAGCTCGGCGTGGCGAAGCCTGCGACGGTGACCGGTGATGCCGATGCGAGCGCTCCGCATCTGGTCGTCAACTTTGCCCTGGTTGAGGATCACGTCCGATACAGCGGGGAGAACGGCTTTCGATTTCATCGCATGTTGGTGCGGTCGCTGGCTCAACCGGCGGACTCTGGTTTCCCGCTCGAGTTCGCGAAGGCGACGACGAAGGAGACGTCCTTCGATCCTTCCGGTGTCTCTGCGAAGCTGCATGAGTATCTGGTCAGCTTCGGCCACGCGAACCAGCAGTTTTTCGGGCCGATCCAGTGGCGCAGCACGGATACAGCGATCGATCGCAAGAATCTGGTGGTGGTCGCGTGGGTGCAGGACACGACGACGAAGCGGGTTCTTCAAACAGCCATCGCTTACCCAGGCGGACAAGCGCCGGGAAGCCAAACAGCGGCAAGGGAGCAGAACTGACATGCGTTCCCCAGAGATCCTTCTTGGCACTTTGTTTTCTCTCGTTGCAGCAGCCGGTCCCACTGGCGCACAAGCTCCGAACCCTGTGGCGTGGGTAGTGAAGACGGCGCCACACGGCAACGTGAAGCCCGGCAGCAAGTTCGCCGTGAGCGTTGTAGGCACGGTGCAGACAGGCTGGCATCTTTACGCGATGGAGGAACCGGACGGCGGTCCGATTGCAACTCAGGTTGGCCTGGCGGAAGGCGATCCGGCGAGCGTTCTTCGGGTGAGTGCGAGCAAGCCGCAGACGATCCACGATGATGCGTTGCAGCTCGATACGGGCGTCTACCTGACGACCGCGGAGTTCACGTTGTCGCTGAAGGCGGCGACCGCGCCTTCGCACGATCCGCTGCATGTTCTGGTGCGGTATCAGACTTGCAATAACAAGGTGTGTCTGCCGCCGCGGACGCAGACGATTGAAGTTCCAGTACGCATCGGGCAGTAATGGCGGGCTCGAACGCTACGCGAGGGTGTTGCCGCCGTTGACGGCGATCTTCTGGCCGCTGATGAAGCTTGCGGCGTCCGAGGCGAGGAAGGCAACAGTGCGGCCGACCTCTTCGGCGAGGCCCATGCGGCTGAGGGGGACAGCTTCGATATAGGCCCGCATGTCGGCTTCGGTGGCGTCAAGCGAGCGCTCGGTGGGGATCCAGCCGGGGGCGACGAGGTTGACGGTGATGTTGTCGGGGCCGAGCTCGCGGGCCCAGGAGCGTGTCTGGCCGAGTTGCGCGGCCTTGGCGGCGACGTAGTTGGCGAAACGTGGATTGCCGAGCTCGACGACCTCGCTGCCGATCTGGATGATGCGGCCGAAGCGACGGGAGCGCATGCCGGGGAGGACGGCCTGGGTGAGGAGAAGGGGTGACTTAACGAAGAACTCGAGCTGGTCGAGGTAGGACTGCCAAGTCTGGTCTTCGATGGCGAGCATGGGCTGGTGGCCGGTGGCGTTGAGGACGAGGATCTCGATGGGGCCGAAGGCGGCTTCGATGTCGCGTACGAGGCGGGTGACAGCGGCTTCGTCGCGGACATCAGCCCCGAAGGGCTGGGCGGTGAGGCCGCGGGTGGTGAGCTGGTTCGCGAGCTCCGTGGCGCGTTCGCTGTTGGCGAAGAAGTTGATGGCAACGGGGTGGCCGGCTTCTGCGAGGGTGGTGGCCATGGCGGCGCCGAGACCGCGGGAGGCGCCAGTGACAAGAGCGGTTCGAGGCATGGAGGAAGTTTAGCTGAGCAGCGGGTGAGTCGTCGTGAGACAGCCGGGCGTGCCGCTTGCGTCCTGATCCCTTGCACCTGATGTGCGACTTGGATGAGGATGAGCACTGAAGGCTTAGAACGATTGTTGTCAGCAACATTATCTTGGGAGAGACGGAGAGCTGATGACGTATTCGAGGGTTGAACTTAAAGACGCGACACCTGGCTTGGCATGGCGCAGCAGACTCGCGAGGCTTGCTGTTAGGACATTTGTGGCCTGCGTGATGGTTGCACCGTTAACGATCGTGGCGCAGGCTCCTCGAGAGCAACCGGGAGAAGCGCTTGATCTTGTAACCATCTCGCGGATTCGAGATGAAGGGCTGACTCACTCTCATGTGATGGCATATGCGAGCGAGTTGACCGATGAGATTGGGCCACGACTTACGGGTTCGCCCGGATTCGAACGCGGCGCGCAGTGGGCGATCCAGCAACTGCAGGCGATGAGTGTGGCGGACGCACGCGAGGAAAGCTGGGGCGACTTTGGAATGGCCTGGACACAGATCCGAACGACGCTTCTGCAGGACACGCCCGCGCCGGCAACCCTGATCGCGCAGGCTACTCCGTGGTCTCCGTCGACCAATGGCGAGATCTCCGCGCCTGTGGTGCTGCTTCCAAAGATCACAGAGGAGGCGCAACTTGCGGAGTTTAGAGGAAAGCTTGGCGGCAAGGTGATCCTCTACGGGTTGCCGCCTGTGATCAACCTGGCTCCCAAGTCGCCTTTGGTTCCGGTGGATGAGGCGTACTTCAAGGCGCGGATGGAATATCCACTCAACGAGCAGGCCTCGTCGAAGGAGTTCGACGAGAAGGAAGCCGCGGAGCGCACTCTGCGACAAAAGGTCGTACGGTTCTTCGTGGACGAGGGCGCGCTGGCGGTCTTGTGTGCTCCGATAGGGGATGCCAACACGTTCCGTGATGAGGAGTCTTTGAGCTGGCATGCTTTTCAACGAGAGCACAAGCAGCTTCTTCCTTCGGCGGTGGTGGCGCCTGATGCCTACGGGAGACTGGCGCGGCTCGCGGGTCGCAAGGTGCCCGTGACGATCAAGTTGAGTATTCAGACGAAGTTCGGCGCGGACCATGTTGATGGCCAAAATGTTCTTGGAGAGATCAAGGGAGTGGACCCGGCGTTGCGCGACCAAGTGGTGATGCTTGGTGCTCATCTGGATAGCTGGGCGGCCGCGACCGGTGCGACCGATGATGGAGCCGGTGTTGTTATTGAGCTCGAAGCATTGCGTATCCTTCAGGCGATTAGCGTGAAGCCGCGACGTACGATCCGCCTCGGTCTGTGGGGAGGCGAAGAAGAAGGTGAGATCGGATCGATGCGATACCTCCAGCGGCATTTCGCTGAGATCAAGCGACCGGAGGGCGGTCCGTGGACGGAGCTGCCGGACTGGGAGAAACCGGCGATGGCCGTTCATCCCAAGCCGGACTACGGCAAGCTAGACGTGTACTTCAATCTTGATGCCGGGGGCGGGCGACTCTACGGAATATATACGGGAGACAATCTCGCAGCCGCCGCCGTTTTCCGGCAATGGATGGAGCCGCTTCGAGATCTTGGCTTTGACAAGGTCTCACTGCTGTCCAGACGCGGGATCGATGTGGAGCGCTTCGAGGAGGCGGGGCTACCGGGGTTCCAGATGATGCAGGATCTTCGTGACTACGACACGCGAACGCACCATACGAACCTTGATAACTATGAACGGCTCTCGGAGGCCGACTTGAAGCAGGCGGCCACTGTTATGGCGATCTTTGTCTTCAACGCGGCACAACGCGACGCCATGATTCCGAGAAAGTCCGGCAACGATGCGCAGGGGAGAGGACAGCGTCCTCCGATGTAGCGAATGGTGCCGAGGTGGTGCGATGAGGTCAGTACTCCGGCCGCGAAAAGCTTTGGAGATGATCGATCGCGAGTTGAGCACGCGCCCGGAGTTGGACCAGTTCTGACTCGGGTTTTTTGCGCAGGGTGCGGTAAGGCATCTGCATCCGGAAGTTTCGGCCGAGGGTGGGCTCGTTACGTTCGAGGAAGGTCCAGTAGAGGGCGGTGAAGGGGCAGGCGTCGTCGGTGAGGGACTTCTTGGGATCGTACTGGCAGTGGCCACAGAAGTTCGACATGCGATTGATGTAGGCGGCGCCGGAGACGTAGGGTTTGGTGGCGGTGAGACCGCCGTCGGCATAGGTAGCCATGCCGAGGACGTTGGGCTCGACAACCCAGTCGTAGGCGTCGACGTAGCCGAACCAGAACCAGTCGGTGAGCTCGCGGGGGGAGAAGCCGCAGAGGTTGGCTAGGTTGGAGAGCACCATGAGTCGCGTGATGTGGTGGGACCAGCCGTGGTCGAGAACCTGCTGGACGCAGGTATCGAGGCAGTGCAGGCCAGACTTGACGCCCCAGTACGCGGCGGGCAGAGGGAGAGTGGCGCCGAGGGCGGAAGGGGTCGCGCCGGCGTAGGGATCGGGGGCTTGTGGTCGCAACGAGGAGAGGGTGGAATTTGTGGCGAGACTCGCGGCGGGTGCGGGCTTTGGCGGCTTTACGACAAGAGGAATCTCTCCGCTGCGGCTGCGCTTCGCTGCGCCTCCGGTCGGGATGACGGCAGCTATGAGAGGTTGGACTTTGGTCGAGAGGACGGGCTTTGTGTCGGGTGCGCTGGCTGTCGGGATGACGGAGCTCGACAGTAGTGGCGGGGGATAGGCGGCGGCGACTGCGTTAGAGTCAGGCGGCAGGTCGGGGGAGAGCTCCTGCGGACGAGGACGTTGCTCGCGCGGCGCGTCGATGAGGCGATAGCCGTCGGTCTGCTCGTGAAGGTGACGCATGAACTCGCGCCAGCCGAGGAGCTGGCGGATGAAGCCTTCCGCGCTGCCAAGCGGGACGGCGCCTTCTGCGGCCGCGGCGGCGACATCCTGTACGAGGGTGAGGGGCAGCATGCGCGCGAGATTGAGAAGAGGCGATGTCTGCGAGTGGAAGAGCTGCTGCTCATCGTCGCGCATGGCGTCTTCGAAGGGACCGAAGAAGGGAAGAAGCTGCTTGAGTGCGAACTGCCAAAGGGCATCGGAGCCGGCTTGATCGCAGGGCAGGTTGAAGTTCTCGATCGAGCCGAAGTGGTGGCCGTAGTGCTGGCCGACATACGCGATGACTTCCTCGGTGAGGGCATCGGGAGGGAAGATAGGGGGCCGTGGAATCGGGACTTCGCCCTTGTACGGATTGCGGTTGTCGGGATCGTAGGAGAACTTGCCGCCGACTGGTTTGCCGCGCTCCATGAGGATGCCTGTCTTCTGCCGCATCTTGCGATAGAAGCGATCCATTACGTAACTTCCCCCGTTACGGAATTCTCCGTAGACGCCGAGGAAGTCTTCGGGCTGGGAGAGCCAGGTGGTGTCCGGGATCTGCTGCAGCTTAAGGCCGGCGGCAGTCGCGGTTGCAAGATCGAGACGGAGCTCGCGCTCGGCGGGTTTCGTCGTGGTGAGGGGTGGAACCTTGTGATGCTGCTGTAGGTCGAGCAAGCCCTGTCCATGGCTGCCGGGTGTGAAGTGGTAGAGCACGCTGACGCCGCGTTCGGCCTGCTCGAGTGCGAAGTGGCGCATGTTGCTGATGAGGAGGACGAGCTTCTTTTTGTGGTACGGACGACGAAGAGCTTTTGCGGTTGACTCGACGATGACGATCCCGGTATCGGCCGCGGACTGCTCGGCGAGTGGGCCGGTGCGATCGGTGAAGCGATCGTAGGGGACAAAGATCCAACGCCGGTGCGTGAGATCGCTCTTGGTGGGTTGGAGGGATTTGATTCGTTGCTCGAAGCGCTGCATGACGCTCACTGTAGCTGGTGCGGACGTGTGCGGGCGCCGAGGCTTTCGTGTTGTACGCAGGAGATGGAGGATGAGATGACGGCGTGAATGATGAGCTGTAGCTGTGAGGAGAAGGAGTCTTGGAGAAAATCGGGCCACCCGAGGGTGGCCCAGTGACGATGATCACCTCAGCAAAAGTTATGCGCCGAGGAGCTTGCGGCGAGCGACGCCGACGGCGCCAAGGATGCCGGTGCCAAGCAGCGCGAGCGACGATGGCTCGGGGACAGGAGAGGCCGTGGTGGTTGCCGAGAAGGTGGTCACACCGTCGCCCTGGGTGGAGAAGAGGAGCGTGGCGGCGCTGGGATCATAGCCGGCAATCTCTGTGCTGATCGTACCTATTCCAGTGAAGAGAGCGAACTGACCGACCATTTGCTCTGTGATCGAGGTGAGTGTGAAGGTGACCCGGTCGTCCTTTGTCCCGAAGATGATGGCGGCGCTGTTCGGGATGTATGCGGTGTAGTCGATGGGCGACGTGATTTTGCCGGCCTCGTTCGCGCTGAGCAGATTGACGAAGGATCCATAGAGCGTACCGGCGGTGCCAACGTGGACAGTGGCGGGGTTGAAGTTGAGTTCGGTTCCGTCATTGGTGACGTTGGAGCCGGTAAGGGAGAACTGGCCAGAGATGGGAGTTGCGTGGGCGGCGATGGCAGAGGTGAAGGCGAGGGCAAGGACAGCAGCGAAACGGTTGAACGACATTGTGATCTCCGGTGAGGTTTCGGATCTGCATGCATCCGTCTCACGCATACCTCTAATGCAGATCGATGGCCAAGAAGCCTTTTAGCCGGGAAGTGGTGGGATACCCCGCGGTTGGCGCGGCTTTAAGCAGGGCAAAGACGACCGGGTGGAAGGGACGTAGGTTGAGCCTCTACGCAAGAACTTGCGGAGCAGTGCAACAAGTGTGTGCACATTCGATGATTTACTTTAGGGCTAACTAAGCTATCTAAAAGAGTTGCCTGCATGGCAACGCTTTCCCTCGCGAAAAGCTGGAGCTTCTATGCAGAGATTCGCCGGCCAGGATAGATAGACACGCAGAGGTTGTCCGAAGCAGCTGTGCGCTCGTTGCCGATGTCGGTTGGACTTCCAAAGAAGGCTGGGGGACGTTCGGGTGTCGTTGAAGATGGAGGCGCGGGTCGGGATCGAACCGACGCATAAAGGTTTTGCAGACCTCTCCCTTACCACTTGGGTACCGCGCCTTGCGGGTAGTGCCGCGATTGCCTCGGTTAGACCCGGGAGGAGATCCCGGCGGGCAAGGGCTTGATTGGAGCGGGAGACCGGGGTCGAACCGGCGACATCTTCCTTGGCAAGGAAG
>CAXTEE010000006.1:0-259248 GCA_964243375.1 uncultured Acidobacteriaceae bacterium | reverse complement strand
GTCGCGCGGCCAGTCACGTCCGAACGAAGAAGACGGATGCCCTGGTCCGCGGCGTTCCAGCCTTTGACGACGACGAAGTTGAGCTCTTCGCGGAGGAACTCGTCGACGACAGCGCCGTGCTGGCCTTCGACTTCGAGGAAGTCGGCGAGGGTGCCGACGGGGGCGAGATCGGAGGTCTGAGCCTGCGGAGCTCTGCGTGCCGCGCGAAAGATGTTCTTTACTGTTTCAGTCGAGTAGCTGTGGTCGCGGATGAGTCCTTCGAGGGAGTTGCGACGGCCTGTAAGCGAGGCGAGCTCGCTCCGCAGCTGGTCGCCGCGGCGCTTGGACTCGGACTCCTGTTTGCGGCGCGCCTCTGTATCGAGGCGCAGCGTGGCGATCTCCGATTCAAGACGGCCGAGGCGCTCGGTGACGGACTCAAAGGACAGGCGCACCTGGCCGCGTTGCATGCCGAGGTTCGAGAGTTCTTCACGGGCGACATCGGACTCGCGGGCAAGGCGCTCGGCCTCTTGATTGAGGCTCGCGAGCGAGGCCTCGGCCTGAGCAATCTCGTTGCGGGTCTGACTGGCGCGCTGCATGAGATGGAGCGCGTTGCGGCGACTCTGCTCGGCGAGGTGTTCAGCGTTCTGAACAGCACGGACGGCGTTCGCGGCGTCGGTCTGCTGTCGCTGCGCGGTGTCACGGGCTGCCGATGATTCCGCGTTCGCGCCCTCGAGGAAGGTCTTATGCTGCTCGAGCTCACCGGCGAGCTGAGCGAGCTGCTCGCCGGCAGTGGTGAGCTCTGTCGCGCCAGTCTGAAGACGGCCTGTCAGGTCCGCGATGCGATCCGTATTTGCGGCGGCACGGGCGTTAACTCGTTCGAGCTCGACCGCGGTCTGGCTGGCGGCCGTGTTGGCTTCGCGGATCAGCCCATCGAGGGCATAACCGCGCTGAACGCCTTCGATGTGCTCGGCGTCCAGGCTCTCAAGGGTTGCGGCACGATCGTCGATGGAGACCGTATGCGCAGTGATGGCGGCGTTGGTGGAGAGGAGATCTGTATCGAGTTGGGCCATGCGGCTGCGAAGCGCGACGCGAAGCTTGCCCCGCAGTTCGTCGCGTAGCTGGCCGTAGCGCTCGGCTTTGGCTGCCTGGCGCTTCAGCGTGCCCATCTGGCGAGTGACCTCGTCGAAGATGTCGTTGACACGCGAGAGGTTTTGCCGGGCGGACTCGAGACGGAGCTCCGCGAGGCGCTTTTTGGTCTTGAAGCGGGTGATCCCGGCGGCTTCTTCGATGATGGAGCGGCGGTCATGCGGCTTCGAACTGAGCAACTGGCCAATCCGCTCCTGGCCGATGATGGCGTAGCTTTCGCCTCCGAGGCCAGTACCCATGAAGATGTCCTGAATGTCGCGTAGACGGCAGATCTTGCCATTGAGCAGGTACTCGGAGTCACCGGTGCGGAAGAGGCGACGGGTCACCGTGATTTCGCCGGCGCGGACGGGGGCGCGGTTAAACTTGCGGCGGCGGATCTTCAGGACGACATTCTCAGCGGCGCTTCCGAATGTGTTCGCGGCGGCAGAAGCGGTAGTCAGGTCGATGTCGGGATCCGCTGCTTCCCCGTCAAGAATGACTCCAGGCTGCGCTTCGAGAACAGCTTCCTCGGTCTCAGCAGCAGTCTGCTCGCGAAGTCTGGACTCGTCCCAATCGGAGGGGTTCGCCACATCTTCGGGATGGCGGTCAGACATTACGAGTTCCGGACCATCCTGGTAGATCGAAGCTCCGTCATAGACCTCGGGATCCACGAGTGTAAGTGAGACTTCGGCCATGCCGGTGGGCTTGCGATCGCGGGTGCCGGCGAAGATCACGTCTTCCATTTTTAAGCCGCGAAGACTTTTGGCGGATTGCTCGCCGAGTACCCATGTGATGGCATCGGAGATGTTCGACTTTCCGCATCCATTTGGACCAACCACAGCGGCGATTCCTTCGCCGGGGAGTTGAACTTCGGTTCGGTCGCAGAAGGACTTGAAGCCGAGGATCTGGATCTTCTTGAGCTTGAGCATCGTCGTCGGTCTCCGCGCGACATTCCATTGCACCGAGCTAGAGGAATGGTCGCCGCTGCTCACAAGTCTAGAGATTGCAGAGGCAAGGATCAACAAATCAGTCGCAAGCTGTTGTGGATAAGGGCGCTCCAAACCCACACATGGGGTACAGCTATCGGTCCCTAACTATCAATGGATCGATCAGTGGATGCAAGAGTCCTTGAGATAGCTTTCGTGGGTGAGAGATGGAGCGGTCGAGAAAGTTTGCCCCGAGGTACTCCGAAGGCTGACAGCGGTCGATTGCCGTGGTGCAACGTGCCCTCTATAATCCGCATCATCCAAGAATCCTGGCGGCTGCAGAGTCCACGCGACAGCTGATGTTCTGAAAAGGTCGAAAGGACTCTCAACGCCGACATACGTTGTTGCACTATGATGTCTCTGTCTCCGGGTGCATGTGGAGCAGCAGATCGCGGACAGTTGATTTTCGAGGAGAGTTGAATGAAGAAGGCAGTCGTTGCGTCTCTTCTGGCGGTCGCCAGTGTGGCTCCTGGAGCGCATTTCGCGTTCTCCCAGCAGCAGGTAAATCTTGGTTCAGGTGCACAGCAGGGCGCGAGCGGGGCGCCCGCCGGGCAGGTGCAGATGCCGCAGGCGGAGTACAACGATTACAACGCCGCCATCAATCAGTCGACGCCGCAGACCAAAGCGCCGGCGCTTGAGGCGTACCTGCAGAAGTATCCGCAGAGCTCGGTGAAGAGCGATGTGCTGCAACAGCTGATGGTTGCGTACAGTTCGTTCGACCCGACCAAGACGCTGGATGCGGCGGATCGCCTGCTACAGGTTGATCCGAACAACCTCCGGGCGATCACGCTGGAGGTGTACTTCCGTAAGGCGTCAGCCGACCAGTTGACGGACGCAACGGCGAAGCAGGCGGCCCTTGATAAGGCGGCGGACTACGGGCAAAAGGGTCTCGCGGCGACAAAGCCAAAGGACATGAGCGATGCAGACTTCAAGACGCTGCAGACGAATGCGAAACCTATCTTCTACAGCGCTATCGGCACCGCCGCCTTGAACAAAAAGGATACGGCGACGGCCATCACCAACTTCAAGCAGGAACTTGCCGCCGTTCCGGTCGATCAGACGACCAAGCCCGGCCCGATTCTGCAGGATACGTATTTCCTGGGTCTTGCCTACCTACAATCCACCCCTCCCGACTACGTCAACTGCACCTTCTACGTGACCCGCTTCACGGCGTACGCGCCGGAGCCGTACAAGAGCCAGATGATGCCGACCGCTCAATATTGCTATAAGAAGTACCACGGCAACTCCGAAGGCTATGACAAGGTCACGACGGCGGCCACTTCAAATCTGAATCCGCCTTCTGACTTCACGATCACGCCGGCGCCGAAGGCGTCGGATATTGCGCACCAAACGGTTGCGTCGACTCCGGATTTGGGAACCCTGGCGCTCAGCGATAAGGAGTTTATCCTCCAGAATGGAACGTCAGACGACGCTGAGAAGGTATGGGCGACGGTAAAAGGAAAGACGGTCGAGATCCCGGATGCGACTGTGATCACGGCAACCGACTCGGCTCTCACCGTGGCGGTCTCTGACGATGCGGTGCAGTCAAAGACGGCGGACTTCACGTTCAACATGAAGGAGCCCTTGAAGACGGTGCCGACGGTCGGGGCGAAGGTCACGTTGACCGGCACCTATGCTTCCTACAGCCAGGGTGGCACGGCGACCGCTCCATCAACTGCGGCTGCACCTGCCTCCGCAACCAGCACGCCGGCCAGTACGGATGCTTCAGCTTCGACGACCACAAGCGCTCCAACAGCACCCGCTGCTGCAACGCCAGCACCAGCAACAGCGGCGCCTGCCTCAACGCCCGGACCGCTTATGATCACGATGAGCGACGGTGCAGTTGTTGCGAAGACTCCGGCCAAACGGACAACAACGACTCATACTCCCGCTCGTCGTCGATAAACGGTAGTGCAAAGGGGTACAGCGAAGGCGGACTCTAACGAGTCCGCCTTTGCTTTTCGGACGGATTCCCACAGCCTCGGTCAGGAAGTGACCCGCGCGCGCGACGAGGTAGTCCCTTGGTGGCATAGCCCAGCAAGATCTGCAGGCGAAAGATGAGTGCATGATCCTCTTTCGCTTTCGAGTCTTGCTTTTTCCTGCCGTCCTTTTCGGCGTCGCACTCTCCGCAGCCACAAGCGCCTCGGCGCAGAGTGCGGCCAGTCTGCACGGCCGGGCTACCGATGCAACCGGCAAACCGCTGTCCAACGCTGTCGTGCAGCTTGTCTCGGATCAGACGGCTCACGGCGCTCGCGCCTGGCGGTACACGTTAATCGGTGACTCCTTGGGAAAATTCAGCCAGGAAGGCTTAGCGCCGGGAGCCTATCTGGTGATGTTGTTTACCGACGGCAAGGGTACCAACGTGCTTCGCAGCGTGCAGTTGAGACCTGGCGACGCGCGAGCGATCGACCTGACGCTGACGCCCACCGTGCAAGTAGCCGGCACATCATCGACGGACGAGAGACGCAGGATCTCGGGACAAACGCGGTAACGGCGCCGACTCCGGAGCAGACCCTCTGGGCAGCGGCTTTCGCGTGGCTATCAAGGATGTAGGCGACTCATCTACTCGCCCAGCATGATGCGGCGAATGGCAGTGGCCCGGCCGCTGACGCCATCACAGGTGATGAGTGCGCCGCAGAGCTTGGGATTGCCCTTGGCCGCCTCGAACTTCGCGGGCATGCCAGTTAGAAATCGATTGAGTACGAGCTCGCGTTCGACGCCGATGACGGAGTCGTAGGGGCCGGACATGCCGACGTCTGTTTGAAAGGCTGTGCCCTCATGCAGAAGACGTTCGTCCGCGGTCGGGATGTGGGTATGAGTGCCGAGCACAGCGGTGACGCGGCCGTCGAGATACCAGCCGAGCGCGACCTTTTCGCTCGAGGCTTCGGCGTGAATATCGATCAGGATGACCTTTGCGGCGGACTCGCGTTCGATATGCAGCAGAAGTTCGTCGGCTTTGCGGAAAGGATCATCGCAGGAGCTCATAAAGACTCTGCCCTGGAGGTTAATCACAGCGTACGTCTGGCCGTTCGCAAGCGTGCCCTGGTAGAGGCCAAAGCCGGGAGTGCTCGAGGCGTAGTTCGCGGGACGCAGGATGCGGCGGCTGCGTGTGTGCGAGTCTGCCGGAACGGCCATGTACTCGAAGATCTCACGCTTGTCCCAGATGTGATTGCCAGTGGTGATGACCTGCGCGCCGAGATCAAAGAGTTCTTCGGCGATACCAGGGGTGATGCCGAAGCCTCCGGCGGCGTTCTCACCGTTAATGACGAGGAGGTCAACGGCGTACCCCTCGAGAAGATGCGGGAGATGTTCGCGAACGATGTGGCGGCCAGCGGAGCCGAAGACGTCGCCAACAAAGAGGATATTCATCAAGGGCGAGGGTAGCACTTGCCGGGTTCTCTTGCCCGGCTTGGCCTGCGTCTCTGTCGCGCTCGTCTTCCTCTGAACCGAGTTGGATCGATGGGATACCTCCGCGTGTGAACAGGGGAGCGAATCTGTAACGGCATGTGGTAGCTTGCTTCACATGGCACAGAGTGGGCGGTTTGGTCTGAGTGTGCGGGTGTTGCGGGTTCTGGCGAGTGAGCCGGACGCCATGCATACCTCGACGGCGATTGCGGAGGCGCTGGGTGAGAGCGCAGTGATGGTGCGGCGCACCTTTTTGCTGCTGCAAAAAGCGGGCTTGATCATGCAGCGAAAGGGGCCGAGCGGGGGCGCCCGGCTGAAGGTTCCAGCCAAGCAGATTGGCATGGGACAGATCTACGCGGCTGCTGAAGGGGAATGGATCTCGTTTGGAGAGGCCGGCGTTGCTGCATTGACGAGTCTGGAGAAGCGTTTGCGTAAGGACGTTCTGGAAGCCATGAACGGGACGACTCTTTCGCAGGTGGCAAAACGGGCGGCGAAGGGCTGAGCCCGTCCGGTAGAAGAGGCTTGCGTAGACGCCTTTTACTTACCTCGCGCGACTACTCCGCTATTCGCTTTTGCGGTCGAAGGAGGGGAAACAGAATGACATCGCGAATGGACCTAGCGCCTGTGAGGATCATGGTGAGTCGGTCGATGCCAATCCCTTCGCCGCCGGTAGGGGGAAGGCCATAGCCGAGGGCGCGGACGTAATCTTCGTCCATGGCGTGGGCTTCATCGTCGCCACGATCACGTTCCTTGAGTTGGTCTTGGAAGCGCTTGCGCTGCTCGACGGGGTCGTTGAGCTCGGAGAACGCGTTCCCGACCTCAAAGCCACCGATGTAGAACTCGAAGCGTTCGACCCAGTCTGGTTCGTCGGGCTTTTGCTTGGAGAGCGGTGATACGGCGAGGGGGAAGTCGTAGATGATGGTGGGCTGGATGAGATGGGGCTCGGCGAGGAGCTCGAAGAGCGTAGCGATGGCTTTGCCAAGACCAAGCGAGGACCAAAGAAGGAGCACGCGTTCCAGCAACTCTTTTGACGAGACTCCGTCGATTTCCATTGCTACACCATCGAACACTCCTTTTTCGAGATCATCTTGGACGGTTTGAACGAACTTACCCGCCGCGTCCTCACTTGAGAGGTCATATAAGGTGATTTGCCGCGTGAGGTGCTTCGGCCAGAACTTGACTATGGCTTCGCGCATCGAGAGCCGGCGCCATCTTGAAAGATCGATTTCGTGGCCCATAAAGTTCGTCACTGTGGTGCCGTTCACTTCTGTAGCGACGAAAGTTACAAGCTCCTCTGTTAGGTCCATCAGGTCGTGGTAGTCCGCATAGGCCTGGTAGAACTCGAGCATGGTGAATTCGGGGTTGTGGCGGGTGCTGACGCCTTCGTTGCGGAAATTGCGATTGATCTCGTAGACACGGTCGAGGCCGCCGACGACGAGGCGCTTGAGGTAGAGCTCCGGAGCGATGCGGAGCGATAAGTCGAGGTCGAGCGCGTTGTGGTGGGTTTTGAAGGGGCGGGCCGCGGCGCCCCCTGCGACGGTGTGCATCATGGGGGTTTCGACTTCGAGGTAGCCGCGCTGGTCGAAAAAGCGGCGAATGGCGCGGAGGATGGCGGCTCGCTTTACGAAGACTTCGCGTACGTTGCCGATAACTTCTTCACCTTCAGGTTCGACCGAAGCGGCGGTGGGAAGCGCATCGGGTGCAGCGGTGCTGTGCGGGTGAGGTGAGGGAGCGTGGGTCTCCTGCCTGACAGTGGCGCCCGTGTTCATGAAGAGGTCGACGTAACGCTGGCGGTAGCGGAGTTCGGTGTCCTCGAGACCGTGGTACTTGTCGGGTAGCGCGAGCATGGCCTTGGTGAGGAAGGTGAGGGTCTCGACGTGGACGGTGAGCTCGCCAGTGCGGGTGCGGAAGAGATAGCCGGTGACGCCGATGTGGTCGCCGAGGTCCAGGAGCTTGTAGAGGGCGAAGGCGTCGTCGCCGACGGCGTCGCGGCGGACGTAGATCTGCAGGCGTTCGCCGCCGCCCTGGACGTGAGCAAATCCAGCCTTGCCTTGGACGCGGATCGCCATGAGGCGGCCGGCAATGCGGACGATGGGCTTGTCGGCTTCCAATTGCTCGGCCGCGATCGGCGACGCAGGGAAGTCGTAGCTGTGGCGCAAGGCGGCGATGCTATCGAGCCCGCCTTCAAGGGGAAAGCGACTGGGGTACCGGGCGGCGGCTTCTGACAAGCCGGCCTGGGTACCGAGGGCGGCGATCTGGTTCAGCTTGTCTTGCCGGAGGGCGTAGAGGTTTGCTTCAAAGTCAGATTCAAACAAGTCAGGATGTCCTTGGTGCGCAGAGAGCGCGTGAGTGGTGGCGGTGGCCGGGATTAGAACGGGCCGTGGGCCTGGGCACGCTGTAGGATGGCCTCGAAGATGGAGGCACGCTTGGCATAGGCGGCGCGCATACAGTTCTTGTCGATGCCGCATTGCTCGCGTTCCTTGACCCAGGCGCGCTGGGTGTCGACGAGGCTGTTGCGCTCAGTGGCGGAGACGAGGCGTGTGCTGATGTCGTAGAGGGTGTCGAGGCGGGCGTCGGTCTGGAGGAGGAAGGGGTCGGCACAGATGGCGCGCTCATTCTTCGTAGACGCTTTGCTGCAGTCGATCGGGATCGCGGCCGCGATCGGTGCGGAGAAGGCGATAGAAGCTGTGATGACGAGCAGGCGGGTAAGGGGCATGAAGCGAATGTCTCCTGGGCGATGGAGTCTGGCTGCACCGCGTCGCCTGGATGAACTTCCAGAGTACCGTGCGAGGGGCGGAATGTCAGCGGTAAGCCGAGACGAGCGGACCCGTGATGTAATGAGAGCCGATATGGCAGGCAAGAAGCAGGGCGGGTCGCTGGGCGACCTGGTGAAGGCCGAGTCGATGATTCAGCTGGCGATCGCGCTGCCGGCTGGGTGCGTGATTGGGTGGCTGGTGGGCGAGTGGCTGGACCGACACTTTCATCAGAGCTGGATGGGAGTGGCGGGGATCGTTCTGGGAGCGGTTGCGGGGTTCTTCCAGATCTTTATAACGGCTTCGCGGTATTTGAAGCGGGGAGAGTGATGCGCGCTCTCGAGAGCTTCTCAGATGAGGATTTTCGCAGGACGATCCTGGGGGCTCTGCGTCTGGTGATGATGGGGACGGCGGTGGGAGTGCTGCTGGCGTGGTGGAAGGGTGGGTGGCAGAGTGCCGCTCTGCTCGCTGTCGGGGCGGTGATCTCGGGGTCCGGGCTGTGGGAGTGGCTGCGGTTGATGACGGCGGTGATGGCGCGCATGGATGTGGGCGAGCAGGCAAAGCCGCTGGTACCGGTTCTGCTGGGGTTCTTCCTCCGCCTCTTCGGGACCGTAGCCGTTCTGTATGTTAGCCTTAAGTATCTGGACGGCTCTGTATACGCGTTGGCCGCGGGTCTTGGGCTGGGGGTGTTCGCACTCACAGTCGAGGGTCTTCGGTTGATGCAGGCCTGGACGGTTTAGGCCCTTCGAGCACGTTCCGGAACGATATTGATCATGCCGACACAGCTACTGTTTACACGCTTTCTGAACGCTCACTTCGCCGGGCCGGTGGACTCCTTGCTTCGTGGGGCGCATATCGAGCCCAAGTTCCCGCAGGCGCCGATCACGAACTCCTTTGCGATGGAGCTGCTGGTGTTTCTGCTGCTCATCGCTTACTTCATCGTCATCCGGGTGAGCCTGAATGTGGAACGACCGGGCGGCGTACAGCACCTGGCGGAGATGACGCACGAGTTTGCCAGCGAGCAAGGCGAGCAGATCATCGGCCACGGGCATGAGCGGTTTACCGGCTACCTGACCGCGCTCTTTCTGTTCATTCTGGTCAGCAACCTGATGGGCCTGGTGCCGGGACTTGAGTCGCCTACCGCGGATGTCGTTGTGCCGCTAGGCTTTGCGCTAGTGACATTTGTGTATTACCACTACCACGGCATTCGGGCGAATGGGTTCGGGTACATCAAGCAGTTTCTCGGGCCGGTGTGGTGGATCTCGCCGCTGCTGTTTCCGATCGAGATCATCTCGCACTGTGCGCGCGTCTTGTCGCTCACGGTCCGTCTCTACGCGAATATGTTTGCCGGCGATCTGCTGACCATCGCGTTCTTCTCGCTGGTCCCGATCGGCGTTCCGCTCATCTTCCTAGGCCTTCACCTGGGCGTGGCTGTTATCCAGGCGTATGTGTTCTTTCTGCTGGCTGCGATCTACCTGTCGCTGGCAGTCGCACATGATCATTAGTACAGCGCACTCATCCCGGGGCTGAAGCCCTGGGCTACAAGTTTCAGTTTGCCGAGGGGCTGTCCTCCCGCCCCCTGGTATGTGGTACCGCTGTGAGCGTGAGGGGGTCAGCCTGGTGAACCTCAACCACCCACTGGCAGCGGATCTCAGGGAGTGAAGGAGTTCCACATGAAGACCTTGCAGTATGTGTTTATGACTCTTGCCATGATGCTCGTGGCTTCCCCGGCGTTTGCGCAAGCGACGGCGGCAAAGAATGGTGGCAGCCCCGCGGGGCAGTGGGTTCCACTCGCTGCTGGTTTGGGTATGGCGCTTGCGGCCGGCCTTTGCGGTCTCGGTCAGGGCCGAGCGACAGCGTCTGCTGCGGAGGCGCTGGCACGTAACCCGGGCGCTCGTCCTGGCATCTTTATCTTCCTGATTCTCGGCCTCGCCTTTATCGAGTCCCTGGCGCTGTTTACGTTCGTCATCATCTTCCTTAAGGTCACCCCCTGAACGGAACCCGGCGAGTCGGCTGGGAGCAGGTCAAGGTCTCCGCTGTGGCGGAGGCCTTGCTGTTTGCGAGGCGAGATACCCTCCCCCTATTTTGCGCAAAATTTTCGAAAGACGGCACTTAGGTCTGGATCTTTCGATCGGGTCTTCGTGATCTCTTTCGCACGCCCATGCAGGCGCTGATTTCACTGTAGCGGGAGGCGGGGAGTGGTTGCGCCATCGAGGCTCAACTCTGCGCTCTGGAATGGGAGAGCTGGGGGTGGAGGCTGGTGACTGTTGTCGGTCGTGCGGGTGTTCCCGGTAGAGAAGCGGGTCCTCCGCTTTGCTCAGGATGACAAATGGGGGGGCGGTGTGTTTCGGTGGAATGGGAGAGCTGGGGGTGGAGGCTGGATGACTGTTGCCGGTCGTGCGGGTGTTTCCGGTAGAGAAGAGGGTCCTTCGCTTTGCTCAGGATGACAGTGGGAGGGGCGGCGGGCTCCAGCGAGGTAATCGTCTCGCCAGTAAACCGCGATGCTGCTTTGAGCTAGCGGGCGCGGGCCGGTTGATCCGAAGCGGTGGTGTTGCAGGTGGAGGGCTGGGCGGTGCAGGTGTCGGCGTGGTTCTGGGCGCTGGCTGCCTGGGCCAGGCCCAGGGCGCGGCCGGGGAGGATGCCGAGGAGGAGGGTGGCGAGAGCGGCTATTGCGAGTCCGATGGCGGCGGGGATGGGAACGAGGGGCCGAGCGGTGTGGTGGGCTACGGCAGGGTTGCTGCCAACGGGATTGCCACCGACATGGTTGCTGCCGGGGTAGTCGCCGCCGGAGTGATTGTTGCCGGTGTGGCTGCTCGCGGTGATGGTGCGGGCGGTCTCAGCATAGGGTGAGGTCTGTGGTTGTCCGGCGGGGCGGGCGTACATGGCGGCGAGCAGGCGCAGGTAGTAGAAGCAGGCGACGCCGGAGTTGAGCAGGCCGATGACCGCGAGCCAGACGTTGCCGGCGTGCAGGGCGGCGGCGAAGACGTAGAACTTGCCAAAGAAGCCGCCGGTGAAGGGGATGCCGATCAGTGAAAGGAGGAAGAAGGCGAGGAGGGCGGTGAGGACCGGGCGCTTCGCAGCCATGCCGGTGAAGTCTTCGATGGAGCGGGCGGTCTCGTCGTAGCCGGTGAGCTGGGTGATGACGGCGAAGGCACCGACGTTCATGGCGGCGTAGGCGGCGGTATAGAAGCAGGCGGCGGCGATGCCATCGGCAGGGAAGGCGGTGAACGCGACGAGCAGGTAGCCGGCGTGGGCGATGGAGGAGTAGGCGAGCATGCGCTTGACGTCCCGTTGGAGCAGGGCGCCGAGGTTGCCGATCGACATGGAGAGGACGGCAAGGATCCAGATGAGGGCGGCCCAGCGATGCTCCATAACGGGGAAGCCGCCGAAGAGGATGCGGAGAAGGACGGCAAAGGTGGCGGCCTTGGGGGCGGTCGACATCAAGCCGACGACTGGTGAGGGTGCTCCCTGGTAGACGTCGGGGGTCCAGACGTGGAACGGAGCGGCCGAGACCTTGAAGCCGAGACCGACGAGGATCATGGCGACGGCGAGAAAGGCGAGGGTAGGGGTGTGGGTGACGGCGACGCCGTGGGCGATGGCGAGGATGTTGGTGGATCCGGTGGCGCCGAAGACGAGGGCGATGCCGTAGAGGAAGAAGGCGGTGGCGAAGCTACCGAGCAGGAAGTACTTGATGGAGCTCTCGGACGCGGTGGCCTGGCCTTTGCGGAAGCCGGCCATGATGTAGGTGGCGATGGACGAGATCTCGAGGCCGACAAAGACCATGAGGAGCTCAACCGAGCTAGTCATGAGCATCATGCCGACGGCGCCGAAGAGGGTGAGGGCGTAGTACTCGCCGGAGTAGGTGCCGTGGCCGTCGAAGTAGTCAAGCGAGCCGAGCAGGGTGACGACGACGACGGCGGCGATGAGCAGATGGAAGAAGACGGAGAAGCTGTCTGCCTGGACCGTGTTGTAGAAGCCGTGCAGAACGCCGAACTTAAGCTGATACCAGCTGGCGGCGGCGGCGAGGAGGGTGCCGGCGATCGCGAGCCAGCCAAGGGGCTTACGGGAGCTGGAGGCGGGAAGCATGGGCTCAGCGAGCATGATGAGGACGCCGACAACCGTAAGGACGATCTCGGGCAGGAGGGCGAGGACGTTGGGCGAGAGCACTAGCGTTGGCCTCCGTCTGGGCTGCTGGGGGCGGCGGGTGCCGGCGTGGTAAGGGCGGTGGTAATACGTTCCGAGCCGGAGACGGCGGGCTGCGGCAGGGAGCGAGCGAGATGGACGCCGACGGGATCGATGGAACGCATGAGACCGGGGGAGGCGAGGCCGAGGAGGAGGAAGAGGGCGGCGAGGGGCCAGAGCGCGAGGTGCTCGCGGACGGTGAGGTCGCGGGCTTCGACTTCGACAGAGCGGAAGCCGAGATCGCCGTAGAAGACGCGCTGGATCATGGAGAGCATGTAGGCGGCGGAGAGGATGACACCGGTGGTGCCGACGACGGTCCAGAAGACGTGGTGGGCGAAGACGGACTTCATGGAGCCGGAGAGGATGAGGAACTCGCCGACGAAGTTATTGAGCATGGGGAGGCCAACGACGGAGAGGCCCATGATGACGAAGAAGGTGACCATCCAAGGGAGGCGCGCGGCGAGACCGCCGAAGTCGCGCATGTCGTAGCTGCCATAGCGCTCATAGAGGAAGCCGAGAAGAAGGAAGAGGGCGGCGCCGGAGAGGCTTTCAGACAGGATGTGGAAGATGGCGCCGTCGAGGCCGGAGATGGTGAAGCTGAAAGCGCCTAGGGTGATGAAGGAGAGCGCGCCAAGGGTGGCGAAGGCGGCGAAGCGTTTTAGGTCGTTCTGGACGAGGGCGAGAAGGGCGCCGTAGACGATGCCGATGGCGCCGAGGGCGATCATGAGCGGGGCGATGTGGCGGGACTGCTCGGGGAAGATGCCGAAGGAGAAGCGAAGGATGGAGTAGAGGCCGAGCTTGCCGGTGAGCACCATGACGGCGGCGGTGGGTGCTTCGGCGATGGCGTCGGTGAGCCAGCCGTGGAGGGGGAAGATGGGAACCTTGACGGCGAAGGCGAGGAGGAAGGCGAGGGAGGCGAGCCAGAGGGCGGAGTTGTTGTTGGAAATGCCGTGCTGCTCGGCGAGACGGGCGAGGACAGGTAGATCGAAGGTGCCGGTGCGGGCGTAGAGCCAGAGCATGCCCACGAGCAGGATGGCGGAGGGGATGAAGGTGTAGAGGAAATACTTGATGGCGGCGCGACGGCGGTTGTGAGTGCGGCCGAAGGTGGCGATCAGGATGGTCATGGGAACGAGCGAGAGCTCCCAGAAGCCGTAGTAGAGGAAGAGATCAAGGGCGGTGAAGACGCCGAGCATGGCGACCTGCTGAAGCAGGAAGAGGATGTAGAAGGTCTTGCGGCGATCGGCGATGGCGTTCCAGCTGGCGAGGACGCCGAGAGGGGCGAGCAGGCCGGTGAGGACGACGAGGCCCATCGACAGGCCGTCGACGCCGAGATGGAAGCGGATGGCGGGAGAGGCGATCCAGGCGGCGTCCGTCTCGAACTGAAAGGCGGGGTGGGTGGTGGAGACGTCGAAGCGCGCGGGCAGATGGAGGGTGAAGACGAAGGTGAGGAGGGTGACGGCGAGGGCGCCCCATTGCATGGTTCGGCCGCGGTCTGGCAGGACGGCAAGGACGAGGGCGCCGACGAGCGGGGTGAAGATGATGATCGGCAGGATGGAGTGGTCTAGATTCATTTTGGGTTCAGGGTGTCCGGGTGCTAATGAAGCAGCAGAAGAGATCGGCCGAAGAGCATGACGGCGATGACGGCGGCGGCGCCGAGGGCGAGCCAGCCAGCGTAGGAGCGAATGTTTCCGGACTGGATGCGGCGGGTGAGATCGCTGAGGCCGCGGGTGCCGGCACCGGCTCCGGCGCCGAAGCCGCCGACCAGGCCCTTATCGAAGAAGAGGCCGAGGACGAGGCGGGAGAAGGCGAGGAGCGGGGTGACGATGGCGAAGCTGTAGAACTCGTCGATGTAGAACTTGTTCTCGATGATGCGGTAGAGGGCAGGCGCGCGGCGGGCGAGGGCAGCGGCGGTGCCGGGCTTGCGGTAGTAGAGCTGCCAGGCGAGGCCGAGGCCGGCGAGGGCGACGAGGGTGGAGATGGTGGCGAGGCCGAGTTCGAGTGAGTGGGAGACCTGGTCGGCGTTGAGGGCGCTGCCAGCGACAGCGGTGGAGGCGAAGACGGGGTCGAGGAAGTGCTCGATCTCGTTATGGCCGCCGAGTGCCGCGGGGATGCCAACCCAGCCACCGATGACGGAGAGGATGGCGAGGAGGACGAGGGGGCCGAGCATGACCCAGGGGGACTCGTGCACGCCGTGGTGGGCGGCGATCTGGCCTTCGTCGTGTTCGTCTGCGCCGGGGTGGGCGTCAGCGTGGGGCTGGCCGAGGGTGTGCTCGTCGAAGCGGGCCGGACCGAAGAAGGTTTTGAACCAGAGCCGGAACATGTAGAAGGAGGTCATGCCGGCGGTGACTAGGCCGACGAGCCAGAGCAGCTTGCCGAGCGGGTTGGGGCTCGAGAAGGTCTGGTAGAGGATTTCGTCCTTTGAGAAGAAGCCGGCGAAGGGCGGGATGCCGGCGATGGCAACGACGCCGGCGGTCATCGTCCAAAAGGTGATGGGGATGCGTTTGCGGAGGCCGCCCATGAGGCGCATGTCCTGCTCGCCCGAGAGGGCGTGGATGACGGAGCCGGCGGCGAGGAAGAGCAGGGCCTTGAAGAAGGCGTGGGTGAGCAGGTGGAACACTGCCGCCGAGTAGGCCGCGACCCCACAGGCGAGGAACATGTAGCCAAGCTGCGAGACGGTGGAGTAGGCGAGGACGCGCTTGATGTCGTGCTGGACGAGGCCGATGCAGGCGGCGAAGATGGCAGTGGCGGCTCCGATGAGGGCAACGACGCCGAGGGCGTAGGGGCTGCGATCGAAGAGCACGTGAGCGCGGGCGACCATGTAGATGCCCGCCGTGACCATTGTTGCCGCGTGGATGAGGGCGGAGACGGGGGTGGGGCCTTCCATGGCGTCGGGCAGCCAGACGTAGAGGGGGATCTGGGCTGATTTGCCGGCGGCGCCAACGACGAGCAGAAGCGCGATGGCGGTGAGGAAACCGCCGTGCTGGGAGCTGCGGGCGATAGCGGGGAAGACGGTGGCGAAGTCGAGCGAACCGAAGTGCGCGATCAGCAGGAACATGGCGAGAAGGAAGCCAAAGTCGCCGATGCGGTTGACGACGAAGGCCTTCTTGCCGGCGTTGGCGGCGGAGTCCTTCTTGAAGTAAAAGCCGATGAGCAGGTAGGAGGCGAGGCCGACGCCCTCCCAGCCGACGAAGAGGAGAAGGAAGCTCGACGAGAGGACAAGGACGAGCATGAAGAACATGAAGAGGTTGAGGTAGGCGAAAAAGCGCCAGTAGCCGTCCTCATGCGCCATGTAGCCGGCGGAGTAGAGATGGATGAGGAAGCCGACGCCGGTGATGACGCCGAGCATGATGAGGGTGAGATGGTCGACGGCGAAGGCAAAGTTGACCTGAAAGCCGGAGATGGCGATCCAGGGGCGGCTGACGGCGGAGAGAACGAGGGGGGCGCCGGCGGAGAGCATGGTGGACCAGAGCCAGGCGACCAGGACCGCGGGGACGGCGGTGAAGAGGAGGGCGATTCCGGTGACGGCGATGCGAGGCAGCCGGCGGCCGAGGGTTCCATTGAGGAGGAAGCCGGTGAAGGGAAGAAGCGGAATCCACCAGAGAGTTGAGGCAGGCATCAGTAGGTCTCGCAGCTCCTGGTTAGAGCTTCATCAGGTTGATTTGGTCGACGTTGAGAGTCTTGCGGGAGCGGAAGATGGCGATGATGATGGCGAGGCCGACCGCGGCTTCGGCGGCGGCGACGACCATGACGAAGAAGACGAAGATCTGACCCTGAACGCGATTCCACAGGTGTGCGAAGGCGACGAAGGTGAGATTGACGGCGTTGAGCATGAGCTCGATCGACATGAAGATGGTGATGATGTTGCGCTTGATGAGGAAGGCGGCGACACCGGTCGAGAAGAGGAAGGCCGCGAGGATGAGGTACCAGGCGATGGGGACGACGGGCGTCATCGGTTACTGCTCCTTCCGGGCGAGGACCACGGCACCGAGGATGGCGACGAGGATGAGGATGCTGGTGACTTCAAAGGGAAGCAGCAGATCGCGGAAGAGGACGGTGCTGATCTCGGAGATGTTGCTGACGGCCGAGTTGAGGTGGCCGCCGAGATGGGCGAGGCCGAGGTGCGTGCGCTCGGACAGGAAGACGAAGGAGAGCAGGCAGAAGATGGCGGCGGCGCCAGGAAAGCCGGCGATGTAGGCGGCCTTGCTGCCGGTGGTGCGTTCTTCTTCGCCAGCGTTCAAGAGCATGATGACGAAGACGAAGAGCACCATGATGGCGCCCGAGTAGACGATGACCTGGGCGGCGGCGAGGAACTCCGCGCCAAGGGACCAGTAGAGGACGGCCAACGACATCATGACGACCACGAGCGACAGGGCGCTGTTGATAGGGTGGCGCTGCAGCAGCAGGTTGATCGCTCCGGCTGCGGCGAGGATGCCGAAGATGATGAAGAGTGCCAGTTGCATGGTGTGCGGTCTGTCTTTCCTGCTGGATAGAACGTCTGGGCTTTCCGATTGATTGTAAAGCAGGCAGATGTGCCGAGGGTCCCGAGATCAGGAATGCAGCGCGAGGGCGAGCGAGGTGGCGAGGATGTTGATCATGGCGACGGGAAGAAGGAACTTCCAGCCGAAGCCCATGAGCTGGTCGTAGCGGAAGCGCGGGACCGTGGCGCGAACCCAGATGAAGAGGAGAAGGAAGAACAGGATCTTCGCGACGAACCAGACGATGGGCAGGATGGCGTTGAAGAAGCCGTTGTTCAGGAAGCCGTCAAAGAGGTGGCCGAAGGCGCTGGTTGCGCCGCCGAAGAAGAGCAGTGTCGCCACACAGGAGACGGTGATCATGTTGGCGTACTCGGCCATGAAGAACATGGCGAACTTCATGGAGGAATATTCGGTGTGGTAGCCGGCGACGAGCTCGGACTCGGCTTCGGGGAGATCGAACGGGGCGCGGTTGGTCTCGGCGTAGGCGGCGAGCAGATAGATGAGGAAGGCGACGGTCTGGAAGCCGCCGAAGACGTTCCACGAGAGCATGCCGTGCGCGGACTGGGAGCCGACGATGTCGCGCAGGCGGAGGGAGCCGGCGCGGAGGACGACGCCGACGAGGGAGAGGCCGAGGGCGAGCTCATAGGAGATCATCTGCGAGGTGGCGCGAAGGCTGCCGAGCAGGGCGAACTTGTTGTTGGAGCTCCAGCCGGAGAGAGCGATGCCGTAGACGCCGATGGAGGTGATGCCGAGGATGACGAGCAGACCGATGTTGATGTCGGAGATGTCGAACATGTCGACGCCGGCGATGCGGTACGGCGCGCCGAAGGGAACGACCGAGATGGAGATGAGAGCGCAGACCAGGGCGATCATGGGGGCGGCGATAAAGAGTGGCTTTTCCGCGGCGATGGGAAGGAGGTCTTCTTTAAGGAAGAGCTTAATGCCGTCGGCGAGCGGCTGCAGCAGGCCGAAGGGGCCGACGCGGCTGGGTCCCCAGCGATTCTGCATGCGGCCGAGGACCTTGCGCTCGAGCAGGACAGTGTAGGCGACAGCGGTAAGCGTGAGCACGAAGACGACGAGGATCTTCAGGATGCTAAGCAGGAGGAAGGTGACGAATGGGCTGAGATGGGTCACGGCTGGGGGGAAGCTCCTCTACGTCGCGGGTCGCCTGAGAGTGTGATGGCGTGCTTAGGATAACTGAGTTGGCCGATGAGGGAGAGAGCCAGGCAATGGAGCAGGGCTCCAAGCAGTGACGCAGAGCGTGGGAGAGCCAGAAGAGTCAGCCAGTACTGGCCAAGCTAGCTTGGCGTCACCAAGGGCGCCTGCCTTGCTGACGACAAGCTCTTGATCCAGAGCGGAGCGGTCTCGAGGAGATTGGACGATCCGCCCCGTTCCGATGGATCAGTCAGCGGCGGTCTGGTTGAGCTGCTCGGACCGGCGGCTCTCGAAGGCCTGGAGGTCGGCGAGCATGGGGGAGTAGCGGCCAAGGGTTCCGGAGGTGAAGAGCGTGTCGTTGGCTGGGAGAACGTGATCGCGGCGGGGTGAGGTGGTCTGGATCTGCACGAGCTCGGCGGGTGGGGAGAGGTGCTGATCGTTGCCGCTGACGAGCTGCAGGCGGAGGAGGTCGTAGCCGGGAACGAGGCGCTGGATCTCGTCGAGGATGGCGTAGGGGTCGAAGGGACTGACGCGCGGCTCGAGGTTGTTGGCGGTGAGCCAGACGGCGTGGCGATCGGCCTCGCCGGACTGGGCGCCGCGGGTCTGGCCCATGTCGGCGCGCAGGCCTTTGCCAAAGGGGATGAGCGAGGGGATGTGCGCGCCCATCTTGTCGGCGATGCGGACGATCATCTCGAAGTCCGAGCGGACGCCGGCACGGTCACCGGCCTTGTTAACCTGCTGGAGGTCGCCGTAGCTGTTGGTGACGGAGCCGGACTTCTCGTAGAGGTTGGCGGCGGGGAGGACCACGTCGGCGAGGGCCGCAGTCTCGGTGAGAAACATCTCCTGGACGACGACGAAGGTATTTTTGAGCGCGGCGGGATCGACGCCGAAGCGGGCGACGGGATTGGCGCCGACGACGAAGAGGGCGGAGAGCTCGCCGCGGGCGGCGGCGTCAAAGGTCTCGAGCAGATCGAGACCAGGGATGGTGAGATCGGCCCCGTTGTCAGGGGTGGGGTACTCGGAGAAGGCGCCCGGCTGGGCGACGGGGACGTAGCCGGGGAGCATGTCGGGCAGAAGGCCCATGTCGGCGGCGCCGCGGCTGTTGACGTAGTCGGCGAGCAGGGCGAACTTGACGTTGGGGAGGGTGAGGCCGAAGTTGATGAGGGATTCGAGCGCGCGGCCGCGGAGCTCGGAGCCGATGAGGATGAGGAGCGAGTCTTCGGCACGGAGGGCGTCGCGGAAGCCCGTGAGATTGCTGGCGTCGCCGCCTTCAAGGGCGCTTGCGGCGGCGGCGTCGTCGCCGGCGAGGTAGCTGGCAAAGGCGTCGTAGCCGAAGGGTGCGAGCTGGATGAAAGCCTTAGCCTGACGGCGGAGCTTGATTTCGCCGGAGTTGGCGACGTAGAGCCGGGCGCGGTTGATGCGGACGTCGGTGCGAAGGTTCCAGGCGGTGAGGGGATTCTGGTTGGAGGGATCGCCGCCGATGAGCAGGATGGCGGGCGCGGTCCCGTTGTCGCGCTGCGAGGCGGTGCGGGCTCCCTTGCCGGCGAGCGCGCGGGCGAAGGTGACGTAGTCGGCGGTGCGGTGGTGGTCGATGTTGTTGGTGCCGAGGACGGTGCGGGCAAACTTCTGCAGCAGGTAAGCCTCTTCGTTGGTGAGGCGGTTGCCACCGATGACGCCGATGGACTTGCCGCCGTGGGTGTCACGCAGCTCGCGGAATTTCTTGCCGACGTGGTCGAGGGCTACCTCCCAGGTGACGGGCTTGAGGGTGCCGTCGGGCTGGCGGACCAGCGGCTTGGTGAGGCGATCCTCGCTGTTGGCGAAGTCAAAGGCGTAACGGCCCTTGTTGCAGAGAAAGTCGCCGTTGATGCCACTCTTGTCGCGGTTGTCGCCGCGCATGATCTCGGTGCCGTCGGTGGTGGCCCGGACGCCAAGGGTGGTCTTGCAGCCGTCGCCGCAGTGAGTGCAGACGGTGGCGACGTGATTCATCTCCCAGGGACGGGTTTTGTAGCGATAGGTGCCGGAGGTGAGGGCGCCGACCGGGCAGGCGTCGATGCACATGCCGCACTGCTCGCAATCGACGTGGGCTAGCGCATCGGGCGACTCAGAGGCGGGGATGTTGGGCGCGATGATGGAGGCGGCGCCGCGGTTCTGGATGCCGAGGGCGAAGACGTCCATGCCTTCGCCGCACATGCGGATGCAGCGGTAGCAGAGGATACAGCGGGGGCGATCGAAGTAGACGACCGGGGACCACTTCTGCTCTTCGCGATGATTCTTCGGCTCGGCGTAGAAGCTGTCGGCGGCGCCGTACTTGAAGGTCATGTCCTGCAGCTCGCATTGGCCGCCGGCATCGCAGACGGGGCAGTCCAGCGGGTGATTGCCGAGCAGGAGCTGGAGGGTGGCCTTGCGGGCCTGCGCGATCTCGGGCGTCTCGGTCTGGATGACCATGCCTTCGGCGACCGGGGTGGTGCAGGCGGTCTGCAGCTTCGGCATCTTTTCGATGCGGACGACGCACATGCGGCAGGCGGCCTGAAGCGAGAGGCCGGGGTAGTAGCAGAAGGCCGGGATCTCAATGCCGGAGGCCTTGCAGGCGTCAATGAGGAGGGTGCCGGCGGGTGCGGTGAGCTGCTTGCCGTCCACGATAAAGGTTACGTCTGGCATGAGGTGTCCCTTTTCAATGCTGATGTGCCTTGTGCAGCAAGATCTCCTGATCTGCGCTGTAGTGATGTACCTGATGCGACACGATCATGATCGCAAGCGCAAGGACGATGAGCCCGAATGCCGTGAGCAGGCTGCTCTGACTCAGTGGCTGGCTCCGATGAGCTCCTGTTCGGTGATGAGGGGGGTGCCGGCGCGGCGGCCCTCGATATAGTCTTCAAACTCTTTGCGGAACTTCTTGACGAAGGCGATGGTGGGCATGGCGGCGGCGTCGCCGAGCGGGCAGAAGGTGCGGCCCATCATGTTCTCGGCGAGGTATTGGACGTTGTCGACGTCCTTCTTCGCGCCACCGCCGTCGTAGACGCGCTGGAGGGTCTTCTTGATCCAGTCGGTGCCTTCGCGGCAGGGGATGCACCAGCCGCAGCTCTCGTGCTGGTAGAACTTGATGGTGCGCAGGGCGAACTCGACGATGGAGACGGTCTCGTCGAGCACGACGATGCCTCCCGAACCGAGCATGGTGCCGGCCTTGCCCATCTGATCGAAGTCGAGGCCGACGTCGATCTCGTCGGCGGTGAGGACGGGGCAGGACGAGCCGCCAGGGACGACGGCCTTGAGCGCTTTGCCGCCCTTGATGCCGCCGGCGACCTCGTAGATGGCCTTGCGGAGCGAGTAGCCCATGGGGAGCTCGTAGATGCCGGGGCGCTCGACGTGGCCGGAGATGCCGAAGAGGCGGGTGCCGCCGTTGCGTTCGGAGCCGAGCTTGGCGTAGGCCTCGCCGCCCATGAGCAGGATGTGCGGGGCGTTGGCGATGGTTTCGGCGTTGTTGATGACGGTGGGGCCGCCGTAGAGGCCGACGACGGCGGGGAAGGGGGGCTTGATGCGGGGGACGCCGCGCTTGCCTTCGAGTGACTCCATGAGGGCGGACTCCTCGCCCACCTCGTAGGCGCCCGCGCCGGTCTGGGTGACGATATCGAAGTCGACGCCTTCGTGGCCGAAGATGTTCTTGCCGAGGAAGCCCTTCGCATAGGCGTCGGCGACGGCTTTCTCGACGATCTTGAGGAGGTAGCGGTACTCGCCGCGCAGATAGATGAAGCCGACCTTGGAGCCGATGGCGAGGCCAGCGATCATGGTGCCTTCGATCACGGCGTGCGGGTCGTGCAGGAAGATGACGTGATCCTTGCAGGTGCCGGGCTCGGACTCATCGCCGTTGACGAGGACGTACTTTGGTTTTTCGGACTGCTTGGGGACGAACGACCACTTCATGCCGGTAGGGAAGCCGGCGCCGCCGCGACCGCGCAGGCCGGAGGCCTTCATGGTGTTGATGATCCACTCGGGACCCTGTTCGATGGCTTGCTGCACGGCCTTGTAGCCGTCGAGTTCGAGATACTTATCGATCTCGGCGGCGCCCTGGCCGAAGCGGCGGGAGATGACCTTGACCTCTTCGGGGTGCGAGACAAGTGTTGGCATCTACTTCACGTCCTTTCCCTGTCCGGCACGATAGCTGTCGAGGATCTGGTCGACTTTGAGGGTGGTGAGATCGTCGTGGAAGTCGTAGTTGACCTGCATGGCGGGCGCCCAGCAGCAGGCGCCGATGCACTCGACTTCTTCAAGCGAGAACAGGCCGTCGCGGGTGACCTGCTTGTGGCTGATGCCGAGGGTGCTCTTGCAGTGGTCGAGGATCTCGTAGCCGCCGCGGAGCATACAGGAGATGTTGGTGCAGACCTGCACGTTGTACTTGCCGGCAGGCACGGTGCGCAGCATGGAGTAATAGCTGAGGACGTTGCGGACGTCGAGCTCGAAGAGATCGAGGCGGGCGGCGAGCTCGTGCACGACGGCGTCCGAGACGTAGCCGATCTCGTCCTGCGCGTAGAGCAGCATGGGCACGAGGGCGGAACGCTTGAGGGGGTAGATGGTGACGAGGTGGTCGAAGCGGGCGGCCAGCTCTGGCGAGAAGATCGTATTGGTGACTGTGCTCATCTCGGTTTGATTTTACGGCAGAGCGACGTGAGGCGATGAGAACACAAAAGGCGGGAGGAAAGAACGCGAAGAAAACAGGGGAAAGATTGCGTCGGGCTACTGCGACATCATCTCGCGAGCGAGGCGTTCGGCCAGGAGATCCATCTCTTCGTTGGTGCCGTTGAGGGTGGCGGTGCCGTTCTCTTCGAGGGCGAAGGGGGTCTGTGCGCCAGAGGAGTCGGTGAGGGTGGTGGGGGTGAAGCGGAGCCAGCGGGTGTCGACGCGGAGGAGGATCTCTTCGGGGCCGACTTCGACGACGGCGTGGTGCGGGCTGTTCATGCCATGGGCGGCGGTGTAAGAGCGCAGGAGGGAGGCCCAGGAGGTCCAGAGCTCGGTGTGTAGGGGAGTGCCAGGGAGAGCGTTCAGTGTTGCGACTCCAAGTATTTTCTGAAGTCAGAAATACACAACTTGGTGCGATTTTCACGGTCCCAAATGATGTGAACGGCAGACTTTGTTTCAAATGCTGGCTGATTACTTGATCGGGGAAGGACTGACATCACTAGGAATCCTCCATTGCCCCACTTGTCCAATCCGTTCTTGCTCCTAAATTTGATGACTAAATCAGCCTGGTCGCCTGAATCGACGGTTGTGAAGCGTCCCCACTTGTTGAACTGCTCTGAAGCGGCGTTCAGCAACCCAGCATCGGATGTCTCGTTGACTAAATAGATTGATTTAGCACTCAGAACACTCGAAGGAAGTGGATCCTTATTAGCACCACTAGCAGCAAAGACCGCAGAGGACGGGAAGATGCCCAAAAGGAGCAACTTTGCAAGTGCAACCTCACTTGATCGCTTTCCGAATGGTCCAAGACGAGACATCACCTATCGATCTCTCCAAGGACGATGTCGATGGAGCCGATGACGGCGACGACGTCGGCGAGCTGGCGGCCTTTGCACATGGTCTCGAGGGCCTGGAGGGTGGCGAAGGAGGGATTGCGCATGTGGACGCGATAGGGCTTGGCGGTGCCGTCTGACACAACGTAGTAGCCCATCTCGCCGCGGGGGCTCTCGATGGCCTGAAAGACCTGGCCGGCGGGGACGGCGAAGCCCTCGGTGACGATCTTGAAGTGATGGATCATGGACTCCATCTGGGTCTTCATCTCTTCGCGGTCGGGGAGGACGATCTTGGGGGCGTTGGCGGTGATGCGACCCTGCGGCATACCGTCGAGCGCCTGCTGGCAGATCTTGACGGACTCACGCAGCTCGGCCATGCGGACGACGTAGCGGGCCCAGACGTCGCCGACGTCGGAGGTGGGGACCTTGAAGTCGAACTTTTCGTAGCCGGAGTAGGGCATGTCGCGGCGCAGATCCCAATCGACGCCGGAGGCGCGGAGCGGGGGGCCGGTGACGCCGAGGGCGATGGCGTCGGCGGCGGAGATGTGGCCGACACCCTTGAGGCGGCCCATCCAGATGGGGTTGCCGGTGAGCAGGTTCTCGTACTGGTCGATGCGGGCGGGCATCAGGTTGAGGAAGTCCTGCACCTGCTGGTAGAAGTCGAGCGGGGGTTCGACCGAGAGACCGCCGATGCGGAAGTAGGAGCTCATCATCCGCTGGCCGGAGACGTTCTCATAGATGCGGGAGACACCTTCGCGCTCGCGCCAGCAGTAGAGGAAGACGGTGAGCGCACCAATATCCATGGCGTGGGTGCCGAGCCAGACCAGATGCGACGAGATGCGGGTGAGCTCGTTGAGGAGGACGCGGAGGTACTGGGCGCGCTCGGGGATCTCGAGGCCTAGCAGCTTTTCGACCGCTAGGCAGTAGCAGAGATTGTTCGACATCGGCGAGAGATAGTCGATGCGGTCGGTGAGCGGCACGACCTGCTGGTAGAACTTGGCCTCGCAGGTCTTCTCGATACCGGTGTGGAGATAGCCGATGTCGGGCGCAAGGGCGACTACAACTTCGCCGTCGACCTCGAGGACGAGACGCAGAACCCCGTGGGTCGAAGGATGCTGCGGGCCCATGTTGATGATCATCGTCTGATCGGAGACGGCGTCGTCACCTGCGTGGCCGCGGGTGGCGCTCTCGATGACATCTTCGATGCCCGGGGTGATCATGTCTTCTGCGGCGATAGGAGCCATTAGCGGTATCCCTCCACGGGATAGTCCTTACGAAGCGGATGCCCTTCCCAGTCGGTGGGCATCATGATGCGAGTGAGGCGCGGGTGGCCGCCGAAGTGAACGCCGAAGAGATCGAAGACCTCGCGCTCGTAGAAGTTGGCGGAGGGCCAGACGGGCGTGATGGAGTCGACCGAGGCGTCGTCGCCATCGACGCGAACAGCGAGGCGAACGCGCTGCTTCAGGGAGTGCGACAGGATGTGATAGGTGATCTGAAAGCGGGGCTCGGACGGGTACCAGTCGACGGCGGTAACGTCTTCTAGGAAGTTATAGCCGGCCTGCTTGACGGCTTCGCCCGCAGCGACGAGGTGCTCGCGCGGAACGGTGACGGTGAGCTCGTTGCGGTCGAACTTGGCATCCTCGGCGAGAGCAGCGAGGGCCTGCAGGGCGCGGTTCTCGGGGATGGCCTCAAGGACGGGCTGGACACCGCTGATGGCGGAGGCGGGATCGTACATGGCTAGAGATCTCCCTTGTCGTTGGCCCAGTCGAGAACGCCTTTCTTCCAGACATAGAAGAGGCCGACGGCGACGAAGCCGAGATAGACGAACATCTCCCAGAAGCCGAACATGCGCGAGCCGGTGATGGCAGGCAGGCGGCGGAAGATGACGGCCCAGGGAAGCATGAAGACGGCTTCGACGTCGAAGAGAATGAAGAGCATGGCGACCATGTAGAAGCGGACCGAAAAGCGGCCGCGCGCGTCGCCGATAGCGTCCATGCCACACTCGTAGACGCCGGACTTGGTGCGGGAGTTTTTGTGCTTGCCGATGAAGAACGAGCCACCGACCATGCCAACGGCCATCCCGAGCGCTACCAGGATCTGCAGGACCAGCGGAAGATAGTTCCAGATATACGGGTAGCTTTGCATCGCTATGTTGAGATTAGGTTTGGCTCCGGGCGGTGTCAAGAAGAGCCGGGCTGCGGGCTTGCGCGGAGTCGAGGAATGCCGGCTCGCTTTAAAGCAGCCCTTTGTACCAAGCGAGGATCTCCTGGCCGTAGAGGGCGGCGAGCAGGCCGCCGGCGGCGAGGAAGGTGCCGAGCGGGATGCGGCTGTGGCCGTCGGCGCGGCGAGTTGCCAGAAGGACGATGCTGTAGGCGGCACCGAGGACGACGCCGACGAAGAGAGCCAGGACCGCGGGGGAGAAGCCGAGGAAGGCGGCGATCATGGCGATCAGCTTGACGTCTCCGAGGCCCATGCCGTCGCGGCCACGGACGCGCTTGTAGAGCCAACGGATGCTGAGCAGAAAGAGAGCGGCGGCGGTGACGGCGAGAAGGCGGCCGCCGATGAGGGCCTCGGGGCCGGTGAGGAAGAGATTGCCGTGCTCGACGACGTTGCCGGGGCTCGAGAGATGGATGTGGTGGTTGCTGAGACGGATCTGCTCGTCGGTGGGGCCGAGGAGGATGGCCTGGCAGCAGACGAGAAAGAAGGCCGCGGCGATGCCGCTGAAGGTGAAGCTGTCCGGGAGGGTCTGTGTCTGCCAGTCCATGACGAGGAGGCCGAGCAGAAGGAAGCCGAGGAGGGCGAGGGCGACGGTCTGGACGATGGCGGCGAGGAGGGTGTCAAGCGGGAGGGGGAGGGGACCGGAGCGGAACAGAAGAGGCGCCAGGCGCGAAGCCGCAAGGAGGAACCAAAGCGCGAGGGCGAGCTCGACGAGGGGGTACTGGAGCCCGATGCGGGCGTGGCAGTCTCGGCAGCGGCCGCGCAGAAGGAGCCAGCTGAGAACGGGAATGTTGTCGAACCAGCGGATGGAGTGGTGGCAGGCTGGGCAGCGGGAGCGTGGGCTGACGATGCTTTCGCCGTGCGGCAGGCGGGCGATGCACACGTTAAGGAAGCTGCCGAAGAGGAGTCCGAGGAGGAAGGCCGGGAGCTCCAGCGCGATCGGGGCCATGCCGTGAGTATACGAAGGAGCGGATCTGTGGGCGGGCGGTGGCGAGAGGAGCTTTCGGGAGATGCGAGCGAACAGGGCTAGAAGTCGATGTGCATGCGGACGGCCTCGACGAGGACGGGGCCGCGGTCCTGGTTGTAGCCGGGATGCTCGATGAACTGGGCGTCGAGGGCGTAGAAGAGGCCGCGCCAGGCGTGCAGGTTGTAGTAGCTCTCGAGGATGTCTTCGCGGGCGTAGTTCAGGGTGCCGTCGCCGAGGAGGAAACCGCGGCCGCCCAGGCGGAGATAGGCCTGATGGTCGCGCTTGATTGCATTGCTGATAAAGGTGACGCCGGCCTTGTCGTTGGGGCGGGACCACCGCTTGCCGGAGAGATCGCTGCCGAAGGCGAGGGTCTGATCGACCTCGGTGTAGGCGAAGCTCTGGTGCTGACCTTCGTTCCAGCCGAGGCGGGCGTAGACGCGGAGGCTGCTGGTGAGCTCCTGCTCGAGGTTAACGCCGAAGCCGTACTTGACGGTGCTAAGCGAAGCGTTGCGGGTGATGTCAGGGTGTGAGCCAGTGCCGGTGAGGAAGGCCGCGTTGGCGTCGCGGTAGAGGCCCATGTGCGCGTGATTGACGAAGCTGAGGACGCGGATCGTGCCCTTGCGCTCGGACGGCAGCAGCGGGCCGACGAGAGACCCGCGATGCTCGACCTCCATGTTCTGGCCGCTGGCGCGATGAAAGGCCCAGTCGAGATCGATGCCGTTCTGGACGGTGGGCATGGCGGCGAGGGCGTAGCGAGCGGTCCAGTCGTGGTCGGTGTATTCGAGGATGCCGGCGTAGGTGTAGCCGCGGGTGTCAGCGGCGTAGTCCCACGCGCCGTTGTTGTCGGCGGTCCAGTTGAGAAACTGCAGGTGGCTGTCGGTGCCGATGCTGTTGATGTCGAAGAAGTCGGGCAGGCTCATCTTGCCGAGGCGGAGATCGATGCGACGGGCGGAGACCTGGTTGGCGAGCGAGAACTGGGTTCGGTCTGCGTCGACCATCTCGTCGGACAGGCCGAGGCTCTGGTGGATCTGGAGGCGGGCGAGGTAGGGAACGGAGCCAAGGTTCGGGTTGCGGACGACGTCGAGGTTGGTGAATCCGGCGAGGCCAAGCGCCTGCGAGATGCCGCGGCCACCGGCGCTTTCGAGATTCGCGATGACCTCGGTGGTGGATCGAGGGGCGCGGCGGATCTGATAGCCGGCGTAGACGGTGCCGACGAGCGAGGTCTTGTATTCGCCACGGCTGACCAGGCTGTTCGGGCCCTCATACGGAGAGTGGAAGGGCGCGTGCGCCTGGAAGATGATGTTGGCCTGGCCGGAGAGGAGATAGCGGGCGGTCTCTCCGTGCGGAAATAGAGTGGGCATATTATCGGCGGCATCGAGCAGTGTGGTGGGAGGCTCGGGCAGCTGCGAGGCGCCGACGATGACCGTTTGTGCGGACAGGGGCGCTTGCTGGATGGCGAGGAGGGCAGCCAGGGCCAGGAGCAGCCAGGACTGCCGGAGGGTCATCACAGTGGGTTGAGCGTGGTAGTGGCGTGTCAATCTATGGTGAACAGGCACGTGGAGTCTCGAATGGCGGCATAGGGATAGGCAACGGTAGCATACCCGGGTGGGGTATAAGGAAGACGAATGACAGACGAACTTGCTCTTGCGAATGGGATTCCTAGGGAACGAAAGAAGCTGATGAACCGCGTGAAGCGCATGCGCGGTCAGCTGGATGCCCTTGAGCGCAGCCTGGCGGAGGATCGTGACTGCACGGATGTGCTGCTGCTGCTGGCGACGATTCGCGGCGGAATCAACAGCCTGATGGCGGAGGTGCTGGAGGATCACATCCGGCTTCATTTGCTGGCAGATGACCGGAAACCGGCAACGCCGGAGCTTGCGGAAGATCTGATCGATCTGGTGCGTGCCTACCTGAAGTGATGTGTCGCGATGTAAGGACCTGCCGCAATTTCCGTACGATAAAAGGGCCAGCGGGCGACGATTTGATTTCCCTCTTCCGGTCGGATATTGTTTTCTTACACGGGAAAGGAGGATGATCCAGCCTATGAAATCTGACTGTAATAGTTGCATCAACGTACGTGAGGTGACTGAGGCTTAGGGCACACCGCTCTAGACCTGGTGGTTTTCATCAGCAGCATTTCTTCCACCGAGGCCCATCCGAAGACGGGTGCCCTCAGGTCAATCTCAGCAGATCACCGCCAGACGGCTCGCAACTCACGACTGAGTGCGAGCCGTTTGCGTCTCTGGCGTTATTAGAATGAGGGTGAGAGGTCGGCATGAATCCTTTGGTGATCGCAGGTCGGGCGTTTCAATCGCGGCTGATTGTGGGGACGGGGAAGTACAAGGACGGGGCGGAGACGCAGGCGGCGATCGAGGCCTCAGGTGCAGAGATGGTGACGGTTGCAGTGCGCCGGGTAAACCTGGACCGGTCGAGCGAGTCACTGCTGGACTTTATCGATCCGCAGCGGTATTTTCTGCTCCCGAACACGGCTGGGTGCTACACGGCTGAGGAGGCAATCCGGGCAGCGCGGCTGGGCCGCGAGGTGGGGCTCTCGGACTGGGTGAAGATTGAGGTGATCGGGGATCAGGCAACGCTGTATCCGGATGTGCAGGCGACGCTTGAGGCCACGCGTGTGCTGGTGAAGGAAGGGTTTACGGTTCTTCCATATACGTCGGATGACATTGTGTTTGCGAAACGGTTGATCGACGCCGGGGCGGCAGCGGTGATGCCGCTGGGAGCACCGATTGGCACGGGTGTCGGCATGACGAACCTTCATACGCTGCGGATGTTGCGGGAGTTGATCACGGAGGTGCCGCTGATCGTGGACGCGGGGCTGGGAACGGCGTCGCACGCGGCGATGGCGATGGAGATGGGATTTGACGCAGTTCTGCTGAACACGGCGATCGCCGGGGCGGCGGATCCGATTTTGATGGCGGAGGCGATGCAGCACGGAGTTCTTGCCGGGCGGCAGGCGTTTCTGGCGGGACGGATGCCGCAGAAGCTGTACGCGGCGGCGAGTTCTCCAATGGAGGGAATCTCCCGCTAATTGACTCATTAGGCGCCACATGCTGAAGCAGCTTGGGAGAGTCGGGATTGTTGTCAGTCTGCTGCTCTGGCTAGCGTCGGTGCCGGTGCTTGGGATGGCGATGCGGGAGATCGGTGCGGCTTCGTCGCGCGTTGCTGTGGCGTTTTGGGTGCTGCTGTTTGTCGGGTTGCAGCTTGCCGGGCCGCTGCTGCTCGCGTTTACGGTGCGAGCCACGTATCGTTGGCGGGCGGCTGTATGTTTCACATTCGGAGCGGGTTGCGGCATGTTGCTGGATGCCGTCGGAATGTTTGGATTGCTGCTGTGGCTGCGCTTTCGGCTGGGAGCCGGCTAGATACTGGCAGCGTGGGCGGGTTCCGATACACTCCCGGTATGCGGGTGTTTGGGATCGATTGCGGGACGGAGTTCACCGGGTACGGGATCGTTGAGATGGTGAGCGGTGCCCGGGAGACGCGGCTTAAACATTTGATTGCAGGGACGATACGGCTCTCGAAGAAGGATCGGACGGCGCAGCGGCTGGCGCAGATCTATGCGGAGCTGACGGGGTTGATTGCGCTGCACACGCCGGACGTGGTGGCGATTGAAGAGGTGTTCTTTTCGGCTAACGCCAAGTCTGCGTTGAAGTTAGGGCAGGTGCGCGGGGTGGCGATTCTGGCGGCGGCGAACTGCGGGGTGGAGGTGGCGGAGTATGCGCCGCTTTCGATCAAGAGCGCGGTGGTGGGGTATGGGCTGGCCCAGAAGGAACAGGTGCAGTTCATGGTCATGCGGTTGTTAGGGCTTGAGAATGAACCAGATAGCCCGGATGCAGCGGATGCGCTGGCGATCGCGATCTGTCATCTGCACACGGCGCAGACGCTGGATCGCCAGCGGCCCAGCCCCGATCTAAAAGGACGAGATCGGTGAGGGTCAAGCGGGGTTTTGCCGAGGTTAAGGGCTGTTTCTGCACGGTTCTGTGCATGATGTCTCTCGCGGGCGCGGTCGAAGCCCAGACGCCGCTGGCGACGGCGGACGAGGTGACGTTTGAACGGGACTGGCCGGCGCAGGCAACCCCCTACTACCGGGTGATGGTGCGCGGCGACGGAAGCGGGACGGTGTCGATGTCGCGGGATGGAGTAGGAGCGGCGGGCGGCGTCACGGAGATTCATGTATCGATCGCGACACGGGACAAGCTGTTCGCGGTCGAGCCGGTGATGGCAGGGCCAAAGGGTTGCGAGACGGGGCCGAAGAAGCTGGCGCAGACGGGGAAGAAGACGCTGACGCTGCGGCGCGAAGGGAAGGCCATGACCTGCACGTTCAACTACTCGGACGACAAGCGCATGCAGGAGGCGGTGAACGACTTCGGGGCGATCGAGGTGACGGTGGAGGAGGTGCCGAAGCTGGTGCATCTGCGGCGGTATGACCGGCTGGGGCTGGATGCGGAGATCAGCAGCTTTCTTGACGCGGTGAAGGCGGGGCGGGCGATCGAGCTCGGAAATATCGCGCCGACATTGCGGACGCTGGCGGGGGATGGGGAGTTGATGGAGCGGGTGCGGAACCGGTCGGCGGATCTGCTGGCGATGGCGGACGCGGGGAAGTAGTGCGCTAGGCTGCGCCTGCGCGTAGTTAGAGGTTTGCCTTCGGCAGAGTGGAGCCCACCCATGTCGCGAAGGGCGCGGCATGAATGGGGCACCCGCTTCGCGTACTCGGGATCGAGAGCCTTGGAGGGGAAAGCTGCTCGGATGGTGGTCCTAGAGGGACAGGCTCATGAAGACGTTGGCTCGGGTGTAGGGGCTGGGCGGCAGGGTTTCGGGTGGGACGTGGCGGAAGCCGACGGACTCATAGAGGTGGATGGCGGAGGCGAGTTTGGTGCTGCTGCCGAGAAAGAGCGAGGTGGCTCCGATGAGCCGGGCCTGGGCGATGGCGTGGTTGAGAAGCTGGCGGCCGAGACCCGCGCCGCGGAGGTGGGGCGCGACGGCCATCTTCGAGAGCTCGTAGACGCCGCTGCCTATGGGGATAAGTGCGACGCAGCCGGCGGGCTCGGAGCCGGCGTAGAGCATGAAGATGTGGCCACCCTGGCGAAGGATGGTGGTCTCGGGATCGTTGAGGGTTTCGTGGTCGCGGGGCTCGAGGGTGAAGTGGCGGGAGATCCATTCTTCGTTGAGCGTGCGGAAGCCCGTGGCGTCGTCGCCGGCGCGCAGCGGGCGGATGCTGATGGGTTGAGACTGGATGGCGGCTTCGCCGGGTGAGAGTTTCTGAGCAGGTTCCGTGATCATGGATGGATCCTCCAGAAGAAGTGTGCCGGTGGGCCTTCATGACGTCCAATATCTTGTTGCTCTTGATTAGGATGTGAGGCGTATGGATCAGGATATCGAGCTGCGGCACCTGCGGTACTTTGTTGCGGTTGCGGAGGAGCTGCACTTTGGACGGGCGGCGGAGCGGCTGCATCTCTCGCAGCCACCACTCTCGCAGCAGATTCGACGTCTGGAGGAGATGCTTGGGTATCCGCTGTTCGTGCGGACGTCGCGGTCGGTGGCGCTGACGGAGGCGGGCGCGGTGTATCTGGAGCGGGCCCGGCGAACGCTGCGGACGGTGCAGCGGGATCTGGAGGAGACGCGGCGGATCGGCCGGGGCGAGACGGGATCGCTGCACATCGGATTTGTGGGATCGGCGATGTTGACGACGCTTCCGCGGATCTTCAGTGTGTACCGGGAGGCATACCCGGGGGTTCAGCTGCACCTGCACGAGTCGTTTACGGCTCGGGTGACGGAGGGTCTGGAGAACGGGATGCTCGACGCGGGCATTCTGCGGGACGGGGATGCGACGGACGGGTTGACGGTAAGGACGCTCTTCGCCGAGCCGTACGTTGCGGTGCTTCCGCGATCGCATGCGTGTGCGGAGCAGAAGAGTGTCTCGCCGGGGATGCTGCGGGACGATCCATTTGTGTACTACCCGCGCAGTGCGGGGGCGCGGGCGTTCGAGAAGCCGCTGACGGTGTTTGAGGAGCATGGCTTTCGGCCGAGGATTGTGCAGGAGGCGTCGCACTGGCTGACGATTCTGCGGCTGGTGGGGGCAGGGCTGGGCGTCTCGGTGGCGCCGGCCTGCGTGCGGCGCATTGCGTCGGAGGAGGTGGTGTGCCTGCCGCTGCGAGGCGCAAAGGTGAAGAGCGAGATCGAGATGGCTCGGGTGGCGGGTGATGCGCGGCCGATCGTTGAGAACTTCCTCGAGATTGCGGCGGGCGTTCGGATGCAGTGAGGCTGGTGTCAGCGAAGGAGGGGAGGCAGCTGGCGGCGATGAAGCAGAAGAAGCGCCGATGCGCCGGCGATGAGGAGAAGAAGAGCCGCGGCGGTGCCGAGCGGGACGTCGCCGGAGGTGAGCGGGGCGAAGGCGAGGCGGGACTGCGTGGGCTGGGCGATCCAGACGGAGCGGAGGAACCAGGCAAGGAGCGCGAGCAGATAGATGGCGACGAGCGCGCGGAGGGCGGCCATGGCGACGGCGGCGCGGCGGAGCGCGGTAGTCTGCCGCTGCTGCCGGGCGCGATGCCAGATGGCGGCGGTGGAGGGAAGCTGCGCGCCGTCGACTTCGGCGTGGATGCCGGCGGCGTACTGGAGGAGGAGCGTGGCGGCCTGCTGCGTGTGTTGGCAGGCGGCGCAGGTTTGGAGGTGGGTGCGCAGGGCGGGGTCGAGAGAGCCGGTGCGCAGGGCGTGGAGGAGAGCGGGCTCGCGATGGCAGGGGCGAGTGGTCATGAGAGGGCCTTTCCAGAGCTTGCGATGCGCGTGGACTGATCGGGGTTCAGGAGCGTGGCTGCCTTTGCCCGGGCGCGAAAGAGAAGGAGGCGGATGCTGAGGGCACCGAGGCCGGTGACGGCGGCGATCTCGGCGTGGCTCATGCCTTCGACGTAGGCGAGCCAGAGGAGCTCGCGCTCGCGGGGTTTGAGGGTAGCCATGGCGCGATGGATATCGAGCCGGGTCTCGAGGCTGGGGGTGGTGCTTTGTTCGGCTGGTGGGTGGTCGGGGGTTGGCTCGGGTGCGGCGTCGTGACGCCGCCAGCGGTCGCGGAGGAGGTTGGTGGCGATGCGAAAGAGATAGCGGCGGCTGTCGTCGTCCGGCATGGCGGCGGGTTGCCGGGTGGTCTGCTGGCGGGCAAGGAAGCGGACGAAAGTCTCCTGCAGGAGATCGTCGGCGACGTCGCGACGGCCGGTGACGCCGAGAAGATAGGCGAGCAGGGGCCGGGCGGTGGCAAGGTAGATGGCTTCGAAGCGGGCTTGGTCGATGACAATTGTGGCGGTGCGCTGCCAGGGAAGGACTCGGTCGGGCAGATCGCTGGTGTGCGCGGACATGGAGCCTCCTTTCCGGAGCGGTGGTGGGGATCAGGAGGGCTTTTGCGGCGTCAGCAGGCCGAAGCTGCTGGAGAGCAGATAGGTGGCGGCGGCAGCGAGGGCGAAGCCGATGCCGAGGGCGAGCGAGATGGCGCCGAAGGCGAGGGTGCCGTCGCCCGAGAAGGCGGGATTGCGGTGCAGGAGGAGAAGCGTCGCGCCGAAGACGGAGAGCAGGATGGCGGCCTGGACGCCGTTGAGGATGCTGCGGTAGGGCTCGGAGCGGGTGGCGGGATCGAGGAGATCGCCAAAGGCTCGCTGCGCGGCGGGGGACTGGCTGTAGGCGACGGCGCTCTCGCCGGAGGGGAGCTTGTCGAGCAGACGCATCTGCACAGTGGCGTGGACGCGGGTGACGAGCACCTGGCGGATGGAGGCGATGACGACCCAAGAGACTGCCGCGAGGGCCGCGAAGAGAGAGATAGGAACCAGATTGCCGTCCATGATGAACCTCGTTGGTCGATGTACGCACGCGAGCGAGTGTGCGTTCACTAAGTACAACGCGCGGCCGGGGGTTCGGTTAACAGGAGCGGCGGACCCTTTGGGTCCGCCGCTGACGTCTGGTGCGGGTGAGGAGTTAGAAGGCGAACTGGAGGGAGGAGGAGATGGTGCGGGGGCTGCCGAGGTGGGCGGTGTTGCTGCTGGCGTTGGTGCCGGTGATGTCGCCGGCGGCGATGGTGGAGAAGAAGTGGGTGTTCGAAAGATTGTTGGCGGTGAAGCGGAGGGTGGCGAGCTTGGTGAAGAGCGGGTGGGTGTAGCGGGCGCCGAGGTTGAAGGTATTGAAGCCGGGAGTGGTGTGGAGGTTCTCGTCGTCCTGCGGACGGTTGCCGGAGAACTCCCAGTTGCCGGTGATGGCGAGGTTAGTGACGTGGGGGACGCGGAACTCGCTGTAGAGGTTGGAGTGGTAGGGCGGGATGCCGACGAAGCGCTTGCCTTGGGTGGCGGAGATGCCGGTGTCGTTGAGGCGGGCGTTGAGGGCGGTGAAGCCGGCGTCGAGCAGGAGGTGATGGAAGAGGGTGCCCTGCGCGGAGATCTCGGCGCCGAAGTTTACCTGTTCGCCGGAGATTTTGTAGATATTCTGGGTGGCCGAGAAGGGCACGGTGTTGGCGAAGGGGCGCTGGATGCGGAAGAGGGCGGTGGTGAGGTTGAGAGGGCGGCCGGCGGACTTGAAGCCGATCTCCCACTCCTGGCTGCGGTAGGGCGGAAGGGCCTGATTGGGGTTGACGAGGGAGTTGAGGCCGGTGGTGGAGGAGACGGTGCCGCCGGGGGCAATATCGCCCTGCTGAAGCGAGCTGGCGAAGGTGCCGTAGACGGTGGTGGCGAGGGTGGGCTTGTACATGACGCTGGCGGAGGGGCTGATGCCCTGCTTGTTGGAGCCGGAGGTGCGGGCAGTGGCGGAGTTGTTGTCGACGCCGATCCAATCCTGGCTGGCGGCGAGGCGGACGGCGAAGCGACGGGGGAAGTAGAGGAGATCGCCGAGGTTGAAGCCCTGCTGGTGGACGACGGCGGACTGGTAGAGGCCACGGTTCTGGGGCAGGCCGGCGGACGGCGCGGGGAGGCTCATTGGATTGGCGATGCTGGCGCTGCCGACTTTGAGGCTGTTGGCGGATGGGCTGGTGTAGCTGTACTGGTTGAAGCGGTAGCCTTCGCTGGCGGCGACGACGTCCTGGCGGATGCCCCACCTGTTGATGGTGCCGGTGATGTAGCCGAGATCGCTTTCAACGCCGAAGCGGGGAGCAAAGCCGGCGGCGAGGGTGGTGTTGTAGCCCCCGGTGTTGTTCGAGAGATTATTGACGGGAGTGTCGATGAAGCGGTCGAGGCGCTGGGCGAGGCCGCCGGCCAGGGCATGCCAGTTGGGGGAGAAGTCGTGCAGGAGGCGGACGCTGGTGCTTTGCGTGGTGAGGTTGACGCCGGCGTAGGCCTGGCCGAAGCCCAGGCGGGTGGGATCGGGTGCGGCGGGAAGGAAGAGGGTGCGTTTGGGGCGCTGGGCGGTAGCGGTGGTGTCTGAGGGGTCAGGGCCGTAAGTGAACCAGCCGGGGAAGCCGCGCTGGACGAGGTCATAGGCGCTGTAGTGGGCGTCGAGGGTGGTGCGGCTGGAGGGACGGACATCGAAGGCGAACTCGCCGAGGCGGCGACGGAGGCGGCTCTGCTCGACGAAGGCGGTGCCGTCGCCGAAGAGGAGGTTCGAGCGGTAGCCGAAGAACTTGTTGTGGCCGAGACGGCCGCCGGCATCGAGGTAGGCGGTGCCGATGGACTGGCTGTCCTGCTCGAGGTAGAGGTTGGTGGTGCGTTCTGCTGGAAGACGACCTTCGGGAGGGCGCTTGAGGACGAAGTCGAACATGCCGGAGGGGTTGGCGGGGCCGTACATGGCGGCGCCGAGACCGTTTTCTACCTGGAGCTCCTGGTACTGCTCGATAGGGTTGGCGCCGGTGATGGCCATGGCCATGCCGTCCATGCGGGTGTTCTGGGCGATGGAGCCCTGGATGCCGCGGGTGGAGGGACGAAGGATCTCGTTGCCCTGCTGCTCGGTGTAGGCGACGAGCGGAAGGAAGTTGATGGCGTCGCGGAGGCTTTTCACCTGGGTGTTGGCGATCTGTTCGGAGGGAAGGACGGTGATGGTGTAGGGCTGGTTGACGATGGGGCTGTTGCCGAGGACGCCGCGGTCGACGCGGGGGACATAGTAACCAGCTTCCGTGGTGCCGGAGGTATTTTGGCGGACGGTGATGGAGGTGTCGGAGCTGGCGAGGGTGAAGGCGAGATCGCGGGTGAGGGTGCCGCTGGGACCGATGGTGACGGAGCGGACGACAACGTCGGCGAAGCCGGGGCGGGTGGCGCGGAGGGTGTAGATGCCGGGGGTGACGGTTGAAAAGGTGTAGGCGCCAGTGGGATCGGTGGTGGTGGTGAGGGTGGCGTGGCTCAGCTGGTCTTCGAGGGTGATCCGGGCGCTGACGATGACGGATTCATCGGGATCGCGGGCGGTGCCGGAGAGCTGGGCTGACTGCGCGACGGCGATGGGGACGGAGAAGAGAAGTGTTGCGAGGAGAGCGTTGGTCTTTGCGAGGCGACGAAGCGAGAGGCGGGGACTTGGAACAGCAGACATGAGGATCCTTGTGGGTGCGGGACCGCGAATGGCGATCAGACGAGAGGCAGCGCGTCGAGCGGCACGATGATGAAGCAAGCGAGTCTTCGGCGCGAGCGTACATCGCGCTGGGGATCGATTGATGAGCGAGAGCGTTTTAGATGGGATGCGGGGATTGCAGAATAGATGATTAGAAGCGTAGGGAATCGATATCGGGTGCGGGATGAGAGCCCGCGGTTCCACTGCTGGCGCGGACGGCCGAGCGGCGGGTCGGAGAGGCGAGAAGAGTTAGAGGGGCTGGCTGTTGGACTTGACGCTCTTGGCTAGCTTGACGATGGCGTCGGAGGTCGTGGCGACTTTGGCCGGGGAGGTGTTGCCGGAGGCGGTATCGACCTGCTCCTTGAGCTCGGTGGCGAGGGCGAGGAGTTTGGCGGCATCGGCCTTGGCCTGGTCCTGACGCTTCTGGCCGAGCTTGGCGAACTGGGTGCGGCGCATGGCGTCTGCAGGGTCTTCCACCGGCTGGTTGTTGTGGACGTTCGGCATGGGGCTGGAGCCGGGCTGCTGGGTGCGCCAGGAGGGCGGCACGGGGTCGACGCCGATCTGGGCGGGTATGGGAACGGGGACAAACGGAAGGAGGAGAGCGAGGGGAAGAGCGACGCGGAGCTTCATCGGCGGACTCCTGCCGGCGGAGATGGGCCGCCGGGCCGGGTGGATCTGGTGCAACCCGTTATACGCCCGCGGATGGTGGGGCGGATTGCACTCTCTCGAGAAGGGATTCGTGAAGTGAACGATGGATGGCGGCGAGGTCCTCGAGTGAGGCGGCCTCCGCACGGATCTGCGGGTCGAGGGCAGCAGGCCAGGCGGCGGAGAGCTGATCGGGGGTGAAGCCGGCGTGGCGGAGATTTTTGGCGAGGGTCTTACGTTTCTGGGCAAAGGCCTGGTGAAGGAAGCGGTCGAACGGAGCGGGCTGCACGCCGAGTTCGGCGAAGCGAGGATGAAAGCGCAGGCGAAGGACGGTGGAGTCGACCTCGGGCGGCGGGGAGAAGGATTTGGGGCCGAGGGTGAAGAGGATCTCGGGGATGGCGTGCATCTGGGCGGTGGCAGAGAGGAGGCCGAAGTCGCGGCGGCCGGGTGGGGAGGCGACTCGCTCGGCGACTTCGCGCTGCATCATGAGGACGGCGGAGGTGAGCAGGCCGGGGGCGGCGAGGGAGGCGTGGAAGAGATGGAGGAGGATGTCCGAGGTGATGTAGTAGGGGAGATTGCCGACGATGTGAGTGGGGGCGCTTTGCCCGTCTGCGGGCCGGGAGTTCGCGTCGCTTCGCTCCGCGGCGAAGGGCAGATGCGGGGGTTCCTCCCCCTCGGCAAGCTCAGGCTCGGAATGACAAGCAAAAGAGGCTCCGGGATCCGATGTAGGAGGGGCGGAGTTTATAGGTTTGAGGAGAGTGGGGAGGTCGACAGCGAGGATGTCCCCTTCGAGGATTTCGACGTTGGGGTGATTGCGGAAGCGGAAGCGGAGTTCGGCGGCGAGGGCGCGGTCGAGTTCGACGGCGAGGAGGCGGCGGGCGCGGGTGGCGAGGAGATCGGTGATGGCTCCGTGGCCGGGGCCGATCTCGAGGATGGTGGAGGCGGAGAGGTCGCCGAGAGAGTCAGCGATGCGCTGCCGGGCGGTGAGGTCGGAGAGGAAGTTCTGGCCGAGCCGGGGTTTGTGTTTGCGGGACATGCTTTGGATAGGGTACGGGATGGTGGCGAGGGTCTGGCGATGGTGTGGCGGTCAGGGCTGGAGGGTGGAGGGAGAGCCGGTCGCGAGGGAGTCGAGCAGGATGGCGAGATCGCGCTTCTCGTAGGTGATGCGGGCGCGCAGGTCGTAGAGCATGGCGGCGCGATCCTCGAGATCGCCGATCGAGAGGGAGGTGTTCTGCTGCGGGATACTGGCGAGGCGGGCGATCTTCTCCTGACGCCTGGGGGAGCCGGGTGGAGGGATGCGGCCGAGTTTCTCCCAGGAGAGGACGAGGCGATCGCGGCGGGAGAGATTGTCGGGATCGTTGGGTGCGGGAGAGTTCATGAACTGGGCGATGAGGGGTGGATAGAAGTCGTTTGGATCGGCGGGTAGATCGAAGAGCCTACTGAGCATGTTGCTGTGGGCCTGGAGGACGTCCTTGCCGCCCGGACCGACGCGAAGACCGACGATGGACAGGGTGGTGGTGGAGACGCCGGAGATGATTCCGACGACGCCCGAGGTCTGGAGATGCGGGGTGAAGCCAAGAGCGGCACTGGCGGTGCCGAGGCTGCCGCCGATGGCGAGGCTGGCGAGGTTGAGGAGATCGATCTGCCGGGTGCGACGGCCGTTGAGGTAGCTTTCGAGTTCGCGGGCTTCGGCGATCTCGTTGTCGATCTGCCCGGTGGCGGCGTCGACCTCGAGGCTGGCGGCTGTGGCGGCGAGAAGGATCTGCTGGCGATCGGCGATCTGCTGGAGGTCGGCGGGGGATTTGGGTTCCTGCTGCAGATGAATGAAGAGAGGGCTGACGCCGAGGGCGCGCGCGGTGGTTTCGGCGGAGAGGGGACGCTCGGTGTTGGGCACAAGGTGGGCGTGGGTCTGCGCGTGCAGCGAGGTGGCGACCATGGCAAAGAGGAGGGTGAGACGCGGGAGAGGGAGCATAGGCGCCTATCGTAATCCCGCCCTGGCGCGAGGAAGGACCTGAGAGTGAGAGGGCGTGAGCCGAGGCGCGGCTACGAGCGAGCGCCGGATAGAGCGGAGGGTGAACGCGGGGCGGCGGTGGTTTCGCGGAGGATGAGGCTGGTGGAAATAGGTTTGATGGTGGGTGGAGGATCGCCGCTGACGCGGGCGAGGAGGGCGGCTATGGCTCCGTCGGCGATCTCGGTCTGGGACATGTTGACGGTGGTGAGGGCGGGGTTGAGAAAGGCGGCGAGATGGATGTTGTCGAAGCCGACGACGGACATGTGCTCCGGGACGCGGAGGCCCTGCTTGTGGAGGGTGCGGAGGGCGCCGATGGCGGTGAGGTCGTTGGAGCAGAGGACTGCGGTGGGCGGATCGGGTGAGTTGAGGAGCTGCGTCATGCCGAACATGCCGCCTTCCAGCTGGTGATCGCCCTCGAGGACGAAGCGCTCCCGCGGGGTGCAGCCGGCGGCGTGCATGGAGGCGATGAAGGCGACGCGGCGCAGGCTGGCGGAGTGCTGGGTGAGGGGGCCGCTGATGAAGCCGATGTCGCGGTGGCCGAGAGCGACGAGGTGCTCGATGGCCTGCCGCATGCCGTGGAGGTAATCGACCATGAGGGTGTCGGGACGGAGGTCTCTGGGAAGGTTGTGCCTAGGGGTGAAGTCTTCCTGGGGGATGTCGACGAAGACCATGGGGATGTTGCGACTGGAGAGCTCTTCGAGGACGGGATCTTCGACGCCGAAGGTCATGATGGCGACGCCGTCGACGTTGCGCTCGATCATGCGGCGCAGGCAGTGCTGAAGCTCGGAGTCGTAGTTGGTAGAGCCGATGAGGAGCTCGTAGCCATGGCGGACGGCGGCGGCTTCAAAGCGCTTGATGAGCTCGGGGAAGAAGGGGTTGGTGATGTCGGAGACGAGAAGGCCGAAGAGGCGGGAGCGGCCGGAGACGAGGGCGCGGGCCTGAGTGTTGGGGTAGTAGTTGAGGTCGCGGATGGCTTCGCGGACGCGGGCGGCCATGGCGGCATTGACGGTGGGGACGTTGTTGATGGTGCGGGAGGCGGTGGCGACGGAGACGTTGGCGGCGCGGGCGACGTCGCGAATGTCGAAGCGCGGTGCGGCGGTCGGGTCGTCGGACTTCTGCTTGCGGATCATGCGGGGTTGAGCTCTCCCGTAGAGAAGTATCGGTTTGCGAGGGGGGCGTCAACCATGGATGGGAGGAGCAGGGCTGGTGAGCCGGCGGCGAAGCAGTAGATGCACGGGAATGCCGAGGAGGATGACGGCGGAGCCGATGAGGGAGTTGGTGGGCTGCGCGCGGAAGGAGAAGACAAGCAGGAGGGTGGCGGCGGCGATGAAGAGGATGGGGACGACGGGGTAGCCGGGGGTGCGGAAGGGAAGTCGGGCGGGTGTCGCGAGGCTTGTTTCGTGGCCTTGTGAAGGAAGGATTCTCTCCGCTACGTCTCCGCTGCGCCGCGACTCCGGTCGAGGGGACGGAATGCCCGGTAGGACTGGTGTCGCGGCACGGAGGCGGAAGACGAAGACAGTGCTGGCGGTGAGGGCGTAGAAGAGCCACTCGGCGAAGATGGCGAGCGAGAAGAGGCTTTGGAACTGGCCGATGGCGAGGAGGAGCAGGGTGGCGAGGATGGCCTGCAGAAGGAGGGCGGTGGAGGGGGTTTGAAAGCGTGGATGGACGTGGGCAAGTTGGCGGAAAAAGAGGCCGTCGCGAGCGGCGGCGAAGGGGACACGGGCCCCGGAGAGCGAGGAGCCAATGAAGGTGCTGGCGATGGAGACGGCCATGCCGATGGAGACCAGGGCGGAGCCCCAGGGGCCGGCGACGACACGCATGGCGTCGGCGGCGGGGCGGTCTGAGGTGGCGATCAGCGTTGCTGGAAGGACGTACTGAATGGCGGCGTTCGTGAGCATGTAGAGGAGAGCGACGGCTGTGACGCCGCCGATGAGGGCGATGGGAAAGGCGCGGCGCGGATTGCGGACTTCGCCGGCGAGCTGGGTGACGTCGGTCCAGCCGTCATAGGCCCAGAGGGCGGCGGTGAGGGCGATCATGAAGCCGGCGAATGGGGTGTTGTGGGTGGCGAAGGTGGTGTGAAGGTTAGCGAAGGAGCCGTGGTGGCCGGCGGCGAAGAAGCAGAAGCCGGCGATGACAAGTATAAGCAGGCCCTTGAGCCAGGTAAGGGCGAGCTGGACGTTGGCGGACTCGAGGGTGCTGATGATGTTGAGGCCGGTCATGGCCCAGGTAACGGCAATGGCAATGACTTGCGCCCAGGAGATGCGGCCAAGCGCGGGCTGGGCGAAGAAGCCGAAGACGACGAAGGTGCCGAGAACGCGGACGAAGCCGAAGGCGACGGTGGCGAGCGAGGCGGGCTTGGTGATGAGGACCCAGGTCCACATGTAAAGGAAGGCGGTGGTGTCGCCGTAGGCAGCGCGCAGGAAGGCGTACTCGCCGCCGTAGTGGGGGCGGGCGGAGGCGATCTCGGCGTAGGTCATGGCGCCGAAGAGGGAGAGCAGGCCGCCGGTGATCCAGACGGCGTAGACCATGGTAGAGGAGCCGGTGGCGGCCATCATCTCGCGCGGAACGAGGAAGATGCCGGAGCCGATGATGATGCCGATGACGACGGAGGTGGCGTGCGCGGTGGAGAGGACGCGCGGGAGCTCGGCGGGCGGGCCTAGAGGGTGAGGTGAGGACATGCGGATGGGTGAGGGTAGCACGGCGGAGATGTCCGTCAGGTGCCGGAGGGCCGGTGAAAAGAAAGACGAGCCAGCTAGATGTAGTCCTTGAAGTTGGGCCAGAGCTTGATCATGGTCTGGCGCGGCTGACGGAGGAGGTAGATGGTGCGCTGGCGCTCGAATGGCTCCATGTAGGGGTTGGCGTCGAGATTGCCAACGATCTCCACTCCATCGTAGAAGCGGCGAAGATCTTCCGAAGTTCGTCCGGAGATGGCTATCAGGATCTCGCCAGTGACCTTGCCGTAGCCCCAGAGATAGTAGCTGTTCTGACCGCAGATGACGGGTGGCAGGGAGGGTGCGAGAAGCTGGAGGGCGCCGGCCTCGCCGTAGTTGCTGGTGAGGATGGCGACGCGCTGGCGATCGGCGGGAGACAACGAGTTAACGAGGGCAGTGATGCGGTCAGCTTCTTCCTGCCAGCCGAAGCGATCACTGAAGACCTGTGGCAAAGGGCTTCTTGGATGTGTAAGAGAGCTGTGGGGAACGGCGTAGAGGCCGACGGCTGCGGTGTAACGAAGCCAGCCGCGTGGCGTGAGGACGGGGAGAGCTGTGGGTAACAGATAGAGCGATGTGAGCACGAGGAGCGAGGTGGCGACGGGAAACGCGATGACCCGCTGCTGCCGGATGCGGGCACGACCAGCGAAGAGGCGCTCCCAGGCAAGACCGCCAGCGGCGAAGAGCACAGGGTAGATGGGATGGGCGTAGTAGTCCTTTGCCTCGAAGAGGATCATGATGGCAAGGAAAAAGAGATAGGTGAGGCCTAGATAGCGGATATGGGCGCGACGAAGAAGATAGACGAGACCGGGAAGCCAGATAAGGATGGTTGCGGCGTCAAAGGCGGCTACCTGGGACTGAAGGAAATCGAGAGGATCAAAGATGCCATTCTTGTGGGTGAGCTGGCCGTTGCGAAGAAACTCGAGGGTCGGCCATTCATAGTGGACTTGCCACAGCAGGTTGGGTGCGGCGAGAAGGAGTGTAAGTGCCAGGGCAAGCAGAGTTTCGCGGCGGAGAAGGAGGAGGCGGCCGACGCGTGTCGCGAGCAGAGCAAACATGAGCGCGATGAGAAAGAAGGTCATGGAGGGCTTGTTGAGGAGCCCGAGACCCGCGGACAGGCCGAAGAGGAGCCATGGACCGAGAGAAGAAGCGCTCCGGAGTGGCTGTAGCGGTGATTGTTCGCGTCTGGCGTGTCGGGAGAGCGGTGTACCGGTATTTGCAGGAGAGATGGAAGGAAGTGGCGAAAGACCGAGGCGATTTTGCACAGACAGAAGCGCGAGCAGACAGCTCATCCAGAAGATGGACTCGCAGGAGTTCATGCTGAGGATGCCATCGACGCCGAGAAATGAGGGTGCAACCAGAACTCCGATCATGGCGAGTCCCTGGGCGGAACGGCTACCGCCGAGACGATAGGCGAGAAGACCGGTCAGGAAGACACGCGCCGCGCCGCCCAGGGTAGAGAGGAAGCGAATCCCGGCGAGGGAGTGACCAAAGAGGGTCTCGGCTAGACGAGCCTGGATGGCGACGATTGGCCCGTGATCGACGTAGCCCCAGTCGAGGTGATGCCCGCAAGCAAGGAAGTAGAGCTCATCCCGGAAGTAGCCCCAGCCGAGGTGCGCCTGCCAAAGATTGATGCTGACGTGAAGGATGAGTTTGAACAGAGCAAAGAGAGCTGCGAGCCAGAGGCAGGAACGAAAGGCAGGATCATGCGGGAGAACAATCGTGGAACGACGCAATGGAGACGCTTTCGAACGGGGGATGACTGCTAGTAGAAGTATCGCTCGTCTTTCCAGTCGAAGGGGGCCGAGGGGCGACGGCCGCGGAGGAGATAGACGTTGCGGTGTTCGAAGGGCATGGAATAGCGGTTGTTCATGTGGCCGACGAGGGTGACGGATTCGTACTTGCGGGCGACTTCCTCGGGCTTGTCGCCAATGATGGCGATGACGAGGTTGGGGTCGCGGCCGTGTGTTCCCCAGAGCCAGTAGTTGTTCTGCCCGGAGAGAACGGGCGGGAGATTGCGATGTTCGTAGCTGCCGAGGATGTCGAGGGCACCGGCTTCGCCGTAGTCGTTCGTGAAGATGACGACGCGGGCGCGGTCTTCGGGTGAGAGCGCGGTGTAGGTGTCCGTGACGATGTCGAGGTACTCCTGCCAGCCGAAGCGGTCGGCGTAGAACTGCGGGAAGGGGCCGGTTCGGGCGGTTTCGGCGTTGCTGACGGTGTCGCGCAGATGGAGGGCGGTGGTGTAGCGGAGCCAGGACTGCGGGGTGAGGACAGGGATGGCCATGGGGAGCAGAAGCAGGCCGGAGAGGATGAGGGTGGCCTGGTAGAGCGGGAAGGCGAAGAGGCGGTTGGCGCGGACTTCAGGCGCGGCGGCGGAGAGTTTGCCGAAGGGACTCCAGCGGCGCTGCTCCCAGGCGATGCCGCCGGCGGCAAAGAGGACGGGATAGATCGGGGTGACGTAGTACTCCTTGGCGTGCAGGGCGAACATACCGACGAAGAAGAGGGCGAAGGTAAGGCCGATCCAACGCCAGGCGGAGCGGCGGAGAAGCCACACCAGGCCAGGGATCCAGAGGAAGAGGGTGAGCGGATCGAGAGTTTGGATCTGCGCGCCGATGAAGGCGACCGGACCGAGGATGGCGTTCTTGCCGCGGACGCGGTCGTTGTGAAGGAACTCGAGGGTGGCCCAGTGGTGATGGATCTGCCAGAGGAGGTTGGGGATTGCGATGAGGATGAGAAGGGCGATGCCGGCGAGGGCTTCACGACGGAGAAGGAGGATGCGGCCTTCGCGAGTGACGAGGAGGGCGAGGCCGAGCGCGACGAGGAAGAAGGTCATCGAGGGCTTGTTGAGCAAGCCGAGGCCGGCGGAGAGGCCGAAGAGGAGCCAAAGGGTGAGGGCGGATTGCGGGTGGAGACGAGGTTCGGCAAAGGCCTGGTTGCTGTAAGACCGGGGAGCGGCGGTGAAGGGAAGATCGAGATCCGCGGGCTGTTTGAAGGAGCGGATCTCCAGGTTGCGCGGCGCTTCAGCTGAGAGGAGGGCGGCGACTGAGGGAAGGAGGCGGCGATGGAGGACGATGAGGGCCAGGAGGCAGGACATCCAGAAGAGGGACTCGAACGAGTTCATGGAGAGAAAGCTGTCGATGGCGAGGTACTGCGGAGCGATGAGGACGCCGAGCATGGCGAGGGACTGAGCGGCGCGGCGGCCGCCGAGGGCGAAGGCGAGAAGGCCTGTGAGGGCGATGCGGACGGCGCCGGCGAGGGCAGCGGGCAAGCGAATGCCGGCAAGGGAGTGGCCGAAGAGGGTTTCGGCCAGGCGAGCCTGGATTGCGACGAGAGGGCCGTGGTCGACGTATCCCCACGCGAGATGGCGGCCGCAGGCGAGGTAGTAGAACTCATCGCGGAAGTAGCCCCAGCCGAGGTGCGCCTGCCAAAGATTGCCGGCGATCTGGATGGCGAGTTTAAGGAGAGCGAAGGCGAGTGCGAGACGCAGGGCCGGGGCGAAATTATCGCGGGTGAGTGGGCTCGGGCCGGGCGTTACGCGGGTGGTGGTCATAGATCGCTTGTACCTCTGGATGAGAGCGGTACGGCTGGAGGGAGGTGAAGGTTCCGTGGTCTGGGTGCAACACCTGCGGATTCCAAGGAGGAGAGGGGCTCATGCCATACTTTCTGGACGACCATGGCGCACGGCGCCGTGCTGGAGGGGGTGAGGAATGGACTGGACGCCTGGTGGGATGAGCAGTGATGTGGAGGACCGGCGCGGGGACTCGGGTGGGGGTGGCGGGTTCGGATTTGGTGGCGGTGGGCTGGGGATTGTGGGGGTGCTGGTGCTGTTGGTGGTGAGCCTTCTAACGGGGCGAAACTACATTGGTGCCTACCTGAGCGGCGGCGGTGGTGGTGGCGGACAGACGCAGTCGCGGCAGTCGAGTGATCGGAGCTCGCAGTATGGGCCGCAACAGGGGGCAAGCGGTGGGGCGGCGAGTCCGACTGCGGATCGGGATGCGCAGCTGGTGTCGTTCACGCTGGATGATGTGCAGAAGACGTGGGCGAAGATCTTTGCGGACAAGGGGCAGAGCTACCAGCGGGCGAAGCTGGTATTGTTTCGCGGGCGGACGTATTCGGGCTGCGGGACAGCACAGGCGGCGACCGGGCCGTTCTACTGCCCGGCGGACGGCAAGGTTTACATCGACCTGGGGTTCTGGGATGAGCTGAAGCAGCTGGGCGGCGACACGGGCGACTTTGCGCAGTCGTACGTGATCGCGCATGAGCTGGGACACCATGTGCAGGATTTGCTGGGGACGGAGGCGAAGGTGCGTCGGCTGCAGCAGCAGAATCCGGATGAGGCGAAGAAGCTGTCAGTCGATCTGGAGCTGCAGGCGGACTGCTATGCCGGGGTTTGGGGGCACTCGACGGAGCAGCGGGGGATTGTGCATGAGGACGATGTGGATGGTGCGCTGAAGGCGGCGGCGGCAGTGGGAGACGACCATATTCAGAAGATGAGCGGGCGGGCGGTGAGTCCGGAGAGCTGGACGCACGGCTCGAGCGCGTCGCGGGAAGAGTGGTTCAAGAAGGGGCTGAGCACGGGAAATCCTGGAGCTTGCAATACGTTTGCGAGCGGCAGTCATTCGGACTAGCGTGCGTTTAGAGCGGTGTCGTAGATGGCTTTGGTGATGCGGGCGATGACGGCGTCGCGGGTGGCTTCGTCGGCGTGGGAGTCCGTGATGAAGACGGCGAGCGCGAGACGGCGGCCGTCGGGAAGGGTGATGAGGCCGACATCGTTTGTGGCGGCGGCGAGGCCGTTTTCTTCGCCGGATGTGCCGGTGCGGTGAGCGAGGACGGTGCCGGAGGGAAGACCGGCGCGCATGCGGTGGGCGCCTACGGGCGAGTCCGTCATCCAGGTGAGAAGCAGCTTCGTGTTGGCCGCGTTCAGAGGTGAGTTATCTGCGACGCGACGTAAAAGGGCGACCATGGCGGCGGGTTCGGCGTCGTTGCGGTACTGCAGGTGCTGGTCGTCGTGCAAGGCGCGTTCACTGTCGCGGACGTGGATGGAGGGAAGGTTGAGGGCGTCCAGGCTGCGCTGCACGGCGACTGGCCCTCCGAGGAGGCGCAGCAGGATGTCAGCTGCGACGTTGTCGGAGTAGACGAGGGTGAGGCGGAGGAGCTCGCGGAGTGGGACGTCGATCTCGGCGGAAGGGTGCGCGTCCTGGAGTGGGCTGTAGGTGCCGGGATAGATGTCGGACCTGAGGAAGCGGATCGGCTGATCGAGCTGCAGGCGGCCGGCCTCGACCTGCTGGAGGACGGTGAGACCGAGGGGGAGCTTGAAGACGGATTGGAGTGGAGGGTGGGCGCGGGGATCGAGATTGCAGTCGAGTGGAGTTTCCGGCAAGGCACAGGCGACGGAGACCTTGCCCTTAGCGTCAAGAGCGATGGTCTGGAGTTGCTGAGGAAGGGGCGTCTGGGCGAGTGCAGGGGAGGCGAGGAGCAGAGGCAGGAGCAGCGAACGCATGTCTCTGACGGTAAAGCACCTGGGCTGGCGAGAGGAAGTAGCTAGTTCAGCACGGTGAGCGGGGAGTCGGTGGCTGCGGTTTCAGAGGTAAAGTAGCGCTGGATTTTTCCGGCGGTGGCGGCGTTGACGACGGCGGTGAGGGCATCGGGTGTGGCCTGCTTGATGCCGCGGAGGGAGCCGAAGTGCTGGAGCAGGCGTTGGCGGGTGCGGGGGCCGACGCCGGGGATGCGGTCGAGCTCGGAGTCGCGGTCGCGCATCTGGCGGCGCTTGCGGTGGTAGGTGATGGCGAAGCGATGCGACTCGTCGCGGATCTTCTGGATGAGATGGAGGACGGGGGAACGGCGCTCGAGGACGACGGGCGAGTCTTCCTGTCCGTGGACGTAGACGATCTCTTCTTTTTTGGCAATGGAAGCGAGGGGCTGGGTGTGAACGCCGATTTCGGCGAGAGCGTCGGCGGCGGCGTGGAGCTGGCCGAGGCCGCCGTCGATGAGGATAAGGGAGGGGAAGCAGTCTTCGCCGGTGGCGAGTTTTTGATCGAGGAGGCGCTTGTAGCGGCGCTGGACGATCTCGCGCATGGAGGCGAAGTCGTCGACGCCGGTGACGGTTTTGACCTGAAACTTGCGGTAGTCGGCCTTCTTCATGGCGCCGTCTTCCCAGACGACCATGGAGGCGACGGTTTCGGCGCCCTGGATGTGCGAGATGTCGAAGCACTCGATGCGGGTGGGGAGCTCGGGCAGCGTAAGGGCGTCCTGGAGCGAGCGGGCGATGGCGTTTTGAGTGGGGATGAGGACGCGGAAGCGCTGGTCGTAAGACTGCTTGGCGTTCTGGCAGACGAGGTCAACGAGCGAGCGTTTGTCGCCACGCTGCGGGGCGGCGAGCTCGATGCGGTGTTTCATTTTTTCGCTGAGCAGATCGGCCAGCAGGGCACGGTCGGGGAAGTCCACCGGCACATAGATAGACCGGGGGACGTAGGGCTGGTCCAGGTAGAGCTGCTTGAGCAGAGCGGAGAAGAAGCTGGCGGGGGAGAACTGCTCGCCGATGTCGGCGATGGCGGTGCGCTGGATGGGGGCGCGGCCGAGGAGCTCTTCGGACTGATCATATTCGGGTGCGGACTGAGAGGGATTGGGCTCGAGGTTGGGGAGGTCTTCGGGCTCGGTGGTGTCGGAGGGGCCGAGGAGGTGGAGGTCGACCTCTGTCTTGGTGATTTGATCTCCGGAGGCGTCTGAGAGAAGGGTTCTCTTCGCTGCGTCGGCCTCTGCGCTGCGCTCTGGGGCCGACTCCGGTCGAGAAGACGACAGGTGGGGGATCTGAAAGGGGGTAGTGGTGGCTAACTCGGTTTGATGGCTTTTCGAAAAAAGGAGTCTCTCCGCTGCGCTGTGCTCCGGTCGAGATGACGGCGGTTGGTGGGACGCCGGAGAGGGGAGCGGCTCGGCCTCGTCTTCGGCTCCGTCATCGGTGGCGAGTTCGTTGAGATTTTCGCCAAAGGAGGAGTGGAGGTCGGGGAGGTCTTCCCAGAAGAAGTCGCGGCGGTCGACGATCTTGCCGCCGCGCATGTGGAAGAGGTTGACGGCGAGCATCTCGTTTTCGAAGTGGAAGCCGAAGACGTCGGCCTCACTGTCGTCGGCGGTGGCGATGCGCTGCTTGTCCTGGGCCTGGTGGACGGTGACGATCTGATCGCGGAGGCGGGCGGCGAGCTCGAACTGCATGTTGCCGGCGGCCTCTTCCATGCGGGCGGTGAGTAGTTTTTCGAGCTCGTTGGGGCGACCATCGAGGAAGAGCTGCACGTCGCGAATGGTCTGCTTGTAGATCTCGGGGGTGGTGAGGTCCTGGACGCAGGGGCCGAGGCAGCGCTTGATATAGAACTGCAGGCAGGCGCGAGGGTGATAGCGGTTCAGGTCGACCTTGCAGGAGGGAATGAGGAAGCTGCGGTGGATGAGGTCGACCAGGCGATGGGCGAGATTGCCGGGAAAGTAGGGGCCGAAGTACTGACCGCCGTCCTTGCGGAGCTTGCGGGTGACGAAGACCTTAGGGAAGCGATCGCCCATGGTGAGCTTGATGTAGGGGTAGGTTTTGTCGTCGCGGAGGAGGATGTTGAAGCGGGGCTTGCGCTGCTTGATGAGGTTGTTTTCGAGCGCGAGAGCTTCGCGTTCGTTGTCGACGACGATGTAGTCGACATCAACGGCCTCGCGCATGAGGGATCCAGTCTTGGCGTTCGCCTGGGAGGCCTCGAGGAAGTAGGAGCGGACGCGGGAGCGGAGGTTTTTGGCCTTGCCAACGTAGATGACCGTGCCTTCGGCGTTCTTGTAGAGGTAACAGCCGGGCTTGGGCGGGATAGTGCGGATTTTCGCGTGCAGATCCATGCGAGGGGAGGCCGAGAGCCAGATCCTTAGTTTAGACGTTGCAAGGTCTTGGGTTGTGGGAGGCCAAGGCCTATGTTGATGCGATGGGAGCGAAGATATGACGCAGGTAAGGTGAAAAAGTTCCGGATATTCCGGTGTTCGCGGAGTCACTCAGAGTGCATCTGATCTAGTGCAAGTGGAATGTCCTGATGGGGTTGCGAGGCTCGGCGATGGCTGGCCCGTGGATTGCTCCTCTGACCCCGGGACGATCGAAGTGTGTCCAAAGGAGACTACACCTGATGCAAACCTCTTTTTCTTTGCGGAACTCGAATCGCTTTGCGTTTCTTAATGGATCTGTAGCGCTAGGGACTGTCGCGCTGTGTGGACTGCTGGCCGGGGCAAGTGGATGCTCGAGCAAAAAATACGTGCGGGCACAGACGGCGCCGATCGTGCAGCAGACGAACCAGCTTGATGCAAATACCGCGCAGGATCACCGCACGATCGTGGACACGGATGAGCGCGCGACCAAGGGCATTGCCGGAGCGCAGAGTGCCGCGGATGCGGCTGGCCAGCACGCTGATGCGGCGAGTCAATCGGCGGACGCCGCGGGCCGGAACGCCAAGGAAGCCTACAACCGCGTAGATACCCTTACCGGCGTGGTCGCAAACCTCGACAATTACAAGCCGCTGGCGGATGTAAGTGTGACGTTTGCACTCAACAAGTATTCCTTGACCAAGGATGACAAGGCGCAGCTGGATCAGTTTGCCGCTGGGACGACTTCTGCGAAGGGATACATTCTTGAGGTCACGGGCGGAACGGACACAAGCGGACCGGCGGATTACAACTATCAGCTGAGCCAGAAGCGAGCGGATGCAGTCGCGAACTACCTGCAAGAGAAGTTCAATATTCCGCCGCACAGGTTCTATCTCGTCGGCATTGGCAAGGACCAGCAGATTGCGACGGACAAGACAGCGGCTGGGCGGCAGAAGAATCGCCGCGTGCAGATCCGCTTGCTCTCGAACATGAGCGGCAGTCAAACACCGGCTGCGACGGCACCGTCCGGCAACTAAGGTTTGAAGCCTGTTAGGAACGCGGCAATCTGGTAGACCGGGTTGCCGCTTTTCTGTGTCGCTTCTGATATTGGCAGGACCGGTGATGGTTCCGAAGGCGCAATCTGGCAGGTTGGGTGCTGCTGCGTGGCTTCTTTCGGAGGCGATCAAACGGTTAGAGTAGAGGCATGGAACAAGAGCAGGAACAGAGCAGAGCGGTTGAGGTTGACGTGCGCTCAGCTGGGTCGGTACGCACGCAGGCAAGTGAGCTGGCTGCGAACGCCGACATGTCTGCGATGGAAAAGGCAGCTGCGATTATGCGGCTACTGCGATCGCCTGAGGGGTGTCCGTGGGATCGCGAGCAGGACTTCGACTCGATCAAGCGGCACACGCTTGAGGAGGTCTACGAGGTCTTTGACGCCATCGAGCGGCGATCCTGGAATGAACTGAGGGATGAGTTGGGAGATCTGCTGCTGCAGGTGTTGTTCTACGCGCAGATGGCGGATGAGGCGGGCTACTTCAAGCTTGAAGATGTTGCGAGTGCGTTGAACGCAAAGCTGATCCGGCGGCATCCGCATGTGTTTGGGGATACTGCCGCGACAGACTCGAATGCGGTGCTGCGGAACTGGGAGCAGATCAAGCGGGAAGAGAAGGGGACGGCAGTGACAACAGCAGCGGGGCTGCTGGCCGATGTAGCTCGATCGATGCCGGCGGTGATGGAGGCGACGAAGTTAGGGGCGCGCGCGGCGAAGGTTGGATTTGACTGGCCGGATGCGAGTGGGCTGCTTGAGAAGATGACGGAAGAGATCGAAGAAGTGCGCGTCGAACTGGCGGCTGAACCGCTTGACCACAAACGAGTGGAAGATGAGCTGGGAGACGTGCTGTTTACCGCGGTGAATCTTTCGAGGCACCTGAAGATCGATGCGGAGGGAGCGCTGCGCGGGGCGAATGCCAAGTTTCGACGGCGCTTCGAAGCGATGGACGCGGTGGCTGGCAACCGCGAGGGGCTGGAGAGATTGACGGCGGCGGAGTGGGATCGCCTGTGGGTGACGGCGAAGTTGCGGGAGGACAGTGACCGATGAGCGTGGAGGTCCAGAGGAACGAATCAGCGGCGATCGAGATCCGGCCGCTGACGCGGCTCGATGAGTATGAACGATGCGTAGAGCTACAGATCGCTGTGTGGGGCTACAGCGAGGGTGATGTGATCCCGCGGCGCGTGTTTCTGGTGGCGCAGCGGATTGGCGGCCAGGTGCTGGGCGCGTATGCGGAGGGAGAGATTGTCGGGTTTGCCATGGGGCTGCCCGGATATCGCGACGGGATGGCGTACCTGCACTCCCACATGCTGGCGGTGCTGCCGGAGTTCCGCAACGTGGGGTTGGGACGACGGTTGAAGCTGTCGCAGCGTGAGGATGCGATCGCGCGCGGCTTCAGCTTAATGGAGTGGACGTTCGATCCGCTGGAGATCAAGAACGCCCATCTTAATCTGCATCGTCTCGGTGCGATTTCACGGCGGTACCAGAAAGATTTCTATGGACCGTCCAGTTCGCCGCTGCAGGGAGGTCTGCCCACGGACCGGCTGTATGCGGAGTGGTGGCTGCGGTCGGCGCATGTGGAGCGTGCGCTGCGGAGTGAGGCGGTTCTGTTTGAGCCGGTCGAGAAGGTTCAGGTGCCGGCAGCGATCTACGACTGGAAGCGTGAGGAGAGCGAGCGAGAGAGGGCGCGGAAGACGCAGACACAGGTCCGCGAGCAGCTACTGCAGGGCTTTGGCGAAGGGCTCGCGGCCGTTGGGTATGAGCGGGATGCCGCGGGGAATGGAAGCTATCTGCTGGGGCGCTGGGACGAGAGCTCCTCGTAATTCGGAGTACGAGGTGGGCCGCGAACCTTCGAGAGGCACGGGAAGAGCGGTAGACTTCAGAGACCGACAAAAGAACAGGACATCTATGTTTACCGTTGATGCGATCCACCTGCGCGAGATTAATCTACCCCTGGCGCGTCCATTTGAGACGAGCTTCGGCTTAACCACTGGCCGGAGAATCCTACTGGTGGAGCTGGAGAGCGACGGACTGACGGCATGGGGCGAATGCGTCGCAGGCGAGCATCCGTATTTCTCCGACGAGATGATCGATACGGCGTGGATCATCACCGAGACCGAGCTGGCGCCGCGGTTGCTGGACGCAGAGCTGGTCGGGGGTGGCTCGGTACCGGACGTGTTGAAGCAGGTGCGTGGACATCGCATGGCGAAGGCAGCGCTTGAGAACGCGGTTTGGGAGATGACGGCGCAGCGAGAGCAGACCTCGCTGGCAAGTCTGCTCGGCGGCACGCGGAGTGTGATTGCTTGCGGCGTCTCGATCGGGATACAACCCTCGATCGAGCAGCTGATGGATACGATCGCAATGGAACTCGATGCGGGGTATCAGCGCATTAAGCTGAAGTGCAAGCCTGGCTGGGATGATGCGGTCTTTGACGCCGTTCGCGAGAGGTGGCCGGAGATCCTGCTGAGCTGCGACGCGAACTCAGCGTACCGGATGCGGGACTTTGACCAGATCGCGCAATGGGACCGTTACAAATTGCTGATGATTGAACAGCCGCTGTGGTTCGACGATTTTTATTTCCACTCCATGCTGCAGAAGCGTATGGAGACTTCGATCTGTCTGGATGAGTCGATACGCACCCGCCGGGATGCGTTGGCGGCAATCGATATGGAGTCGTGCCGGATTATCAACATTAAAGTGGGGCGAGTCGGCGGCTTCTCGGAGGCGATCGCGGTGCACAATGCGGCAGCGGAGCGAGGTGTGCCAGTGTGGTGTGGCGGCATGCTGGAGACAGGGATCGGGCGAGCCCACAATATCGCGCTGTCTACGTTGCCGAACTTCACGCTGCCGGGAGATGTGTCGGCCTCAGCGAGGTACTGGGCGCAGGATGTTATTGAGCCGGAGGTGACGGTTAATGCCGCAGGTGAAATTGCGGTGCCGGATGGGGTGGGAAGTGGATTTCTGGTTGACAAACGGCGTATCGAGGCACTGACTGTACGACGCAGCAGCGTACATCGCAAGGCGCGCGTGACGGCCTAAGCGGGTCCATGTACTCGTAACCATACTTGCTACGAACGTTACTGGAGAAGAAGTGCGATGGCCTGCTGGTAGGTGAGCGGCTCTGGCAGATGTTGGAAGTTCGAGGCCGTGATGTCGGATGAGATGTCGATGGTCTTGAGCATGAGAGCCCGGACATGCGCCTGGTCGTTGAAGTGCGAGTAGATCCAGCGATTGCCGCCGACATTGACCTGTTCGAAGGAGAGTTTCCCGCCGGGGTAGACGTGCGCGAGCATACCCCAGCCTATGTTGACGCTGCGAAAGATTTCTCCATCGAGGCGAGTGACGAAGCCGCTTGAGGAGTCGATCCAAACGCGGCCTCGCAAGCCAGTGAGCGCCTCCGAGGGGGTAGTCGGAGGGTTCCACTTTGAATTGGGTTCGAAGTCCAGGACGATGAGCCGACTGCCGGAAGGAGAGCGCGCGTCCGCCTGACCTGGTGCGGGAGTGTAGATCATGGCATCGGGCATGAAGCGGATCAGATCGGTGGCGAGTTTCTTTCCGGCAGCATCGTCCTTGACGTGCTTAGCAAAGGCATCACGGGATGCGGACAGATCCTGCAGACGTTGTCGTTCAAGCGTGTTGGCTTCGGGGGTAAGCGGTTTTCCGCCCTCCATAAGGGTGCGAGCTACGGTGCCGTCTTTGGATTCGACGACGTCGCGGACACGATCGCCCCTCTGATTGATGACATGGGTGCGGTAGCGAAGGTAGGAGCCTTCATGAGTGAGAGCGCTGATTTCGTTGTTGCTGGCGAGGACGACCCAATCGCGAGGGGATCGCTGGGATGGCGCTGTGTCTGCAATGCCGGGCAGACCGTCGAGTCCGGACAGCGCGGCGGAGAGCTTCCAGGAGGGAAGCAGTTGTGCCGAGAGAGCAGCGACGCAGGCGATCGATGACGCGGTTTTCAAGCGGGTAATGACCACAGGCCTCCGATCCCGATGCGATGACGGGCTTTCTGATTCTAGATGGACGAGAAGAGCGAAGAGAAAGTTGGCATGTTTGCCTGAGGGAGGCGTGTCCCGTATAGTTCGGCCATGCGCACCCATTTCCGGGTGAAGAGATGGGACCAGCGCGAGCTTGGTGGAGCGAGTCCGGACCGCGGAACTTCCCGAGAAGGCTGTGCAAGTGCGCTTGAGGAGAGGCAGGCACCACGTGTGTAAAGGGAGAGAAACGAGCTATGCGTAACCTGTTCAGTGGCGGATCGAAGTCGGGACATGCCCGTGATAAGGGCAGCGATCATTCGGTACGGCACTCCAGTGGATGGAGGGAGATGCTGAAAGGTCTGCAGCGCAGAGAGTCATTGCGCGTCCTCGATATTGGGCCGACGTCTTCAACGAATATTAACTTCATTACTGGGATGGGTCACAGCATTTACATGTCGAACCTGGTGGAAGAGGCATCTCGGCCGGAGTGGATGAAACGGGACGCGGAAGGAGAGCCGAGGTTCGATGTCGTTGGATTTCTAGAGGCCAACTTGAAGTTTTCGGGACGAATGTTTGACGTGGTTTTGCTTTGGGACGCCGCAGACTATCTGCCGGAGGTTCTGCTGGCGGAGTTGATGCATCGCTTACATGAGGTAATTGCGCCGGAGGGACAGATGCTGGCGTTCTTCCACGCGAAGCCGACAGCAGGATCGAGTGCAGCACCTGTGGATAATGGCTTTTTCCGCTATAACCTGACCGGCAACGAGACGGTCGATCTACAACGGGCTGGACAGTTCCCGATCTTGTCCATGTACACAAACCGGCAAATCGAAACGCTGCTTAAAGATTTTAGTAATTTCCGGTTCTTCCTGGCGAAGGATACTCTTCGCGAGGTGATTGCCACCAGATAAAAGATGGCATAGGCATCAAGAGGTAAGGCGCAGCCACCTGATGTGGCTGCGCCTTTGATTTTGCTTGGAGGCGGTCTATTTTCCGCTGGCGGTCTTTGGTGATCTTTTTCGCTCAGCCCATCGCCGCTTCATCGCATCCGCGATGCGTCTGCGGCCATCCGGAGATAACTTACGACCGTTGCCAGTCGTTGAGGCCGTGGATCTCAGAGTATTCTTGCTGCCCTTAGGCCGACCTGGTCGGCGGCGGCCTGGTTCGGTCTCCGCACCGGACAATAGATGGCGCGCCTGCTGCAGCTTGGCGATTTGGGCATCAATCTCTGTGATGATTTCAGTTACTTCCAAAAGTCACCTCCATGCAGAGTGACACACCTTGTGGTCCGGTACGCGCTCTGCTGCACGTAGAGATTACTCAAGTATGTAGGCCTAGGCAAGAAATGTCGGGAGTTTCCACCGGAATTATGCATGCGGCAATGTTTCGTCGTAGGTCTCGGAAGTACCTTCTTCCTCCACGTTTGCTTCGGAGGCGACGACTTTATCGAATAAGTCGTCAGGCAGAAGGTGTTGCGTTGTTCCGAGACCGCGATGGCTGGCTTCGTGAGTGCGCTGTTTCAGATCAGCAATCAACGCGTTCTTGTCGTGCATGTAGTCAGACGCTATGCGGCTGATCGCGTAACTCAGGACGTCGCTGTGGTGAAGATCCTGCATGCCGGGAGACCGGCGCAGACGAAGCCACAGCCGATGGACTAACTGGATTTCATCGGCATGGATGGTAGGGGCGTGCGGACCGATGTGGAAGCTGAGAGCTTCGCCATCCGGCTTGATGACATAGAAGGTGAACTGCCGCTTCGGCTCAGGGAGGACTTCCCAAGCCTGTCCCATGTGATATGCCTGCTCTTCGGCTGTGAGCTTTGTAGAGAGACCGGAGACAACTGCGGCGGCATCGAGAGAGTTCGCGGTTTGCACCAGAGCGGCGAAGATATCGCCTGCCGGAACGACGAGAAGGGAGATATGCTTGCCGAAGCTTTCAGCAACGGAGACGGCCTTGGTGAAGAGCATCTGCTCGTGCTCGCTGAAGAGCTGCTCCGAGGCGTCGACATACTCGGAACCACCGGCACCCATCATGCGGGCAGCGAGGACGACGAGGTCCTGCTCATCGGTGTTGGTATGGGTGAGGGCCCATTTGAGGGCGAAGGGAACGGCTGCGTCGCGCATGGTGACGACGACGGCGCCGGGACGGATCTCGAGAGACTCGCGGCCGACAGTGTCCTGATGTTCGAGCTGAAAGTGCTCGTGCATCTGACGCTTGGTGAGCTTGTGCCGGCGCTTGTTGTCACGCTCGGAGATTGAGAAGATCACGAAAAAGGCGGCGGCGAAGATGATGCCACTGACCGTAGCGACGGACTTGGTAAACAGGTTGACGATCGCCGTTGTCAGCAGAACCAGAAAGACGGAAAGCAGGCCGAAGGGAATCTCCGTCTTACCGATTTTAATGTTGAGTGGGACCTTCCAGCCGCGTTCGCCGTGGTACTTCCAGCGTAGAACAAGCATGGCAAGGGAGTTGAAGGTAAAGCTCCAGATGACTCCGAAGGCGTAGGCCTCGCCGAGCATGATGACGTCACCACGGGTGACGAGGATGGTGAACATCTGCAGCCCGGCAACGAGGTTAACGATGCGATAGCTGGTGCCGAACTTACGCTGTGGCTTGCGGAACCAGTCGGCAAGCACACCGTCTTCCGCCACACGCATGAGCACGCCGGTAGAGCCGACGATGGCGGTGTTGACGGCGCCGCCGAGGATAAGGAAACCAACAATGACGACGAAGACACGGAATGCGACGCGGATGGCGAGCGGGCCGGCCATGTACATAGCCATGCCGGCGATGAGATTGTCGCGGTAGACGGGCACGCGGACGGAGTCCGGGATGAGCATGACGGCGAGCAGCGAGCCGACACCGGTAAAGATGAAGCTATAGATGGCGATGACGATCGCCGCGCGCTTGAGGTTCTTGAGCTTGGGATGCTCGATCTCGCGGTTGACCTGGGCAAGGGACTCTTCGCCGCTCATAGCAAGGACGGAGTGTCCGAACGCCATAAGCACGCCGAAGAGACCGAGGGAGCGAAGGAAGCTGGTGTTCTTAAGGAAACCGACGGCGTCCTTGCTGAAGTGGAGATTTGCGGGCGTCGGCCAGGGGGGCAGATGAGCGCCGTTGTGGATCGCGGAGAAGATGCCCCAGCCGAGGAGCAGGACCACCATCACAGTGGTGATCTGCATGACCTTGAGGGCCTTGTCGCTGGACTCCTCGATGCCCTTGATGTTTTGCCACCAGAAGTAGACCGTGACGATGGCGGCGATGCAGGCCGAGGTGCCGTTTACCGGAAGGTGCCGGAGAGAGCCGTCCGCGTGCTGGATGAGACCAGTAAAGAGACTATGCCGCTGGAGCAGCTGCACGAGCTCATTGAGCAGGCCGACGACGTACTGACCGGCGGAGACGCCTGAGATCGGTCCGGTCAGGATGTAGTCGAACATGAGAGCGGAGACGGAGAGCTTGGCGAAGGTGCCCCCAAGGGCTTCCTTGACGATGCGGTAGACGCCGCCGCGCGTGAACATGCTGCAGCTCTCGACGTATACCGCACGGACGGCAAAGGAGAAGAGCATCACGCCGAGGATGAACCAAGGTGCGGACTTCCCGACGGCCTCCTCTGCGATGCCGCCCGCGTAGAAGGCGGAGGAGCCCAGATCGTTGAGAACGATGGCTGCGGCGCGCCAGAACGAGATAAACGTCAGCATCACGCTGGATGCGATGACGAGGCGAACGCGCTGCGTCTGGGCTTTGGGACGAACTGCTTTAGCGGGCATGAGGGAGATCAGCTTCCAGGAAGGAGACGCAGATAGGAGGCGGCGCGGAGGCGCTGGCGAGAGAGAGCCGGCAGAGAGAGGTCCGTGGAGCGGAAAGGCGCACCGGAGCGAGGTCGTCGCGGTTCATGCTTCATTCTTCATCCTCAAACAATTCCTTGAGATCTTCGACAAAACTGACGGCAATGACGACTACCGAACCAGCCATACCAAAGAAGAAGAGAGGCACGACTACGTCTGCCACGAGACGAATGACGAGGTCCATCGTGTGTCGATTGTACTGCCAAACCCGGGTCCGGCTGTGACACGGGTGGGTGAGGCTGGGGTGGTAGACTCCTGATGCGATGCGACGGGTGCCCTTGGGGCTATGGGGTCTGGCGATCCTTTCGGGTGTGCTGCAGGTGCTACCGTTCCCGATAGCGGGGCCGGTTCCGCTGTGGCGAACGCACCTCTGCTGGGTGGCGCTGCTGCCGCTGCTCTGGTGCTTAGTGGGCGATGCGAGCGACGGAAGGCCGGCAAACCGGCGCCAAGGAGCGGCGCTGGCGTATGTCTCCGGCTTTGTCTGGTACATGGGGAGCTGTTACTGGATCTATCAGACGATGCATGTCTACGGCGGGCTGGCCAAGCCGATAGCGGCCGTGATTGTGGCGCTCTTCAGCCTGTATGTGGGGCTCTACCACGCGCTCTTTGGCGCGCTGGTGGCGACGGTGCGGAACTCGAGGCTCGGGCGGCAGGGAACTCTGCTGCTGGTGCCAGTGCTCTGGGTCGCGGTTGAGCTGGCGCGCTCTCGTATCACAAGCTTCCCGTGGAATCTCTTGGGGATCACGCAGGTTGATAACCCATTGCTGCGGCAGCTTGCGCCGTGGACCGGCGTGTGTGGCATCTCGTTCGTGATCGCCGCCGTTAACGCACTATGGCTGCTGCGGATCAGCGTTCGGGAGCGGCGATGGACGCGGCCAGCGCTGGCGGTGGTGGGAGTTGTGATCGTCGCCGGATATACGTTTGCGATGCTGCACCCGAGGTCACGGGCGCGCGCGACGGCTGTGGACGGCGGAACGGCGACACTGCTGCAGGAGAACCTGGATGTTGGCGAAGCGGCAGAGGTGCAGCCCGCGGAGACAGAAACGCAGATGCTGGAGCAGTTTTCGGCGCTAAGTCGCCGCCCGTTAGGAGCCGTGCTGCGAGGTATGCCGGAGGTTGCGGGGACACAATCGATCCGCGATGCACGACCTATGCCGCTACAGCTCCCGAAGGGATCGACGTCGCTCGATGATGCCTTCCGGCCGACGGACCTGGTGGTCTGGCCAGAGTCGCCGGCACCGTTTAGAGAAGGCGAACCGGCGTTCCGGGCGGCAATGGGAATGCTGGCACGGCAGATGAGTGCACCGGTGATCGTCGGAAACATTGGAATCGACCGGTCTGGTGGCCGGCGAGTCGAAACCTATAACTCGGCTTCCTTTATTCGGCCGGATGGGAGCTTTGGCGGACGCTACGACAAGATGCACCTGGTGCCGTTTGGCGAGTACGTGCCGTATAAGGAGCTGTTCTTTTTTGCCGGCAGCCTGCTGGCTGAGGTGGGGACGTTCGAACCGGGATTGAAGCGCGGGGTGTTCTCAAGCGGCGGCCACACGTATGGGACCTTCATCTGTTACGAATCGATCTTTGGCGATGAGATCCGCGAGTTCTCGAAGATGGGTGCGGATGTGTTGATCAACATCTCGAATGACGGGTGGTATGGAGACACCAGTGCGCCGTGGCAGCACTTGAACATGGTGCGAATGCGCGCGATCGAGAGTCATCGCTGGGTGCTTCGCGCAACGAACACCGGGATCACGTCCGTGATCGATCCAGACGGCCGGGTTCTCTTCTCGACACCGCGACACGTGCGAACAGCGATCCGGGTGCCGTTTGGGTATGAGCATGATGTGACGTTCTACGCGCAGCACGGAGATTGGCTGCCATGGGGATGTGGGGTGATTTCGGTGGCCGCCGTGGGCTTTGCAGAGTGGTCGCGGCGGACGCACCGCCCGGGGTGGCGGGTTGTTTAGGGCGAAACGCTGCATCTGATGCACTAAGATCAATCATTATGTTGACTGATCTTGAGTACACCTACTCCCCGGTTCGCGAGCGCGTACGTGAGCTGCGGGAGTATCTTTGACTCGGCCCGTCTGAAGCGCGAGCTGGGCGTCATCGAAGAGAAGATCGCGGATCCCACGGTGTGGGCGGACGCTGCGCGATCGCAGCCGCTGATGCGTGAACGAAAACGGCTGGAGACGCTGCTGGCGGACGATGCGGAGCTGCAGCGGCGATCGGACGACATCGAGGCGTACTTTGAGCTGGCGCGTGAGGGAGAGCCGGTCGACGCGGATCTCGAACGCGAGATTCCTGGCCTTGTTGCGTATACCGAGAAGCTTGAGACAAAGACGATGCTGTCCGGTGAGACCGATCCGCTGAATGCCATTGTGGTGGTTCATCCCGGCGCGGGCGGCACGGAGAGCCAGGACTGGGCCGAGATGCTGATGCGCATGTACCTGCGGTGGGCAGAGCGCGAGGGTTTCAAAACGGAGCTGAACGAGATTCAGGATGGCGATGAGGCGGGGATTAAGTCAGCGACGTTCACGATCTCGGGCGAGTTTGCGTTTGGGCTCCTGAGTGGGGAGACAGGGGTTCATCGGCTGGTGCGGATCTCGCCGTTCGACTCGGCGAAGCGGCGGCATACGAGCTTCGCGAGTGTCTTCGTGAGCCCGGAGATCGACGACACCATCGTGATTGACATCAAGCCCGAGGATCTGCGGATCGACACCTATCGGTCAGGTGGCAAGGGTGGCCAGCATGTGAACACGACGGACTCCGCGGTGCGCATCACGCATCTTCCAACGGGGCTGGTGGCTGGCTGCCAGAACGAGCGCTCGCAGCACAAGAATAAAGAGCGGGCGATGAAGATGCTGCGCTCAAGGCTGTACGAGTACGAGTTGGACAAGAAGAAGGCGATCACGAAAAAGCTGGAGGATTCCAAGCTGGATATCGGCTTTGGCTCGCAGATTCGTTCCTATGTTCTGCAGCCGTACCGCATGGCGAAAGATCTACGGACTCGCGTGGAAGTAGGGGATGTCGACCGCGTATTGGATGGAGATCTTGAACTCTTTATCCGCGGATTTTTGCGAATGCGGCGTGAGGGCGGCGTGCCGGCTCCGGTAATAGAGGACGAGGAGGTGTAGCGTGGCGGAGCTCGAACGGCCGGACTACGGCGTGGACGCACCAGGAGCAATCCGAAACCTTTTCCTGTTCGGAGGCGGGTGTCTGCTGCTCTTCTTCGTTGTGCCGAACCGCATTCACGTGGCGACCAATATTGAATTCCTGCCGCGTCCGGCTCTGGTGTGGACAGGCGCTTTCCTTATTCTGGAAGGTCTTCTCTTCCTGCTGTATGTGAAATTTGGGAAGTTCCGGCATCGCGACTTCATGCTCGCCATGCATGCATGGCGTGGCGATGAGCAGGTGCTCGATGTGGGGTGTGGCCGTGGCTTACTACTGGCGGGTGCGGCGAAGCGGCTCGAGGCACTGCAAGGAGATGGTCGCGTGACCGGAATCGATATCTGGTCGAACACTGACATGGGCGGGAACTCCGAAGCGGCGACGCGGCACAATCTTGAGCTTGAAGGAGCCTCAGCGCGGTGCACGCTGGTCAGCGAACCGGCCCAGACCATGAGTTTTCCTGATGACAGTTTTGACCTGATCGTCTCAAACCTGTGCCTGCATAACATTTATGACAAACCGTCGCGGCTGCTGGCGCTGGAGCAGATCGTTCGGGTCCTCAAGCCAGGTGGCGAGGCCTTGATCTCAGACTACAAACGCACGGCTGAGTATGCCGCAGGGTTTCAGAGGCATGGTCTCGTGGTGGAGAGGCGGTGGGGCAGCTGGCTGACGACCTTTCCGCCGCTACGCGTTGTGGTTGCTCGCAAGCCGCTCGGTGCAGCGTAGGAGAACTCGCCGATTTGTCTGCATCTGAAGGTCTTCAGAGGAGAGAACGCGATGACAGGTAAGCAAGGTAACGATCTTCGGGGAGAGCTAGAGACGCAGTTGCTGGCGCTGCTGGAGGGTGGACAGGCACACGCGGACTTCGACAAGGTCATTGAGGGCTTTCCGGAAGAGATGCGCGGAATGCGGCCGGACCGGGTGCCGTACTCGGCGTGGCAGCTGTTAGAACACTTGCGGATAGCACAGCGGGATATTCTGGAGTTCTGTACCAACGGCGATGGCGCTGGGTACAAACCGATGGCGTGGCCGGCGGCGTACTGGCCGAAGGAGGCCGCACCCGCCCCGGCGAAAGCGTGGAACGAGTCAGTCGCGGCGGTCCGCGCGGATCGGGATCAGTTCGAGGCTTTGCTGAAGGCGAGGGACGCGGATCTGGTGACGCCGTTCGCGTGGGGCGACGGACAGAACCTACTGCGGGAGACGCTGCTGCTTGCTGACCACACGGCCTATCATCTCGGCGAGATGGTCCTGCTGCGGCGCCTGCTGGGCGCGTGGAAGAGCTAGAGGAGGTTGGATGAATGAGCCTGCATTGATTCGCGAGATGTTGGGGCAGCCGCCAGCGGAGCCTCGAACGCTAGCTGTGGTTGGCTTGTCTGACCGTGTCGACCGGCCGAGCCATTACGTCTCGAAGTACATGCAGGAGCATGGATACAAGATTCTGCCGATCAATCCAGCGCTGGACAACGTACTCGGGGTGCCGTGTTCGACCTCGGTGCTGACCCTACCCGAGCGGCCGGATGTGGTTAATGTATTTCGCCTGCCGAGTGCGATTCCGGCGATCGTCGATGAGATGATTCTGCGCGGATTGACAAGGCTATGGGTCCAGCAAGGGATTGTAAATCTGCAGGCAGCGGAGCGGGCGGAGGCGGCTGGCATCGGCGTGGTGATGGACCGATGCATTATGGTGGAGCACCGGCGGCTCCTGGGGTGATGGTTGGCAGTGCGGGCAGTGCCTGCACCGCCTAGAATGTAAGTGATGCCTTCTATGCGCCGTCTTCTCGCCCAAGTTGTTGTGATGATGTTTGCCGCATTCTGCGTCCCGATCAGAGCGCAGATGCAAGCTGTTGGGGACGGTGGTCCCGGACCGGTCAAGGCGCAGCACCTGACGGCAGAGTTGACGAGTAATGCCTCGGCCGTTGCGCCCGGTGGATCTGTCCAGGCGGGGCTGGTACTGACGCTTGAGGAGAAGTGGCACGTCTACTGGACGAACGCGGGTGACGCGGGAGAGCCGCCGGCGATCAAGTGGACGCTGCCAGCGGGCATTGCGGCCGAGCCGATGCAGTTTCCGATTCCGACGCGGCTTCCTCTGGGGCCGCTGATGGACTTCGGGTACGAGGATGCAGTGGCGTTTCCGGTGACGCTGAGGGCGGCACGGACGGTCAAGCCGGGGCGGTTGCACCTGGATGCGCTGGTGACGTGGGTAGTGTGCCGTGAGGTGTGTGTCCCGGGCAAAGCGAAGATGGGGCTGGACCTGGATGTCATTCCAAATGCGTCGCCGGCGCCGCCTGCGAAGGGAGCGGTGGGTGAGGCGCTGGACCTGCTGCCGAAGCCTCTGCCGGCGAGTGCGCATGTTACGGTCACCGGGGGGAAGCAGGACTTCGTCTTCACCCTGACGACTGGCGAGAAGAAGGATGACGCTGAGTTCTACCCGTTCGATCAGGACCTGATCGCGAACGCGCCGGATCAGGATGTGGAGGAGCGGCCGGATGGGGTGCGGTTGTGGGTGCCACGATCGCCGGATCTGAAGGCGCTGCCGAAGGAGATCCATGGGCTGCTGCGGCTGAGCGATGACGAGGCCTATGAGTTTACGGCGCCGGTGGTGCCAGGGGAGATCCCGAAGGTTGCCGGGGCGGCGAAGGGTCAGGCGGCCGCCACGGCGACGAGTGCGACGGTGCTGGGTGCAATTGGCCTGGCGTTCCTGGGTGGAATCGTCCTGAACCTGATGCCGTGCGTGTTTCCGGTGTTGTTCCTGAAGGGTCTGGCGCTGGTGCAGACCTCGGGTGAGGAGCGGTCGAAGATGCGATCGCACGGCCTGGTGTATGCGCTGGGAATCCTAGTGAGCTTCTGGGCGATCGTCGCGGTGCTGCTGGCGCTGCGGTCGACGACGAACCAGATTGGCTGGGGCTTCCAGCTGCAGTCACCGACGTTTCTGGCGGTGCTGGCGCTGGGGCTGTTCTTCTTCTCGCTGTCGCTGGCGGGGCAGTTTGAGCTGGGGCTCTCGCTGACGAGCGCGGGCGACTCGCTGACGCGCAAGCAGGGGTATGCCGGGAGCTTCTTTACCGGGGTGCTGGCGACGGTGGTGGCGACGCCGTGCACGGCTCCGCTGATGGGTGCGGCGATCGGGTTCGCGCTGGCGCAGCCGGCGTGGATCACGTTTGCGGTGTTTACCTCGCTGGCGCTGGGGCTGGCGGCACCGTACCTGGCGTTGACGATCCAGCCGGGATGGACGAAGGTGCTGCCGCGGCCGGGTGCGTGGATGGAGACGCTGAAGCAGCTGACGGCGGTGCCGCTGTTCGGGACGGTGATCTGGCTGACGTGGGTGTATGGTCGGCTGTTCAGCGATGGAGCCATGCCGCAGAAGGGTGTCGATCGCGTCGCGGACCTGCTGCTTGGATTCCTGCTACTGGCGATCGCGGGATGGGTGCTGGCGAAGTGGCCGGCGAGCTGGAAGTCCACTGTAGCTGCTGTGCTTCTGGGCGTTCTGGCGCTGGCGGCGCCGCTCTACCAGAGAAAGGACACGACGCTGGCGTGGCAGCCGTACTCACAGGCGACGCTTGATGCGGCGCAGGCGGCGGGGAAGCCGGTGTTTATCGACTTTACGGCGGCGTGGTGCCTCTCGTGCCAGGTGAATGAGCGGCTGGTGCTGAAGTCGGCCGAGGTGCAGGAGCAGTTCCGGTCGCATGAGGTGGTGTTGCTGCGGGCGGACTGGACACAGTACGACGATGCCATCACACGGGAGCTGGCGAGTGTAGGGCGGAGCGGCGTGCCGACGTATGTGCTGTATCCGGCGACGAAGGGAGCGAAGGCGGATGTGCTGCCGGAGCTGCTGACGAAGCCGATCGTGCTTGATGCGCTGAAGGAGCAGCTGCGGTAGGGTCCCCCTCCCGTACTTCTTGGCTAAAGTCTTCGATCAAAAGGCGTTCCCGAGGGTACCTGGAACGCCTTTCTGTTTGTCTGTTGGAGGTGTTTCTGAAGGTGCTTTCAGGTTAGCGCAGTCCGTGGGGTAAGTACGCCATCGCGGATGCTGTGTAAGGCAGGGTTGCGCGTCGCTTCGCTCCGTGGCGAACAGGCGAGATGCGGGGGTTCCTCACTTTGCTCGGAATGACAGGAGTCTAAGGGGAATGCTGGTGTGATGGTCTCGGGTTAGCGGAGTTCGTGGGGTAAGTACGCCATTGTGGATGCTGTGGCGGGCAGGGTTCCCGCGTCGCTTCGCTCCGTGGGTCAAAGCGACATGCGGAGGTTCCTCGCTTCGCTCGGACGAAAGCGGGGAGGGGGTACTGGTGTGGGTGTCTTCAGGGTACGCGTCGGTGGGGGTGAGTACGCGATTGTGGATAGGCGCGGGTCTAGGGACGTTTCGCGGACTTGATCCGGGCGATCTCTTCCATGCGGGCGGCGAGCTGACGCTCGCGGCCTTCGTCGGTGGGCTGGTAGTAGCGGCGGCCGGCGAGGGAGGCGGGGAGGCACTCCATGTCGGCGATGCGGCCCTCGACGTCGTGGGCGTACTGGTAGTCCTTGCCGTAGTCGAGCTCTTTCATGAGTCGGGTGGGAGCGTTGCGGAGGTGGAGCGGAACGGGATCCGCGGCGGTCGCCTGGATATCGGCCTGAACGGCGCTATAAGCGGTGTAGACGGCGTTCGATTTGGGGGCGAGGGCGAGATAGACGACGGCCTGGGCGAGGGCGAGGCCGCCTTCCGGCTCGCCGAGGAAGTGCATGGCGTCGCGGGCGGAGAGGCAGAGGTTGAGGGCTTCGGGGGCGGCGAGGCCGATGTCTTCGACGGCCATGCGGACGACGCGGCGGGCGACGTACATGGGATCTTCGCCGGCCTCGAGCATGCGGCCGAGCCAATAGAGGGCGGCGTCGGCGTCGGAGTTGCGGACGCTCTTGTGGAGGGCGGAGATGATGTCGTAGTGCTGCTCGCCCTTTTTGTCATAGAGCAAGACGCGGCGCTGCATGGCTTCCGCAGCGAGTTCTTTGGTGATCTCGGAGGTGCCGCGCCCTTCGGCAAGGGAGGCGGAGACGTCGAGCGCGTTGAGGGCGTTGCGGGCATCGCCGCTTGAGAAGCTGGCGATGGTGGCAAGGGCCTCGGGCGTGATGGTGAGGCCGGTCGCGCCGAGGCCGCGGGTGGTGTCGCGGAGGGCGCGCTCGAGGAGGGCGATGATCTGCGCCTCGGTCAGGGCCTGGAGGGTGTAGACGCGGCAGCGGCTGAGGAGAGCGGCGTTGATCTCGAAGGAGGGATTCTCTGTGGTGGCGCCGATGAGGCGGATGGTGCCGCGCTCGACGTAAGGCAGAAAGGCGTCCTGCTGGGCCTTGTTGAAGCGATGGATCTCGTCGACGAAGAGAATGGTGCGCATGCCGAAGGCGGAGGCCTTTTCGGCTTCGGCCATGACCTGCTTAATCTCCTTGATGCCGCTCATGACGGCGGAGAACTCGATGAAGGTGGCGCTGGTGACGTGCGCGATGATCTGGGCGAGGGTGGTTTTGCCGACGCCGGGCGGGCCCCAGAAGATCATGGAGGCCGCGTGGCCGTCGGTGCCATCGCGCTCGATGGCGAGGCGAAGGGGCTTGCCGGGACCGAGGAGGTGCTCCTGCCCGGTGAACTCCTCGAGAGAGCGGGGGCGCATGCGCTCGGCGAGGGGCGCCCGGGAGTTTGCCTCCTGCTGGGCGGCGGCGCGGGCGGCGGGTGTGGTGTCGAAGAGGCTCACGGGTGGAGACCTTGCGATGGACTCAATGTGCCGACGCGGGCGCGCTGGCTGTAAGCCTCATAGAGCAGGATGGAGCCGGCGACGGCGGCGTTGAGGCTTTCGACGGTGCCGACGCAGGGGATGGTGACGCGGGTGTCGGCGAGGGCGAGCAGATCGGGCGGGAGGCCGGCGCCTTCGTTGCCGATGAGAAGAGCGACGCCGGTGGTGAGGTCGACGTGGCTGAGCTCGGTAATGGTGCCGGTGCCGACGCCCTCGCCGACGGCGGCGAGGAGGCGGATGCCGCGGGTGCGGAGGGCGAGCAGATCGTCGGTCTTGCAGGAGGCGACGGGGATGCGGAAGACGGAGCCGACGGAGGCGCGAAGGGCTTTGCCGTTCCAGGCGCTCACGGTGCCAGGTGTGGTGAGGACGCCGCTGGCACCGAAGGCTTCTGCCGAGCGGATGAGGGTGCCGAGGTTGCCGGGGTCCTGCAGGCCGCAGGAGACGAGGATGAGCGGGACGCCCCAGAGAACTTCGTCCAGAGTGTGGACGGGCGGGAGCATGAGGGCCGCGATGCCTTGCGGGGAGCGGGTCTCGCCGAGGCTCGCGAAGAGCTCGTCCTCGATGCGTAGGACTTCGAGGGTGTGCGGGAGGAAGGAGGGGAGCGGGCGGCGCTCGCTGAGGAAGACGGTCTTGAGCAGCATGCCGCTGCGGAGGGCCTCTTCGACGAGGTGCTCGCCTTCGAGTGCGATGAGGCCGTTCGAGAGGCGGGGATGTCCGGCGAAGGCGCCGCGAAGCTGCTTGATGCGGGGGTTCTGACGGCTGGAGACGATGGTGTCGCTGGGGGACATCGCCTCTGATCTTACGCTGTGGCGAGGTCTGACTCGGGGTGGTGACGGGCGGCGTGATTGAGTCCGGAAATCGGGTGTGCTAGTTTGTGGCATTGCGGTGTCGGTACGGTTTGGCCGAGTTGACATGCCGGCGTGGAGCGACTTTGGCAGCAGAGATGTTGAAGATTCATCCGGACGAGCCGGAGCCGGCTCATGTGCAGCGCGTGGTGCGATCGCTGCAGGCGGGTCACGTGGTGGCGATTCCGACGGACACGTTTTACGGGCTGGCGGTCGATCCGGTGAACCTGTGGGCGGTGGACCGGATCTACGAGCTGAAGACGCGCTCGCGGCACAAGCCGCTGTCGCTGCTGATTGGCGATGTCTCGCAGGCGTATGAGCTGGCGCGCGGGATCGATGGGGCGTTCGACCGGTTGTGCGAGCGCTTCTGGCCGGGGCCGCTGACGATTATCGTGAAGGCGGGATCGCGGCTGCCGCTGCGGGTGACGGCGAACACAGGCAATGTGGCGCTGCGGGTGCCGGAGGCGGCGATTCCGCGGGCCATTGTGAAGGAGCTGGGGCTGCCGATCACGGCGACGTCGGCGAACCTGCAGGGTCTGCCGGAGTGTACGTATGCGAACTGCGTGCGCGAGCAGCTGGGCGGGGATCTGCCGCTGATTGTGGATGGCGGACCGACGGCGCGGGCGACGGCGACGACGATCGTGGATCTTTCGGGCGGCGGGAACTCGTGGATGATTCTGCGGGAGGGCGCGATTCCGACGCATGAGATTGCGCTGGCGCTGCAGCGGTAGGCGAAGCGCTGCAGGGGCGAGTAGCAAGAGACAGGCTGCCGTACACTTTTGATCTGGGATTCCGATCGAGATGACGCAAGGTGCTTCCAAGACGGGGCGCGGGGGAGCCGGTCTGCGATGGCTCAGCGTGCTGCTGCTGACGGCGATGGGGCTGTCGATCGTATGGTGCGTGGCGGTGTACCAGCGGATCGCGGAGGCGGCGACGGAGGATCAGGCGGTGGTCTCGGACGCGATTGCGGTGTTTGGCGCGGCAGAGTACGCGGGGCGGCCGTCGCCGGTATTTCATGCGCGGCTGGATCATGCGGCGGATCTGTACCGGCAGGGGATTGCACCACTAGTGATTACGCTGGGCGGCGGAAGCGATAAGGACTCGGGCAAGACGGAGGGCGGGGTGGGGCGCGATTATCTGCTGGCGCGCGGGGTGCCGCTGGCGGACATTATTGCGGAGACGAGCTCGACGGATACGGAGCAGCAGGTGCATCGGCTGGCGGCGATTGCGCGGGACCACACGCTGCGGCATATTGTGGTGGTGTCGGATGGGACGCACATGTTCCGAGTGCGGGCGCTGTGCGACGAGGTGGGGCTGGATGTGTATACGTCTCCGCGATCGCCGGTGGGGCACATTAGCCAGTACGAGATGATGCTGCGCTATCTGCACGAGATTGCGAGCTATACGTCGTTCCGGCTCGGGCTGCATGGAGGCAACGTGTACCGGATTGTTGAAGGGCATGGCGCGGACGATTGAGGGCGGCTAGAGCCGGAGAAGGCTCCAGACGAGCAGGACGGAGGCGAGGCTGGAGGAGGCGTTGACGAGGTCGTTGCCGAGGAGGCCGCGGCGCTCGACGGTGGCTCCGAGGAGACTGTCAAAGAGCAGGCCGGCGACGCCTGAGGCGAGGATGGCGGCGGCGATGCGCCAGGAGGGCAGGGCGGGCGCTCCGGTGAGGACGATGAGGGTTGCGGCGAGGATGCCGGCGGTGGTGCCGCGCAGGCTGATGCCGCCGTCGGTGCCGGGAGAGACGGGACGGAGGGTGGTGAGGAGACGGGTGGGGCCACCGAGGGCCTGGCCGACTTCGGAGGAGACGGTGTCGGCGGTGGCCTCGGCGAGGGCGGCGAGGAGGCCGGGATAGAAGCCGATGGCGGCGCAGAGGCCGGCGACACCGAGGTTGGCGACGATCTGGGAGGCGCGGCGGCCGTGGCGCGGTTCGGCGAGGCCGCTGGATTGTTTGACACGGCGCTTGAAGCGGGTGGCGGCGAAGGTCAGCAGGAAGAGCAGGATCAGAGGCCAGAGTGCCGGCGAGATGACGGCGGAGGATGTGTGAGGGACGGCGGGTGTGGCGATCAGAAGGCAGATGGCGGCGCCGATGGTGGCGGCGGGCGCGGTGGCGGATCGCAGGCGCCACACGGTGAGGGCGAAGAGCAGGCTGATGGCGAGCGGCCAGGGGGTGAGCGTGTGGGATTGCCAGCCCGCGAGGGCGAGGTGCAGCACTGCGACGAGGAGAGCCACAGTGACAACGGCGGTGAGTGCCTGGCTCTGGCGGCGATCGCGAGCGAGGGGAATGGCTTTGGTCCACGTTGGGAGTTTGTGCGGTTCGGTTGCGGTCGCGGCGATGGGATGGTGTTCTGCTGTCAGGGGATTGGCCTCGCGCTGCTGATTTACAATCTCAGGTGAAGCATAGTCAACTGAAGCGAGAACGTGGGAGCAGGTTTGTCACTAGTCATTCAAGCAGCAGAGAAGTACCGGCGCAGCGTGTCCGGTCAGCGTCGACATCTTGCCTCCCTACCCGCTGCTGTGAGCGCTGTTGCCGGATCAGTTGTTCTGCTGGCGGGTCTTGGCTGCGGAAATACCTACCGGCCGGTGGTGGCGGCGATCAATCCTGTGGGACCGGCGGGGCAGCCGACCAAGTATGCGGTGGCGATCTCGAACCCGACGAAGACGGGTCCCGGACTGGTGACCTTTGTTGATTTTTCGGGCGACAGCATTCTGAACACGACGGCGATCGGGAATGCGCCGTACTACCTGGCACTCGATGCAACGGCGGTGACGCCGGCGTCGACGACGACAACGAGCGCGGGCACGGGGTACACGCTGAACGGCGACGGGACGATCAACAGCTTTAGTCTTTCGCCCTCGACCCTGCTCTCGAACGATGTGTTGTCGTCCTCGCTGCTGCCGAGCAGCCCGTTGCCGAACAGCATCTTCACGCCGAGCTCGAATGTGTACATTACAGAGCCGGGTCGAAGCCTGGTGGCGCAGCTCTCGACGGCGACCTTCAGCACGACGGGCGGCGCGTCCGGGCCGGCACTGCGGCAGGAGCTTCCGGTGACGGCGAACCCGATCTACATCGCGGGAGTTGCCGGGGCGGCGCGGGTGTATGCGATCAGCCAGGGAGACGGCGTGACACCGAGCACAGTGGCCGCAATTGAGAACCTCTCGACCGGTCTGCCGACGATCTCGAACACGATCAATGTGGGCATTAATCCGGTCTATGGGGTAATGACGGCGGACACACGGCGGGTGTTCATCATGAACCGCGGGAGCAACACGGTGAGCGTGATCAACTCGCAGACGAACGCGCTCGACGTGACGACGCCGACGATTCCGGTGGGGGCGGCTCCGCTGTGGGGCGACCTGATCCCGTCGCGGAACGAGGTGGCCGTGCTGAATAACGGCACAGCGACGACGCCCGGATCGATGACCATCATCAACACACCGCTCTGCAGTGCGGTGGCGCTGCCAACGAACCCGACCTGCGATCCGGCGAACCCGGTGGATGCGGCGAACTTTGGGCAGGTGCTGGCGACGATTCCAGTTGGCCTGAACCCGCTTGTGGTTTCGGTGCTTTCGGATGGGACGCGGGCGTACGTGGCAAACGCAGGGGACACTGTGAACTGCCCGGCGTCAGTACTGCAACTCAAGGCTGCCATCGATCCGGTGAACGGATGCGGCACCGTGACGGTGATCAATCTCGAAACCAACGCAGTTGAGGCAACGATTCCTGTGGCGGGGCACCCGAACTTTCTGGTGGGCACGGCGGGGACGCCGACCGGCAAGGTGTACATCACGGCAGGAGATACGAGTCTGATGACAATTCTGCGAACGGATGTGAATCAGGTGCAGGCGTATATCGATCTGCAGGGCCTGGGCGTGCAGGTGCGGGTGACGGCCCAGTAGCCTTCACGCAGCTAGAGAACAGGTCGAGCAACGTGGAACGGCCGGATCAGTGATGATCCGGCCGTTTCTGTATGGGGTGGCGATTTGGCTTAGAGACCCGCGGCTCCGGCCATGATGATCGGCATGGTGGGGGTCGCGGCGCCGCCTTCATTTTCGACGGTAATGCCGAAGGCCTTGGCGGTGACGCCTTGCGGAAGCTTTGGCATCAGGATGCTGGCGTTGCCGCCGGCGTCCGGATGGAAGGTGCCTGCCGCGATCGGTGCACTGCCGCCTGCTGGAATGATCCAGAGCTCATAGACCTTGGCGGGTTCGAGTGGCTCCATGTTGTTGGCGACGAAGACGAGGGCACCCTTGGCTGGAACGTAGGTGGCCTTGCCCTGTGGGACCGGCGCCTGCTTCGAGAGCGTCAAGGTGACGCGCTGCGCCGATGGATCGTTGATGGTCTCCATCAGACGGCGTGCTTCGTTGCTCTGCGCGGTGACAAGGGCGATCTGGTGATTGACCGATTGCACCTCATCGCGCAGGCTGTCGCGCTGGTGGGCGCTTTGCGCGACCATGAGCCCGAGACCGGCGGCGACGGCCCAGCCAGCCCACGGAAGGACTCGCCGGACAGGATTGCGCCGGGTGGGGGCGGCCTCGTCGATGCTTGTGACGGCACCGAAGGAGGGCGCGGATGCGGAGCGCGGACGCGGAGCCTCGTTCATGTGGGAGGAGTTGTAGCTCGGTGCGGTGTAGCCGGTGTTCTCCGCAGCGCGGAGGCTGGCTGCCGGCCTTTGCTTTGGCTCGCGGGCTACCTGCTGGAGCAGTCGCTCGCGCGCCAGCGCGGGCGGCGAGTGCACCTCCGCGGTGCTGGCGACGACGGCGAGATCGCCCTGAATCTGCGCGAGTTCGCCGTGGCAGAGAGAGCACCCCTCGAGGTGATCGCGCACCTGCTGGTTCTGGTCTGGAGTGAGGAACTGCAGAGCGAATAAGGCGAGATCTTCTGGATCAATATGACGGTTCGAGTTCATGCCTGCAGCCCCTTTCTCAGCGTCAGCAGCGCGCTGCGGATTCGTGTCTTGACTGTGCCGAGTGGGTCGCCGGTCATTTCGGCGATCTCGGAGTGGGTGAGGCCGTCAAAGAAGGCCATCTCCAGCGTCTTGCGTTGCTCGGTCGGCAGCTTGCCGATGATGACCCGAGCCTTCTCCATCATTCCGTTGCGAACCGCCTCTTCCCCAAGGTCGTAGCCTGAGGGAAGCTGCATGTCATCGACCTGCTCTGACGGCTTTTTGCGCCGCAGGGCATCGATCGATCGATTGCGGGAGACTACGGCAAGCCAGCCTCCCAGGGTGCCTCGAGCGGCGATGAAGCCATCTGGATTTCGCCAGATCTGCAGGAAGATCTCCTGCAGAACATCTTCAGCCGAAGCCGGATCCCGAAGAACCCGAAGAGCGACGGAATACACGACCTTGCCATAACGGTCGTACAGCAAACCCATGGCTGATTCGTCGCCGCGCTGCACCATTCGCAGCAGGGTGACATCATCAGGCGGTATCGGCGGTGGACTGTCTTCTCGTCCCGTCTCTCTCAACATACGAACGCACCTAAAATCAAAGCAGATTGGAAGGATGTTCCCACTAGATCGCTAAAAGCTCCAAAAGTTACCAAGGTGTAGCGACTGTCTTGAACCACACCACTGTATCTGAAATTAGCAGACGCTCATATTTGAAATCTGCGGCTGCTGCTCACGGCGAGGGACCAACGGGGAAAGGACACGATGACGGATCGCTTGCGCCTGGACAGATTGATGGTGGACCGCGGGATGGTCGCTTCGCGGGAGCGGGCGCAGGCGCTGATCCTTGCGGGCCGGGTGCTGGTTGATGAGCAGCGGGTCGACAAGCCGGGCGCGGCGATGAAAGCAGAAGCGGTGCTGCGGGTGCTTGGGGAGGATCTGCGCTATGTGAGCCGGGGCGGGCTGAAGCTGGAGCGCGCGCTGGCTTATTGGAAGATTGATCTCACGGGGCGGGCGTGCGTTGATATTGGGACCTCGACGGGCGGGTTTACGGACTGCATGCTGCAGCATGGCGCAGTGAGTGTGCTGGCGGTCGATACCGGCTATGGACAGATCGCGGAACGCCTGCGGCAGGATGGGCGGGTGCGGCTTCGTGAGCGGACGAACGCGCGACTGCTGGCACCGGAGAGCCTGCTCGATCCGGAGAGGGAGACGCCGAGCTTCTTTGCGATGGACGTCTCGTTCATAGGCGCCTCGCTGGTGCTGCCGCCGGTGGTGGCGGCGCTTGGACGCGGGGATGCGGCGTGGACGGGAGAGGCGGTGGTGCTGGTGAAGCCGCAGTTCGAAGCCGGGCGCGAGCATGTGGGGAAGGGCGGGATTGTGCGCGACGAGGCGGCACGGCAGATGGCGATCGAGAAGGTGGCGACGACGCTGGAGACGCTGGGCGGAACGGGGCTTGAGGTGATCGACTCGCCGATCCGTGGCATGGAGGGGAATTATGAGTATCTGCTGCATGCGTGGTTCCGGCCGGAGACTGTGGCGACATCACAGCTACACTAGAGCTTGATGCTTGCCGCGATTATCTCCAAGCCGCAGAAGCCAGAGCTGGCAACGATTCTTCCTGAGCTGATCGACTGGCTTCGGGATCACCGCTACGATGCGGTGCTGGATGAACCGAGTGCCGCGTATGTTCCGGGCCAGATTGGCACGCCGCGCGAGACTCTGCCGCAGCGAAGTCCGAACCTGGTGATCGTGCTTGGCGGCGATGGCACGCTGATCTCGGCGGCGCGAGCGTTTGCGACGACGAAGACGCCGATCCTTTCGGTGAACCTGGGCTCGTTGGGATTTCTGACCGAGGTGCCGCTTTCGGACCTGTACCAGACGCTCGATGCGTGGTGCCTGAACTGCGCGGTGATTGACTCGCGCGAGATGATGCAGGCGGAGCTGCGGCGGGGCGGGGAGCTGCTGCAGACGTGGACGGCGCTGAACGACGTGGTGGTCGCGAAGGGAACGATCGCGCGGATGGCGGACTTTTCGGTCGATATCGATTCGCAGAGGGTGGCGACGTTCCGGGCGGATGGGATTATTGTGTCGACGGCGACGGGATCGACGGCGTACAACCTGGCGGCGAATGGGCCGATCGTGATGCCGTCGGTACCGGCGACGATTGTGACGCCGATCTGTCCGCACCTGCTGACGCTGCGGCCGATTGTGGTGCCGTCGAGCTCGAAGGTGTGTATCCACGTGGTCGGTGTGCCGAATGAGACGTACCTGACGGTGGACGGGCAGGAGGGTGTGTCGGTGCAGGTGGATGACCTGATCAGCTGCACGCGATCGGAGCACACGGTGCGGCTGCTGCGGCATGAGCCGAATGGATTGTTCAATGTGCTGCGATCGAAGCTGAAGTGGGGCGAACGGTAGGCTAAATGAGGCGAGCGGCAGGCACTATCGGCGGAGGGTGACGACGGGCGCCGCGGGATGGCAGAAGACGCGGCCGTGGTTGAGGGCGATGCGGCGGCTGGCGAGGGAGGCCATCTCTGGGTCGTGGGTGACCATGACGATGGTGTGTCCCTGGGCGTGGAGATCGGTGAGGAGGCCGGCGACGATCTTCTGGTTGGCTTCGTCGAGGTTGCCGGTGGGTTCGTCGGCGAGCAGGATGGGTGGGTTATTGATGAGGGCGCGGGCGATGCAGACGCGCTGCTGCTCGCCGCCGGAGAGCTCGCTGGGGAGATGCTCGGCGCGGGGGCCGAGGCCGACGCGGGTGAGCGCGGCGCGAGCTTCGGTAACGTCGGTCATGGAGTGGAAGTACTGCGCGAGCATGACGTTCTCGAGTGCGGTGAGGTAGGGGATCAGGTGGAACTGCTGGAAGATGAAGCCGATCTTCTCGGAGCGGAAGCGGTCGAGGGCGGTGGCGGACATGCTGCGGGTGTCGACGCCGTCGATGCGGAGCTCGCCCTGGGTGGGGCGGTCTAGGCAGCCGAGGAGGTTGACCAGGGTGCTCTTGCCGGAGCCGGAGGGGCCGGTGATGGCGACCCACTCGCCGGCGACAATGGAGAAGGTGGCGGTTTCCAGGGCGTGCACGGTGCCGGTGCGACCGGTGTACTCGCGGGTGACGCCGGCGAGCGAGATGACGGCGCACTCGGCGCGGGTCTGGTCGCGGCGTTGGCTGGCCGCCGAGTTCGAGGACGACATGCTATTCACCTCGTAAAAGCGACGCAGGCTGAAGGCGACGCAGGGAGTGGAGTGGCGCGGTTGCGGCGATTGCTGCGATCAGCAGGTTGAGCAGAGCCACGGGAAAGAGAGTTGAAAGCAGAGGCGGGGCGCTGGTGCCGAAGTTGAGCTCGCTGATGATCCAGGCGATGGCGGAGCCGAGCACCCAGCCGGTGAGGACGGCTACGGCAGCGAGGGTAAGGGCTTCGAGCAGGAAGAGGCTGTTGAGGGTGCGTTGGGAGCTGCCGAGAGCCTTCATGAGGGCGAAGTCGCGGCGCCGCTCCAGCACGCTGGCGGAGAGCGTGGCGAGAACGCTAACAGCGACGGTGAGGGCGATGAGGAGGACGGCGCCGAGCATGAGGGCGTGCGTGCGGTCGACGATGCGGGACTCGCCCTCTACGAGCTGGCGGACGGGATCGACGTGGACGGTAGGGAGAGCGGCACGGAGATGCGTGAGGGCGGCGTTGACGACGTTGTTGCCGCCGGGGATCTGGAGCTCGATGAGGCTGGGGGAGACGCCAGTCCAGGCGCGGAAGGCGGGCATGGGGAGGTAGATGCGGCTGTCTTCGTCGCCGCCGGTGGAGAGGCGGCCGACACCGTGCAGGGTGAGGGGCTGGCCGTTGTAGCGGAGGGTGACGGTGTGCTCGTCGGCGATGAATTGGGCGGCCTTGCTGCCGAGGAGGGCGTCGGTGGGGCCGGTAGGCCAGCGGTCGAGCTTCCACCAGCTGTCGAGCTGCTGGAGGGAGGGAAAGTCTGCGCCGACGACGACGACGGGGGTGTTGCGGTCGGTGCTGGCGACGGCGAAGGCGAGCTCGGAGGCGGCGATCTCAGGGCCGAGGATGGTGCGGGCTTTGTTGAGGGTGTCGGGCGGGAGCGAGATGCTGCCGGTCGCGGGGGTGAGGATGAGGTTGGCGCCGAAGCCGCGGAACTCATGGTGGAGCTTGCGGTCGAGATCGGCGTAGAGGGTGAGGAGGGTGGTGGTGACGGCGGCGGAGACGGTGAGGGCGATGAGAGCGGAGAGGCCGCGAGCGCGGCGGTGGGCGAGGGAGCGGAGGAGGAGGCGCGGGAGAGAGAGTTTCGTGGTCATCGGAGTGGGGGCTCCATTCCGGAGGGGATCGACCTACGGTCGATGGACCCACGCAAGACGGGAGCGCTGTCATGCATGGGGCACCCGGCCTTCGGCCTGGCGGGTTCGGTGTGCGGAGGTGGAACTTGGGCTGCCTGGGCTGTTGGGAACCCGGGCCTCAGAGGCGAGACCTGGGGCACCCGGTTGTGGTGGCTGTAGTAGAGAAGCGGGTCCTTCGCTGCGCTCAGGATGACAGAGGGTTGGGGGAGTGGTGGAGACGCGGGTCCTTCGCTTTGCTCAGGAAGACAGAGGGGGGTGGGGATCATGTGTCGGCTCGGAGGACGTGGGAGGGGTCCAGGCGGAGGGCGGTGCGGATGGAGGGGGAGCTGCCGGCGAGGGCCACGGCGAGTGCAAGGGCGAGCACGATGGGGAGGAGGACGGGGTTGAGGATGGCGGTGAGCGCGTGCGGGCTGGCTAGGGCGGCGGCGGGGCCGGAGGAGAAGATGCGGGCGCCGAGCCAGGCGGAGAGGAGGCTGCCAAGCAGATAGCCGCCGGTGCCGGCGAGGAGGGCGAGGATGGCGCTCTCGACGTAGAAGAGAAGGGCGATGGAGCCGCGGCTGGCGCCGAGGGAGCGCATGAGGCCGATCTCCCCGCGGCGCTCGAGGATGGCGGTGGCCATGGCGGCGGAGACGGCGAAGCCGGCACTGATGAGGGCGGCGGCGGAGATGAGCCAGAGCAGGCCGGAGATGCGGCTGAGGATGTTGCCTTCGCTCTGCTCGACCTGGCGGAGCTGGGTGGCGTTGGCGCCGGGGATGGCTTCGCGGATCTGGTAGGCGATGGAGTTGGCGTAGGGGCGGCAGTACCAGAGATCGCGCTGCTTAGGGGAGAGGGTGTCGGGGTCGCGGCGGGCGAAGGCGTCTTCGGGGCGGGTGCGGGCGGAGACTTCGACGCGGGAGACGGCGTTGGGGAGGTGCGCCAGAGCTTGCGCGCCTTCGAGCGGAAGCAGGAGCTGGGAGTCGGTACGGTCCGCAGTGCTGACGATCCCGCTGATCTTGTAGAGCTTGGAGTCAGTGGAAGTTGTTTGGGTCGCGGGTGAAGGTTGAAGCCTGACCGAATCGCCGATCGAGAGGTGACGAGCTTCGGCCAGGGAGGTCCCGGCGACAACCTCATCCGGGGTGCGGGGCCAATGGCCGTGCAGCGTCCACGAAGGGTGGAGTGCGGTGACGCCTGTCTTCAGGCCGTTGAGATCATGAGCGAACCAGAGCCCTCGTGCCTGGATGGCGGGTTCGGGCGTGCGGTCGTTTGCTGCCGCAAACGATGACTCACCCATGTCGCGATGGGACTGCCCCATGGATGGGGCATCCATCTTCGGGGTGGCGGATTCGGCACCTGCGCTGATGCTGAGAGTGAGGGGAAGCTCTGGGCTGACGCCGGTGATGTTGTTGGCCCAGAAGATGCCTCGGAGTTTTTGGAGGTCGGACTCGTGGAGGAAGGCGTTGCCGGTGGCGGGTTTGAGGTCGACGCCGCCGATCTTGACGGCGAGGGCGTCGGCCTGCGGGGTGATGATGAGGTTGGCGCCGTAGACGGCGAGCTCGCGGTGAATGCGGTCGCCGATGGTGGTGGCGAGGGCGAGCATTGCCGTGACGGCTGTCGTCCCGAGGAGAATGGCCGTGCCGGCGAGGAACTTACGGCGGCGTTGTCGGCGGAAGGACTCGAGCAGAAGGCGGGAGAACATTTAGGCGGCCTCCGGTCGATTCTGAGGCGTGTGGAGAACCCAGGTCTCAGAGGCGAGATATGGGGCACCCGGCTGGCGTGGCCTTTTGAGAGAGGAGTTCTCCTTACTGGAGTGCAGTCGAGCGAACGGCGGTGATGCGGAGTGGTCGACCTGGCAGTCGATGAACCCACGCATGACGATGGGACTGTCATGCATGGGGCACCCAGCCTTCGGCGTGGCGGAGGGATGCCAAGGGCTCATCTTAGCGCTCGAAGACGGGGACTAGAGCCTGGAGGTCGGCGGCGGCGATGGTGATCTGGGAGCCGGTGCGGGAGGAGTGGAGCGGGATGGGGTTGCAGCCGCCTTCCTGGCCCATGGATTGGGGGACGAGGGGTGAGGCGCACATCTTGCAGGTGATGCCCTGGGAGCCGATGTAGAAGCCGACCGGGCCGCAGATGTGGCAGGCGTCGGCGACGGAGATGATGTTGCCGTCGGGCTTCTTGTAGAGGAGGAAGCGGACCTGGGCGGGCTTGCCCTGCGCGTCGTTGACGAAGACGCCAAAGCGATGGAGCTGGTCGTCGTTGATGTCGGCGGTGGGAAGGGTGACCTGGTTGCCAACGAGGGTGACAGACGTAGTGGGGGAGAGGGCGGTGGAGCTCTTGGCGTAGATGAACTCGGCGGTGGAAAGAAAGATGAAAAGGAAGGAGACGCCGACGACGGCAGACATCCAGAGGCGCTCGCGGCGATGGCCCCACTCGGCTTTGCGACGGTCTGCGGGACTGGCCGTTGCAGCGATTCTTGGCGCAGATCGGCTGCGGCTCTCCAGCAGGACCATGAGGCCGATGAGGGCGAGCATGGTGACGAAGAAGAAGAGGTCGTTACGGACGATGGGGCCGATGAGGCGCATCTCGGCGGTGGAGGAGGGGAGAACGCCGTTCTCAGAGAGCTCGTGCAGGCCGGAGATGACGAGCTGGAAGGTGACGAAGTAGAGGATGACGGTGGTGACGCGGAAGAAACGCTGCAGGTTGATGCGGACGCTGCCGCGGATGAACATGACGCCAAAGACGACCGACAGGGCGAGGCCGAGGACGGTGCCGGTGAAGGAGAGGATCTCGGTGGAGTTGAGGGTGACAGCGGAGAGGATGAGGACAGTTTCGACGCCTTCGCGGAGGACGAGCAGGAAGACGAAGAAGAAGAGGCCGAGCCTGGCGGAGGGGGAGTCGGCGTAGCGGGCGATCTTGGATTCGATCTCGCCCTTCATGGAGCGGGCGGTCTTATGCATGAACCAGATCATGCTGACGACGAAGACGGCCGCGGTGAGCATGACCCAGCCTTCGATGATGTCGGAGTTGAGGTTGAGGCGGGCGACGAGGATGGCGGCGGCGACGCTGGCGACGAGGGCGGAGCCGAGGCCCCAGAAGACGGTTCGTTTGAGCTCATGCCGGCCGATCTTTGAGAGATAGGCGAAGATGATGCCGACGATGAGGGAGGCTTCGACGCCCTCGCGGAGGGTGATGATGAGTGCCTGAAACATGCTGCGGTCACCTGCCTTGGAGGGCGATCAGCCGGAGTCCACGAGAGATCAGCGGAGGTCTGGCTGGGGTCGCCTACATGGGCAAGTCTAATGCGGACCAAAGTGGTCGTCAATGCAGCGGAGGCGCGACGATGCGCTGCGGCGACCTGGTTTGTGTGTGAGATGAGGGAAGATGGTGCGCCCGGAAGGAGTCGAACCTCCGACCTACTGGTTCGTAGCCAGTTGCTCTATCCAACTGAGCTACGGGCGCACATTGCATGGCTGCAACAGAGACAGAATACCGGAGATAAGGTGTGAGGGCAACCGCGCGAGAGGGGGAGATGGTGCGCCCGGAAGGATTCGAACCTCCGACCCTTTGGTTCGAAGCCAAATGCTCTATCCAGCTGAGCTACGGGCGCGTTGGGTGCAGTTGCTGACAAGAGTGTACGGCAAGTGCCGGGTCGGACTCCAGTGGCGAAGGGAGGCTCGGGGTGGGAACGCAGAGGCAAAAGGGATGACAGCCAAGAAGCAGGCTAGGCGGCTGGCTTGGGGGCGGGCGGAGCTTCGGCAGGGGCTGCAGGTGGCGGAGGCGTGGTGGTAAGGGCGACGCGCTCGGTAATGTCGAGCCCGGAGCGACGGAGGAGCTGGTGGATGACGGGCTCGGTGAGACGGCTGGCGTCGTACTCGATGCGAACGGTCCGGTCGCGCTCGTTGAGCTCGAGGTGCCGGATGCCGTAGACCTCGCGGACGCGGGCCATGGCGAGAACGGAGCTCTCGGAGGGCTGGATGCCGTAGCGGTAGAGGACGTCGAGCTGAGTCATGAGGTGATGGTAGCAGGGCGTTTTACTGCAGATGGGCGAGGTAGCCGGTGATCTCGGGGCTGGTCCAGTTCTGGGCGTTGACGAACTTGCGGCGGAGCAGGCCGTTGCGGTCGATGATGTAGGTTTCGGGGATCTGGGCGGTGCCGTAGAGCTGGTTGATGCGGCCGTCGGCGTCGCGGACGGTGGTGATGGCGACGTGGTGGTCGGTGAGGAAGCGACGGTAGACGTCGTCGGACTGATCCATGGCGACGCCGACGATGGCGAGGTCAGGCATCTGCTTGTGGAGTTCGAGGAGGCTGGGCAGCTCCTCGATGCAGGGGGCGCACCAGGTGGCCCAGAGATTGAGGACGACGGTTTTGCCGCGAAGCTGAGCGAGATCGACGGTCTGTTTGCCGTCGGAGATGGTGAACTGGGGGGCGGGTTTGGCGAGGGACTGCGGGTGGTCGCCACGGTCGCAGCCGAGGGGCAGCAGGGTGAGCGCGAGGGCGGCTGAGAGCAGGGTGCGGCGGGTGAGAATCACGCGATCTCCTGGTTTCTATAATACGGAGTGGCGTTGCGGCGGGTGTGCTCGCCGCGATGTGAGGGTGAGGCGATGGTGCGACGGGGCGAGCCGGTGCTGGGGTTGATGGACGAACGGGAGCGGCCGAGTGTGCAGGCGGCGCTGGCCCCGAAGCGGGATGGTGGGCCGGCGGCGGAGTTTGAGGTGACGGTGATTGTGCCGGCCCGGGACGAGGAGCGGAATCTGCCGGGGTGTCTGGAGTCGCTGCTGCGGCAGACGGAGCCGGGATTCGCGCTGGGCAGGCAATGGGAGATCGTGGTGGTCGATGATGGGTCGACCGATGGCACGCGACGGCTGGCGGAGGATCTATTTGCGGCGGAGGTCGCGCGCGAGCCCGAGAGTGCGACGGGGCTGGTGGTGATGGAGGCTCCGGCGTGGTCGGCGGGAAAGACCGGGCCAGGCATGACGGGGAAGAGCGCGGCGTGCTGGGCGGGGGCGCAGGCGGCGCGGGGGGCGTGGCTGCTGTTTACGGATGCGGATACGGTGCATGAGGCGGGGTCGGTGTCGCGGTCGCTGCGGGAGGCGGAGCGGCACGAGGTGGCGATGCTCTCGTACTCGCCGCGGCAGGTGGTGCACGGGTTGCTGCAGCGGTCAGTCATGCCGTTGATCTTTTCCGAGCTGGCGAGTGTGTATCCGCCAGCGAAGGTGAACGATGTGGGAAACCCGCTGGCCGCGGCGAATGGGCAGTTCCTGCTGGTGGAGCGGGAAGCGTACTTCGATGTGGGTGGGCACCGGGCGGTGGGCATGGATGTGGTCGAGGATGTGGCGCTGGCGCGGACGGTGAAGCGCGCGGGGAAGGCGATCCGACTGCGGGCGGCGCCGGAGGCGCTCTCGGCGAGGATGTATGCGACGACGGGCGAGATGGTGGCGGGGTGGACGAAGAACCTGGCGTCGCTGATGCCGTCTCCGGTGAGCCTGGCGCTGTGGCGGGTGCTGGATGTTGTGCTGCTGGCGGGGTTGCCGCTGATTGCGCTGCTGTGGCCGGGGCTGATCTGGTGGCAGGAGGCGGCGCTGTGGCTGGTATGGGCGCGGACGCTGCTGCGGTTTTACACGAGGGTGGCTCGGGCGCATGCGGGGACGGTGGACACGATGATCTCGCCGCTGGGAGTGCCGCTCTTTGTGTTTCTGCTGCTGCGCAGCACGGTGCAGCAGCGGCTGCGGCGCGAGGTGGAGTGGAAGGGACGGACGTACAACCCGAACAAGCACTGAGCCTCGAAGGGGCCGATGTCATTTAAGCTGTAGAGACGATGATTTTGCTGACACGAAGGGCCGAATTTTCCGCAGCGCACTTTTACTGGGTGGAGGCGTGGTCACCGGAGCGCAATGAGCAGGTGTTCGGGAAGTGTGCGAACCGGAACGGGCATGGACATAACTATGTGCTGGAGGTGACGGTCGCGGGAGAGCCGGATGCGGTGACGGGGTTTGTGGTGGACCTGAAAGAGCTGAAGGAGGTGCTGGAGCGTGAGGTAGTGAGTGTGTACGACCATCGCCACCTGAACCTGGAGGTGCCGGAGTTCCGGGAGCGGCAGCCGACGGCCGAGAATATTGCGATCTCGATCTGGGAGCGACTGGATGGGAAGGTGACGCGGGCACGACTGCACCGGGTACGGGTGTATGAGCGCGAGGATCTGTTTGCGGACTACTTTGGGGAGACGGCGTGAGCGCGCGGACGCCGGTAGCGCGGCTTTCGCGACGGTGGCAGATCGCGGCATCGCACCGGCTGCACGTGGATGATTTTGATGCGGAGCGAAACCTGAGCGTGTATGGGAAGTGCAATAATCCGCATGGGCATGGGCACAACTACACGATTGAGGTGACGGTTGCCGGAGCGGTTGACTCTGTGACTGGAATGGTTACGAATCTGGCGGATCTGGACCGATTTGCGCAGACTGAGGTGGTGGAGCGGTTTGATCACAAGAACCTGAATATGCTTCCGGAGTTTCGCGAGCTGGTGCCGACGACGGAGAACTTTGCCGAGGTGCTTGCGCGGATTTTTCGGGCATATCCGATGGCTAGGCTTGAACGAGTGCATGTGGAGGAGACGCCGAATAACTCTTTCGACGTGCTGACAGATGCGGGCGCGCGTGCCGCGATGGCAGCGAGAGAACGATAGGAGACGAAGCGATGGAGCGGGCAAAGGACGACGCGATGAACGGGACGAAGCCGAGCGAAGCAGGCAGGATTGACTGCATCACGGCGGATCCGATTCATGCCGAGCCGATCTCGGCAGAGCGGATCGCCGGAGAGGATGCGCGGGCGCGGAGTCTGGCGGATCGTGCCGGTGAGGCTGGGCCTACGCTCAAGGACGCAAGCCTCAGGGAGATCTATGGTGAGATTTTGCGGCGGGTGGATGAGGATCCGACACGGGATGGCTTGCTGCGCACACCGGACCGAATGGAAGAGTCGATGGCGTTTTTGACGCGCGGCTACGGCCAGACGGTCGGCGAGGTGATCGGAAGCGCATTGTTCGATGTGGACTATGACGAGATGGTGATTGTGCGGGACATCGAGTTCTACTCCATGTGCGAACACCATCTGCTGCCGTTCTATGGCAAAGCCCACATTGCCTATGTGCCGAGCGGGAAGGTGATCGGGTTGAGCAAGCTACCGCGGCTGGTAGATATGTTCGCTCGACGGTTACAAGTTCAGGAGCGGCTGACGCGGCAGGTGGCGGAGGCGCTGATCGACACGATTCAACCGCAGGGTGTGGGTGTCATACTGGAGGCGCAGCACCTGTGCATGATGATGCGGGGCGTGGAGAAGCAGAGCTCGATGACGACGACGAGCGCGATGCTGGGTGTGTTTCGGACGCAGACGCAGACGCGGAACGAGTTTCTCTCGCTGATGCGGCGGCCTGCCTCAACGACGTAGTGATGAATAGAGGAAGACAGGCAGGCGAGTGAACGGACTTCTGGTACTGGACAAGCCTGCGGGGATGACGTCGCACGATGTGGTGTCGCTGGTGCGGCGGGCGACGGGTGAGCGATCGGTGGGGCACCTGGGGACGCTCGACCCGATGGCGACGGGTGTGTTGCCACTGCTGCTGGGGCGGTATACGCGGTTGGCGCAGTTTTTCGGGCAGGCGGAGAAGGAGTACACGGGGCGGATCCGGTTCGGCTGGGCGACGGATACCTATGACGCGGAAGGGGAACGTGCCGGCGAGATCAAGCCGCTTCTGTGTGGACTGGATCACTTACAGACTCTGGCGGAGCACTTCCGTGGGGTGATGGAGCAGTTGCCGCCGGTGTATTCGGCGAAGAAGATTGGCGGGGTACCGGCGCATAAGCTGGCGCGCGCGGGAGCGGCGGTGCCGGTGAAGCCGGCGCGGATCGTGCTTCACGGCTTCGCGCTCCATGCGCTCGACGGGGATGAGGCGAGTTTTACGATGCGGGTGTCAGCGGGCGGGTATGTGCGCTCGGTGGCGCATGAGCTGGGACAGGCGGCGGGATGCGGGGCGCACCTTTCCGCGCTGCGACGGACGCATGCGGGGGACTTTGGGCTTGAACACTGCGTGACGACGGAGGAGTTGAAGTCGCTGGCGGGAGAGGATGGGGCGGCGATTGCGAGGCGGCTGGTGCATCCGCGGCGGCTGCTGGAGAGGATGCCCGCGGTGACGGTGGACGAGCAGATGGCGGGGCGTTTGCGGAACGGCATGCAGGTGAACATTCCGGAGTTCTCGGCGGCTCCGCTGGTGCGGGTGTTTACCGGGCCGGCGGAGCTGTTTGCGATTGGACGACGGATCGCCGGAACGCTGATGCAGCCGATGGTGGTGCTGGGGTAAGGATGTACCGCAACGGTCAGCGTGACAACCGCACGTTCCGCTTACTTCTTGAGGAGAGGCTGGATGAGCTTCTCAATAGTGGCGGCGACGATGACGTTGCCGCGGGCTGTGGCGTGGACGTTGTCGGCCTGCATCATGCCCGCGACGCCGTAGGCGCCTTCAAGGATGAAGGGGATCATGGGGACCTTGTACTTGGCGGCGAGTGTGGTGTAGTTGCTGTTGAACTCGCGCACGTAGTCTCCGCCATAGCTGGGCGGAAGGGTGATGCCGGCGAGGGCGACCTCGGTGCCGCTGTCCTTCAGGCGATGGAGGATGGCATCAAGGTTGGCGCGAGTATCGGCTACGGGGAGGCCGCGGAGACCGTCGTTACCGCCGAACTCAACGACGACGAGTGCGGGGTGCATGTCGAGGACGCGGCCGATGCGGGAGAGACCGTCTTTGGTGGTGTTGCCGCTGATGCCTTCGTTGACGACACGGTATTTGTAACCGGCGTGGTCCAGATTGCGCTGGAGGACGTCGGGGTAGCTTTCGCCGGGTTCGGTGCCGTAGCCGGCGGTGAGGGAGTCGCCGAAGCAGACGAGCTTGGGCCGGTGATCGGAGGCGACGGAGGTGTCGGGAGCGTCGGCGGCGGAGTCGGAGGCGGCGGGAAGAACGGCCGCGGTGTTGGCTTCGCGTGAGGCCATCTGATTGGCGGTCTGCGATGGCATGGCCTGATCGGTACGGCCGCCCTGGGCCGCGCCCGAGTCCGTTGATGGTGTGGAAGAAGCAGGGACAGGTGTGGAGTCTGGCGGGCTCGCGGGCTTGGTGCACGCGGTGAGGCAAGGGAGGGAAGCCGCTAGAATCAAGGAGAGCCACGGTCTGCGCATCTCTCCACGGTAGCAAACCTGGCGTCGGAGCGGTGAGTGAGCGAGAGCCGGTGGGGCGAAGGAGCGAGCGTGAGTGAGGCAGATCGAAGGGGACGGACCGCGGCCGCGATGATTGAGGTGCTGGCGCTGCGGAAGAGCCTGCGGACGGGGACACGCGAGCTGGAGATTCTGAAGGGGATCGAGTTCACGGTGGCGAAGGGGGAGTTTGTCGCGATCATGGGATCGAGCGGCAGCGGCAAGTCGACGCTCCTGGGACTCCTAGCCGGGCTTGACTCGCCGACGACGGGCGAGGTGCGGTTGAATGGTACGTCGATCAGCTATCTGCCAGAGGATAAGCTCGCGCAGATTCGGGGACGCACGCTGGGTTTTGTGTTCCAGTCCTACCAGTTGATTCCGACGCTGACGGCGCTTGAGAATGTGCTGCTGCCATATGAGTTGAATGCAGATGATAAAGGTACGCGCGGGACGGGTCTCGAGCGGGCGCGCGGGTTGCTTGAGGCCGTCGGGTTGAAGGAGCGACTCGATCATTATCCTGTGCAGCTCTCGGGTGGGGAGCAGCAGAGAGTGGCGCTGGCGCGGGCGTTTGTGCTGCAGCCGCCCATTGTGCTGGCGGATGAGCCAACGGGAAACCTGGACAGTGTGAACGGGCAGCAGGTGCTGAAGCTGCTGGTGGATTTGAACCAAGTGGAAGGAACGACGCTGGTGCTGGTGACGCATGACGCGGCGGTGGCGGCGCTGGCGCATCGGCGGATCACGCTACGCGATGGCGCGGTGATCCGGGATGAGCGTGGCGAGGCGACGCTTGATGAGCCATCCGGGCGCTTCGAGCTGCGATCCGGCGCGGGTGCAACAGAGCGCGATCTGGCAACGTAGGAACAGGAGAGCGATGGCCGGGCTGAGCTTTGGAACTGCACTTCGGATGGCGTCACGGGAGCTGCGCGCGGCGCGTGGGAAGTTCTTCTTTGTCATTCTCTCGGTGGCGATCGGTGTCGCGGCGCTGACGGGCGTCCGCGGGTTTTCGGCCTCGTTCCGAGGGGCGTTGCTGGTGCGAGCGCGAACGATCATGGCGGCGGATCTTTCGGCGCGGATGGTGCAGCAGCCGACGGCGGAGGAACAAAAGAACCTGGCGCAGTTACAGACGGCGGACGGCGTCCGGATGACACCAGTGACCGAGATGCTCTCGATGGCCTCGAGCGCGAAGACAATGGATCCGCTGCTGGTGAGTTTGAAGGCGGTGGAACCGGCGGTGTATCCGTTTTACGGCAGGGTGGAGCTGGCGCCGGTGGGCAGACTGGCGGATGTGCTGCACGACGATACGGTGGTGGTGGCGAGCGATCTGTTGCTGCGCTTGCACCTGCAGGTAGGCGACGGGCTGAAGCTCGGGGACAAGGTGTTTCGCATTGCGGCCGTTGTTGTGAATGAGCCGGACCGTCTGACGGGAACGTTTGCGTCAGGACCGAGGGTGTTGATTTCGCGCCAGGGTCTTGAGAGCTCAGGGCTGCTGGCGGAGGGATCGCGGGCGGGGCAGCGGTTTCTCTTCAAGCTGGCGACGAGGCCGCAGGTGGATGCCGCAAGTGACGCGGCCGTTGCGGCGATGAAGGACAGGCTGGTTGGCATGCTGCCGGAGGCGCAGGTCATCGACTACAGAGAGACGAATCCGGCGCTTACGGAGGGACTGGATCGTTCGACGAGTCTGCTGAGTCTGATGAGCCTGGTGGCGCTGGTGCTGGGCGCGGTGGGCGTGGCGATGGCGATGCGCGCGCACCTGGCGGAGCGGCTGGACACGATTGCGATTATGAAGTCGCTGGGGGCGCGGTCAGGGCAGATCGTGGGGATCTACCTGCTGCAGACCGTAGTGCTGGGTTTCATCGGGGGACTGCTCGGTGTGGCGCTGGGCGTTGGGGTACAGTTGGCGTTTCCGTACCTGATCGCGCGGCTGGTGCACCTGGATGTGGCGCTGCACATTCAAGCGGCGACGGTGGTCACCGGGCTGCTGGCGGGTGTGGCGACGACGCTGCTGTTTACCCTGCCGCCGCTGCTGGACATTCGCGAGGTACGGCCGATTCTGATCCTGCGGCGTGCGATGGAGAGTGAGACGGAGGGCGGCTGGCGCGGGTCGCTGGCGCGGCTGTGGCGACGGCCGGCGCAGCTGGTCGCGGCTTTGATCATCCTGATCGGCATTGGGCTGATTGCCACGGTGCTCTCGGACTCGGCGCAGGTGGGACGGTATTTTGCTCTCGGGTTGGTTGGCGTGCTGGTGGTGCTGACGGCGGTTTCGGCCGCGCTGTTGGCGGGCTTGCGGTGGGTGCTGGCGCGGACGCGGCTGAGCCTGCCCTCGGTGCTGCGCCATGGGCTGGCGAATCTGTACCGGCCGGGCAATCCTTCGGCGGCGCTGCTGGCCGCGCTGGGGCTGGGCGTGATGCAGATCACAACGGTGTACCTGGTGCAGCAGGCAGTGGTGCGGGAGCTGCATATCTCGGCCTCGCCGGAGTTGCCGAACCTGTTTCTGATTGACATTACGCCGGAGGAGATCGATGGCGTTCGCCGGCTGATTGCGGGGCAGAAGGTAGTGACGGCGCCCGCGGAGTTTCTGCCGATTGTGAGCTCGCGGATTGTGGCGATCGATGGGGTGCCGGCGGCACAGCTGCGGCTGCGGAACTTTCCGAAGCGGATGCTGCAGTCGATCTCGCTGACGTGGTCGGATACGCTGCTGCCGGGTGCGAAGGTAGAGAAGGGTAGCTACTGGACGGCGGCTCAGGCCGCGGGTGCGGATAAGCAGGCGCTGGTGGCGATTGATGAGCGTGCGGCGGGACGGCTGGCGGTGCACATCGGATCGCAGGTGGTGTTTGCGGCGCAAGATGCGCAGTTTACGGCGACGGTGGCGGCGATCACGAAGTCGGATGGGCAGCATGTGTCCTCGCGGGCGGAGTTTGTACTGCCGCACGCGGCGCTGGCCGGGCTGCCGACGGTCTGGTATGGCGGCGTGCACTCGATGCCGGACCGGGTGGATGAGCTGGTGCGGGCGTTGTATCGCGGGTACCCGACGGTGACGGTGATCAATGTGGCCGCGGCACTCGAGACGGTGCGGCAGGTGGTGGTGCAGATCACGTATATCGTGCAGTTCCTGGCGGCGTTTTCCATCTTTGCGGGGATTGTGATTCTGGCGAGTGCGATTGCGGGGACGCGGTACCGGCGGCTGCGCGAAGTGGTGGTGCTGAAGACGCTGGGCGGAACGCGCGGGCGGATCGCGGCGATCTTTTCGATTGAGTTTGCCGTGCTTGGGCTGGTGGCGGCGGTGGTTGGGATTGTCTTCGCGAATGGGATTGCGAAGCTGGTGCTCCGCAAGATGGAGGTGGCATACAGCTTTCATCCGGTGTGGAACGTGGGTGTGCTGGTGGCGACGATGCTGCTGACGGTGGCGACCGGATGGATTGCGAGCTATCGTGTGCTCGGGCAGAAGCCGCTTGAGGTGCTGCGGGAGGAGTAAGAGAGGTCGGCTGTCAAAGCGATCTTTCGCGGCGCGCAAGAGGACGAGCTCGTCGTGGCAGCGCTTGGGGGAGCGTTTCGCTTGGCTCAGAAAGACACCAAAGAACTCGGTTCAGGCTTCGGCGGCGATGCGCTTGAGCTCAGGCAGGACGGCTCCCAGGGCGAGGGGTTTGGCGTCGGCGGTGCCGAGCGAGAAGTAGACGTCACTGTAGAGCCGGAAGAGGCGGTCGTAGGTGGCGGCTGCGTTGGGGTCAGGAAGGAAGGTTCGGTGCGGGAGGCACATGGCTTCCTGCGCGGCTTCGATGGTGGGAAAGGTGCCGGCGGCGAGGTGGGCGAAGATGCCGGAACCGAGTGACGTGGGAACGCCGTCGGGCACGAGGACGGGCTTATTGAGCACGTTGGCGTAGACCTGATTGAGGACGGCATTCTGCTGCGGGATGCCGCCGCCGTTGATGACGCGAAGGATGGGAACGCCGCCTGAGGCCATACGGTCGAGGATGATGCGGGTGTGAAAGGCGGTGCCTTCGATGGCGGCGAAGAGCTCGTCTTCGGCGGTGTGAAGGAGGTTCCAGCCGAGGGTGACGCCACCGAGGTTTGCATTGACGAGGACGGTTCGATCGCCGTTGTCCCAGGAGAGACGCAGCAGGCCGGTCTGTCCTGGTTTGTAACTGCCGAGGTTCGTGGCGAGGTCCTTGACCTTTGTGCCGGCGCGGCGGGCGATGGCTTCGAAGATATCGCCGGTGGCGGAGAGGCCGGCCTCAACACCCACGAAGTCCGGATGCACGGAACCGGGGACCACGCCGCACATGCCGGGGATGAGCGATGCGTGCTCCTCCATGGCGATGATGCAGGTGGAGGTGCCGACGACGTTAACGACATCGCCGACGCGGCAGCCGACGCCGATGGCGTCCCAGTGGGCATCGAAGGCGCCGACGGGGATCGGGATGCCGTCGCGGAGGCCGAGCTTCTCGGCCCACTCGGGCGAGAGGTGGCCGGCGATGTGGTTCGAGGTGAGGTAGTCGCCCGCGAGCTTCTCGCGAACGCCATCGAACAGGGGATCGAGGGCGGAGAGGAACTGCTGCGAGGGAAGGCCGTCCCATTTGGGGTTCCACATCCATTTGTGGCCCATGGCGCAGGCGCTCCGCTTCACCGCGGCGGGTGAGGTGATGCCGCAGAGGGTGGCAGCGACCATGTCGCAGTGCTCGAAGGCTGAGGCAAAGGCGGTCCGTTTGTCGGGGTTGTGACGGAGCCAGTGGAGCAGTTTGGCGAAGCCCCACTCGTGCGAGTAGACGCCGCCGCACCACGCGATGGCCTCGAGGTTCTGCTGGTGGGCGAGCGCGGTGATTTCGGCGGCTTCGTGCTTGGCGCGGTGATCGCACCAGAGATAATAGTCGTCGAGCGGCTGCATGGCGGCGTTGACGAAGATGACGCTCGAGCCGGTGGTGTCGAGTGCGATGGCCTCGACGGAACTGCCGTCGACTCCAGCCTGGGCGACGACGCTGCGTGTGGCCTGGGCGAGGGCGGACATTTGGTCGGCGTGCGACTGGGTGGCCTGGTCGGGGTCCTGACGGGACCGCTTGAGCGGATACTCGGCGATGGCGGTGGCAAGGCGGCCGCGGACTTCGCCAGATGGGCCGCAGGCGCTATCCAGCAGCGTGACGCGAACACTGAGGGTTCCAAAATCAACTCCGGCAACGAGGCTCATACGACTCCAGGGACGGCGGTGTGCCGGGTAAACGTAATCTTGCCATAGCCGCGGGAGGTTCGTCGCTGAATGGCAGGTGGCCCGAGGCGGCGGCGAGCAGATCTAGCGCAGCGGGTCTTGATCGGCCGGGGCGCCGGCGTGAGAGCCGACGTCCACGCGGATGATGGTGCGGACCTCGACAGGGCGGCCTTTGACCTCAAACGGGCGATATTGCCACTGCTTGACGGCATCGGTTGCCACGTCTCGCAAGCCCTGCGGGCCGCCGAGGACCTTGAGCGCCTCGACCTCACCGGTCTTCGAGACCATGGCTTCAAAGGTGATCTTTCCCTGAAGGCCGACGAGATTTGCCAGGCTCGGATAGTTGGGGCGTGGTGCGGAGACCAGATAGCCGTCCATGACGCCGCCGGGGACGAAGGTTGGAGGCGTGGTGCGTTCGACACTTTCGCTGGGGGTGAAGCTCTCGCGGGCGCCGAGGACGCGACCAGCCGCGGGGCCGGGTTTGGTGCCGTTGACGGTCGTGGAGGTATCGGTGTTTGGACCTGGTGATGAGGGATCAGCGGTGGTGGGCGAGTCGGTGGTCGCGACCGCGGTGTGATTGCCCGTGACCCATTCATTGATTGGCGCGGGGAGCCCGTTCAGGTAGAGGAATCCGGCGGCGCCGATGACCGCGGCGGCGGCTAGACCTGCTATCCAAGGCATCCGCCTGCGGGGTGTGGGTTCCTCCTCGTGATCGAAGGGTGTGGAGGCGAGAGAGCCGCGAGTGGTGCCGAAGAGGGGAGCGGCGATGGGGAGATTGGCGGATGAACTCGGCGCGGGGGACCGTTCGGGAGCGGGTGCCGCGGGCTGAAGCTGTTCCTCGTGCACTCTTGGGGTCTCGAAGACCGGCGACGACTCGGAAAGAGGGGCCGACGGCTGGTTGTGAAATGGAACCTGCTGATCGGTTCCGAGGTCGGCGTAGACCGTAGGGAGCGGAGCGGGTTCGGCGGGAGGGATGGGCTGCGGAGCGGCCGCGGCAAGCTCTTCGGCGGTTGGGGCGTACAGGGGATCGGCGTCGGCAGGGTTGCTGGGCAGCTCGCGCGCGGCGGCGAAGCGGTCACGGCGGGGCATGGACATGCGCGGGTGAGAGACCGGATCGGCGACCGAGCCGGGAATGCTTGCGGCTGCCATGGGCGGAGCGGTGCGGGGCAGCGGTTGCGGCGCCGGTGTGTTCGCCGGGTCGAGAAAGTTCGATGTAAGGGAGCTGCGGCGTTTTTCCTTGATCTCGTCCTGTGGATCGATCTCGCGAGCCGGCGCGGGTGACGGCAGATCCGGCGATGTTGATCCACGATGGATGAGGTTGCCGGCAGCGACGTGCCGATCCGGGGCTTCAAAGCGCGTCGAGGGTCGGGTCGGGTGAGGGGGTTCGGGCAACGGAGGGCCGTCCGGCTCGACGGTGTGGGGGACAGCTTCAAGCAGCGGCTCCATGCGGCAGATGCGCTGGTCGATAGAGTCGAGATGCAGGCGCAACTCGAGATTGCCGCGTTCGAGCCGCGCGAGAGCATGGGTAATCTCGGCCAGGGTGACGGCGCCATTTCCGTTGCCGACCTGCTCCGCTTCGATGTCCTCCACGGGCGGCGGGGTGAAGGTGATCTCTTCCGGCTCCGGCTCGTCCGGCGATGCCAACTTTGCTTCAAGAGTGTCGGTGTAGGCCGCAGCGGCGAGGTCCAGACGCGGGTCGTGGTCGGGCGGATTGTCAATGTCGATGAGGGGTTCGACGGCGGAGCCGGGCCAGCCACCGAGTGAGGCGAGAAAGCTGCCGGTGAGATCGACAGCTTCGGCCAGATCGCGGTGCGGCGTGAGTGCCGCGGGGCCGCCAACAGCAACGAGAACGAGCGACAGGAGCTCCGACAGGCCCAGCTCGGGGTCGCGCATCTGCAGTGAGCGCACCAGTTCGGTGAGGTCAGAACGGAGCCGGGAGTCCTGCGAGAGCCGGAGCGGAAGGACGGCGATGCGATCCGGGCTGCCGGTGGGTAGACCGTGCAGACGGGCGATGGTGCGAAGATCCTCGATCTCTCCGGAAAGGCGATCGAGCACCTGCTGAGACTCGGAAGCGTGGAGCATGATCAGGATCCTCTCGCAGCGCGAACGTACTTCGCCCCTACAGTGTATGACGCACGGTCGAAAGGGATCGGTTTGCTGGCCGTTTGCCCTGTCGGGCATCGGTAACTAGAATCTGGAACGTCGCCGGGCGAGCTGACCGCGACAGGTGAGGACAGGCATGCGAGTGGGGTTGATGACGCGGGAGTACCCGCCGGCGGTATACGGCGGCGCCGGGGTGCATGTGGAGTATCTGAGCCGCGAACTGGCGAAGCGCATCGAGGTGAAAGTGCATTGCTGGGGCGATCAGCGCAGGGATGCGGGCAACTTGCATGTGTTTGGCGAGGAGCCGCCGAAGGAGATCACCGCGGGAACGACGGAGAAGTTCAAGACGGCGGTGGATGCGCTGGCGCTAAACCTGCTGCAGATGAAGGAGCTTTCGCGGATCAACGTGGTGCATACGCACACCTGGTATGCGGCGATGGCGGGCTTTCTGGCGAAGAAGCTATACGGCATTCCGTTTGCCCTGACGACGCACAGCCTAGAGCCGCTGCGGGCGTGGAAGGCAGAGCAGCTGGGGTCCGGCTATGCGATGAGCTCGTGGATGGAGCGGACGGCGATTCTAGATGCGGATGCGGTGATTGCGGTGTCGCAGGGCACCAAGGCGGACATCCTGAAGGCCTATCCCGACGTCGACGAGGCCCGAATCCACGTGATCTACAACGGCATCGATCTGCAGCAATACCAGAAGGCGGAGAGCACGGCGGCGCTCGAGAAGTACGGCTTGGATAGGAGCCGTCCGTACATTCTCTTTGTCGGGCGAATTACGCGGCAGAAGGGGGTGACGCACCTGGTGGACGCAATTCCTTACCTGCCGAAGGGAACGCAGGTGGTGCTGTGCGCGGGGGCGCCAGATACGCCGGAGATCGCGGCGGAGATGCGGGCGAAGGTGGAGGCGGCACGTGCCGCGGGCGGTGACATTGTGTGGATCGAGAAGATGGTGACGAAGGAAGAGGCGATCGAGCTCTACAGCCACTGCCAGGTCTTCTGCTGTCCGTCGGTGTACGAGCCGTTTGGCATCATTAACCTGGAGGCGATGGCGTGCCGCGCGCCAGTGGTTGCGAGTGCGACGGGCGGGATCCTCGAGGTGGTCGTTGAGGGAGAGACGGGATACCTGGTGCAATTTGCTCCTGATCCGGTTACAGGCTTTCCGGTCGACGGAGAGCGATTCGCAAAGGACCTGGCAGCGCGGCTTTCCATGTTGATGGGGGACCCGGCGCTTTGCAAGCGATTCGGCGACGCGGGCCGGGCGAGGGTGGAGGCGATGTTCAGCTGGGGCGCGATCGCTGACCAGACGATTGCGCTTTATGAGAAGCTGATCGCGGAGAAGAAGCCCTAGGTGACGGCCTAATTGGCGGGTCTGGTGTTCGCTGGTGGAGCGAACACCAGAGGTTTTGCGGCGTGAGGTTCTGCTGCGTTCCAGTCCCGGCCCAGCAGCTGTGCGATGGTGGCGGCGATCTGGCTCTGTGTGACCGCAGGCGTGTGGGTCTGCAGACCGGCGGGCGGAATGCCGGCGCCCATCGCGCCGAGGAAGATGTTCTTCGACTCCGGGAGCTTCTGGCCGTGAGTGGTCCAGCTCTCGCCCTCCGAGCCGCGGCCGTGGTCGGTGGTGAAGATCAGCGTGGTGTTGCCGCGGTACTCGGGCATGCTCTGCAAGGTACTCCAGAGACGTTCGAGGTACTGATCCACGCGATGGGCGGAGAGCAGATACTCGCCGTAGTTGCCGGCGTGCGCCCAGTCGTCGGTCTCACCGAGAGAGAGGAAGAGGACGCGCGGATGCTTTGTTTTGATGTACTCCATCGCGGTGTAGAAGGTCGGCGCATCGAAGACTTCGTCGTCCCAGATACGAGGTGAGTCGGCCTTCATCTGGTTGAGGAGATCGAGGCGTTCGGTCATGGGTGTCATGCGGAACGGATCGTAGCCGGCGCTGACGACGCAGCGGCAGCGCGGGGCGTTGAGGATGTCCCTGATGACGATCCAGGCTCCGAAGGTGGCGACGCTGTTCTCGAGACCGGGCTGCTGGTTGAGCCACTCGAGGACGGTCAGGTTGGGGTTAGGACCGGCATCGTTCGAGTTGATGCGCGGGTCACCGTGGCCGGTCAGGGTTTCGGAGTAGCCGGGGTAGGAGAAGTTGAAGCCGTTCGTGACGGAGACGTCCGAACCGGCGTCGCGATCGCCGAAGAGCTGTCCCTGAGGCACGAGCGTGCTCCAGACGAATGGCATCAGACGGCGGCGGCGCTCCTCGGGTGTAGCAGCGAGGAACTGCTTCTTGAGGGCTTCGACACTGCGGCCGTCGTAGAAGTGATTTGGTGTGAGCAGGGAGGCGTCCGCGCCGCGCATCAGCTCCTGCCATCGAAGTCCGTCGGTCATGATCAGGACGACGTTCTGCGCGAGTGGTGTTTGCGCACGCAGAGTCGCCCGACTCACTGCCAAGAGAGCAACGGTGAGAAGAAGGCGGGGCAGGATGGAGGCACGGAGGCGAGTCATTGTCTCTGGAGAGACTAAACGCTTTCGGTCTCAGGCGAATGAATGGAGGTTGTGTCAAGAGAAAGTGAACAAGGGAACAGCAGTGTGTCGCTGTTCCCTCGCTGTCCCCGTCAAGGTGCTGACTAGGAAGCCTTCGCCGGTGCTGCTTTTTCTGGTGCGGATGAAGCGGACTGCTCCGGTTTGTTGTCGGGTCCCTGGGGCCCGGGACCATCGCGGAAGACACGCATGGAGCGTCCGCCGGCGATGACCTTGTCGGTGAAGGGGACTTCCTTGAAAGGATCGTCGATGTGCTGGGTGTCTAAGAGCTGAATCCAGGGTTTGCCGTGCGGTGGGTCGGGCAGTGTGAACTCGACGCCCTCGTGATAGGCGTTGACGAGAATGAGGAAGCTGTCATCGGTGACCGGCTTGCCTTCCTCATCCGAGACCTGCAGGGTGGTGCCGTTCAGCAGGACGCCGAGACTACGGTTCCAGCTCGCGCCCCACTGCTCGTCGCTGAGTTCGTTGCCATCGGTGTTGTACCAGACGATGTCGCGGACTACCGAGCCTTTGATCGTACGATCCTGAAAGAATTTGCGCCGATGCAGATTCGGATGTTGCTTGCGGATCTGGATTAGTTTCGCTGTGAAGTCCATCAGCCGTTTGCGTGGCTCATCGAGCTTCCAGTCGTACCAGGTGAGCTCGTCATCCTGGCAGTAGCCGTTGTTGTTGCCGCGCTGCGAGCGCGCGACCTCGTCTCCACCGCAGAGCATGGGGACGCCCTGCGAGAGGATGAGCGTGGTAAGGAAGTTGCGTGTCTGCCGCTCGCGCATCTCGTTGATGGCTGGATCATCGGTCGGTCCTTCCGCACCCATGTTCCAGCTGTCGTTATCGTTTGCCCCGTCGCTGTTGTCGTCTCCGTTCGCCTCGTTGTGCTTTTCGTTGAAGCTGACGAGATCACAGAGCGTGAAGCCATCGTGCGCGGTGATGAAGTTGATGGAGGCATACGGCTTGCGACCGTCCGATTGATAGAGATCCGACGATCCGGTGAGGCGGTAGGCAAAATCGGAGAGCGTGCCTTCGTCGCCTTTCCAGAATCGACGTACGGTATCGCGGTACTTGCCGTTCCACTCCGCCCAGACGACGGGAAAGTTGCCGACCTGATAGCCGCCCTCGCCAACGTCCCATGGCTCGGCGATCAGCTTGACATCAGCGAGCGTTGGATCCTGATTGATCGTGTCAAAGAAGCTCGACAGCTTGGAGACGTCGTGGAGTTCGCGGGCGAGCGTTGAGGCGAGATCGAAGCGGAAGCCATCAATGTGCATTTCGAGCACCCAATATCGCAGCGAGTCCATGACCATCTTCAGAACCTGCGGATTCATCATGTTGAGGGTGTTGCCGGTGCCGGTGTAGTCCATGTAGTGCCGGCCATCACCTTCCATCAGGCGATAGTAGGTGGTGTTATCGACGCCTTTCCAGGAGAGGGACGGACCTTTCTCATTGCCTTCGCAGGTGTGGTTGTAGACGACATCGAGAATCACCTCGATGCCTTCTTTGTGCAGGGCTTTGACCATCTCCTTGAACTCGCGTACCTGGCAACCATCATCGCCGCAGGAGCTGTAACGGGACATGGGGGCGAAGTAACCGAGGGTGTTGTAGCCCCAATAATCGCGCAGGCCGCGATCGATCAGATGACCTTCGTCGATGAAGTGGTGTACGGGGAGGAGCTCGACGGCGGTGACGCCGAGTTTTTTCAGATACTCGATGCTGGCGGGGGACGCGAGGCCGGCATAGGTGCCACGAATCTTCTCCGGTACGGCAGGATTTGCAATGGAGTAGCCACGCACATTGACTTCATAGATGATCGAGTCGGCGAGCGGCGTCTCTGGAGAGCAATCATTCTCCCAGTCGAACTTGTTATCGACCACGATGGACTTGGGAACGCCTGCGGCTGAATCGTTATCGTCGCGCTTCAGATCGTCGCCGGACGTGACATCGTAGGCGAAGATCGGTGCCTTGTAGTCGACGTCGCCGCAGATCGCCTTGGCGTAGGGATCAACCAGCAGCTTGGCGGCGTTGAAGCGCACACCCTGCTCCGGCTCCCATGGCCCGTCCACGCGATATCCGTAGCGCTGTCCAGGCTTGATGTTGCGGATCAGACCGTGCCAGACATATGCCGTGCGTTCCCGCAAGACCACGCAGTCCGTCTGCTTGCCTGCTTCATCGAAGAAGCAGACGGAGACGGCGGTTGCGTTTTCGGAGTACAGGGCGAAGTTAGTGCCCTTTGCGGATGGCGTCGCTCCGAGCGGGTACGGCTTGCCGGGCAGAAGTGTTCGTTCCATGCGTCAGTCTCTTCCTATCTGAAAGCTAGAATGTATGTTTGTTCATGGTGATAGATGCGGATGGAGCGCCGATCCGCTGCTTTGGCCACCGCGTCAGATCCACCCGACCAATATGTTGCCCTCTGCGCCTTCGACACGGCCGACCCGATCGCGATCGACCCTCGCCCTTCTGGCAGTGGTTCTGGCTGCCTGGGCGACCATGCTGCTGGGGCGGTGCGGCGCAGATCGAGGAGTGACGCCGATCGCGCAACGCGGCAGTCCGCGGGAGCTCGCCGTCGCTCTGATCGATCCGATCGACCGTCGCGGGCAGGAGTGGCGGCTGAGCGAGGAGCGAGGGCACGTGGTCGCGGTGAACCTGTGGGCAACATGGTGCGGACCGTGTGTTTCGGAGACGCCGGCATTGGTGCGGCTCCATAAAGAGCTCTTCGCGCAGGGATTTCGCGTGGTGGGGATCTCGCTTGATACGGTGAGCGACCGCGAGGCGCGCGTCCGAGCGTTTGAGAACGCCTACCGGGTGAGCTATCCGATGGCATTCCCTGATGGCATGTCGCAGATGGAGGCGGGTCTTACAGCTATTCCCACGACGCTGCTCTTTGATCGGCACGGACGGACGGCCAAGGTCTATGTTGGGGCGATCCGCGAGGCATCTGTACGCGCGGACGTTAAACAGCTGCTTCACGAGCCATGATCCGAACAGCTTGCTGCGTCGCGGTGTTCTAAAAGTGAACGATGACGTCGCTTGCCACCGTGAGCTGATTGCGGTCGCGGCCGTTGTCATAGCTGCGCCTGTCCCAGGCGTGATCGAAGCGGATCTCCGGGCGAACCTGCACGGTCGATCTCACCCAATGCGTCCAGGAGAGAGTCATCTCGGAGTAGCGCGTCTGGTAGCCCGTCCGCTGGCCCTTCTTGTCGTTCAGGAAATCGTTACGCAGGCTCAGGAAGTCGCGCGGCGAGAGCTGATCCTGCAGGAAGTTAACTGCCGCATACTCAGGCGCGGTGCATCGCAGTTGACCGGGGAGACAGGCGGCTCCGTTGGTGTTCGCCTCCGGCTTGATCGGGCCACCGTTGGCGGGCACATCGCGCATGTACATATACCAGGCTTCGGTGGCCATGTGCACGGACTTCGAGAAGCGGTGATACCAGGTGGCGTCGTACTGCTGCAGGTTGTCGTAGGCGTAGACGCCGCTGTTGATGCCATTAGCGCAGAGATAGAAGTTGTCGTCGACGGACTTTGCGGTGTAGTCCAGGCAGACCGTGCCAGAGGGCTTCGCGTCAGCGGACCATGGGGCTACGTCGTGTCCGGCCGAGATGCCGCCCTGCACGAGCCACTGGTCGGAGAGTTTCACGGTTGCGAGCAGACCGGTGTCGGTGAAGGGATCGATCGCGTACAGGAGCGAATGGGAGAAGGTGTAGTTGTTCGGGGCGAGCTGCGCCTCGATGCCAGGGATGGAGATGTAGCGGCCAAGCCGGAGGTTCATGCCCCTGGCCACCTTTGGCAGGTAGAGATCGAGGTACTCGAGTGAGGGATCGAAGCCGTAGAGGTTCTGGTGGTCGATGTATTGCTGTGAGAAGTAGCCTTTGCCGGTGGTGAAGCGGTAGTCGGTTCCGAACAGGGACGTGAGATGGAAGCCCCAGTCAACGTGGTCCTGCTGGACGGTGTCGGGCAGGCGTTCGACATAGACGACGAACTGCGACAGCTCGACGCGGTTTGAATAGACGTCGTTCAGCTCGGGAGAGTTGGAATCGCGCGAGGTGCTGCCGTTGACGGAGGGCTCGAGCCAGCCGAAGACCTTCGTGCGTGACGTTGCTCCATTGATGGCGGACATGAGCGGATAGGTGTTGGTGTCCGGCTCGCCGAGCACGGGCGAGCCACCGTAGGACCAGTCGGCAGCCGGGAAGGGAGGCGATGAGAGAGGAGACGGGAGACCGCGGCGAGCCGGAGCGACGGCGACCGGAGCGTTCGGATCCGGATGCCAGTCCGCCTGGTAGGCGGCGCCTAGTCGGGAGAAGAAGCTGGAGGGTGGTGGGGCATTGGGCTCGCTTGCACCCTGCTGTGCATAAGCTGCGGAAGTCAGGAGAGACAGGCCTGCGGAGAACGATAAGGAGAGGAGAGCGATCGACCGACCGTAGGCGTTGGGCATACCGTGTGGACCTCCTCGTACGATGCAGTTGCTCAGGGAGCCGGCTGCGTTTCGTTGAGTCTGGGTTGAACTTCGGATGCGGCGCGAAGGTCGAGACGAAAGAAGGTGGCGTGGACGAGCGTATGGTCGTTCCGCTGCGGCGGCGTCTTGCGGAAGCCGAAGCTGCTGTACAGATGGGCTGCCGCCGCCATCGTTTCGGGATCGTTTTCAAGGTAGAGCTCGGAGTGGCCGGCGGCGCGTGCGCGCGCGATGGCTATCGACACCAGCTGCCGGCCGATGCCGTGGCCGCGAAGTTCCGGGCGGACCCACATGCGCCGCAGCTCGGCCGCCTCAGCCCCGCTATCCAGCTTGAGTGGACCGAAGGCGATGCAGCCGGCAGGCACGCCGCGCAGACGACCGAGCAGGAGAGCACCGCGTGGGGGAGTGCTGTCGCCGGGCAGGTTTTCCAGCTCGGTGAGGCGGTACTCGAAGGAGAGCTGGTCAGGACGGATGAAGGTGGCGAGATAGGCGGTGTACTCCCGCAGCAGGGTGCGGACGGCGTCGATATCTTCGGGGCTTGCCGCGTCGAAAATCCGGAGGTCCGAATCGACTCTGGAGTTATGGATCGCCTCGGCGGTGTTCGGCAGATCGTTCATGGAAGGTGCGTGAGGGTCTGATAGTCGGCGATCTGCTTCAGGGTCAAGGCCTGCATGTCATCACCGGCGATCGAGGCTTTATACCAGGTTACAAGCCACTCGAGGGCAGTTTCAAGCCGCAGGCGGGGCTTCCATCCCAGCTCCGCCCGCGCTCGTGAGGCGTCCAGCTTGAGATAGCCGGCTTCGTGCACGGAAGGATCGGGATCGAGCCTCCAGCTTGCGTTGCTGCCCCAGAACTGCGTCATGCGTTCGACGATCCATTGCACGGGCTGCGCATCGTCATCAAGCGGGCCGAAGTTGAAGGCGGTGGCATACCGCGCGGCATCGTTCGACAGCAGCTTTTCGGCGAGCAGCAGATAGCCGTAGACGGGTTCGAGCACGTGCTGCCAGGGTCGAATGGAGTGCGGCCGACGAATCTGGACGGGCTCACCTGTCTCAAAGCCGCGGATGAGATCGGGCAGCAGACGATCGAGCGACCAGTCACCCCCGCCAATGACGTTGCCGGCGCGGCCGGTGGCGATCGCAGTGGTGTGGCCTTCGGGCTGGTTCAGCTTGTCCGGATGAAAGTACGACTGGCGAAAGGCGGCGGAGACGATCTCGGCGCAGGCCTTTGAGGAGGAGTAGGGGTCGTAGCCGCCAAGAGGGTCGGTCTCGCGATATCCCCACAGCCACTCCTTGTTCTCGTAGCATTTGTCCGTGGTGACGGAGACCACCGCGCGCACGGAGGGGCAGCGACGGACGGCGTCGAGCACCCTGGCCGTGCCGATCACGTTGGTCTCGTAGGTGCCGATGGGATCCTCATACGAGTAGCGCACCAGGGGCTGTGCCGCGAGATGGAAGACGACCTCCGGCCGGAAGCTGTGCATGGCGCTCTCGAGTGCTTTGGCGTCGCGGATGTCGCCGCGCACATCATCGATGACGGAGCTGAGGCGTGCTGCTGTGAGCAGGTTTGGCGTTGTTGCGGGATCGAGCGCGAAGCCACGGACCTCCGCGCCGAGCTGTGTCAGCCAGAGTGCGAGCCAGCCACCCTTGAAGCCGGTGTGGCCGGTGAGAAAGACCCTGCGACCGCGCCAGTGATCGGCTGCGGGCAGGCCCGTTGAAGATACAGTTGCCGCTGGGGTCGTCTCTGCCATCACCAGGTCTTCCAAGGCGCCTTGCCCTTGCTCCATAGCTCTTCGAGATGCTGTTTGTCGCGCAGTGTATCCATGGCCTGCCAGAAGCCGTGATGAAAGAAGGCATGCACCTGTCCCTGTGCGACCAGGGTTTCGATGGGCTCGCGTTCGAACATCTGGGCTTCATCGGTCACGGCCTCGATCGCCTTGGGCTCGAGGACGAAGAAGCCGCCGTTGATCCATCCGCCTTCGTCCGTAGGCTTCTCCTGGAACGAGTAGATCTGGGTCTCCTTGAGACCGAGGGCGCCGAAGCGTGCCACCGGCTGGACGCTGGTGAGCGTCACCAGCTTGCCATGAGCTTTGTGAAATTCGATCGACTTCGCGATGTTCACGTCGGCGACACCGTCACCATAGGTCATGCAAAAAGATTCGTTCGGGTCCAGGTACTTCGCCACACGACGGAGACGACCGCCGGTGCCCGTGCTGTCGCCTGTATCCACCAGCGTTACACGCCAGGGCTCGGCGATGGAGTTGTGCACCTGCATCTGGTTCGTCGTCATGTCGAAGGTGACATCTGACGTGTGCAGGAAGTAGTTTGCGAAGAACTCCTTGATGACGTAGCCCTTGTACCCGCAGCAGATGATGAAGTCGTTGATGCCGTGCTGCGAGTAGAGCTTGAGGATGTGCCAAAGGATCGGCCTGCCGCCGATCTCCACCATGGGCTTGGGCCTTAATGCAGTTTCTTCGCTGATTCGAGTGCCTAATCCGCCAGCGAGAATGACAGCTTTCATTCCTGATCCTAGAAAGAGAAGTTCAGAGCCGAACCCCTCTCATCATACCCGCAGCGTGTGCCTCTGTTGATGCCCCGAAGCTGCTACATCACGGGGTAACTCTCTTGCTCGGCGGGCGGGGCCCGCCGTGTATTCTTGACGGGATATGAGTGAGCGGGCAGAGCAGCTTAAGCAGCAGATCCTTGATCTAACAGCGCAGTACCATGCCGAGGCCTTTCCCGAGCGAAGCTTTCAGCCGGGCGTCTCCGCCGTTCCGGTCTCGGGGAAGGTGATCCGTGCCGACGACATCAGCGCGGTGGTTGAATCGGCGCTCGACGGCTGGTTTACCACGGGCCGCTGGGCGAAGGACTTTGAACGCAAGCTGGCGCGTTTCTTCGGCCTGCGCTCCGCCTCTCTGGTGAACTCCGGATCGAGCGCCAACCTGGTGGCACTGAGCGCGCTGACCTCGCCGAAACTCGGCGACCGGCAGTTGAAGCCTGGCGATGAGGTGATCACGGTTGCGGCCGGTTTTCCGACGACGGTGAATCCGATCTTTCAGAACAAGCTGGTCCCGGTCTTCGTCGATGTGATTTTGCCGACGTATGAGATCGATGTCACCAAGCTCGAAGAGGCGCGCAGCGAGAAGACCAAAGCGATCATGATCGCGCACACGCTTGGCAACGTTTTTAATCTTGGCGCGGTGAGCGAGTTTTGCAAGAAGTACAACCTATGGCTGGTTGAGGACTGCTGCGATGCGCTGGGCGCGACGTACAAGGGCCAGAAGGTAGGAACGTGGGGCGATATCGCTACGGTGAGCTTCTACCCGGCGCATCACATCACGATGGGTGAGGGCGGCGCGGTGCTGACGAATAAGCCAGCGCTCCAGGTGTTGATCGACAGCTTCCGTGACTGGGGCCGGGACTGCTGGTGCGAGCCCGGAGTGGACAACACCTGCGGCAAACGCTTTGATTGGCAGCTCGGCACGTTGCCTTGCGGCTACGATCACAAATACACCTACTCGCACGTTGGCTATAACCTGAAGGCGACGGATATGCAGGCGGCGTTGGGAGTCTCGCAGATCGCCAAGCTGCCGGAGTTTATTGAAAAGCGGAAGGCCAACTTCCTTTACCTCCGCGAACGCCTCACTGATCTCGAGCAATACCTGCAGCTGCCTGTCGCGGGTGAGAACGCGGATCCCAGCTGGTTCGGCTTTACGCTCGGCGTCAAAGAAGGCGCTCCGTTCACGCGCGATCAGCTCACACGGCATCTGGATGGCGCCAAGATTGGCACACGCCTGCTCTTTGCCGGCAACCTGTTGCGGCAGCCGGCGTATGAGGGATGGGAGTACCGGGTGGTGGGTGAGCTCACGAACACGGATTATGTGATGAACCATGTCTTCTGGATCGGCGTCTATCCGGGACTTACGCACGAGATGCTGGACTACACGGTGAAGACGATTCACGACTTCATTGAACAGGCGAAGGCCGGCCTGAAGGTCGTCTAGGACACATGCTTGATGGTTCATGATCTGGTGTCTTCGGGATTTGGAACGTGTGCGGCAACGTACCAGACCGCACGCCCCGAGTATCCGCCCGCGATCGAGCAGTGGCTCACGAATGATCTTGGAATCTCCGTCAAGTCAATGGTGCTGGATCTTGGCGCGGGTACGGGCAAGTTTTCGGCGAGACTCTTAGCTGTCGGTGCTCGCGTCCTTGCCGTCGATGCTGTGCCTGAGATGCTTGCGCAACTCGCCGCAAAGCAGCCGGAGGTTGAGGTGAGACGCGGATCGGCAGAAGCTCTTCCGTTGGAAAGCGCATCGGTCGACGCTGTGGTGTGTGCCCAGGCGTTTCACTGGTTTGCTTCGGGGCAAGTGCTGGCTGAGATCAGGCGTGTCCTGAAGCCGAGGGGCCACCTTGGCCTTATCTGGAATGTCCGTGACGAGTCGGTTGCGTGGGTGGCTGCTCTGACAAAGATCCTGGAGCCGTATGAGGGAGAGGCTCCACGTTACGGTACACAGGCGTGGCGCAGTCTCTTTCCTGCGGATGGATTCAGTGCGCTTCGGGAACGGCACTTTGTGAACCACCATAGTGGCCTCCCGGAACAGGTGATCGTCAATCGGACGCTTTCCATCAGCTTTATTGCCGCGCTTCCGCGAGCGGAACAGCAGATCGTCGCAAGCAAGGTTCGCGAACTCATTGCGCGGACGCCGGAGCTGGCTGGCGAAGCAATCGGAACCTTCCCCTATGTGACGGCTGCCTTCAGCTGTTCGAAGCTGGCGTAACTTTGGGCGTCGCGAAGACCTCTGCGGTGTATCCGTTCCACAGCGCCGTTCGTCGCAGCGCCTCCGGCAGGTCGATGGTCTGGCGCAGATCGAGCTCGCTTCGCGCCCGTTCCGTCGATGGCACATAAGAGTTCATCGGCGCGTCTGCCCGCGCGGTGCCGGCAATCTCGACGGCCAGCCCCGGACGCAGCGTCTCGGCTGTCAGACGTGCCGCATCCGCGATGGAGAAGGCCGTCTCCGAACCGATGTTGTAGGCACGATTCCGCTCTCCGCGCAGCAGCAGCGTCCACATCCATACCGCGAGATCCGTCATGTATAGCCAGGAGCGCAGCGGAGTTCCATCGCCGTTGATCCGGATCGGCGTTCCCCCAATTGCCGCGCCGACGAAGTTGCCGATAGCGAAGTGCTGGTCGAGAGGGAGGTGTGGGCCGACGAAGGCAAATGGCCGCGCGATGACTGCCTCGACAGGCGTTCCGTGCGTATACGCGACGCATAGGTGCTCACTCATGCGCTTCGCCTCATCGTAGGAGGACTGCAGCAGCAAAGGATCAGGCGCGGCGCTGCTGGTCTCCGGTATGTGAGTCTCAGTGGCCGAGCTGCGGCCATAGATCGCGCCAGTAGAGGTATAGAGAAATCGCTGCGCACCGCTCGCCAACGCGAGCTCAAGGGTTCGTCGGGTGCCGCTCACGATGGATTCGGCGAGATCGTAGGCGGGACGAAGAGCCTGCTGTCCGCCGGAGTCTGTGGCCGCGTGCACAATGTGGGTGTGGGGCTCGGCAGGGAAGCGAAACGTCTTGATGTCACCTTCGAGCAGCGATACGGCTCTATCTTGCGCGATATGCGGCGAGCCCTGGCGGAAGCGATCGGCGTCGCGAGTCAACGCCGTCACGCGGAGCCCCAAGTCGAGCTCGCGATTGGCGAAGAGCAGTGTCTCAAGCAACCAGTGGCCGAAGAATCCTGTGCCGCCAGTGAGGAAGAGTTGCGCGCCTCGCAAATCGCTCATCAGAGTGCGTGTCTGCTGCAGGACGGCTTCTAGATCGTCTACGGGGAGGGGCTTGTTGGCCATGGTCGTCTGCCATTCTTTCACCTTCCGCGCATTCGGAGATAGAAAGGCCGTGCTCAGGAGCACGGCCCTCTTATTCCCAATGGTCTGAGTGGAGACTAGGTGGTGTATTGATCGCGGAATGCCTTCACCTTGTCGTGCGAAGCCTGAATGTGTGTCTGCTGCCTGGTCAGAATACTGCGTAGAGCGCCGCTGATCGAATCGTCCTTCAATGCTTCCGCGTAGGCCTTCTTTGCGGCGTCCTCGCCTTGCTCGGAGCTTTCCATGAGCGTGTGATCACCGCCGCCAAGGTTTGCCTTGAGATCTGTCCAATAACGATGAACTGTTCCGGCTGTCGTGCCGCCAATGTCATTCGCTTCACCGGTCGTCGTGCCGTACTCCGCTTCCAACTCCCTGGCGAAGCTCCCACGGGTCTGACCTTCCTGCATAAAGTAGCTTTTGAGCTGAGGATCTTTGAGGTGCTCGCCGATGTCGCTGAAACCGCGCTCGCCATCGTGCAGAACCTGAATCACTGTCTTTACATATTCATTTTGATAAGCCATAACAAGTTCCTCTGCCACGTAGGAGCCAACTGAACGCGCTGCGGTTGGCTGAGAGAGCAGGCCGGTGTTACGTCCGCATAAAAAGCGCTGCACTCTCACCGTCAGAGCGCTTATTCGGCCAGCTGCTGCGGCTTTGAGCCAAAGTCCGTCCCGAAGTAGAAGCGTTCCACCACCATGCAGTAGATGTGCTCGAGCGCCAGATGAGACTCCTGAATGTTCATGGTCGTGTTTGACGGGATGACCACGTTGATGTCCGCGTGCTCTTTCATCGTGCCGCCGTCGTTGCCGGTGTACGCGACCGTGTGGATCCCCATTTGTTTTGCCAGCTTGAGGGCCTTGACGCAGTTCCTCGAGTTTCCGGAGGTGGAGATCGCGAGCAGCACATCGCCCTCGATCCCGAGCGCCTCCACCTGCCGCTCGAAGACGTTGTTGTAGTCGTAGTCATTGCCGATTGCCGTCAGGATGGAGGTATCTGTCGTCAGCGCGATCGCTCGCAGCGCCGGCCGATCGACGGTGAGCCGGGAGACAAACTCCGCAACCAGATGCTGGGAATCGGCCGCCGACCCGCCGTTGCCGCACACCATCAGTTTGCGGCCGTCTTTCATCGCGGCCGCGGTGATCTCGCCGGCCCGCACGACGGCGTCGTGGATCGCCTCGTCCGCCAACACCTTCTGCATGGTTGCGATCGACTGCGAGAGCTGCTTCTTGACCAGATCTTTCATGACATCTCCATTGATGTGTGGCAACGAGCGCATCCGCTCAGGTTAGACTCGCGCCGAGGCCGGCAGATCCGACGGCGGCGGAATGAGTATGGTCTGAATCGGTAACTCGACCGGGCCCGTCTTTGGGGAGCCGAACCCATTTTCGAAGTTGATGCGTTCGAGCTCCACCGCATAGGGCCGCTTCTGCACCTGGGTGTAGATCGCGCCGACGTACTCGCCCATGACGCCGAGAAATACCAACTGAATCGAAGCGATGAAGAAGATACCGATCAGCATGGGCGCGACGCCGACCGAGAACGTCGACCAGAAGACGAGCTTCAGCAATAAGTAGAAGAATGCGATCAGGAAGCTGAGCGCAGCGCCAGCAAAACCTGCAAACGTGGCGAGACGAAGCGGCACCTTGGAGTGATTGATGATGCCCAGCATGCCGATGTCATAGAGCGTGTACCAGTTGTTCTTGGTGATGCCGAACTTTCGAGAGGGCTGATCGTAGAGTAGCTTGACCGTCGGCAGGCCGATCTCGGCAATCATCCCGCGGAAGTATGGATAGGGATCATCGAAGGAGCGGACCAGATCCACCACCTTGCGATCGTAGAGACCGAAGCCGGTGTAGTTCTGGATGGTCTCAATCGAGCTCAGCCGTTCCGCCAGCCTGTAGTACTGCTTGCGTGCCCAGAACATAAGCGACGCCTCTTCGCTGGTGCGCTTAATGCCGAGCACGCAGTACGCGCCGTTCTCCCACTCGCGGATCAGGTCGGCGATCATCGGCGGCGGATCCTGCAGGTCAGCCACGATGCCAAGCACGGCGTCACCCCTGGCCTGAAAGAGCGCGTGAATCGGCGATCGAATGTGTCCGAAGTTGCGCGAGTTCACGATGACCTTGACGTTCGGATCCTGCGCCGCGATCTGCTTCAGGATGGCGACCGTCGCATCGCGCGAGCTGTTGTCGATGAAGATGTGCTCGTACTGATACCTGCCGATCCCGGCCATCACATCCCGAACCTGGGTGTAGAGGTTCAAGACATTATCCTGCTCGTTGTAGCACGGAGTCACGATGCTGATGGTCTTCAACAGGGCCTCTTGGTCGATCGAAGTCTCAAACTCTGAATGAGTCTAGCCGATCCCTCGTTCGTGCGCTCTTTCGCGGGCGGACAGAAGTCGAGCGGCGTTACTCAGGATGAGCGGACTGCCTCAGCTGACCGAGGACTTTGCAGGCTTGAAGGAAAATTTGCGATGCCCGACGAAGCCGGAGACTGTGGTGAACCCCATCACCAACGCGCCGGCGATATAACCCGCGGCGGCCTTCGAGTTAGACGCATGTCCCAGGAGCGCGACCAACGCGCCATGACTGGCGACGGCGCCTTGAGCCTGGTGCAGCATGCCGACAAGCGGCGCGCGGTGGGTGTGCAGCAGCGTCTGCAAGAGGCGCGTTAGAGCCGAGAGAATGAGCAGCCCAGGGAGCATGCCCAGACCATACACCGCAAAGCATCGGAGCCACTCCATCAGGTAGTTGCCGGTGGTCCGGAAGACGAAGAACTTGTAACAGAAGTACGCCATCGTGATGTTCAACGGATGAGAGACCAGCGATGCCACGACAACGGCCAAGTAGAGGAACTTCTGCGGCAAGAGATGCGAGAACAGAAACAGGAACGCCGCGAACGAGCAGAATCCGAAGACCGTGTTCCAGACGCCGACCGAGACGTATCGCACGAACTGCCGCTTGGGAAACTTCTGCACCAGCCGCGCAAGACGGCGTGTCGGAATATCCGGGTTCTGCGCGATCGGCACCACGGGCGGGTGCTTGGGATGAACCTCGATCTCGGGGATGGGAAGCTCGGTCGACATGCACGGTTAGTATCGCAGATGGCGTCAGGGGTTCCTCTGCGTGAAAGAGATTGCAGCCGACCTCCAAGCTCCGTGGGGATTACTCCGGCAGCGGTGCGACGATCATGTTTGCGAGAAACTCCTCGCGCTCGAGGAAGGGAAATAGATCCTCGAGCGGCTTCGAGACGAACGATCCGTCCGGCTTCTGGTAGGACTGCAGCCGCGGCGCGCGCACCTCGTCCGGCAGCACGTTTACATCGCAGAGCACCGGGCCTGGGATGTCGAGTACCTTCCGAACTTCGGCGCGCAGATCCGTCTGATCCTTGATGATGTGCGTGGCCAGCCCGTAGCTCCCACCGACCTTGCTCAAGTTCGGGATGGTGAGTCCGGTGCGTTCGTCGGCGCCGATCGAGGCTTTGCCGAAGTAGGCGGCCTGCGACGCTCGGATGGACGAGTAGCCATCGTTATTCAGCACGAAGAACTTGATGGGCAGCTGCAGCCGATGAATGGTCTCGAGCTCCTGGATATTAAATTGGAAGCCGCCATCGCCGTCGACTGCAACGACCTCGCGGCCCGGATTTGCGATGGCGACCGCTATGGCCATGGGGATCGCGTACCCCATCGAGCCGAGGCCTGCTGTGTGATACAGCCGCTGCGAGTGCAGCGTCGGACATGCCAGCAGATAGATCTCGATGCCAGATCCGGAGTTGCCGACCACGAGCCGGTCTTCGGGTTTTACTTCGGTCCCCAACACCTCTGCCAGGTTGAAGATCGAGACCAGGCCTTCGGGCTTGCGATGTTCGTCAGTGACGACCGGATAGCGCGTCTTCCAATCGGCACAGCGATCCAGCCACGGCTTGAAGTTGCGCGGCTTGAGCTTGTCTTTATGCTTCAGGAGCTCGGTCAGGAAGACCTTGGCGTCGGCGCAGATCGGCTGCTGCAGGTACGGGTATAGCTTTTGTAACTCAGCCGGGTCGATATCGACCGCCACCTTGTGCGCCTCGCGCGCGAGGTTTTGCGGCGCATAGCCGGTAATTGCGAAGTCCAGACGAACCCCGATCGCTAGCAGGAAATCCGAGTTCTGCAGGGCGAAGTTTGCACCGCGAGCTGCCACGGAGCCCGGTCGACCGACATAGGTCGGATCATCGGAGGGCACCAGATCGGCCGCGCACCAGGTCGCCACTGTCGGCACGCCAAGGTACTGCCGCAACTCCTCAAATTCTTTTTCGGCGCGCGCCAGCCGGATCCCGTTGCCGGCAAACAGCAGCGGCCGCTCGCACTCATTGAAGGCTTCGATCATCGCTGCGACATCCGCGGGCACATCGGCAGTCCCTGTGACGTTGCCTAGCGACGCGGTCTCCGCTGGATCACCCGGATCAAACCCGCGCAGCTCGGATTCCTCAATCGGCGTCGCCTGTACGTCCAGTGGAATGTCGATCCACACCGGTCCGGGACGTCCGTGCATCGCGAGGTAAACTGCCTTCTCCAGATGGTAGCGAATGTCCTTCGGCTCGAGGATTGTCTCGGCGTATTTCGTGATCGGCCGCACGATGGAGCAGATATCGACCTCCTGCACGCCGAGTTGCCGCATGCCGAGCGGCTTGCCGGTCTGCGCGTCGAACATACGATCCGGCCGCTTCACCTGGCCGGAGAGATAGAGCGTCGGCGTGGAATCGAGCCACGCGCCGGCCACACCGGTTACGGCATTCGTGCCGCCCGGCCCGGTCGTCACCATGCAGACTCCCAGCCCATTCGTTGCCTTGGCATACCCTTCGGCGCAGATTGCGGACGCCTGCTCGTGCGAGTTACAAATCGGCCGGATGCGCGTCTCGGCTCCGAGTGAGGCGTTAAGGTGCATGGCACCGCCACCAGTCACAAGAAAGAGGTCCTTGATGCCGAGGTCGGCAACAAACTTCAGCACGTAATCAGAGAGCTTCATGTCGCGTCCTATGCTACTTCGTTGGGGAGAGAAATCGAGAGATGGGCGCCGGCGGGCATCCGCGCAGGCACGTCAGCAGCATGGCGCGAACTACTCCGGCGGCCGCAGCAGAAAAACGTCGCGCCCGCGCAGGTTGCGTACCTTCAGGATGGCGTCGACAAACTCGCGTACAGCCCCGTGACCGCCATGCTGTGTTGCAACAAATCCGTGCCGCTCCGACACGTATTCCACCACTTCGGCCGCTGCATTCTTCGGGCAGGCACAGAGCCCGGCGATCTCCATCGCAAACAGATCGTTGACGTCATCGCCGAAGAAGCAGAGATCAGAGAATGGCACCTTGAACTTAGCCGCGAACTCACCAAGCGCGGTCGCTTTATCACGACAGCCCTTTACGACATGGTGCATCTTCAGCTTCTCGGCGTAGCGGCTGACGTGCGGCGAGTCCTCGCCCGAGATCAGTGCCAGCTTCAGCCCCAGCCGTCGCGCCAGGGAGATGGCCATGATGTCAGAAAACGCGAACGTCTTCGACTCCTCGCCATGCGGTCCCCAGGTCAGTTTGCCGTCTGTCAGCACGCCATCAACATCAAAGGCGATGGCCTGGAGTGTCTCCAGGCCATCGGGCAGTGCAGAAGAGAGGAAAGCACCAGAAGAGATGGTCATGCCTTAGACTGCCGCTCCCACACGCCGAAGCTTCTTCATGACCGGAACCTCTTCCTCGTAGACGCGCTTCACGCCATCCCCGAGCGACTGCTCGACCAGGCGAATATCTCGAACGAGACGGCTGATGCCGTTCGGCTCGAGCGAAGCTGACTGATCCGAGCCCCACATGGCGCGGTCCATCGTGATGTGCCGCTCCACCGCGCAGGCGCCGAGAACCGCAGCCGCCACGGTCGTAGGAATGCCAGTCTCGTGGCCCGAGTAGCCGATCGGCACACCGTAGCGGGCGTGCATCTCCGGAATCGCCCGCAGGTTCAGCTGCTCGTACTTGGCAGGATAGGTTGAGGTCGTGTGCATCAGGATCAGATCTTTCTTGCCCAGCACCTCCACGGCATGATCGATCTCTTCATAGGTGCTCATGCCCGTCGAGGCAAAGATCGGCTTACCCGTCGCCCGCACGTGCTTCAACAGAGCATCATCCGTAAGCGAAGCCGACGCAATCTTGTACACCGGCGTATCGAACTTCTCCATGAAGTCGACAGACTGCTCATCCCACGGCGACACCAGCCACGGAATCTTCAGCGACTTGCAGAAGCTGGCGATCTCTTCGTAGTCTTCCTGGCCAAACTCCAGGCCGCGCTTCAGATCGCCATTCGTCTCGCCAAACGGATTCGGTCGCGGCGTTGAGAGCTCCTTCTCGGTGTAGACAACCTCCACCGTGCGCTTCTGGAACTTGACGGCATCACACCCGGCGGCGGCGGCGACAGAGATCAGTCGCTTCGCAAGATCGATGTCGCCATTGTGATTAATGCCGACCTCGGCGATGACGTAACAGGGCTGACCATCGCCAACCTGCTTGCTTCCAATTTGTACTGTGCTCATGAACGCTCCAGGGGAGAACATCGTTTCGCGCCTCGCACGCAACCGTTGCGCGAGAGTTGATTGCTCGACTATTGTGGCAGACAGGGATGCCAAGCGTCCATACAACCTCCGCGTCGCAACCGTATGTTAACCGACCTGTTGCCCTCCTCGTTACCGCCCTCTAAAGCCTCTCCGGTCACCCATTAACGTCGTTCGCCGCCTCGATAATCTGGCCAGGAAATGAGAGGATGAAGGATCATGCTGCCCGACCTCCACATTCTGCTTGGCCTCCTCGAGGGCGGCTTCCGTGACCTCCGCATCCTCGTCATCGGCGATGTCATGCTCGACCGCTACATCCAGGGCGAGGTTGACCGTATCTCTCCTGAGGCTCCGGTTCCAGTCCTTCGCCACGCCCAGCGCTACGATCGTGCGGGGGGTGCCGCGAACGTCGCCCTGAACCTCGCCGGCCTCGGCTGCCAAACCTTTCTTGCCGGCCTGTGGGGCGATGACGCCGAGCACACGCAGCTTGCCAGCCTCCTCGAAGCCGCGCATGTCGACACCCTCGGCATGGTCTCGTCCTCCCGCCCAACCGCGTCGAAGACCCGCATCATCGGCCGCCGCCAGCAGCTTTTACGGCTCGATATTGAGTCCTCCGATCCGATCCCGGCCATCGAGCTCGACCGTCTCCGTCAGCGCGCCGTCGATCTCACCGCCAAGGTCCACGCCGTTGTGCTCTCTGACTATGCCAAGGGAGCGCTCACGCCCGAGATCTGCACCGCCGTCATCCGCGCCGCGCGCGAGCGCGCCATCCCGGTCCTCGCCGACCCCAAAACTCACGACTTCTCCAAATACAGCGGCGCCACCACTGTCTGCCCCAACCTCTCCGAGCTCTCAGCGGCTACACAGCTTCCCGCCACCGACACCCCCGCGCTGCTCGCCGCCGGCCAGGCGCTGGTCGCCGAGCATGAGCTCGAGTTCCTCACCGTCACCCGCTCCGAGAAGGGCATCGCCATCCTGCGGCCGCCCGCCGGCGGCATCACCCCGGCCATTGAAGAGCACCCGGCCCGCGCCCGCGAGGTCTTCGACGTCTCTGGGGCCGGCGACACCGTCATCGCCACGCTCGCCGCCTGCCTTGCCGCGGCGGTTCCGGTCAGCACCTCGGTCGAGCTCGCCAATCTTGCCGCCGGTGTCGTCGTCGGGAAGATGGGCACCGTCCCGGTCTCCGCCGCAGAGCTCGTTGCCGTGCTCACCCCCAGCTCCGGCGTGGTCTCCGCCGAGAAGATCCTCACCCTCGAGGGCGCCCGCGCCCGTGTCGCCGAGTGGCGCGCCACCGGGGAGACGATCGTCTTCACGAACGGCTGCTTTGACCTGCTCCACGTCGGTCACATCACCCTGCTCGAGGACTGCCACCGCTTTGGCTCGAAGCTCATCCTCGGCCTCAACGCGGATAGCTCCGTCTGCCGTCTCAAGGGCCCAACCCGCCCCATCGTCGGCGAACGCGAACGCGCCCGCGTCATGGCCGCACTCGCCTCCGTCGATGCCGTCGTGCTCTTCGAGGAGGACACGCCGCTCGCGCTGATCAGCACCCTTCGCCCCGACGTCCTCGTCAAGGGCGGCGACTACAACGTTGACACCGTCGTCGGCCACGAGCTGGTGCAGGCGAACGGCGGCCGCGTCGAGATCATCCCGACGGTCGAGGGCTTCTCCACCAGCAACATCGTGAAGAAGCTCACGACGCCGATCGCCTGAAGCAATCCTGAGTCCCTCACCCGCGGGTGCTCAGCCGTTCTAGCTCGGGGTTCGTTTTCGGTTTGGCGCTTCCTGCTTTCGAGACTGCGACGAGAGATGTTCCTGTAGCCACGCGATACAGCGGCGCCACCCGTCTGTAGCAGCGGCTTCCCGGTAGGTTGCACGGTAATCAGCGAAGAACGCATGTCCCGCTTCAGGGTAGATGTGAACTCCCGAATGTCTTGCCGCTTCGCTTCCCGTTTTCAAGGCGATCTGCATCTCGTGAATCGTCGCGAGTGGAATCGCATCATCCTGACCGCCGTACAAACCAAGAACAGGCGTCTGGAGGTGGTCCACCAGATGGATGGGATGGACTGGATAGCGGCTCAGAACATCGCGAAAGACATTGCTCTGTCTTCCGTCCAGGATCCCGTACCAGGCCACCGCCGCATTGAGCCTGCGGTGCGCCGCATACAACCAGGTCCACCGGCCGCCCCAGCAGAACCCCGTTACACTAGCCTGTTCCACATTCGCGCCCTGCTTCTTGCCCCACTGCATGGTCGAGTCCAGGTCCTGCATCACCTGATCATCCGGGATCTGAAGAAGTACGTTCCGCACGAGCAAAGAGACATCGGAGAAGCTGCCCGGGTCTGCTTGACGCACCATCAAGTCCGGCGCAACAGCAAAGAAACCCTCATGCGCAAATCGCCGCACGATATCTCGGACGTGCTCATGCAAGCCAAACGCCTCGCTTAACACCAGGAGAAACGGTGAGCTTGGCTGTGCCGCAGGATGTGCGAAGTACCCGGGAATCGTGCGGTCCCGAGTGGTGATCTCGACAGCCCCCGCCGTCAGCCCTGCCGCGGAGGTAACGACAACCGTCTGCTCCTGCACGGGACCAGCGGCTTGGTTGTACTGCTCAACTTTCGTCTCTTCGGGCATGTCTTTCCTCTATTAAAACTTTCCATTGTCATTCTTCCAATCCGAGCGGGGCGGAATCGTCTCAAAGACCTCCCAGTGTTCCAGGATGTATCCGCTGCTCAGGCGGTACAGATCGTAGAGCGCGGTCGGCTTCTCTTCAAATTTGCCCTCACTCATAACCAGAAACAGATTGCCTTGACCAAGGATCTTGTGAACCCGCTCGTACACGAGTCTGCCGTCCGTTGCCCAGTGGTTCAGCTGCGAACGGAAGGCACTCTCACCATCACCGTAGTGTGGGCTGTGCTGGAGCAACTCACGGTTGCGAAAGAATGGTGTGGGGTCAGTTAGTCTTCCCGTGAGCAGCACCTCGGTTACAAAACGCCGCACAATGTCTCGGTTTTCTTCCGTCCGATCCAGTTCCTGGATCGTTGCTTCGCCGTCGACCATGGTGCGTCCGCTGCTGTTGACCACAGGCGGGGTAGAGCAGAGATTGTCCCAGTGCTCCACGATGCGATCCCGCTCCCAGCGATGCACCTCGAAGCCGGTCATGGGTCCCCAGTCGCCGAGTTCGTAAGCCGCATGAACGACGCTGTAGTCGCCGTCTTCAAAAGCGCGTATCACGTCAGACCGCGTCCGTTCCTGCGGCAGCGCGTCCATAAACGCCAGAATCGGGGCAAGTCCATCGCCGATCTGCACATTGTGCTGAATGTATTTCCGAGAATCGAAACTTGCCAACGGCAGGCGCTTACCGCTGCTGATGCTTCGCGTAATCGCAGCCGTGCGCTCCGCTTTACCCACGTCCATGGTCCAGGTACCTCTGCACCCAACCTAGCAACCCTCGCATCAGACTAAAAGTAGGTACTTTTTAGTGCCCTCCCTCGATCGCCTATGCGCCGTCTGCTTTCATCCTGTCCCGCCGAACGAACCCTCACGCTTCTCGAAGGTCGATGGAAGATCTTTATCCTCCATCACCTCTTTCAGGGCGAGATGCGCCACGCCCAATTGCGGCGAGCAATCATGAACACGGCCGGTCCAGTCAGCCAGAAGATGCTGACTCAGGACCTACGACAGCTCGAGCGTGACGGCCTGCTGTTCCGCACCGTCATCGCAGGCAAGGTGCCCAACGTACGGTACAGTCTCACCGGCATCGGGCTCCAGTTGCGGCCCATTCTGGAACGCATGGTGCAGTGGGGCTACCACTACGAACTTACTCGTAATGGGTATGTTCGCCAGCCAGCCTGCGTTCTTGGTGACAGTGCGATCCATCCGTCTCAGGTTTCGGAACAGGAATCACGCTTTGTTGATCGACCGACGCCAGGCCGGAAGTACCTTCAGGTGGCTCCCGTATAAGTAGTTTTGTCTGGAGTGCAGAAACACCTTCTTTACTCGCCAGCGCACAGCCTTTTTCCAAAGCCCGGGCCCGTCCTACGCGCCGTTCACCATCCAGGGAACCCCGAACTTATCCGTAAACATCCCGAACCGCTTCGCCCAGAAGGTCTCGCCGAGCGGCATGGTGATGCGCTGTGCGCCCGCGCTCAGCCCGGCATAGATTCGCTCCGCCTCCTCGATGGTCTCGATGGACACCGAAACGTTGAAGCTTCCCGGCGTCTCCTGCCGTCCTGGCGGTGCGTCGGAGCCCATAACTGCCTGGCCGTTCACCGCCAGTCGAGCGTGCATGATCTTGTCCTTCCACTCCGCTGGGACAAGAGGGTCACCGGGCGCTTCTCCGTAGCACATCATCGTCTCGATCGTTCCACCCAGGACGGACTGGTAGAAGTCAAACGCTTCGCGGCAATCTCCATGGAACAGCAGGTACGTCTCGATGGTCATCGTCTTCCTCCCAGGCATCAGTGATCCGACGCAGCCCTTGTATACGTTCCGTCCCGCGTCCGCAAGCATGAAAAGTCCTCAGAACCGCTTTCCTGCGAAGCTCTCGCGATCGTTTTGCAGCCGTGGTACCGACCGCGCGCCGAAGCACTCCGACTAAACTACGGTCTGGGAGAACTAGACAGTGATCATCGTTACTGGCGGTGCAGGCTTCATCGGATCCAACCTCATCCACGAGCTCAACCGGGCTGGCCGCTTCGACATCCTCGTCGTCGACAATCTTGCCCCGGCCCCGAATCTCTCCGGCCCCAAGTTTCTTAACCTGCAGGGTGCTCGCTACTCGGACTACATGGACAAGCTGGATTTTCTCGACTCGCTCGTCGAGGGCGACTTCGATGACGATTCCATCGACGCCATCCTGCACCAGGGCGCCTGCTCCAACACCCTCGAGGACGACGGCCAGTACATGATGCGGAACAACTTCGACTACTCGAAGGTGCTGCTGCACTTTGCTACCGAGCGCGAGATCCCGTTCGTCTACGCCTCGACCGCCGCCACCTACGGCGCGTCGACCTCGTTCGCCGTCGACCCAGCCAACGAGCGTCCGTTGAACGTCTATGGCTTCTCGAAGCTGGTCTTCGACAACTACGTACGCCGTCTCTCGCCGACTTTCAACTCGACGGTCGTCGGCCTGCGCTACTTCAACGTCTATGGTCCGCGGGAGCAGCACAAGGGGCGCATGGCATCGGTCATCCATCACTTCACCAAACAGCTTCTCGAGACCGGCACCATCCGCATGTTTGAGGGCTCGGGCGGCTACGCGGACGGCGAACAGCGGCGCGACTTCGTCTTTGTGAAGGATCTGGCGCGCATCAACATGTTCTTTGGCGGTCTCCTGCCGGACTCGCCCACAAAGCCGGTGCAGGCGATCGTGAACGCTGGCACGGGGCACGCCCGTACCTTCAAGGCGGTGGCGGAGTCCCTGATGGCGGTCCACGGAGCAGGGAAGATTGAGATCATTCCATTCCCGGGCGACCTGAAGAACCGCTACCAGCACTTCACGGAGGCCGAGATCGCCGGGTTACGCGCGGCCGGGTACGTGACGCCGTTCACCGAGCTTGAGGATGGAGTTAAGAAGACCTTCGCCGAGGAGCCCGCCGCTCGCTCCTGATTAGAACTTCGACCAAACCACGCAAAATACCGCTGAACCTGCGCGAAACGCTGCAGGAGCTCAGCGGTTTTTGCTGTTTTAGAGCGCGTTCAGGAGAGAAGTGGTGAGCCCGCTGGGGCTCGAACCCAGGACCAACGCCTTAAAAGGGCGATGCTCTACCGACTGAGCTACAGGCTCTCACCTAGCTACAACGTTAGCATACTGAAGCACTTGAAGGCTCTAACTCCTGCATCTCTCATCACTTGCAGTTGTATTAGATGACACTAAAGTGTCATGCCCTATCCATTGACTCCCCACCACCCCCCCGGTAGCCTCTGCTTATTGCATAGATCCCAGTGCATGGTCACCTCTTTCTGAAATCTTCAGATACCAGCAGTAACCCGAATATCGCAGGCACCGGTAACTACAGGATCCCTCCCATGGATAGCCGCACTTCTGAAAATCTCGAGGAAACTCCAAGCGTGGAGACGCCCGAGGACGTCGCTGTTTTGTACTCCTGGGCCAATCTCCACGGGGCGAAGTATCGCGATTTCTCTGCCTCGCGGCGAGAGTACCGCGCCCAGTTGCGCCACCGGGCAGCCGAGCAGGTCCGCGAGGTGGAGTTGCGCGCGCAGGCCGATGCGGAGGCCGCAGAGATAGTAGCGGACCAGAGCGCACGGCGGGCCGCGCAGCAGGCCGAGGCACGGGAGCCGAGCGAAGGTCGACACCTGCAGGCACTTCGCGATGCGGAAGAAGCGGCGCAGATCGCGGCCGCAGAACGCATGGAGGCAGCACGCCGAGTCGAAGCAGCCGCGCAGGCTGAGGCGGCGGCGCGCCGGGAAGAACGTGAGATGGCGCTGGCCAGTGCCGCCGCACGGCGGCAGGCGATGCTCTATGCGGAGGCCGATTCACGAGGAAGGGTGCAACAGATGACTTCACTAGAAGATGAGGATCTTCCCGGGAAGATCTCTGATCCCTATACGCCGGAGATCCGCCCGGCCGCGACAGAGGCCCATATAGACGAGGTTCCGGAGCCGGCGGTCGAGCTTCATCCCAATCGCTATCGGCCTGAGCGGACACATATGCCCGGGCAGACAGAGACGGGCCCGCGTGTTGCGGCGCCTGAACCAGTTCGTCCAACGGAGGCACAACGAACCCCAACTCCGCAACTCCTGCCGGTGCAAGCACCTTCTCCAGCGCGCCGGCCGCAGGGGTATCGACCCGATGACGCCTCCGGAGTGCGGCAGATTTATCGTCCCGAGCTTGATTCCTCGCCGGAGGTCAGAACCAGTCCGCGGGATGTAGCATCAGCGTCGCGCCAGAGTTCGCGACCAGTTCCACCGTACGCCACGCGCGAGACGACTCTGCCGCGGCTTCAGGCGCGCGCTGACGAAGCGGCCGCCGAACCGCCAGCTCGCATCTGGACCCCTGCGCCGACGACACCGCCCGCGACCGCCGCCGCGCCGCCGCGACAGATGTTGTGGGCCAACTCCGCGCCAGCACCCTCGCCCCGCGCGAGTGATGTGACCGACCAGGCGAGACGGCCGACACCGACGCCAGCCTTTTCGCCGGAACGCCGAGCCGGCGTGCAGCCGTCCCGCGAAGACGCTGCGGGACAGCTTGCCGATCCTACTCCAAAGCGCCGGCGGCAGGACATCGCGGGGTATCGCCCCACCGACTCTGACCGTGCTATTGCCGCGTACCGCCGAGAGCAGGCACAACCGATTGCTTATGCGAATGCGCCACGCGCGAGGGCGACACCAGAGGTGAAGCAGCCGCGCACGGCTGATGCTACTCCGGTGACCACGCAAGCCGAGACCGTGCCCCGTGGTGCGGATCCGGTAGGGCCGGCGTGGATCTATGCACAGGAATCCAGCGAGATGCCGGCGTATGCTGCGCCGTCAGCTTCCCCTGAAGAGAACCTCGATTCGCAACAGCCGGCTGTCGATACATTGCAGCGATCACGTGAGCGTGTTGCCTCGCGCTGGTATGCGCTAAAGGGCGTGTTTGAACAGGCTGGACAGGAGCGGCAGGAGGCGGCGCCGGTTCGGCAAAAGGAGACCCGCACACCCGTGCTGGCCGTGTTCTCTCTCGCGGGAGGTGTTGGCAAGACTTCGCTGGTTGCAACGCTTGGCCGATCTCTCTCGTCACTCGGAGAGAAAGTTCTGTTGACTGACACGACATCGCACGGTCTACTGCCGTATTACTTTGGCGCAAGTGAGTTGCGACAAGGGACGGTGCGAACCTTTTCGCCGCCGAGCGGCAGCACTGATGCTCCGATCTACCTGGTGAACTACGGAGTCGATCAGGATCCGGGTGATGAGGCGGCGCAGGAGGCACTCGTCGAGGAGATCTCCGGCAGTGGCCGGGGCACCCATCGCATTGTGTTGGATTTGACCTCGAGTACGAGCTGGGTGATCCGCCGCATGGCACGGCTGAACCCGACCGTGCTGGTACCGGTTGCGCCCGATATGAACTCCGTCATCAGTTTGCAGGCGATCGAGAAGTTCTTCCACGGAGTGAATGGAGCGGATGGTACGCCGCTGAAGTTCTTCTATGTCTTGAACCAATTTGATGCGGCGCTTCCGCTTCATCTGGATGTGCGCGAGGTTCTGCGACGGCAGCTTGGCGATCGGCTGCTGCCGTTCGTCATTCGACGCGCGCCCGCAGTCAGTGAGGCACTTGCGGAGGGTATGACGGTTATTGATTATTCGCCCGAGGCGCCGGTAGCTGAGGATTACATGAACCTGGCGACCTGGTTGCGCGCACAGTCTGCGCCGGCGACAGCTGGATTTCGCAATGTGCGTTGGAGTGAACGATGAGCCGCGCTTCCTTGTGGCAGGAGTTTGAGTCTGGTGATGGGGCGCTCCTCAAGCTTCTCCGCTTCGTTGTTATTACAGGCGGTATCTCCTTTCTGATATTTTCGGGCGTTCTTGAGTTGACCTGGCCACAACAGATCATCCTTGATGTGCTGATCGTGCCCCTGGCGATCTGGATGGATCGCAGCTCGAGTTCATACCTCGTCACGCTGACGCTGATGCTGGTGTCGATGTTCTCTACCTTCCGCTATGGATACTGGCGCATGGCGACGACAGTGAAGTTCTTTGCCGACCCAGGCACGACGTGGAGCCTGCTGGACGCCTTCTTTATCTCTCTGCTCGTCCTTGCGGAAGCGTACGCGTTCATCATTCTCTTTCTAGGGTATCTGCAAACGCTGTGGCCGCTCCGGCGTACGCCGGTGCCGCTGCCGGATGATCCGGAGTCATGGCCGGCGGTTGATCTTCTCATTCCGACATACAACGAACCGCTCAGTGTTGTGCGATATACCGCGCTGGCGGCCATGAATATTGACTGGCCGGCAGAGAAGCTGAATGTGTATATCCTCGACGACGGCAAACGCTCCGAATTTCGCGCGTTTGCTGAAGAGGCGGGCATCGGGTACATGACGAGGGACGACAACAATCATGCCAAAGCCGGGAATATCAATCGCGCGCTCGCACGATTGGATTCACCCTATGTGGCAATCTTCGATTGCGATCACGTTCCGACGCGTTCCTTTATGCAGGTGACGCTGGGATGGTTTTTGCGTGATTCAAAGCTGGGCATGCTGCAGACACCGCACCATTTTTATTCGCCTGATCCATTTGAACGGAACCTGGGACAGTTCCGGACGATTCCGAATGAAGGCGAGTTGTTCTATGGAATTGTGCAGGATGGCAATGACTTCTGGAACGCGACTTTTTTCTGTGGCTCCTGTGCGGTGCTGCGCCGATCGGCGCTGAACGAAATCGGTGGCATTGCAGTTGAGACAGTGACCGAAGACGCGCATACGTCGCTGCGAATGCAGATGAACGGCTGGAATACGGCTTACATCAATATCCCTCAGGCAGCGGGTCTTGCGACCGAACGGCTGTCGGGCCATGTGAAGCAGCGTATTCGCTGGGCGCGGGGGATGATTCAGATTATGCGGACGGATAATCCACTCTTTGCTCGTGGACTAAAGCCGGCGCAGCGCCTGTGCTACTTCAATGCGATGTCGCACTTCCTTTATGCCTTTCCTCGCCTGATCTTTCTCACGGCACCGCTCATTTATCTGCTGCTTGGACACACGAACGTACCGGGATACTGGGCGGCCATTCTGGCGTATGCGTTTCCGCATCTAGTGCTTTCGAACATTACGAACTCCCGTATTCAAGGCGCGCATCGACATTCGTTCTGGAACGAGATCTACGAGACGGTCCTTGCGCCATACATCTTTCTGCCGACGATGCTTGCCATGGTCAATCCGAAGCTGGGCAGCTTCAACGTGACGGCGAAGGGCGGCGTGGTGAACAAGAGCTTTTTCGATTCGCGCATCGCACAACCCTTTCTGCTAATGATGTCGCTAAACCTGCTTGGCATCTTTGCGGCGCTGCCACGGTATTTCCACTTCCCAGGAGCTGGCTTGCCGTTTCCGCTGAGTTTTCTCGCGAACATGTATGACCCGAATCACCTAGGCACGATTTTGATGAACCTGGTATGGACGTGCTTCAACATGGTCATTCTGGGCGTGTGCGTCGGTGTTGCATGGGAAGGGCAGCAGCGCCGACAGACTGTGCGCGTGACGATGGAGGTGCCGGGACAGGTAGTGTTGCCGAACGGCACGATCGTCCATGGTGTAACGGCGGACATGTCGAGTGGTGGCGTGATGATGCGGGTTGAGCGAGAGCTGGGTGTCGAAGCAGGGCAGCCGATTCAACTAATCTTTCCGGTGCTGGATGGCGACGCAACCTTGCCGGCCACAGTTGTGGAAGCGCAGGGAAGTGTGTTGCGGGCGCAGTATGATCCTTTGACGCTGCAGGAAGAAGAGGCGTTGACGATGGTGCTGTACTCTCGCGCGGACACGTGGCTCGGATGGGGAGAGTCGCGTGAGCCAGATCGGCCGCTGCGCAGTCTGCGACGTATCTTTTCGCTCTCAATGCGCGGACTCTCGATGACAGCGCGCGAACTCTTCTGGAAGCCAGGGAAGACAGCCATGGTGCCTAAGGGTCGGCTCGCAACGAGCATCGCGCCTTTGGTTCTGCTGGCAATATTCGGAGCGGCGTCAGTCAAGGCGGCACAAGCATCTTCGGGAGCGCAGTCGTTGCAGCAGAGCGCGGAACCGCAGGCCGCGGGAGCAGCGGCCGTGCTTGCGAGCGGGGTGCAGGCAAGAGCAACGCCGGCGGGCAGCTTCGACAATCTCTTCACCCTCGCTGATGTAGGCGTTCAGGACACAATTATTCTTCGGGGTGTCGATGCGTACCACTCCGTGTCTTTTTCCGTGCCGCAGACGCAAGTTGTTAAGACGGCGACGATGCACATCCGCTATCACTTCTCGCCGGCTCTGCTGCCGTCGTTGAGTCATCTGAAGGTTTCGCTCAACGGAACGCTCTTCGCGACGCTTCCGGTCTCTTTGCAGCCGACCGTGAATGGAGCGAGGTCAGAGGGGGGCGGGGATCAGACGGGCTCAGGACAGAGTTCGGTGACGGTGACGCGGAACGAGTCGAGCGCGATGCTCGAGGCGACGCTCACCATGCCAGCGGAGATGCTGGTCCATCAGAACGAGTTGAACTTCGAATTTGTTGGGCACTACACGACGCAATGCGAAGATCCCTCGAGCTCGACACTGTGGAGCCACGTCGATACGAACTCAACGATTGAGCTTGCCGGCGCGCTTCTCCCGCTGCAGAACGATCTTAAGCTCCTGCCGCTTCCGTTCTATGACGCTGCGGTCAATCTTCATCCGGTGGTGCCGATCATTTTTCTTGCACAGCCATCGCCAAAGGCCATGCAGGCGGCGGGAATCGTTGCGTCGTGGTTCGGCATCATGACTGATTTTCGTCCGGTGCGCTTTCCGGTCTCCTTCGGAACGATTCCTGCGGGTAATGCGATCGTGATTAGCGAGAATTCGGCAGAGCTGCCGACGAGTTTCAATATCACGGGCAGCTCCGGACCGACCGTTGCCATGCGCACGAATCCCTCGGACCCGTATTCGAAGCTGCTGGTGCTGACTGGCGATAACCCAGACGATCTAGTGACGGCTGCGATGGCGCTGACGCTACAGCGGGGGCTTTTTCAGGGCGATCAGGTTCGCATTCCGAGTTTGAAAGCGCCGGCGCCGCGTGATCCGGATGATGCTCCGCGCTGGATGAGGACGGATAAGATTGTCCACCTCGGGGACATTGCACAGACAGGAGACTTGCAGGGAGATGGAGCTGTTCCGATCCGCGGGTACATGCGGCTGCCGCCGGACTTGTTTTATGGCAACAAGCAGGATCTGTCGTTCCATATGGGATATCGCTACAACGGCATTCCCATCTCAAACGACAGCACCATTCAGGTCTATATGAATGACGGCTACGTGAGCTCGACACCAATGCCGCATACGGACCGTGCTTCCGCCAAGTTGGATACGGTCGTGCCGATTCCCGTAGCGAATATGCGCCCGTTCTCAAACTCGTTGATGATGCGGTTCATCTTTCTGCTGCCAAAGAAAGGGCGATGCCAGGATACGGCTCCCTATAATCTGCAGGGCGCAGTGCTGAAGGATTCGTACCTCGACATCACAGATATCCCGCACTGGGCGCCGATGCCGAATCTAGAGCTCTTTGCGAACGCCGGTTATCCGTTTACGAGAAAGGCCGACCTTGCCGATACGGCGGTTGTACTTCCCGACACGCCAGGAGCTGATGAGATTGAAATGTACCTGACGTTCATGGGGCATTTCGGTGCGCAGACCGGATACCCGGTGCTGAACGTCTCGGTGACAAACAACGACGGCATGAAGAGTGACAGCGGCAAAGACTACCTGGTCATGGGGACGGTTGAAGACCAGGCTGCGCTAAGCCGTTTGAACCAGAATTTACCCGTGGTGATCGATGGCAGCGGTCTTCATATCCAGGACACGCAAGGTTTTTTTGCGCAGATCCAGCACGCGTGGTGGAAGGTTCGTAGCTCGGATCATGTGCAGTCCGGACAGTTGGAGACCGCCGGCGGTCTACCAGACGCATTGATGGAAGGTATCGAGTGGCCGAGCGGGTCAGGCAAGTCCGTCGTGGTCATGGTGGTTCGGGACCATGCCACGATTCCGAACTTTCTAACAACGTTCCTGAAGACGTCTCAATCGTCGGACGTCTCGCAGTCCGTCAGCGTGCTGCATGGAACGAGGTTTGTCTCTTATCGCATCGGCAATGATGTGTATAACGTGGGCTCGCTGTCGACGTGGACCTATTTGAACATTCTGTTCTCGCGATTTCCCTGGCTGATGGTCGTGACGGCACTGGTGATCTGCTTCCTGATTGCAACCTTGCTTCGAGCGGTTCTTCGCCGAAAGGCGCGAGCGCGACTGCAGGGTAACGACTAGGCAGATATGAGGGCGACGCAATACCGCATCCGTGCTGCAGATGGAAGAAGGCTTGCGAGTCGCTGCGTCGGTCTCTTACTGACTTTGTCGATCTGCATGAGCGATGGCTGCCGAGCCCAGCAACCATGGCCGCTGTGGAGTAGCTACGCGGATCGCATGGTTGATGGGCAGGGACGCGTGGTTGATCACAGCGCTGGTGACCGCACCACGAGTGAGGGCCAGGCATACGGCATGTTCTTTGCGTTGGTTGCGAATGACCGCGCGCGCTTCGACAACCTACTTCACTGGACCGAAGCAAACCTGGCCGGTGGCGACATGACGCTGCGACTTCCTGCGTGGAGCTGGGGAAAAGCTCCGGATGGCACATGGAAGGTGCTGGATTCGAAGTCTGCGTCTGATGCGGATCTCTGGATGGCGTACACGCTCTCGGAGGCGGGCCGGTTGTGGCGTGAGCCTCGCTACGAAAAGCTAGGATCCATTCTCGCCATTCGAATCGCGCAGCAGGAGGTCGCGTTCGTGCCAGGGCTCGGCATCACGCTGCTGCCGGGCACCGTGGGATTCCATCCAGACAGTGAGACGTGGATCGTTAACCCGTCCTACCTGCCGCCGCCAGTGCTTATGCGCTTATCGGAGTTACAGTCTGACGGGCCATGGCGTTCCGTGCTGGCAAGCCTACAGACGATGTTGCAGAAGGGAAGCGGGGCTGGATTCGCCATGGACTGGATCGCGGCGGGCACCACGATCCGTCCATCCATCTCCCCTGCGCAACGAGCGACGGACGACCATAGTGCCGTTCCAATTGGAGCCTACGAGGCCATCCGCGTATACCTCTGGCTAGGCCTTACAGACGAAGGGACCCCAGGGCTGACGGCGATGCTGGCGCAACTTCCTGGAATGGCCGCGTATTTACAGCATGAGTTGACACCACCGGAGGAGGTGGATGCGCAAGGGCAGGTAAGAAAGCGAGACGCGCCACTCGCGTTCTCGGCGGCTGTCGTTCCGTACCTGCACCTATTGGGAAGACGCAATGAGGAACGCGCTCAGTTAACCCGGTTGGGAGCGACACGTGATGAGAGCAGCGGTCTCTATGGAAAACAGGCCGCGTACTACGATCAAAATCTGGCTTTATTCGCGACCGGATGGACCGAGCAGCGGTATCACTTCGACCGGGGAGGAAGGTTGATTGTGCGCTGGCGATGAGCGCCCCAGCGATGTGCAACTTTGGCTGTAGTTCTCTGTAACTTCTGGAGATAATGCGGTACAAACTTCCGCAAACGCGGTAAGCTTCGGGAAGCGAAGCGGACCTTACTCCCCACTCATCTCGTCCGACTTGCACTACGGCACACGATCGAAAGCTTATGAAGAGAAAACCAGCATCCCGAACCATTCTCGCCGCGCTTCTCGGCAGTTCGTTCGTTTACGCTCCGCTGTGCCTTCCGGCAGCCGGGCAGGTGGGTCAATCGGCCACGCAGGTTCTGCTCGATAAGGCGCACACGCTGGAGGTCAAGGGCCGGATGGACATGGCTGCGCAGACCTGGCAGCAGGTGCTGCTCTCCGACCCCAACAACACGGAAGCGCTGAGTGGGCTGGCGCGAGCGGCAAAGGTAAGTGGAAACGGACAGCTCTCCGCGAGCTATCTGGAGCGCTTGCGGGCGATTAATCCAAACGATCCTGGGATCCTGAAAGCTGAGAAGGTTGCAAACGACGATACGCGCAGCGCGCAGCTGCAGCAGGCAGGTAAATACGCGGAGGCCGGGCAGTATGCGCAGGCCATGGGGATCTATCGTAAGGTCTTTGGGGAGACACCGCCCGCAGGCGACTGGGCGCTCGCCTACTACGAGACGGAAGCCGCAACCGAGGCGGGAAGGCCGCATGCCATCTCCGGACTTCATGCGCTTGTCGAGCGTTATCCGGCTGACTCACGCTACCAGATAGCGCTCGGTCGCATTCTGACGTACAACCCGAAGACACGCGCGGAAGGCCGACGATATCTGGAGAAGCACCCCAGCAGCCCGCCGGCGATGGAAGCGCTGCGTCAGTCCCTGGTCTGGGATTCCGCGAATCCTGCTTCGGCGGCAGACATTCGCGCCTATCTTGCAAAGCACAATGATCCCCAGCTGGCAGAGGCGTTGCGTAATCAACCGAAGGCTGCTCCGCGCGTCGCCGCGGGCGTTGGACGGGAGAGCCCTGCTGCAGTTCCGGATAGTCCAGAGATCATCGCGAGCCGCGCCCGTGGCCAGGAGGTTGAGGGTGCTTATAAGGCGCTCAACTCGAAGCAGCTAAGTGAGGCGGAGACGCGCTTCAAGGCCATCCTTGCGACGGATCCGGAGAACGCGCGCGCTCTCGCCGGTCTCGGTTACATTCGCATGCAGCAGTCAAACTTTGGTGCCGCAATCAGCTTTCTCGATCAGGCAAAGCAGAATGGCGCAAAGGATGTGGGGCTTGATCCGGCCCTGACTACGGCTCGCTTCTGGTTCACCATGGGAGAGGCATCCACGGCTCTGAACGAGAACGATCTAACAACCGCAGAGCAACAGTATCAGGCAGCTCTAGCGATGCGTCCAAACAGCCCGGAGGCGCTTGAGGGGCTTGGGGGAACGCTTCTGAAGGCGCAGCAGTTTGAAGCGGCTACGCAGGTTTTTGAGCAGATCGTGAAGATTAAGCCAAGTGCGCCGGGTGGCTGGCGAGGGCTCTTCCAAAGTTACTACGGCGCCGGCAACTCGCCGCAGGCTCTGCTGACCGAGCGCCGCATTCCTCCGGCAGTTCATTCGCAGCTGATGCGGGATCCCGACTTCCTGCGGAATCTCGCGTCTGCTTATTCGGCTGTGGGTCGCGATGTGGATGCGCAGCGTGTCTTACGCAGCGCGCTCGACCTGCCGTTTCCGGCGGATGCGAGCCGGTTGAAGATTGATACGCAGCTGCAGTTCGCGGCGCTGCTGCAGCAGGCGAACCACGTTGATCAAGCTGCCGGTCTGTATCGGCAGGTGCTTGCCGCGGACATGTCGAACACCAACGCGTGGCAGGGGCTGGTCCGCGCCGAGCATGCGATGAAGAGCGACGAGCAGGCACTGCAGACTCTGCAAAGCATGCCACCGGCGAACTACGAAGCGGCGATGCGGGATGTCGGCTTCCAATCCACAGTGGCTTCTGTCTACCAGGGAGCGAACAAGCTCGAGATGGCGCAACAGGTCTTGGAGCATGCGGTTACCCAGCAGACAGCCGCAAATCAGAAGCCCTCGGTCGGCCTCGAGCTCCAGCTTGCGGGGATCTACCTTTCGCGCAACAACACGCAAGAGGCTTACCCGATCTATCGTCAGGTCCTCGCGGAGAACTCCGATCGTCCGGATGCCTGGAAGGGAATCCTGGCGGCTCTGCATGGAGCGGGCCACGACCAGGAAGCTCTTGCCCAGGCACAGCAGATTCCGGCAGGACTGAAGCGACAACTTGAGGGTGATCCCGAATACCTGCAGACCTTGGGTGCGATCTACAACGGTCTTGGCCAGCCACGACAGGCGATGGCTTTCATCAACCGAGTCCAGCAGCACTACGCGGCGCAGAACGCTGCTCCGCCGAGCGATATTGATGTGCAGGACGCGTGGCTTCTGTTCAACAGCGGAAATGATGCGGGTCTCTATCGGCAACTGATGCTGCTGGGTGGCCGGGCGGATCTCTCAGATGAACAGCGGCGTACGGTGCAAACGATTTGGACGAACTGGGCGGTGCGTCGCGCCAACCAGGCAGCTGGGGCGGGAGATCAGAAGCGTTCGCTAGCGATCCTGAACGCAGCGGCGAAGGCTTTCCCGGACAACCCTGGAGTTTTGCGAGCACTGGCCGCCGGGTATGCGCGCGCGGGTCTGCCAAAGCAGGCGGTACTCATCTATAAGTCACAGGACATGACCGCGGCAACAGCCTCGGATTATAAGTCCGCGGTGGGAGCGGCCCTGGCGGCGAGTGATCAGAAGGATGCGGAGGCCTGGCTGCGCTACGGCCTCGATGCATATCCGAAGGACGCTCAGATGCTGACGCTCGGAGCGAAGTTTGAACAGGCTCATGGCAACAGCGGTCGTGCGGCGGATTACTTTCGTGCCTCGCTTGCGGCGCTCCCTGCGGGAGATCCTGGCGCGGAGCTGGCGGGGGAGCTGAGCCAGCCAATGCCGGCGGTGCGTCTGCCGAGTGCAACGCAGTCTCAAGATCTTGCATCGTTGCTGAGCACCGGCGGAGACAGCACGCTGAACGGTGGCGCTCAGAACGCTCAGGTGGATCGACCATATCTTCCGAACTACGGAAACCTGAGTGGCCAAGCCCCGGTGACGCTCGGGTCTGAGCCTTCTTCCTCGCAGGGAGTGGTTCCGTCGTACATGGCCAATCCGTCCTACCGAGCAAATCCGCCGGCCGGTGGAGGGCATACCACGCTGAAGGACTATGTTCCGACCGCGAGCGCCGCGCCGCAGGCCGATCCGGGAGCGACCCCCTCTCCGCCGACAGCATTAGCCAACACACGGCAGCCCATCTTTACGCCCGCACCATCGACGGGCGCTTCGCCGTTTGCAGTGGACAATAATGCACCGGTCAATCGGCAGATGGCAGCCGTTCCGACGCGGGATATTTACGGACCTTACGTTCCGTATGCTCCGCCCGCCGGCAGCTTTGGCTACACCCCCGCGCCCGTTTCCGTGCAGCTAGGGAATGCTGCCCCACAGGTGGGCCCCGCGCAGCATGAGGTTACGGACGTTCTTCCAACATCACGCTATCTACCAAATGCTCCGTACAAGCCGGGCCGCAAAGCGATGTCTGGTGTGAGCCGACCACCAACCGAGGAGTACAGCGCTCCTCCGACTGAGAATGCTCAGTTCACGGCACCAAAGCAGACGGGCGACAGTCTCGGACAGCAGTATCCGCAGCCCGATGTTTCGTCGGGTTCGGGCACCACACGTCGCCGCCGGTCCTCTGGTGGATCAACAACTTCTTCGTCGTACAGCGCTCAGCCATCGCAACCGCTGTCTTACCCAAACGTTGCGGCTCCTCTGGCATCGTCTTCTTATCCAGCACTGCCGGCGGCCGCTCCGGAAGGAACGCCACCGACGGATGCGGAACTAACCGCAAAGAACGTTCCACCCCTGCGCGGATCCTATGATCCCGGCGGCGGCGTAGTGCCGGCGGGCAGGTCACAACGCGAGCAGACCGAGATGGAACTTGCGACACTCGAGGCCTCCTACAGCGGATGGATCGGTGGGACGGGGGTGGCCCGGTACCGCAGCGGCACAGCAGGGTTTGATCGTCTGATTGACATCGAAGCGCCGATTGAAGCGTCGGCGGTGCTTGGCAAGACAGTTCGCGCGACTGTCGTACCAAGGCCAGTTTTCCTGAACTCCGGCGTGATCGACACGACGTCTTTTCAGAGCACTACTGGGACAGTTCCAATCCTTGGTACCTTGAGTGGCGGCGCCGCGGTTGCACCCGCGCAGCAGTTTTCGAGCGGCATCGGCGGTGAGTTGCAGCTGACGACGACCAATCTTGGGATCGCGGCTGGTTATACGCCCTACAGCTTCCTCGTCTCGAACATCACTGCGCGCGCGCAGTGGCGGCCGTTTGGCGGACACATCACTCTGTTCGGAGATCGCGACAGTGTGAAGGATACTCAGCTGTCCTATGCCGGCCTGCGGGATCCGGGATCCATCTCCAACGTATATGCGGGCAATATATGGGGTGGCGTAATCTCCACAACGGGCGGCATGCGGCTCGACATTGGCGGTGAGAAATCCGGACTCTACCTCTCAGGCGATGGTGGAACGATCGAGGGATACCACGTTCTGGACAACAAGAAGTATGAAGGCACGATGGGTGCCTACTTCCGTGTTCACAGCTGGCCGGGGTACGGCTCGCTGAACGTTGGCGGCAACTTCTTCGCAATGCACTACGACCAGAACGAGCGCGGAATGACGTACGGGCAGGGCGGCTACTTCAGCCCCAACGTCTATTTTCTTGCATCGGTTCCGCTTACCTACACCGGCTACTACAAGAGTGATTTCCATTACTCCATTAACGGCAGTATCGGCGTGCAGACGTTCCAGGAAGATTCTGCGGCCTACTATCCGTTGGACCAGCCCCTACAGCTGGGCTCAGGGAATGCCTACTATGGGCAGAACAGCGACACGGGCTTTAATTACTCGCTGAATACCGAGGGGTCCTATCGCATCGCGGATCACTGGTATGTCGGCGGGTTTGCGTCGGCGAATAACTCGAGGAACTACAATACGGTAAATGGCGGGTTTTTCGTGCGCTACCTCTTCAAGCAGCAGGTGCCGACAGAGGATTATCCCACCGGCCTCTTCCCGGTCTCCGGATTCCGACCATTACGCGTTCCATAACACTGGTAAAAGTGTGGCTCTGCGCGATCCTGGTGAATATCCCAGACAACAAAGATCAACGTTCTGACAACCTGCAGACCTTTACCGTTCCGTTGTTATACGGACAGATCGCAGCGGTGATGGCATCACCGTGCAAGACCATCCATGTCACGCCAAGCGGATCGAGGTTGTGGTGGCGGCTTAGATCGCTCTCGGTGGAAAGGGTCTGTTGCGCGTCCACACCGCGCGCCCAAGCTTCGCTGAGTTCGGAGTTCACCGCGGTCTCACCACCGTCCTTGGAGTAGTCAGGAAGGGCGCTACGTTCCGCGAGGGCGCGAAAGCTCTGAGCATCTTCATTCGAATCAGAGATGTAGTTGGCGTCTAGGGCGAAGAAGGCGTCTTCAGGTGTGTTCTGCCGGATCCAAAAGAAGGCGGCGACCCACTGGTTCGTGTGGTTCCCTTCCGTGTGTCGCAGCGGAAGCTCGATGTGTGGCGAGTGCGGAAAGACGAGCCATGCCGGGATCATGACCGGCGTGCCGAGCACCACGATGGCGGCGGCCCATCGGGACCACACCCCATGCAAGACAACCCTGGCGAGCCATCCGCCCAAAGCAAGAAGGAGGGCAAAGTAGATCAGTTGAAAGACACGCAAGGGTTGAAGATGCGCGACCGCAAAAGACGCCATACCGCTTCGTGCAAAGCAGACGGAGATCAGCACTGCTGTGATTCCGATGAGGATCGAAGCCCGCGCAAGTGGCCGAAGGCCGGAGAAGCGCGGAAACCGCATGAAGGCAAACAGGATCGATAACGGCGCGATCAAGCCGATCATCTCAAACCATTCCCATTGCGCCATGAACCAGTAGCTTCTCGTAAGCGCAACTCTGGCAATCGTCGGTGAAGGAGCAAGGGAGGCTGCTTGAATCGCCGTGGCGAGCACGAGTCCCGCCCCGAGCAATAGGAGTGCCCTAAGCCAGCTTGACCGCGGTCGCGGTGCTTCCATCCACAGCACACACATGATGAAGGCGGCACCATATCCTGCCATCAGAGGGTGAAAGACGGCTGCTAGAGCGATCCAAACGACGGCCATGGTGAGACGCCAGCGAAGCGAGGGCTTGTCTGCGCTTCGCAGAGCGGCGCAAGCTCCAAGGACACTGGCGAGCGCGAGTAGAACAAGCGGCGTCGAAAGACTTCGCGCCGTGAGGTACGGATCGATCAACATCAGTGAGGTGCCGGCGACGGGAAGACTCAGCCAGAGCGCGACCAGCAACGTCGCTCCCATCTGCTCGCGCGTGCTCACAAAGCATTGTCTTGCGATGCGCCAGGCTGCGAAGATCGTGGCCCAGAGGGAGACGATAAAACTAACAAAGATGATGGTGTCGAACGACAGACCGCTGTGGCGAGCCAGAAACGCAATACACGGAGCGAATGCGGAGTAGTGGAGGGGAGCCGTGACGAACTGCCGCATGTGAGGAAAGAGCGACGGGTTTAGGAGGTACTCCACCCCAGCCAGATACAGGCCACCGTCTTCTGCGTAGGGGTGGTATCCGAGGATCAGGAGTGACAGGGGGGTGAGAAGAAGAGAGAAGGCCGCCCCGTGCGACGTGGATTGTGGACGGAGAAGCGTAGATCGCGGATTCTGTAACACTGGTACGGTTGTGACGATCGACAAAGGAAGAAGTCTCCAGGCTACGACGACGCGAAGCGGTGATCAGCGCCCAGAACTACACCCTTGCGTGCAGACGATGCATCCGGGAGTGCACTCCAGTGTAGACAAAGTCTTCGCCTTCTTGCTTCGCTCATCTTTCAATCGAAAGCGTGACGATACAATATTTTACATGGCGCAAACGCATCTCAGGCGGCAGCCCGCGCCGCAGGAGAAGGTCCATTCCGGTCAATGAACAACGCGGCGGCAGATTGATACGAACGCTTCCTGGCCTTCTCATCAGTGCATTTTTCCTGTGGTACACGTTTCGTGGAATCTCGATTGCGCAGATTCGTAGTTTGCGATTGGCACATCCTGCCTGGATCGCGGGCGTACTAGGGTTTACCTGCCTGAGCTATACGCTGCGATGCGTTCGATGGACACGGATGATGCAGCCGACGGGCGCAGGGTTCAACGCCTGTGCGCGCGTTCTGATGACCTCACTGGCGGCAAACAACATCCTTCCGCTTCGCATCGGCGACATCATGCGGGTCTTCACCTACGCTGGAGATCTGGGCACGAGCCCATCAGTGATTCTCAGTACGGTCATTCTGGAAAAGCTGCTGGATATTTTCATGCTGGTACTGCTGTTTGTTGTTTTTATGGGGAAGAACGTGGCCCCGCATTCACGTATGCTGGCGGAGCTGCTGCTCGGGATCTCAAGTGTTGGACTGCTGGTTTTGCTGCTGGGCGCGCGGCTATTGCAACGTCCGCTTTCGCGTATCTTTGAGGCACTTCCGAAGAGTCCTCTGCTCGGCAAGGTGCAACACTGGCTTGACCTCGCGCTTGACTGCATTCGCCAGATTGGCATCGCGGGATCCATCCTGCTGCTGGTCCAATCAGCTATTATCTGGGCCGCAGAGGGAATGATTTTTGTCTCGGGAGTGCGACTGGTCGGGTTGAGTGTCGATGCCATCGGGCCGTGGCAGGCGGTCTCCGTTGCAAATCTTTCGTATCTCATACCCAGTTCGCCGGGTGCGATCGGCACTTTCGAGTGGGCCGTCAAGACGGCATTAGTCAGCCATGGCGCATCGGAGAGTCTTTCCGCCGTTTTTGCGCTCTCCTTACACGCGTGGTTGCTGATCTCCGTCACCGGCTCCGGCGGTCTCATCTTCCTGCTTCATCGCTTCCGAACACCTCCACATCAGCCGCTGCTGGACGATATGAGAGTCCTGCCTGATCAACTGCCGTAATCTTCAAACCGGAGCCGGTCCAAGCCGGCACGTGGTGACCTGACACAATGTTTCGTACCGTACAGCAGAATCTGGTAGCGCGACTCCAGACCATTCTCGAAGCCGAGTTCGGTCTCACGGGCCACCAGATCGTCATCGAACAACCCCCGTCAATCGCATTGGGCGAGATGGCTACGCCGCTTGCCTTTGAGCTGGCAAAGCAGCTGAGGAAAGCACCGCGGGTGATTGCACAGGCGCTCGCCGAGGCCTTGCGTGTGGTCATTCAACGCGGAGAGCTTTATCAAATCGAGTCGGTCGAGCTGGCCGGGGCAGGCTACCTCAACGTTAGGCTTACGCGAAGTGCAATCGTTCGCGCCATGGCTGAGGATCGTCACGCCGACCTTGGTGGTCCGGGCTTCCGGCTGGTGGAACACACCAGCATCAATCCAAACAAAGCAGCGCACATCGGACACCTGCGCAATGCAATTCTGGGGGATACCTTTCAGCGGCTCCTTCGCCCGGATGCTTTCAAGAGCGGCTACCAGGTTGGCGTGCAGAACTACATCGACAACACAGGGGTGCAGGTCGCAGATGTGGTCGTTGGCTTCGTTCACCTTATGCAGATGAGCCTTTCCCGCGTTCGCGAGCTGGTGACCGAGCTGCTTGAGACGAATCAGCGCATCGATTACTTCTGCTGGGATTTGTATGCCCGCGTGTCACAGTGGTATGCCGCGGATCCAGAACAGATCGGCACACGGAAGGCGATCCGTCTGGCGACCCTGCATGCGCTCGAAGAGGGTGGCAATGAGATTGCTGAGATGGCGAATCTGATCGCGACCTCGGTGCTTCGGCGGCACCTTCAAACGATGGAACGGCTGGGGATTACCTATGACTTTCTGCCACGTGAGAGCGAGATTTTATCGCTGCACTTCTGGCAGGCAGCGCGAGTGCTGATGATTGAGAAAGGTGTGCTCTATCTCGAGACGGAGGGCAAGAACAAAGGCTGTTACGTGATGCGTCGCGCGGGAGTGCAGGAAGACGCGCCTGGCGAAGCGACCGGTCCGGACGAAGAGGCGAAGGTCATTGTTCGCTCGAACGGCACTGTGACCTATGTCGGCAAAGACATCGCGTACCACCTATGGAAGTTCAATCTGCTGCCGAACAAGGACTTCGGCTACAGACGATTTCATCAGTATCCGACGCACACGTGCTGGATCTCCGCTGTCTCCGGAGAAGACCCGCACCCGAGCTTCGGGCACGCAGATGCGATCTACAACGTGATTGACTCACGGCAGAACGACCCGCAGAACAACGTCGTCCAGGCACTTCGCGGCATGGGGTACACCGAGGCCGCGGATCGTTACACGCACTTCAGTTACGAGATGGTTGCGCTAACGCCGCGATGCGCGATGGAGCTGGGTTACACGGTGAGCGAGGAAGATCAGAAGCGCTCTTATATCGAGGTCAGCGGGCGCAAAGGTTTCGGCGTAAAGGCTGACGACCTCATCGATCGCCTGATCGCCGCCGCGCTTGCCGAGGTTGATCAGCGACATCCGGAGATTGCCGGTGAGGAACGTGCCGCAATCGCTCGCCAGATCGCCGTTGGTGCGCTCCGTTACTTCATGCTACGGTTTACCCGCAACACGGTCATCGCCTTTGATTTTCGCGAGGCGCTCAGCTTTGAAGGCGAGACCGGGCCGTACATCCAATATGCCGTCGTGCGGGCGGCGAACATTTTACGGAAGGCTGATGCCGAGCCGCTCCTTACTCTGGACGCGCTGATTGCTCTGTCAGAGGAGCGGCTTGCGTCGTTTCTGAACTCGGACGAAGGGACCAGCATCTGGGAGCTGTGGCTGCTTGCCTCCCGCTTGAGCACTGTAATTGAACAGGCGATCTCGACTTCAGAGCCTGCCCATGTTGCGCGCTTTGCGTTCCAGCTCGCTCAGCAGTTCAATAATTTCTACCATCGCCACCACGTATTGAATGAGGCAGATCCGGAGCGCCGCGTGCTCTTGCTTGCCACAGCCGCTGTAGCACAGCGGGAGTTGACGCGCACCCTGGGGCTGCTTGGCATCGAGGTGCCTCCCGTAATGTAGGAACCTGCCTAGCAGGCGACTAGTGTGTCGCGGTCGCCCATTCCACGATGGACCGTACTGCGATGCCGGTTGGACCTTTTGCAATCCAGGTTTTTGCGTCGTCCTCCCAGGCGCAGCCGGCAATGTCTAAGTGCACCCAGGGTGTGTCGCCAGCGAACTCTCGCAGAAACATTGCGCCGGAGATCGCGCCGCCCCATCTTGAGCCGCCAGTGTTCATGATGTCTGCAATCTTGCTCTTGATCTGCTCGCGGTAATCATCCGTGCAGGGAAGCCGCCAGAACTGCTCACCGGCGCGCCGCATGGCGTCCTGGAAGTGACCAGCTTCGACATCGCTATTCGAGAACAGTCCGGCGTTTAGGATGCCGAGCGCGATCACACAGGCGCCCGTTAGGGTTGCCGCATCGATTAGGTGCGTACAGCCAAGCGTCTTCGCGTAGTGCAGTCCGTCCGCAAGAACCATCCGGCCTTCTGCATCTGTGTTGATGACTTCTATTGTGGTTCCGCTCATGGCGGTGACAATGTCGCCCGGTTTATAGGCGCGGCCGTCGGGCATGTTCTCCGCGGAGCAGATGACGCTGACGACCTTGATGGCCGGCTTGAGCTCGGCAATTGCACGCATGGCTCCGATCATGGCCGCCGCTCCGGCCATGTCGTACTTCATCTTTTCCATGCCGTCCGCGGGCTTGATGGATATGCCGCCCGTATCGAAGGTGATCCCCTTGCCTACCAGTCCGAGGACAGGCGCCGTGCTGGCCGGCTTCTCGGCTGGCTCATACGTCATGGTGATCAGTGCTGGCGGCTCCTCAGATCCCTGTGCTACAGCGAGAAACGCATTCATCTTCAGCTCGCGAAGCCGGTCGGTCGACGCAACGTCGCACTGAAGACCGACCTCGTTGCACATTGCTTCTGTGCGGCGGGCAAGCTCTGTCGGAGTGAGAACGTTTCCCGGTTCGTTCACGAGTGCCCGGGCGAAGTTTTGCGCGCGGGCGACGATCAAGCCGATGCGCAGGCCATCTTCCATCTCCGCCCGCGTCGATCGCTCAGAGCTACGAGCCAGGATCATGAGAGAGTGCACTGACCGGTCCTTGCGATCGCTCTTGTAGGTGTCGTAATCGGGATCAGCGAGCTCTGCCCCTTCAACGATGGCACGCATGGTGGCCTGGCAGGGAAGTTCGTCCAGACTCTCGTCACTGAGGGCCCGATCTTCAGGAAAGGCAATCGCCAGCTCGCGCAGACCCCTAGGCTTTGCCGCGCGAAGGATGCTGCCGGCGCCTTTTCTCGCCTGAGCCGGCGTCAGACTCTTTGCCTTTCCAAGACCCACTACCAGCAGGCGCTCCGCGCGAATGCCTGAGGGCGAATGCAGCAGCAGCGTCTCTCCCAGCGCCGCCTTGAACTCTCCGGTCCCAAACACACGTGAAGCTGCATTGGTTAGCGCATCCGAGGTTGTCAGGAGAACCGGATGCGGCTCGGAGGCATCGCCAGTGGCGATATCGACGGCAAATATGGCGAGCAGAGGCGTCTGAAAGCTGGCGGCATCCTGAACCAAAAGCGTAATGTCCATAGACTTCCATCCTACAGCCCGGGCCACGAGCGGAAGGGGTGCAAACAGCGTCCCGAACGCCGGCTTATCGCCGTTGGCTTCTCGCAATGGCCGCACGGGCTTCGCTGTCTGCCTCGCGCTTTCGTTCCGTCTCTCTCTTGTCCCAATCCTGTTTGCCTTTGGCCAGGGCGATCTCGCACTTGACACGGCCATGCTTGAAGTACAGCCGTACCGGGATGAGGGTGAACCCCTTCTGTCTCGTCAGGGCCTCGAGCTTACGGATCTCCGTTCCGTGGAGCAGAAGCTTGCGGGTCCGAAGCGCGTCGTGATTCATTGCGTTGCCGTGGGAGAACGGACCAATATGCGCGTTCAAGAGAAAACACTCGCCATCCTTCAGGAGCCCGTAAGAGTCCTTGAGGTTGGCCTTGCCCTCGCGAATCGACTTCACCTCGGTTCCTCGTAACGCGACACCTGCCTCAAAGCGATCGGTGAGGAAGTAGTTGAACGAGGCTGATCGATTGAAGGCGGCATCCCGGCGGCCTGCCGCCACGGGATCGCGATCTTTCTCCTTGAGAGCTGGTTTGGTCATTGCTGCCTGGGTCGGATTGGAGAGGGAACGGGGCATCGGACCCTCTACTTTAACATGAAGTGCTTATTAAGCCCCTCCCTCGAAAGTGCAGCACGCCTGAGCGAGCTGACGCTCACCCTCTACGAGTCCCTTCGTCGAACGAGAAAGACGCAGTGCAGAAGAGGGTTTAACCGCACTCTGGCTGCCGATGCCGACCCGTTTACTGAGCACGCACGCACGTCGACTCTGGCAATCAGGAGTGCCAGTCTACGCATGGCTTAAATGCTATACTCACGCGGAGCGTACGGGGGTAGGTTCGTTTCGCCCACAGAGAAATGGCAACCGGCGGCCTTCTTGATGCCGCCGACCACTCTAGAGAACTTTTGAGGAAACAGATCTGAGCATGGCAAGCAAGCGGAACATCTTGAGCAGGTCGATCAGCACGGTCCCGCTCCTTGCCGTCCTCTCCCTTCAGACCACGGGCGATCGGCCGCTGCAGGCACAATCGGCGAGTACCTGGAATAAGCGCGGTCAGACCGCCGAGGTGCGGGAAGACTACGACGCGGCGTTTGAGGCCTATCGCCAGGCTCATGCGAAGAAGCCAGAAGATATTCGCTATAAAGAGCGTTACGAACGGCTCCGCTTCCAGGCGGGGGTGGCGCACATCGATCGTGGCCGTGTTCTGAAGCAGAGCGGCGATCTAGGCGGAGCCATGCAGGAGTTCCGTCGTGCGCATGAAATAGATCCAGGAAATCAGACCGCTGATCAGGAGATCCACATCCTCGAGAGCTCTGATGGCGGGCCGAATGTGCCTCCGGCAATACAGCCGGGAAGAGCCTCAGTCACGCCGGTGAGTCCCGAAGACGGCGAGGCATCTCCCTCTGTCGTTGCCGATGCCGGACCGCAGTTTGGCGATGTCGCGGGACCAATCACGCTGCAGCCGGTGTCGAATGATCCCATTACGATTCATAGTGTCGAAGACACGCGCAACATCTATCAGGCGATTGGCAAACTGGCTGGCTTGAATGTTCTCTTTGACCCGAACTACAGCTCGAAACGTATCCCGATCGATCTCACAAACGTTTCGCTCGCCGACGCTCTACGGATTGTCGGTATTCAGGCAGGAACGTTCTATAAGCCAGTTACGCCAAACACTATCTTTATTGCGCAGAATACGCGGACCAATCGTACTGACCTTGACGATCTCGCAGTCCAGACCTTCTACCTTACTAACGCCAGCCAGCAGAATGATGCGAATGAAATCCTGACCGCGATTCGCAACCTGCTTGATCCTAGCGTCAAGATCTATCTAGTTCCGTCGCAGAACGCTATCGTGATGCGGGCGACGCCGGATCAACTACTGCTCGCGCAGAAGCTGCTCAGCGATCTTGATCGCGCACGGCCCGAAGTGGTGGTCGATGTCGCGATCCTCTCCGTTAACCGCGATAAAGTTCGTAATCTTGGTATCACCCTGCCTCAATCATTCGGTCTGACACCGACCACCACAAACACCAGTACGACCACCGGAAGTACATCGAGTTCATCCTCAACGACCACGGGTACAACAAGCGGAACGACCACCTCTACAAGCAATCTCACGCTCAACAATTTAGCGAACCTCAATGCCAACAACTTCGCAGTGTCGGTCACCGGAGGGACGGTAAACGCGCTGCTGACGGATGCTGACACACGGATCCTGCAAAATCCTCGCATTCGCGCCACCGATGGTCAGAAAGCGTCGCTGAAGATTGGTACCCGGGTACCCATCGCTACGGGAAGCTACAACGCCGGCGTCTCCACCGGCATTGCCTCCATTGGCGTGCAGACGCAGTTCACCTACATCGATGTCGGCGTTAACATTGACATGACACCGACCGTGCATTATGACCGACAGATCACGCTGAAGATGAAGGTGGACGTCTCGCAGGTGCAGAGTAACGTCACGATCTCGAACGTTACCGAGCCCGTGATCGGGCAGAACGTGGCCGAGCAGACCATTCAGCTGCGTGAGGGCGAGCCCTCCATTTTGGCTGGAATTGTGCAGAAGCAGGATCTCAAGAACGTTAGCGGAACGCCCGGCCTTGGTGAGATCCCGATCATCAAGTACTTCTTTTCGTCTCAGAACAAGGAAGCCCAGCAGAGCGAGATCGTATTTCTGCTCATTCCTCATATCGTGCGGGAATCGGTGCTTACCCGCATGAACACTCGCGCCATCGATACCGGGAGTGGTCAGTCCATTGAGCTCCGGCATGACCCGAATGCTGTTGGTCTCAACGTACCCATTATTCCGCGCCCTCGCGCGTCGGATAGCAGCCAGACGTCCGCTGCGGTTGCCGCCTCAGCGATGGTCGGACAGCTGAGCAAGCAGGCGCAGATGCCAACACCGGGCAATTCAACGCCAGGCTTCAGCGGTGGTGTGGAAGGAACTTCCCCTGCCGCTCCGGCTGGATCAACACCGGTTGCTTTGAGTATTGTTCCGCCTTCGACGGTTCAATCGGTGGGGAGTACCTTCCAGGTTGCGATCATGGCCAACAATGCGCGGGATCTCTACTCACTTCCGCTGCAGGTGAAGTTCAATTCGCAGGTGCTGCAGCTAGTGAACGTCGACTCTGGCGATCTTCTCTCGCGTGACGGGCAGGCCGTGGCTACCGTGCACCGTGATGAGGGCGATGGCTTGATCAATATATCGACCTCGCGGCCGCCGGGCGTGAAGGGAGTTGAGGGCCAGGGAAGTATCTGCGTTCTGACCTTCAAGGCGCTTGCCGCGGGTGATTCTTCGATCTCACTGCCAAAGGTAGGTGCGCGAAACAGCTCACAGGCGACCCTTCCCGCGGTTGGATCCACCGCACTCATTCACGTGAAGTGAAGCGCTTTGCGCCGCGAGCTTCAGGAGTTCAGATGAAGGAGCAGCAGAAAGCCCGGATGAGCGCGACGATGCTTCAGCCGCTCGCAAGCGAAGCTGGGCTTACGCTAGTCGAGCTGATCATCACGGTTGCGATTGTTGCCATTCTCGCATCGGCGGCTCTGCCGATTGCGCGTTTTCAAGTGAAGCGAGAAAAAGAGCGAGAGCTCCGACGCGATCTGTGGGAGATGCGAGACGCCATCGACCACTACAAGGACGCGGCGGAGAAGGGAGGCATGGTGACCAAGGCCGACAGCATGAACTACCCACCCGACCTGCAGACGCTCGTTGACGGCGTCGACATCCAAAGCAAGAAGGTACGTTTTCTTCGCCGCATTCCAATTGACCCTATGACAAACAACACCGAGTGGGGTTTACGTTCGAATCAAGATGATCCGGACAGTGACTCGTGGGGTGGCCAGAACGTCTTTGATGTTTACAGCAAGAGCCAAGGAACAGCGCTCGACGGAACGAAGTACATAACATGGTAAGACCATCCATAATTCGTCCCGTCACCTCATCTTATGATGCTGGCTTCACCCTGATCGAATTGATGATCGTGATGGTCGTTATCGGTCTGCTGGCTGCGATCGCAATTCCGTCCTACACGAACAACGTTCGCAACGCGAAGGAAGCCGTCCTCCGAGAGGATCTGCACACCATGCGTGGGGCAATCGATTCTTACACAATCGACAAACAGAAGGCGCCACAGTCTCTCGACGACCTAGTGCAATCCGGCTACCTTAAGACGATGCCAGTCGATCCCTTTACGAAGCGGTCCGACACCTGGGTTCCGGCGCAATCCGACATGCTCTCCACCATCGATCAGACAGACTCTGGCGGAATCAACGATCTTCACTCCGGCGCGCAGATGACCGCGTCTGATGGAAGTTCTTACAACACCTGGTAATGGCGTCAAGAAGTGTTGTCCTGCTTCCAGCGGCGAAAAGCGACGAAAAGGCGCATACTACGTCCAAGCTGTAGTGAAGCTGTGTCTGCGAGTCTCGGCTCCAGTTACGCAGCGCACGCCGGCTCAGCCAGGAGAGATCTTCTTATGCGCCCGTTCGCTCCCCTCTCGCTCGCAGCGTTGCTGTCAGTTGCCTCGTGTAGTTTTGCTCAAACTCCAGTGGGAACGCCCGGCCAGGTTCCATCGGCCTCGCCTGTACCTGCGCAGACCCCGACTCCTGGTCCATTGCCCAAGGATCCTGGAACCGATAAGCAGCCCACACCAGCCGATAACAAAGCTGCAGCGGATGCCGCCAAGCAGAAGTCGGACTCCCTTCCATCTCCCGGAGAGTCTCTCGATCCCAACATCAAGAAAGGCTCTGAAGAGGACGTGAACGCGATCGGAACCCGAAATATCGGCGGTCGTGGTTTGGGCAACTGGTACTCGAACGACTGGGAGATCCGCAACGGAAAGTCCTATGCGATGGAGATCGAGAAGTCCGCTCACCTCGTCACGGATCCTGTGATTGTCGAGTATGTAAATCGTATCGGGCAAAATCTGGTCAAGAACTCCGATGCCAAGGTTCCCTTTACGATTAAGGTGATTGACTCCGATGAGATCAATGCATTCGCCCTTCCGGGAGGATTCTTCTACGTCAACTCCGGGCTGATCCTCGCAGCGGACGAAGAAGCAGAGTTGGCCGGCGTCATGGCTCATGAGATCTCCCACGTCGTTGCGCACCACGCAGCTCGGCAGATGACCAAGATGAACTACGCCCAGCTGGCCAGTGTGCCGCTGATCATCATGACCTCCGGTTCCTATACCGGCTATGGCATCTATGAAGCGACCCAGCTCGCCATTCCCGTCGCGTTCCTGAAGTTCTCACGCATCGATGAGTCCGAGGCAGATTTTCTCGGTTTGCAATACATGTACAAGGCTGGCTACGATCCTCAGGCCTTCATTCAGTTCTTCGAGAAGATCGATGCTCTTGAAAAGCACAAGCCTGGAGCCGTCGCTAAACTCTTCTCCGACCATCCGCAGACCCCCGACCGCATCGGGCGTTCTGAAGATGAGATTGCCACCATTCTTCCAGCTAAGCCGGATTATATTGTGACGACGAGCGAGTTCGACGATGTGAAGGCGAGACTGGCTCGCATTGAGAACAAGCGAAAGCTGAACAACAAGAACGACGGCAACAAACCTACTCTGCGTCGGACCGGAGGATCGAATAACGATCCCAACAACCCGAACTCGACGACCAATTCAGGCGATGACCGGCCCACGCTTGGACGGCGTAACTAGCGCGCGTGCGCGGAGTGAGAGGAGGTCCTGCGCGGGTCTCCTCTCTTAATTAGTAAAATAGCGCAATGGCAACCTATACCACCGGATACACTGACGACCACGCCAAAGCTGGCTTGAGCACGAACTTTCCCGAGATCGAGACCTGGGAAAATCAGTTTCAAGCCTACGAGATCCTGATCGACGATCCGGAGTTCACCTCGGTCTGTCCTAAAACAGGTCTGCCCGATTTCGGCGTCTTGACGATTCGCTATATGCCGCATGAGAAGTGTCTCGAGCTGAAAAGCCTGAAAGAGTATTTGTTCTGCTATAGAAATCTCGGGATCTTCCAAGAGAACATTGCCAACCAAGTGCTGAACGATATCGTAAGGGCGACGGATCCGGTTTGGGCGCTGGTGAAGGGTGATTTCCGTCCACGCGGTGGTATCTCCACGGTGGTCGAGGCGTTCTACCCTCGGCCCACAGGGTCCGCGGGGCCTCGCTCCTGATAGTTCGGTGCAGACGGCGCAAGACATGCTACCACTAGCAGGGAACTAAACCCCGCATCACCAGTATCTGCTGAGAGCTCATGCTGCTATGCTCAACCGCAGGATGAGCTCTCAGGCGCATGCTCGCGAACGGCCGGTCGTCTCCAACGCGAGCGTTGCTGGAGCCACTACGGCTCTTGTTCTGCTGACCGCGCTCAACTTCGTCAACTACATCGATCGATATATCCTCCCCGGCGTTCAGGAACAGGTCAAGGGTGAGTTCCGCATCTCCGACGAGCAGATCGGCTCTCTGACCCTCTGGTTCATGCTGGCCTACATGCTCACGTCGCCCATCACGGGCTGGCTTGGCGACCGCTTTCCGCGGAAACCCATGATTGTCGTTGCGGCGCTCTTCTGGGGGGGCATCAACCTGCTCACCGCGACGGTGCACTCCTACGACTCACTCAATCTTCGGCATGCGGCGCTTGGAATCGGCGAAGCGTCCTTCGGCATCTTTGCGCCCGCCATGCTTGCCGACTTCTATCCGGAAGACCAGCGCAATCGTGTTCTCACCATCTTCAACATTGCCATTCCTGTAGGTGCAGCTCTTGGTTATCTCGTCGGCGGCACGGTGGGCGAGCACTTCGGCTGGCGCATGTCTTTCATCGTTTCGGCTGTGCCTGCGATCGTTATAGCCCTTCTAATTGCGGCATTTATGAAGGAGCCACAACGCTCACGGGGCGTGGGCTCCACAGCGAAGCTCGAGAAGGGTGCGATCCTTTCGCTCCTGAAGAACCCCGCTTACATGTGCTCCGTCCTTGGCTATGCCGCAGTGACCTTTTCGCTCGGCGGCATCTCCTGGTGGATGCCGTCCTTTCTGCAGCGGGTGGACGGCCGGTCTCAAAGCTCTGCGGCGTTTCTCATGGGAGCCCTTACAGTCGTCACCGGTCTTGCAGGAACGATCGTGGGTGGTGTTATCGCGCAGAGATGGTCAAAGCGAACATCGAAGGCACTCTTCCTTGTTCCGGGCATCGCAGCGGCCCTCGCGACGCCGCCAGCGCTCGTCTGCTTTTTCGGTCCGAAGACGTTCACGCTTCCCAGTTTGGCCGTCGCGATTTTTCTCATTTTCCTCGGTACAGGCCCGGTAAACGCCGCAACTGTGAACGCCGTGCGGCCTGAGATCCGGGCCACCGCCCTCGCCGGACAGCTCTTCCTGATTCATGCGTTCGGTGACGCCATTAGTCCTCGCATTATCGGCGCCGTCTCTGATCGATCGACCCTCTCCATAGGCCTTGGTTCCACGCTCATTACTCTCGTCCTCGCCGCCATCATCTTCTGCATCGGCGCGCGATATGCACCACCCCTCCATGCGCAGGCTGAAACTGTAAGCGCCTGATTCGAGATCTGCCGTGACACCCTGATGGCGAACGCCTGCGGGCGGCATCCGAGCAGAGAGGACTCACGAAAGGACTTAGGATCGGCCGTGTCTCTTGCGTTTCTTCTTCACAAGATCCTGATCCTCTCCGCCTGGGCTCTCGCTCTCACCTGGAGTCTTCATGCTGTGTTTTCCGCTGTCGGCCTCAGCCGGCTTGCTTCGCTGCTTGATCCAGCCTCGCCCGTTGCACCACCTGCCGACAGCTCTGTAGTGGTTGTTGTTCCTGCCTGCAATGAGCAGCAAACCATTGGCGCGTGTCTTACGTCGCTGCTCGAGCAGGACTGGCCTAACCTCCACATCATGGCTGTAGACGATCGCTCCACCGACGCCACCGGCCAGATCATGGATGGTCTCGCCGTCGGACACCCAGACCGACTGTCCGTGCTTCACATCACCTCACTTCCGGAGGGCTGGCTGGGCAAGACAAACGCCATGGCGACTGCGGCGCGCCACGCAAAGGCGACATCTCGCCCGAAGTGGCTGCTCTTTACGGATGGGGATGTCCTCTTCCATCCCGAGTGCCTCCGACGGTCTCTGGCACTTGCGGAGTCGATGCAGGCCGATCATTTCATCACAGCACCGACTGCCATCGTTCGCACTCGCGGAGAGGCAATGATCATGGCTTTTTTGCAGGTTCTCGGTCTTTGGGGGGCACGTCTCTGGCGCGTTGCCGATCCCTCCACGCGCGACGCCATCGGCATCGGAGCTTTCAATCTCCTGCGAACCTCAGCGTACGATCAGGTCGGCGGCTTCGAGCGGCTACGGTTTCAGGTCCTCGAAGATCTTGCACTCGGGCGTCTTATCAAGGACGCTGGCCTTCGACAGCGCGTCGCGCTCGCTCCAAACTTCGTTCGCATTCATTGGGCTGCGGGGATACGGGGCGTTTTGAACACTATGACCAAGAACCTCTTCGCCATCTTCCAGTTCCGAATTCCTCTGGTGTTGCTGTCATGTTGCGGTCTGTCACTTATCTGTCTTGGACCCTTCGCCGGTCTGTTTCTTCGGGAGACACGCATTGCGTCTGCAATCGCCGTTTCAGCAATCGTCAGCCTCTATGCGGTCGTAAACCGTCGCCTGACTCGACTTTCGGTTGTGAACTGTGTTTTCTTCCCCATCGCCGCCGTGCTTTTCCTGTACGCCATCCTGCGCTCAACCGTAGTGACGCTCTTGCATGGCGGCGTCTCGTGGAGGGGGACGTTCTATCCGCTTAGGAGTCTTCGTCACCAGGCGTTAAAGCTCCGTTAGCACGCGGCCAGGCTACCGCGTACAGCATCTTCATCGCCTAGACCTCAACAATTTGTTTGCTGTAGCGTTTCTCGACATATTCGTCCAGGATCACCTGGAACTCTTCAACGATGCGATCTCCCTTAAGCGTCGTGAAGAGCTTGCCATCCACGTATACCGGAGCCTTCGGCTCCTCAAATGTACCTGGTAGCGAGATGCCTATATTGGCGTGCTTTGACTCGCCAGGCCCGTTTACGATACAGCCCATGACCGCGAGCTTCAATTCTTCCACGCCCGCGTACTGTTGCTTCCACTCGGGCATCTGCTCCACCAAGTAGTTTTGAATACGCTCTGCGAGTTCCTGAAAGTAGGTGGAGGTCGTCCGTCCGCATCCCGGGCAGCTTGTCACCTGTGGCATAAAGCTGCGAATACTCAACGATTGCAGAATCTGCTGACCGCAGCGCACCTCCTCCGATCGGTCACCACCCGGTGTCGGTGTCAGACTCACCCGGATCGTGTCGCCGATGCCAGCGAGGAGTAGTGGAGCCAGCCCAGCCGTCGAGGCCACAATACCCTTCATGCCCATGCCCGCCTCAGTGAGGCCCAAGTGCAGCGCGTACTCCGACCGCTTTGCGAGCTCCGTATAGACATCCAGCAGATCACGTACATTCGAGACCTTCGCGCTGAGGATGATCTGGTCGCGTCGCAGGCCATACCGCTCTGCCGCTGCTGCGTTGTCGAGAGCCGAAACGACCATAGCCTCCATCATTACGTCGCGTGCATCCAGCGGGTGTGCGCTCTTCGAGTTTTCGTCCATCATCCGCGTCAACAGAGCTTGGTCGAGAGATCCCCAGTTCACGCCGATGCGAACCGGCTTCTGGTTATCGACCGCGCACTCAACCATCGTGCGGAAATTGTCATCGTCCTTGCGGCCGATCGAGACGTTGCCCGGGTTAATGCGATACTTCGCCAAAGCCCGTGCACACTCGGGATACCTTCGCAGCAGTAGATGGCCGTTATAGTGGAAGTCTCCTATGATCGGAGTCTCCCATCCTTTTTTGTGCAGCTCGTCGACGATGTAAGGAACTGCCTTCGCGGCGTCATCATTGTTGACAGTGATGCGTACCATCTCTGAGCCAGCACGAGCGAGAGCCGCCACTTGTTGTACTGTGCTTGCAACGTCAGCCGTGTCGGTATTCGTCATCGATTGCACCACTACCGGTGCGCTCGAGCCCACGCGAACATTCCCCACCGTTACCGTTACTGCGCGTCGCCGATCAATCCGAGGCATAATCTCTCCACCCCCTCAGTTTACCAGTCGCGCCCCGAAAGGCCGCTTCGAACAGGTACACTAAAATGATGTGGCCCGGTAGCTCAGTTGCATAGAGCAGCGCACTCCTAACGCGAAGGTCGCAGGTTGGACTCCTGCCCGGGCCACCAGAAAAATGCCTCATAAACATTGACGAATCGAGTGTGGGTAGCTCGGGTTTTGAGGAGAGCAAATCGCTACTGTGCTACAAGAGTGATACACCCACATTTTATTGCTGCATACTATCGCAGGAGTTCGCAACGAATCGCAATCATCGTCATGTCTAACCTCCTTCTTCCAATCAACCTAACGAAGTAGCAGTACGCGGGATTTGGGAGGGAAGGACCCCTGGGTAGGGAAGTATGAGGAAGAATATCTCTTTACCTCGATGCTGTGCTTCTCTCTCGCGGTGTTTTCCGTTCCCGCCCGTATCGTCGACATCGGCTACGCCCAGGCGTTGGAATGGCAGTTGGTCGAGAACTCGCAGCGGATGGACGTTCACCCATACAAAGAGGCGCAGGGCTTCCAGCGTTTGCTCGACATACTCGGCTACGACGTTGCCGCGCTGGTCGAGAAGTCAGGCAAGAGCGCAAGCCACATCTACGCGCGTTTGTCTCTCTTGCAAGTCATTCCCACTGTGGCCGAGGCGTTCATCCAGGAGCGCGTCGCCGCCAGCCACGCCAACCTTCTCGCGCGTCTTCCGCAGGAGAGCCAGACCGAAGCATTCGACCAGTGCTGGCGCAAGGATTGGCAGGACAAGAGCCGGACCTCGTACCCGCCAAGCATGTTGCCGCGTGTATACAGCGAACCTTTACCTGTCTCTCGCGGATGCACCGTTCGACCGGGAAGTGCTATTACCTACACGGATTCCTCCGGCAATCAGCAGCCATACCGATTCGGGTATGCCCAGCTAAACATCGCGAGCAACTTCCAATGCAAACGATCGGCGGGATCGTCCTCGCCAGAAGACTACGCCCCCAGCTCTGCCAACGGGGTAAGTTCTCACCCATGGCTAACACAGGTTACCCTGCCAGGAGCGAACCCAGTCAGCTACACGCTCGCGTACGAACCCACGGCTGGTAAGAGCGGATACTACACTGGCCGTGTTTCGAAGATCACTTTGCCTTCAGGAGCCTTCCGGAAGAGACACGAGCAGGGTATCGACGAGTTCTCGACTAGCTCTGATAATCGGAGATACTTTCAATTTCAGCGCAGGCTTGTGTACGCGCTCGGGTCCCAACCAAGCAGGCGGTGAGAATCATTTGTCTCGGCGAACCGACGGAGCTCCGACGAAGGGAGCAGCACTCCGGAGCCGATTTGACGCGCATTGAGAGGAGTCTTCGAGACGAGATAGTCCAGTGCTCGGGGGCTGATGAACCATGTTGCCTGCCTCTACCCGACCTACCAAAGCTTGTTCTCATTCTGCTCGGCGCGAAGCACCGCCCGATTGCAGAAGCAGCAGGTCTCTCGAGCACCTGTTGAGGCTAGTGATACAGAAGAAGCTCTTCGCATGGACGGGGCGATTGCGTGAAGACATAGCCCTATAGCGCAGGACTATTGGACCGGGCTAGAGAAATCACTTAAGTTTGCTTCACGGCCGGGAAAAGCAAGCGAGCCGAGGAGCATATATAAGCCAAAGAGGTCTCGAGTCCACCTCATCTCCCATCGATACGGCTCTACCCACGCACGCATTCGACAAAACTTTTCGAGCCGCTGTCCCTCTCCTCCTGCGCCTGAGTGCGACGGCTCTCGCACATGCACAAGGCACAATCGATCTCTCTGAGCAACAGCACTGATGGGAACCTTTCAAAGGTTCGCCATGTATGCAGGCGCGGTGATCCGTCTTTGGGGGCTTGATCTTTGCCGGCGTCGGCATGATGTCGGGAGATTGCAGGACGCTATTCTGGGATTCTTCGGCACTCTGTTCGGCGCCGGGGGTACTTGGTTGAGGCGCTGGCTGGGTCCGCTCTCTGACCGTACAGCAAACCTAGGAGACGCATCTGTCATCATCAGCCGGGGAGAAGCGCAACCGAGCAATCAAGCGCTGAATCGTCTAAGGACCAAACTCGGCTTCGACCTCACAGCGTGAATGGCGATCACCTCTGTCTGCATAAGGGTCTTCCACGCCGGGTTCCGCCTTCTCGCCATGATGGCCTTCCCGACCCTTGCCATCGCAGCGTGGTTGCTCAGGCTTCCGACTGCTGAAGCGGATTGTGATCGGATGTGATCGTCGGTGTACCCTTCGTTTTCTGGAGCAACAGAGCGGATTCAGGCGCATGGACGTCCATTGGTGCCTGACGATCGAGCCTCAGAAGGTGAAGGCCTTCGGCCGCGAACCAAGGACGACGCATTTGCCACCTCGCGCATGTTGGCAGTTCGAGAATACTGCGACGCTCCATCTTCAATATAGGCGGCAGCATAGCAGTTCCCGCTGGTATCGACTTCCCGCCGATAACACCTTCGACTGAAGCTAGTCGTTGTGCATTTCAGATCATCTCGAGCCAAGGCGAGGATTAGCTTCTCGAGAACGGCATAGCTGCTACTGGAATACTTCAAACGAATGCGATCACTTGTTTAGGTCTTGCAAAATGTTGACTCAGTGATCCTTGGAAGGATTGTTCGTGAACGAGTTCATCTTTAATCTTTTCCCTTGGAAAGATGATCAAGGTGCTTCTTTAAGTCGTCAAGTTTGGCACCGGCTTCACCCAGCCGGCCCTGTGCCGTAAGCCGCTCATAGTCTTCGAGATCTCGAGCGGCTTGGCCGATCTCTGGCTCGTGATGATCCTCAGGGGTGCCGGATGACTGAACGCTCGTGGCTGTCTGCGGCTTTGTCGTGCCAGTTGTTGCGGCTGCACTCTCTGTTTGCGCTATTTGCGCCAGGGACGACTCGGTCCCGTTGAACAGGCTAGAGAGAGCTGCCTCAAACGTGGTGCCATAAGCCAATCGGTCCTGCAGTGCGAGCACGACAAGCCGCAGTTCAGGCATTGGACTTCGATCCGCTTGCAGATAGATAGATTCTGCGTAGAGGAGGGCCGACCCAGTAGGAATGACGAGCAGGTTGCCTCGGTGCACATGGGAACCCTGCTGATTCCACAGAGTTAGCTGTCCACTGATCTGTGCGTTCTGATCGATGCGTGCTTCGATCTGCGAAGGGCCGTCGACGAGCCGGGTCTTGGGAAAGGTATAGGCAACTGCCGTTCCATAATTGGCGCCATCACTGCGTCCTGCGATCCACCCGATGAGGTTGTTGCGACTGCTGGGCGTGAACGGAAGAATGTTCACGAACTCCATGCCGGCTTCTCCCGGCAGGTTCATCAGAACGTAGTTCGGCTGCATCTCCTTCGTGGCGCGCTGGCCAGTGCTGTCTACTGCAGATTCCGTCGCAGGTGTCCAGAGATCTTCGCGATTGAAGAATGTTGCTGGATCCGTCATGTGATAAAGGCCGTACGCATGCGCCTGCAGTTTCAGCAGCGTGTCGGTGTAGCGCAGATGCGCACGGATGGCTGGAGGCATGGCGGAAGCAGGTAGAAAGAGAGTCGGGAAGGCACGGCGGTAAGCAGCCAGCAAAGGGTCCGCATCATCCATCGCATAGAAGAGGACGGTGCCGTCGTAAGCGTCCACCGTGACTTTTACGCTGTTGCGCGCGTAGTTCACGTCGAGATCGCCCATGGCATAGTGCCGTGCATTCGGGTAAGTACTGGCGGCGGTAAAGCCATCAAGAATCCACCGAAGTCGGCCATCTTCGCCAACCGTGATGTATGGATCAGGATCAAGCGTAAGAAACGGTGCGATCGTGAGCACCCGTTCCTTGATGTTGCGTCGCATCAGCAACCGAGACTCCGGTGTGACGTCGTCGCTGAACGGCAGTTTTGCGACATCGCCACGCTCGAGAGCGATCACTGCACGGCGCAGCCAGTTGCCAAGCACGATGCCACCCGAGCCGGTATAGCTGGTGAGACTGTTTGCCTGGCCCTGCGGATAATCGAACTCCTGCTGGTGCGTCTTCACATAGACGTCGTTATCTGTCATCTCCCCGAAGTAGATCTGCGGACGGTCGACGTGAAGCGGAGGTGCGATGCTTTGCACTGGCATATTGCTAAGCAACAAGGTAGGTAGACCTTCCGGTGTGAATCCGTTGACTGGATTCATGGTCACACCATACCCGTGCGTGTAGATCAGGCGCTCATTAATCCAGTTGCGACTGCTCTCAGGGAGCTTGCTGGTGCTCAGTTCGCGAGTGGCCAGCATCACTTCACGCAGCTGCCCGTCCAGCTCGTAACGATCAATATCGATACCTGGAAAATCGTAGTAGGTTCGAATTTCCTGAATCTGGCGAAGAGTGTCTTGCAAGGCCTGCGTGTCCCATAAACGGATGTTCTGCAGCGTCGGCTGATTCTTCGCTGCGTCTGCATCCGCGACGGTTGTGCCTGCGGCAAAGGGTCGGACAATGATGCTCGCCAACGAGTACGCGGCGCGAGTCGCGTCAATATTATTGCGAATGTAAGGCTGCTCTTTGACGAGTTCGTTCGGCTTCACAATAAAGGTATCCACCAACGCATCTGTCGCTTGCACTCCTAAGTACAGAAGCACGGCTGGCAGAACGGCAATGGCAATCCATCGGGCGCCAGAACGGTACGCGGCGCTGTACGCAGCGACGACCGCGCCGAGCAGCAGAACGATGCAAAGGAGGAGCCGCCCTGGGATCTCCACATGGGCGTCGGTGTAGGTCACTCCGGAAAAGATGGTGTGATCTTCCAGCAGCAAGCTGAAGCGGCCAAGCCACACACGCAAGGCGAAGGCCAGCAAGGCGCAAACAACGGCAACGTAGACACCGCGCCAACCCCCAGGGTCCGCATCTGCAAAGCGCAAATCATGGAGTGACTGCGGGCTTCTCCGCAGGCTTCGGAATGCTACGGCCATAATAAGTACCAGAATGGCAAGCGCGGTCACCCATCCTGACATGATCTGCCACGCGGGAAGCGTGAGCAGATAGAAGTTGATCGGGCGACCGAGTTCCGGGTCAAGCATGCCGGCGGAGCGAGGCCCATAAAGCCATAGCGTGAAGGTCGGCCATTCCGAGGAAATGCTCGAAGCACTGATCCACGCAACCAGCAGGGAAGCAAGGAGCACCACAGGCTTGATCCATCTGCCGAGGTCAACTGCCAAGGGTTGCCCGTTGATGAGCACAGAGCGGACGAGACCTGCGTTGCCAAAGCGTCTGTCTCGCAGGAACAGAAAGGCGCCGAAGAGCAGAGCAAACGTCAGCGCAAAGAAAACGCCGAAAAGGCTCCATTCCAACACCAGGGTCTTACGAAAGACGGCTACGTAACCAAGGGACTTGAACCACAGCGCATCAACGTAGAAGGCGAGCATGCATCCGCTTCCCATCAACAAGGCTAGGAGAAGAGCGACCGCTAGAACCACCCTTTTTGAACGGGGTGATCTGCTCGGAAGATCGATGAGTTCGGACACTGGAACACCTGAGGAAAACGAGCAACGCTTCTGAATTTTCACGAGCGTCACTGCATAAGAGTAAAGGCAGGATGCGCTCCGTGCCGATACGTAAGGTCCGTCATCAGACATGTTGATGCCATGATCATTTCGCTAGCAAAGCCTGTACTGTTTTCATGTGCTAACACTCTGCTTTCCGCCACATCTGCGTGTCGCTTGGAGCAATGACCCGCATATGAGCTGCGGTTCCATAAGCGAGTCACTCTCCGCCCGTTCTACACGACTAGAACCGTGGAACGACCGACGAAGAGGTGTTTCGTTACGTTCGGCACAATCCTCATTCACGCAAGTAAGCCTCACACATTCAGCCAAACGTTACAAACTCTAAGCCTAACGTCTCTCGAATGAAGCATCAAATGAAGATGCCCGTATTACCGTTGCGGTCAACGCACAGTTCCGATAACCAGCAGGTGACACTTATGCAGCTGCCGAGCCCTCGCCTGTGGGCTGTCCCAACGTTGCTTCTGCTAGTGCGCACTTCGGAAAGGAGGCGGAATGTATGCTAAGAGGAGTGACTTTTTTTCTTCCTCAAGGGCGGACAGGACTGCTGACATCGTTCGCGTTAGCGTTCCCGCTTACGATCATCAGTTGTCAGGGGGACCAGTCCGCTCTGACGGTTCTTCCGCATGTATCTCTCATGCAAGGCAGAGTTCTGAGTGGGCAACATTCGTTGCGCGGGGCTTCGATGCAGCTCTATGCGGGCGCGACAGAAGGCGCATCGATGGGAACTTACGCGCTCCTTTCCACACCGATCATAGCCGACACTCCCAGCGCATTCTCAGTTGGAGATCTAGTGGTATGCCCGAGTAGGAGAGTGTTAATTCATCTTATCGCGCGAGGTGAAGCGGCGGCCGATGATCCGAACAGTCCGTCGACGCTGATGAGTCTGCTTGGCACGTGCGATAAAGTTTCATCAACGCAGGTCCTCGTAGATGACAAGAGCACGGTAGCTTCCGTGATGGCATTGTATTCTTTAGCAAAATCAGAAACTTCGGATGCGATCACAAGGGGCGCCAACAAGTCTTCCAAGCTGGTGTTTCTAGACTCGCCCGAGAACACGACTGCCGATGCGCTACTTCTGCCAACCATCCGTGTGGGTATGAGCGACAGCAATGGTTTGAGCAGCGGGATAAACCTCGTCGCATCGACATCATCGCCAGATGCAATCTGGAGTGCATTCGCGAGAAACTTTTCAAGTGCGAGCATAAGCGACGCTGCCAGCTTCCAGGATGTCGAGGGTGGAAAAGCCGGAACTGGATATGTATTTACGGCGGCTAGTCCGGATCTTCCATTGGCGACGTCGCAGGCGTCTAGCGTAACGGCGATCAATGCGTCGATGGCTGATAGATTCTGGATCCATCCTGGCGATGCAAAGAGTCCATTTAACCTCCCGCTACCGGCTACCGAGCACCTCAAGCTGCCCCCGCCGGGCTTTTCTGACTTAGAAATCAACTTGAGTTCTTGGTTCGGACCGGCGAAGGCATCATCACCAGCCTTGTGGCAAGCCTTCACCTCAGATCCTAAAGTGAAGGTACTCTTCAATCTTCAGAGTTGGTTGAAAGTCGCTCAGGGTGCGTGGAAGCGGATCAGCAATCCTCCTTCAGTGGAGAACAGCATTCTTGCGACCTCGAGTACAACGTATCCGCTACCCTCTTCGCTGTTCGGCTTGTCCTCGAAGTACTACTACATGACGACATCCGAGAGGGGTACAGGTTGGTATCCACCTGTCTCGCCGGCGCTCAACCCACAGCCAGCGCCGTCGAGCGCCGGGCCCCGAATTTACGCTCCCAAGAAGGCTGTTCCTGCACTCGACTCTGACGGATATTTCGCCATCTTTCAGCCGGATGGGAGCGTTTTCGAATGCTATTCAGGCATCGTTCTTTCGAAGGGAACGATCATTTGCGGAACATACAGCATCACCTACTCATGGTCTGACCTAAAGGGATCTCAAGGTGGCGTCATGGCCTCCATGGTTCCCGTGTATGCGGGTCTGATTCGGCAAGCGGACATCGACTCGGGCACAATCGCCCATGCTCTGAATGTCTGCCTCTCCCCGACGCAACTTACGGCCATCTTCAAGTCGCCAGCGATATCCTTCGACCGTGCGTCGGGATACTCGGGCACTCTACCTATGGGCACGCGCCTCGTCCTGCCGCGCGCAATGGACCTTAAAACCCACACATTCAGTTCACGGATAGGCGCCATGATAGCGCAGGCCGCACAGAATTATGGCGCGTTCGTTTTGGATCGAGGCGGCCCAAACGGCTTCACGATCCGCGCAGAACAGCAGATGACTGATCCAGTGTTTACGCACGGCTTCGACCCCAACATGCAGAAGGACCTTGATTGGATCCTCGGACATCTTCAGATAAGTGAAGATTAGCGAACTACGCTAACTCCCGGGTTAGAGGAGCGGTGACTGCAGTTGTGGTGCTCCGCGTTCCCTGTGAGCGATGGCCTGATAAACCCAGGCGAAGAGAACGGCTCCCAAGGCACTAGTCCAGATACCGGCCCACACCCCAAATCTCGGGACAGCAAACAGCAGAATTACTGCAAACACAAGGATTCGCGAGGCGACGAGAAGAACGGCGGAGACAATGCGACCTTCTGCTCGAAGCCGTTGGTCGCTAACATAAAGGATATACCGGAAGGTAAGCGCGGCGCTCAGGACAAGCATCATCTTAGCGACGATAGGCGTATGGAAGAGAAAAACGGCGAGCGGGGTTGAACCCAGAGCGCAAACTACGGACGCGGCTATTCCGATCTGCTTGTTCTTCCGTTCAATCCGATTGTTGTTTTCATCATCGGCTAGTGTCATCTCTGGATATTTGCCCTGTATGTAACTCCAGCCTGGAGTCTCCGCTGCGCTCATTGTTTGCTGACACAGCCGGTAGAGACCGAGCTCCGTACGCGGAGCGGCTATACCGAGGATCAAGGGCATGAGTTGATCACTGAAGGTCGCAAGAAGGTCGAGTAGGAGATATTTTGTTCCCTGTTTTGCGATGGAAAGAATGTCAGTTCTAGAGACGCGGCATATGGAATGTTTCGGCCATATCAGAGCGATCGACAGTATTTTCCCCCCGACAACGAAAGCTGCGAAACCCAAACCAGAGTGGGCTACGGAGGCGCCCATGAGAATGAATACGGTTTCTGCAAGAGGAGCCGTACAGGCTCGCCAGAAGCAGTGTTGAAGAATGTTGAGAGTAAGAGCGACGTTGAAGAATCCTGTGAGGCAGCCGAAAGAAGAGACGACGAAGATGATGGACAACTCAGTCTCAGAAGAGGCCATGACAAATGCGTACAGATAGAGACACGGTACGATCAGAAAAAACATGACCACCTGAATCAATGTGGCGATATAGATAAGTTCGGAAGTCGGACGACGGGTACGTGGCAATTCGGAATTCAATCCGAGAGAGAGGATATGTGGGAGGAAAGCTACCGCGATGTATCCGATCGCAAAGGTGCCCACCATGCTCAATCCGAAACGCCGCAGCACTACGGTAGAGAGAAGCACAGAATTAAGCAGCTGCACTACCCTGCCACCCAGCAGCCAAGTCGTAGGACGCCTGAGGGTATTTGCGACAAGCCGTGTGGCTCCGAAGTAAGTCACCGTTCAGTTCCTCTCTTCGGTTCAGGTGCTCCTACCATCAGACCGGCAACGAGCTTCCGGAGCAATCCTTCTTTTCCTCAGTACGCCGTCAAACTGCAGGACTAGAGAAGAGCCGTCAGACAACGCCGCTCATCCTGTGTCTCTTCGAAAGAAATACAGGATGCCGTAAAGCGTCGGTCAGTTCGTTAGCCGAAGACGGCCGTAGACCGATGCCGATTCCAAGAAAGGCGAAGAATACCGGGATGGAGAAAGAATAGATGCATTCTCCATAGCACATCGTGATAAGAACGATGTAGATACACAACGCGGTGTGTTCCCGCTCTCCTCCAACTACCGCGTTTCGCAGCAGGCGAGCTCCGACAATAAGGGTGGTGACGACAAACGGAAGCAGCGTCAGGGCGCCGCCCGTGTAGAGAAGCCCATAGATGGTAGAGTGGCTACCGATTGGAAGCGGAATGGTGTCCTCAAGAATATCGCCCTGCCAACCATGACCAATATAGGGCTGCTGCAGGGATTGCGTCAAAGTTTCGTTGTACAAGCTTTGCCTTGCAGAAGAAGATTCTTGGCGAAGTCCAGAGACTGAACCTTCAAGCTCTGTCGCGAGTGCTGATGGATCCGTACCGAAGAGTATCGGAAGATACAGGCAGAGAGAGATTATGGTGATAAGCCCAAGGAGAATGTATGGACGACGGCCAGCTGTCTGCTTAAGCAAGACATACGCAACTACCGCGATCATGGTTCCGACCATAGCGGCGCGACTCGTGCTTGCCAGCAGCGCAAAGAGACCGCCGCACAGCCCCAGCCAGTTTAGCGACGAACGTTCCCTCGGGAGGCAGATAAATAGAATCGCAGCGCCCGCAAGACCGAGACAGGTTGGCCAGGGATAAAACAGAACAAGACGGGGCATGGTGCGTCCGACAAAGTCGTCGCTGAGAAGAAATTGCGCAGTGAACGCGAACTGTGCCGATGGCAGAGAGGAGGGAATGAGGTGACCGATCGGGGTGAGCCATTCAAGATCGGTTATGTTGAGGAGGACGCCTGCAGCGAGAATGGGAGCTCCAAGGCAAAGCACGCAAAGGCCGAGGATGGAAGCAGATCGTGCAAACCCGGCTTCATCGAAGCGCAGGTGCTTGCCTATGGCGAGCAGCATGCCAAGGAAGATCCAGCCGCTGATCGGCGCAGAAAAAAAGCGATAAATGAGATTACCTGTACCTTCGGAAGTTTCCGCCCAATTGATGACGGTAGATATTGCCTGCGTCACAGCAATCAGGAACCAGCCAGCAATCGCAGGATCAAGGCACTCTTTCCAGCAGCGGGCTCGCAAGAATGTATAAATGACGAGCATCGGCGTACAAAGCGCGAGCAGACCGCCTAGCCAGAGCGCAGGTGTGTAACGTAGGACAAAATTGAAGCGTGCGGCGAATGTGTTCTCCAGAGCCCGGGGCCCCACCGAGAATGGACGATCCACAGCTCCAACTTGTTCTCGCGTAAGCAACCGTCCTTGGCTCATTTTGTAGTTACCCTGGCGAGGGTGTCCATCTCGCCGCAATTGTCGACATTTGCTGGCAGCCGCGGGTTATTCTCAAGAGACTGTTCCGATACGCAGTCCATTAAACACATAAGCCTCCCATCAAGAACCGCTGCATCTGGCAAAGACCCGCAGGCAAGCAAGTGCGAGATGGTTGCACTCGCCACCCTGCTCAGGCCTCGGTACAAAGCGAAAGCCGCGCTTTGGGGTAACCAGCTGGTGCCTACATGAATTGCGAGTAACGCTATCGCACGCACATCATCAACGATCATTCTTGGGCAGGCTCGGATCGCCTGCACTAAGAGCTTACGAGAAAGCTCGACCTGCCTGTCTGCGAGTGCTTTACGACTCGCAATCCGGAGGAGTTGTGCATAGCATCGTTGCCGGTCCTCGGGAGTCAGGCTGGGAACAACATCTGCAAAGCGAATGCGCAGAGTGCCAGCAGCCTGTATGAAGGTATCAAAGGTGAGGGAAAGGCTTCCCTCGCGAACGCGATAACCGGTGAGCACCTCAGGAACAAGGAGCAGGCCCGAAGGTCGCTGTGCCGCAATACGAACCCACATATCGAGATCTTCGCAGCTGCCTAGCTGCTCATCGAATAGTCCCACCCGCTCGAAACAACTCCGGAGGACGACGGGCGTGCTGCCGTTCCCGACGTGATTTCGTCGAGTAAGATCGCGGGCAGTAGGTCGCATACAGCGACTGGCAAGTAGCTGCCCCGTGACACGGCCATTCTCATGAAGATAGGCGGACCAGGAGAAAGTAAGATCGCACTCTGGGGAGAGGATGTGTGCCGCAAGGTGTCGCTCGGCTTTAGTGGGAAACCAGACGTCATCACTGTCCAAGAACCCGATCAGATTCGCGCGAGCAAGGAAGATGCCAGTGTTTCGAGCAGCAGAGAGGCCACGATTTGCTTGGCTCACGACACACATTCGAGGATCGGTGAAGCTCAGCGCGAGTTCCAGGCTATCGTCCTCGGATCCATCGTCGACAACAATCACTTCTAGGTTAGTTTCAGTCTGTGACAGCGCCGATCGGATAGCCTCTCCCAGCCAAGGAGCGGTGTTGAAGGTAGGAATAACTATGGAGAGTTTGGGGGTCGCGGGTTTGCTGGCGCCACGTGGAGTCCGGATCGTTATACACGCCAGATGAGACCCAAACTTCGTGCGTAGCGCTGGAGGCCAACTGCTAGCAACGCGTACATGGACATCTTCGTTCTGGTCTAGCAGCTCGCTCATAAGGGACTTCCTAGTGAGAAGTCAAAGGCCTTATCGGGTCCGCTGCTGACGGCATCGTAGTACAAGGCCTCCGTCTGGGCCATGATGAGGTCCCACGAAAAGCGGGATTCCACCGAGGTCTGGACGTCGGTAGCCAAAGAGACGTAATGGTCTGGGTTGGCCAGCACACGATTCAAGCAGCGAACCAAGCCCTCTACGTCGTGAGGTTTGAAGAAAAGATCGTACTTCGGAATGGAAGCGAGTAGCTCTCGGTGTGGAGCGATGTCACTCACGATCGGAACGATCCCATGGGACATTGCTTCAAGTAGCGAGAGCGGTAAGCCTTCCATCTCACTCGGAAGCACGTATCCGACAGAATTGTGGAAGAGTGTGTGAACAGTATTGCCGCGTTGGAAGCCAGTAAAGATGACGCGCTTGTCCGTTGACGCTAGTTGTTTCAGTTCGGTGACGTAAGCATCTGTGTATCCAGCTTCTCCGGCAATCACCAGCTTCTTTTCTGTACGCAGCTGAGCATATGCGCGGATCAAATCGTGCGGACGCTTCTCCGGTACTAAGCGCGCCAGATATAAGAAGTATTCCTTCGGTTTGAGATCGAACTCCGCAAGGACGGACGTATCGGCGTACATCGAACTTGTGACCTTCTCAACACCGTTTGGGATATATGAGGTTAGCCGTCCGTAGGCCGATTCGTAGTAGCTCTTAAGGTCGTGAGACACAACAATCATTCGCCTAGCGTCACGCACCAGCGATCGTTCGCCTTGCTTGATCACCTTAGACCCGAGCCCCTTCCACTTCGCTCGTTGCCAATCGAGCCCTTGAATAGTCACGACGATTGGTAAGTTGCACGCTCTTGGTATGAAAGAAAAGAATCCTGGAGCGATCGCGTGCAGATGCACTAAATCGAAACTTCCAAAAAGTGAGGCGTGATTGAGCGCTGTAAAGACGCTGGAGAGCGTATCCATGGATCTCGTAGCAATGTTCGGTGTGGGTTCCAGTAGAATGCCGCGATAGACCTCCCGGCCCCGCGGCGCGTACTCCGGGCGGCAGTAGAAGGTAACGTGATGACCGCGATCAACAAGCCGAGTGTAGAGACTCTCACAGGCTCGTTCAATCCCACTGTAAGCACTCGGCACGCCACGGGCTCCGATGGAGGCGATTCTCAGAGGCCTACGTTGAGAAGAGAGATCAACACATTCTGCAAGAGCCGCCATGATATTCCTTTCACATGCAACTGCTCATTCTTAGAGTCATGCTAGGTCCGTCTCTTCAGCATTGCGAGAGAGTCACAGCTTATTGTGGTAGCGGATAGTAAACTCCAAGATTGGCAAGCTTGATGACACGTTCAACAGAGCTCAAACGGTTCTGAGGAACAACGATCACGTCACCAGATTGCACTGACATCTTTGCCACCTCCTGGTTCGGGTGTTCCATAACGCGCTTGCAATCGACAACGTAGCGAAGGGTGAGATCCGCGCCACTACGGTGGTAAACAATCACTTCTGTGTTGCGCGCACTGTTCTTGAAACCGCCAGCCTGTGCGATCGCCTCTACCACAGACGTGTTTGCACCGCTCAGATCAAAGCGCCCCGGAGCTGCTACCTGACCCGCAACCACAAAATAAGGCTTGTCGAAGTTGGATAAGGAGACGTCTATCTCAGGCTCGCGTATTTTCTCCGAGGCCTTGCGCTGAATGAGTACCTTGGCATCATTTAAGGTCAGGCCTGCAAGCTCAACATCACCGACCAGGGCCACTGTGGCATGTCCGTCGGGTTGAACCTTTACAGCCTCGTTAAACTGTGGAGTGTAACGATACTTGATCTCAACGACATCATTGGTTCGCAGAAGATAGTGCTGAGCAGTCGGTCGGATATCCTGGGTAGCCAATGGAAGTGTGCCGCAGAGGGTAAGCACTAACGTGAGGTGAAGAACCGTCGAGCTTGAGCGGAAAGACATGCTGGAACCTCGGATAACACCGTCGTGCATGGAAGTGCTAGGCATCAGAGAAGCACACAGGAAACAAGGGGTGCACCCCCAAGTAGGAGCGCTCGTTGAGCGGCGCGGATCTCAGTTCGTCTTGTGGATCCTGATTTCACGACGAGTACGGTCTTATCCGTCTGGGCACACAACTTGGCGGCGACCGGCGAGTTCTCTAAGGAGGGACAATCAACAACGATAAATCGGGAAGTACGTCGTAGATCAGCGAGTTTTTCATCTAAGCGAAGAAGGCTTTCGTCTCGAATATTAGAAAGTCGTTCATCGCACGAGGGCCAGGAGTATACAGCTATTGGCTGGTTCTCCTTTGCAACGAAGTGCTCTGTTGAACGCTGCCGGTGGGAAGTGTTCGAGAAGAACACTGCGGCATCTACTAAGGCCACACGTTGATCTCGGCTCACACTGTTTTTGGCCAGCTCTTCTGCGAGAGACCAGCAGAATGACGTTGTCCCCTGTTTCGATTTCGGGGAGATCACTGAACACACGACTGGTTCAGCCTCATCTCCGAATAAGGCATAAAGCAGTTCCGCAGAGATGCAGCGACGGCCTGCCGAACGATCCTGTGAGATCATCCAGTCTGCGGCAGAGGTTAAACTTTGCTGTTGGCTTGTTGTACTCACATAGACTCCCACGACGGCGGAACAAACACAGGCAAACCTGTTAGGTGTCGGAGGGAGGAGGCATCACTGACGCCATCAAGATGATGATCTTTGATCAAGACACCGCAAAAGGCGAGGCAGATGGAGAGAAAGACCCCGAGAAACAGGTCAAGAAATAACTTCGGCTGGGACGGCTTATAAAGCGCGAGGGGTCGTTCTACAACAGCAACATTGCTGAATCGCTCTCGATCCAAAGATTCAGCAACACGCGCTTCCTCTTGCTTTGTCACGTACAAGTCATACGTGTTCTCCAGCTGCTTTCGCGATCGCTGCAGCTGTTCGTAGCTCTGCTTCACAGCTGCAAGATGAGCAAGACGCCCCTGGTACTCGCCTATCTGCTTTCCAAGAGAAGCACGTCTCGCTTTTTCTGCAGCGAGATTAATGCCAAGGTGAGCTACTTCAAGCTCTACTGCCTGCTTAAGCGGGTTCACTGTCGTGACCTGTTCGGTGCTTGTGTCTCGCTCAGCTACCTCAAGGTGCTGTGTCGTGTTAACGATCTGCGCCTCGATGTCTTGTACCTGCCGATCCGAAGGAAGGAAGAACGTAAGCAGATCGGCACGTTTGTTGGTCAATTCCACCAGAACGGTGCGCATTCGTTCAATGGAGTACTGATTTGGTATGCTTCGGCTATCAGTTGCAACACGGGCCGCCATGCCCAAAGCATCCTGTTGGCCTTTGTCGTGACTCTCTCGAGTAGCTGCTAGGGACGCCTCTGACGCGAGCAATGCCGAACGAATCTCTTCTCTAGCCCTGACAAGCAGCTCTTCTTGCTGAGGAAGCCCGAGTACATCATTTAACCTCTCGTACTCTGCGATACGAGCGTCCAAGGAATCTAGTTGTTTCCGATAGGTGTTCGCTTGATCAGCAAAGAAAGCATAGCTTCCGGGTGTTGCATGCGCTGTTAGGTGCGCATCGAGGTACTTGGCAAGTAGGATCTCAAGCGTGGTTGCGGCGTGATCCGGATCGTGATCGGCAAACGAGACTTCGATGATGTTTGACTTACGGGCCGCCTCGACATGCAGGTGTTTGCCGAGGCTTGTGACTGCCTTCTCTAAGCTGAGCGCGGACGTGCGCACATCAGTTCGGTCCCTTCCCGAGCTCAACCGGGATTGAAGCTCCACGATGACGCTCTGCAGGAGTCCGCGGCTCGTCATTAATTCAATCTCCGAATTGATCTGTGTTTCGTCGACATCACGCCGGTTGATCTCCGGTCCGTTTGCATCGGGCGAGACCACCAGGCTCGGGCGTTCGTTCCTAACAAGAATCTTCATCTCGGCCTTGTATTCGCGCGGCATCAGGATGACGACAATCAACGTCAGACAAGTGACAAGAAGGAAGATTGTTGCAGCAACCTTCCATTGACGTTGAAGAGCTAGAAGAGATTGGGCCAGAGATGACCCACTCTCCGCCATACGTCGGACATCTTCATTGTCGAATGCTTTCATATGGCTCCCGCCGTCTCCATCTGCTCGCGGGCAAGCTGACCCGATTGGCTCAGTTCCCAACGACATGCAGTGCGCACAATATCTTCTAGATCGTGTTGAGCTTCCCACCGCAAGACCCGAAAGGCCTTTCTCGGATCCGCATACAGCGCTGGGGGGTCTCCAGGTCGCGGATCTTCAATGGTGTAAGGGACCTCGCAACCTAGGATTCTGCTCACCTCCGCCATGATCATTCTGAGAGAGGTTCCTCTTCCACTTCCCAGATTCATCACGACAGGCTCGCCGCCAGCTGCCAGATATTCAGCTGCTTGTACGTGAGCACGAGCGAGATCCGAGACATGAACAAAGTCTCGAACGCAAGTACCGTCCGGAGTGGAGAAGCTATCACCGAAGATCCGGAGAGGCGGCCCCGTGCGCAGCGCCGCACGGATGCATAACGGAATGATATGAGTCTCTGGGGAGTGGCACTCACCTGTCTGTCCCTCCCGATCCGCACCGGCGGCATTAAAGTAGCGTAGAGCCACATATCGCAAATGATGAGGCTTTGCGTAAGCCGCCAGCACTCGTTCAAAGAAGAGCTTTGTCGTCCCATAAGGATTGATAGGGTCGGGTGCGCTCTCTTCGGTGATTGGAAGCGAAGAGGGAAGGCCGTATACCGCGCAGCTTGAAGAGAAGACAAGGTTGCGGATCGAGTGGGCAAGGAGGCAATCCACAAACCGGAGCGCCGCTTCGACATTATTTGCAAAGTACTTCCGCGGGTTCTCTACGGACTCTCCAACATAGGCGGATGCAGCGAAATGGATAACCTGGTCCACTCCACGGAGACTTCGCCCGAGCTTCTCTTTGTCACCGATATCTCCTTCCACAAACTCAAAACCTTCAGATAGAGAACGACGTCCTGTACTGAGATTGTCGTAAACCACGACGTCATGACCATTTTGCGCCAGTTCTCTAATGGCGTGTGATCCAATATATCCACTCCCGCCTGTCACCAATATCCGCATGAAGAAGCACCTCTTGCCTTGACTATTGTCTGAATTGTTGCGTGATGCGAGAGACAGCACGACAAATTGTTGGCTTGATAGTTAGGCGGCTCCCTTTCCTCTAAACACAGCTGGTAGTGTGCGCGCGAGGATCACAATATCGAGTCCGGGACTCCAGCGATCGATGTATTCGAGATCGAGCTTAATCCAATGATCAAAGGTCGTGTTGCTTCGCCCGCTCACCTGCCAGAGGCCGGTAAGTCCGGGGCGCACGCTGAAGCGACGCATGAGCCGTCCCTCAGCAAACCTGATCACGTCTCGTGTCGGGAGCGGCCGCGGGCCCACGAGTGACATGTCACCGAGCAGCACGTTGAAGAGCTGGGGTAGTTCATCAATCGAGGTCCTTCGCAGGAAACGCCCAAGCGGTGTAATGCGCGGATCATTGCGAATCTTGAACACTGGACCATCTGTCTCATTCAAGTGTTCCAAGTGCTGCTGCTTCAGCTCAGCGTCCTGCACCATGCTGCGGAACTTGTACATTAGGAATGTCCGTCTATTCAGGCCGAAGCGTTCTTGACAGAAGAGAATCGGGCCATCACTGCTGAACTTCGTTGCCAGTCCGACGACGATCATCAATGGAAAGAGGAACAACAACGCAAGTCCTGCTCCAACAACATCCAGCACCCGCTTCAGAACCTGTCCGGCCTTCCTGTTGTGGATCATGTGAAGAGCCACAGACGTAGGGTCACGGGTTGCAATGGAGCACCGCTTCGTCACCTGGGTTGAGAACAGATCTGCGGAGTAGGTAGACTGCACCCCGACACGCTCACAAGCATCAATCGCCCGCTGCATCTCGTCGTACTTTGAGCGAACCGGCAGGGCTAGGATTACTTCGTCGACTGCCTGTCGCATCAGAATCGATTCGAGATGATCGGTGCGCCCCAGGACAGCGTAACTCCCTTCAACGGGAGCGGAATCAACAAATCCCACGACGTGGTAACGACAGTCAGGGTGTGATCGCAGGCGTTCGCAAAGAGAACGGGCGCGCAATCCGGTACCCACGATGATGACGCGTCGATCGCGGCAAGACCGCAGCCCGCCGTTGATGACTCGGGTAGAGAGCGCGCAGGTCGTTACAAGGAAGACAAAGCTCCCGCACCAGATGAGTGCCGAGAGAGATAGGACGTTATTGCTTGAGTATCGGCCAGCAAGCAGGAGAGCCAAGGCAACCGCACATATAGTGGCTCGCACCGCAAGACCACCCAATGAACGGCAAAGGCGTATGGACGGGCGAGCTGTAAATAATCGTGTGCGGAACATCGCGCTCCGATGCAGAAGTCAATTCAATTGAGGAATCCCGACTAGTAGTGCGGTAGCCGTGTCTGTAGCGGAGGCCCGGAAAACACAATATCTGGAGACTGGTCTCGTTCGTCGAAGTGATTGCTCGTTGTGTCGTTCACCCCGCAGAAGAATGCACGTAGCTTTTCAACGAACGCAATCAATTCAAAAGCTTCGCCGTAGTCAGGAGGAAAGTAGGACGACGCTTGAATCTGATTCTGTCAACAGACAAATAGTGGTGTGACAAAATGTACAGGACTATTCTGCTTTGTAAATAATCAATAGTAACGATTCCAGTAACGCGAAGTAACCGGCATAACTAATCGTTATGGATAGAAGACTTATCTACGAGTGGAGATTCAAGCACCTCGCTAAGAGAGCGAAGGTGGCTCTCGATGAAAGTGGAAATGAAGTGTGCACGCCGGAGCTTGCAGGATCGCTTTTTGGCCGCTAATCGCTTATCACTTCGTCACTTAACGGAAGGTAAGTGCAGATACGTCAAGCAGGAGCTTAGGGAATCGTGAGTATGTCTTCCTCTGAGGAGACGAGGAGGAGGCGAAGACACTGGATAGCAGCACGCAGAATAATCTTTTGCCGCTTAGACAACTCGTGCTCTAATCCAGCAACGATCTGCTGCGGTGCTCCTTCCTAGTCCTTTGCCTACAGGTGAGCATTGATCGGAGGAGGCTACGTGAGTCTTTCCAGAGCGGCATTTGAGGCGTACCTGTCAGAGCGGCCGGGACTCACGGTTAGCCGTCGTCCGGAAGGTGTCTCTGCGCCACTCTCCTTTGCGCAGGAACAGGTATGGCTCCACGGATTGTTAGCAGCCGGGCTGCCGCTTTATCACGAGACCGTTTCAATTACCTATCGAGGCGGAGTTCAGACGGAGCGCCTGAAGGACTGTCTCGACAGGATTGCGATGCGCCACGAGTTATGGCATAGCGTCATCAAGGAGATCGATGGCATCCCGCATCTTGTAGTTATGCCGCAGGTCAGCGTACCCGTCGAGGCTGTGGACCTATCTGGACTTCCACAATCCCTTGTGCAGAGAGAGGTATCGCAGCTCGCCGCAGCTTTCGCAACACGCGTTCTCAGTCTTGATCAGGGTCCTCTGCTGCGGGCACTCGTGGTTAAGCTCGGAGACAGTCGCTCTCAGATCTTTGTAACCTTCCACCACCTCATCTTTGACGGTGTCTCGCTCAGACAGATCTTTCTGCCACAGCTTGTTGCGCTCTACTCTGGCTTGGAACCGATGCTTCTCGAGACCCTGCCGCCTCAGGACTTGCACTTCGCGGATTTCTCCTACTGGCAAAGACATCAGATAGCCGAAAACAACGATTTATCCCGGGAGTACTGGCGGTCACGTCTCCCAGTGCTCGCCAGCTTCAATCTGCCCACAGATCGGCCCCGTAGCAGACAGACGATCCACCGAGGGCAGGTGCTGCCTCTCGTGTTTCCGTCAGAAATCATTGCTGGTGTTCGCGAGATTGCTCGCCGGGAACATGCGACCATCTTCAACGCTTTGCTGGCGAGCTTTGCGGTGCTCCTCGCTCGCTACGCCGATCAAAGCACAATCGTAATCGGTTCCATGTACGGTGGCAGAACCCACTTGGAACTCGAGAACGTGATGGGCTATTTTCTCAACCCGATCGCATTTGAGATCAATCTGACCCACGAACCGAGCTTCCAAGAACTTATCTCCCGAGTAGCAGAAGTCGTTCTTAGTGCGATGACCCACGCAGCAGTTGATGTGCAAGGAATGGCTGGCGAGGTGGGTGTCGGAAAGGTGGGAGAGCCCCTGGCCCAGGTGGTCTTTACTTTTCAACCCGAATCGGCGCATCTCCCGCCCGAGTGGGATTTAGATGTCTTCGCTTGCTCGAATGGCACCGCGAAGTTTGATCTTCATATTGAGCTAGAAGAAAAGCGGGGTGAAGTCGTAGGGCGAATGATCTACAACACGGATCTCTTCGAAACTAAGACGATTGAAGGCATGGCAGAACGCTGGCCGACTCTGTTGGCGGCAGCCGTTCGCGACCCCACGGATTCTGTCTGGGACCTTCCTTGTCTTAGTGACGCCACTAAGGCCTGGCTGGTTGACGAGTTGAATCCAGAACCAAATGAGTTTCCAGCCGCCACAGTACACGAACTCTTTCACACGCAGGCACTCAGCTACCCCAGTCGCATTGCGGTCGCCGGTCGCAATGAAAATCTCACTTATCAGGAGCTTGATCAGCGGAGCACTAAATTGGCGAGGCACCTCAGGAGTCTGGGTTGCGGACCAGGCTCGGTGATCGCGCTCATGGTAGAGCGCACCCCCGACCTGCTCATAATGCTTCTCGGCATTTTGAAAGTCGGCGCTGCCTACCTCCCGATGGACTCGAAGTATCCGGCTCTGCGACTCCACCAGATGCTCTCCGCGGCGAATGCTGACCTCTTGATAACACAGCCACATCTCCGATCTAAGGTCCCGCGCGATCATCCACCTGTGCTCCTTGGGAATGACCACCGAATCGATTCCGTTAAAAACGGGGAAGAGCAACCGCTCGACTTCAAGGTTTCACTTGAGAGCTTGGCGTATCTGATCTTCACCTCAGGTTCCACGGGAAAGCCCAAGGGAGTCGAGATCTCACACAGGGCTCTCACAAATCTGCTCTCGTCCATGCGTCAACAACCCGGCATCTGTCGCGAAGATGTGCTTCTCGCCGTGACAAGCATTTCCTTTGACATCGCTGCACTTGAGCTCTTCCTGCCGCTGATAGCAGGCGCTCGTGTCGAGCTTGCTGACGCCGATGAGGCTGCGGATCCCGAGTTGCTCCGATCCCGAATGGAAATCTCCAGAGCCACAATCATCCAGGCCACACCGGTGACCTGGCAAACCTTGATTGAAAGCGGATGGAAGGGAGATACTTCGCTCAAAGCCCTCTGCGGCGGCGAGGCGCTTCCTGAAACTCTCGCCGCGCCGCTACTCGAGCGCACCGGCTCACTGTGGAACATGTATGGACCTACCGAAGCCACGGTCTGGTCCTCCTGTTCGCGTGTTCAGGCCCGTCCCGCTCCTATCGTCCTTGGCGCCCCGATTGCAAATACCACTTTCTTTGTCCTCGATTCCCATCAGAAGCTTGTACCCACGGGTATCCCCGGCGAACTCTATATCGGGGGAGTGGGCCTGGCCCGCGGATATTGGAAAGATCCCGACTTAACATCCGCAAAATTTCCGTTCGTCTCGATCGATGCCACGCCCCCTCGTCGCCTCTATCGAACAGGCGACCGCGTCAGGCGTCTGCCGGATGGCTCCATCGAGTTCATTGGAAGGCTGGACAACCAGATCAAGCTGCGTGGCTTTCGCATTGAACTCGGAGAGATTGAAGCGATTTTGAATCGACTTCCTACCATTCAGCAAAGCGTTGTGGTCAAGCACAAGCACACCTCTGGGGAAGACGTTCTCGTAGCGTACGTTGTTTCCCAAGCGGGGCAATCGCCTGACATTCGTGACCTGCGCAGCCAGCTCGAGAGAGTTCTTCCGGCTTATATGCAGCCCTCTGCAATTTGCACGTTGCATGCATTCCCGCTTACTCCTAATGGCAAAGTGGATCGCAAACGGCTTCCAGATCCCCACTTACATCGAACAGGAAAGCGACCCGAGGCCCCTCTGCCCGGTTTAGAGCAGGAACTGGCGACGATCTGGCGTGAGATGCTTGGGATCGATCACGTCGGTCGGCACGATAGCTTCTTCGACCTTGGCGGACACTCCTTTTTGGGCGCCCGCTTCATAGCTCGAGCAAATCGGACCTTCGGTGGTCCCTTCTCCCTTGTCGCTCTCGTACAGGCCCCTACAATTGCATCGTTTGCCGATGTGGTACGAAACGGTTTTACTCCGCAGATCAGTTCACTGGATCAAGAGGCGGCTTCGGCAGAAAATTTATTCTGGTGTGGTGCGGAGCCTTGGCTCCTTCGGATGTCTCGCCATCTGAGAGATCGTGTCAAACTTCAGACCCTCACTCTGAACACGAGATCCCTGAAGTCACTCGCGCCGAACTACACGATGGAAGCGATGGCGACCCGCATGGCGGATCAAATTACCGCGCTTCAGCCTGAAGGTCCGTATCTGGTAGGTGGATTTTGTCTCTTTGCGCTTCTCGCGTTCGAGACCGCTCAGCAACTTCAAGCCCGAGGCCTCACCGTCTCTTTGCTCATTCTTGGCGACGCCTATCCACCAGGTCGTTCACCCCATTGGACCTTGTCAGAAAAGGTAAAGGCCCGAATCCTACGAGAGTACAACTATCTTGCCATGCTACTTCGCTCATCCCCGCGCGCATGGCGTCACTACCTGCGTCGCCGCATATTCAACCTGCGCGGACTCATCGAACATATTCGCTGGCAAACTCGTGGGCGATCGCGCACACCCCATAAATTTCTTCCGGAGGAGCTCAACCAGGCGCTAATCATGGCCGAGGTAGTGTATGAGATCCATCCTTACTCCGGACGAGTTCTCTTCCTTCAGGCCGAGGGAGATCCCAACCTCCTCCATAAGCAAACTGCGCCAACGTGGGAAGGCTTGATCAAGGAATGTGCTCTCTTCGCTTATCCGGGCGAACATATGAACATCTTCGAGGAGCCTCACCTCAGTGTTGCGGCGTCTCGAATCCGCGACGAAATCAACAGAGCAGCAGTCAGCGAAACGCACCTTCAACAGGTCTGAATCGAGCGATCAACTTTTGTACCCGCCCATGTATCCAAAGAAACCGATACTCAATCTTCCTTCTACCGCCGCAATCCTTGACTCTCATCCTTCGCAACCGAACCAGAGCTCGTACCGGAAGGACTTCATCATGCATACTGCCACCGAACTTCCATTTATCCCCGACGCCATCGCAAAGGTCGCCGCTAACTCTCCAGAGCGGATTGCCTTCGACGCACCCTCCGGGAAAATCACCTATGCCACCCTGAACGCAAGAGCAAATCAGGTGGCTCGCTACCTCGTTTCATCTTCGATTGGTATAGAAGACACAGTCGGAATCGCGATGGGTCGCTCTGTAGACTTTGTTGTTGCCGCCTTGGGTATCTTGAAAGCCGGCGCCGCATACGTTCCACTCGACCAGTCGTATCCCACCGAGCGGCTTAGTGGCATGATGCTCGACGCCAATCTCTCGCTGGTGCTTTCAGGGGATCGCAAAGCAGAACAGCTTGTCGCTGAGATCACCTGTGTCTCGATTAAGGATCCGGAAATCACCAGGCAGCGCTCCGAGTCACCAGACCGACACTTCAGTGCGGATCATCTCGCCTACCTCATCTTCACCTCGGGCACCACAGGCGCACCAAAGGCCGTTGAGGTCACACAAGGTAACGTCTCGCACCTCGTCTGCTGGCATAACACCTGCTTTCACGTCACCCCGGAAGACCGGGGGATGTTAATAGCGAACGTCGGATTTGACGCCGCAGTCTGGGAGCTGTGGCCGTATCTCTGTGCGGGAGCAAGTCTTGCGATTCCACCAGACGAGATCATTCGTGAACCGAACTTACTGCTCGAGTGGATAGTTGAGCACCGCGTCACGGTGGCGTTCATTCCCACTCTTCTAGCAGAGGTGCTAACTCAGCTCGAGTGGCCACGCGATACTCGTTTCAGATTCCTTCTAACCGGCGGCGATGTACTTAGAAAGTTTCCCATTACAGGCCTCCCCTTCCGAGTCATCAATAACTACGGGCCGGCGGAGTGTACCGTTGTCGCAACGTCGGGCGAGGTCACCCCGAGTGACCAGCTCTTACATCTTCCAGATATCGGAAAGGCAATCGACCGAACTCACATTTACCTGCTCGATAACCAACGTCAGGCCGTCTCTCCGGGGTCATCAGGTGAGATCTGCATCGGCGGGGCAGGGGTCGCACGCGGCTATCGTCATAGGCCCCAACTAACTGCGGAGAAGTTTATAACCGTCACCACCTCTGCAGGCGCTTCGGAGCGACTGTATCGCACAGGAGATCTCGGTTCTGTGCAGCTCGACGGATCGCTCCGCTTTCTCGGCAGACTCGATGACCAGCTGCAGATACGGGGTTTCCGTGTGGAGTGCGGGGAGGTTGAAGCTGCGCTCAACAAACTCTCTCATATCGAAACGAGTGCCGTGATCGGGCGTGAAGACGAAGCCGGTACCTGTCATCTGATCGCCTATGTCGTCCCGAGCCACGGGGCTTCGCTCACGCATGAGATGCTCCGGTGCGACCTGCGGCTTTCTTTGCCGGAGTACATGCTACCCGAACAGTTTGTTCACTTGCGTAGCCTTCCAATTACAGAGAACGGCAAGCTCAATCGCGGAGATCTTCCGGAACCAGACGCGGACAATCTGGTAGCTAGCGAAGAGAGAGTGCAAAATCTCGTCGAGAGGGAACTGCTCGTCATGCTTGAAAAGCTGCTGAAAGTACCTGGAATTGGACGCGAAGACAACTTCTTCATGCTCGGCGGTCATTCCTTCGTTGCAGCGCAGCTCATTGCCCGCATCCGAGCGACCTTCAGCGTAGAGCTAGGCTTACGCACGGTCTTCGAACATCCCACTGTAACTGCTATAGCGCACCAGATCGAACAGCAGATTCTAGCGAAGCTCTAATGGTTGCGATTGTCCAGTGTGGAGAGTAACTCTATGCCCCTGCAAACGACGAATACCGAAAGAGAGATAGCCAGTCTCTACCAGCTGCTTGACCCTGAGGTGCTCGCTGATCCCTATCCGCTCTATCGGAAGCTGATGGAGCGTTCGCCAGTAGATTGGGATCCTTACCTTCATGCCTGGGTAGTTACTGGATATGAGGAAGCTCTCACGGTGCTTCTAAGATTCTCCGCGGATCGAACCGCGACACCTGCTCAGCTGGAAGAACTCGGTCTGTCGTCACTCGCGCCGATCGCGGCAGTGATGACTCGGCAGATGCTCTTCATGGATCCACCCGCCCATACTCGGCTACGCGCGCTTGCGTCGCAGGCCTTCACGACAGCTCGCGTGGCGCAACTGGAGGGAAGAATTCGCCATCTTCTTGGGTCGCTCTTAGACAATCTCTCCGAAGACGGTACTGTCGACATCATCACAGAGCTCGCGGAGCCGCTGCCGGCGATCGTGACGGCGGCGCTCCTGGGAGTGAGCGTCGACGATCATCGCAAACTAAAACTATGGTCAAGCGCGTTCGCGGAAGTGTTGGGTAATTTTCAGCATAATCCGGAACGTTCCGTACAGATGCTCAGCAATCTGAAAGATATGATCGCTTATTTCAAGCAGGCCGTCCGGCAGCATGATCAGCAGGACGGTTTGATTCGCAATCTATTAATGGCAAGAGACGGCGACGATCGCCTTTCCGAAGACGAAGTGATCGCGAACGTGATCGTCACCATGGTGGGTGGGCAGGAGACCACAACGAATCTCATAGGCAACGGTCTTCTTGCCTTGCTGCGTAACCCTGATCAGGAGGCCAGATTGAGAGGAGATCCGCAGCTCCTGCCGTCAGCCGTTGAGGAGTTGCTGCGCTACGATCCACCGAGCCAGCACACCGCGCGCATTGCCGTTGCGGACTGCACGCTCGGCGGAAGACAGATTCATAAGGGACAAGCCGTCATTGTTGTCATGGCTGCAGCAAATCGCGATCCGCTACGATTCGTCCATCCTGACCGGCTCGATCTCGCACGTGAAAACAACCGTCATCTCTCCTTCGGATGGGGCAGTCACTTCTGCTTTGGAGCTCCCTTGGCGAGACTTGAAGCCCGAATCACCTTCGAGGTGCTGCTCGAGCGCTATCGAAAGATCACCCTTCAGCCTCAGCCGCTCCGCTGGCGCGAGAATCTTGGCCTTCGAGGATTAATGGCTCTTCCTGTGTCTCTAATGCAACACTCTCCGCCGAAAAATGCGTAATTGGGATCGCTCCATGAACAGCAAGAATCCGCCAGAGATCGCGACCGTCCAGGTCTGGACCTTCAAGACGTTCGAGAAAGAATGCGATTGCGAGGCACTCCTAAAGCTTCTCTCTTCAGAGGAGCAGCGTCACGCCTCACATCTCCACTTTGCCTCGGACCGTGCACGCTACATCAGCGCACACGCTGGTCTGCGGCAGCTTCTCGCTTGTGCTTTGGCGACCTCCCCGGTCTCGCTCGTCATCGATCGAGGCCCCTCCGGGAAGCCGTATCTCGCCTCCTCGGCTGCACCGCTGTATTTCAACCTGTCACACTCCGGCTCCCTCGCATCGGTTGCGATCTCATCGCAGGTCGAAGTCGGTGTCGACATCGAGGAAAAGCAGAGTGCCTCAGTGACGGCTGATGTTATGGAAGACTTTCTTAGCGGGCAGGAGCGTCGCTGGATCGATGACATGCCGACGGCGAAACGCACTGACACTTTTTTCGCGTTCTGGACTCTGAAGGAAGCCCTCATGAAAGTCGAGGGCTCCGGAGTCTCACTTCCAATGCATAAAATCGAAACGATTGACTGCATCTCGTCGGACTTCACCGCAAGGTGCAACATGCCTGGCGACGCAAAGAACAGCTGCTTTGCCGCTCCCCTCACTGCTCCGATAGGATATGCTGCGGCCGTTGCTTCGGTAGGCCGAGTGGCGCAGGTGCATCACACCGTCTTTCCTGAGTCACGGTGGAGTCTTTGGCCGAGAGCCGCGGGGAAGAAGCAAGCATCGCCTCTTCAGAACTCAACGCTGCAGAAATGCGATTACCATTCGTAAGATTCGCTGATCTTACTTCGCCGCAGCCCGTTCATGCTTCTCACGAAAGCGGCGATATCGGTCCAGCAGTGAGGCGGGTCCGCGTGCCCGAAGATAAACCAGGTTTCCTTCAAAGCGCTTCTCCTCGATGATGGCTCCGCCTTCCAGCGAGGCAAGAATCGATCCCTCAGATTGCGGTAACCGGAAGCTTGATTCGACAAGCGGATCGGCGACTAGCGCCGCATCGATGGCCAGCAGAAGCTCGTCCAGCCCGGTCCGTCGCAGCGAGGAGACAACGATTGAATCCCGATCGCTCGAGAGATGCGCCAGCTCCTCTGGCGCGACGAGGTCGACCTTGTTCAGCACTTGAATAACGGGCTTCGCGGAGACTCCGAGCTCGACCAGGACCTTCTCTACTTGGCTCTTCTGCTCCTCGCGAATTGGACTAGCCGCATCCTGCACATGCAGCAGCACCTCTGCGCGTTCCACCTCTTCAAGCGTCGCGCGGAAGCTCGTTACCAGCGTCGGAGGCAGGTTGCGGATGAACCCGACCGTGTCGGAGAGCAGGATCTTTCGTCGCGATGGGAGCTGCAGCTGCCGAAGCTTAGGATCGAGCGTCGCAAACATCCGCGCGGACTCAAGCACACCGGCCTCCGTCAGCGCGTTGAACAACGTGCTTTTGCCGGCGTTCGTATAGCCCACCAACGCGACCACTGGCACCGGAACGGCTTCCCGGCGCTGGCGCTGCTGGTGCCGAATGCGGCGAACCGAGTCCAGCTGTGTTTTGATGTGATCCAGACGAAGATTGATCTTGCGGCGATCCGTCTCCAGCTGCGTCTCGCCTGGTCCTCGGGTACCAATACCGCCACCGAGCTGCGACATCGCACGACCTCGACCCGCCAGCCGCGGCAGCTGGTATTCAAGCTGCGCGAGCTCCACCTGCAGCTGTCCTTCGCGTGTCTTCGCATGGCGCGCAAAGATATCCAGAATCAGCTGCGACCGGTCGATCACGTGGCAGGGAAGTCGAGCCTCAATGTTGCGCAGCTGTGACGGCGAAAGATCGTGATCAAACAGCACCAGCGACGCATTCGTACTCGCCACGACACCAACAATCTCTTCGAGCTTGCCCTGTCCCACCAGGCTGGAAGGATCGGGCCGCTGCCGCCGTTGAACCAGCGTTGCGGCGATCGTCGCTCCGGCTGACCGGGCGAGCTCCTCAAACTCCGATCGCCCTGCTTCGAAATCAATGCTCGCTCCCGTATGAACCGGAATCTCTTCCCCGCCGTCCACCACTGCCGCCGCGGTACGCGCCAGTCGTGCTGCCGCGGTCAGCTGCTTGCGCTTGCGCAGCTCCCCGGTAAACTCGACCACCACGATCACAGCCACTTCCTGCTGCGTCTGAGACGTTCGAAGCTCTCGTGCAAGCAACGCCGCGTCTTGGGCCTCACTTGCTTCGACAAGGCTTCGACTCACCGTCTTGGCGCGGCTGCGACGTGATTGCGGCGGATCTAAACTGGCTTCGCGCGAAGCCTTCTTACTTGTCAAAGCGCTCTCAATCCCGGCCAGAATCGCCGGCCGATAGCTCTATGATACCGATCACCGGCAACTGCAGCCTGCCTCCGTGCATCTCCTTCATCGCACCACCTCCACCTTGACCGCACAACCGTCAATCCATCCGTCACCGGCATCGCGCACCCTGGCAAGCTACCCTCAACCCAGTGACATCTCCCCTCTTCCAGAGCTTCTTCTTCGGCGGCTTCGAGTGCGCCACGCACCGTCGCCGTGACCACACACGCATCGACGTCCTCGCCGCCACCGGGCATGACACACACACCGCCGAAGACTATCGCCTGCTCGCCCAGGCCGGCATCACCACCGTTCGTGACGGCCTCCGCTGGCATCTCATCGAGACCACCCCCGGCCAGTACGACTGGTCGAGCTTCCTCCCCATGCTCGATGCCGCCCTCGCCTCCGGCACAGAGGTCCTCTGGGATCTCTGTCACTGGGGCGTTCCCGACGGCCTCGATCCCTTCTCCTCCGCCTTCGTCGATCGTTTCACCGCCTTCGCCCAAGCCGCCGCTACCCTCATCCGCGATCGCCGCCTCGCCGCTGGCGTCTCCGGCCCCACGTTCTACTGCCCCATCAACGAGATCTCTTTCTGGGCATGGGTCGGCGGCGATATCCAGCACTTCTTTCCCTTCGGCGCCGGCCGCGGCCCGGAGTTCAAGCGCAACCTCGTCCGCGCCAGCATCAGTGCTGTCGGCGCCGTTCGCGCCGTTGATCCCTCGGCCCGCTTCATCCAGGCTGAGCCCATCATCCGCATCGTCGCCGATCCCGCTCGTCCCGAAGAGGCACCTGCCGTCCTCGCCCACTCCAACGCCCAGTTCGAGACCTGGGACATGCTCGCTGGCCGCGCCGATCCCGATCTCGGCGGCTCCCCCGATCTGCTCGACCTCGTCGGCATCAACTTCTACTGGAACAACGAATGGATCCACGAAGGCGAGCGCACTCCGCCCGGCCACGCGCTCCATCGTCCTCTCCACACCCTGCTCGCAGATCTCTACGCCCGCTATCAGCGCCCCATCCTCATCACCGAAACCGGCACCGAAGCCTCATCCGCCATCGGCTGGCTAGGCTACATCTGCGCCGAGGTCCGCCAGGCTCAGCGGCTCGGCGTCCCCATCCTCGGCCTCTGCCTCTATCCTATTTCCGACTATCCCGGCTGGGATGATAGCCGTCACTGCTCCTGCGGTCTCATCGCCCTGGACGACACCTGGTCCATCCGCACCCTCCGCCACGATCTCGTCGCCGAGCTCAAGCTGCAGCAGCAACTCTTCGCCTCAGCCTCGGAATAGTGCACCTCCCATAGAATGGACCTATACCCAACTCTTCCCAGGAGCTCCGCTTGTCTCTTCGCAGCATCGTGTCTCGCCTCGTCCCCGCCGCCACACTCGCCCTGCTCTCCGTCACAGCGGCGCACGCTCAGCAAGGCATCACCAAGCCTGCTCCGGACCGCCTCCCCTTCGAGTTCGGCGCCCTCGTCCAGGGCGGCGTCGGCGTCACGGAAGACCGCGACGACTTCAAGTTCCTCATGGCCGGCATTCACGCAGGCAAGGTCCTCACCGGCGATCACGGCAGCGGCCTGCTTCGCGGCAACTTCGAGTACGCCGCCGAGCTCTTCCCCTTCTGGCAGTCCTACACGCCCAAGACCCAGAAAGCCAGCTGCTTCCCCACGCCCAACGCCGGCACCGAGCAGATCCCCATCGGCGAAGGCAGCTTCTGCAGCGCCAACTACACCGTCGGCGGCACTTTCTCCGGCGTCACTCTGACCCCCATCATCCTGCGTTGGAACTTCGCCGGCACGCATCGTCTCACACCCTGGGCGCAGGCCGCGGGCGGCGTCCTTTGGACCAACCACAAATATCCAGCCTTCGGAAACACCGATCTCTCCCTGGCCAACAACGGCCCCAACGCTGACGCCAGCGTTTGGAACTTCACCCCGCAGGGCGGCGTCGGTCTCCACTACTTCGTCACACCCACCCACTCCATCGACTTCGGCGCCAACGCCGTCCACATCTCCTCCGCCTCGCTCGGCGACCGAAACCCTGGCGTCAACGCCAGCATCCAGCTCAACATCGGCTACACCTGGTGGAAGTAGCCTCAGGAAATGAGTCCGTCACTGGACCGAGGAATCCAGCACAAACCAGTCCGATGTACCAACCGCCCGCATTGGCTGGTTCAACAAGACACTCTCTTGCCTCCTTCTAGCTCAACCGACTAGGGTCTCCCTGAGGTCGCGCCTCATGATCCCCACCCGCGGATATCTCGTCTTCTGTCTGCTCTGCGCCCATGCTGCAGCGCAACTCCTTCATCCGGCTCCTAAGCTGCCAAGCTACTCTGTCGTGAGCATTCGTCCTTCCGATCCCTCCGAAGAACAGACGCATGGGACCATCACCCCAGACACCTATCGCGCAGAGCGCATCACCTTACGAGAACTGATTGCCTACGCGTTCGGTCTCGGCTATGAGCAGGAACTCGTGGGTGCTCCATCATGGGTTTTGAACGAGCGGTTCGATGTGCAGGCGAAGCTGGATGAGGACCAGCTCACGGATTTCCTGAAATTAAATCGTGATGGACGCGAAGAGCAGAGGCGACTGATGATGCAATCCGTGCTCGCCGACCGTCTGCATCTCACCTACCACTTCAGCACACGCACCCTGCCTGTCTTCGAGCTTCAGCTCGCGAAGGGCGGCCTGAAGTGTCCACAAGACACGACGTCCCCGCCCGCGATCGCTGATCCGACACTCCCACGTTTTCGTTGGTACAACGCGCCATCGCCACCTCCCCCGCATGATTCCTCTGCGTCATCCGCCGAACCCGCGCTGAACCTGCGCACGCGAGGCTGGCCCTTCTGGCTCTTGGTCTCGTGGATCGGTCACCAGCCAGAACTCGACGGTCGTCCTGTTATCGACAAGACGGGTCTCAACAGCTCCTATGATTGCAGCATGTCGTGGTCACACGACGTGTCCGACGAGATCAAGGAATCGTTCTTCTCCGCCCTTCGGAGCCAGCTTGGCCTAAGGGTTCAGCCAGCCAAGGATCCCGTCGAGGTACTGGTGGTAGACAGCATTCGGAAGCCTTCTGCGAATTAGCCGCGCCGAAAGAACCGCGATGGAATCGGCAACGAGTGGAGTTCGCTTCCGTACGATTGTCCTCCAAAGGGGAAGCTGTGGCGGTTAAGGGCCCTTGACGGTCATACGCTCGCCATGCCGCCCCGTCGATTTCTTGTGCCTCCGGCACTCGATCCCTAAACTCCAGGCAGGAGCCCGCATAAAGGCCTTCTACATGGAGTGAAACGCCAATGCCCGCTGTTCTGATTCATGGAGTCGCTGATACCGTTCGCGTCTGGGACCGTGTGCGAGGCCACCTCTCCCGCAAGGACGTCGTCACGCTCGCACTGCCCGGCTTCGATAGCCCCTCGCCCGAACACTTTACGTCCACCAAGGAAGAGTACGTCTCCTGGATCATCCGCCAGCTCGAAGCGATCGGCGAGCCCGTCGACCTCGTTGGACACGATTGGGGCGGCATGATGGTCATGCGGGTCGTCTCCCTTCGTCCCGACCTGATCCGCTCCTGGTCTGCGGGAAATGGCCCTGTCAGCAAGAGCTACGAGTGGCATCCGCTGGCAAAGATCTGGCAGACGCCGGGCGAAGGCGAGCAGTGGATGCAGGCACTGACCCCGGTCAGCTTTGCGGAGATCCTGGTGCAGGTTGGGTTCCCGTCAGATCTCGCTCCGGAAACAGCAAGGCGCCTGGACGCAACCATGGCCGACAGCATTCTTCGCCTCTACCGCTCCGCCGTGAACGTTGGCGCGGAGTGGCAACCCGATCTGAGCTCGATCCAGACGCCTGGCCAGGTCATCTGGGGCCAGAACGATATGGCATGCCCCGTGGCTTTTGGAGAGGAACTGGGTCACGATGCCCATGCCCGCCGTGTCGTCAAGCTCGACGCCGGCCACTGGGTCATCCTGGAGCGCAGCGCCGAATACGCCGCGGCGCTTGAAGATCTCTGGGCCGCCGTGAGCGACAGACCGCGATAAGCACCAGGCACGTTGTCATGCTCAAGCCGGGCCAAATAGTCCATATCCCGTGGGAATCGTCTCGCCGATATTTGCCGTCCGTCCGTCCGCTCGAACGTCGCAGTGCACTTTGTCGAACGGCGCGACCCACCGAGTGGCCGGCGGTTCTCCTTCAGTCCGAGCTCTCCGCGACGATCTATCCAAGAGCCGCAATCGGAATCAGCAGCGCAGGGATAAGCAGCAGGGCCAGATAGAACAGAACACGCTCGATACTCGGTAGCGGACGCCGCCGGGACCGTCGTCGGAGCCGGCGAAGCGATCGTCGAAGATGAGTCGATCTCTTCATAGCAAGTTAGGAACTGCGCCGGGGAGTGAAAGCAACATACATGAGCCATGCAGAGTCGTCAAGTCTCATCTGAGAGTCAACCGAAGCGCCCTGGGCGGCGCCTCTTCGTGATCGGCTCTTCGGCGACAATAGGGAGGTGAGCTCCCCGCCCATCGTCGAATGCGTCCCCAACTTCTCCGAAGGCGCCAGCCTCACGCGCGTTGAGCAGATCGTCGCGGCAATGGCCATAGAGGGTGTAAGCCTCCTGGACTTCTCGCTCGACCGTGATCACAACCGCTCTGTCGTCACCATCGCCGGCTCGCCTGAGGCCGTTGTCGAGTCCGCCATTCGCGGCGCCGGCAAGGCAGCCGATCTCATCGATCTCACCAGCCAGTCCGGCGTGCATCCCCGCATCGGCGCCGCCGACGTCATCCCGTTCGTCCCTGTAAGCGGCATCTCGCTCGCTCAGTGCGCTCTGCTCGCCCGTCAGGCTGGCCTTGGCATCTGGCGCCGCTTCGGTGTTCCCGTCTACTTCTACGGAGCCGCAGCCGCGCGCCCCGACCGCGTCGATCTGGAAAACCTCCGCAAAGGCCAGTTCGAAGGTCTGCGTGACGCCGTACTTCGAGACACCGCGCGCCGGCCGGATGTAGGCGGTCCCGAGCTGCACGCAACCGCCGGCGCCTCTGCCGTGGGCGCGCGTTCCTTCCTCATCGCCTACAACGTCTTCCTCGGTCCAGCCGTCGGATTCGTTCCTTCGCTCGAGCGACCGGGCCCGGACATCTCCGTAGCCCGCGCCGTCGCCCGGGATCTGCGCGCCTCGTCGGGCGGGCTGCTCGGCGTTAAGGCTCTCGGTCTGATCGTCGACGGTCGCGCGCAGGTCAGCATCAACATCACCGACTTTCGCCTGACCTCTGTCGCTCGTGTCTTCTCCGCCGCTACCCAGCTCGCCGCCCGGCATGGTGCAAGTGTCGTCGAAGGAGAGCTCATCGGTCTCGTACCCGAGGCCGCCCTCGCGGGATCTCCCCTCTGGACCGAGAGCATCCCCGGCTTCGATCCTTCTGCCAAGGTTCTCGAGCGCCGGCTGGCCACCCCGATCGCTTGGCCTGCTGCCTGAGGTGCTGACCTCCTAGTTCGGAGTTGCGCGTCACCCCTTCCAGATCCGATCTCGTCCCGCCGTCCTTCGGAACCTCCGCCAGAAGGCCCAAAACAGGCCGCAACCTCCGCGAAACAGCGCTCAACCTCAGCCAAAAAGGCCTGTTTTGCGCATCTTCTCCATGACCTTCGCTCCGTCTCCACGTCCAATCGGCAGCTCTCGTTCGGCCTCTACAACCATCGGCGCTTGCCATCCGGAGCCGTTCACGAAACAATCAAAGCTGCTTGAATCAGCCCTCCCCACGGAGTTCCCCTTGCGTGTAAGTCCCTCGTATCTCCTTGCTACAGCAGCTCTTATCTTCTCCAGCTTCGCCCATGCGGCAGAGCTTTCGAGCGACGCCAAGGCAGTCATCCCACACGATGTCCAGCAGCTCATCGTCGTTGATTACCGCGCAATGCAGAACTCCCCCGCCGCGATGAGCCTCAAAGACCGCACCCTCCCCCCCGAACTCAAACGCCTCGAAACCTCCCTCAAAACCTCCGGCCTGAAAGTCGATCAGGACGCGGATGTGCTTGCATTTGCAGCGTTTAGAGCCGGTAGCGAACAGACCAGAACCGTCGGAATCGCGCAAGGCCAGTTCCGCACCCGCGAGATCCTTGCCAACTTCACCAAAAACAAAACGAAGGTCCTCACCATACGCAACAACAGCGTCTATCCCATGGGCGCAGCAGGACTTAGCGTAGCTTTCCTTAACCAGACCACGATGGTGTTCGGAGATCGCGAGGCACTCAGGGCCGCCCTGGATGCGCGTGACGGTATCGCTCCTAACTTCCTCTCCAACTCCGACTTCGTCAGTGAAATGAGCGGTGTAGACCAGAAGGCGGTCTGGAGCCTGCTCGATCAGAAGGGCACCCAGACCATGATGAAGGGCGTCCTCGGGGACGCCTCGGGATTGGCAGATTACGACACAGTCAAAAACCGCATGAAGAGCTCCAGATACACCATGGACTTCCAGAACGGCGTCAAGTTTGACATGGCCGTTGTCATGTCCGACACCGTGACGGCCGCCACAGCAGCAGCTCTGATGAAGGGCGTCGCTCTTCTGAAGAAAACACAGGGCAGTCCACTCGAAAAAAGCGCCTTGGACGAGACGTCGATCGACTCGAATTCTGGAACTCTGCTTGTAAGCTACTCCTCCTCAGACAGTCAGTTTGCCAGCCTGCTCAGCTCTCCGCTCTTTCAACAGGTTGTGAAGTAACTCGCCGAAGCTGATCGTGCCACGTGATCTGAAAGGATGACCTAAAGAGATCAGCCGATCTGCCGATGTTGCTGGTATGACAACATGGATAGTGCTACAGCACACAAGGTTCTACGTTGGGGGACCAGCCGCGATGCCATCGAAGAAGCCCCCTCTGCTCGAGGCAGCAATGACCGCGGACCAAGCTGATGCCGTTCAGCCGTCCACCTCAGCAGAGAACCGAGCAGACCGACTTGCGCGACTAAAGCGTGCGATTGACAATGGAACCTACAGGATAGCCGCTGAGAAAATCGCGGACAAGGTCATTCACCGCCTCAAGAAGAAGCCGCCTGAGTCATAACTCGGACCCAGAGTTGTTCAAGTGAGATATTAGCTTCTCAAGATCACGCAGAGTGCCTCATGTTGGAGTGGCTAAGGTTTGCTTGGAATTCGACGCGTGGCGCCCGGTTGCGTCCATGGCGCAGCCCCTACCTTCTCTGGCGAGTAGAGACTTACACCGGCCGGAAGGCTGAGTCGGTTCGCCTCCGCGACCTTCTGCATCTAGTGTGGATAGAGCGAGTCCAGATGCTTCGCTTCTCACAATGGCTTCACACGATGCGTGGCTATCGTCGTCAGCCGCGCCTCTGACAGCTCAGGTCGATCGCAACGATAAGGGTGTAGGAGACTCTTCAATGATTCGTACGAACAGACAATTGGTCGCGCAAGATGGACACTCCCTGAACGCTTACATTTCTGAACCATCAGAGCCCCCCACTGGCGCAGTAGTCATCCTTCAGGAGATCTTCGGGGTCAATGCGTATATCCGCAGCGTTGCCGATAGCTATGCAAGGGAAGGTTTTGTCGCAGTGGCTCCTGCTCTGTTCGACCGAGTAGAGCGCGGTGTCGAGTTGGAGTACGAAGGAGAGGACAGAACGAAGGCGGTCGCATTGATGCAGCAGCTCGATCCGAAGACCGCGCTGCTCGACATTGGTGCCGCCTTCCTTAAGGCGAAAGCTGCAGATCGCGGCGTCGGTGTAGTTGGCTTCTGCTACGGAGGTTTCTTGAGCTGGTTAGTAGCGACCCGCGGGGAGGAATTTGCTGTACGGCCGGACTGCTGTGTTGGGTTCTATCCGGGTGGCATTGGTTCGGTAGCCGCTGAGGAACCTAGTTGTCCTGTGATGTTGCACTTCGGTGCTGAGGATACGCACATTGGCCCGGAGCAAATTCAGGCGGTCCGTTCAGCGCATCCTGAGGTTGAAATCTTCCTCTACGACGGCGCTGAACACGGATTTTCCTGCGACGCGCGATCGGCGTTCAACCCGGTGGTGGCGAGTCTAGCTAGGCAACGAACTCTCGCTTTCCTGAAAACGCATATCGCGTGAGGGAGAGGATGCCCCGAGGCATTCGTTGCCGGTCCGGAGTGTGGAGTGGTATTCTGTGCTTAATCACGAATGAGTGTATTAGACGATCAGGAGTAACCCAAAGCAGTGTTGGCATCCGCACGAAAGACAGACATCATCCAGCAGTTCCGCACGCATGAGTCGGACACGGGCAGCCCCGAAGTCCAGATTGCGGTCCTGAGTGAGCGAATCACCGAACTCACCGAGCACTTCAAGACACATAAGAAAGATCATGGTTCGCGCCGAGGCCTGTTGATGCTTGTCAGCAAACGTCGTCGTCTGCTCGATTATCTGAAGCGTTGTGACGCGGACCGGTATCGCGACGTTATTGGCAAGCTCGGCATCCGCAAGTAGTTGGAAGACGGAGATCTCCCGCAGGCATGGCATCGCGTTCCGCCCTTGGGCAATCCGGCTGTCCATATCAGACAGAGACGCCGACCGTTGCTCCCAAGGATTTTACTTATGTTGTGCTGAACAGCGGCACTCCCTGGCTTCCCGTTGGGGAGGGTACCTTGAGATCTTCGCTCTTTATCCTGCAGCGGCTCTGCTCGCCCCTTGACGGCGGTTAGCCGCTGCTTTTTCGTGTTCTCAAGAAACCTTTCCGAATGCACAGACGATAGAAGACGAGGCGCATATGAAGCAGGACGTCACAGTAGAGCTTGCAGGTGGCAAGCAGATCAAGTTCGAGACGGGCCGGATGGCCAAACAGGCTTCCGGCGCAGCGCTCACCTCCAGCGGCGACAACGTGATCTTAGCAACGGCAGTTGCCTCGCCGGATCCGAAGGAAGGGATCGACTTTTTCCCGCTCACCGTGGAATACCGCGAATTCACGTACGCCGGTGGACGCATTCCGGGTGGCTTCATTAAGCGCGAAGGTCGGCCGTCCGAGAAGGAGATCCTTACCAGCCGTCAGATCGACAGACCTATTCGACCGCTCTTTCCGGAGACCTTTCGCAATGAGACCCAGGTTGTTGCCTTCGTCTACTCGGCGGACAAGGAAAATGACCCTGATGTTCTCGGCATTAATGGCGCAAGCTGTGCGCTCGCGCTTAGTGACATCCCATTCCATGGGCCTGTGGGCGCGGTTCGTATCGGTATTTTGGATGACCAGTTCATCGTGAACCCAACGTATGCCGAGCGCGAGAAGAGCAGGCTGAACATCATGGTCGTCGGAACCAAGGACGGCATCGTGATGATCGAGTCCGGGGCGAAGGAGATCGAGGAAAGCCGGGTCGTCGATGCGATCGAGTTCGCGCATGGTGAGATCAAAAAGATCTGTGGGGCCATTGAAGATCTTGTTAGCCGTGCTGGCAAGCAGAAGCGCACTGCAGGCGCGATCGAGATCGATTCAGAGTACCTGCAGCAGCTCACAAATAAGGTTGGTGATCGCCTGCGCGAAGCGTTGGACACGCAGAAGAATCCTAAGTTCGAGAGCTACGCCAAAGTCAAAGAAATTAAGGATGAGTTGAAGCGGGACTTACCTGAAGGCGATGCCGGAGCTTCCAAGAAGCTCGGCAAGTACTATGAGCTTCTGCGCGAAAGTATCTTCCGCGATCAGGTCTTGAAGGATCGTATTCGCCCAGATCACCGCGCTTTCGACGAGATTCGTGCGATCTCGATCGAGGTGGGCGTTCTGCCTCGCGTTCACGGATCCGCGTTATTTACCCGCGGAGAAACACAGGCGCTAGTGACGGCAACATTGGGCACTACTGATGATGCGCAGCGGCTAGAGAGCTACGAAGGCGAGCAGAAGCGGCGCTTTATGATGCACTACAACTTTCCGCCCTTCTCCGTCGGCGAGGTTGGCCGAATGACCGGCGTCGGCCGGCGTGAGATTGGACACGGCGCTCTTGCATATCGCGCGATTGAGGCTGTTCTACCGCCCGAGTCGGAGTCGCCCTACACGTTGCGTGTCGTCTCGGACATCCTAGAATCCAACGGCTCGTCGTCAATGGCGACCGTGTGCGGCGCGTCACTTGCGCTTATGCAGGCTGGTATCGCACTCGGGGGATCAGTCGCGGGCGTGGCCATGGGCTTGGTTAAGGAAGACGACAACTACGCCATCTTAAGTGATATCGCGGGCGCCGAGGACCACTATGGTGATATGGACTTCAAGGTAGCCGGAACGCGCAAAGGAATCACGGCGCTGCAAATGGACATCAAGATCATGGGGATCACACCCCAGATCATGCGTGAGGCTCTCGAACAAGCGCGCAAGGGACGTCTGTTCCTGCTTGACACGATGGACGCGGTGATCTCCGGTGCAAATGAAGAGAAGAGCAAATTTGCGCCCCGTATCCACACTATTCAGATCCCAACGGACAAAATTCGTGATTTGATCGGTCCCGGTGGCAAGGTCATCCGCGGCATCATTGATGCAACCGGCGTCAAGATTGACGTGGATGACACGGGACGAGTGAACGTGGCATCGAGCGACGCGGACGGCCTCAGCCGCGCCATTCAGATGATTACGGACCTTACGGCAGTTCCGGAGCCAGGCCGTACTTACCTTGGTAAGGTTGTTCGCATCGCCGAGTTTGGTGCGTTCGTCGAGATCTTCCCGGGAACAGATGGTCTTCTGCACGTCTCTGAGATCGCCGAACATCGCGTGAAAGATGTGAAGGACGAGCTACGCGAGGGCGACCAAATCTTGGTGAAGGTTCTTGCAATCGAAGGGAATCGTATCAAGCTCTCCCGAAAAGCTGTTCTGCGCGAACAGCGAGCGAAGCTCGGTCTTCCTGAGATCTCAGAGGGTGGGAGCGCAGTGCCCCAACAGCCACGACGGCCAGAGATGCAGCAGGACGCAGCACCAGCGACTGGGGAGACCGAAGTCGACGAGGACTTCGACGAGGATGAGGATGAGCTTGAGGACGAGCCAAACTTCAATCGCGCCGATGAGGTGCCTGTCACGCCGGGAGTTCCGGGAGTGCCGCAGGGAGGTCGTTCTGGAGATGGCGGCCAGCGTCGACCGGGTGGTGGCAGTGGTCGCCGTCGCCGCGGTGGTCGTCGGAACGGCGGCCCAGGTGCTCCTCGCACGGGCGGCACACCAAGCGCGAGTTAGTTCGAGATATCGAGCGAAATGTCATATAAGCGGGATGGCTGAGCCAGCGAGAGCGCTGGCTTCGGTCATTCCGCTTCGTCGTGTGGTGACGTGTTTATGATCTGGCATTCCAGAGCGTTGCTGGCTGCAGTCTGCCTGATCTCCGGATCCATGTGGCTACTGCCAGAGAGGGACACAAGTCCAACGTCAGAACTGTGGCTGCTTACGGTCTCGATGGCGACGGCGACCGTCCTGATCGGCGTGCTCAATCTAAGGCGCTCCGGCGTCTTCTTTAGCCAGCAGCCTTGGCGCTGGAGACTTGTGTTCAGTGGCATAGGATCGCTGGGTGCACCAGCGTTGCTCTTGTTCTTGGGGAGACAGCAACTGAGTAGCGTAATGGCTGTGGCAATCCAGGCGAGCGCTCCACTTCTTGTCGCTCTCGTAATTAACTTCACGTCAGACGACAGCGGATCACAGCCGAGACTTGGACCTGGCCTGACCGCTTTGGCGGGCGTGCTTCTTGTATTCCCGGTCGCACTGCCAGCAAGCTCGCACGGATGGTTTGGTTTCTGTCTCTACCTAGGCGCAACATGCTTGTCTGCGGCTTCAAGTGTAATCTGCCATCGTGAGATGGTTCGAGAACCAGCAGGCCGGGCGTTTTTTGTTGTGGCCGCCAGCAACGCACTCGTACTACTTCTAAGCGTCTTAGTCTGCATAACCGCCACTTCAAACTGGCCCGCCCTCGAAGTCGCATTTTCATCAGCAAATTTAATAGCAATCACCCTGAGTGCAGGCGGCCTCATTGGTGTTGTTTATCTCTTGAGGACTACATCGCCGCTCGTGGTCACCTCAAGGTTCATTCTGGCTCCGTTGATCGCGGCGCTTGAGGCCTATGTGCTGCTGCGACCGACACTCTCGTTCAGAGCACTAGCCGGGGCAGTTCTCATGTTGATTGGAGGTTTTGCGTGTGTTCGTGAGAATCCCGAGCAGGACACGTGGGCCGGTACGTCTCTTCACTGATACCTGTTCCATTGGACGCTAAGTCGGTAGACTTGCACTATGGCAGCTTCGATGTACATCGTCGTTGAGGGCGAAGATCCGGGCTACAACATCTTCGTAAATGGCCGTGCGCTGGCGAGGCATGAAGATGCTTTGGAGAAGCTTGCGCTGCGCCTTGGTGCACGGCCGCTGATCGAGTTTTTCTCCGCGGATGAGAACTCGCTGGCGCTCCTGATCGAAGAGGGTGCGGGCAATCAGGATCTGATGCGCAAGCTGCCACCGCCGCAATGGTATAGCGCCGCGGATGGACTATCGACTGTAGAGGGGCTTGTCGAGGAGTTAAAGCGGGATCCGCAGCAACTGGGAAGTGAAGGTCGAACGGTCCTGGAGGAGCTGCAAGAGTACCGGGAAGTTTTGGCTAAGACAGAGGCGCGTCAGCTGCGGTGGCACTTAGCCGTGAGTTGGCGATAAGTGTTCAAACGCTAAGACTTAGCTAGTGGCCCTCGATGCGGCAGCGTTCGAGCGAAGTGAGGATGGTTGAGTTGATCCTTAAAACCGCATTCGGTGACACTTCGGAATCGATGTGGACGGACATCCTAGAGTCCTCGAGTGGGAATTCCTGGAGAGCGAGAACGGAGATCACTTCGCTGCTAGCAAACGAATCTTTCACGCCGGATCTCTATGCGAAGAGAAACTCTTTGGTCCGCAGTTCCTTCACTGTGTCTCGCAGCTTGGCAGCCTTTTCGAACTCAAACTTCTTTGCGGCCTCCCGCATATCTGATTCAAGTTTGCCGATGTAGACATCAAGTTCCTGCTGTGAGGTGAACTCGGGCATGCCATCCGTCTCTTCCGTGAGGTCCGCATAGTCAGCTTTGAGAATGCCAGCAAGACCCATCTCGAGCGGCCGATTAATTGCCTGCGGAGTGAGCCCATGCTCCTCGTTGTAGGCCATCTGCACCGTACGCCGCCGATCCGTCTCATCCAGAGCTCGTTTCATCGACTCGGTCATCACATCCGCGTAGAGAATCGCACGGCCTTCAAGATGACGAGCGGCTCGGCCAATCGTCTGAATAAGCGATCCCTGTGACCGCAGAAAGCCCTCCTTATCCGCATCAAGAATTGCGACCAGGGAGACTTCTGGAAGATCCAGCCCCTCTCGCAGAAGATTGATGCCAATCAGGACGTCATACTCTCCCTTGCGCAAATCCCGGAGCAGCTTAATTCGTTCCAGCGTCTCGATCTCGGAATGCATATACCGGCAGCGAACTCCGACCTCTGTGTAGTAGTTCGCAAGATCCTCTGCCATTCGCTTGGTCAGCGTAGTAACTAAAACTCGTTGATCCCGCGCTGTGCGCTCACGGATCTCCGCTAAGAGATCATCGATCTGGCCTTTGACGGGCCGAATCTCCACCTGGGGATCGATCAATCCCGTGGGCCGGATGATCTGCTCCACGACCACGCCGGCTGCCTTCGTCAGTTCATAGGGTCCCGGTGTCGCTGACACATAGACGATCTGACCGGTGCGCCCTTCAAATTCATCGAATTTAAGTGGACGGTTGTCCATTGCGCTCGGTAGTCGAAAGCCATAGTCGACCAGATTCTGCTTACGGGAGCGATCCCCGTGCCACATCCCATGCAGCTGCGGCACTGTGACGTGCGATTCATCAATGAAGAGCAGGTAGTCTCGAGGAAAATAATCAAGCAAAGTAGGCGGTGGCTCTCCTGGAAGGCGACCGGAGAAGTGGCGCGAATAGTTCTCAATGCCGTGACAGTAGCCAACTGACTTGATCATCTCCAGATCAAATCGCGTTCGCTGATGAATCCGTTGCGATTCAACCAGCCGACCCTCCTTTTCAAGTTGCGCTTCCCACTCGAAAAGTTCGTTTAGGATCGACTCTGTAGCCGTCTTTTTCCGCTCCGGTTGAACCACGTAATGACTCTTTGGATAGATCGGGAGGCGCGAGTACTTCTGCTTCACCGTTCCGAAGAGGGGATCGATCTGCGATAGAGCGTCGATCTCGTCTCCAAACAGTTCAATACGATATGCCATCTCGTCATAAGTCGGGTACACCTCTATTATGTCCCCGCGAACGCGAAATGTTCCGCGACGAAAGTCCACGTCATTTCTCTCGTAGAGGATCTCGACTAATCGGCGGGTGATGTCTTCTCGTTTAATCTTCTGCCCGCGTTCGAGCAGCAAAAGCATGCCGTAGTAGGCTTCTGGACTGCCGAGTCCGTAGATGCAGGAGACGGAGGAAACGATGATGGCATCGCGACGTTCGAAAAGACTTCGTGTTGCGGATAAACGAAGCTTGTCAAGCTCCTCATTTATGGTGGCTTCCTTCTCGATGAAAAGGTCCCCAGACGGGATATACGCTTCGGGTTGGTAGTAGTCGTAGTAGGAGACGAAGTATTCGACTGCGTTTTGGGGGAAGAATTGTTTGAACTCATGGTAGAGCTGGGCCGCAAGTGTTTTGTTATGAGCGAGAATGAGGGCTGGACGATTGGACTCGGCGATGATGGACGCCATGGTAAAGGTCTTCCCGGAGCCGGTCACGCCGAGCAGCACCTGATCCTTCTCACCGGCGCTAAGTCCTTGTAAAAGCTCGCGGATAGCGCGGGGCTGATCGCCCTGCGGCTTGTAGGAGGTGGTGAGCTGGAAGTCCATCGAAATAGGATAAATCGGCAGAGGTCCCGCGTGCTTTCGCCGAGGTAAAGGGGTGTTTTTTGCAGTTTTTGCGCACGTCTGCAACGCTCTTCTACCGAAGACCCTATCCTATGGTGAAACGGTGTAAGGGAAGGAGACGGCAACATGAGTTCAGGGGTGGAGTTGTGGCTGATTCGGCACGGAGAGACGGAATGGAGTCTAAGTGGAGCGCACACCAGCCGGACCGACATTCCGCTGACCGATCACGGACGGAAGCGCGCCGAGGAGTTGCGAGATTTTCTGAAGGGGACCGGCTTTGACGCCGTTTTGACCAGTCCGATGCAACGGGCGCGAGAGACGTGCGCGATCGCAGGGCTGGGCGGCCAGGCAGTTGTCGATGAAGATCTGAAGGAGTGGGACTACGGGATCTACGAAGGCAAGACGACAAAGCAGATTCGCGAGACTGAGCCGGGATGGGATGTGTGGGACAACGAGATCAAGGGCGGCGAGACAGTGAAGCAAGTGGGTGATCGCGCGGATGGGGTGATCGCACGGGCTCTGGCCGCGGCGAGGGCGGCAGGTGAGAAGGACGGCCGGGTGGCACTGTTTGCCCATGCTCATATTCTGCGGATCCTGGCGGCGCGATGGATCGGTCTGGACGCGCGCGGAGGCAGACTGCTGGCGCTGGGGACAGGAAGCGTAAGCCGGCTGGGCTGGGAGCGAGAGACGCGAGTGCTGCAGAGCTGGAACCGTGGCTTTGAAGATTAATCTCTGGGGATGGACCGGACCGCTCGTTGCGGCGCATGTGTCTTTTCTGTGTGCCGGTGCGATCCAGGCTCAGAGCTGCCCGCACGGAGAGGTGACGGATGCGGGCGGACACCCGGTCGCTGCGCTCGCGGTGATCTGGACGACAGCGGGTCGGAGTCTCCTGGCCACAACGGATACGAGCGGCGCCTTCCGGTTCGCGTGCAGTGGTACCGAGACGGGCGGGACGCTGCAAGCGCGGGGCAATGGGCTGACGACAGTGGAGGTTGCCGCGGACGGAACGGGTTCTGTACGACTGATTGCGCGGGCCAGCGCGGTGGCTGAGCAGGTGACGGTGACGACGACGCGCTCGGGTGTGGCGCTGGGGCCGCAGGCAGAGACGGTAGTGGCGCTCGATGCGGGGCGGCTGCAGCAGTTTCCGGCATTGACGCTCGATGAGCGGCTGCGCCAGGTGGCGGGGTTTGAGTTGTTTCGCCGGTCAAGCTCGTGGGTGGCCAACCCTACGTCGCAAGGCGTGTCGCTGCGCGGACTGGGATCGACGGCGGCGAGCCGGTCGCTGATCCTGTCGGATGGGGCGCCGCTGAACGATCCGTTTGGCGACTGGGTGCACTGGAACGAGATTCCACCGGATGCGATCGCCGGGGTGAACGTCGCGACGGGCGGTGGATCGGATCTGTATGGGTCGAGTGCTTTGGGCGGGGTGATCGATCTGATCCCGACGCGGCCGGAGACGACGTTGTTTGATGGGACGCTGGCGGGTGCGGCCGAGGATACGACGGATGCGCATGGACGGCTGGATCTGAAACAGGGGGCATGGGGGGAGAGCGTTGCCGGCGAGGGTTTGCGGACGGCGGGGTATGTGCCGACGGCGCCGCAGTTTGCAGGGTTGGTGGACCGGCCGGCGAACGTGCACTACCAGACGGGGCGGGTAGTGCTCCAGCGGCAGTTTGGGGGCGGTGGCGGTGGCTTTGGAGAGACGGGTCCCTCCACTGCGCTGCGCTCCGGTCGGGATGCCAGTTCAGGAGACGGGGTGAGACAGCGGGTATTTGTGACGGGCAATCTGCTGAACGAGGCGCGGGGGAACGGGACGGAGATACAGACGAACGGATCGCGGATCTGGCGATGGCTGGCGGGTGATGAGTGGACGGCCGGGGAGCGAACGAGTGGACGGGTGCGGGTGTTTGGCGCGGATGAGGGGTATCGGCAGAGCTTCAGCTCGATCAATGCGGCGAGGAGTGTGGAGACGCTGACGCGGCTGCAGCGGACGGGGACGCAGGAGGTGGGTGGGTCGACGGACGGAGCAGTGCACTGGAGTCACGTAGGAATGGTGGTGGGGTTTGATGTGCGGGACCTGCGGGCGAATGATGTGGAGCGGCCGTTTGCGCGAGGCGCGGTGAGCTCAGTGCAGACGACGCCGGCGAGGCAGCGATTTCTCGGCGGGTTCGCGGAGGCGCTGGGGACATGGGGACGATGGTCGGGCACGGCGAGTCTGCGGGTGGACAGCGCGGCGAATCTTGATACCCATACGGTTACGTACTCGCCAACCGGCGTCCCAGGGGCGACGACCCGGATTCCGGATCGGAGCGAGACGGTGATGGATCCGCGGGTGGGCGTGGTGCGGGAGCTGGGGCGAGGCTTTGCGCTGCATGGGGCGGGGTTCCGGGCGTTTCGCGCGCCGAGCATGAACGAGCTTTACCGCCAGGGACAGGTGGGGCAGGAGCTGACGCTCGCGAATGCGAAGCTCCAGAGTGAGCGGGCGACGGGCGCGGATGGCGGGGTGAGCTGGAGGCCGGCTGCGGCGCGGGTGGGGGTGGAGGCGACGTACTTCTGGACGGAGATCAATCGGCCAGTGTCTGCGGTGCTGCAGGCGAGTACGGCGACGATGATTACCAACCTGCGGGAGAACCTGGGACAGATCCAGAGCCAGGGAGTGGAGCTGCGGGTGCAGATGAACGAGGGGCACGCGATCTCAGGGACGGTGCAGTACCAGTACGCGCATGCGGTGGTGACGCAGTTCTCCGCGCAGCCGGCGCTGGTGGGCAGGTGGATTCCGCAGGTGCCGCGGCAGAGTGTGACGATGCAACTTCGGGCGACGCGGGCGCGATGGGGTACGGTGACGGTGGCTGGGCGGGCGAGTGGGCAGGCGTTTGATGACAGCTCCAACATCTATCCGCTGCACCGGTTCTTTGCGCTTGATGCGTATGCGGAGCGTGAGTTGGGTCGAGGGTTTCTGGCGTTTGTGTCGGTGCAGAATGTGCTGAATCAGCGAATGGAGGTGGCGCGAACGCCGCTGTTGACGTTGGGGAACCCGGTGTTGGCGCAGGGTGGGGTGCGGTTTGGGTGGGGTGGAGGACGGTAAAGCGTTCGCATAGACTGGTTCGGGATAGAGAGCCATGCGTGGAAGATGGTACGTGAGAGGTACGTTTGCGGCCGTGCTGTTGTGTTCCTGGGTGGGAGTGCAGGGTGAGGTGGCGTCAGCTCCACCCGGATGTCTCCCGACCCGAAGGCATATGAACGGACTGCAAGCGAGTCTGACCGCGGAGCGGGGATGGGGGGAGGATAAGACGCTTGAAAGCGTCACGTTCTGTCTCGCAAACCGGTCGAAGGCGATCCTGTTGTCTAAGCCGGAGACCTGGGCTTTGGTGGTGGATGGCAAGGTGGCTCCGGACCCTGGCGGTATGCTGTGGATAGCAGGCGGACGTCCACCGGAAGGGTATGGTACGGTCCCGCCAAGCGGTACCATTCGGTTTGGGAAAGGGCTCTCGCGAGCGCAGTATTTTCCTGCCGATCGGGACTATCGGTTGTTCTGGAAGGCGGCGGGATTCCGGAGCAATGTCGTGGTGATACGAGGTGGGGTCAAGTGAGCGCAGATGTATTTGAGGCTCGGGAGTTTGAGGTAGAGAAGCAGATCTCTACGGGATGACGAAAGAGGCTCAGTCTCGAGCTTGTGACGCAGCCTTCGTAAGTTGGGCGGGAGCAAATACGGGGTTCTTCGCTGCGCTCAGAATGACAACTAGAAAGCAGACGATCAAGTGCGCCGTATCTAAGGCTGGCCGTGTTTGTGGTGGCTGGGGCGTTGGGCGTGGTAGATGCCGTGGTGGCCGCTGAAGAGATAGCTGGTGATGCAGGCGATGGCGGCGAAGGCACCGGCCTCAGAGCCGAAGAGCTCGAAGGCCATGAGGGTGGAGGCGATGGGCGTGTTGGCGGCGCCCGCGAAGACGGCGACGAAGCCCATGGCGGCGAGCAGGGAGGCGGGCAGAGGGAGGAGGCCAGCGAGGCTATTGCCGAGGGTGGCGCCGATGAAGAAGAGCGGTGTGACTTCGCCGCCTTTGAAGCCGGCGCCAAGGGTGAGGGCGGTGAGGGCGAGCTTGGCGGCAAAGGCGAGGCGGGGTACGGGCTGGTGGAAGGCGGCGACGATGGTGGGGATGCCGAGACCGATGTAACGCTGGGCGTGCGTGGCGAGGACGATGACAGCGACGATAGCTCCGCCGACGAGCGGGCGAAGGGGTGGATAGGTGAGGAGGCGCTTATAGACGGCGCCGATGGCGTGGGTGAGGCGGGCGAAGGCGAGCGCGGTGAGGCCGAAGACGATGCCGGCGGCGGCGGCGAAGAGCAGGGTGCGGAGGGTGAAGGGGGTGGCGCGCGCGAGGGCGTCGACGAGATAGGCGGTGTGGTGGATGCCCCAGGCGCGGGTGGTGAGATCGGCGATGAAGGAGGCGGCGAGGCAGGGGAAGAGGGCCTCGTAGCGGACGGCGCCGACCGTGAGGACTTCGACACCGAAGAGGGTGCCGGCGAGGGGAGTGCCGAAGACGGAGCCGAAGCCGGCCGCGATGCCGGACATGAGCAGAATACGGCGGTCGTTGTTCGAGAAGACAAGGATGCGGCGGAGGAGGGGGGTGAGCTGGTCAGCGAGGGAGGCGCCGGTCTGGACGGCGGTGCCTTCGCGGCCGGCGGAGCCACCGAAGAGATGTGTGAGAAAGGTCCCGAGGAGGATGAGCGGCGTCATGCGGGCGGGGATGGTGGTGGCGGGGGTGTCGGCTTCGGCGTGGATCTCTTCGAGGAGGAGGTTGTTGCCGGCTTCGACGGCGCGGCCGAAGTGGTGGTAGAGGAGGCCGACGGCGAGGCCGGCGAGGGGGAGGAGGTACAGGAGCCAGGGGTAGGCCTCGCGGGTGCGGGTGGCCCAGTCGAGCGAGACGAGGAGGAGCGCGGAGGCGGAGCCGGCGAGGAGGCCGACGGGGATGGCGATGAAGAGCCAGCGGAGGGCGTGACGGAGGGTGGTGGCGAAGGAGTGCAGGGCGTAGCGGATGGTGGTGGCGGGCATGGGTCTCCTACGAAGGTGTCGTAGGAGTCATCAGCAGGCCTGCCGTGCGGCTGGCAGGTGCGGTTGAGAGGCGGAACCCCATCGCCTGAGGATTGTCAGGACAGAATAGCAGAGCTAGAGTGCGGCGAGGAGGTCAGGCCAGTCGGCGGGGGAATGGGCGAGGACGTCCGGCGAGGAGGAGGCGAGGGTGCTGGCGGAGAGGCCGAAGGTGCAGCCTATGGAGCGGGTGTTGGCTGCCTGAGCGGTGGCGATGTCGACTGCGGAGTCGCCGATCATGACGGTCTTGGGGGGAAGGATCGAGGCGGCTCGCGGGTCGGTTCGGCGGAGAAGGCTCGTGGCTTCGGCGATGAGGGTGTTGAGGCCGGTGGGGTCAGGTTTCTTGAGGTGGAAGCTGTCGCCGCCGTAGATCTGGAAGAAGAACGGGGCGAGATCAAGGCCGGCGCAGATCTCGCGGGAGGGGTTAACCGGCTTGTTGGTGAGGACGGCGAGGACGGCTTTGGGGAGGTTATGGCGGATGGTGGTGAGGGCTTCGAGGACGCCGACGTAGGGGCGGGTATGGTCGAGTTTGTGGGCGCGGTAGTGATTGAGGAAGAAGGTAAGCGCGGTGGTCACATATTCCGTGTCGTGAATATCGCCTTCGGGATCTCCCAGGACGCGGCGGAGGAGCATGGAGGCGCCATCGCCGATGAAGGAGCGGATGAGGACAGTTGGGATGGCTGGGCGATGCAGGTGAGCGAGGGTGGCGTTGACTGAGTTGGCGAGGTCCTGCTCTGAGTCGATGAGAGTGCCATCGAGATCAAAGACAATGAGGCGGGGAGGCATGAAGCTCATTGTAGCGAGCGGGATGAGTCGGTAGAAAAGCAGGTTCCTACAGGATGACAACAAGAAAACAAGCAACGGGAGAAGCAGGTCCCTCTACTGCGCTGCGCTCCGGTCGGAGTGAGAGGCAGTAGAGGGTGAGAGTCGGTTAGCGGATCTCTACGTCGCCTGAGCCGGTCACGATGCGGAGGGTGGGACCGCCGCCGTTGACGCTGCCGTTAACGTGATGGCTGTTGATGTTGCCAGACATCTGGATGGGAGATTGCGTGTGGATGTTGCCGGAGCCGGTGGTAGCGTCGAGTGTGTAACCCGCGCCGTTACCGATGGTGATGCGGACGGAGCCGGAGCCGGTCTCGAGTTTGGAGTCGCCGGTAATCTTGCCAGTGGCTTCGATGTCTCCGGAGCCGGTCTGGGCGCGAAGAGCGCCGTTCATCTCGCGGATGCGAATGGAGCCGGAGCCGGTCTGAGCGCGGACCTCGCCCTGGGCGTTCTCATCGAGCTCGATGTCTCCGGAGCCGGTCTGGAGGGTGGCGGCACCGTGGACGGAGTGGGCGCGGACGGAACCGGATCCGCTGTCAGCCTTAAGGATCGCACCAACGTCCTGTGTCTCGATGTCTCCGGAGCCGGTGGAAGCTTCGATTTTAGAGCCGCGGGGAAGAGTGATTTCGTAATCGATGCCGATGTTGCGGTATTTGTCGCCGCCGTGGCGCTCACCGATCTGGATGGAGTCGCCGCTCTGCTGGATGGGCGGGTTGGCGACGATCTGATCGATGCGTGACTGGACGTCACCACTGCCACCGAACCAGCTACCGCCGTTGTTGCCGTGGACATGTGCGGCAATATGAACCTGAGAGTCAGAGCCGGCGCGGAGGTGAATGTAGCCGGAACCGGTTGAGACGCTGACTGTAGGTGAGCCGGAGCTTGTCAGCGTGCGGTCGAAGTTGTTGTCGGCGGCGAAGGCGGCGGTCGTAACGGCAAAGGCGGCGATTGGCAAGAGGTGTCGGACTTGCATGGGCAGCTCCTTGAAGATGCATGGTTGAAAGGGCGTAGAGAAGCTGGTCCCTACACGTCGGTCGGGAGGATGCGTTGAGAGGAGGAGACTCGGTTACTGCTGGAGGATGACGGTGTCTCCCTGTTTGAGGCCGGAGAGCACCTCGGTCTTGGTGCCGTTCGAGATGCCGACGTTGACAGCAACGATGCGGCGTCCCTTCTTCTGCTTGTCATCCGGGACTTCCACGGTGGCTTTGCGGTCCTTGTCATAGATGACGGATTGCTCGGGGACCGTGATGGCGTTCTTGTGCTCTTCGAGGAGGATCTCGGCGTTCGCGGTCATGTTGACCTTGAGCTCGCCGCCGGGGTTATCGATCGAGACGCGCACCTCGAAGGTGGTGACGTTGTCCTTCTCGACACCAAGTGGCGAGATCTTGGTGACCTTGCCCTGGAAGGTCTTGTCACGGAAGCTTTCGACCTTGATGCGGGCGGGCTGACCCAGATAGACCTTGCCGATATCGGCCTCGTCGACTTTGCCTTGCACGTAGACCTGGGTGGTGTCGCCTAGGGTCATGACGAGGGTGGCTGTGGAGCCGAGCACAAGGATGGAAGAGACGGCATCGCCGAGCTCGACGTCGCGGGAGAGTACAGTGCCCTCGATGGGCGAGGTGATGCTGGTGTAGGAGAGCTGTTCCTGGAGCTGCTGGAGAGCGGCCTGCGACTGTGCAACCTGCGCCTGAGCCTGGTGAAGCTTGGACTCGTCGACGGTGATCTGGGCGACGGCCTTGTCGCGACCGTTGGCGGCGAAGACGTATTTTTGCTGGGCGTCGTCGAGGGCTTGCTGCGAGACGACGCCGTCTTTCTGCATCTGCTCGGCGCGCTTGAAGGTGTGCTCGTACATGGGGAGGTCGGGGGACTCGGCGGCGACGCGATCGAACTGGATGGCGGCGGTGGCGGCGGTGGCGTTGGACTGGGCGGCTGCGAGCTGGGCGCGCTGGGCGGCGACCTGGGCGAGGATCTCGACCTGATCGAGCTGGGCGAGGTTCTGACCGGGATGCACGTGGGCGTTGATGTCGGTATCGAGCTTGGTGACGATGCCGGAGGCCTTGCTCTTGACCTCGACCTTTAGGATCGGCTGGACCTTGCCGGTGGCGACGACGGAGCGGGCGATGTCGCCACGTTCGACCTTGGCGAGCTGCGATGGCTCGAGCTTCGCGTTTGATCCGCGGGCTGCCATGACGACACCGAGGACGACAGCGAGGACGAGAACGGAGAGGCCGCCCCAGATCCAGAGATTACGTTTCTTCTTCGGTGCCACGGGTGCTCTCCTGAGCCGTGGATTTGGTTTAGCGGCTCGTAGGACAGCTTACGCAAGGGTGAGGCGGATGGTTCCGTAGCTTTCTCGAATCCTTCCCGAGAGTGCCCCTTCCCTAATCTTTGCCTGCAAAATCTTCGAAGGAGAGGGTTTAGGTCTGGACCATCCGCTTCGCGCTTTCGCCGTGATGCGTGGGAGCTACTGAGAGTGTAGGCCCGGAGGGAGGCTGGTTGCGCCAAATGACTGCGGGTGTGATCGCCGCGCCTGGGATAAGAGCGAGAAGCGGGTCCTTCGCTGCGCTCAGGATGACAAAGTTCGTGGGGAGGTATTGGCGCGCTGGCTGAAAGGGCGGTCAGGCGTTGATGATCTCGGCGGCGAAGCGCTCCATCTCTTCGTGCTGGGGGCTGGACTGGAGGAGGACGAGCGAGCAGCCGGCGGCTTCGAAGTCGGCGAGGCGCTGACGGACGGTGGCGGGGGAGCCGATCAGGCCGGAGCGGAGGCCGCGGTTGGAGACGGAGTAGTCGCGCAGGCTGAGCTCGGTTTCGAGCTGTGAGCCGGTGATGAACTGCTGGTAGTTGGCGTAGCCGCGGGCGGATTGCTTCACGTCGGTGATGCGGTCTACTTCCTTCCGCGCGTCCGCATCGGAGTCGCGGACGATGCAGTAGCCGGTGACTCCGAAGATGAGCGGCGGGAGATGCGGGTGCTCGGCGCGGCGGCGGCGCAGGTCGGCGACCTTGGCTGCAATGGTTGCGGGTTCGTCGCCGTGCATGAGGTAGGCGTCGCATTTGGCGGCGATGAGGTTTTTGGCGGTTTCGGATTCGCCGCCGGCGTAGAGCGTGGGGCGAGGCTGGGCGACGGGCTTGGGTGAGAGGAGATTATCGGCGACGGTGTAGAGCTTGCCCTGATGGGAGAAGCTCCGTTCACTCCAGCAGCCGGAGACGACGTCGAGCCACTCGGAGGTGCGGGCGTAGCGATCGTCGTGTTCGTCGAAGGGGATGCCGTAACGGGTGGCCTCGTCCTTCCACCAGGAGGAGACGACGTTGAGAGTGAGGCGGCCGTTGGCGATGCGGTCGATGCTGGCGGCCTGCTTGGCGAGCAGGGCGGGGGAGTGGAAGGTGGGGCGGACGGCGACCATGAGCTCGAGCTTCTGTGTGACGGCGGCGAGCGCGGCGGTGGTAGACCAGGCATCAAGCGAGTCGGCTTCAGGACCCTTGATGTCGTTGAGATTGAGCTCGGCGATGAGGGTGAGATCGAAGCCAATCTGCTCGGCGCGGATGGCGAGGTCGCGTACGTAGGGCCAGGTGGCGGGCATGGATTCGTCGTCGATGTTGCGAAGCCAGCCGCCGAAGACGGGGAGCCAAAAGCCGTAGCGCATGAGGAAAGGGTATAGCGTTCCGGGGAGGCAGGCCAGTGACCGGGATGAGTGTGGTCACGAACTCCTCCCGATCGATCCCGATGCGGCGTTCCTCCTGTTGCGCGATCTCCCCGAGCCGTCTCGCAACTGCAGAGTGGCCCAGGATGTTGCTCTGTTCTGTAATCCGGGCCTCTCGGCAGGACGAGAGCGGGTTACCGCGGTTATGACTTGGCCCAGCTCTGGTTCTGCGCGGCGATCCAGCTGTCGTTGTAGGTGTTGAAGAAGGCTTCGAAGTCTCCGCGTTCGGCGAAGCGCGATGCCCTGGCGCGTTCGACCACCACCTCGGTTGCCTCCGGCGTGGTGTTCAGGATGCTCATGGTCTCCGCGAGGTACTGGTCAAGCGGCATGGCCTTCGGGTTCATGCCGCGCTTTCCCTGCAGTTCGGTCTGAGTCCAGGGCGGGATGATCTCAACGACTTGTACCGCAGTGTCTCTAAGCTGGTACCGCAGGCACTGTGTGTAGGTGTGCATCGCGGCCTTGGAGGCGCAGTAGGACGGCATCATGGCCGCAGGCGCCATCGCGAGCACGGACGAGACGTTCAGAATGGCGGCCTTCGGCTGAGCGATGAGGTGCTGCACAAGGGCAGCCGTAAGCCGGACAGGGCCAAGCAGATTCGTGGTGATGGTGGCCTCGAAGTCCGGGAGATCGCTCGAGGTCAGATCCTCGACGCGCTGAATGCCGGCGTTGTTGACGAGTACGTTGAGGTTCGGAAAGTGCTCTCGCATCTCCGCGGCGAGGTTCTGTACCGCGGATGGGCTGTCCTGATCCAAGACGCGGAAGTGCATTCCCGGGTTTGCCTCGACGGTTTGCTGAAGGGCCTGCTCACGGCGCCCAGCGATGATGACTTCGTTTCCGGATTTGTGAAAGGCCTCCGCGAGGCCCCGGCCGATGCCGGAACCGCCTCCAGTGATGAATATGGTGTTTCCCGTGTTGTTCATGGATCTCTCCTCAACTATGAGCTGAGCGGCTGACTGCTGCGAGATGACGGCAGAGGCTCAGACCGCTGCTCGTCTGCAAGTGTGGCAGGTTAGGCGGAGACGGCGTCTCTGCCGTAGTTGCGGGCGTAGGCGTTCTCGACACCGGCGAGGATCTCGACGATCGAGAAGAAGCGATCCCAGAGCGGGGTCTCCCGCAGCTCTTCGACGACGAGCTCGTAGGCGTGCCGTGAGGTCGCCTCCCAGACCCAGATGTCGGTTACCCGCGCGGAGTAGAACTCGGTGTCGTAGAACTTGAAGCGGACCTGGTTCTCGTACTTCTTCAAGATCGGGATCATGAGGGTGTTGAAGTGCTTGAAGCGCTGGTCGATGGTCATACCCAGCCACTCTGGCATGGTTTTCACAAGTACGAAGACGGTGAGGTCATCCTGAGTGTCGTTCCGGGTTTCTTTAGGCTTTTGTTCCGTTGCGGTCATGCTGATTTCTCCTTAGACTCAAGATACGAGTAATTGCTCATGTTCGGTACTCGCATACCCCTATGAAAACGCGCACGACTGTAAAGGCGATATCTCCAAGAAAACAACCCCGGCAGAGGCGCGCCGAGGACACGGTGGCGGTGATTCTGGAGGCCACTGCTCGCATTCTGGAGGAGAAGGGCTTTGATGGATTCAACACAAATGCGATCGCAGAGAAGGCGGGCGTGAGTATCGGGTCGCTGTATCAGTACTTTCCAAGCAAGACCGCGCTGCTAAGTGCCGTGATCGAACGGGAGGCCGCGCCGCTGCTTGCTGTGGAAGAGGAGCTGCGCGGGATGGAGGAATGTGCGGTGGCTCTGCGGTTGTATATTCGCGCCTCGATCCGGCATCAGATGCGGCGTCCGCAGCTGGCGCGGCTGATCGATATCGCGGAGAAGCGGGAGATGTTTGCCGACCAGGTGACCGGGACGGCGAACCGCCTTCGAGCGGTGGTGGAGGCGATTCTGCGGCTGCCGGATGCACCGCGGGTCGCGAATCGAGGCGCGGCGGCAGATGACGTGCTGGCGATCACGAGAGCGCTGGTGGATGCGGCAGGGGAACGGGGCGAAGGGGAGTCGGTTCAGTTGCTGCGGCGCGTGGAGAGTGCGGTGCGGGGATACCTGCGCAGCTGAGGATGGGGCAGCGCCAGTGAGGCCGTACAGGCTCGGGTCAATGCCGAGTCATGACAAAGCGTGCTGCCGCCGGATGCTGACAGCGAGAACCATTCCTCAGCTGGCCACTGACCGCAATGTCCCGGAGCTGCACAGGCAAACGTTGCTCTCAACGAAACCACTATTTACCTGCGGGAGCAGACCGGGAATTTTCGCGGGGCGCGTGAGATCTTCTAGCACGAACGAGTCGAAGCCGAGCCGAGCGGCGTCAATGGCGGAGTGGCCCACGCAGACGTCGAGCGCCAGGCCGCAGAAGAAGAGTCGCTTGATGCCACGCTCGAAGAGATGTGCGCCGAGGCCGGTCGGTGTCCGCCTGTCGTCATCGAAGAAGGGAGACAGATTTTCGACGGACGGCCACACCCCTTTGTGAACCACCAGCTCGCTGTGCGGGATGTGGAGCTTCGGAGTGATCTCGGCGCCATGGGTGCCCTGAACGCAGTGATCGGGCCAAAAGGGTTGCGTACCGTAGGGACCATCGGAGAAGTCCTTGAGAGGCTGCTTGCCTGGATGAGCACTGGCGAAGCTGATGTGACCTTCCGGATGGCGATCGGCAGTGAGGAGGACGTGGGTGAACTTCCCGGCGACGGCGTTGATGCCCGGGATGATCTCATTGCCGTTCTTGACGGGCAGCCGGCCGCCGGGGAGGAAGTCGATCTGCATGTCGATGACGAGAAGGGCGTCGCTCGGCTGCAAGTGAATGGTGGTCGGTTCGTCCATCAGGGTCTCCCTTGTTGAGGCCGCAACCTACGTCGTAAGCGGCTCTCTTGACTCGATGAGTGGCGCTTCAGGCGAGTTGACAGGTCGAATCCCGTTTCGCGGAGATTGGCAGAGAGCGCCGGGAGATTGGCGGTCTGATGCAAGTGCGGACGCACGTCGACCGTGGCCGGCAGACGCTGCGCCACTTAGGGCGCGACGGGAACCCTGACTTCGACTTCAAGCCAATCGACGAGGCGAGCGAAGGGATCGAAGCCGACGACGGTCTCTCCGTCGGCGACGAAGTTCGAGAGGGCGTTGATGTCGTAGTAGAGGCGTTGTCCGTCGCGGTCGTCGACCATGTACTCGACGCCGCCGAGCTCGATGCCGGCGGCGCGCATGATTTGTTCGACGTCGGCGATGGCGTCGGCGGGCGGGGTGAAGGCTTCGACGGTGAGTTTCGCTTTGGCCTGGTCTTCGGTCGCTTCGATGGAGCAGGCGGAGCGCTGGAGGTCGACGCCGACGGGGGTGCGGCAGATGTCTGCGGGGCAGAGATCGAAGGTGTCGCCGGTGATGCCGATGCGGATGGCGTAGAGGAATTTTCCGTTGAGGACTTCGACACGGATGATGGACTGGTCGCGGGCGGGGATGAACTCCTGGACGAGGGCGGTGGTGTCCATGCCGAGCATGAGGGCGTCTGGCGTCTGCGAGGCTTCGAGGAGCTGCGCGGGGGTGTCAAAGCGCTTGACGCCGGCACCGGAGCCGCCGATGTTGGGTTTGACGACGACGGGGAAGCGCAGACCGCGAGCGGCGGCGGGGGCGTGCTCGGCGCGGTGGATGACGCGGGCGCGGGGGAAGGGCAGGCGGAGGGTGTCGAGCAGGGTGAGCTGCGAGGCTTTGGAGAGCTCGGAGCGGAACGCCTGCGTGCCGTTGATGACGCGGACGCCGCGAGACTCGAGGTGTTCGAGATAGCCGAGGGTGTAGAAGATCCCGTCGCCGTGGCCGCGGTTCCAGGCGCTGGGGCTCATCTTGTTGAGCACGAGCGAGAACTGCTCTTCGGGGTGGTCTTCCGGGGACCAGGAGTGGTCGACGGCGGAGAGGGCGACATACGGAGTGCCGCGGCGATCGAGCTCGGCGAAGAGAGGTTTGAACCAGTGGGGCTGCTCGTAGTAGATGGCGATGGGAAGGCTGGACATTGGGGGGTCGGATCCTTTCGCGTCGAGATCTATTGTCGTTGATAGGCGGGGATTAGGGCCAGTGGCCGGCGGGGAAGAGTGTTGCCGGGCGGCTCTGCTAGCCTCGGTTTGTGAGAGCGATGCGGGAGCGATCTGGAACGATGCGGCTGGCGGCGGCGGTTGCCGCAGGTGTGTTTGGGGTGGCGAGTGCGCGGGCGGTGGTGGTGCGGGGGGTGGTGACGGATGGGCAGGGCAGGGCAATTCCGAACGCGCGGGTGCAGCTGATCTTCGGCAAGTCGACGGCGAGCTACACGGTGACGCGAGGAGATGGAAGCTTCGAAATTCGGGATGGGGACGCGGGACGGTTCGTGCTGTTGACGTCGGCCGTGACGTTCGCGCCGAACATTAGCGAGGACTTCTATGGCGGCAAGACAGACATTGTGGTGCGGCCGGTGGTGCTCTCGCCGACGGAGATCCGCACGTCGGTGTCGGTGACGGCGAGTGTGCTGGCGACGCCGCTGCCGCAGCTGACGGCTCCGGTGGAGTTGATCGCGCGGGATGCGCTGGCGACGCGGGTGGGGGTCGTGGATGAGGTGCGGCTGGCGCCTGGGGTGTTTGCCGTGCAGCAGGGACAGGCGGGCGGTGTGGCGAGCCTGTTTGTGCGCGGCGGTGGGTCGGACGCGACAAAGGTGCTGTTTGACGGGGTGCCGGCAGAAGATGTGGGTGGTGCGTTTGACTTTGGGACGGTGAGCTCGACGGGGGTGAGCGGGCCGGGCGCGGGGGCGGGCATTGAGGTGTATCGCGGGGCGAACAGCGCGGCAGCGGGGACGGATGCGTTGGCGGGAGTGCTCGAGATGACGACGCCGCGGGGGAGCACGCTGGGGCCGGTGGTGAACTACACGGGCGACGCGGGGACGCTGCACAGCTACCGGAATGAGGTGTTTCTCTCGGGGACGCGGCAGAAGCTGGATTATCTGGCGGGGTATTCGCGGTTCAATACGTCGAATGCGTTGCGCAACGACGAGTACCACACGGGCACGGCGGTCGCGAATGTGGGGTATGCGATCGGCGCGAGCACGCTGGCGCGGCTGACACTGCGCAACGCGGAGAGCGCGGTGGGGCTGCCGGATGCCTATGACTTTCACCTGATTCCCGCGAGTGGAAAGCAGGCGGATCAGGACCTGTATGCGGCGGGGACGGTCGAGAATACGACGCTGGGCGGGTGGCACAACCTCGTGCGCTACGGGATCGCAAGAAAACGAGAGCAGGCGGAGGGGTTTGCGCCGGTGGGCGAGCCGGTGGTGTCGGAGTTTGCGGGCCAGAGCTTTACGACGTACTTCGGGCTGCCGGTGACGATTCGGGGGGCGAACGGATATACGGCGACGGGGCAGGCGGCGTTCTTCCAGCCGATGGAGCAGCGGGTCTCGAATCGGGACGAGCTGTATTACCAGAGCGACTTTGTGCTGCCGCACCATGTGGCGCTGGTGTTCGGGTTCCGCTACGACAATGAGCGTGGGCGATTTGCGGGATCAGGTGAGGACCAGCGATTGCAGCGGACGAACTTCGGGTACAGCCTGGGGGTGCAGGGCGAGCTGCGGGGGCGGTTTTTCTACTCGCTCGGCGGCGCGATTGAGAAGAACCATCTGTTCGGGCTAGCAGGGACACCGCGGTTTGGGCTGGCATACCAGGCGGTGCGGCCGGGACGGCGGTTGCTGCATGGGACGCGGCTGCGGGCGAACGCGGCGACGGGGGTGCAGGAGCCGTCGCTGGCTCTGGAGTTCTCGTCGCTCTACCGGCAGCTCGCAGAGGTGGGGAACGTGGCGGCGATCGCGCAGTACGGGGTGATGCCGGCTGGGGCGCTGCGATCGCGGACGATGGATTTCGGTGTGGACCAGAGTTTGGTGGGCGAGCGGCTGGTGTTGAAGGCGGGGTACTTTCACAATCAGTTCTCGCACCAGTTCGACTTTGTGGATGCGGGGACGCTGCAGTTGGTCTTCGGGGTGAACGCTGCGGCGGCGGGAGTGGATGGGGCGGAGCTGAACAGCCTGGCGTACCGGGCGCAGGGGCTGGAGGCGGCGCTCGAGTGGCAGCCGCGGGCGCGGATCCTCATGCGCGGTGGCTACACGTATCTGGCGACGCTGGTGGAGCAGAGCTTTGCGAGTGATGCGGCGGCGGCGACCGCGGGCATGCCGACGGAGAACCCGGAGCTACCAGGAATCGCGATCGGGGCGACTTCGCCGCTGGTGGCCCAGCGCGTGTTCCGTCGGCCGCCGAACACGGGGTACTTTGCGGCGCAGTACACGGGGCAGGCGTTTGGGCTGGCGATCAAGGGGTCACTGGCGAGCCGGGCGGACGACTCGACGTTCCTGAGCTTTGAGGACCGGAACGGCGGGAATACGCTGCTGCTGCCGAACCACGATCTGGACTTCGGGTATGTGAAGCTCGACCTCGGGTTCACGTATGCGCTGAACGGTCACGTGACGGTGTTTGCGCAGACGGAGAATCTCTTGAATAACCAGCACATCGGGCCGATCGGATACCCGGGACTACCGCTGACGGCTCGTGGCGGATTGAAGATCCGGCTGGGTAGCGAGTAGCGTGCGGGCGAGACCCGCATCGAGGACACCGCGTATGGTTCTGGGATGACGTCCCGCGAGTCTTTCCTTGCCTTCGCTGCAGTCACCATCTGGGTTGCCACGCAGCCGATTCACAGCCAGTCTGCGAATACGCTCACGCCGCAGGAGCGGGCGAGCGGATGGACCTTGCTGTTTGATGGCAAGAGCACGGCCGCGTGGCGCAGCGTGAGGTCTGATCAGTTTCCGAGGACTGGCTGGGAGGTGAAGGACGGGCTGCTGTCTGTCACGGAGCACGGTGGGGAAGAAGGCGGGAATGCCGGGGACATCATCAGCACGCGTCCGTACACGAACTTTGAGCTCTCTGTGGACTTTCGTGTGACGCCTGGGGCCAACTCCGGGATCCTTTATTTCGTTGATCCGAGTCTGACGCCGGGACACGAGGGCCATGGAACGATGGTGGGGTTCGAGTACCAGATCCTGGATGATGCGTTGCATCCGGATGCGACGAAAGGCAAGGATGGCGATCGCACGGTGGCGTCGCTCTATGATCTGATCCCCGCCGCGGCGGACAAGCCGGTTAGACCGATTGGCGAGTGGAACACAGCGCGCATCCTGGTTCGTGGGGCGCATGGCGAACATTGGCTCAATGGCGTGAAGGTGGTGGAGTATGACCGGAACTCGGCTGCTTTTCGCCAGGCGGTGGCGGAGAGTAAGTTCCATGTCTATCCGCGGTTCGGCAAGGCGAGCGGGGGCTATCTGCTGCTGCAGGACCATGGTTTCCCGGTGTCGTTCCGGAACATGAAGATCCGGGAGCTTCCGGGTGCGCCGAAGTGAGCGCTCCCGGCTGGTGCTGGCGGAAGGTGTTCGAAGGCGTCCGTTCGCAAGATAAAAGGCCGCCCTGTAGAAGGCGGCCTTAGAAAGAGCTCTGAATGTGATGGTGGACGCGGTAGGGATCGAACCTACGACCAGTCGATTAAGAGTCGAATGCTCTACCAACTGAGCTACGCGTCCGGGAACCTGCCAAGGATTGAGAGCTAAACGATGGCAAGGACACGAGTTGTTCGAGCAAAACCCTACCCAACCCGCTCCATCGAAGATACCACAGGTGGTCGGAATCGAGAAAGCGAAGCGTCCTCGATTTGACGGCAGCGGCGCGGCCTCAGTCGACGAACTCGACGTTGGGTTTGATCGGGATGATGCCGCGATCGTAGCCCATCTCGAGGAGTTTGCGAATGGCGTTGCGACCTTCGGTGCCGTAGTCCAGGGTGAGCTCGTTGACGTACATGCCGACAAAGCGGCTGGCGGTGGGGGTGTCGAGCGAGCGGGCGAACTGCATGGCGTAGGTCAGGGCTTCGTCACGGTTGTCAAGGCCGTGCTGGATGCTGGAGCGGAGGGCAGTGTTGACCATCAGCTGCACATCGCGGCCGAGCGAACGACGAATGGCGTTGCCGCCGAGCGGGAGGACCATGCCGGTCTGTTCGCGCCACCACTGGCCGAGGTCGAGGAGCTTGATGAGGCCTTCCTTCGCATAGGTGAGCTGGCCCTCGTGAATGATGAGGCCGGCGTCGAACTCGCCTGAGAGGACGGCGGGGATGATCTGGTCGAAGGGGACGACGGCGGTCTCGACGTCGGGATACCAGAGCTTGAGGGTGAGAAACGCGGTGGTGAGGGTGCCGGGGATGGCGATGCGGGTCTTCTTGAGCTCGTCAAAGGAGAGCTTGCGGACGGAGACGATCATGGGGCCGTAGCCTTCCCCGACGCTGCCGCCGCAGGGCATGAGCTGATAGCTCTCCTGCAGGAAGGGATAGGCGTGGAAGGAGATGGCGGTGACGTCGTAGAAGGCCTCGTTGATGGCGCGGTGGTTGAGGGTCTCAATGTCGGTGAGGGTGTGAGTGAACTTGTAGCCTGGGAAGCGGACCTTGCTGGTGGCAAGGCCGTAGAACATAAACGCGTCGTCGGAGTCGGGACTGTGCGCGATGGTGATCTCTCGGGTGGTGGATGAAGCTTCTGCTAAGGCCATGGTCACTTTCGTGGTGGTGCTTCGGGTTGGCGCAGTTGCGGGATGCCTCTGCGTGGAGCGAGTGGGCTCAAAGGAGTCGATCAGCGAGCGCGGGTGGTGTGTCGCAGCGCGGTAACGGGGATGCTGAGCAGGACGATCTTAAAGGCTTCGCCAGCGAGGAAGGGCAGGGTGCCCAGCGCGACGGCGCGCGTGAGCGAGAGGTGCAGGGAGGCCATGAGCCAGGCTGAGCCGGAGAGGAGGATGAGGGATCCGGCGAGAGCGCCGGCGACGAGTGCCGCGACGGCTGTGGGAATGAGGCGGCGAGCCGCAGCAAAGAAGCTGCCGGCGAGGGCGGCGGCGGCGGGATAGGAGAGCAGATAGCCGGCGGACGGACCGGCGAGTTGCGCGAGGCCACCAGGGCCGTGCGGCGAGAAGACCGGCAGGCCGGCGGCGCCTTCGACGAGGTAGAGCGCCAGGGTTGCGGCTCCGGCGGCGGGGCCGAGCAGCATGCCGACCAGAAGGACGGCGAAGGTCTGCATCGTGATCGGGATGGGGGTGAATGGAAGCGCGATGGAGATATGGGCGCACAGCGCGATGAGCGCGGTACAGGCGACCGCCACGGTTAGTCGTCGAAGCCAACTCTGATTGCCGAAGGAGAGGGCTTCCGGTGCAAGGATCGCGTTGACGTCAGAGCGCGCAGGCGTGGACATAAGGCGTTGATCTCCAGAGGAACGTGTGACGGGAAGAGGCTAGGCCCGTCTGGCGATGTTCGAGGATTGAGGATCCGTGAGGTCGCCCAGATCCTTGTTGAAGTAGGCCCGATCAGGACGGCTGACCCCGTAGTGGAAGGGCCGTGGCGGCTTTCTGCCGGAGGTCTCGGCGGGCTGCTGCTGGCGACGACGGGCGGAGCGGCCTGCTTCCCGAACCATGAAGCGCCAGTCCGGCTGTTTGGCAGGAACGAGGTTGCTCAGGGTGAGATCGATACCTGTCTGTGAGACGCCGAAGGGTGCGCGGGTGTCTGAGGTGTGCCGGGCCAGAGCCGCTCGCTCCCTCTTTCGCTCTCCCTGGCTTCGATCGCGCTCGCGCGCGCCTTCGCTCTTCGCCTGGCGCAGCAGGATGACCAGCATCCCGAAGAGGGCAAAGAAGCAGGCCATCGCAATGGAGAAAAGGACGAGCATCGCTGTCTCGGATGATACCAAGATGCCGGGGACGCCGGAAGAAAGAAGATGGCGCCGCGCGTGGAATGTTTGGGTGGTGCGCATTTGCGGGATAGGTGATGATGCGGGTTCCTCCCCTGCAGATTGCCGGAGAGCGCTTGACGCGGTTAACTGGCAGACGATGTACTGAAGCTGCGATGGCTCTGCCACTTTCCAGACAAACGGCGACCCCTGCTCCGCCGCGACGGCTGACGCGACTGTTGCGCCATCCTCTCTTCGGATGGCGGCGGATGGCGACGGGGATCGCGGGGGCGCTGGCGGTCAGCCTCGGGTACCACGTTGTCTTTGGGCAGAACGGCCTGACCGTGTACGAGCACAAGCGGCACGAGGCGCGGGATCTAGCGAAGGAGCAGGTGCGACTCGAGCGGGAGAATGAGTTTTTCCGCGGGCATGTGGCGCGGCTGCAGAGCGATCCGAATGCGATTGAACATCAGGCACGCGAGGAGCTGCACTACACCCGGCCGGGTGAGGTGATCTATGCGATGCCGAGCGCGCCGGCGACTGGCCAGACGAAGTAGGTTTTCGGCGCGGGCTTTAGGGGCGAGAGACTGATTAAGCCAGGTACTGTTTCAACCAGGGGTCGTGCGAGGTTACAAGAGCTTCGGTGGTTCCGTCGAAGACGACCTTGCCTTCGTTCAGGATGAGGAATTTGGTGCTGGGATCGATGCCGCCGTGCTCGGACTTTGGGATCGACTCCATGCGATTCGCTTCGCCGTTGTAGTGGTGCGTGGCGAGGGTGAAGGCGTCCTGCAGGCGATGGGTGATGAGCAGCGACGTGGTGTGGGAGACGTCGCGCTGCTTGACGATGAGCTCGACGATGGTAGTTGAGGTGATGGGGTCGAGGCCGCCGGTGGGCGAGTCGTAGAGGATGAGATCCGGACCGGTGACGATGGCGCGGGCGATGGAGGCGCGACGCCGCATGCCGCCGGAGAGTTCGGCGGGGAACTTGGCTTCGGCATTCTCGAGCGCGGAGAACTTGAGTGCTTCGATGGCGCGCGTATGGGCCTCGGAGGGATCGACGCCGTCTTCGTGCAGGCGATAGGCCACGTTGTCTTCGACCGTGAGGGAGTCGAAGAGAGCGGACTCCTGAAAGACCATGCCGATGCGGGCACGGAGCTTGAAGAGATCGCGCTCGCGCATGTGCTCGATGGACTCGCCAAAGATTTTGATTGAGCCGGAGTCCGGCCCGAGCAGACCGTTGCAGAGCTTGAGCAGGACGCTCTTGCCGGTGCCGGCGGGGCCGAAGATCACGCGCTGCTCCCCCGGTTCGACGGTGAAGGAGACGTTGTCGAGAACGGTGCGGCCTTCAAAGCCGATGGTGACGCCCGCAAAGACAACGACCGGGCCCTCCTGGATGGAGGACGGGCCTGGCTGCGTGTCGGACGCTCGGATTGTGACTGCGGCTTCAGGCATGAGGGAGGCTTAGCGGCCGAAGATGCCGATCATGGTGCGGGAGATGAGGAAGTCAATGATGATGATGAAGACGGAGGAGACGACGACGGCCTGCGTGGTGGCCTTGCCGACACCCTGAGTGCCGCCCTTGGTGTTCATGCCATAAAAGCATCCAACGGAGGCGATGATGAAGCCAAAGAAGAGCGGCTTGGTGACGCCCTGGACCACATCGGCGTAGACGAGCGAGCGATAGGAGTTATGGAAATAAGCGCTGGCATTAAGGCCGAGCAAGAAGACGGAGACGAGGGCTCCGCCGGCGATGCCGACCGCGTCTGACAGGATCGTCAGGAAGAAGAGCATGAAGACTGTCGCGGAGATGCGCGGCGTGACGAGCTTGCGCAGGGGATCCGTGCCGAGGGCGCGCATGGCATCGATCTGCTCGGTGACCTTCATGGAGCCGAGCTCGGAGGCCATGCCGGAGGCGTTGCGGCCGGAGACCATGAGGCCGGTGAGGACGGGGCCGAGCTCCTTGACCATGGAGAGAGCGACCAGATTGCCGGTCATGCCGACGGCGCCGAACTGCTCAAGCGAGGTGGCGGACTGCAGCGCGAGGACGCAGCCGGTGAAGAAGCCGGTGAGGACGACGATCGGCATGGAGCCGACGCCGATCGAATCCATCTGGGTATAGATATCGGACCAGTAGCGCGGGCGCGTAAAGAGGTTGCCGACCGCGCGGCCGGATAGGATGGCGTAGCCCTGAATGGAGGCAACAACCTGTTTTGCGAACACCTCAGGGCTTACAAAGGGCATAGATTCTCCGGGTCAGGGTATCAGATGCAGCCAGGCGGCCAAGATCTGCAAGTCCGTGACGAGGGTTGCGTTTACGGAGCGGCGAAGAGGGAGTGGAATGCTCCGAGGACTTCCCAACATGTACGCAAGGGTACAGACGGGTGAGAAGATAAAACAATGGCAAGGACGATGACCGCAGCGGTGCTCTACGGCAAGGAGGATCTGCGCATGGAGCAGGTTGCCGTGCCTGAGCCTGGAGCGGGCGAGCTGGTGTTGCGGGTTGGAGCCGCGCTAACCTGCGGAACGGACCTGAAGGTCTACCGGCGGGGATACCACGCGATGATGCTGAAGCCGCCGGTGCCGTTCGGGCATGAGGTGGCGGGAACAGTGAGTGCCGTGGGCGCCGGCGTGGCCGGTGTTCACGAAGGCGACCGGGTGGTCGCGTTGAACTCTGCGCCGTGTGACCGATGCTTCTGGTGCCGCAAGGGTCAGCAGAACCTCTGCGAGGACCTGCTGTTCAACAACGGTGCGTATGCGGAGTACCTGAAGGTTCCGGCGCGCATCGTCGAGAAGAACACACTTGTGATTCCGGATGGAGTGCCGTTTGCACACGCTGCGTTGACGGAGCCGCTGGCATGCGTGGTTCGCGGGCTGGAAGAGAGCGGCGCGCAGCCGGGCGACAGCATGGTGGTGATCGGAGCCGGACCGATCGGTCTGATGTTCATGCACGTGGCGGAGCTCTATGGAGTGCGCGTGATCGCGGTGGTAAAGCGGGCGGAGCAGGAGGCGGCAGCACGGCTCTTTGGGGCGCGCGAGGTGGTTCGCGTCGACGGGAGTGAGGACGTGGTGGCGGCGGTGCGGGCGAAGACGGATGAGGGACGCGGGGTCGATGTCGCGATAGAAGCGGTGGCAACGCCGGCGACCTGGGAGCAGGCAGTGGCGATGGTGCGGCAGGGCGGAGTGGTGAACTTCTTTGGTGGACCGCCGCGCGGGACGGTAGTCGCGCTCGATACGAATCGGCTGCACTACGGGGACATCACGCTGAAGGCGAGCTTCCATCACACGCCCCCTGCGTGCCGGAGGGCGTTTGCGCTGGTGACGCAGGGCCGATTCAAATGCGCGGAGTACATCACGGGGCAGTCGGGACTGCTCGAAGTTCCGGAGCTTTTTCGCCGCATGGTGATGCGGAACGAGCAGAGGATTCAGGCGGAGATGACGGGCGGTGTGCTGCCCGCGCTTGAGATCAAGACGGCTGTGTTGCCAATGGGGGGTTTGCGTTAGATGGCGGAGCTGGTGCTGATCGATGGGGGCAGAGTGCTCGGGGATGAGCTGGAGGGGGCTCCTGAGGATCTGCGCACACCGGAGGAACGGCCGACGCTCGAAGCGGCTCGATTGTGGTGTCGTCAGCTCGCTACCTCGCACTATGAGAACTTTCACGTGGCGACCTGGTTTCTGCCGGAGCGGGTGAGGCCGCACTTCGAGAGTGTGTACGCGTACTGCAGGGTCTCGGATGATCTGGGCGACGAGGTGGCGACGCCCGAGATTGGCATGCGGCTGCTGCGGACGTGGGGCGCGATGCTGGATGAATGCTACGAGGCACCGGAGCGCAGCCGGCATCCGGTTTTTGTGGCGTTGCGGGAGACCATGGTTGCGTGTGAGCTGCCGAAGAGCCTGTTTGCGGACCTGCTGCTGGCATTCCGGCAGGACCAGGTGGTGACCCACTACGAGACATGGGACGAGCTGCTGGAGTACTCGCGCTACTCGGCGAACCCGGTTGGCCGGCTGGTGCTGCTGGTATGCGGATATCGTGATGAGGAGCGGGCGCGTCTCTCCGACCAGGTGTGTACGGCGCTGCAGCTGGCGAACTTCTGGCAGGATGTGGTGGAGGATGCAGACCGCGGCCGGAGGTATCTGCCGGCGGAGTCGATGAACGCGTACCGCGTGGATGACGGTCAGCTCGGGGGACGGGTGTTTACGCCGGAGTATCGCGCCATGATGAAGAGTCTGGTGGAGCGAACGCGCGCGATGCTTCACGACGGCGGGCGAATCTCGTCGACGGTGGACCATGAGCTCGCGGTGACGCTGAACCTGTTTCGCAACGGTGGCGACGCGATCCTGGACGGCATTGCCGCGCAGGATTATGACACACTGCGCGGCCGGCCGGTGGTGACCAAGATGAAGAAGTTAAAGCTTTTGGGTGGCGCACTGCTCGAGAAGTTCCGGTTGCGGCAGAGCGGCGCCGGACCAGGCGAGGTGCGGCAGGCGTGACGACGGAGGAGGCGTTTGCCTTCTGCCGCGAGGTTGCGCGGCGCGAGGCGAAGAACTTTTATTGGGCGTTCCGTGTTCTGCCGCGAGCCAAGAGCGACGCGATGTGCGCGGTGTATGCGTTTATGCGGCGGGCGGACGATCTTTCCGACGATGAGTCGATCTCGCTTGAGGAACGCCGGGCACTCATGGCCGGCTGGAGGTCACGATGGTGCGCGTTCTCGTCGAGTGGCTCGGGGGCGAGTGAGGACGAGGCCGTCTTTCTTGCTCTTGGGGAGGCGCAGCGCCGGTTCAGGATTCCGCAGCAGCTTCTGGAAGAGCTGGTCGAGGGAGTAACGATGGACCTCGAACCTCGACCCAAGAGCGCGGCAGGACTCCAGACATTTGCAACCTTCGATGATCTTTATCGTTACTGCTACCTGGTTGCGTCCGTGGTGGGGCTGGTGTGCATACGCATCTTCGGGTACACGGATCACCGCGCGGAGCAGTATGCGGAGGAGACCGGCGTCGCGTTTCAGTTGACGAATATTCTGCGTGATGTAAAAGAAGATGCAGAACGCGGACGGGTGTATGTGCCCGAAGACATGATGGCGGAGTTCGGGGTTCCGGTGGCGCGGATCGGGGCGCTGGCGCAGGGGACGGCGATGACCCCGGAAGAGCGTGCAATGCTGGCGACGCTTGGCGTGCGGGCGGAGCGGTACTACGGTTCGGGACGAAAGCTGATTCCGCTGCTGGACCGGGATAGCCGGGCTGCGATGTGGGTGCTGGCAACGATCTACCATCGGCTGCTGAACCGGATCGCGGCGGGCAAGATGGAGGTCTTCGGCAAACGGGTGAGTGTGCCGGCGTGGGAGAAGGTCTCTATCCTTCTGTGGGGCGCGATTCTTTCCGCGTGGAACCGGGTGCTGGAGTGAGTGAGATCCGGGATGTGGTGGTTGTGGGTGGAGGTCTGGCGGGGCTCGCCGCGACCGCGGCTCTGGCCGAAGCGGGATCGGCTGTGACCCTGCTGGAGTGGCGGCCGTATGTAGGTGGCCGGGCGTACTCCTATGAGCATCCGGCGCTCTCGGAGGTGATTGACTCGCAGCACGTCATTCTGGGGTGCTGTACGAATGTGATCGACCTTGTTACAAAAGCGGGCGTGGATAACTCCCTGCGATGGTACGACGCGCTGACGTTTCTTGAACCGGGTGGCCGGCCGAGTGTGTTGCGGCCGGGAGTGCTGCCGGCCCCGATGCACCAGACGATGAGCTTTCTGCGGGCAGAAATGCTGGGGCTTCGCGACAAGATAGGCATCGCGCGTGGCTTGATGGAGTTTTTGCGGGGCTACCCGGCGGATGACGCGGAGAGTTTTGCCTCCTGGCTGGAGCGGACGGGGCAGACGGAACGGGCGATCCGGCATTTTTGGGAGCCAGTGGTAGTTGGCGCGTTGAATGATGGATTCGAACGCTGCTCCGTGAAGTACGCGGGGAAGGTCTTTCACGAGAGCTTTCTGCGGTCCGCAGAAGCCGGCCGGCTCGGCATTCCTGCGAGGCCGCTGAGTGAGTTCTTCGCGCCCGTGGCGGCATGGGCCGAGAGCAAGGGCGCGGAGGTCCGGCTGAAGGTGAAGGTGGAGGCGCTCGAGACCTTCGCGGAAGGGTGGCGCGTTCGATTGGGCGGAGGAGAGGAGTTGCTAACGCGGGCTGTTATCCTGGCGACGGATCAGCGGCAGACGATGCGCCTGATGGATGGGCTGCGGGCCGAGGCGGCGATTGAACGTGAAGTGGAGGCAGAGGTGGTTCCGGCTCCGATCACGACCGTGCATCTCTGGCACGACCGCGAGGTGACGGAGCTAGACCACGCGGTGTTGCTGGATACGCGAATCCAATGGATGTTTCAGAAGTCCAGGATTCGCGGGTGGACGGCGGGGCGCGGCAGTTATCTGGAGCTGGTGATCTCAGCGTCGTTTGCGGAGCTTGCCATGCGCAGAGAGGTGATCCTGGCGGCTGCGCTTGAGGAGCTGCCGCTCTTTTTTCCGAAGGTGCGCGAGGCGCGACTGGTGAAGAGCTCGGTGCTGAAGGAGGCGCGGGCGACGTTCAGTGTGGTGCCTGGGTTTGATCGTTGGCGGGCGGAGCAGCGGACGGAGTCGAAGGGCTTGTTTGTCGCGGGAGATTGGACGCGGACGGAGTGGCCGTCGACGATGGAAGGTGCGGTGCGAAGCGGTCGGCTGGCGGCTGGCGAGGTGGTGGGTGATCGGGGCCGCTTTATGAGTCCGGAGCTGCCGGCGCGTGGGTTGATGCGGTGGCTGGCGGGCTAGAGAACTTCTACCGAGGCTACTGGCCGGGGTACAGAGGAATCGAGATTCAGCCGAATCGGTGCGGCGGGGTCGAATCCCGCAGGTCTACGGGCCGTAACTACTGTCGAAGCCAGATGGGCAGACGAGAGGATGAGAAGTACAAGCGCGCCTCCGCGCGCCTTTGAGCTAAACAGGACGAAGGAGAGGAAAACAAGTAGAAAGAGGTCGTGCAAGGAGACAGCCACGCGGGCAGACCAGGACCACTCGCGGAAGGGTCGAGCTTACATGCAGACAGCGTATTCGGAAGCAGGGCACCGCACACTACTTCGCGAGCAGGGCGACGCCGATGCAGACGAAGAGGGCGGCGAGCCAGCGGCGGCGGTCGACGTTCTCGTGCAGGAAGAGTTTGGCGGCTGCGGCGTTGCCGATGAAGGTCAGGGACGCGGAGGCGGGCGCGGCGAGCGAGACATCCACGCGCGAGAGGGTGAAGAGCAGGGTAAAGAAGCTGAGCGCCATGCAGAAGACGCCGAGCAGAAACAGGGGGCTTGAAACGACGGCTTTGATGGCGCCAGCGAGTCCAGAGTGGGCGCGGATCTCGTCCAGGTCGCCGATACGACGCATGGCTCCGGCGGTGAGGCAATCGCCGGCCACGGCGGTGGTGGCGACGGCGACGATGGTCGTCCAGGTAAACAGCGGACCAGCCAGCGACGTTGGGGGGGTTGGCATCATGCGGACGGGCCGGAGTGACTGGGCTTGATGAGTGGATCGATGGCAGAGCCGGGAGGAAGGGCAGCAGGCGGGTGCTCCGTGAGCGATGGACCGTTGGCGACAAAGCCGACGCCGCAGACGATCAGCAGGATGCCGGTCCAGCGGGAGAGGCTGATGTACTCATGCTGCCAGAAGTGCGCGAGAAGGGCGACGATGATGTAGCCGAAGGCGGTGGAAGGCAGGACAAAGGTGAGATCGGCCCAGGAGAGCGCGGAAAGGTAGCTCGCGAAGAAGCCGAGCAGGCAGAGAATGCCGGCGATGACCCAGGGGTTGGCGAGCGCGTGAAGGAGAAGGCCGAGATGCGCGATGGAGACGGGGCCGACCTGCGCCATGCCGTGCGAGAGGAGCGTGTCGCCAACAGATGCCGTGAGCATGACGGCGAGCAGGACCAGGTATCGGGATGGAGTGAGGGTGTGGGCCATGGTGAGGAGAGTTATGCGCGCGGGGCGATCTGAGAAAAACGCTTTACGACGCGAGTGGAGTCTTAACCGTGCACGCGGGCTGGCAGCTTTTGGGGCTGAGCTGCGACTGAAGTGATGATCGCGGCCATTGCTTTAATTTTAACGCGTATCGCGGCGAGACTTCTTGGCCGTGGTTAATGGCTGCACTCGCGCGCGTCACGCGTTACAGATCCTGACGATCTCCGCGCCGAAGCGGTCGATCTTCTCCTGCGTGAGCCCGCTTACGTTGTGGAGGTCCGGGATGGAACGTGGCTGGGCCTGCGCGAGATCACGCAAGGTCGCCGACCCCAGAACGAAGAACTGCGGCATGCCGATGCGTTCGGACTCCAGCCGCCGCCACTCGCGCAGTCGATCCTCCATGGCCTGCTGCTCTGCCGTCATCGCCTCAACTTTGGCAGGGACCGCAAGGACAGCTGAAGGGGTCTCAATGCGAGCGTTCGTCCTTGGCAGAGCCTCGACGGGGGCGGACGAGCGGGACGCTGGCCGCGCAACTTGTCTGGTGTCCTGCTCGGTGCGGCTGGGCGTGGGAGGCTGCGCTGGAAGGATCTGTTCGCCGCGGAGTACCGCCAGGACGTCGGCGCCGTAGCGCTCGAGCTTCTCGGGCCCAATACCCGCGACGGTTACCATCGCGGAGAGAGTCGTCGGCGCGGCGATCGCCAGCGCACGCAATGTCTTGTCGCTGAAGACGATGAAGGCGGGCTTGCCTGTCTTTGCGGCCTCAGCCTTTCGCCATGCGCGGAGGCGATCGTCCAGCGTCTTCTGCTCCACCGAGAGCTCGGCCTCGGGCGTGTCTTTTGCGGATGATCGTTTACGCGTTTTGGTCGAACGGCCCGCCGACGTCTCGTCAGGTTCGGAACGGAGGGTGACCGGCAGATCGCCATCGTCAGGAAAGCGGCCTTCGTGCGTGAGCATCGCTTTCTTGTAGCTGATCTGGCGGCCCTCTGCGTTGGTGAAGGTATCGATGGCGAGCGTCAGATACCCAGCGCGAGCCAGACCGTCCAGCAGAGCGTCGAAGACCTTACGGTCCTTGGTGAAGGTCAGATCGGTGAAGAGTTTTCCAGTGGACCGGCCGTTGGCATCCAGCGAACGAAGAATCGTGCGGAGGTGTCGCTGCTCTTCTGGAGTGCTCTCGCGGAAGGTCTGTGCGGTCGTGCTCTCGGGCGAGCAAAAGTCACAGTGGCCGCAGGGCCTCAGGCCATCCGCGGTGTCGCCGAAGTGCCGGATGAGCGCGGTCATGCGACACTCCTGGCCTTCGGCGAAGGCGGCCATACGGTCGATCTGCGCGCGGCGGAAGGCGAGCTGTGCGTCATAGCCGGATCGCCACGCAGTCACACCGGTAGCGCGCACTCGACCGTCCATGTCGATGATCGCGGCGCCCTGGCTCGCGAGCTTTTCGACGGAGCGGGTGACGGTGTCGGCGTCCGCTTTAAGCCGCCGGGCCAGCGCCTCGACCTCCTGGAACTCTTCCCGCAGCACGGCACTCACACGCGCAAGCTCCGTGGCGGCGGGATAGTCGCGTTCCAGAAAGAAGTCGTGCATCTTGCGATCGGCGAAGGAGTGGAGCAGTACGGTGCGAGAGGGTAGGCCGTCCCGTCCGGCGCGGCCGATCTCCTGGTAGAACGCCTCGACGGATCCGGGCAAAGCCGCGTGGATGACGGTGCGGACATCGGCTTTATCGATGCCCATGCCGAAGGCGATGGTGGCCACGACCACGTCGATCTCGCCCGCGAGAAAGTGGCGCTGTACCCGCTCCCGGGTGGCGCCGTCCAGACCGGCGTGATAGGCCGCGGCTCGGCCGCCGAGCAGGCTGGCGATCTCCTCCGCGGCCTTTCGCGAGGGCGAGTAGACGATGGCGGGCCGGGCGGACGCGGGCTTGAGGAAGTCTGCAATGAAGGCGTTGCGGCGGGGCTTGGACATCTCGACGACCTCGATGGCGAGATTGTGGCGGCGGAATCCATGGATGAAGAGGGCGGGATCGGCGAGCCCGAGCTGCGTCACGATGTCGCGCTGCACGGTGGGGGTCGCCGTGGCCGTGAGCGCAAGAATTGGGGCGGGCCGGAGCGCCGGCAGATGATCGCCCAGGGTGCGGTAGTCGGGCCGGAAATCGTGGCCCCAAGCAGAGATGCAGTGCGCCTCATCGATGGCGATGAGGGACGGTTTGCGACGCGCCAGCATCTCGGGAAAACCCGGAACCCGCAGGCGCTCGGGTGCAATAAAGAGGAAGTTCAGCCGCCCATCGAGATAATCTCGGCAGGCCTGTCGCGACTGATCGCGCGAGAGCCCGGAGTGGATGCGGGCGACGGCGTGGCCGGCTCCGGAGAGCTTGGCTGCCTGGTCGTCCATCAGTGCGATGAGCGGGCTAATGACGAGCGCTGTTCCGCCGCGGGCCAAGGCTGGCAGCTGGTAGCACAGACTTTTGCCTGCGCCGGTCGGCATGACGAGCAGCACATCGCGGCCGTCCGTTGCCGCGCGGCAGACGGCCTCCTGGTTAGGACGGAAGGCCTTGAACCCAAAGTTTTGCTCGAGGAGAGAGGTGAGATTCATCAGAAGGCCCAAGTCAATCTTCGCACGGGCGAGACCGTTTCTTGCTGTGGGAGGAAGCTGCCGGTTGCACCAAGTTTGATGCAGCGCCTTCACGCCTGACTTTCGGATCGCGCTGAGTGGTCTGCCCGATGGGCCGCCCGGAAACGAAGTAGAATGAATGCAGCGAATTTGACGCAGATTCATCTAAATACGCAGACGATCCAAGCAGGTAAGGAATAGACATCAATGGCAAAACGCCGCGGAAATCCAAACTGGGGAAAGCCGGAGCCCATCGGGCCCGTTGTCCCGACGATCACCTCGTTCGAGCAGGTTGTAAAGGAGTACAAGCTAACTCCTGATCAGTACGTCCGATCGACGCGCCTGCGGGAGTGGGCTCGTCGCAACAAGAACTCGAAGTACATCCCTGAGGCGCTGCTCGAGGCCTGGGGCTTTGAGATCGAGTCGACACTGTAAGCTGCTCGATCGGACCGCGCAACCGGGAAGGACGATGTCATGTTTGCTGATGTGAAGGACGCAATCGCGGATATGGCGGCTGGCCGGATGGTTGTGGTCGTCGATGATGAGGACCGCGAGAACGAAGGAGATCTAACACTCGCGGCGGAGTTTGTGACGCCCGAGGCGATCAACTTCATGGCGAAGTTCGGTCGCGGATTGATCTGCCTCACGCTGACCGAAGAACGCGCGGACTACCTGCATCTTGGACCCATGACGCAGGACAACACCTCGCGCTTTGGAACCGCGTTCACGGAGACGATTGAAGCTCGGGAGGGCGTGACCACCGGTATCTCGGCGAGCGATCGGGCCCACACGATCAAGGTCGCGATCGATCCCGCGTCGACGGCGTTCGATCTGGCCCGTCCGGGGCACATCTTTCCATTACGTGCGCGCCGCGGCGGCGTGCTGGTGCGTGCCGGCCAGACGGAGGCTTCCGTCGATCTTGCACGGATGGGCGGGCTGATCCCTGCCGGAGTGATCTGCGAGATCATGAATGAAGACGGCACCATGGCGCGGGTTCCGGATCTGATCAAGTTCTGCGAGACGCACGGCATGAAGATGGTCACGGTCGCGGACCTGATTCGTTATCGACTGCAACATGAGCGATACATCCGGCGCGTGGCTGAGTCACTCATGCCGACGGTGTATGGCGACTTCCGCATGATCGCTTACGAGAGCGAAGTTGAGGGCGGCGAGTCGCATGTGGCGTTTGTGTATGGGGATGTAACCAGCCGCGGCACGGGTGGCGATGCTGTTCCGGTTCGTGTGCATACGCACTGTCTGGCGGGCGATGTCTTCGGGACGACTCTGTGCGACTGCCGCGCGATCGTCGATGCGTCGATGCGGATGATCGCCGAGGCTGGGCGCGGCGCCCTGGTCTATTTGCACAATGGTGCGAAGGGTTTCGGCATCGATCAGTCCGTGCAGCCGAACCGAATCGTGCTTCACCGCGAGGCACGGGACCGAGAGGATCGGCGCGAGCGAACTCTGCGGCAGGTGGGTCTGGGCGGGCAGATCCTATCGGATCTTGGCATCTGCAAGATTCGTTTGCTCACCAACACGCCCACGCACGTTCCGGCACTCCAGGGCTTTGGCATCGAGATTGTCGAGCAGGTGCCGATCCCGCTGAAGCGCGCGACAGCGGCGCTCTAAGCAGGCTCCGAGAGCAGCCACTCAAGACCTGCTCGCCGCATGTCTTCGACAAAGGCTGAGTGCGTGGTATAGCGGATCGCCTCCATGCCCACTGCGCGCGCGGCGGTTATGTTCTCTTCGCGATCATCGATGAAAAGGATGTGCGCCGGGGGCGTTTCGAGACCCTTCGCCGCATGCTGGTAGATCTCGAGTTCCGGTTTTGCAAGCGTAAGCCGATGAGACCAGGTGCAGTGATGGAAGGCGCCGATCCAATCGAAGGTCTTTCGAATACCGGCCTCCATACGATCGCCGATATTTGAAAGAATGCCGGTGCGGATGCCGCGCTGGTGCAGCGACTTCGCCCATGCCACCATGGGCTCGTTGAGATCGGTCCACAAGGCCACATCGTCCTGATAAAGAGCGTCGAGTTGGGCTTCAGTCAATCCCGGATGGCCTACGGCGCGAGCGACGATGTGCCAGTAGCTGGTGCCGTTCAGATCTCCGCGATCGTAGCCGTGCCGGGGCTTCCAGTAGGCGTCGTGGAAGGCCTCCGGCGTGCCGCCTACTGTGTTTCGCAGGCGCTCCCACGCAGCGGCGTTTGGCCCTTGCGACAGAACCTGGCCATAGTCAAACAGGACCGCTTCGATTCGAGGTGTGTCAGGCTTGGTTCCGGCATCCGGCTGGCTGGGGGACAGAGCTGGGGTTTCAGACATTGCTTCTATTGTAGTGGCCGATCGTGCAGGAACGCCGCGCCCGGTAGCATGGAGCGGTGACTCTCTCGTCTTCGAACACAGGTCATTTTTCGCGGCGAACAGCATGGGATCGCTCTTTGAGCGAGCTCCACGAGATCTCGTCCTCCGGGAGGGTGGTGCTTGACCTTACCGTTTCGAATCCGACTGCCTGTGGATTTGATTTTGATCGCTCTGACACTCTCGACCCGCTGCTCAACGCAGGCGCGCTTCGATACGACCCTAACCCGAAGGGAATCCTGGCTGCGAGGGAAGCCGTGGCTCTGTACTACGCGAGCCATGGAGCGGCGGTCTCGCCTGAGCAGATCATTCTGACGGCCAGCACCAGCGAGGCATACAGTCATCTCTTTCGTCTGCTCTGCGACCCGGGCGATGAGGTCTTGATCGCGCAGCCCAGCTATCCGCTGTTTGACTTCCTCGCTGATCTCTCCGATGTGACGCTTCGCCACTTTCCTCTCTTTTACGATCATGGCTGGTGGATTGACATGCAGACGCTCGAGCAGGCGATCACGCCTCGAACGCGCGCCATTGTGGTGGTTCATCCTAACAATCCGACTGGCCATATTACCTCCTCAGACGAGCGGCAGGAGCTGTTGGATCTCTGCAGGCAAAACAGCCTCAGCCTGATTGTGGACGAGGTGTTTCTCGACTATGGGCACCGCGATTCGGCTTTGGTGGAGAGCTTCGCAAGCGCCGCCACAACACCTCTCACGTTCGTCTTAAGCGGGCTGAGTAAGATCGCCGCTCTGCCGCAGATGAAGGTGGGTTGGATCGTCACGCTGGGCGAACAGGCTCTGCGGACGGAGGCGGTCGAGCGTCTGGAGATCATTGCCGATACCTTCCTTTCCGTCAGTTCACCATCGCAGCTGGCACTGCCTGCCTGGTTGAACCATGCTGGTCGGATCCGCCAGCAGATCCTCGATCGCATCGAGAGAAACCTGGCGGTGCTGCGCGCGGCAAAGCTGGAGATCTATGACGTTGCAGCGGGGTGGAACGCGATGCTCCGCATGCCGCGAGTGTTCCACGAAGAGAGTGCATTCACCACGCTGCAGCGTGCAGGGATCCTTACCCATCCCGCTCACTTCTACGGCTTGCTGGATCCTCGGCGTGTGGTCCTGAGCCTGATCGTGCCGACAGAGACGATGCGACAGGCTGCGGACGTGATCTGCGAGCTCATCCAAGAGGCAACAACCGCCGATGAGTGCTCCTGATGGCTTCCGAGGTCAGTTCGAGCGCGCAGTTTACAAGTCCTGAAGGAAGGGGTTGTGCGCACGTTCGTCGCCGATCGTTGTGGCTGGCCCGTGCCCTGGTATGACGCGAGTCTTATCCGGGAGTGGAAGCAGGTAAGTGTGGATCGATCGCAGAAGAAGGCTGGTGTCGCCGCCCGGGAGGTCCGTTCTGCCGACACTGCCAGCGAAGAGGGTGTCGCCTGCGAGCAGGAGATTGTGGTCCGGGAGATAGAGGCAGAGGCTGCCTGGCGTGTGCCCGGGCGTGTGGAGGGCTGTTCCGCTGAGCCCGGAAACGCCGAAGTGTGCGGCGTGTTCGACGCTCTCGTCGGGCGGCTTGACCTCGGGCGTGGCGACGCCGAGCCATTCAGCCTGAGCCTCCATCATAGCGACGAGCGGCAGATCAGCCTGGTGGTAGAGAACGGGAGCGCCGGTCAGCTGCCGAAGGCTGGCGGCTCCCGCGATATGGTCAATGTGGGCGTGCGTCACGATGATCTGCTTGACCGTGAGGCCGTGTGCCGTGAGGCGACTCAGGATCATCGCGACGTCGGCGCCAGGGTCCACCACGATGGCCTCATGGCTGACTTCGTCACCGAGGATGGAGCAGTTGCAGCGCAGCATCCCGACAGGGAACACCTCGTGGATCATGACGCCTTCCGAATGCAAGTCAAAGGAAAGGCGCGCTCTAAGCGCGCCTCTCTAGCGATCCAAGCTTTGCGATTATTTCTTGGCAGGCGTGGACTGCTTGGTGGTCGTTGTTCCTGAAAGGACCGAATGATCACTGCCGCTGCTGCGCGCAAGCAGAATGGTCAATGCGATCGAGACGAGCATGAACAGGATGGCCGACCAGGCGGTGAGCTTGGTTAGCAGATTGGCGGCTCCTCGGGGACCAAAGGCTGTCTGCGAACCCTGACCGCCAAATGCCGCGGCGAGATCAGCAGATTTGCCCTGCTGCAGCAGGACCACACCGATGAGGAACATGCACACGATGACGTGGATAACAACAAGAAGCGTGATCATCAAAAGTAGACTCCGCTCCCGTTGGCGACTAGCTGAGAGAGCATCTCGAAAATGAGACGAGAAAGATGTTGGATTGGTGCGGAGGAGGGGACTTGAACCCCTATGCCTTGCGGCGCTAGCACCTCAAGCTAGTGCGTCTGCCAATTTCGCCACCTCCGCTTGCATCCTGGCGCAGTGCGACACAGGCGTGACGGTCAATCCGAGCTTGAGTATAGCATCAGCGATTCGTCGTCACGGCTTCACGAGCCTGCTGCCGGCGAGTGTCTCAAGGACCGGCACAAGTTCACCGAGACGATCGAGGATGAGCAGATGCTGGTGAGGCGGAGGGGCGACCAGCTCATCGCGTTCCAACACCCAGGTCGCCGGATGTGGGATGTAAACAGCGTGAAATCCGGCTTCCAAGGCAGGGTTTATATCGGACCTCGGACTGTTCCCGACCATCCAGGTACGCTTTGGGTCGCACCCGTAGGAACGGCCCACGTTCTTGTACGCGGCGGCTGTCTTCTCCGATACCACCTCGGCAGCGGTGAAGAGTGCCGCCAGCCCTGAGCGCTCCAGTTTTTCGAGCTGTTCGAGCCGGTTTCCCTTTGTCATCAGGATCAGTCGATGATCTCTCGCAAGTGTGAGCAACGCCTGCTCTACCCCGTCGATCAACTCAACCTCGGCAGCGACGATCGCGTCCACGAAACGCATGATGCTGGTGCGCTGTGCCTCGCTCGGCGCGCTTCTTGAGATCTCCTCGAAGCAGCGGACGAGTGAGATCCGAAAGCTCTCCGTCCCGTATCCTCGCTCCGCGATCGTGCGGCGCTCGACGGCATTGAGATGCTGCCGTATCTCCTCGGGTGTGTGTGTGACGTGATCAAGAAACGAGATGAAGGCAGCAATGGCGCGCTCGAAGTAGACGTTGTTCTCCCACAGCGTGTCGTCGGCGTCCAGAAGGAGAGTCTGCTGTGTCTCGTTACCGGAGTTCATAAGACTTTTCCCTTCGATGGTTTGCCCTATCCTATAATCCAGACGTGTTCCACGTTGACGGCATGAAACACAGAGAGCGGTGTCACGCCGCCGGACTTGAGAACAGTACCTTCGTGCCGATCCGCTGCCTCACTGATCCGCAATTGGTTTTCTGCCACCGTCGTATGCTCTAGTCTGCTGATTGCTCGGTGCTGGAGATGTGAGTTGCGACAGGCTGTGTGACCGGTTGTGGAGTACGGTGATGGTTCCCGAAGTCGGGCATAAGTTCGGGCCTTACGAGATCCTGGGCAAACTGGGCGGCGGCGGCATGGGTGTTGTCTTCCGCGCGTGGGATGAGCGTCTGCATCGCGAGGTTGCCGTCAAGCTGCTGCACGACGAGTTTCAGGCGCCAGGCATGCGGCAGCGCTTTTTATTGGAGGCTCGCGCGGCCTCCGCTCTGAATCACCCTCACATCTGCACCATCTTCGACATGGGCGAGCAGGACGGCGATCCGTACCTGGTGATGGAGGTTCTCGAAGGCATCACGCTGAAGGAGCGGATCGCCCAGGGCGCCTGCTCTTCAGAGGAGATCGTTCGCTTCAGCGCGGAGATCGCCGAGGCGCTTTCGGCCGCTCACGCCAAGGGCATCGTGCATCGCGATATCAAGCCGGCGAATATTTTTCTCCAAGGCAGGTCGGAGAGTGAGCGTCAGGTGAAGGTGCTGGATTTCGGGCTCGCGAAGGTCTCGATGGCGCTGCGGAGTGGACGCGACTCGCGAGCTCTTGAACTTACGGCGGCTGGATCGACGGTAGGCACCCTGGCGTACATGTCGCCGGAGCAGGCACGCGGAGAGCATCTCGACATGCGCTCCGATCTGTTCTCTCTCGGCATCGTCATGTATGAGATGGCCACGCGGCGCACACCCTTCCGTGGGGCCACCACGGCGCTCGCGTTTCAGTCGCTGCTGATGGAGGCGCCGGACCCGATACGAACCTGGAACGTCTCCATCCCACGCGAAGTGGAGCGCATCATTCTTCGCCTCCTCGCCAAAGATCGATCGGCCCGGTACCAGACCGCGCGCGAGGTCGAGGACGCGCTTCGCAAGCTAGCAACGCGCGGGGACGGCGAGTGGCTGCGGAAGCTGCCGAAGCCTGACGTGCCACTCGTCGCCGCCGCGGATCCAATCGCTCGTCAGGCAGGGAAGTGGAGAAACAAGACTGTCTCTGATCAGGGGTTCGCCGCACCCGCAGAGACTTCGGCAATGGCGGTAGAGGAGAATGCCGACTTCATTCGTCCACGGCGTATGCCGATGCCCGAGAACGGCCCGCGTAACGTGTCGATCTCGAGAAATTTGACGCCCGCCACTGCTCCGCTCGAGAGATCCTCGCAGAGCCCTTCCTCCTCTCCGTCTGTCTCTGCGGAAAGGATTGGTGCGACACCGGTACAGCCGACCGTGGCGGCGTCTGTGGCTTCTTCTCCTTCGGCTCCAGTCGCTCCGCCTTCAGCAACCATTCCATCAGAGTCAGCGCGTACACGCGTGCCACCGGTTGTTGTTCCGCCGGCGTCTGCCCCGAAGATAGAGGCAGCACCTTTACAGGTGCCGGTGTTGCCCGAGCCTGCTGAGCGCCTCGTCACGACGAGTGAGGTGGAGATGCCTTCGGCTGCCGCGAAGTCACCGTCGAAACCGGCGGTTGGGGCCGTTGCTGGCCAAGGCTTAGAGACCGCTTCGCCGCGTGCGTCAAGCGGCGAGTCGACAGCTACGCTCCCGGATCGCGCAAAGACTGTATCGGGACCCAGACGAAGTGTTCCAGCAAGCAGATCGTCGCAATCCGAGACAAAGCCACCTCTCGAGGTGGTGACGGTTTTGTCCGAGCCTCGTCGAACGAGCACCAAGCTACGCACCTGGCTGCTGAGTGCCGGCGGTCTGATCGTGCTCATGCTCGGCGCCGGCGTCTTCCTGACGCGATCCGGCAGCTTCGGACAGATTGTGCTCGGTCCGAAAGACACCATTCTCCTGGGACCGATCGCGAACCACACGGAGGACACCTCGCTAGAGGGTGTGGTGATGCAAGGCCTGGAGATTGAGCTTCTGCAGCGCTCACAGATCCATTGGCTGGGTCTGACGGCGCTTCGTGCCGGTATGCAGCAGGCTGCGGCTGCAGACCACGTCTCTTTAGACACCATCAACCCGCGTGTCGCCGCTCAGCGTCTCGGCGCTCGCGCTTATCTCTACGGCGAGGTGTCGCGGGTCGACTCGGGCTATGATCTTCGTCTGGACGTCATCGATGTAGCCTCAAATGATCGCCTGGGAAGTGTGTCAGAGACGGCGGCAACCGTTGGGGATCTGCCGGCCGCCATCACTCGTCTGAGCGAGCAGCTCCGAGCCAAGTTGGGAGAGACAGCGGAGACATCGCGAACGCCAGCGCCCACGCCCCTTGCACTCCAGGCTACCTCGAATCTGCAGGCGCTTACTCTCTTTGCACGGGGCGAGCAGGCTGCTGCGGACGGTGATCGTTCGGGTGCCAGAGGTCTCTATGAGCAGGCTGTGAGCAAAGCTCCGGACTTCAGTCTTGCCCAGCTTCGCCTGGCGGAAGGGTATGAACGAGATGGTGCAGAGATCGCCGCGGCCAGTAGTGCCGCGCGCGCTCTTGCGTCCGGCAGCCGGACGGGGGATCGCATCGGTCCGCTAACGCAGATCGCAGCCGCCCTGCTTGCCGATCAGGATCCCGCTCGCGCCACCCAGCTTGCGCGACAGTTTCTGACAGCGAGACCGCACGACGATCTGGCGCTGATCGCGATGGCTCACGTGATGCGATCGCAGGGCCATATGACGGAGGCTCTGCTGTCTTCGGAGCAGGCTTACCGACTGTACCCCTTCAGCACGGCTGCCTATTCTGAGGCGGCGTACGCGCTCATCGGGTTGGACCGCTACAAGGAGGCGCTCGACCTGGGCACGCGAGTGGCTGCTCTTGGATTGCATTGCGAGTGTGGCGCTGAGATCGCGGCATATCTCAATGGGCGCTCGATACCGACCACGGCTGCACCCGAGGATCTGCAGGCTACGTATAATCGCGCCCTGACCCTCGACGACTCAGGACAGTTCCGTGCAGCCTCCGCGGTCTGGCGGGCCGGGGCGAGTGAGGCACAAAGCCATGCGGAGACGGCAAGTGCCGCCGCCGGCATGCTTGCGCAGGCCGCGCTTGATCGCGCTCTGGCGGGTCGTTGTTCTGAAGTTTCAGCTCTGACGCACGACGCCCAACTACTCGCCTTCGGGCGTACCGCTGCCTTCCACGCCGCGATGGCGGATAGTCTCTGCTCTGCCTCCAACGCGCCCTCTGCGGCGGAGTCCCGGCTGATCGAGGGCGCGCGTCTTCACTCTGCGACCACGAATACTTTGCTGCCGCTCCTCCATACCGCTCAGGCACTCTCCGCCGGGCAGCCGATGCAGGCACTTGCGGCCTCATCAAGTGTCGGCGGCGAGAGAGATGAACCGCCGCTGGCGGCTTATCTGCGCGGAGTGGCACACCAACTGGATACGCAGACGGCGCTGGCGCAGGCGGATCTGGATCGGGCGGCGAAGCGCCGTGGCTATGCCCTGCTCGCGCACACAACGGTCGCTCCGCTCGCGCAGCGACGGCTCGCCGATTCGCTCGCTATTGATGGCAATGCGCCTGCCGCGGCGCTTGCTGAGCGTGACTTCAATACCCTCTGGAGCAAGGCGGACTCTCCGCTGCACGTTGACGCGTCACGGGCTCCGTCTGCTCCTGCGATGCGGTCGGCGGGGGGCCTGCGATGAGCGATCACGCGTTTCGTCAAGTTGCGGCACGCCACGCGCTCGACCGCCGGCGTTTCCTTCGCTCCGCGATGGGCTTGGGGGCGGCGGGCACTCTAGCCGGCTTCAGCCCGCTTCGTGCCGCGATGCAGCGGCCTCGCGGTTCCAAGGTCGTCGTGGTGACCTTTGGTGGAGGCGCCCGTGATGCGGAGACCTTTGCGCCGGAGGGGCAGGCGAACATTCCCTGCATGCTCACGGAGCTGATTCCGCAGGGCACCTTCTTTGCCCAGGTGATCAACCATGGCATCCTTGGCCACTATGTGGCGACAGCCTCGCTGGCAACTGGCGCTTACGAGACACTCAACAACTTCGCTGCGGTCGCCCCCGCCAACCCGACGGTGTTTGAGTACTTCCGCCGCGATCTTCGTCGGCCAGCGCAGGATGCCTGGGTGGTCGCTCCAAGCAACGGCTTTAACCGGATTGGCTCCTCCGACCATCGCGGCTTCGGTCCGGACCTCGGCGCGGAGGTCATCCTGCCGAAGCGTTTGCTTGCCGCGGCGACCGCGGGCAAGCATGACGCGACGAACCTGGCACATCTGCTTCGCGACAACTACGAGACCCCGCTCTTCGCGCCTCCGATCAGCCAGAGCGAGCATGAGCCCGTCGATCTGCTCCGAACCGCTGATCTGCTGAAGCTGTCGCTCGACGACTTTGCGGCGCACGCGCGGGAGCTTGCCAGCCCGGACGAATTGTCTGTCTTCATCGCTCGCCGCCTTATGGCTGAGATCTCTCCGAGCCTCCTGTGGCTGACGCTCCATGACATCGATGTGGCTCACTCCGGCGCCTTCTCCTTGTATCTCGAAGGTATCCGGCGCTCCGACCGTCTCTGCGCGGAGATCTGGCGAGCGATCCAGACCGATCCCGAGTACAAGGACCGAACGACGCTCTTTATCCTGCCGGATTTCGGCCGCGATTCTGATATGAGCCCGACCGGCAATGGCTTCCAGCATCACCGCACCGGAGACGCCCTGAGCCGTACCACCTGGATGCTTGTTCTCGGTCCGGGCGTTCGGCAGAATGTCATCCACGATCGTCCCGTCGACTCACTCGATCTCGTTCCCACGCTGGGTAAGATCCTGGGATTCAGTCCGTCACTGGCGCAGGGTCGCCCGGTGACCGAGGTTCTCTAGCCGCGATGCTGCCCGCAGATCTCACCGCCGCGGATTTTGCTGGTTTCCCGCCAGAGGCTCGTGCCACTGCGGTCGCTCACCTTGCTGTCCTGCAATCTCTTCCGCTTTCTCTTGCTCCGTTCCTTCTGCGGGAGCTGGCCGCGCTGGACTGGAAGCTGCCCGCTGAACGTCGCACCGCGCTGGCGCAGCTCAGGACCCTTGCTGCCGCTTCACCGCAGAGCCGTGCACAGTTGCTGGCCGGCTTTCGAACCATCGACCTCGGATCCGGTTCGGGTAGTCCTGCGCAGGCAGACTGGCTGCATGACCCCGCCAGTTTCATCGAGCAGTTGACCGCGTGGCTGTGGAGCTCGCACCAGACTGAGCACTTCCGCGAGGTTGCAGATGCCTTCGCGGAGGCGTGTGCCGTTGCGAATCCGGCGCCTCCCGTCTCGCCGCGCCTTGGCGTTGTGGTTCTCGGCCAAGGGGCTCCTGTACCCTCTGGCGCGCGCTTTGGACGATTGTTACCCTTCGGTGTTCACCTTACGCGAGTCGATCCTGACGGTGGTCTCGACACGCTGCTCGCCGCTGTGGCGGTACGTGCCGCAACCGGCGCGTCCTTGGGTCCTTCTTCGAATACCTTTGCCCACTGGTATATCGACGGCGATCATTCCGCCGCACCTGCAACTCCCAATTTGACCCAGGTCGCGTATGGTGCCCTGGCGCCCGCCCGCAAGCAGCTCCTGACCCGAACCGACCAGGCTATTTCATCGGGTTCCATGGGCCCGGAGAGCCTGCGATCGCTGCTCGCGCACCTTCGCCCGGCCGACCTTGGCCTGCCAGATACCGTAGCGAACAGCGTTCTAAGCCACTTCCAGCTTTCAATTCTGACCGAGGGCTCTGGAACTCAGATCTTTGCTACAACCTTCGTCCAATGGGCTGCCCGCGAATGCATTCGCCGTGCCGAACCCGAGACGCTTCTGCTTCGCTTCACTCCCCGCCAGCAGGCGCAGTCCATGGATGCCATGCTCGGCGGCACGCCTTCCACTGGTCCCGACGTGGCGGGATCTCTGGTCGATGCAGAGGAGGCCGCGTGGCTCACCTTTCTCAATCTGCGCCGGCTCCCCAACGCCGCAGCTACGCTGCGCTTTCTCGTCTGGCACGAGGGGCAAAAGGACGCGCTTGTCATCGGGCCGGGCCTTCCCGCGGGCACGTCCTCCGCAACGCCGATGACCATGAAGGCCGCCGTCAAGCTACTCGCCTAACAAGGGCGAAGACGTTCCTGAGCGATAATGGACACGTCCTTGCGGCCGGTAACTCTATGGGTCGCGCCCACAATCGTCCCTTCATCTCAACCTACGGAACGAACGGAGCCCGCTGTAATGAGCCAAGTTACTACTGCCACTACCACAGCCGCGTGGGCGGCGCTCGCAGACCACTTTAAGGGAATGGAAGCACGCACGCTGAAGCAGATGTTTGCCGAGGATCCCGAGCGCGCGACGCGATACTCTCTTGAGGCCGCGGGCCTCTTCGTTGATTTCTCGAAGAATCGTATCTCCGACGAGACCCTTCGTCTGCTGTTGATGCTCGCCGAGGAATCGGGTCTGCGATCGAAGATCGATGACATGTTCTCTGGCAAGAAGATCAACATCACAGAAAGTCGCGCCGTCTTGCACGTGGCGCTCCGCGCACCGAAGGATGAGTCAATCGTCACCGATGGTGTGGATGTTGTGCCCGAAGTGCATGCCGTGCTCGACAAGATGAGCGGCTTTGCGGACCGCGTTCGCTCGGGCGAGTGGAAGGGCTTTACGGGCAAGTCCATGAAGGCGGTCGTGAACATCGGCATCGGCGGTTCTGACCTCGGACCGGTGATGGCGTATGAAGCATTGCGACACTACAGTCAGCGATCGCTTGAGTTCCGTTTCGTCTCGAACGTAGACGGGACCGATATCGTCGAGGCAACGCGGGATCTCGATCCAGAGACGACTCTCTTTCTGGTCGCGTCGAAGACCTTCACGACGCTCGAGACCATGACCAACGCCCACTCTGCTCGAAGCTGGCTGCTGGAGAGCGCGAATGGACTGAAAGATGAGAAGGCCGTTGCCAACCACTTCGTAGCAATCTCCACTAACGCGAAAGAGGTGGAGAAGTTCGGCATCGATACCGAGAATATGTTTGGATTTTGGGACTGGGTGGGCGGACGCTACTCCATGGATTCGGCGATCGGACTGTCGAATATGATCGCCATCGGCCCGGAACACTTCCGCAAAATGCTGGCAGGCTTTCACGTGATGGATGAACACTTCCGGACAACGCCCTTTAGTAAAAACCTGCCAGTCGTGATGGCGCTCCTGAGCGTCTGGTACAACGACTTCTTCGGAGCCCAGACTGTCGCGGTGCTTCCATATGAGCAGTACCTGAAGCGATTTCCGGCATACCTGCAGCAGTTGACGATGGAGTCGAACGGAAAGCACGTGACGCTCGCCGGGACCCATGTGACCCACGACACAGGGGCGATCTACTGGGGTGAGCCGGGCACCAATGGACAGCACAGTTTTTACCAGTTGATCCATCAGGGAACACGTCTGATCCCCTGCGACTTTATCGGCTTCGCGCGGTCGTTGAATCCGATCGGCAAACATCACGACATCCTGATGGCCAACGTCTTTGCTCAGGCAGAGGCGCTCGCGTTCGGCAAGACGGCCGAGCAGGTCAAGGCGGAGGGCACACCCGATTGGCTCGTGCCGCACCGTGTCTTTGAAGGCAACCGACCGTCGAACGTGATTCTGGCTGAAGAGCTCACGCCGGAGATCCTCGGCGCGCTGATCGCTCTCTATGAACACATCGTCTTCGTGCAGGGAGTCATCTGGCAGGTCGATTCGTTCGACCAGTGGGGTGTTGAGCTGGGCAAGGTACTCGCCAATCGGATCGTTCCCGAACTCGAAGGGAGCGGCACGTTGACTCACGATTCCTCAACGAATGCCTTGATTGAGCGGTATAGAGAGGGTCGTAGCAAGAACTGATACACCGAGCGGGAGACTCAAGCTTGAGGTCTCCCGCTCCGCTTCTTCACAGACTCAGTGATGTGACTCAAGCTGCTCTGACACGAGTTTGGCGATTGCAGAGGGAAGATCCGCCGCTACACGCGAAAGATCCCTCGCGAATCGCCAAATTCGCGCTTAGAACGTGTACTTCAACGCAAACTGGAAGAAGCGCGAGTCTGGTGTATTCGCCTGGAAGAGACGCGAACCCGTGATCAGACCGCCGGTTGAGGAGATATTCACCGTGCTGGGATTTCCGTAAGCCGGTGTATTGAGGACGTTGAAGATATCTGCGCGAAACTGTAAATTCTGCTCGCGGAAGGTTGGAAAGGACTTGAATAGAGACGCATCGACACGCTCATATCCTGGACCGTAGACCTGGCCGCGATTGCTTCCGACGTAAGCATAGGCTGCCTGGCCGGACACAGAGTTCGGAATGGGCGTGCCATCCGGATAGGTCTGGTTTGTGTTGCCGATGTTGTCTGTCAGGGGGTTGGCAAAGGCGCAGGGGTTATACCAGTTTTGAACCGTTCGCACCTTGGCCGGGCAGGTGATACCAGGATTAGAGGCACTGGGCGCCCCTCCGCCCGAGTAGGGGTCGCCGACGCGAATCGCGTTGTAGGCAGCGCCAGTAGGATTCGTAATGCCATTGGTGGCGATCGTCAGCGGTTGCCCAGTCTGCGCACGGAAGACGAAGCTGCTGGACCATCCGCCAACGGCGTAGTCCACTAGGCGATTGTTGTTGTTCAAATATTGCCGCCCACGACCGAATGGCAGCTCGACGTTCCCATTGATGGTGAAACGCTGACGCACGTCAAAACCGGACGGCCCATAGTCAGCCCCGAGACCAAGGATGTTAAGACTGCGAGTACCCTGATCGTTTGTGCTGCCGAGCGGTGTATCTGCGTTATCGAGGGAGTGAGCCCAGGTATAAGTGGTCAGGAAGCTGACCCCGTGCGAGAGACGCTTCTCCAGCTTGGTTTGCAGAGAGTTGTAATTAGAAGCGCCATCGTAGGCCGTAAACGAGAAGCCAGCAAAGTGCGGAAAGGGTTGAAACGGGTTCGTCTTGTCTCCGTTGGCATCCGTGTAACCACTGAAGCCGTTTGGCGTTAGCGCCGTCTGGCCATTCGGATTCGGGAAGAACTGCAGATGGCGAGAGACCGCACCGACGTAGCCGACAGAGGCTACTAGAGTGTTGCTGATCCCGTACTCGACGGTCAGGTTGTACTGCTCGCTATAGGGCGTGCGAACCTGGCCTTCGCCGCCGCGAAGTGTCGGCTGACTGGGAGAGGTGATCTGTTGTGGTAAGCCCGTCTCAAGCAGATAACCATTCGTCGGGCAGGCTCCATTGACCGAGCAGCTGGCCGTCGCCGCATAGTTCGAGTCGAACTCAAACGGAAAGTTCTCGCCGAAGTTAGGAAAATAGCCAGTGCTTTCCAGACCGCCGAAGAAGATGCCATAGCCGCCGTGGACAACTGCTTTGTCCGTCGCCTTGAAGGCAAAACCGACGCGCGGAGCGAAATTGGTCTTCTGCGGTTCAACCAGGTATCGATTGGGTGTGTAGGTGAGGGTAATGTGATCCTCTGTGAGCAGCTGCAGGAACTTCGCTGGGATGACCACGTTGGACTTACTCTGTGGAATCCGGTATTCGCCGGTCGCAGTCCCCCCGCTTGTGTACCCGCTTGTAGGTATGAACGCAGCCTGATTATCGTGACGCTCCAAATATGGCGTGGAGTAGTCATAGCGGATGCCGTAGTTCAGAGTAAGCCGCTCGCTCGCCTTCCAGTCGTCCTGAATGTAGCCCGCTCGGTTGAAGCGAACGTCATCCGAGTTGAAGACGTTCGAGATGGCTGCGCTGTTCATGTTATTCGTCAGCATGTCGGCGATTGCGGAGCCGGTATTTGCTGAACCCTGCTGGGCGGTATAGGTAGCGGTGTAGTTGTAGGTTCCACGGGGCTGAGTTGGCTGTGAGGTAGAGAAGCGGATACGTTGAATGTTCACACCACCCTTGATGGTGTGGTTTCCAAGAACCTTCGTGACGTTGTCTAGAATTTGGTACACGTTCTCATACTCGTTTGTCGCATAAAACTGCGGCGATCCGAAGTTAGAGACGCCGGTGACGGTAAAAAAGGGAAGCCCACCATTATTTTCTGCGAAGGGAACGCCTCCAAGGCCAAGACTAGGGGCCAGAGTAGGATTGTTGGCATTCTCATGCAAACCGGCATAGTGGCCATAGTTATACCCAAAGCGAAACTCGTTCGTGAGCGTCGCGGAGAAGACGTGACTCTCGCTACCGGCGAAGTTCTCACCGAGTGAGACCAGCTGGCCGGTGTTGCCAAAGCTACCACCGTCAAGAATATTTCCAAGCGGCGCGGGATGTGTAGACGGCTCATGGTTGTAGCTGAACCGGCCAAACGCCTGATCCTTCGTACTGATGTTCCAGTCCATCCGGGTGTCCCACTGGAACGTGTTGTCGATCACGTTATCCTGGGCGGTGTAGTTGTTAAACGTCTGACCGACGACGCCCACGTTAGGAGCGGGAAAAAGACTAAGCAGGTTGAGTGCCGTCTTATCCAGCGTCACGCCCGGTTGAAGGTCGAGACGATTACCCGGGACGGCAAGCAGACCATTATGAGCTGGATTCGGCACGAAGATCTGACCCGAGACAGGATACGGCTTTCCGGTGGCAGGGTTCGTTCCGGTTGGATTTACCGACCGGCCGCTCAGGGCAGGGTTCAAGAGCTCGCTGAAGTCGCCTGTACGCTCTTTCAGCGTGGGGATCGAGAAATTGGAGCTGTTTCCGCCGTTGGTTTGACCGAAGACAATACGGTCTGCCTCCACGTCTCCGAAGAAGAAAAGCTTGTTCTTGAAGATGGGAAAACCTAGTGTTGCACCGAACTGATTCTGGCGATATTTCGCAATGGGGGATGTGCCTTGAAAGAACTCACGAATATCATACGCATCGTTCCGGTTGTACTCCCAAAGTGAGCCGTGAATTTGGTTCGTCCCGGACCGGATACTCGCATTGACCACCGCTCCCGCGGAGTGACCAAATTCGGAACTGTAACTCCCAGTTTGTACCTTGAACTCTGCCAAGGCGTCCGGTGGCGGCCGCACAACATAGCTGGCTCCATTAAAGAAGTCGACAACGTTTACGTTGTTGTCGACGCCATCCATGATGTAGTTATTCTGCTCAGCTCGTTGCCCGTTTGCGTTGAAGTCGCCGCCCTTCTGTCCGCGGGCTCCGTTCGATGGTGCCACGCCGGCAGTAAGTTGAGCAATAAAGACCCAGTTACGGCCATTCAGCGGAGTCTCATTGATGGTCTTTGACTCGATCACTTGGCCAGTCGACCCTTCCTGGGTCTGTAGCAGCGGGGGGGCTGTGGTGACGGTCACCGTCTCATTCGAACTGCCAGTCTTAAGCTGGATATCGACTTCGTCACGGTCCTGCACATGGACTTGGATGTTTTCTTGTGTCGTGGAAGAGAACCCTTCAGCGGTCGCCGTGACCTTATAATTACCGATTTTTATTGGAGAAAACACGTAATTGCCACTGCTGTCGGCTTTCGTCTGAAGAACAAGCCCGGTGTCAACACTTGTGAGCGTGACGTCGGCATTTGGAATCACAGCTCCCGAGTTATCACTTACAAGACCTGTGATAGCTCCCTGGTCGGCCTGCGCTCGCGCAAAGACCGAAAGACTCGGCAGGAGCAGTACCGCCGCTGCGGATCGAAGAAGGAGTGAACCTCTTGAGGATGAAGAGATGCGGTGCGCCATGGTACGGACCTCACAATAAGTAAAACAACGAAGAAAGATGCAACAGTGGTGGCTCATGCTCAACGAGAGAGCATGACTCGGTTTCGCTTCTTACAACACTGCTGGGTCCCATCATCTGAACACTAGAATCACGTAAGTGTGTAAGCGCTTTCTGAAAGCGGCTCAACAATAGCTGTCTCACCTGGCTCTGTCAAGATGTTTCAAGATGCTTGTTTTTTATGTTGCTTTACACCGCAACCGGTAAGAGTCGCGCCACTGCTCTGCAAACTCCGTCGCTCAAGGAGTAAAGCGGGAGCGAATACCGAAGCGCACTTATCTATACTTAGTTATGGAATCGATTCCACTTACGATCCGGGTAGGTCTTCCCGAACTAGAAGAAGATCCCACGGCCCGACAGAATACCTCCCGCCCGACTTCACCGCCGTCCCAGTCAGCAGATCCGTTCCGGGAGCGTAGCTGTACGTTAGATGAACCGGCTGACTGGAATAATTGAGGTAGTAATGTAGCTTTCTGTCATCATGAGATGTTCCATGTTTGACGCGGACATCCGCCGGAAGTGTTTGATCAGGCCCCGTAAGCCCAGCCGCGCGCAATTGGTCCAGCACGATCGTCTTCTGAAGTGCGTCGGAGGGTGCGGTTCCTTCATATACAAAGATGCCCTTGCCGTAATGGTTCTCGGCAATAGCCGGCCACTTGCCAAAAAACGGGTGGTCGTAGAAGGCGAGGGGCTTGGCCGAGTCCAGCTTGAGAAACTCGGCCCAGGTAGTAACCTGATTGGCTGCCGCCCCGACGTGGAAAGGATCTCCCTTGAGACTTAGCGGCGCCTCTAAGTTCGAGAACTCCTGATAGGTGAAACCTGCAGCTTTGCTTAGCGGCCCCGGTGCCAGCTCGGCCCGTGCGGCGGAGTTCTCATTGGCAAAGCCGCTCTTGAAGGTCATGATGATGCGACCACCCTGCTGCACATAGTCCGATAGTCTCCTCAGGAGCGCGTCGTCAGCAATGTAAAGAGGCGGCACGAGAAGTACTTTGTAGTTCGCTAACTCAGCCGCAGTCGTCGTCGGGAAGACGATATCGGTTCCGATGTTGGCGTCATACGCGGCCTGATGAAGCTGCGCGAGTACCTTCGCGTACTCTCCTTCGCCGCGACCCGGCTGCCAGCTGCCCGCAGGTTCACCCGTGACAGGCATAAAACGAAGTCCATTTGCGGAATCCACACTGTACAAAATCGCGACGTCATTGTGGATCTTCATGTTGGCCAGATCGGGCCCAATCCGTTGCAGCTCGTGAGCAACGCGGCTGACTTCGGCATACGCACGATTCGGCTGCAGATCGTGACTGAGCACGCCCTTCCAATAGGTCTCCTGCCCAGCGTGAATGGAATGCCAGTGCCAGTATTCGACCATATTGGCGCCGCTTGAAGTGTAGCTGTACACGTCGAGTCGAAGCTGCCCGTCATAGGGAGGAAACTGCCCCGCTGAGTTCCAGCCGAGAGTCTGGGCGTTCGTCTCGAGGACGAAGAAGTTGTTGTGCTTGAGCGAGCGGCAGTAATCGCCAGATAATGCCTGCCACGACCCATCCATATGATCCTGCCAGCCGTGGTATGGGTCGTTACCGATAACATCCACCGACGGTGCTACGGTCTCCTCATTCACGTCGTACTTCATCACGCCACCGAAGTTATGCGTAATAAATTGCTCCGGCCGTCGATGTTTTTTTACCAGATCAGATTGGAAAGCAAGGTAGCGGGCCACACGGATCTGCTCCCATCGCGTCCACTCAAGCTTGTAGCTGGTGCTCGTTGCATTGTCGCGTGTGGGCATGTCTGCCCAGTCATTTACATCCTGGCCCCAGTAGTTCAGAAACCATGCTTTGTTGAGAGCATCTGTCGTTCCAAACTTCTGCTTGAGGTGATCGACAAACCCGGCAAACACGTCCGGATTGGTTGCGCCATTCGGGCCCGTCTCGTTATCAATTTGATAGCCGATGACCGCAGGATTATTTCGGTAATGATCGACAATGTTAACCACGACCCGTCTGGCGTACTCACGGAAGCGAGGGTTGTCATAGTCCATGTTCTGCCGCATGCCGTAGCCGACCTGCCCGCCGCCCATGGGTCTGCTGTAGAACTCTGGATGTGCCTTCGCCATCCAGGTCGGCATGGAGTATGTTGGCGTCCCCATGATGACCTTTATGCCTGCTTTGCCGAGTGCGTCTACGACCCGATCCATCCAGGCGTACTCAAAGTGGCCATCGGAAGGCTCCCAAAGGCTCCATGTTGATTCACCCATTCTGACGACGCTGATTCCGGCCTGGTGCATCAGCGCAACATCCTTCTCAAGCTCACCTGGCTGAAGTCCCGCCGGCATGTACTCGTTGTAATATGCCGCACCGTATAAGATCGTCGGTTGAGACATGCCAGGAGTTAAAGGCGTGTTCTGTGCGAAGCAGGAGGCACACGAAAGTGAGAGCAACGCCATTGCACCGCGAGGGCCAATCTTGTAACGCTGCGAAGGGAAAGACACAGAGATCTCCTGAAGCCTTAGGTGAGTACAGTTGCTCAGCCTACAGAGGACAACCCAAGCACACTATCATTCCGAAATAAGTTCGGCAATCTAATGAAGAACAGCAACACCATACTGATCCAAAGTCACACTGCTCGCCATCTTGCCGGTGAGCGCGTCCGTCATCGGCTTTGGTAGAGGTATTGTGAGGGATTCGGGAGCATAGTTCGTGAGAAGCAAGACCTGCTTACCGCCGCCGCTCCGAATGGAGACATCCACCGTCGATGGCAGACCAGGCATGATCGGTTCAAGTCCGCTTTGCTTCATCATCCATGCCGCAGCCTGCGGCATGGATGCACCGTCCAGGCCAGAACCGATGTAGGTGATCCGCCCCTTCCCGATCTTGCGTGTCACCACGGCCGGTTTCCCATCCAGCCATCCGTTGCTCTTCCCGTAGCGCATCAGAACCTCTGTCTCCGGAGACCGCACACTCAGCTGTTCCGCCCAGAGCGCGTCCTGCCCGCTTCCCCAAACTCCGCTGACCGGAACCGGTTTATCGAGCGCATACCATTGCTCCACGCGCGCGCCGAGCATGTCGCTAAGCGGGCCGGGTTGTCGTTGCGTGAACAGACTATTATCTTCATCCTTCATGGCGCTACGCTGTGTGAGCACCAGGTGGCCGCCCTCTCGCACATAGCGTTCTAGGTTCGCCACGGCCGCAGGCGTCAAGAGATTCAGTGCCGGTGCAACGACTAGTTTGTATCGGCTGAGTGGCGCCGTGTCCTTAACAATATCGATCGAGCGTGCAAGCGCACGGAGAGGCTCATAATATTCAACGAGCGCCGTCACTGGATCGAAGGCTCGATTGTGGCGTTGCCAGTTGATCGCCCATCGGCTGTCGTAATCCTGGAGGAGCGCCACCTGAGACTCAACCGTTGTGCCATCAAGGAGTGAAGAAGCCTTCTTGAACTCCGTTCCAATCTGCTGGACTTCGGAGTAGAGCGGCACCGGTGTGCCATCCGCGCCCACCAGTGTTCCGTGGTACTGCTCCTGTCCGTTCAGAGCACTCCGCCACTGCCAGTACTCCACCGCCTGCGCTCCATGACCGATCGCGTGCCACGCCATGGCGCGCACCTCGCCTTTGTCGAGAACGTTGTTATCCGGAGACCAATTCACAGATCCCGGCTGCGTCTCCATCACCCAGAAGTTCTTGCGGAGAAAGCCACGAGTCAGATCGTGCGCGGCGCCATTGCGCGCCAGGTTCAGATGACCTGTGCCGACATAGTCGTCCCACGAGGCGAAATCCAGATCCTGCGACACCACATAGTGGTCATACGCGTCGAACCACCCCATCATATTGGTCGTAATTGGCTGTCGTTTGTCGGAGCTTTTGCGGAGAATATCGAGCTGAAAGTGGTCATAGCTTCGCCACGTGTCGCTGACAAATTCCTTCCAGTTAAGCAGCAGACCCGGATTGCCGTACTTCTCCTGAATAGGAATCTGTCGCCAATCGGTATAGCGCTCGCTCCAGTATTCAGTTGTCCATCGTGCGTTCAGATCGTCCAGCGTGTGATATTTCGCGCGTAGCCAGTCTTGAAACTGCTGGCGGGTGTTCTCGCCATAGCTCTCATTCCCGATCTCATTGTCGATCTGCCATCCGATCACATTTGCATCGTGGCCGAAGTGTGTCGCCATCTGGCCATCGACCTGTCCAAGTAAATCCCGATATTTTGCGCTGGTGAAGTCAAACTGCTCGCGATCCCCGTGATGATCCTTGCGGCCGTCCTCGAGCGTCCTTAGCGTCTCCGGATATCGCTGTGTGAGCCATGCCGGTGGAGTCGCACCCGGCGTACCCAGCACGACGACGATGCCATGCTTCTCCGCCGCCCGGACCGCACGCTCCAGCCAGACAAAGTCGTACTGACCCTCCGTCGGCTCCATGCGAGCCCAGGCAAACTCCCCTACGCGAACGAAGGTGATGCCCGCCTCTTGCATTAGCTGCAGGTCCGCGTCCCATCGTGACTCCGGCCATTGCTCCGGATACCACGCTGCACCCAGCAACAGGGCGGGAGTCCGAGGCTGCGGCGGCAGAGGCGCCTGCGCTCCAGCTAACTGCGATGATGTGCCGAAGGTAGCAGCAAGCAGACCGCAGCGGCAGGCCAGGCGTTGCACTCTGATCCAATACGGTGTCTTCAACGACATAAGCAAGCCAGGCCCCCAGCAAAGGAGAAGATTGAGCCCTGCGGATCGCAGGTTCATAGCGCCTGAATGCTAGCAGATTGCAGCGAGCGCCTGATCTCACGTCGATCGATGCCACTTCAATCTTTGCTCTTAACTGCCCCGCGAATCAGAGTTCAAGTGCTACGGCGGCGCCAGACCAGCGTGTGTAGAGAGAAGTCTCTCCCCATTGGCGGCAAAGAGGTGCAGCAGGGAAGAATCGATGCCGAGTTGTACCGTCTGATCCGGCATCGCGCGTGTCATGCCATTCACCCTTACCGTTACGGCTTCGCCAGATGTGGTCTGAAGGTAAAGATAGCTCTCACTGCCAAGATGCTCCACGACTTGTATCTCCGCAGGGACGCCGCCGGTCTCGACGAAGACGATATGTTCAGGTCGCAGACCAAGAGTGACGGCATCTCCCATCCGCAGCGCGCCAACTTGTTGTGACGTCCTGAATTTACATCCGGAGACGGTGAATAGCATTCCCAAAGAATCGATGCTGTCCACCTTGGCCGGGAGAAAGTTCATGCGCGGCGATCCGATGAATCCCGCAACGAACATATTCTTTGGGCTCTGATAGAGATCCATCGGTGTTCCGACCTGTTCCACCAAGCCCGCATTCAGAACAACGATGCGATCCGCCATCGTCATCGCTTCGACCTGGTCGTGAGTCACATAGATCATCGTCGATTCCAGCTGACGATGCAGTTTCGTCAGCTCCAGACGCATGCGGACGCGCAAGGCGGCATCGAGGTTGCTAAGCGGCTCGTCAAAGAGAAAGACTTTAGGGTTTCGAACGATGGCGCGCCCAATGGCCACCCGCTGCCGCTGTCCTCCGGAGAGATCCTTGGGCTTGCGCTCGAGCAGTGGTTCAAGATGAAGGATCGCCGCCGCCTCCAACACCTTCTTCTCGCGGACGCTCTTCGCGATACCGGCCAGCTTCAAGCTGAACGACATATTCTCAGCTACCGTCATGTGCGGGTACAACGCGTAACTCTGAAATACGAGGGCGAGTCCGCGTTTGGCTGGCGGAACATCGTTCACCCGTGCGCCATCAATGAGTAAATCGCCGGAGGTGATCTCTTCAAGACCTGCGATCAGACGAAGCAACGTAGATTTGCCGCAGCCTGAAGGACCCACAAGGACAGTAAGCTCTCGATCACGGATCGTGAGATCGACACCTCTGATGATCTCCGTTCCATTGAAGCTCTTTCGCACATCATGCAGTTCGACGAGTGCCATGCAAACTCCTGAGATTACTTCACGGCGCCAAACGTAAGACCACGAACCAGCTGTCTCTGACTTAGCCAGCCTAAGAGCAGAATGGGCGCGATGGCCATCGTAGAGGCCGCGGATAACTTTGCGTAAAACAGCCCTTCGGGACTGGAAAATGACGCAATAAACGCGGTAAGCGGCGCTGCCTTCGACGCCGTCAGCGTCAAGCTCCAGAAGGCCTCATTCCAGGTCAGAATCACCATGAGCAGGCTGGTAGAAACGATCCCGGGCAGCGAGAGCGGCAGCAACAGATTCCAGACCTCACGGAAGGCGCCGGCTCCGTCCACACGCGCAGCCTCCAGGACCTCACGTGGAACTTCCTGAAAGAAGGTGTACAGCATCCAGACAACAATCGGCAGATTCGCAAGTGTATCTACCATCAGCAAGCCGAAGAGAGTGTCGAGCAATCCCGTATCTCGGAAAAGAAGGTAGATGGGAACAAGAACGCCAATCGACGGCATCATCTTCGTTGAAAGCATCCAGAGCAGCACGCCACGGGTGCGTTGTGTTGGCCGGAACGCCATACTATAGGCCGCCGGTATGGCCAGCAGCAGGGCCAGCAAGGTAGAGCCGAGTGACAGCATCACGCTGTTCCAGGCGAAGTGAAGGTAGTTTGTCTCCGAATTGATCGCGAGATAGCTGTCAAAGGTCGGATGAAACATGAGGTGGGGAATCCGCGAAATTGCCTCGGTCTCGGTCTTTAGGCTGGTGAGCACAAGAAGCAAGACCGGAAAGGCTACCGTCAGGCCCACACACCACCCGGCAACCGTCAGCATGAACTTGCGCCTCCATCTCTCTCCGCTCACAGTTTCACATCGCTCCTTGGACGTTCAGGTACGTACATTGCGTGCAAACGAGCGCAGCAGGAAGAATGCGAGAACATTGGCAAGCACGATCGCCACGAGACCCGCGACCGAAGCAGCACCCACGTCATACTCCATGAGCACATAGCGATAAATCAGGAAAGAAAGGTTGGTCGAAGCAGATCCGGGTCCACCTGCGGTCGTGACATAGATTTCCGCAAAGATGCCAAGAAGAAAAATAGTCTCGATCATCACGGTCGCAGAGACTGCGCGGCCAAGATGCGGCCAGATGATGTATCGAAACATCGCGATTGGACCGGCGCCATCCATTCGGGCCGCCTCTTTCCTTTCCGAATCAAGCGACTGAATCGATGTGAGCAACGTAAGCACAGCAAAGGGCAGCCACTCCCACGACACAATTAAGATGATCGAGGTGAGCGGAGCGGCACCGAGCCAATCAATCGGCTTCAGGTGAACCATGCGCATCACGTAGGCGAGAAATCCGTTATCAGGGTTAAGCACCATGTTCTTCCAAACCAGGGCGCTCACCGTCGGCATCACAAAGAACGGTGCCAGCACCAGCAAACGAACGATGCCGCGGCCAAGGAACTCCTGATCGAGCAGAATGGCAATGGCCGTGCCAAGACCGATCGTTAAGGCCAGCACCGCTCCAAGCAGAACGACCGTATTCCAGATGGCGAGCAGAAGGCTCGGATCACTGAAAAGATAGTGGTAGTTGCCCAAACGATCAAAGCCGTTCCTGTCCGGCAACATCAGGTTATAGCGTCGAAAAGAAAACCAAAGCGTCATCGCAAGTGGCACGACGGACCATACAAGAAGCACCAGAATTGCAGGCAAACTGAGCGACATGGCACCTTCACGCTTGGCAATCGCATTCCGCGGGGCACGAGCCTTGGCTATGACGGGAACACTCATCGTCTCGCAACCATAGCTACCCGGAGCATCATCGGTCCACACCCATTCTGCTCACCACCCGCTCAGTCGCACGCTGCGCCTTGTGCAGAGCGGTGTCCACGGAGTCAGTTCCAGCAAGCGCCGCGGCAACGATCTGGCCCACCTGGTTGCCGATCGTCGGAAAAGCCGGAAGCACTACCAGCTGAATGCCAGTGTACGGAACAGGGTCGCGAGTCGGCTGCAGCGGATTTGCCGCCATAATCGATTCGTAGACGAGCGTTGCAAATGGAGCAGCCGCCAAATAGGCGGGCTCAGCATACGTTGAATGACGCGTACCGGGCGGGACAGCCGCCCATCCCTCACTCTGCGCCACAAGCTTGATGTATTGCTTTGAGGTCGCCCATTGCACAAACTGAAGCGCTGCCGCGCCATGACGAGACGAAGAGGGAATCGCCAGTCCCCAGAACCAGAGCCACTGCGCGCCGTGCGTGGTGACCGCAACCGGAGCGGGAGCAAAGCCGACGGTCGCCGCAACCAGGGACTGCTTCGGGTTCGAGAGCGTACTCGCGGCGACCGTAGCGTCGATCCACATGCCGCAACGCCCATTCTCAAACAGCGTCAGAGATTCGTTGAAGCCATTCGAGGTGCTTCCGGGCGGACCATACTTTCGAAGCAGATCGACATAGAGACCTACCGCGCTGTGCCACTCTGGCGAGTTCAGCTGCGGCTTCCAGGCTTCGTCAAACCAGCGCCCTCCAGAGGTGTTCACAAGAGTCGAGAGATAAGCCATATTCTCGCCCCAGCCCGGCTTCCCTCGCAGGCAGATTCCGTAGATATCCTTCGCAGGATCATTCAGCACGCGTGCGAATCGAGCAATGTCGGCATACGTCGGCTTCGATGGCATCACCAGACCAGCGCTAGCGAATAAATCTTTTCGATAGTAGGTCAGCGAACTCTCCGCATAGAAGGGAAGCGCATAGAGCTTGCCTCCGTCCGACGCAGCCTCACGTATCGGTTTGAGCAGGTCGTCGAGGTCATACGCGACGGAAAGCTTGTCATCGAGCGGCAGAAGCCATCCGCGGCGGCCCCAGATCGGCGCCTCCAGCGGCCCGATCGTCACCACGTCATACTGGCCCCCATGGGTGGCAGCATCCGTCGTGGTCTTCTGCCGCAGAATGTTCTCTTCCAGCTGAATCCACTCCAGACGAATGTCGGGGTGCTTCCGCTCAAACTGTTTCGAGAGCCGCTGCATCATGACCATGTCACCGTTATTCACGGTCGCGATTGTCACGGTCGTCTGCCCGCTCAGTGGCATCCCTGCCAGGATCCCAACGCCCAGCACAGCAACGAGTCGTCTAAGGGTCGCAAGATTGCCTCTCACACCAAGCCTTCGTCTACAGGAGCGGATGGGCAGGATGTCGTGGGATGGGGCTAGGGAAAGGATTGTGGCGGAGAGACAGGGATTCGAACCCTGGATACCTTGCGGTATACACGCTTTCCAAGCGTGCGCCTTCAGCCACTCGGCCATCTCTCCACAGCGCAACAACCTCTCTGAATCTACCACGTCCCGCCGCCACAAAGGTGTCTCGCCAGGGTTGCCGCTGCTGTCATTCTACTCATTCGTGGCATACCCCAGGCCGCTCAGCACGCCACGCATGAAAGCAAAGCTCTCCATCACTCCGGGCAGAGGATCGTCTTCTTTAATCTCGTACTCCAGATCGGCGTAGCCGGCGTAGCGCATACGAATCAGCTCTTGAAAGATCTCGCGAATGGGCATGATGCCCTCGCCCACAGCGACCTGGCTGTCTTTGGCGTCACTCTTCGCCAGATCCTTCAGGTGCAGATCGAACAGGCGCGGCCCGGCCTTTCGTATCGCCTCCACCACATCGACTCCGGCACGCATCGTATGGCCGACGTCAATACAGCAGCCGATGCGCGCGTCCATCGACGAGACGGCCTTCAGCACGTCCAGAGGCGATGGCCACTCCTTGTCCTCCGGACCGTGATTGTGTATGCCGACCCGCATGTCGTACTGTCTCGCAAACTTCTCCACGCGCGGCAACGTCACCTGCGTCGGCGCCCCGACGATCAGCGAAATGCCGGCATTCTTGCAATACTCAAACTTCGCCTGCACATCCGCATCCTCATCCTTAAGAAAGTAGATGGTTCCAGCCGCGGTAAGCTTCAGGCCCGCAGCTCTGTAGGCTTCAGCATGGGAGCGCACCTCCTCCGCTGATCCCATCGGCAGATGGGTGTCTTTCACGTTCAGGTACGGCGTTCGCAGCTGCTTCATGAACTCGATCAAGTGGCTCGAGTCAAACTTCCGAAACGTATAGCTGGCGATGCCCAACCTAACCGGCGACGGCGGCAGCGAGGCTCTTGCCTGCGCTTGCAAGGAGGGTACCGAAGGCAGGGCTCCTGCGCCGGCGATCACGGCGGCTCCACGAACAAACGTGCGGCGAGTGACGAATCGTTCCATGCAGCGCATAGTATGACCCCGCGCCGCACTTCGTCCAGCCAACATCAGAGCGCAACAAGAACGAACATAGTGTTTGACGACGACCTCTGAAGCATCGTAGTGTTTCGTCTCGAAAAGGCAAGAGACTTCCAGCCCATCGCAAGGATGGGCTGCTCAGGGTGGCCCTCATGCTCCACACGCAATCACTCCGCAGACTGCCGCTGCTCCTCGCGGCAGCCCTCCTCGCGCCGCACCCTGCACTGCATGCCCAGGCCGTCAACGGAACGCTGCTTGGTAGCGTGACCGACACAACGGGAGCGTCTGTCGCGAACGCCAAGGTTCTTGTCACCGAAAGCGCGACCGGCGTCACCCAGCAGACAGTCTCAAACGAGAGCGGCAACTACTCCCTGCCTGGACTTCAGCCAGGAACCTACACCGTCACCGTGGAAGCGCAGGGCTTCAAGCGGGACACGCACGAGCATATTGATCTGCTCAGCAACACCTCAACCCGCATCGATGTCGCGCTTGTAACCGGAAGTGTTACAGAAACCGTCCTCGTTACCACAGCGCCGCCCTTGCTGCAGACTGACCGTGCGGACATCAGCACCAAGATCGAAGCCCAGCAGGTCTCGAATCTTCCCCTCGGCACCAATCGCAACTTCCAGTCTCTGCTGAATCTTGTCCCCGGAACGACCCCCGCTACCTTCCAGCACTCCCAGTTCTTCAACGCGCAAAGCGCCCTGCAGACCGAGGCGAACGGCATCCCACGCATGGGCAATCTGTATCAGATCGAAGGTATCGACGACGACGAGCGCACCGGCTTGCTGCAGATCATCATTCCGCCTGCGGAAGCCATTCAATCCGTCGATATCTCAACCAACAACTTTGAGGCAGAGCTAGGTCGAGCCGTCGGCGCCGTCACCAATGTAACGCTCAAATCCGGCACAAACACCCTTCATGGCTCCGCGTTCGAGTACCTCCAGAACAACGCGGCCAATGCCCGGCCATACTTTTCCACGATCCCTCTCGGGCATCTCTCCTACAACTACTTCGGCGGCTCTCTCGGCGGCCCTGTCCTCAAGGACAAGCTGTTCTTCTTCGGCGACTACCTGCGCACGGTGGATCACGAGTCCATCAGCAACACCTTCACTTTGCCGCCGCCGGCCTACTACACCCCGAACGCTGCCGGCTTCATCGATCTCAGCGGCCCCCTGCAGGCTAATGGAGCCGGTCAGGTCTATGACCCTCTCACCGGCTCCGCAACGGGCGCGAACCGCACTCCCTTCACGAACAACCAGATACCCTTCAATCGCGTGGGTTCTGTGGCGCTCGGTCTCCTGCAGAAACTGCCCGCGCCTAACTCCAACCAGAGTCTCAGCAATCCCACGAACAACTACAGCGTCAACCTGCCGTTCACCAAGACTACCGACAGCTACGACGCAAAGATCGATTACAGTCTCAACGAAAAGAATCATCTGAGTGGCCGCTACAGCTGGCAGCGGGTTCTCACCACCCAGGCACCTGCCTTCGGTCCCTTCCTCGGTGGACCCGCCGGCGGTGGCTTTCAGGGCACGGGCAATCAGCACGCGTACTCCACTGGCCTCAACTACGACCACGTCTTCTCTCCCACGCTCTTTACCGAGGTGCGCTTCGGCATCGCACACCTCCGCAACACCTCGCAACCCAGTGACTACAATTCATCAGACGCCACAACCGCAGGCATCCCCGGTGTCAACCTCGACCCACTCACCAGCGGCCAGGTCGGTGTCTCGATCGGCAACTTCTCCTCACCTACAATTGGCTATGCCGCCTCCATGCCCTGGATTCGCGCCGAAGCCAACATCGACCTCGTCAATAACTGGACGAAGACCATCCGCAATCACTCCATCAAGTATGGCGGCGATCTCAGGCGAGTCCGCGACGATCTGCTTCAGGGGCAGACCTTCAGCCTCAGAGGCTCCTACACCTACGGAGAGACGCAGACCGCAAGTCTCATCAACGGCGTCGGTACCTCGACCAACATCGCGAACGACATGGCCAGCTTTCTCCTGGACGTTCCCAGCCAGACCGGCCGCGACCTCGCACCCACCTTCCCGGCCTATCGTCAGTGGTGGCTCTTCGCCTTCGCCAGTGACAAATGGCAGATCTCGCAGAAGCTCACGGTAGATCTCGGCGTTCGTTGGGAGTTCTACCCACCCGCCACCCCGCGCAAAACCGGAGGTTTCTCCAACTACGACCCCACCACCAACTCGCTCATCATCGCTGGCGTCGGTGGCAATCCATCCAACCTTGGCCTCGACACGCACTATGACTACTTCGCCCCGCGCCTTGGCATGAGCTATCGAGCTACAGATCAGACCGTCATCCGCGCCGGCTTCGGTGTGAGCTACGCGCCTTTCCCTGATAACACCTACGCCTACAACTACCCCATCCGCGCCAACAATGCGTTCCAGCCCGCCTACACGTACGGGCCGGCCGTTCTGAGTGACGGCACGCCATCCACGCTCGAGAAGGGTTTTCCAACCCCCGTTAACCCCGCCACTCCGGCCAACGGCATTATCAATATCTCGGCCCTGCCCGCCGGAACGCAGCGAAGTCAGCTCAACAATCAGAGCTACTTCATCATTCCTAAGACCTTCTACAACCCCTACGTTGAGAGCTGGAACGTGGCCGTGCAGCAGGCGTTGCCCGGAGACTTTTCCCTCCAGCTGGCCTATGTCGCCAACCACGGCGTCCATATGCCGAGCTATCAGAACATCAACAATCCGCGCTTCCTCGGAGGCGGTGTCGCATCCGAGCCCCTCAATCAGGCGTTCGGTCGGACGTCAGCAGCGAATGAGTACTTCCTTGGCTACTCGTCCAACTACCAGTCGCTCCAGGCGCAACTCACTCGCCGCTTCACCAAAGGTCTTTCTTCCACCACGGCGTTCACCTGGGGCAAGGCGCTCAACTACGCAGGCAGCCCTGCCACTGACCACGATGACGGAAGCGTTCTGTTCTATGCTCAGCCGCGGCGCAACTATGCTCCAGCCGACTATGACCGGCGTCTCAACTACGAGCAGAGCCTTACCTATGAACTGCCCGTCGGACGCGGTCACCGCTTTCTCCAGAAGGGTGCGGCCGAGTATGTCCTTGGCGGCTGGAGAGCCTCCGCCATCGTCTCCGTTGTCTCTGGCCTGCCGTTCACGGTGCTTGCAAACGGTGGCTCTCTGAACACGCCCGGTACTCAGCAGACAGCGAATCTTAGCGGCGTCTACCATGTCCTGCATGGTATCGGCTCCGTGCAGCCATGGTTCAGTCCCACCGCCTTCACTCAGCCCACCGGTGTTCGCGTCGGCAACACCGGCCGCAATCAGTTCTACGGACCCGGGTACATCCAGGACAATCTCTCGCTCTTCAAGAACTTCTCCCTCTTCCGCGAGAGCGCGTTGGAGATACGTGCGGATGCGTTTCAGCTCAGCAACACACCACAGTTCGCAAACCCAAACATCAGTACGCCCACTGCCACCAACTTCGGCACCATCACCTCCACGCTTGGTAGCGGCCAGGGTTCGGTCAACGGCGTCGGCGGTGGCCGGTCGCTTCAGCTGGCTGCCACCATCAGGTTTTAGCGTGTACCATCAACCCCGGAGGAGAGCCATGTCGCACCTTAGCCGCAGGTCCTTTACCCGAAACACCGGCCTCCTCGCCGGCGCCTTGGCTACTCTGCGCTCCGCCGCGTGGGCACAGAAAAATAGCCCCTTTCACATCGCCGTCATCTCGGATGAAATCTCGGAAGATCTGGATCATGCGTGTTCGGTGATCTCCAAAGACTTCGGTCTGCAGTGGGTCGAGCTGCGCGGCATCAACGGCAAAAACCTCCAGAACCTCACCGACGACGAGATCGCCGCGGCGCGAACGACCCTTGCGAAGTACAACCTCCGCGTGACCGATATCGCGAGTCCGCTCTTCAAGGTCGACTGGCCCGGTGCACCGCTCTCGAAATATGCGGAGAAGCGTGATCAGTTCGGTGCCGATGCCAACTTCAAGCAGCAGGATCAGGTTCTCGAGCGCTCCATCCATCTCGCGAAATCCTTCGGCACCGACAAGGTTCGCTGCTTCGACTTCTGGCGCCTCGACGACGTCACGCCCTATCGAAGCGCCATCAATGACAAGCTTCAGCAGGCAGCTGAGCTGGCAGGGAAGCAGGGCATCATGCTCGTTCTCGAAAATGAGTTCGCCTGCAACACCGGGACCGGCCGCGAGTCGGCCGCCACGCTCGCCGGCATCCCTTCGCGCAACCTAGCCCTGAACTGGGATCCAGGAAATGCGGTCATGCGTGGCGAGCTCGATGCCTTCGCCGGCGGCTGGGACGCCCTCCCCAAGGACCGCATCCACCACTGCCATTGCAAGAACGCCGTCAAGAACGACACTGGCAAGATTGAGTGGGCGCCTGTCGATAAGGGCTACGTCGATTGGACCGCCCAGTTCAAGGCACTTAAACAGGCCGGCTACCGGGATGCCGTAAGCCTCGAGACACACTGGCGCGGAGCCGGCACGCCAGAGGCTTCCACGCGTATCAGCTGGGCCGGTATGAAGCAGCGACTCATTGCAGCATCCGCTCTTTAGACGCCACTCCCTGAAAGGGAAGTGCCACGCCCGTTCGACGCGTCCATCTCTCCTCCCGCATCAGCGCCACGCTGTTCGCGATCTTCCTCACCGTCCAGAGTCCGTCTGCAAACCTGCAGACCCGAATCGCCTCCGTCCAGCGCTTCCACCAGGTCCATCCGGCCATGGGAACCGAGTTCAGTCTGGACCTCTACGCACCGGATCAGCAGACGGCCGACCATGTCAGCGAGCAGGCCTTCGAGGAGATCGATCGCCTCGAAGCCTTACTCAGCAACTACCGTCCCGCCAGTGAGCTCTCCCGCATTGGCCGCGAGATCGCCACACGACCCGTCACCACCGATCCCGAGACCTTCGCTTTTCTCGACCGGTCTCTCTTCTGGAGCCGCGAGTCTGACGGCGCCTTCGATATCACCGTCGGCCCGCTGCTGCGAGCCTGGGGCTTCTTCGCGCATGCGGGCCGCATCCCGTCTCCCGGGGAACGGGCCACCCTGCGAGCCCACGTCGGTTGGCGGCACCTGCAGCTCGATCCCGCGAACCGCACCGTGCGCTCCACGCCACCGCAGGCTCTCGAGCTTGATCCTGGCAGCATTGGGAAGGGCTTCGCCGTCGACCACGTTATCGCCGGTCTGCGCGAGCAGGGAATCACCGCTGCCTTTCTCTCCGCTGGAAACAGCACTCTGTACGGTCTCGGCGCACCCCCAGGCAGCTCCGGCTGGCCGGTCAACGTGCCGGACCCGCATCATCCCGGACACACCGCGGCAACCATCCTGCTGCGAGACACCTCGCTCTCCACCGGCGCCTGCACGGAAAACTTCTTCATTCGGAATGGCCATCGCTTCTGCCACATCTTCGACCCTCGCTCCGGCCGCCCGGTCGAAAGCATGCTCCAGACCACCGTCATCGACCCAAGCGCCACCGACAGCGACGCCCTGTCCACCATCGCGTTCGTCCTTTCGCCGGAGTCCGCCCGCAGGCTCTTCGACCAGCACCCCAGCCGCCGCGCGCTGATCTTCGGTCAATCTCCAGCACGGCCGGCGTGCGTAGCCATAAACTGGGTAGGAAATCCGTGCAGCTCACCAAAGTCCTCCCCGCATAAGGACCAGCCTTCATGATCGATCGCCGCCTCTTCCTCCAAGCCCTCTCCGCCACCGCCATCGCCGCCAGCCTCACCCCGGAGACCTCCGCCGCACAAGCCTCCCAGACCGAAGCCGAAGCCGCCCGCCAGGTTGAAAAGCAGATCGCCCCCACCACCGACAGCAGCCCCCTCCGCATTGGCATCATCGGCCCCGGCAGCCGCGGCAAAGAGCTCGTCCGCAATCTCCTCCGCGTTCCCGGTGTCCGCATCGTCGCCGCAGCGGATGTCTACGAGCCGCGCTTTGCCCAGCTCAACCAGGTCTGCGGCTACACCGCCGCATCACACACCGACTACCGGGCCCTCTTAGACCGGAAAGACCTCGACGCCATCGTCGTCGCCACCCCCCTCGGCCTGCACGCCAGCCACGTCGTCCCTGCCCTTCAGAGCGGCCGCCACGTCTACGGCGAAAAAACCATGGCCTACACGGTCGACGAAGCGCGCCAGATCGCCGCCGCTGCCAGAGCCACCAACCGCATCTACCAGGTCGGCCACCAGTACCGCTACAGCCCCTGGATCCGCGCCGCCATCGCCCGCGTCCAGGCCGGCGAGATCGGCGACGTCACTCATATCCTCGGCTACTGGAACCGCAACAACGACTGGCGTCGCCCAGTTCCTATCCCAGATCCAAGCGGAAAATTAGAACACCTTATTAACTGGCGCCTCTACCACCAGTGGTCCCTCGGCCTCATCGCCGAGCTCGGCTCCCACCACATGGATATCGCCAACTGGGTCTTCGGCTCCGCCCCCATCGCCGCCCTCGCCTCCGGCTCCATCTGCTGCTATCACGACGGCCGCGAGACCGACGACAACGTTCAGGTCGTCCTCAGCTACCCCGCCGGCCGCCGCTTCATCTTCACCTCGATGACCGACAACGCCAAGCAGGGCGACCAGCTCTGGCTCTACGGGACTAAAGGCTCGCTCAACGTCACCCTCGAAGACGCGACCTTCTTCTATGAGCCCCGCCAGATCGCCAAAGCTCCCACCAAAGGCAAGGGCGAAGAGAAAGGCATCACCACCAGCGCCTCCTACCGCCCCGGCGGAGAGATGCCCTATCGCGGCCCCGGCAAGCCTCTCGCCATCGCCAACCCCGAAGACGCCACCACCATCGCCCTCCGCGCCTTCGTCCATTGCGTCCGCACAAACACGCAACCGATCGCCAACGCCCGCGTCGGCCTCGGCTCCGCCCTCGGCGTTATCCAGGCAAATCAGGCCTTGCGAGAGAAAAGGGAAGTCGCCGTCCCGCCGCTCACCGCCTGATCAGAAAACTGGGCAGCAAAGATGGAAAGATCCATTCTGGAAGAAGGTCTTAGTCAAAGGGAGCCGCCATGTCGAGCAACGTTCTCGTGAAGTGGAGGCATGCAAGCAGCGTGATCTCCCTCATCCTCACTTCGCTCCTGTCTCTAATGTGTCTCGCTGTCCATGGACAGGCCTCCTTGCCTCCGCCTGTCTCTTCAAAACCCATGCGAACAGTCGCAGTGACAATTGACGACCTTCCCGGTGCAGTTCCAGGGAGCGACGACGCAATGGGGGATCTTAACGCCCTACGCAGCTGGAACCACGGAGTCCTGCAAGCACTCGCGAAGCACCACGCACCCGCAATCGGCTTTGTCATCGAACGTAAGCTTCAGGTGAGCGGCGAGCGGGATGCGCGAGCTGCCATCCTCGAGGACTGGATACAGGCCGGTCTCGATCTCGGCAATCACACCTACTCCCACACCCACTTCAATGAAGCGACGCTGCAACAATTTGAAGAAGATACGGTGCGCGGAGATGTTGTGACCAAGCAGATGCTCAATCAGGTTGGCCGGTCCGAGGTGTACTTCCGACATCCTGCCCTCAACACCGGCCGCACCCAGGCAGACAAAGACGCGTTCGCCTCCTTTTTAGAGGAGCACCACTACCGCGTAGCCCCCGTGAGTGTGGAAGACGCGGATTACAAGTTCAACGACGTGTTGGATCAAGCGATCCGAAGCGGCAATCGGGAGAAAGCGGACACCGTCAAGCGCTTGTACCTGGATCATGTCCGGTCCATGTTCGACTTTATCGAGGATGCCTCGACGAAGCTGTACGGTCGGGAGATTCCACAGATCCTGCTCATCCACGACAACCTGATCAACTCACTCGTGCTGAACTCGCTCCTGGCAGACCTCGAAAGCCGCGGCTATCGCTTCATCTCCCTCACAGAAGCCCTCTCCGATCCTGCCTACCAGACGAGGACCACGACAAGCGGAAGCCTGGGAGACTGCTACGTCTGCTGGGGAGACCGCCTGCGCCAACGAGGTCAGCCCCTCAACTATCCTTGGTCGAGCGAACCCTCCTGGATCAACGAGGAGTTTCAGACGATCCGGCGTTCGCAGGAGAAGTAGCCCGGCTTAGCGCAAGCCCGGCATCTCACGCGCGACGGCCAAGCGTCCAAGAGGCAGCGTCCGGAATGAGCGCGTGGAACGTAGCTTGAATCAAGCTACCGCAGCTTCTGCTCCGCATCACAATGTCCGATAACACATATTATGTACAGTCGCTATGTAAGCGCAAAGCCAAAATGTCGTAGCTGTGCAAAGCCAAAGTGTCGCTGCCCC
>CAXTEE010000005.1:0-272959 GCA_964243375.1 uncultured Acidobacteriaceae bacterium | reverse complement strand
AGCACGGAAGAAGGGGCGGCCGGCGGGAGAGATCCTGCCGGCCGCTTTGTTTTTGATCTCGGAAGAGAAGGGTGGCGCGGAGCGAGGATCGGTGACGGCTGGCGGAGGAGAGATCGGCCTTCGGCAGAGAGGAGCCCACCCATGCCGATGATGCCCGGCATGGATGGGGCATTCGGCCTTTGGCGTGGCAGCAGTTGGTCTTCGAGGTGTGATGTCAGTCTTTGGCGTGGCGGTGACCTGGCCTTCGAGGTGGCGGTCACCTGGGCTTCGACATGACGGTTGGGAGAGAATGGCAGGACTGAGCTGATGGATCGGTGATGAGGTGAGGGGTTGCTGACGGCGGAGGAGCGGGGGCGGGTGGAGGTGGTGCTGGTGCGGGCGCGGAACCCGAACAACATGGGCGCGGTGGCGCGGGCGATGCATGACTTTGGGTTCGGGCGGATGGCGGTGGTGAGTGAGTACCTGGTGCCGCTCGAGACGGCGCGGGCTGCGGTGGATGCGGGTGAGGTGATTGCCAGGGCGATGACGTGCGGGAGTGTTGCGGAGGCGGTGGGCGGGTGCACGCTGGTGCTGGGGACGACGGCCGTGGGCGAGCGGGCGCTGGAGCATCCGCTGCTGACGCTGAGGGATGCGGCGGAGCGGGTGCGGGCGCATCTGGCGGCGAACGCGGAGCATCGGGCGGGGCTGCTGTTTGGCTCGGAGAAGACCGGGCTGAGCAACGAGGAGCTGAGTCACTGCCATGCACTCCTGACGATTCCGATGGAGCAGTACGCGGGGGTGCGGCACCCCTCGATGAACCTGGGGCAGGCGGCGGCGGTGTGTCTGTATGAGCTGGTGCGGGAGCGGGAGTTGGATTACGGAAGGCCGGAGCCCGCTCGGGCTCAGGCCGGGGATGTCGATCGGCTGCGCGGGCTGTTTGCGGAGGTGCTGGAGGAGTCGGGGTACGTGCGGCGTCATCCCGCGAACAGCGATGAGGCGACCGTGCGGCGACTGCTGCTGCGGGCGGTGCCGACGGCGGCGGATGCGCCGGTGTGGATGGGGGTGTTGCGGCAGGTGCTGTGGGGGTTGCGGCGGAGGGGCAGGGATGGGGGCTTGTCGGAGGCGGGTCGCGAAGTTGCTCCCGAGGGGTGAAAGAGTCGTAAGATAAGTGCATGGCAGGGCCGGTTTCTTCTCTGAAACGCTTTCGTCGTGGCCGTCGCGATCGCGGCAGGGCCTGAGCTTCGGCTGCCACCCACCCTCTCTTCTTTTTGTTACGCTGTGTTCGCTGCGAGGAATGACCTCGCGACGTGAACACGGACTCGTTTGCCCTGCTTGAGCGCCCTCTTCTGGAGATCTGATCGACATGCCTGTTGCCGCCAACCATCCTGATAGCTTCCACTCGTCCGCCACGTTGCAGTCGGGCTCGCAGACGGTGTCTTACTTCAGTTTGAAGGCACTGGCCGCAGAGGGGATTGATCTGACGCGGCTGCCGTTCTCGCTCAAGATTCTGCTTGAGAACCTGTTGCGGCATGAGGATGGGCGGACGGTGACGGCGGACGATGTTCGATTTCTGGCGACGTGGGATGCGGCAGCTGAGCCCTCGCGCGAGATTGCGTATATGCCGGCGCGGGTGCTGATGCAGGACTTTACCGGTGTGCCGGCGATCGTGGATCTGGCGGCGATGCGAGATGCGATGCGGGCGCTGGGCGGCGATCCGGAGCGGATCAATCCGCTGCAGCCGGCGGAGCTGGTGATTGACCACTCGGTGCAGGTGGATGAGTTCGGCACGGCGCAGGCGTATGACCTGAATGCGGCGCTCGAGTTTCAACGTAACCGCGAACGTTACGCATTCCTGAAGTGGGGTCAGACGGCGTTTCGCAATTTTTCCGCGGTGCCGCCGGGGATGGGGATCTGCCATCAGGTGAATCTTGAGTATCTGGCGCGGGTGGTGTTTACGACGGAGCCGGATGCGGCGGGTGAGGTGGTGGCGTATCCGGACACGCTGGTGGGGACGGACTCGCACACGACGATGGTGAATGGGCTGGGCGTGCTGGGGTGGGGCGTGGGCGGGATTGAAGCGGAGGCGGCGATGCTGGGGCAGCCGGTGAGCATGCTGCTGCCGCAGGTGGTGGGGTTCCGACTGACGGGCAAGCTGCGCGAAGGGACGACGGCGACGGACCTGGTGCTGACGGTGACGGAGACCCTGCGGAAGTTTGGTGTGGTCGGCAAGTTTGTGGAGTTCTACGGGCCGGGGATCTCCGAGCTGCCGCTGGCGGACCGGGCGACGATTGCGAATATGGCGCCGGAGTATGGGGCGACGTGCGGGATCTTTCCCGTCGATAAAGAGACGCTGACGTACCTGCGGCTGACGGGGCGGACAGAGGAGCATATTGCGCTGACGGAGGCGTACTTCCGTGAGCAGGGGATGTTCCACACGCCGGAGGCGCCGGAGGCGACCTACACGGCGACGCTGGCGCTGGACCTGGCGACGGTGGAGCCGAGCGTGGCGGGGCCGAAGCGGCCGCAGGATCGGGTGCTGCTCTCTGACACGCCGACGAGCTTTGCGCGGCAGCTGCCGACGCTGCAGGGGCCGAATGCGAATCGGCAGGCGGCGCGACAGATGGTGCGGTGGGAGGGCGAGGGCGGCAACGCGAGTGCGACGGGTGACGTGACGAGCACGCTGGGAACGGCTGCACCAGTGGCTCCGGAGTACGTGCAGGTGATCGCATCGACGCATGATGACTCGCCCGCGCCGGTGAAGCGCGCGGCGCTTGCAGAGCCGATTACGAGTGTGCAGCAGCGGTTTGGGATTGATCCGGATCCGTATCTGCGGGATGGCTCGATTGTGATTGCGGCGATCACCTCGTGCACGAACACGTCAAACCCGTACGTGATGATGGCGGCGGGTCTGCTGGCGAAGAAGGCGGTGGAGGCGGGACTGCGGACGCCGCCGTGGGTGAAGACCTCGCTCGCGCCGGGGAGCCGCGTGGTGACGGACTACTACACACGGGCAGGGCTGCTGCCGTTTCTTGATGCGCTGCGATTCCAGGTGGTGGGGTATGGGTGCACGACGTGCATCGGGAACTCGGGACCGCTGCCGACCGATGTGTCAAAGGCGATTGAAGAGCACGAGCTGGTGGCGGTGAGTGTGCTGAGTGGAAATCGTAACTTTGAAGGGCGCATATCGCCCGAGGTGCGGGCGAACTACCTGATGAGCCCGCCGCTGGTGGTGGCGTATGCGCTGGCGGGGCACATTGAGCATGACTTTCAGACGCAGCCGCTGGGCAGCGGACGGCAGGGGCAGCCGGTGTTCCTGAAGGACATCTGGCCGACGCAGGCGGAGGTGGCGGCGATGGTGCACTCGTGCATCGATCCGCAGATGTTTCTGGACCAGTATGGCGGCGTGAGTGAGGGCGATGGCAACTGGCAGCAGCTGCAGTTCCCTTCGGGCAATACGTATGGATGGGAGGCGGACTCGACCTATATTCGCAAGGCGCCGTACTTTGATGGCATGCCGGCGATACCGGACGAGGTGAAGGATATTCATGGTGCGCGGGTGCTGGCGGTGCTGGGCGACTCGGTGACGACGGATCATATTTCGCCGGCAGGCTCGATTAAACAGAATGGGCCGGCGGGCAAATATCTGCTGGAGCATGGGGTGAAGACGAACGAGTTCAACAGCTATGGCTCGCGGCGCGGGAACCACGAGGTGATGGTGCGCGGGACATTTGCGAATGTGCGGCTGCGGAACAAGCTGGCACCGGGGACGGAGGGTGGCGTGACGCGGCTGCTGCCCGAGGATCTGCCGATGTCGATCTATGACGCGAGTGTGGCGTATGCGCAGCGAGGGACGCCGCTGGCGATTCTGGCGGGCAAGGAGTACGGGTCGGGATCGTCGCGCGACTGGGCGGCGAAGGGACCGCGGCTGCTGGGCATTCGGTTCGTGATTGCGGAGAGCTATGAGCGGATCCATCGTTCGAACCTGGTGGGGATGGGGATTCTGCCGCTCGAGTTTTTGCCTGGGCAGACGGTGGACTCGCTGCTGCTGACGGGGGAAGAGGTGTTCTCGCTGGGGGACAAGCCGGGGGCGCTGAAGGCGATGCTCGACGGGAAGTTTGCCGATGGCAAGCTGCTGACGGTGGTAGCGGAGTCGGACCTGGGCAAGACAAAAGAGTTCAACGTGCGGGTGCGGATCGACACGCCGCAGGAGATCCTGTACTACCAGCATGGCGGGATATTGCAGTATGTTCTGCGGCAGCTGGCGGGGAAGGCGTAGGCGTTCTGTCAGCAAGAAGAGAGAAGGAGACCCGGCGCGAGATGACCGGGTCTCTCCATTTGTAACCAGAGGTGATCTATGGTGTGGATGTCGCGCGGGAGGCTTTCTGTAGCTGCGGTAGTGTTAGCTACGCTGTGTGGAAGTGGTGCCGGTAGAGCGCAGGAGCGGGTGGCGATTGATGCGGGTGCGCCGACGACGAGCTTTCCACATTTCTGGGAGGAGATGTTTGGATCGGGGCGGGCGAACCTGGCATTGCGGGAGAGCTATCGCGAGGACCTGCGGGCGGTGCATGCGATTACGGATTTCAAGTATGTGCGGGCGCATGGGATTCTGCTGGATGAGAACGGCGTGTACACCGAGGACGAGCATGGGAATGCGATCTATAACTTCAGCTATGTGGACCAGATCTACGACGGTTTGCTGAAGAACCAGGTGAAGCCGATGGTGGAGATCAGCTTCATGCCGAAGAAGCTGGCGTTCAATCCGGATGCGCTGCATCCGTTCTGGTACAAGCAGAATGTGTCACCGCCGAAGTCGATGGCAGCGTGGGATGCGCTGATGACGGCGTTTGCGAAGCACCTGGTGGCGCGGTATGGCGCGGACGAGGTGGCGACGTGGTACTTCGAGGTGTGGAATGAGCCGAACATTGATTTCTGGGGTGGGATTCCGCGGGATAAAAGTTATTTCGAGCTGTACGAGCATACGGCGCGCGATCTGAAGGCTGTGAGTCCGCGGCTGCGCGTGGGTGGGCCGGCGACGGCGGCGGCGCAGTGGGTGGATATCTTTCTTGCCTATGTGAAGGAGCACCATGTGCCGGTGGACTTTATCTCTAGCCACGGCTATGCGGATGAGGAGATCGACAACATTTTCCCGGACGACAAGAGTGTGCCGCGGGATACGCCGCCGGATGAGCGGGTGGCGCTGGCCATCAATAAAGTCCGCGGGCAGATGAAGGCTGCGGGGCGTGCGGATCTGCCGCTGTTCTGGACGGAGTGGAATGTGCAGGGCCAGAGTGAGGCGCGGGATACGACGTATGTGGGGCCGGCGCTGGCGGATACGATTCGGCAGTGTGATGGCGCGGTGGACATGATGAGCTTCTGGACGTTCTCGGATGTGTTTGAGGAGGGTGGGCCGTCGGAGCGGCCGTTTCGCGGGGACTTTGGGTTGCGGGCGATGTACGGGATTAACAAGCCTAGCTTTTATGACTTCGGGTTGCTGCATCAATTGGGGGACCGACGCTACGCTAGTGAGTCGAAGGACGTGCTAGTGACGAAGCAGGTGGATGGCTCGCTGGCGATTGCGGCGTGGAACATCGTGGATCCAGCGCCGAATGGGCAGCCGAGTTCGGTGCTACATGCGAGGTCGAAGACGATGGTGCTGGCGTTCAAGGGTGTGCCGTCAAATGCCAAGGTGACGATCGATCGCGTCGATAACGAGCATGGCAATGTGTTGCCGGTGTATGCGGCGATGGGGAAGCCGCAGTATCCGACGCCGGAGCAGGTGGAGACGATGAATAAGAAGACGGCGCTGCCGCCGGCGGAGGTGACGGTGCTGAAGGACGGGGCGATGACGTTGATGATGGAGCCGAATGCGCTGGTGCTGGTGCGCGTGGCAGGGCGGTGACACTATCTTCTAACCGGTCTGATCGTAGATTTGTGTTTTACGTCCCGCTGCTGCTAGCGGGACTCACGATTATCTGTCAACTCGGTTGTCGCTACCTTCCAGAGTCTACCTTTGAGCTGTCCCCGCAATCACGATTGCCGAGATGGATCTCACTTCCGCAGGGTCTGAAACGGAGCGAGGTTTCGCTCTCGATGAGTTATTACATTTTGCCCTCGGGCGGCAGAGCGCAGTTCACCTTAAGAGACGGCAGGAAGCACATCCTCCAGAAAGTTACAGGGGAAACCTGTGGCGGGGTGTTCCCTAGCGCAACTTCGTATCCTTCTTACCAAGTGGTCGTCGTCCATGGCGTGCCGGACGTAATGGAGCACAAGGCGATGGAACCGGTGTTTTATGCGACTGACGAATCTTCTGTCTGGCAGCAGGCTGTCTCACGGGGCTGCGCTAAGCCACCGTCACAGTAGTACTCAGGCGCCGACGAGGGCGCGGGCTTTGCTTTTGACTTTGCCCCAGACCCACTGTGGCATGACGACGCGGGCCATGTGGGAGCGGAGCTGCTCGTAGGTGCTGAAGCCCATGGCGTAGCCGCAGAGCAGGCGCTTGAGCTCCGGGTCGGCGGTGGCGCGGCGGACGAGGGAGTTGACGCGGCCGGGCTCGGTAAAGAGGCGGCGCTGGATCTCGACGGAGTGGCGGAGTTCGCCGCCGATCTCCTGCTCCCAGGCTTGTTGATAACTGCTCAGCTGGCGGGCGTCGAAGCGGCTGGCGCGGTGGGCGGCGAGGATGGCATCGGCGGCGAGATCGCCTGAGACCATGGCGAAGTAGATGCCTTCGGCGGAGAAGGCGTTGACCATGCCGGCGGCGTCTCCGGCGAGCAGGACGCGGTCGGTCTGGGTGCGATCGAGCGGGCCGGAGATGGGGATGGGAAAGGCGCGGTAGTTTTCCGGGTGGCTCTCGCCGGTTGCGAAGCCGCGCTGCTTCATCTGCTCGACGAAGCCGAGGTGGTGCTGTTTGGCGCGGCCGCGGACGTGCTCGACGAAGTAGTCCGGTCCGGAGCCGAAGCCGAGATTGATGTGGTCCTGCTTGGGAAATATGTAACCGTAGCCGTAGCTTGAAGGAAGGCTGAGGAGAAGGGTGACTCGGTCGCGGTGAGGGGTGTCCAGCTCGGTATAAGGAGTTTCTTCCATCATGTCGACGGCGAACTGGCCGTGGACCTCACCGGTGCGGAGGCCGCTGAGGCGGGCGATGACGGAGTTGGCGCTGTCGGCGCCGAGGACGACGCGGGCGCGGAAGGTGCGGGCGTCGGCACAGGTGAGCGTGACGCCTTCGGCATCGGTAACCATTCCGGTTACGGTTGCGCTCATGGCGAGCTCGGTGACGCGGGAGCTGGCGCGGCGGAAGAGGGCGGCGTCCCACTCGATGCGGCGGACGAGGTAGAGGATGGGGTCGCCGTTGGGGTCGCTGTACTCGAAGCCGGTTTGATCCGGGCTTTCGACGTACATCCTGGCGAGGGCATTGACGGAGACTTCGCGGAGGAGATCGCGGGTGAAGGGAAGGCGGGTGAGGGCGCGGGCGGTGATGCCGCCGCCACAGGGTTTCTCGCGCGGGAAGGCTTTGGCTTTTTCGAGCAGAAGGACGCGGAGGCCGGCGTCGCCGAGCTTTGCTGCTGCGGTGGAGCCTGCGGGACCGGCGCCGACGATGGCGACGTCGAAGAGTGTGGATGAAGCGGAGTCTGGCACAGCTGGCTCGCGGGGGAGATGTCCTTTCGTTATGGTACTGCGGGATGGGGTCTCGATACAGCGTGGTGGCCGGTGGGACGTCAGGGAAGCATCAGAGGAAGGATGCGAAACGGATGGAGAGCTCTAGCTGTGGCCGGTGGTGCGTTGCTGTTTGCCGCAGGTGGTGCGGCGCAGCGGAGGACGGCGACGATGTATCTGACGACGGCGGATCGTGCATCGCTGATGGCGGTGCAGCCGGAGCTGAAGGCGGGCAGGGTGGATGCGGGAGCGGCGACGATCACGATCGATCCGAAGCAGCGCATGCAGACGATCGACGGGTTCGGATTTGCGATGACGGGTGGGAGTGCGGAACTGCTGATGAAGATGAGCGCTCCGGCGCGGGCGGCGGTGCTGCAGCGATTGTTCGGGACTGGAGGCGATGCCATTGCGACGAGCTACCTGCGGCTTAGCGTTGGGGCCTCAGACATGAACGAGCGGGTGTTTACGTATGACGACATGCCGGTGGGCGAGCAGGACGTGACGCTGGCGCACTTCGACCTGGGGCCAGACCTGAGGGATGTGGTGCCGGTGATGCGGGAGGTGTTGGCGATCAATCCGAGGGTGAAGATTCTGGCGTCGCCGTGGACCGCGCCCTCGTGGATGAAGACGAACGGGAGTGCGAAGGGCGGGAGTCTGAAGCCGGAGTTTTACGCTGTGTACGCGCAGTATTTTGTGCGGTATCTCGAAGCGATGCGGGCGCAGGGGATTCCGATCGAGGCGATCACGGTGCAGAACGAGCCGGAGAGCGACAGGAATACGCCGAGCCTGGCGATGACGGCGGCGGAGCAGGCTATGTTCATCAAGAGTGCGCTGGGGCCGGCGCTCGCGAGGGCGGGGGGCACGACGAAGATCGTTGTGTTCGATCACAACTGCGATCATCCGGAGTATCCGATGGCGGTGCTGGGCGATGCGGAGGCGGCACGGTATGTGGATGGCTCGGGATTTCATCTGTACCTGGGGACGATCGATGCGATGTCGAAGGTGCATGATGCGTTTCCGGGGAAGAACCTCTACTTCACGGAGCAGATGACGGTTGAGGATCCCAGGCCTGGCGTGTTGAAGCCGATTGCGGAGCCGGTTTCGCGCGTGGTGATCGGGGCGATGCGGAACTGGAGCCGAAGCGTGCTGCTGTGGAATCTGGCGGCGGATCCGCACTTTGGGCCGCATACGAACGATGGCGGATGTCCGGTGTGCCAGGGGGCGATCACGATTAACAAGGATGCGGTGACGCCGAATATTGCGTTCCATGCGGTGGCGCAGGTGTCGACGTTTGTGCCGCCGGGGTCGGTGCGGGTGGGGTCGGATGAGGTCGTGGGGATTGCGGATGTTGCGTTTGAGCGGCCGGATGGACGCGTGGTGCTGGTGGTGGCGAACGAGGAAGATACAGAGAAGAGATTTGCGGTGAGGGAGGGAAAGCGGGTGTTGCCGGTGGTGCTGGCCGGGCATGCGGTGGCGACGATCGTCTGGTGAAACTGCGCGGCGCGAGCTGGCTGCGATCACATTCTGTTACAAATATCGGACGTTGGTGAGGTCTTCGCAGACTGCCCAGAGGCGAGCGGCGTCGGCTTCGAGGTGAGCCTGTGGAGCGATCTTTGCGGGAAGTGCGCCGCCGCCGCGCAGCTCAAAAAAGCTCTGCGGGCCGTAGTAGCCGCCGGGCATGGCGCCGGGGGCAGTGGCGGCGAAGAGGGTGGGGATGGCACCCTGGTTTGAAGACTGGAAGAAGCGCTCGAGGATGTGGCTGAGGAGCTGACGGGCGCTGCGCTCGACGCCTTGATGCTCTTTGGTGAGGAAGAGGTTGGTGTTGGCGAGGCCGGGATGGGCGGCGACGCTGAGGATGGTGGAACCGGCGGCGCGAAGGCGACGGTCGAGCTCGATGGCGAGCATGAGGTCGGCAAGTTTGGACTGCTGGTAGGCGCCCAGGGGTGAGTAGCGGTGGGTGAACTGCAGGTCGTCGAAGTGAAGTTTGCCGCGGCGGTGCGCGACGGAGGAGAGGGAGACGATGCGCGGCGGGACGTGCTCGCCCTCGACGAGGCCGCCGGTGGCGTCGACCTTGGCGGCACGGGCCTGGAGCTTGGGAAGGAGCAGGCCGGTGAGGGCGAAGTGGCCGAGGACGTTGGTGCCGAACTGCTGCTCGAAGCCGTCCGCGGTCTCGCGGCGTTGGGGTGGCGCCATGATGCCGGCGTTGTTGATGAGGAGATCGAGGGGCTCGGGGCGGGCGAGCTCGTCTGCGGCGAAGCGGTGAACGGAGGCGAGGGAGGCGAGATCGAGCAGGGCGACTTCGACGGTCGCGCCGGGAACTTCGTTGCGGAGGGAGAGGGCGGCCTGGTCTCCGCGCGCCTGGTCGCGGCAGGCGAGGACGACGGTGGCCCCGTGGCGGGCGAGCTCGACGGCGGTGCTGTAGCCGAGGCCGCTATTGCCGCCGGTGATAATGGCGCGGCGGCCGTCCTGCCGAGGCATGTCGTGTACGGTCCAGCCCTTGCTCATGGTAGTCTCCCAGCGCTGTTAGGACAGATGCGGGATGGGTGCGGGTGCGTGCGGACTGGGGCGATACACTTGAGCGCGATGGGATTGTTTGGCAAGAAGCTGAAGCAGGAGCACAAGGTGATGCTGCAGCACGAGCGCGCGGCGGGCGCGCTGCTGCCGGAGTACCACCGGGCGACGGCGGAGTGCGCGCACCCGGAACGCTGGTCGATGATTGACTCGATGACGGCGGAGGTGGAGGTGCTGGAGCTGCTGGCAACGCTGGTGACGGCGCTGAAGCCGGAGCTGGTGCTGGAGACGGGGTCGTTTCTGGGGGTGTCGACCGAGTGGATTGCGCGCGGGCTCGAGCGGAACGGGCGTGGGAGGGTGATTTCGTGCGAGTTCGATCCGGTGGTGTATGCGAAGGCGACGAAGCGCCTGGCGGGATCGTCGCTGCTGCGATGGATGGACCTGCGGAATGAGAGCTCGCTCGAGATGAAGGTAGAGGGGACGATCGATCTGCTGTTTTCGGACTCGGACCCGGAGCTGCGGGAGGCGGAGGTGAAGCGATTTCTGCCGCAGATGAACCCGAACGGGCTGATCGTAATTCATGATGCGAGCTCGCACCTGAAGACGGTGCGGGAGGCGGCACTTAAGATGGAGCGGGAGGGGCTGCTTTCGATTCTGTTGCTGCCGACGCCGCGGGGGCTGGTGCTGGCGCAGCCACGGAGACGTTCGGCTTAAGCGTCCGGTGCGGTGGCGGGGATGGCTTCGGCGAGCTGCGCGAGTTGCTGTTTGCGGGCTCGCATGGCGGCTTCGATGCCGGCGTTGACCTCGGCGTGGGCGAACTCGGCGGTGACGCGGATGCCGTTCATGACGGCGTTGGCGTCAGAGGAGCCGTGGCCAATGATGCAGGCGCCGCGGACGCCGAGCAAAGGGGCGCCGCCGTATTCCGTGTAGTCGAGGCGCTTTTTGAAGCTCTTGAAGGCGCCTTGCGAGAGAAGGGCGCCGAGCTGCGAGGTGACGGTGGAGCGGAGGCTTTCGCGGAGGGAGGAGCTGACGAGCTTGGCCAGGCCCTCGCTGGCTTTGAGGGCGACGTTGCCGACAAAGCCGTCGCAGACGACGACGTCAGCGTGGCCGTTGAAGAGGTCGCGGCCTTCGACGTTGCCGATGCAATGAAGGGCGGCCTGGCGGAGGAGCGGGAGGGTGTCGCGGGTCTGGGCGTTGCCCTTGGAGTCTTCTTCGCCGATCGAGAGCAGACCGACGCGGGGGGTGGCGATGCGAAGGAGGTTGCAGGCGTAGATGTTGCCCATAAGAGCGAACTGGACGAGGTTTTCGGGGTTCGAGTCGACGTTGGCGCCGACGTCGAGCAGGAGCGAGGGGTTGCCGTTGGTGGTGGGCAGGGTGGCGGCGAGGGCGGGGCGATCGACGCCGGAGAGCATGCCGAGGACCATCTTGGCGGTGGCCATGGCAGCGCCGGTGTTGCCGGCGGTGAAGAAGCCGGCGGCCTTGCCCTCGCGGACGAGCTTGAGGCCGACACGCATGCTGGAGTCGCGCTTGGTACGGACGGACTGGGCCGCCTTGTCGTCCATGCTGATCCACTCGGCGGCGGGAACGACTTCGATGGGCAGACGCTCGCCTTCAAGTGCCTGCTTGAGCGCGGGTTGAAGGCGAGATTCGAGGCCGACGAGCAGAACGCGTACCTCGAGGGTGCGGCACGCGGCAATGGCCCCGCGAATCTCAGATTCGGGGGCCTTATCGGAACCCATTCCATCGACGACGATGTCTAGAGGCATCAGGTGCTGGCGGATCTCTTCGAGTGGGTAGAGTTAGCTTGCTTCCTTCGCGGCCAGGACGGCACGGCCCTTGTACTCGCCGCAGTTGCGGCAGGCACGATGAGGCAGCTTACGCTCCTTGCAGTTCGGGCACTCGGAGACACCGGTGGGGGTGAGGAAGTCGTGGCTGCGGCGCTTGGCGGTGCGCTGCTTGGAGTGGCGTCGTTTCGGATTAGGCATTGCGGTCTCTCTTTCGGGAGTCTGCCGGGCCTGAGCACTGGCAGAACAGATCGTACGGATCGAAGATCAAGGTCATGCGAATGGTGCGGTGTTGCGAAGGTTCTAAAGTGTGCGGGTGTTTGCGTTCAGGAGCCAAGCTTGCCAGCGAGACCGGCAAGCGCACTCCACCGTGGATCAGCCGGAGCCTTGCCACAGTCGCATGTCGCCGTATTCAGATTGGTGCCACAGTGCTGACAGAGCCCTTTACAGTCCGGTCCGCAGAGCGTCCGGTTTGGCAAGGAGAGCAGCACCTGCTCGCGCACAACATCTTCCAGCACGAGCCCGCGCTCTTCATAGTACCCGATCTCGGTCTCTTCTTCCGAGATGGATCGCTCGCCGGAGTCACTATCGGCGGCTTCGGGGCGGAAGATGAGGTCGAAGTCGCCGGTGAGGCGCTCGGGAACGGGATCGAGGCAGCGGGCGCAGAGCAGGGTGAAGTCGCCCTCGTAGCGGGCGCGGAGGCGAATGTCTTCGACGACTTCCTTGTGGCCGTGGTGCTCGAGCAGGAGATCGGCCTGGCCGGCGATGGTGAGCGGCCCGGACTGGAGGACGTCCGGGGTGTACTCCATGGCTCCGGCGGGCAGAGTCTGGTCGATAGAGAGGGGTTCTTTGGCGAGATCGAACGGGGTAATCAGCATGGCCCTGGAGTTATTTTCTCATGTCCGTCCCGGTTCAGGAGGGTGTGCGCGAGGGCGGAGTCTGTTGACGGAAGGAAGAGGCGGATAGCGGCGACGCCAGCGGCTCCGGCGGCGAGGCAGGCGGGGATGGTGCTGGGGGTGATGCCGCCGAGGGCGAGGATGGGCGTGGGGTGGGCGGCTCGGACGGCGGCGATGAGGGTGGTGAGGCCGAGGCCGGGCTGGATGGGGGTGGAGTGGACGCGTTTTTCGAAGATGGGGCCGAAGAGGATGAGGTCGGCACGGGCGTTGCGGGCGGCGAGGACGTCGTCGACGGAGTGGGCGCTGACGCTGAGGGTGGGGTTGGGGCGGCCGGCTTTGGCGAAGGCGTCGCGGGCGGCGGCGAGGGTGGTGGAGAGGTCAGCCGGGGTGCGGCCGCCGGGGAGGTGGAGGCCGTCGGCCTGGGCTTCGAGGGCGATGGAGAGATCTGAGCTCAAGAGGACGCGGGGTTTAGAGCCGAGGGGCAGGACGGCGCGAAGAGCTGCGGCGAGGGCGAGCAGATTGGCGGGTGGCAGGTCTTTTTCACGAAGCTGGAGGAAGTCGATTTTGTTGACGGCCAGATGGCGGGCCTGGATGAGCAGAAGGCGCTGCCGGTGACGTTCATCGCCCGGAAAGATTTGCCGGTCTGTAATGGCGTACTGGATCACGGGCGTCAGTGTACGTTCCCGCATTGCGTTGCGAGCGGTATCATTAGGTTGTCTGACGTTTTTGTTCGGTTTTCAGCAGAGACAAATCGTCCTGACCAGGCTCGCCGCGGCGAAGAGCAGACCGCGGCCATAGACGGCATAAGGGAAGAACGTACCCGCGCATGAGCAGTGTCTACGATCTGATTGTTATCGGTTCCGGTCCGGCAGGGCAGAGAGCCGCGATTTATGGTGCCAAGCTGGGCAAGAAGGTTGCGCTGGTGGAGATGCGCGAGGTGGTGGGCGGCGCGTGCATTAATACCGGCACGATTCCCTCGAAGACCATGCGCGAGGCGGTGCTGCATCTCTCCGGCTACAACTACAAGTCGATCTACGGGATGAACTACCGGGTGAAGGAACGGATCACGATGGCGGACCTGGCGTTCCGGGTGCAGCATGTGATCAAGACCGAGATTGATGTGACGGAGGCGCAGCTTTCGCGCAACAACATCGAGATGCTGGTGGGCACGGCATCGTTTGAAGATGCGACGCATGTGAAAGTGACGAACTCGCGTGGATCGACGACGTACGAGTCGAAGGCCATTATTATCGGCACGGGAACGAAGCCGGCGACGTCGGACAAGGTGCCGATCAACGGGCACTCGATTGTGAACTCGGATCTGATCCTGGAGCTGAAGAATCTGCCGAAGACCATGATCGTAGTGGGCGGCGGCGTGATCGGGGTGGAGTACACGTGCATGTTTGCCGCGCTGGGGGTGCGGGTGACACTGATCGAGCGGCGGCCGCGGCTTTTGGAGTTTGCCGACCAGGAGATTGTGGAGGCGCTGAGCTACCACCTGCGGGACTCGCGGGTGACGATGCGGCTGAACGAAGAGGTGGAGTCCGTCGAGGAGATGCCGGACGGCACGGTGGTCGCGAACCTGGAGTCGAAGAAGAAGGTACAGGGCGACGCACTGCTGTATGCGGTGGGGCGGCAGGGCAATGTCGACGAGCTGGCCCTGAATACAGTCGGTGTCGAGTCCGACTCGCGCGGGCGGATTCCGGTGGACAAGGATTTCCGGACGAAGGTGCCGTCGATCTTTGCGGTGGGCGATGTGATCGGGTTTCCGTCACTCGCGTCGGTCTCGATGGAGCAGGGCCGGGTGGCGGCGGCGCGGGCGTTTGGCGACGAGACGATCCTGTCGAACCCGAGTTTCTATCCGTACGGCATCTGGACGATTCCGGAGATCAGTTTTCTCGGCAAGACCGAGGAGCAGCTGACAGAAGAAGATGTTCCGTATGAGGTCGGGGTGGCGTACTACCGGGAGATTGCGCGCGGACAGATCCGCGGGGATACGACGGGGCGGCTGAAGCTGATCTTCCATCGCCAGAACCACACCATTCTGGGAGTTCACATTATTGGCGAGGGCGCGAGTGAGCTGCTGCACATTGGGCAGGCGGTGATGGCACTGGGTGGAAAGCTGGACTATTTTGTCGATACGGTGTTCAACTACCCAACACTCGCCGAATGTTATAAAGTTGCGGCGTTCAATGGGTTGAACCGGGTGAGCAAGTTCGAATAGCCCGGCAGCCAAGAGAACGGGCACCATTGCGGCGCCTGAAGGCAGGGTTTGGAACATGGCAAAGACCATTGGCGTCATACTTTCGGAGCGAATCCTCTGCGGGATTGTGATTGATCACACGCTGCAGGGAACCCCTTTAGCGTTTCCCGTGGACAAGGATGATGAGGGGGCGCTGGTTGAGCTGCATACGGATCTGCTGGTGGAGACGATCTGTGAGCAGGTGAGGCAGGTTGCGGCGGGCGCGAAGGATATCAGCGCGATTGGCGTGGCGCTGCCGGGGCTGATCCGGAATGGTGTGGTGGAGGAGTCGCCGAACCTGCCGCAGCTGAAGGGCGCGCGGATCGCCGAGCTGCTGCAGATTCAGCTGCGGGCGCATGGCATGGACGCGCCGGTGACGGTGCTGAACGATGCAGACGGTGTGGCGGCAGGGCTGGCGGCGGCGCATGGCAAGCTGGACAGCATTATCCGGGTGTGGACACTGGGAGTGGGAATCGGGTATGGGCGATACCCGTTTGCGCCTGGGGTGTGGGAAGGCGGTCACTCGGTGGTGACGCTGGACGATAAGGAGCGCTTCTGCGGGTGCGGCGGGCGCGGCCACATGGAAGGGATCATGGGGCATCGCGCGATGCGGCTGCGGTTTCTGGATATGGAGCCGGAGGAGGTGTTTGAGGCGGCGAAGAAGATGCTGCCGAACGGCCAGCCGAGCGATGCGCGATGCCTGGACTTCAAGCGGCTGTGGCACAAGGCGCTGGCGGCGGCGACAGCGACAAGCATTCACCAGGAGGGTGCGGGCAAGTTCTTCCTGACGGGCTTCAACGCGCGGTTTGTGGACCTGGCGATGTTGCGCGACTACATCCAGCAGATGGTGAAGATGAGTCCGCTGCAGAGCTACTCGGTAGAGATTGTGAAAGATGAGCCGCCGGCCCGGCTGGTAGGTGCGGCGATTACGGCGGAGCGGGCGGCCGGGTTGCAGTAGAGCTGTAGAGCGGCTGCGGGGACACGGACAGGGGTGAGGCAACGTATCGGAAGGGTAACGTCGTAACCTGTGCAGGACACCTGCGGTGTGGCGTGACTGTTTGCTGTTTGCCGGTGGGCCCTGCTTTGTTCCATAGACTCAAAGCTGCGGGGTACCGGAGATGGCGCAGACTGGCCACGGACGCGTCCCGAGTTTGGATCCTCACTTGTTTTGCCTGAAGCGCTTTGTGTTCCTGTGTCTGTCGTTGGGTTTGCTGTGCGGCGCGGCCGGTGCCGGGCGGGTGCAGGGCCACGCCGTGGACGCGCGGCCGGAGCCGATGCGTCGGCTGGCGTACCGGTTTGACTTTGGGACGGCGGGACGAGTGCATGTGTCGCTTGAGACCTCAAGTCCCGCGAGCGGCACGGAATTTGTGGAGCTGCCTTCGCGGTGGGCGGATGCGCGGGATCTCGAGCGGGCGATAGAAGGGCTAAAGATTACGGGCAGTGAGGTGTCGCTCGAGCCCGCGGGAAAGCCATCGCGCTTTCTGCTGCGGGCGAAGCCGGGAACGACGATGCGGCTGGAGTATGACCTCTTGCAGGACTGGACGGGAGCGTTTCGCAGCAGCGAGCGGCATCGGGTGCTGATCCGGCCGGAGCTGGTGGAGTTTAATGGGGAGAACGGGCTGGTGGCGCCGAGGATGGATGGCGGCGCGGCGGTGCAGGTGACGATCGACTTTCTGCATGTGCCTGCAGGGCAAACAATCGTTACGAGCTTTGGGACGCAGGCGCACCAGGTGATGACCGGGACGTGGAGTGAGGTGGCGAACGCGCTCTTTGTGGCCGGCGAGCTTTCTACGCGGCAGATCACGGTGATGGGCGGACCGGTGCTGCTGGCGGTGGCGGGGCGATGGAGCTTCTCTGAACAGGAGCTGGCCCTGAAGGTGCACGAGATCCTCCGGGAAGAACGGACGTTCTGGCAGACGCCCGCGCCGCCCTGGTACGCGGTGGTGCTGGCGCCGTTCGAGATGGGTACGTCGGGCGGTGGCGGGTCGGCGTTCACGCATGCGTTCAGTCTGTACCTGGCGCCGGGCGAGCACTTTGGGGCGGAGACGGAGTCGCTGTTCGCGCATGAGGCGTTCCACGCGTGGAACCCGACGAGCCTGGGAGCGGTGGCGGATACGCAGAGGCTGGGGTGGTTTGTTGAGGGATTTACGACCTACTACCAGGACGTGATGCTGGAACGCAGCCGGCTGCTGGACCGGGCGGAATACCTGAAGCGGCTGAACGCGATTCTGCGGGACTACCAGATCTCGCCGAGCTCAACGCAGGGCGGCGCCGCGGAGGTGCTGGATGATGACGAGACGCGCTACCGTGAGCCGTACCTGCGGGGAGCGATGATTGCGCTCTGGTTGAATGCGCAGATTGAGCTGCAGACGACGGGAAGGGTGGGTGGACGGGCTTCGCTTGATGACTTGATGCGGGCGCTGCTCGCGGACCATGCTTTGCCGCTGACGGCGGAGCGGATCTTCAGCACGGCCGGGCGATATGTGGATGCGGAGACGGTTCGCCGACTGCGTGGCTTTGTGGACGAGGGTGGGGTGGTACCGCTGCCGGCGAGTCTGGGTCCGTGCGTGAGATTTGAGGCGCAGCAGGTGTGGACGTTTGCGTTGGGGGTACCTACGGCGGAGCTGGTTCGCGGGGCGCTGCTGCACGACGTGGATCCGGAGTCGGCGGCGTATCGCGCGGGTCTGCGGGATGGGCAGACGCTGATGGCGTGGTCGCTTTGGCATGGGGATCCGGAGCGGGAGGTGGTTCTGACGGTGCAGACTCCGGGGAACGGCGACTCGATGGTGCGGATACGGTATCTCCCGCATGGCAGGCTGGTGACGATTCCGCAGGCGGAGCTGATGGCGGGGTGTGCCTCAGAGCGGGACGCAGGCGGCGGAACGAGTACGGTGACCCCTTAACCGGGATCTGCTGACGTCTGGAGAGGCGAGTGCTGGGCTATTTTTGACAGTGGGGGCAGAAGTGGGTGCCGCGGCCGCCGACGATGATCTTGCGGATGGGGGTGGCGCAGATGCGGCAGGGCTGGCCCTCGCGGGCATAGACGCGGTGTTCGAGCTGGAAGAAGCCGGCCACGCCTTCGGCGTCGACATAGTCTGAGACGGAGGAGCCGCCGAGCTCGATGGCGCGTTTGAGGACGTCGACAAGCGCGACGCGGAGGCGCTCGAGTTCGGCGCGGGTGACGCGGGCGGCCCGGCGGCGGGGGCGGATGCCGGCGCGGACGAGGGCTTCGTCGGCGTAGATGTTGCCGACGCCGTGGAGCAGGGACTGATTGAGGAGCGCGGCCTTAATGGGGGTTCGGCGGCCGCGGAAGAGCGCGGCGAAGTCGGCCGGGGCGATGGTGAGCGGCTCGGCGCCGGGGCCGGTGTAGGCCTCACGATGGACGGAGAGGCGGCCGAAGCGGCGGGGGTCGACGAAGCGGATCTCGCGGGTGTCGGCGAGGGTGAGGACGGCGTGGGTGTGCGGTGGAAGTGGTACCTCGGGCTGCGAGACGAGCAGGCGGCCGGTCATGCCGAGGTGAACGAGGAACTCGGCAGGCGAGGTCTCCTCATCACCGTCTTCGCGAGGAGCGAGCGTCATGACGATGGTCTTGCCGACGCGGCGGACCTGGGCGATGGTGGCGCCGGTGAGGACTTCTTCGATCACGCTCTCGGGGCTCTTGAAGGTCTGCGGTTTGCCGCTGGTCCAGACGGCGGTGATGCGCTGACCGCGAACGCGCTCGTGAACCCCGTTTGCGACGGTTTCGACCTCAGGCAACTCGGGCAAGGGTAAGACCTCCACAACATTTGTGCGAGATGCACGTTGATACAGATGCGACCGTCGATGGTGCGGACCGGCAGAAGCGAAGTCGAGGCAATTGGAACCCACTGAAAGGATGAATGATGACTAGAACGATTGGCAGGAAGGTAAGTCAGATGGCGGCCGTTGCGGGGTTTGCGTGTGCCTGCACGCTGCCCGCGGTATCGCAGGTAGGAATTTACATTGGGCGGACGCCGCCACCACTGCGGTATGAGGTTCCGCCACCGACACCGGGGCCGGAGTACGCGTGGAACGAGGGCTACTGGAATTGGGCGAACAACCAGTCTGTGGGTGCCCGGACGATGGGCGCGGCCGCCGTATGCGGGGGCGTACTGGGAGCATCCGCACTATGACCACTATGACCGCGGGTGGCAGTTCCATGAGGGTCACTGGGATCATGAAGACCATGGATTCCACCACGACTGGCATCGATAAGCGCGAGGCTGACCTGGCACTGGGCCGGGTCGGCCGCTGCCCTGGCGCTGCGGAATCGAGACGAGGCGCCCGGTATAATTGGACATGGACGATCTCCTCTGGGAGAGGTCCTACCCGTACGCCCCCGGAGACAAAAACCCTCTCGTGACTCAGCGCAAATCAGCGGTAATTCTTGGCGCCCAATGGGGCGATGAAGGCAAAGGCAAGATCGTCGATGTACTTTCCGGCCACTACGACGTGGTGGCTCGATACGCCGGTGGTCACAATGCCGGTCACACGGTCATCATCTCGGGCAAGAAGTTCGTTCTTCAGCTAATTCCATGCGGAGTGCTGCGGCCGGAGTGCAAGGGCGTGATCGGGAACGGGGTGGTGCTGGACCCGATGGCCTTTCTAAGCGAGGTCCGGAAGTTGAAGGATGCGGGTCTGCCGATTGACGGGCAGCTGTTTGTCTCAAACCGGGCGCAGGTGATTCTGCCGTATCACCGGATGATCGAGCTGGCGGCGGAGAATGCGCCGGGTCGCACGAAGATCGGCACGACAAGCCGGGGCATCGGGCCGGCGTACGAAGACAAGATGCATCGCAATGGACTGCGGGTGGTGGACCTGCTGAACCCCTCTTTGCTGCGGACACATATTAACAATGCGTGCCATGAGAAGAACACGATCGCGCATGCGCTGTTCGGGACGGAGCCGCTCGACCCGAAGCAGATGTATGAGGACTACGCGCGGGCCGCGGAGCAACTGGCACCGTTTGTGACGGATACGGCGGTGCTGCTGAATGAGGCGATCCACAGCGGGCAGAAGGTGATGTTTGAGGGCGCGCAGGGCGCTCTGCTGGATATCGACCACGGGACGTACCCGTTTGTGACCAGTTCGTCGGCGACGGCGGGCGGTGCGGTGACCGGGACGGGAGTTGGGCCGACGAAGATCGGCACGGTCATCGGAGTGACGAAGGCGTACGTGACGCGCGTGGGAGAGGGGCCGTTCCCGACGGAGATCAATGACTCCTCGGCGGATCTGCTGCGGGCGCGTGGGCAGGAGTACGGCGCGGTAACGGGCCGGCCACGGCGCTGCGGATGGCTCGATCTGCCGCTGCTGCGGTACTCGAACATGATCAACAGCACGGAGTGGCTGGTGGTGACGAAGATGGATGTGATGGATGAGTGCGCGGAGATTCCGGTGTGCACGCACTATCGGGTGAACGGCAAGCTGACGGACCTGATTCCGGCCGATATGCGCGGATTTGATTCGATCGAGCCCATGTATACGACGCTGAAGGGGTGGAACAGCTCGACGGAGGGCATCACCGAGTTCGACAAGCTGCCGGGGCTGGCGCAGGAGTACCTGCGATTTCTGGAGAACGAGTCTGGAGCGAAGATCGGCATGGTCTCGACCGGGCCGGATCGCGATCAGACGATGACCCTGCCGGCATTTTCTGAAACTCTGTCTGCGTGACGCTTCGCCTGCGTGCATCCTACTGGTCATTGCTCACTCCAGCTTGAAGGTCTCATGATCAGCTTCACGGTTCGTCTTCGCTTCCACGACAAGGACGTGCCTCGCATCCGCGAGATCCTTGAGGCGTTGACGGCGGCTTCGCGCAAGGAGCCTGGGTGTGTGCTCTATGTTCCGCATTTTGTCGAAGGTGAGCCGTCGACGGTGCTGATCTATGAGCAGTATCGCAATGAGGCGGCAGCGGCCGCGCATCGGGCTACGGAACACTTCAAGCAGTTTGCCGTGGGTGGCTTGTACCAGCTGATGCTGGACCGGCAAGTGGAGAATCTTTCGGCGATCTGCTGAGCGAGACGTCGCCGATGTGGGAGCTCGATGCCCCGAACGGGGCTTTGACGAGTTTCTGAGAACGAGTCTAGTATCCGGGTAAATCTATGCCTCGGCGCGCGCCCAGTTCGCAGGTCTCGTCACACGTTCCTGTTTGCGTGCTTTTGCTCGTCTGCTTTTTGGTGTTGCCGGCGTCTGCCCATGCATGGGACGCGAAGCGTGATGTCAAACGGCAGATTGAAGTGCTGGAGCAGCAGTGGCGAACGGCGCAGTTGACCGGGGACATCGCCACGATGGATCACATGATGTCCGACGACTATGTTGGAATCACGATGACCGGACAGGTTACAACGAAGGTGCAGCAGCTGGCGCGGTTGCGAAATCATACCTTTGTGCTGACGCGGCTGGACATGCAGGACATGAAGATTAAGCTGGTCGGCCAAGTGGCGATTGTGACGGTTCGAGCGCGAGTGGAGGGGACCAGCCAGATTCGCCCCATCGACGGAGAGTACCGGTACACGCGGATCTATCACCAGCTGCCCTCGGGCACATGGAAGATTACGAACTTTGAGGCGACTCTACTATCAGCCCACCACCGTGGACTCGAGTTTGGGTGGCGGAACGGTCAATCAAGCTAACGATCATTCCAAACACTAGGCTGACAGCGGCTGCGCCAAGGTGGGGACAGTCTTTGATGGACCCAAGCGGACCGAACCCTGCAGATTGAGAGCAAGGAGACGGCGATGGAGCGAACGGGTTCCGCCAGTGAGAACGGCGTCCTCACCCTCGCGCTCGCTGATCAACTGAAGCTTTGGTGACAGGAAACACTTGGTTACTGCTGCTGCTGGTAGATTTCGGATGGGTCTGGAAGATGCGGAGAGCTTTGCAAGAGGGCTAAAGAGCCCAGAGTTGGCAGGAGAAGTTGTGCTAGTTGCCATAAGGTCCTCGAGAGGAAAAGAATTTCTATTTGTGTGTAGATGTTTGCATTTCAAGACCGGTTGTCTTCGCTGCGATGATCCTGCGTAGACGATTCCATGTGTCGGCCGGGGTTTCGGGCAGGACACGCGTGTCGGCCGTGGTCATCATGAAATTTCCGTCGCCGGTCCATCGCGGAAGTGCGTGCAGATGGAGGTGCGCGGCGATGCCCGCACCTGCCGCTTCGCCGAGGTTCATGCCGAAGTTCAGGCCGTCCGGCGAGTAGGCCTCGCGAAGCCAACCTTCCGCCTGTTGCGCCAGCAGGATGAGTTCGTTCGCCGTGTGCAGGGGGAGATCGGCAAGGCTGGATGTGTGACAATACGGCAAAATCAGCAGATGGCCGGAGGAGTACGGGAAGGCGTTCAGGCAGACGAAGCAGTGGGTCCGCAGCGTGAGGATGCCGGCGGCGCGATCTGCCTCATCCGCGGGCATGCCAGCCTGTTTCGCCCAGTGTACGGAGGCCAGCATGTTGCAGAAAACGCAGCCAGTATCTTCGCCTTGCCACGCGCTAAGCGCCTCCGGAACGCCCTTTCTGCCGGCGAGGTTGCCGGTGATGTATGGGCCTCGCCATGGCGTCCAGAGTCTGTCCATGGGTCGAGTATACGGTCGGCCTGGCGGAAGCCATGGCAAGCGAAGGTGATATCCCCCAGTTGACGGATTGCGCTTTGCGGCATACTCTTTCTAGTGAGCTTCTGCGTGTGGGATCCCAAGTGCAGCCGCTCCTCTGCTGGAAGTACCTCATTCCTGACGACAAGCCGATGAAACGACCGATTGAAACGACATCCTCCCGGGATGGCGGACGATCTGCCGACGACACGTTGCCGCAAGAATGAATCTTGGGTCCCGGAGCACGCATCAATCATGGTCGACCACCATAATCCTGAACACACCGAGAGCAAACCCCTGAACACCGAACTCGAAACCCTCGCGCCCGAAGCGACAGAGCAGGATGCCCTGTCGAATGACTCCACCAACCACCAGCCGGCTCCATCCGACCAAGCGCACGCCACGGTCGAACCCCATGCAGACGGCTCTAACCCTGGGCAGCTCGACTCTTTGAGTGCGGGCGCGGAAGACGATGTGGACTATGACTCCGCTGACTTTGCCGCAGCACTTGCGAGTTTCGATCGTGAGCAGGCTGCCGAGAGTGCCGCCGCCCAGAACCTGACGCAGGAAGAGGCCGTTGTTGTCGGCACTGTGGTCAAGATCACAGACAAGCATGTTGTCGTCGACATCGGTCTGAAGTCTGAGGGTCTGATTCCGCTCGATCAGGTGCTGGACGTGAATGGCGTCTCGAAGTTCAATCCGGGCGACCAGGTCGAGGTCGTTGTGGAGCGCGAAGAGGCTGAGGGTGGCTATCTCGTTAGCTACGAAAAGGCTTTGCGCCACAAGGTGTGGGACAAGCTGGAAGAGGCGGCCAATACCAAGACCCCCGTGAAGGGCATGGTTCTGAGCCGCGTGAAGGGCGGCCTTACGGTTGATATCGGCATCAAGGCGTTTCTGCCTGGATCGCAGGTCGAGATTCGGCCGGTTCGCAATCTGGACGGCTACATCGGCACGGAGATTGAAGTCCGGGTCATCAAGCTGAACAAGAAGCGCGGCAACGTGGTAATCAGCCGCAAAGAGCTGCTCGAAGAGGATCAGAACGCGAAGAAAGATGTCACGCTCGCGACCCTAGAAGAGGGCTCGGTCCTGACAGGCACGGTCAAGAACCTCACTGACTACGGCGCGTTTGTGGATATGGGTGGCCTGGATGGGCTGCTGCACATTACGGATATGAGCTGGGGTCGGCTGACGCATCCGCGCGATCTGGTGAACGTTGGCGACGAGATTCAGGTGAAGGTGCTGAAGTTCGACAAGGACAAGCAGCGCGTTTCGCTTGGCTTCAAGCAGCTGACTCCGGATCCATGGCTGGACGCAACGGAGCGGTATCCGATCGGTGCGCAGGTTCGCGGGCGCATCCTTTCCGTCACGGACTACGGTGCCTTTGTCGAGCTGGAGCAGGGTATTGAAGGCCTGGTGCACGTTTCGGAGATGACCTGGTCGAAGCGGATGAAGCATCCCTCGAAGATGGTCAAGCCGGGAGATGAAGTCGATACGATCATCCTCTCCGTCAATCCGAACGACCGACGGATCTCGCTCGGCATGAAGCAGCTGCAGGATAATCCCTGGGAGCAGCTGGAAGACAAGTACCCTGTGGGCGCGGTCATTGAAGGCCGGGTCCGAAACCTTACTGACTTCGGTGCGTTCATCGAGATCGAAGACGGCATCGATGGCCTGGTTCACGTCTCGAACCTGAGCTGGACGAAGCGGATCAAGCATCCATCGGAGGTCCTGAAGAAGGGTGAGAAGATCAAGGCGATTGTGCTTGGCGTTGAGCCGGAGAATCGCCGCTTGTCCCTTGGCGTGAAGCAATTGCAACCTGATGTGTGGGAGACGTTCTTTGCTCAGCACCGCGTTGGCGATGTGATCAAAGGCAAGGTCCTACGAACGGCACAGTTCGGCGCCTTTATCGAGATTGCCGAGGGTGTTGAGGGCCTTTGCCACGTCTCTGAGGCTGTGGACGAGCATCACCAACCGCTGACACTCAATGTGGGCGATGAGCACGACTTCAAAATCGTCAAGATGAATCCTGAGGAGAAGAAGGTTGGGCTCAGCATCAAGGCAGTTGGTGAAGAAGCGACACGTACCGAGGTAGAGAGCTATAAGGAGCGGGAACGCGGTACCGGCAAGTCTGGTGCCAGCAACACCTCTTCATCAAGCAACAACAGCAGCAGCACGACGCTGGGCGATCTGATCAATTGGAAGCGGTCGGAACGCGAGTAACGGCGGTCGGCGTTTTTTTAGAGGAGGCCATTCGGCCTCCTCTTTGTTTTTACGGGGTTGGTCGGCGTCCTGAGTGTTCAATGGATGAGCGGCTCTGCCGGGTTATTCGCCTGGTTAGCTCACCGCTTCTCCAAGGTCGTTCCCCACTCATGCGTGCGGCGAGAGGCAGGCGGCGTCGAGGGGGATGTTATTTGCTCTGCGCGGAGGGACGGCCAAAAGAGAACGCCCGCTTCTGAAAAGCGGGCGTTCTCTCTTACGGAGATTCGCGTCAGGCGATCAAGCTGTTTAGAGTGACGGCGTTCGACAGCGGTTCGAAGTCGGAAGACGCTGGCTTCATCTTTGCCGAGGCACGGGCCATAATCTCGAGCTCCGCCGGTGCAAAGACTTCGGGTGGGATACCGGCGACGGCCACGAAGCCGGGCTCGTCGCCGAGAACCTCAGAGATCTGGTTCCAGCGAAGGAATGGTGAGGTGGTCGGGAGGACAATGATGCGGCGCTTGGGCTCGGGAAGGCTGAAGTAGATTGACCACGTGCAGAGTGTGAGGCAATCCGTTATGCCCGAGACGAGATTGATGATGGAGTTCAGATGGGGACTGTGTGAGATCCATGCTGCGGCTGCTAAATTGCAAGCCGACATCAAACCCAAACCGAAGCTTACCCCAAAGATGCGACTTCTAAAACTCAGACCCATCGGGCGTATTGCGAAGCAGACGAATAGCAGGAGGCAGAGGGTCAGAACGCTCGATATTTGCTGTAACTGCATGACGAAGGAAAGGATCAGGCGTTTTCCGGAGTCATGGGGGCTAGCGGAGATGATCAGGGCAAGCGCCACTGAAATTGCGGCGGCCCAGCGAAACACGAGCATGCCCAGTTTCTGCAGGCCTGGTAAAGGAGCCATGGCGAGACGGAAGATGCCCAGGACCACACAGACGGAGATTACCGCCTCAAGAACAAAGGATGACCAAAAAGTATAGAAATAGAGCTTGTAGGCCAAATGCCGTTCAAGGAACCGACTGCTACCCTCCCACAGCCCGAGGCACACAAAATCCCCGAGCAGGCGTATCGAGAGCAGGATCCCAAATGCGGCAAATTGACGTACTTGCCGAGATCGGAACAAGCCAACGAGTGCTGCAATGCAACAAATGGTCTCAAAGAGGCAGAGAAGCTGGGTAGATGTGTCGTTCATGGTCGCCGCCTTTGGCTTAGACCATGAGACTAGATGAGGCAAGAGGTGGTCGCAAGGAAAAAATTGGATTTCTTATCCCGCAGTACCCTATCGCATGCCACAAGCAGAGGGATCATCGGGCGCGCACATGGGAATCGGGCGAGAGTTCACCTTCGTCGTAAGTACTGAAGATGCATGAACATTGATCTGGGTGTAGGCGGCGGAACCGGTGAGGAAGAGGGCGATGACGGAGGCGCGGACGATGGTTTTCATTTGAGATATGCTCCTTTAGTTGTAGAGTGCTTCTGAGATTTCGCTGGACAACTCAGCTGCAACAAACATAAGATCTAGAATGAGATAAGTCCAACCAATTCAATAACATAGCAGAGTATAAACTAAGTCACGTTACTAAGGTACTCGTGAGATGCGGAGAGTCCCGTATTTCGTGGTATTCGGCGGCCTTGCGTGGGTTCGCCAGTCTGCGGCCTTATAAGGCGGATTTAGGCTGCAGTCGCCAGTCCGGGCTGATTGGGGGGCACTACGCCGGATGAGTCGCCCCTGTGATGAAATACGTAGGTTTAGGGATGGGGCTGCCCACAGGCCATCTACGGCGCTGCGGTGACATACGACCTTCGGAGTCGGATGCATGCTGGGATCGCGGGCCGGCCACTAGATCTACGCAGGAGCTTTGGGTGCTCTCAGGCAGTGGCCTTCCCGTGCAAAGGCAGTCTTATCTCCTGCTGCTTTTCATGTCGCGCAACCGCTTGCCGAAGACGAGGCCGACTGTGGAGCCGATGCCGGCCGAACGGGAGCTGACGCCGAAACGCAGGCCGCCATCGATGCCGAAGGCATCGCCGAACTGGTGGAAGAAGCCGGCGAAGAGGTAGGTGCCAGGCGGCGTGTTCGACTCCGAGTTGTTCTGGCCGAAGACCTCGGCGTAGATCCGGGTTTGTTTCTGGACGTGGTAGCTGACGGCGAGCGACTGCTGTCCGCCGTAGTCGCAGCCCGAGAGTTTCTGGCAATCAGATTGGACCAGCGAGGCGTTTACGATGACGTCAAGGTCGCCGTTCCGGCCGTAGTGGTGGTTGAGAAGAAGAATTGCCTGCTGGCCGAAGTTGCTTAGCACCCCGTGCGACGCGGTGGGCAGTTCCGCTTCGTACTGAACGGCAAGGCCGGGCAAGAGGCGGTGGTACTTCTCGTTTTTTAACTCGATCTTGCCGCCGATCTGGATTGTTCCCACACCGGTGATGTTTTGACCCGGCGACTGCTGCTGCAGAGCGACGGGCGACCAGCCGAAGTCCAGCCGCAATCGCGAAAGCGGCGTGTAGTAGAAGTTCGTTGCGACGGTTTGCTGGTCACCAGGCACGCTGCGAGGGTAGGCATCGTAGCCGGTCTCGACCTGGAGAACGCCTGCGCTCTGAATTGTCGCACTGTTGGCGATGGTGGGCCGCGTCGGACTCAGGTTGAGATCCTGCGCCATGCAAGGGAGGGCGATCAGGATGAACGAGCAGCGTATTCCGATGCCCGATGCTGACGATGCTTGCATGTAGTCATCGTACGCACTGGCGCAATAGACAGAGAGCAAGGACGGTCTGCAGGTGCCGTGTGCCGGGAGTTCAGCGGCAGCTGATAAAAGCGCTTCGCAGCACGGCGTCCACTTTGCCATAGCGTCCAAGAGCGAACCCGCTGTGTCTCATGCAAACTCGCTCACAAGGGATCATGAAATCGCACACGATCCTCGATGCTTCCGCGAAGTGCTCGATTCAATCTGGCACCGCGCTGGCGCCGAACCCACCAGCGGAAGGTCGGCCATTGCCGTTGATCGTTCCGCTCCCAATCTTTGCTGCGAAACTGATTAATCTCGCGCGAACCAGAGATGGGCGCCGACAGCGGGAGGCGGGTGGCGGACGTTGGGTCCTGCCGGGGGACGTACAAGAACACTGAGATTTACGCAACAAGCCCCTCCGAAGAGGGGCTTGTGTGGATCAGATAGGAGCTCTGTGTGTCAGACCTTTGCGCCGACCTGTTCCGGAGCGGGAGCAGCGGCGGGCTTCTTCACGATGGGTTCAGCCTTCTTTGATGGCGCGAGAATGGCGTGAAGGGTCGTACCCTCCATGCGCGGCATGAACTCTACGGTTCCGGCCTCACCGATATCAAGGATCAAGCGATTGATGATCTTGTATCCGAGATCGCGGTGGGCCATCTGGCGACCCTTGAACCGCAACGACGCTTTGACCTTGTCCCCATCACCGAGGAAGCGAACTGCCTGATTCTTCTTGGTTTGATAGTCATGCTCATCAACCGTGACGGAGAACTTCACTTCTTTGATCGTGATGACTTTCTGCTTCTTGCGGGCCGCGCGATCGCTTTTATCTTTCTCATAGAGAAACTTGCCGTAGTCCTGAATTTTGCAGACGGGCGGTACGGCGTTGGGGGAGATCTCGACGAGGTCGAGAGAGCGCTCGCGAGCCATCTTCAGGGCTTCAAACGGCACCATGACGCCAAGCTGCTCGCCATTTTCGTCGATTACACGCACTTCTCTAGCACGGATTCGTTCGTTCGTTCGGATAAAGGACTTCGCCGTACGCTTATCAATAGGGGGAATAAGAAGCCTCCACAGCGTTCACTCAGAGACGCCATGTGTTGGATGTTGATGGTGTGCGGAAAGATCACCTATGGAGTGTGCCGCAGGAAGGAGTATAGCATTCGCCCATGTATGTCCACTGCTATCCTACGATGGTTGCGCGGCGATGCTTCGTCACGAAACCGCTGCATTTCCCATGTTGGTCTGGAGATTTGAAAAACATGAAACGACGTATTTTGCTGGTTGATGATGAAGTGACGGTGCTACTGACGTTAAAGGCTGTACTTGAGATTAGCGGGTTTGACGTTCACACGGCCGCGTCCGCGCGAGAGGGACGATCCAAGATCCGCCTGAACGAGTACCACATGGTCATCACGGACATGCGGATGGAGAATGACGCGGCCGGTGCGGAGGTGGTTCGCGCGGCTCGGACGGCGCCGTATCACCCTGCGGTGGCGCTACTTACGGCATTTCCCGTGGATGAAGAAGGATGGGACGACGGAGCGCCGGACAAGGTGCTGGTGAAGGCGACGCAAACGAAGGTGCTGCTCCAGCAGATAGACAAGCTGTTCGTTCAGCATGCGGCGAAGCTCTCCCGACTGGCGGTGCAAGCTGCGGGAACAAAGGGAGATCGTGTGACGCGGGAGAAGGAAGTTACGGTCCAGGGTGGCTCACGCGGGGAACCGGCGGCGGCGGCGCCAAAGGTAGACGCGTAGGCCAAGACAAACCGTTCTAAATGAACCAGTTAAGGTCGCGGAGAATGCTGGCGGACCGTGGTTCGGAGAGCGTTGTTGAGGTCGAGGGCGCGGGCGACGCCATCCTCCAGCATGCGCAGCCATTCGGTGGCGGGCTCCTTAAGTCCAACCGTACTAAGGAGATAGGACGTTTGGACGACGATCTCTAAAGCATTTGAGAGATCGTGGGAGAGTTTTCGGATATCTTGAGCGAGGCCTGCGGGGAGAGTTTCTTCCGGTGTGGCATGTTGTTCATTCAGCAAGGGTTGTGGGTCGGCCATCCGGGATTTGCCTCGAGATCGGTTTCTGCAGCTACGGATACTATAGCGGGAAACGTGGTTTGACAGAGGCCTGGGAGTTTGAGAGACTAAGGATTCACGTTGCCAAGCCCTTTGTTTTGAAGGGATTCGTGGGATGTGCCGAAATGGCGGAATTGGCAGACGCGCGTGGTTCAGGTCCACGTACTCGCAAGGGTGTGGAGGTTCGAGTCCTCTTTTCGGCACCAGATAAGTAAAATGGAATGAATGGGATGGGCCGCATGGAGATGCGGCCTTTGGTGCGTCTGGGGCGCATGTCGTTTCTTGTCGAGGTAGAGTGTGGTTTTGCGAGTTTCAGCTGAGGTTGAGGGGTGTTTTGTGCGGGTTTAGTCGAGGTCTTGCGACTCGCGTCCGTCAAGTTCTGTGAGGCTCGATGCTAGTTGGCGAAGTGGAAGACGAGCCCCACGCCGACGGACTGAAGGAGGTGCGATCCGGGCTGGTCGGTGACGCCGGAGATGCCGCCGATGCCGAGCTCGACGATGCGGATGTCCATGTAGGGAAGGACCTTGAGGTCGAGGCCGGCGAAGCCCTGGTAGGCGAAGCCGTGGTCGATGACGACGCGACCGTTCTGGAGAGGGAGCGGGCTGTTGAAGGTGGTGTCGGGGGTGCGGCCGCCGTCCGTGCGGGCGAGGCCGACGGATCCCTGGACGTAGGGGGCGAGCAGCTTGTATTTGGTGGGAAAGGTGGCGCGGACGCCGCCCATGGCGGTGTAGAGGCGGCCGCCGGAGCCGGTGGAGGAGGGGTCGGCGCCGTGGGAGGAGGAGGCGATAGAGCCACGGAGGTCGATGCCGAGGCGGACGCGGCCGAGATTGCGGAAGTCGTAGTAGACGCCGCCGACGCCGCCGATGGGGGAGAAGGAGCCATCGGTCTTGGTGGTGACGGTGTTGGCGGTGCCGTAGCCGACAGTGTTGTAGGTCAGGCTGCCGAGGTTCTGGGCGGTGACCATACCGTAGACGGCTCCCTGGGCGTGGGCGAGAGGAGCAAGGGCGAGGGGGGCGACGGCGAGGAGCGCGGACTTTCGGAGATTCATGCTGCGGTTAGTTTAGCGGGTTTGTGGGTGGGGTGGGGTTCGGGCTGGGCTTTGCCCGCGCGCTTGCTGAAGATCGGTCGGGGCGGCTTCGGTTTTGCTCCGGCCAACGGCCGAGTGGAACTCGTCTACGGGACGGTGAAGCTGGGTCGAGCGTGGCTCCCCCGGCGAGAGGTTTAGCTTTGCAGGCCGATGGAGAAGAACGGAAGGAAGCGTCGGGGGGGTGCGGCTTGCGATCCGGTGCGCTGGCAGGAGCGACACTCTTTCTCGTGGGTGAGAAGGGACATCAGGGCGACGTCCGCGAGCGCGTGCTTTTTCGGGGTGGAACCGGAGAGCCGGGCGGCGGAGACGGCGAGGCGATACGAACGGAGGAGTTGATCGCCAAACGTGCAGGCCATAGGGAGCAGCCTAGCAGCGAAGGAAGAGTTGGCCATAGCTCTTTTGGGAGAAAGACCTGCGGAAAAGTGGAAAGGTGGGTACATCGTTTGGGGTGGGGTGGATTGATGTGGAAGAGATCACTCGGACTTTGAGGACGGCGCGGCGCCGCCGAGATTGAGGCTGGGCAGGGATGCGATGATCTGCTGGGTTTCGAGGGAGATGGTGATGACCTGGCCTATGAGGCGGAGGATATAGTGCGGGTCGTCTTCGCGGTTGGGGTCGTTGACGATGCCGGAGCGGGCGTCGGTGGAGACGCGGTACTGGTCGATGACCCACTCGAGGGCGGAGCGGTTGCCGAGTCGGTAGTCGAACGTGGCGAGCGGGATGCCGCGCAGGGTAAGAAAGTCGTTGTACCTGAGCTCGGCTTTCGGGTCTTCGATCTGCTCGAGCTTGTACTCGGACTGCTGCTCGTAGTCGATGTGGAGATCCATCAAGCGCTTGCCGGCGGCGGCGAAGGCGTGGAAGTCGGGTGGGAAGGGGATGCGGGGGAGTTCGCGCTTGAGGTTGGCGGCGTAGCGGGTGCGGTACTCGGGGTGATGAAGGACGGCGCCTGCAGCTTCTGTACTCAATAGCAGATCTGGTCCACAACACCCGTAGTCTCTTGACTGGCAGTGAAGCTAAGGCGAAGACTCATTTGATGAAGACTTCCCGCCCCGTAGAGTTCGATGAGATTGGATATTGGTCCGAGGTTAAGCTTTTCATTTTGGAGGAGTACGCGAAACCTTACAACCAAATACTCCACAGCAAGAAGCTTTCTACGGCCTACATAGATGCGTTTGCGGGAGCAGGTCACCATCTGGTGAAAAGCACTGGAGAACTAACTAAGGGTAGCCCTATGCGAGCTCTTTCGGTTAGACCTCCCTTCGACATGTTCCACTTCGTTGATATGAATAGCACCCGCACAGACGAGTTGAGACGTCTGTCGGAAGAGCATCGGAATGTCACAGTCCATGCCGGTGATGCGAATGTCATTTTGCCTCGAGACGTTTACCCGCAGGTCCGGTACGACCAATTTCGGCGAGGACTTTGCATCCTTGACCCCTATGGACTTCACCTCGATTGGGATCTCATACAGCGAGCAGGCGATTCTCGATCGATCGAGATCTTCCTAAACTTCCCCGTTATGGACATGAACATGAACGTGCTCTGGCGCGATCCTGAGAAGGTGCTCTCAATCCAGCAGAACCGAATGACCCGTTTCTGGGGAGACGAATCTTGGAAGAGTGCAGCCTATTCAGGCGATGGCAATCTCTTCGGTGGCGAGGGCGGCGAAGTAGGCTTTGACCGGGGCGTGCGTGGCTTTGAGCGGGAAGAGGGAGGACATGCTTGAGGAGAGCGTAGCACTGCCTCTGAGCGGAAAGGGATGGTGGCGTTGGTTCGGGAGGCTAGTGGCTGCGCTCTGTGCGAAGAGCGGAGTGCGAGGGTCCTCGGCTGCGCCTCGCAGTGACAGCTGGGGTTTGAAGCGAATGTTCCCGGTGGTGCTTGTGTTCCCGGTAGAGAAGCAGGCTCCTCCGCTTCGGTCGGAATGACAGAAGGAGGCGGCCGTGCCTTGTGCCGGTCGGGATGACTGCGAGCGGGATGACGGGCGGGGTGGGTTGGGGATTAGGCGGATTTGGGGAGGAAGCGTTTTTGGAGGTAGCGGCGGGTGGGTTCGTCGTAGAGCTTGAGGCAGGCGTAGGCGGTGGCGACGGCGGTGAGGAGGAGGAGGACGCCGAAGATGGCTCCGGTGCGGGCGGGGACGTGGTCGCGGATGACCCAGGCGGTGTAGACGTAGATGAGCGGGTAGTGGGTGATGTAGAGGGGGTAGGAGATCTCGCCGAAGAAGCGGCAGAGGCGGTGGGCGAGGGGGCCGGAGACGGTGTCGCCGGCGCCGGCGGCGACGATGAGGGGGAAGAGGATGAGGATGGCGAAGGACTCGTAGAGGCCGTTGAGCCAGAGGTGGGTGGGGCCGCCGAAGCGAGGTACGGAGAGGATGAGGATGAGCGCGACGCTGCAGAGGGCAAAGGCGTGGCGGATGTGGATGCGTTTGCCGAGGCGCATGAGGAGAATGCCAGCGAAGAAGGGGTAGAGCATGCGGGCGAAGCCGATGTGGAGCTCGGTGCGGTCGATGGCCCAGCCGCCGATGACGTCGCCATGGCTGCCGAAGACGGCGAGGTGGACGAGGAGGACGGCGGAGAGGGCGACGAAGACGCCGAGGGCGCGGTTGGAGAGCTTGCGGAAGCCGATGGCGTAGAGGATGTTGGCGATGTACTCGAAGAAGAGGGACCAGGCGGGGCCGTCGAGGGGGTGCATCTCATCCCAGCCGCGGATGTCCATGGAGGGGAGGAGGGGGATCATGGTGAAGCCGACGAGCATGACGAGGAGCATCTTCCAGACGGGGGTGGCGGCGACGAGGGGGAAGACGGGCGAGACCTGGAAGTAGAAGAGGGCGGCGCCGATGAGGTTGCCGGCGATGACCATGGGCTGGAGACGGATGAGGCGGCGCTTGTAGAAGTCCCACTGCGACATGCGGGACCAGCGATCGTCGTAGGCGTAGGCGACGACGAAGCCGGAGAGCAGGAAGAAGAAGTCAACGGCGAGATAGCCATGGTTGAGGATCTGCTTGAAGCGGTTGGCGTCGGCGTAGGCCTCAAAGGTGTGGAAGATGACGACCAGGAGGGCGGCGACGCCGCGGAGACCGTCGAGAATTTCGTAGTGGCTCTTGGTTTTGAGGGTGCCGGTTTGCGGATCCATGGTGTGAGGAACAGCGTATACGGGACGGCGGTTTTGGTCATGGGAAAGCGTGCGAAGAGGAGGGCGGCTGGATAGAATAGAGGGTCTATGTCAACACAGTTGGATCAGATTCTGGCGCATACCTTGCTTGAGGTGACGGAACGGAAGTCGATGGCGAATCTGCCGGCGCTCGAAAAGGCGGCGGCGGCGCATCGGCCGCGAGGGTTTCGCGCGGCGCTCGAGCGGGTGGGGGCGGAGGGGCCGGCGGTGATTGCGGAGATCAAGCGGGCTTCGCCGTCGCGGGGGCTGATCCGGGCGGACTTTCGGCCGGCGGCGCTGGGGCCGGAGCTGGCCGGGGCAGGGGCGGCTTGCCTGAGCGTGCTGACGGACGGGGAGTTCTTTCAGGGGTCGCTGAGGGATCTGGAGGTGGTGTCGGCGGCGGTGGAGATTCCGTGCCTGCGGAAGGACTTCATGCTGGACCCGTTTCAGATTCTGGAGGCGCGGGCGGCGGGGGCGGATGCGGTGCTGCTGATCGTGGCGGCGCTCGACGATGAGCGGATGGAGCTGCTGCATACGTTTGCCGAGGATCTGGAGCTGGATGTGCTGGTGGAGGCGCACACCCATGAGGAGATCGACCGGGCTGCGCAGTTAGGGGCGCGGATGATCGGGGTGAACAGCCGGGATCTGACGAACTTCACGGTGAAGACGGAGTCGCTGCTGTTTATGGTGGACGCGCTGCCAAAAGAGGTGCTGAAGGTGGCGGAGAGCGGGATCCGGACGCCGGAGGACATTCGGGAGCTGCGGACGGCGGGGTACGGGGCGTTTCTGGTGGGCGAGGCGCTGATGCGGCAGCCGGACCCGGCGGCGCAGCTGGCGCTGCTGCTGGATCGGGAGTATTCGCGGACGATCTGATCGTGGTTGCTGGGGGTGGGTTGCGGTGTGGGTTAAGGTTTGTGGGACGACGAGTTTCGAGGATGCGATGATGGCGGCGCGGGCGGGCGCGGATGCTGTCGGCTTTGTGTTTGCGGCAGAGAGCCGGCGGCGGGTGATGGCGGAGGTGGTGGCGGGGATCTCGGCGGGGATGGCCGAGGAGTTTCCGGAGGTGGAGCGGGTGGGGGTGTTTACGACTGCGGACGCTGCGGAGATTGTTGCGGTGGCGCGGCTGGCGCGGTTGACATCGGTTCAACTGCATGGCGGAGCGGGGATGGGACTGATCCAAACGGTGCGAGAGCTGGCGCCGGAGCTGCGAGTGATCGCGGTGGTGTCGTGGGAGATCGGAGTGGCGGGGACGGCGGAGCGGGTGGTGGGGGAGGTGCTGTCGCTGCGGGCAGCGGGGCTGACGCGGGTGCTGCTGGACTCAAAGGTGGGGCGGGAGCTTGGCGGAACAGGGGTGGCGTTTGCCTGGGACGAGGCGGCGCGAGTCCTGGCGGAGGTGCGGGACGGGATGGACCTGGTGATTGCGGGTGGATTACGTCCAGAGACGGTGGCTGAGGCGGTGCGGGAGTTGCGTCCGTGGGGGGTGGATGCAGTGAGTGGTGTGGAAGAGGCTGTGGGACGGAAGAGCGCTGCGAAGGTGCGGGAGTTTGTGGCGGCGGCTCGAGGGGCTTAGTGGTGAGTGGCTGCCGTGTTGCTTGTCGTGAAAGGCGGGCAGGGCGACTCGCCGTCGAGGCCCCGGGGATGGTGACCGGTCAGCCTGACGGGGAGTACTCAGGAGTGAGCTACGGGGGTGGCGTTGCGGACGTGGGGGCCGCGGTCGTGGATACGTGGGGACCGGTCGTGATAGGTATGCGGGGTATCGCGGACGGTTACGGCTCGGGGCTGCGCGAGGGTCAGCGCGGGAGTGAGGGCGACAAGGGCTGCGAGTACAAGTCTCCGTGTCATGTTCGATGTCATGGGGTCTTACCTCCATTTCGTATGTATCTGACGCTGTGCGGACGGAAGCGGATTCAGGAAAACGATCGTTGGTTGCCCTATGTAGAAGAAGTTTGCACTCCCACGTTGGTAGTATGCCGGGGCACCTATGGGGCGTCTTGTGAAAAGCCGGCCGAGGTGACTGGATGGGTAATGCAGGTTGAGAGACGGACCCGCCCGAGGACGGGCCCGGAGACACCGAGGCAGGTGTTACCGAAAGATCGCTCCCCCGCGGACGTGTTCTCCGGGGAGAGCGATGGAGAGCTACACCAGGGAATGCGTCTGCTGCGGGGAAAGCGGGCCAGGGTGGTTGCGGATTTATTGCGGGAGTGAGAGGTGGAGGAAGCGGGCGAGGAAGAGGTAGACGTCAACGGTTTGATCGATGCGCTTGGCAAGAGGCATGCCGGCGCCGTGGCCGGCACGGACTTCGACGCGGATGAGGGTGGGGTGGCTCTTGAGAGAAGGGATCTCTCCGCTGCGGCGCTCTGCGCCTTCGGTCGAGATGACGGCTTCTGGAGTGGAGGTTTCCTTGAAGGATTGCATGAGCGCGTGTTGCATGGCGGCGGTGAATTTGAAGGAGTGGGCGGGGAAGACACGGTCATCGTGGTCGGCGGTGAGGACGAGGGTGGGTGGGTAGGGGGTATTGGGCCGAGTGTTGTGGAGGGGGGAGTAGCGGAGGAGGGCGCGGAACTCGGGCTCGTTGCCGGAGGGGTCGCCGTAGTCCGGCTTCCAGGCGTAGCCGATGGTGAACTGGTCGAAGCGGAGCATGTCAAAGACGCCGACGTGGGCGATGGCGGCGGCGAAGAGGTCGGGGCGCTGGAGCTCGACGGCGGCGACGAGGAGACCGCCGTTGGAGCCGCCTTCGATGGCGAGTTTGTGCGGGTTGGTGTAGTGGTTGGCGATGAGGAACTCGGCGGCGGCGATGAAGTCGTCGAAGACGTTCTGTTTCTTGAGGCGGGTGCCGGCTTCGTGCCAGGCCTCGCCGTACTCGCCGCCGCCGCGGAGGTTGGGCTGGGCGAAGATGCCGCCGAGCTCCATCCAGAGGAGATAGGACGGGGAGAAGGCGGGCAGGAGGGAGATGTTGAAGCCGCCATAGGCGTAGAGGAGGGTGGGATTGTTGCCGTCGAGGGTGAGGCCGCGCCGGTGGGTGAGGAACATGGGGACGCGGGTGCCGTCTTTCGAGGTGAAGAAGACCTGGGTGGTTGCAAAGTCGGCGGGCGTGAAGGTGAGTTTGGGAGCGCGATAGGTGGTGAGGGCGGGGGTGCTGGCTGAGTTTACGCTGGGGTTCGGGATGGCGGGAGTGCTGCGGCTCTTGACGGAAGGGATCTCTTCGCTGTGCGGCGCTTCGGTCGAGATGACGCCTTCCGCGGGGGTAGCTGTAGGGGGAGTGAGATCGAGGCGGAGGATGGTGGGTGGGGTGGTGAAGTTGGTGAAGGTGACGAAGGATTCGGTATCTGTGCGGCGACCGGAGAAGGCGGAGACGGTGCCGATGGCGGGGAGTTCGAGCGGACCGAGGGGTGTGCCGGTGGGAGTGAAGCGTTGGACCTGGGACTGGGCGTCGGCGAGGTAGGTGGCGATCAGGGTGTCGGCGACGAGAGAGACGGAGTCGAGAGTGTTGGCGGTCTCGGGGAGGATGGTCTGCCAGGTTTCGCGAGCCGGTGTGGTGAGGTTGAGGGAGACGACGCGGCCGTTGGGGGCTTCGCTGGTGGTGTGGACCCAGAGCGTGTCGCCGTCGGTGTCGATGGGGTCATAGCGGGCGTCGGCGATGGAGGCGATGGGGATGAGATCGCCGAGGGGGGTGAGGTCCCGGGCGAGCGCGAGGGCGTGGAGCTGGTTGGTGTGGCCCTTGGAGGCGGTGAGCAGGAGGAAGCGGGCGTCGTCGGTGACGTGGCCGCCGAGGAGGAGCTCGCCGTCATCGAGGCGCTGGTAGAGGACGGGGTCGGCGGACTGGGGGGTGCCGACTTTGTGGAGGAAGACCTTGTGAAAGTGCTGGGTGGCTTTGAGGTCGTTGGGGGCAACGGCGGGGGCGCTGTCGCTTAAGGGTTCGGCGGGGAGGGCGGGTTTGGCAGGAGCATCTGGTTCGGCGGGGGCGTTCGGGCTCTCGAGAGAAGAGATCGCTCCACTGCGCTGCGCTTCGGTCGAGATGACGACGGTTGGGAGTTGTGCTTCGGTCGGGGGAACGGGTTGTTCCGGGAGGCCGTAGCCGGAGTAGAGGAAGCCTGAGCCGTCGGGAAGCCAAGAGGCACCGGAGAATTTAGAGCGGGTGATCTGGTCGGGGAGGTCGCGAGACTCGCCGTTTGGTCCGGAGGCGATCGCGCGAATGTGCCAGGTGATCCAGTCGGAGCCGGCTTCGGCGAGGGCGTAGGCGAGGTGGGTGCCATTGTCGGAGAGCGCGAGGCCGGCGAGGGCGATGGTGCCATCGGCGGAGAGGGTGTTGGGGTCGAGAAGGAGGTGGGGCTCGCCCTGGGCGCCGTCCTGCCAGAAGAGAACGGCCTGGTTCTGGAGGCCGGTGTTGTGGGCGAAGACGAAGCGGCCGTTGCGAACGATGGGGGCGGAGACGCGCTCGAAGTTGGTGAGGGCAAGGAGGCGGGCGTGGAGGCTGTTGCGGCCGGGGACTGGATCGAGGACGGAGCGGGTGAGGGTGTTCTGGGCGGTGACCCAGGCTTCGACCTCAGGGGCGTCAACGTCTTCCATCCAGCGGTAGGGGTCGGGAACGGGGGTGGTGAAGTAGGTGTCGACGTGGTCGGAGCGGCGAGCTGGCGGGTACATGTTGGTTGGATGTTCGGGCGCGGGGTACGTCGCTGCTGCTCCGTCGCGAAGAGCGAAGTGCGGGGGTTCTCGCTGCGCCTGGAATGACAACAGACGGAGTCCGGAGGTAAGTGGAATGAGTGTTCGCAGAGGTGTCCGGTGACGAAGCTGATCTTTACTCCGCTGCACTGCTGCGCAAAGACCTTTGGGGAGCTACGCGTCGCTTCGCTCCGTGTTTAAGAGCGAAATGCGGGGGTTTCTCGGCTGAGCCTCGGAATGACAACTACATTGCGTGGTTGTGATGGGTCGCGCTTCTGTGTCCGGGTCAGATGCCCATGAAGTCCGGGGTGTAGTTCTGGAAGAGGCCGGAGCCGGGATAGATGATGCGGACGGGCATGCTGTCGTCGGGCTTATTGAGGCGAACCCAGTGCCAGGCGTGGAGGATCTCGGCGGAGTGAAAGTAGAGGGTCTGGGCGTGGAGGCCGCCGACGGTGGTGAGGATGGTCTCGCCGAGCTCCTGCCACTGGTCGTTGCTGATGACGGCCATGCGGGCGATGTGGTCGGCGTGCTGGTGGAGGAAGTGCATCTCCTGCCAGCGGGCGGACCAAGTGGCGCCGTGCATGGCGGAGAGATCGGCGAGCAGGCCGATGGGTTTTTTCTGAAGGGCGAGAGTCTCGTCGAGCAGACGGGTGAGCTCACTGACGTCTTCGGGGGTGAGAGTTCCGGTGACTTTGAAGCCGAAGGCGCGACCGTGGCTCTCCGGGAGTTTTTCGATCATGCGGGCTGCTCCGATCAGAGAGGCGGCTAGAGCGCGGGGATGCGGATGGCGTTGCGGATGCCGAGGACGTTGAAGTCTTTGAGGCGGCTCTTCATGACATAGATGAGGCGATTGTTGCCGTCGGGATCTGTGGGCATCATGAAGAAGCCAGGGCCGAGGACGTGATCGCGCGAGTTGCGGACGAAGCCCTCGATCTCTTCTTCATCCTGAAAGCGGACGCGGACCCAGAGACCGGGCTGGATGGGGGCGTGCTGATGAAAGTGCAGGGCTTTGTGGTGGGTATCGCCGTCGAAGGTGCTGACGAAGAATACAGCCTTGGCGTCAGTAATAGGGACGTTCTTGACCTCGCCGGTGTCGATCATGGTGAGGCGAATGCTGCTGAGCGGATGCTGCGGATCACTGGCAAGAAGCTGCTCGACAGAGCCGAGTTCGTTCGAGCTGGCATAGCCGCGGACGGCGTGATCGACGAAGCGGATAACGACCTTATAGCGGGTGGAGGAGATGGGATTCAGGCTTGACCCTGACTGTGTCCCGGCGGGGACAGGTCGTACTGTTTGATTTTGTACAGCAACGCCTTGTAGCTGATCTGCAGGTCGTTTGCTGCCGCCTTCCGGTTCCATCCGACACCCTCCAATACCTGTTGAATCGCGGTTGCTTCGGCTTCGCCCTTGAGGCTGCGAACCATCTGTTTGAGACCGCCGGCGCTGCTGCCGGAGTCGGGGCTAGGAACTGCCTCCCGCTCGCCGGAGTCATGCAGCGCGAGTTCGTCAAGGATGGCTCGTTCGTCACCGAGCACCAGATAACGATTGATGACATTTTCGAGCTCGCGGATGTTTCCGGGCCACGAGTACTCGGTGAGTGCGTTGGTAAGGTTGTTCGAGAAGAGCAGCTGCTCGCGGCTGTAGCGTTTGGCGGCGCGGCGCATGAAGTACTCAGCGAGGACGGGGATCTCCTCTTTGCGCTGACGAAGGGCGGGGATGGAGAGGGTGAAGCCGTTGAGGCGATAGTAGAGATCTTCGCGGAAGGTCTTGTTCGCCATCGCCTCCTTCATATTAATGTTGGTGGCGGCGATGACGCGGACATCGACTTTCATGGGAGCTCGGCTGCCGAGGCGCATAAAGGTGCCGTCCTGCAGGACCTGGAGGAGCTTGGCTTGAAGGATGGCGGGCATTTCGCCGATTTCGTCGAGGAAGATGGTGCCGCCGGAGCAGATCTCGAACTTGCCGGGCTTGGTCTTGACGGCGCCGGTGAAGGCGCCCTGCTCGTAGCCGAAGAGCTCGCTTTCGAGGAGGTCGGCCGGGACGGCGGCGCAGTTGACCTTAAGAAAGATGTGCTGGCTGCGCACGGACATCTTGTGGGTGTAGAGCGCGAGGACTTCCTTGCCGGTGCCGCTCTCGCCGAGGATGAGAACGGGGATGTCGGCGCGGGCGACGAGGGCTGCCTGAGCCTCAAGCTCGCGCATGCGCTTTGAGGAGCGGACGAAGGAGTTGTTCTCGGTGAGCTGGATCTCTTTGGGGGCGTCGGTGGCTGGCTTGCGGTCGGCGAGGGCGAGATGCTCTTCGATGGCCATCTCGATGTCGGCGGCGATGAAGGGCTTCATGACGATGGCGCGGACACCGCTGCGGACGACGCGCTCGAGTTCGCGGACTTCGCCGGAGCAGGAGAGGACGATGATGGGCAGCTGGGGCCGGGTGGAGCGGATATGAGACAGAAGGGGGAGGGGATCCTGCGTGGGATGGGGGGCGACGAGGACAAGATCGGGCTCACTGCCACCTTCGATGCGGTCGAGCAGGGACTTTTCGTCGCAGTAGGTGCTGAGAGCGTAGTTCCGTTCGAGCGAGGCCCGCAGATAGTTGAGGACCGCGAGGTCAGGCTCGAGCAGCAGTACCTGCGATTTGGTCTTCGGCGCCCGTGAGGCAGAGATGGGGAAAGAAGACAACGATGCGGACATTCAGATACCTCGGAGAGGAGTCGGGTATGTGCCCGATGGCCTCGGTAGGAGAACTTGTGCGGTCTCACGATCGCGGCTGCGGCAAGCAGGGACTTCCGGGCGCGTGGGACGATCTGCGTCACCCCTCCGGTGACCTGAACTCAAGGATGATTCTAGTGGGGCGTTTGGCAAATTCCAGAAAAATGTTAGGCGATTTCCCCAAAAGTAGGAAAAACATTTGCCACTTTCGTGGCATGAATGCAAAATCTTGCGTATCGCTGAAAAATGCCAAAGGCCAGATTTGGTGTCTTAGAGGGGTACAGAACGGAAGGGTGCCGGTGCCGCACGACTGAGGTAAATGCAGTATTTACAACAGGATCGTGGACTGCTGCAGGTAGGAGGCGAGATGGTAGATGGTGCGAAAGTGATCGAGAGTCGCGCCGGCAGGCCATGCAGCTGATTGGCGCTCTACGTGCAATGTGAAGGATATTGCAATACGACTGCAGTGTTGACTCTTCTTTTCAGGATACGACCTTGGCTATCGACAAAAACAACACGACTCTGAATCTGCCTCCCCTCGACATTATTTTTGGAAAGACTGCAGCGATGCAGGCTGTCCGAACCAAGCTCGAGCGGGTTGCCGAGACCGACGTACCGGTTCTTCTGCAAGGGGAGAGCGGGACGGGCAAAGAGATCTGTGTGCGGCTGCTGCATGCGCTTTCTCTGCGGGCGAAGGGGGCGCTGGTGAAGGTAAGTTGTCCAGCGATTCCGCATTCGCTGCTGGAGACGGAGCTCTTTGGGTATGAGAAGGGTGCGTTTACCGGCGCGATGACGACCAAGCTGGGCCGGGTGGAGCAGGCGCACCAGGGGACGTTGTTTCTGGATGAGGTTGGGGCGCTCGATCTGGGCGTGCAGTCCAAGCTGCTGCAGGTGCTGCAGGATGGCACCTTTACGCGGGTTGGCGGCCACGATCCACGATCGATCGCGACGCGGCTGGTGTCGGCCGCGAACACGGATCTTCGCACGCAGGTTGAGGAAGGCACGTTCCGGCTGGACTTTCTGTTTCGCATCAACGCGGTGACGGTGAACCTGCCGCCGCTGCGGCAGCGCATTCAGGACCTGCCGATTCTGATCGATTACTTTATCGAGCACTATGCGCGCATCTTTCACCACACGCCAGAGCTGCTCTCGAAGAGCGCGATGCGGCTGATGCAGAGCTATCACTGGCCAGGGAATATTCGACAACTGGAGAACCTGATTCGGAGCTACGTGCTGATCGGCTCGGAGGAGGCGCTGGTTGCTGAGCTCATGCCGGAAGAGCAGCGCGGGGGCATCACCACAGAGATCGACCTGAGCGAGCCGGTGAGCCTGAAGCGCATTACCAAGAAGGCGACGCAGGACCTGGAGCGGCAGATCATTTTGAAGGTGCTGCAGGCGAACAGCTGGAACCGGCAGAAGACGGCGAAGTGGCTGCAGATCAGCTATCGCTCGCTGCTGTACAAGCTGAGCGAAGTTGGGATGCCGGAAGTGCCGTCGCGGCCGCTGCGGATACCGCAGTTGGTTCGCAAGGAGCCAGAGGTTCCCCGGGGAACAGTGCTGACGCGGAGCCGTATCTCATAGATTGTGGTGAGCTTCCGGGAGCCCGGTGTTGCGGGGTCCCGGAGTTCACCGGCGCGAGCTGAAGGGCTTGTGAACGGATCCCAGCACGGAAAGACTGCTTGAGTCTCTCGGACTTGATCTTGCGAAGTTGATGATCGCTTTTGAGACTTCCGCAATGCTGTGTTGAGACTCTTGTGGACGTTGCTGCGGCTTCCGCGCGGGATTGCCAGGTATGACGGACCGGTTGGGAACGGAAGCCCTCACGCAGCAGAGTCAGCGACAGGTTGCGTAGCGCGGGTTGGTGCGGTGAGCGCCGGCCCTCTGGTTGAGAATGGCGGCAGTTTGAGACGTGGTGTCCGTTGCGCCGACGTTAGGAGACGCAGTGCGAGCAATGGCGTAGCTGAGTGCAGGAAGATAGGCAAAGCGGCTTGGCATCTCGCAGATTTCGTCGGGCAGGCTGAAGGTTCCGGGTGTAAGAGTGCCGAGGGTCCAGGAGACGCGATCGAAGGGCAGGGAGGTAACGGTTGCGAGGTCGGAGCCGGTGAAGCCGGTGACATGCAGGGGAAGATCTGAGGCCCCCTGATAGGCGGATGCATCTGCGGTGTTGTTCCAACCGTCGCCAAGCGCACCATCGAGCGTGTCAGTGCCCCAGTTCGCGGCCAGGACGTTGCGGCCGCCGACGCCGATGAAGCCGGCGAAGTTATTCCACTCGAAGTTGAATGCCGCGGGGTCGGTCCAGACGACGTTATTAAATACCTGTAGGGTGGGGAACTCTACCTGCGGCAGGAAGGTGCCGTTCTGTCCGGCCTGATCGAAGAGTGTCATCGCGCCGGTGCAGCCGGTGCACGCCGGTTGATAGAAGGTGTTGTTGTACCAGTAAAGATCACCCTTGCGCGCGGGTTCGCCGCCGTTTGCGTCATACGCGAAGTGAATGGGCGAAGCGGAGGCGGTGTTCTGGTAGAGATTGCCGTAGACGAAGTGTGCGTTCCAGGCCTCCTGCCACGCGGCGAGCTGATCCAGGGAGTAGTTGCCGGGGTTCTTGCCGAAGTAGTCGGAGAATGACATGAACGGAGCGGCGGTCTGAACGTCGACGAGATCGAGCTCGCGGGCGGCGCCATCACCGAAGTAGTTGTAGCGAATGATGTCCTGGATGCCGCGGGATTTCAGATTGGCTCCAGTGCTGCCGGCAGCGATGCTATCGACACGGTTAAACTGCACGACCTGTCCCCAGCCCTGCAGATACAGCTGGTGATTGGTGACGGCGCCGGGGGCTGCGTTGGCGTGGACGTAGTTGCCTTCCCAGAGATGGTTGAGGCTTGAGGAGTTCCAGGAGGAACCAGCCCAGAGACTGGTGCCGCCGGTAGCGCAGTTTTCCATCTCGACGCCGGCGACGGTGATGTCGTGGCCCTCGTCGATGAGCAGGCAGGACGCGGACGCAGACCAGGCGGAGCTCCTGCCGGAGGGGGCGACGAAGCTGAGGTCGGGGCGCGCGTTGCGGAGGTGAACGCCCTCGATGCTGATGCTTTGCGCGCCGGAGTACGCTGGCCAATCGGAGCGGCGATCGGTGCCGCCGACGGTGATGAGAGCGTTGCCGGCGACGTTGGTGGGGGTGTCGTAACGCGCGGAGGCGTTGGTTCCGTCGATTACGGGTAGGTTGCCGTACTCGTCAGGCACGCCGCAGAGGCGGATGGGCTGATCGGACGTGGCGGTCTGCTCCAGCTGCAGGTATTCGTTGAAGACGGTGGGTGACGTTCCGGAGAGGTCCTCGTTGTGCAGGCGGATGGTGGAGCCGGCGGAGATGGTGGTGAGGGGCAGATCCTGCACGCGCTTGTAGATCTGCGAGGGCCCAACCTCGTAGGTCTGACCGAGCAGGGCGGGGTCGACCGAGCAGTCGATGGGCTCGGTGCGGTTGCGGGTGACGCGATAGGGCATGGTGTGCCCGGTCACGTACATGACGGCAGTGGCGAGCTTGGTGGAGTCAGCCGTGCTGACGGCGGTGACGGTGTAGCGCCCCGGAGAGCTGGCGGAGAAGACCGTATCGCGCGCGCTGGTGTCGACGAGTTTGCCATCGCCGTTGTTGGGGGTTGAGCTGATGGTCCAGTTGACGGTGTTATCCGTGCTGCCGACGATGAGGCTCTGCAGATCGGCTGCCTGATCGGCGTAGAGCGTGCGGTAGGCCGGCACGACAGAGACCTGCACGGTGGGCTTGCAGACGTTGAGGGTAAGGTCGCTCTTCTTAGTGGGATCTTCGCTGGAGGTGACCTCAATGGTGAAGTTGGAGTTTGAGGCGACGCCGGGTGTGGCAGACGGGCCGGAGACGATGCAGGAGCTACCAGTTGCGGGGGCGGTGACGTCGACCCAGGCGCCCGTGTTTGCGGAGATGGTTGCGCTTCCGGATTTCACGGCCCACGTGAGCTGGTTGGTGACGCCGTTGGTGACGGTGGCGAAGATACGCCGGACAGATCCGGGGATGACGTTGAAGCCGAAGGCGGGCTGACCGATATTGATGTCGATCGACTTGGTGACAGCCGCGGGAGTGACCGTGAGGGAGGCGGTGTTGGAGGTGGCCACGAGATAGTCTGTGTCTCCTCCGTAGGCCGCGCTAACGGAGTAGGTGTTTGCCGCCAGCGAGGGGACGCTGACGGAGGCTTTGCCAGTTGCATCGAGTGACGCAGAGAGATCGGTGCCGTTGAGGTTGAAGATGACGCTGCCGGTGGGAATGACGCCGGCGACGGAGGTCGTCGAGACCGAGAGGGTCACAGACTGGCCGACGGCGATTGAGGATGGCGAAAGCGAGAGCGAGAGGGTGGTGGGCTGCTTGGTGGGGGCCGGTGGTGTGACAGGTGTGGTCGGAGCGGTCGGAGCCGTTGGTGCGGTTGGGGCAGTGGGAGCGGTTGGAGCCGTTGGCACAACGATGGCAGAGGGGATTTCGAGGGCGCCCATGGATGGCGGATTGTTGCGGACGTTCCCCTCCATGTCCGAGCCGAGGATGTTCGAGAGAAGGGTGTCGAGGGTCTGGACGTTGAGCGTGGCGAGATGAATGCCGGCGTACTTGGCTGGGCTGCCAGAGGAGAGATTGAAGTTGAAGTTATCGAGCGCGGACTCGGTGGAGATGGTGAGGGAGGGCTCGCTGACGAACTTGGGATCAGCGCAGAGCTCGCCGGCGTTCAACGGGGTGGGGCAGCCGCCGTTGCGGAAGTTGAAGTAGAGGTTGTGATCGCGAACGGCCCAGCCCCCGTTTGCGGGGATAGCGGCGCTGGCGGAGTAGAAGATTCCAGGAAGAGCGCCTTCGCCGTAGTTGGGATTGGAGATGCCGACGTTGATGTTGTTCTGGAAGGTGCTGCGCGCGCTGGCGCAGGCATAGAAGCCGGCTTCGCACGCCATGTCAAAGGAGGTCGTGCCGTAGCCGACGTAGGTGTTGTTCTGGAACGTATCGCTGCCGAGCGCGGCCATGGAGATGAGGATGCCATCGCCGGCGGCGCGGCAGCCGGAGACTCCGGGCACGATGGCGGAGGCGGGTTCATCACCGAAGGACGAGAGGATGCGATCGCAGTTATCAAGGGCGAAGTTGTTAGCGAAGAGGACGGTCTGACCGGAGCCGATCTTGTACTGCTGACCGTCGTTGCCGTAGCTCTGGGAATTTGTAACTGTCAGAGATCGCATGCCTGAGTGGAGCAGATCCAGGCCGTCTTGAAAGTTATAGCGCCAGATGTCGTGATCGAAGAGCCAGTCTCCGGAGGTGTTCGCGGTGCCGAAACCATCGCCATAGCCGCCGGTGTTCTGGTCGCGACACTCGATATAGGGATAGTCGTGAACGATGGGGTACTCTTCGACGCAGCCGATGAACTCCGTGGTGGAGTTGGTCAGCGTAAAGCCGCCGGCGCTCGAGATGTTGGTGCTCTGCCAGCCGCCATTATCCATATCGATGCCACCGAAGGGCATACCCGAGATGCGGATGTGATCGGCGACGACATCCGGACCACTGGGGCCGTGGATACCTTCGCTGGCGAGGCCGTGGATGGCGAGATCGGTGAGAGATGCGGAGGCGAGCGAGTCCTCGAGGATGCCGAAGTTTCCGAAGTGGTCGGCGACGGTGCAGTGATTGCTGAAGTTGCCGTCCGTGGTGCAGGCTGCGGCGTCTGTGACTTCGAAGCAGGCGACGTCGACGAACTGCGAGTCTGTGATGTTGAAGGCGGCGGGCGCCTGCAGGTCGAGGGTGAGACCGGTCTTTGCGGAGTCTGCGTGGCAGCTCGCGTAGTTGGAGCCGAGGATTTTGGTGTGTCGGGCCGCAGTCCCGGAGGGGATGGTCGGCATGTAGCAGTTGTAGCCTGGATCGCCGGCGCAGTTCACACCAGTCTTGCCGATGACGTATCGATTGGCGCCAGGGGCGACGACGACGGTGTCGCCACCGGAGATGATCCATCCGAGGCTGTTGGGTGTGACCTGATCGGCCCAGAGGAAGGAGAGGTTGCCGAGGGCGCAGTTCTGGTTGACGCCGGAGCCAGGATAGGGAGCGTTGGCATGACCGTTGCACTGGCCCGTGGGAGTGCGGGCAGCCGAGATGTAGGGCGTTCCACCATCCTGCCGGACGTACCAGGTGGCCGTGCCGGTACCGCCGGCGACGATGTTGAGCGTAATGACGTTTCCGGGAGCTTGCCAGCCGCCTTGCGAGCTGCTGCCGAAGTTGCCGTTGCCGCCGAGATTGCAGGTGAACGTGACGGAACCGGGCGCAAGGGCGGTGACGCGAGCGTCGTTGTCGATGGTGGCCTTGGTTGGGTCGGAGCTGGTCCAGGAGCAGATGGACTGGATGGGAAAGCCGGCGCTACCGCCGCCGGGATTATTGACGACGAAGCCTTCGCCGAGGGCTACGCGGGCACCGACCGCTACATTCAATGTGGGGTTCTGTGTGCCGTAGGTGGTAAAGGTCCGGTAGTCCGGTGTGGGATAGCGATACCAGGTATCTCCTGCGTGCTGGGTGTAGACGCCGGCCCGCGTGGTGACGCCACCGGCGGTGACGAGCACGAATTGATTGAGATAGCGATTGGTGTTGTTCGGAGAGACGTCGGCCAGGGGGTCTTCGATGGCATTGGCGACACCGCTTGCAGTTACGGTCATGCGAGAGTTCCAGGAGCTGGACCACGTCGCTCCGCCGGCCGCGGCGCAGTTATCGACGGAGTTATCGGAGTATGTGCAGGAGACCGAGAACTGCAGCGAGGAGCCGTTCTGAAGGACAGCACCCTGAGGGGAGATCGCGACATTGGCAACTGTTTTTGCGAAAGCGAGGGGCGTGCAGAGAAGAACGAGTGCGGCAAGGATCTTTTTCATTACTGTAACTTCGCCTCCAGGCGGACTGCGGTGAGCGGCAGGTGTTCGTAGGTGGAGCGAGTGGACAGGCTGGGTAGAGGTCTTTGCCTGTCCTAGTGAGAGTGACAGAGTGGATTTTGCGAGGACATAACACCACGCCGACTTCGCTCTCCCACTTTTGGGGAAAGGCTTAGGCGCACACTGGCTGAAGACGCAAACGTCTGCAACGTATGTGCTATTGAGTTGGCTGTGGTGCAGAGAGACTAAGTACTCATCTGCCGCAAGGACAAAGCAGGACTTTGCCGGTGGGTTCATTGCAAGGCAGGGATACGTTCTCGTCCTGGGAGATCGTGAAAGGTGCGGTTAGTGCAAGGTGGTGACGGTGTTGTACGCGGAGAGCGTCTGCACGGCGATGTGGTTCCATGACGATTCTCCGAACTGCATTTGCTTAATCTTATCGGAGAAAGATTTTCGTAAGTCAGGGTCAGATAGGAGAGAGACAAGAGCTTGACTTAGAAGATTTTTCTCAGGGGCTACGAGCAATGCACTTACGCCATTGACTAAGAGCTCTTGAAAAACGGGTAAGTCGGTCGCGAGGATGGTCTTCCCGAAGGCAAGGCCGGTGGCGAGCGCACCGCTGGTCGTGATGGCGCGATACGGGTAGACAACGATCTCTGCAGAGTGATAGAGGGCCACGAGTTCCTCGGTGGAGATGAATTTCTGGTGAAGACAGACCCGGGTCAGGTGTAAGTCGACGGCCTGCTGCTTGAGCTTTGCGAGGAGCGCGGGATCGCCGGTTCCTGCGACCACGAGATAGGCGCGCGCGTCGGCCTGCTCAACGCGCTGCCATGCGTCGAGAAGAAGATCAACACCTTTGTACGGGAAGACCAGACCTTGCCAGAGTACAAGAGAGGCGCCGGAAGGTACGCCAAACCGTTTGACAATTTGCTGCGGCTGCTCAAGGGGAAGGTCATAGAAGAACGGCCCGTGCGGAACGACGGAGATGCGCGCGGGATTTACGTGGAACTCAGAGACGAGGCGAGCCTCAATGGAGGCGGAGTGACAGATGATGCTGTCGACGAAGTGATACAGCTTGCGGAAGAGCTGGTGGTGCTGGTTTGCGCTGTCGTGCGGGAGAAGGTCGTGAACGGTGAGGATGATCTTCGCGCCGCGACGTCTTGCGTACTTCAGGAGCCATAGGTCGAGAGGGATGGGCCAGCGAAGCATCGGGAGATATTGGACGTGAAGGATGTCGGGGGTGGAGTATGTGAAACGAAGAGCGAGCGCGGAGAGATTGATGAGTGATTCGGCGAGCTTGAGGATGCGGCGGGGAAGGCGGGGGAGAGGGAAGCGGCCGACGAGATCGAGTGCGCCGGGATCGTTGTGGAGGCCGCGCGAGGAGAAGCAGGCGGGATCGAGGTAGTAGGTGATGGAGCCGACGGTGAGGTCGGCGCCGGAGTCGATGAGGGCGCGGGAGAGATAGGCGGTGTAGTAGGGGACGACGGCCAGGAGATCCATCATGAAGATGCGTGGAGGTCTGGCGGAGGTTGAAGAAGTTGGGGATTTCATTGGTGGGCGGCTCTTTTGCCTGAGGGCGCCGCGAGCACGCTGGTGTAGATGCGGTGATAGTTTGCGGTCATCTGGCGCGCGGAGAAGCTGGTTTCGACGAGGTCCCGGGCGTTTTCGCCGAGGTGCTGACGGAGGGCTGAATCGGTGAGCAGGGTGTGAAGCGCGGCGGCGAGCGCGTCGACGTCATTGGGTGAGACGAGAAGACCAGTCTGTCGGTCGCGGATGAGGGTGGGAACTTCGCCGACGGAGGTGGCGAGGATAGGGAGAGCGCTGGCCATGGCTTCGAGGAGCGTGATGGGAAGACCCTCCTGGCGGGAGGCGGAGACGAGGATGTCGAGGGTGGCGTAGATCTCGGGCATATTGTTTTGGCGGCCGAGGAGCGTGACGCGGTTGGCGAGGCCGAGGGAGGCGATGAGGTGCTCGAGCGCGGGACGATCGGGGCCGTCGCCGACAATCTGGAAGCGGGTCTCTGGAAGGTTCTTGAGGACTTGCGCAGCCGCTCTGACGAAGAGATCGACGCCCTTTTCCTGCGAGAGTCGACCGACGAGGCCGACGAGGAGAGGACTATCGGGAGTGATTTTCGCATCCGTGGGGAAGGTAGCGAAGGGCCGTGTGTCGATACCGTTGGGAATGAGGGTGACGCGTTCGGGCGAGACGCCGGAAGCGAGGAGGCGCTGCCCCACCTCCTTCGAGACTGCAACAACGGCGGCGAAGCGGCGGAGGATGTAACGATCGAGCGCACCGTAGGCGCGGAGAAGGGTGCTGTTGTCGTACCAGGTGTGACAGGTGGAGACGAGGGGGATGCGGGAGGTGCGCAGGGCGGCCCAGGTGTAGAGGTCGGCCTTGTAGCCGTGAGCGTGGACTACCTCCGCGCCGATGGAGTGGGCGAGATTGCGGATGCGGCTGGGAACGGAGAGATCCAGCTGGCCGTGGCAGGTGATGATGTGGGTAGGAACGGATCGCGCGACGGCGGCGGTTCGCAGATCGTGATTGGGATGAGGTTGGTTGTCGAAGATGCCGATCTCACTGGAGTCGCCCTGCTCCCCGAGCGTCTGCGAGAGGTTGAGGATGACGGCTTCGGCACCGTAGAGGCCGCCGCTGCTGATGATGTGGAGGATCTTCACCGGGCGAGACCTTCGAGGTCAGAGGGTTCGGGTTCCTCGCGATTGACGAGAGACCACAGGCGTCGATAGAGAGTGTCACCGAGGAGATGTTTGGCGGTGGTCTTGAGGCCGTCCGTGCGCTCGATGCGGCGCAGGGTGCCGGTTTTGGGGTCTAGAAGGTCGGTGAGCCAGGGGACGGTGGCGTCGGCGCGGAGGTTGAGGCGGCCGAGGCAGCGGGCGGAGGTCGTGGGCTCGGCCTTAGGGATGGAGGTGAAGACCTGGGTGTAGCCGGCCTGCCAGCAGGCCTCGAGGACCGTGTTGTTGAAGCGGCCGCCAGGGAGAGACATGGTGGGAACCGGAGCGCCGAGGATGTCTTCGAGGGTGAGCCGGGCGACACGAAGCTCGCGGTCGAGCTCGGCCGGGGAGCAGTGAGTGAGGAGGGTGTGAGTGAGGCCGTGAGCGCCGATGTGCTGGCCGGCGGCGTGTAACTCGCGGAGGTGCGACGGGTGCATGAAGCCGGACCTGGTGCCAGTCCAGCCGGCGGTGATGAAGAAGTGGGCGGAGAGCTGGTGGGCGGCGAGGATCGGGAGCGCCTCGGTGAGGTTTGAGAGATGGCCGTCGTCAAAGGTGATCCGCGGAAGCAAGGTGCCCGCGGGCGGGGCGGAGGCGAAGAGGGCCGCGTGCTCCTTGAAGGCAGAGGTGCTGGTGACGTAGGAGTAGGTCGAGGGAGTCGGGCGCAGCTCGTGGTAGAGGAGGTACAGGACTTGCGATCCTGAGGGAGATGCCGGGCTGGACGCGTGCGACACGAAGGATTCCACCAAAAGGGTATCGTCAAGCAAGATCGACTTCTTCATGATAGAGGACGGATCACGAGAGAGAATGACCCAAATGGGGACGTCGCAGACCGCATGATGGCAGAGCAGACAAACGCGGAGGTGCAGGCGCGCGTGAGCGTGGTCATTCCTGCGTATAACGTTGCCGGATTTCTGGAGGAGACGCTGCAGTCGGTCTTTGCGCAGACAGTTCAGGCGTTCGAGGTGATCGTCGTCAATGACGGCTCGCCGGATACTGAAGCGCTCGAGGCGATGCTGGCGCGTTACCGGGATCGGATCGTGTATGTGACGCAAGAGAACCAGGGGCCTTCGGCGGCGAGGAACCGCGGCATCGCTGAAGCGCGGGGAGATCTGATTGCGTTTCTGGATGGCGACGATCTGTGGATGCCAGAGTATCTTCAGACGCAGACCGGATATCTGCGAGAGCATCCGGAGTACGACATGGTGTATTGCAACGCCATCTTTTTTGGTGCGTCGATCTATGCCGGCAAGGACTATATGACGGTGTGTCCGTCGACTGGCGAGGCGGACTCCGCTGCCTTGATTGCGCGTCGATGCCATGTGTTTACGTCTGTGACGGGGCGGGCGGCGGCGCTGAAGTCGATGCGGTTTGATGAGACGCTGTGGTCGAGCGAGGACTTTGAATACTGGGTGAGGCTGACGGCGGCGGGGTACCGGATCGGGTATCACCGGGAGATTCTGGTGCGGTATCGCAAGCGGGAGACGAGTCTTTCCGCGGATACGACCTCGATGGTGCGGGCAAATCTGAAGGCTCTCGAGAAGACGCTGGCGCTGTGGCCGGAGGGCTCAACCGAGGGCAGCCTGCTGCGCGAGGCGATCGCGCGGAAGACGGCTGAGCTGGAGACGATGCGGGGCAAGCTGGCGCTGCGATCGCACGATGCGCGGGGAGCCGCGGAGCACCTGCGGCGGGCAAATGAGTTCTACAAGAGTGCCAAGCTGCGCGGTGTGGTGGCGCTGGTCGAGTATGTGCCGGGGCTGGTGCTCAGGGCGTTCACGTTGCGCGAGCGAATGGTTCGGTCGTATCGGGGGACAAACTGATGGCGACAGCATCGCTTGAAACCGCAGTGGCTTCGACGTCGGGCAAAGCTCGCGGAAAGCGCTCCGGCTACATTCCGACGCTAGACGGCTGGAGGACGGTTGCGGTCTTTGCCGTGATCGCGTATCACGCGCGGCCGATACAGGTCGGGGGCGTGAGCCTGGAGCGTCTGCAGAACTATGGCGATCGGGGTGTTCAGCTCTTCTTTGCGATCAGTGGTCTGTTGATCTGTTCGCGGTTGCTCGATGAACAGCAACGGCATGGATCGATCTCGCTGAAGGGATTTTATCTGCGGCGTTTGTTTCGTATTCAGCCGGCGGCGATCGTGATGCTGGCCGGGGTCACGGTGCTGGCGGTGGTGGGGATCCTGCACGTCAGCGTCGGCGCGATGCTGGCTTCGCTGTTTTCGTACCGCAATTTCTTCAATGCCTTTGCCACGAGTGCGACGCCGGACGACCGCTATACGGTGCACTTCTGGTCGCTCGCGGTGGAGGAGCATTTTTATCTGCTGCTGCCGGCGATCCTGCTGTTCGCGCGAAAGCGCCTGGTAGCGGTTCTGGCGTCGCTGTCGGTCATTTTTCTCCTGTGGCCGCCGATCGCGCACAAGTTAGGGCTGACGGCGGGCCTGCTGTCGGGGCAGAGGACGGATCTTGCGCTGCAGGATCTATTTGTTCCAGCGCTGCTGGCGGTTCTGCTGTCGCAGCCGGAGTTTCGCGCGCGCATGATGCAGTTGTCGCGGTATGGCGCGCTGATCGTGCTGGTGGTGTTGGCGTTGCTGGTCTCGGAGCTCTTGCTGGGCGGCCACGTTACGCATCAGATCACGTGCTTCGGATTCCCGCTGATGATCATGAGCACGATGCTGCATCCGGAGGGATGGCTGGGGCGGCTGCTGGAGACGCGGGTGTTTACGTATTTGGGCCGGCTCTCATACAGCCTGTACCTGTGGCAGCAGATCTTCTTTCTGCATCGGCCGGAGACGTCGGTGCTGCGCTATGTGCAGAGCTGGCCGGTGAACCTGATCGGCGCAATTGCGTGCGCGATGCTGAGCTACTACTTCGTTGAGAAGCCCATGATGAAGCTGGGGCATCGGGTGGCGCCGCCGGTGACGCCGGGACGGGCTGATCTGGAAGGGACGCCGGTGTCGCGCTGAGCGGCGCCTCTCAGCGCGCGGCTTCGACCAGTTCAAAGAGCTGGCGCGACTTGGTGTAGATCCAGGCGATGCGGCGGCCGTTGAAGGCGACGGCGGGTGCGGGCTGGCTGACGATCAGGCACTTGAGGCGGACGGCGTGGGCGAGCGCCTGGTCTAAGTCGGTGGTTTCGAAGCAGAGATGGTAGGCGGAGCCGCCGCCCTTGGCGAGGGTTGCGCGGATGGGCGAGTCTTCAGTGAGAGGGGCGATGAGCTCGATCTCGGCGAGGTCGGTCGGCTGCGTGGTGAGGAAGTTGACGGAGACGCGTTGGATGGGATCGTCGAAGGGGCCGGAGATGACGCGATAGCCGAAGAGTGCGGTCATCAGGTCTGTGGTCGGGCCGAGCTCTGGAACGGCGACGCCGACGTGCAGGAGGCGGAAGCCGAGGTCCTTGAGGGCGAAGGCGTCGCTGGTCTCGCTTGCGGCAGCGACGATGGGGGACGCGGGAGTCACAGGGTTACGCCTTTCTCGGCGAGAGCTGTTTGGAGTTTGGCGACGGAGGTGAGCTCGGGGATGCGCTGGGGGTCGAACTGAACACCGTATTCACCTTCGAGAACGAGGATGACCTGGAGGTGAGTGAAGGAGTCCCACGACTCGAGGGTCGAGGTGGAGAGCTCGGGGGTGATCTCTGCCGGCGGCACGTCGAGGGTGTCAGCGAGAAGAGAGCGAAGGGAGTCCGGTACTGGCTGCGAGTTCATGAGCGAGAGTTCCTTCCAGGGTGATCCAAGGGGGTGTGACCGGGGGGGCGGTCGTGAGGTCGAGGGTGTAGAAGAGCGAGCCGGTGGCGTCTTCTGGCTGGACGGGAAGAGCGGAGAAGCCGTGGTCGGTGAAGAAGGCGGCCGCTGGCGCGTTCTTCTTGCTGGGGATGAACTCGCCGATGAGGCGGGTTGCGCCTAAGCCCGCTGCGTGCTGGGCGATGTGGGCGAGGAGCGCGGTTTCTATGCCACGGCCGATGACGCGGCAGGAGAGGAGGAGCGAATCGATGACGCAGGTCTCGGCTTCAGTGCGGGCGAGCGCGAGACCGACGACTCCGGCGTCGCCGAAGCGGTCGCGAACACGGACGACGATGGCCTGGCTGCCGGGATCCGCGGCGAAGGTTTCGATATCGGCGGCGGAGTGACGGCGAGTGGTCACGTTGAACTGGTTGGTCTTGGCGAGGAGCTGCGCGGAGCGGGCGAGGGGAGCCTCGAGCGCGCTCCCGAAGGTGCAGATGATGCCGAGCGAGGCCAGGAACTCGTCGCGTCCGCCGGCGGTGGCTTCAAGGCTGGCACGCTGTGCCTGGGCCTTGTAGTCGGTGAGCCGGTTGCGGTCGTCGGCGGTGACGCGGAGGGCGTCGAAGAAGGGCTGGTCGGCGAGGAGATCGAGGAGACGCCAAGGCTCGGCGACGGGAGCCTCGATGATGGCGACTTCTGGAAGGTGCTGGCGGATGGCTTCTGCCTCGACGGGGTTGTCGTCGACGAAGACGAAGGAGTCGAGGCCGAGGGAGAGCTCTTCTGCTAGTTCGCGGAGGGATTGCGATTTCTCGTTCCAGCTGATCTTGAGGGCGACGAAGTCGTCGAGGGTGAGGGCGAGATCGGCGGCGCGGCTGGTGAAGGCCTCGCGGACGTCGGCTTCGTTGTTCTTGGAGACGGCGGCGAGGAGGATGCCGCGGGAGGCGAGCTGCTTGAGGTAGCGCTGGTAGAGGTAGAACGGGGTGCCGGGAAAGGTGGAGCCGGTGACGATGCCCTGGACGCCCTCTTCGCCGAGGACGCCGCCCCAGAGGGTGTTGTCGAGGTCGGTGCAGAGGACCTTGCGCGAGGGCTTGTAGAGGGCGGAGAGGCTCCGCACCAGAGCGCGTGTGTAGGTGTAGAAGTTAATGGCCGCGACGGGCAGGCGGGAGGCGAGGAAGAGGCGCTGGTCGGCCCAGCGGGCGCGCCCTTGCTGAGCTGCGATCGCGTCTACGTCGAAGAAGACGCAGTCAGAGACCGAGGCGCAGAGGGCGGCTAGCTGGTCGTTGAGGCGCTGGACGGCTCTGGGCAGACTGTGCGGCAGGTTGGCGTCCGCGACCTGGCCGAGGCTGGAGCTTGAGGGTACGACGAAGCCCTGCAGAAGAATGCGTGCCTTGCTGTTGGCGCGGACGCTCTGGAGCAGGTGGGCGAGGTGCTGGACGGAGCTGGCGATCTCGGAATCGACGGCGGCACCGACGCCATCGGCGCAGAGGTCTGGGAGGTGGCCGGCTATGTCTTCGAGGTCGAGAAGGATGAGCAGAAGGTCGGGTTTAGAGCTGGCGACAGCGCCGATCGGGCTGAGCAGATCGTCGACGTAGGAGCCGAATCCGCCGAGCGATGTCTCGAGCAGAAAGCCGGAGAGGAGCGCGTTGGTCTGCAGGTAGGGCAGCAGTGGCTCCACGGTGACGGAGCGGACGACGAAGGTGCGGAGAGAACGGATATCCGGGAGCTTTCGCAGGCTGTCGGTGAGGGTGTTTGCGGCACGGGCGGCGAACTGCACATCGGCTGGCTTGCTGTCGGGCTGAAGCAGAGTGCGTATGCCAGTGAGGGCGGCGCGGGCGTCGCTGGCGGCGACGGCGGTCTGGATGGACTGGCGCAGCTCCTGACGCCTGGAGTCATCAAGCATGCGTGCTCTCCTTTTCAACGATGGGCGTGGTGGCAGAAGGCGGAGGTGCCGGACGCATGATGACGCGGCCGGGAACGCCCATGACGGTTGCGCCTTCGGGGATGTTGTTGATGACGAGAGTATTGGCGGCGATCTTTGCGCCGGAGGCGATGCGGATCTTGCCGATGATGGCGGCGCCGGTGCCGACGTAGACGTTGTCGCCGAGGGTGGGGGCGCCCTTTCGGCCCATGGCGGAGGTGCCGATGGTGACGCGGTGGGCGATGTCGCAGTTCCTGCCGAGGGTGGCTTCGGGGTTGATGTGTACGCCGCCGATGTGGGCGATGAAGAGACCTTCGCCGATGGTGGCGCTGGGGTCGATACACATTTCCATGAAGATCTCGCAGAACTTGTTGCCGAGGAGGGAGACGATCTTGAGCGGGATACGGACGATGATGTTGGGCGGGGAGACGTTCAGCCAGTTGCCCAGGCGATACCAACCGATGGCCCAGACCGCGGGGTTGAGCCAGATATCCCGCGAGCTGTTGCCCTGCTTTCGGTATCGTGCCAGATCTGCCCTGAACTTACGCATGATGTCCTATGGTGGAGAGTTTATCGGATCGACGTGCCGGGATTGGAAGTCCCGTCGATCGGCATGTCTCGCTCAGCTACGGTAGCGTTTGCTCCTGCGCAAAGGCCATACTCCAAACAGGGTAGATCGGCGGATGAATGGCTACTGGTGAAAGGCGTAGGCGCCCAGATCGCTGGCGCCGCTCTCTGGCCTGGAGGCACCGGTGATGTCGGTGCGGAGATCGTGAAGGGCAACGCCGGCGCCACGTGCGGGGCTGTTGGCGGTGAGGTGGAGATCGAGGTGATCGAGGCTGCTCTCGCCGGTCCAGGAGGGGAGCGAGGCGAGCTGCGGATCGATGCAGCGCTCCTGCGATCCGGAGAACAGACCGGAGGGACAGGAGCGCATATGGAAGTAGATGTTGTGGTCGCGGGTCTGGAAGGGGTTTTTGCTGAGTCCCTGGGCGAAGAAGACGGCGGGGAACTGGCCATCGCGGGGGTTCTTATAGCCGACGTGGATGTTGTTCTGGAAGATGATGTTCGGACGAGGGCAGGAGCCGCTGCAGCTGATGTCGTAGCTGGTTGAGCCGTAGCCAATGTAGGTGTTGTTCTGGAAGGTGTAGGAGCCATCCCCAGTGACAACGAAGGCGATGCCGTCTCCGGAGGCGCGGCAGAAGAGGGACAGGTCGGCGTTGTAGCCGGTGGCGACGCCGTCCATGGGCGCGGAGAGCCGGCTACAGTTGTGGACGGTGACATTGTTGCGGAAGACGACGGTGTGCATGGAGCCGAGCTTCCATTGCTGGCCCATGTTGCCGTAAGACTCGGAGTTGGTGATCTGGATGTTGCTGCCGCCGGTGTGCAGGAGATCGAAGCCATCCTGGGTGTTGTAGCGGAAGACGCAGTGATCGCAGATGAAGTTGAGTGGCGTATCTGGGGTGCCGATGCCGTCGCCGTAGCCGGCATGGTCCTGATCGAAGCAGTTGGCGGCGGGATGCGGGTGGCGGATGGGGTACTCCTCGTTGCAGCCGCTCCACTCGATGAGCAGGTTGGAGGCGTGCACGGTGGCGTTCGGCGCGCTTTTGGTGCCTTTGCCATCATCGAAGTCCCAGCCGGCGCCGGCGTTGAAGCCGATGCGAACGTGATCGACGAAGACGTCACCGCCGATGGCGCCTATGATGCCGCGGCCGGCGAAGCCGTGGATGTCGAGGTTGTGGAGGGTGAGGTCCGCGGTCTCCTGGTTGGTGCCGATGCCCACGCTGGCGTAGTCGGGCAGCGGAAGCGAGGAGCTGCAGATTTTGAGGCCGGGGATGTCGGCTCCGAGGCGTGAGCAGTTGGCGTGCGCCGTCAACTCGAGGCATTCAACGTCGACGTGTTTGGAGCCGGCGACGTTGACGACGATGCTGAGGCCGTAGCCGCCGAAGAGCTGCGTTTTAGTGCCGCAATTAGCGTGCTGCTCGCCGAGGATGCGGGTGGGATGGCCGGGGGTGCCGGAGGGGACGGGCGGCATGAAGCAGCCGAAGGGGTCGCCGGGGCAGAGGCCGGGGTGATCGTTGGCGTTGGGGCCGACGTAGCCCATGCGGTAGGGTCCGCCGTGGATGAGGATGGTGTCGCCGCCCGCGACGATCCAGGCCTTGTTGCCGTATTCGCCGGTGGCGAAGAGGTTCTGCGGATGCTTGAAGGCGCAGGGCTGATTGGCGCCGTGGCCGTGGTACGGGGCATCGACGCGCCCGTTGCACTGCTTGCGGTCGCCACCGTCGGGGCGCACGAACCAGGTGTGATCTCCGCCGGGCTGCCCCTGCGGGCCGACTTTGGGTTTTGCAAGGAGGAGAGATGCGGAGGAGAGGATGAGAAGGACGAGGGCGACGGAGGACAGCCAGAGGAGCGGTCGCGGCAACGAATCTGGAAAGTGTTTGAGGGATGGGCGTTGACGCGGGCGGCCTGCCAGATCCATGAGGTCTCCGATGCTCGATGCGGCTGGTGCGCGGCCCCGCTGTAACACTAAGGGGGCAACGCTCCGTGCGGCAGATGCCGTTATGATAGCCGAGTCAAGGAAGGGTTCTTCATGCCGTCGCTAACCCCTGATCGATCCGCGCCGCGAGTTCTCGTCGTCATTCTGAACTGGAACTCGTGTGACGAGACGATTGCGGCGGCGGAGTCAGCCGAGAGGATGACGTACCCAAACAAGCACATCCTGCTGGTCGATAATGGATCGGCGGATGACTCGGTAGCGCGTCTGGAGCAGCTGCGGAGTGCGACCATTGACCTGATTGCGCGGCCGACAAATGAGGGATTTACCGGCGGATGCAATCTGGGGTTTGAGGCCGCGGTGCGCAAGGGCTTTGATTATGTCTGGCTGCTGAACAATGATGCGTTGACGGACAGCGGCACCCTGAGCTCGCTGGTGCGGGTTGCGGAGCAGGACAGAACGATCGGTATGGTGTCGCCGCGGATCGCTTCGCTGCAGGAACCGGACAAACAGCTCAACCTTGGTGGCCTGTATCGACCGGAGGTTCCGGCGTTTGAATCGACTAAGGATATGGCTAAGGCACGGGAGTGGGCGGAGCGGCAGCCAGAGCGAGTGATGCTGATGGGCACGGCGTTGCTGGTTCGCGTGGATCTGATCCGAGCGATCGGCAAGCTGGACGATGCGATGTTCGCGTACTGGGAAGATACGGATTACTCGCTGCGATCGATTCAGGCGGGATTTCAGAACCGGCTGGATTTTGGCTCGGTGATTTACCACAAGGAGAAGGACTCCGGCACGCAGGCCATGCAGATGAAGCCGTACTACTGGTATTACATGGCACGCAACGAGATTCGTTTCTGGCGGAAGCACGCGAAGGGATTTGCGAAGTTGAAGGCGCTGTGGTGGACGTATCGATTCAATCTTGGGAAGCTACGCGCGGTGCGCGGAAATGCGGAGTCTCGACGGGCGATTCTGGCAGGGCTTTGGGATGGAGTTCTGGGAAGAACGGGACCGTACGCGCCCTCGCGCAGCATGCCCAAGGTGATTGCGCGGATTGCGGAGCGACAGAGTGAAGCGATGGTGGCGCACTAGGCTCGGCGTGCAAAGCAGAAGAGGCGAAGTGTGAAGCTTGACGTTGTTGTTCCTTCCTACAATCGAAGTGCTCTGCTGCGGCGGACCGTGGCGAGCCTGCTGTCTGCTCCTGTTCCTGCGGGGATGGAGGTCAGCCTCTATGTGGTGGACAACAACAGCAAGGATGACACCGCGGAGGTTATTCGCGGGATGCAGGCAGAAACTGAGCGCTCGCTCCACTACCTACTCGAGACGAGACAGTCGTCTTCCTACGCGCGCAATGCCGGGATCCAGGCTGGCTCTGCTGAGTTGATTGCGTTTATCGACGATGACGAGGAGATTGATGCTGCCTGGTATGAAGTGGTGTTTCGGGAGTTGCAGTCGGAGGAGTTTGCTTACGTTGGCGGCCCGTACTATGCCAAGCCGGGGCTGACGCTGCCGGCGTGGCTGCCGCCGAGTTACAGAGCGGCGACTGGTGTGCATGATCCGAAGCCGCGCGCGATCTTCGGATCCGGGCATACGGGAAATCTAAATAGCGGGAATGCTGTGATTCGCCGGCAGGTCTTCTCGCACATTGGGCTCTATTCGGAGAAGCTGGGACGAAGTGGTGTGGGTCTGCTGGCGGAGGAGGATGCGGATCTCTATCGACGAATCCAGGCGGCCGGGTTTGTGGGGATGTATGTGCCGGAGTTGATCATCTATCACCATGTTCCACCGGAACGGTTGACGAAGCGCTACCATCGCCGCTGGGCGTTCTGGCGCGGCGTGTCGCTTGGTGTGGTGGATCGCGAGAAGCCTGAGTTGACGGCATATCGTTTCGGCGTGCCGCAGTACCGCATCGGCAGAGCGATTAAGGCGATCTTCGGTGCGCCGCGAGCCTGGATTGCGGGACAGAAGGCTGTGGCGTTCGATCGAGAACTGTCGTTCTGGGATCTGGCTGGCTTTCTCTACGGCAAGCGGCGGGTTCGCATCGAGAACTACTACAAGTAAGGGGCGTTAGTTCTCGGTCACGGGGTGATCCGTGGAGGCGAGACGAGACCAGCGGGCGAAGAGCCTTGTCGCGATCTGGCGGGTGTCGTCGGGGAAGACGAGGCCGAGCGAGATGGCGTAGACGGGCAGCGTCGCCAGGATCTGGAGAAAGAAGACGATGAGCGATCGCGGATGCCAGAGGCGGTCGGCGAAGTAGCAGACGACGCCGTACGGGATTGAGGCGAGAACGGCTTTGCCCCAGCCAAGCCGCAGATAGGTGGAGACAGGGATCTCGAGGGTTCGCTTGATGTACCGCGGCCAGAAGGTGAGCGTCACGAGGGTGACGGCGATGGAGGTTCCCCACGCGACGCCGTAGGCTCCGAAGCGCCGGCAGAGGACGAGCGTGATGGTCATATTGAGCAGCGCTTCGACGACGGCGAACTTGGCCGGCCCGATGTGCTTGCCGATGGCCATCATGACGGCGCCGGCGGTGGCCACGGCAACACTCATGAACTGGGCGATGAGCAGAATCTGCAGGATGGCTCCGGAGACCTCCATGTAGGAGGGACCCATCCACAAGCCGATGAAGGTGCGTCCACGGAAGAGGAGAGCAAGGCTGATGGGCAAGGAGAGGACAAGGGTGGCCTGGGTGCCGCGGATGAGCAGGTTGCGGAGTTCCTTGATTTTGCCTGAGGCTTCCAGGCTGCTGGCAAGCGGCGTGAAGGTGGTGGTTAAGGCGGAGACGATCTGGCCGGAGTAGGTGACGAGGCTGCCGCCGATGGCGTAGAAGGCGGCGAGTTTCACGGAGACGAAGTGGCCGACCATGAGGTTGTCGGAGTTGATGATGACCTGGACCGCGATGATCCAGATGAAGGTGACAAAGCTGTAGCTCCAGATTTTTCGTAGCAGATCGATCTGCGGCTTTCGGATGCGTCCGCGGCAGGCCGGGACGAGCTTGAGTGCCGAGATGGTGATGACGGCGCCCGAGACGGCGATGACGGTGAGTTCCCAGCAGGCGAGTGCCATCAAGCCATGGCCGGTTCGCAGCAGGAAGAGGACTCCGCTGGCGCGGCCTATGGTCTGGAGGATGGCGATGCCGCTCAGGCGGTCAAAGCGGTTGACGGCGGCGAGCACCGCGCCGAAGACACCCGTGATGAGGGTGACGGCGACGCCCAGGGCGCACAGAAGAACGGTGACCTGAGAGCTGCGATAGAGCGATTGCGGGATCTTGAACAGGTGGGGGAAGCTGATGGCGAGGGCGATGCTGATGGCGGCAACTACAAGGGCGAGCAGGAGCCGGAACCAGAGAGCGGCTCCTACAACGTCGTGAACTTCGTTCGCCGAGCCCTCTGCCTTGGCTTTGGACACGAAGCGGATGACGGCGCTGCGCATGCCGAGGTCGAGCAGATTGAGATAGGAGACGGTGGAGGCGGAGAGGATCCAGACGCCGTAGGCCTCAGACCCCAGGCTGCGAACGACGAAGGGAGTGAGGAAGAACGGGATAAGAAGACCGACACCGGTAGCGGCCCAGTTCATCAAGACGTTGAAGGCGAATCTGCGGGGGCCAGCCATAGTTGGGGAGCGAAAGACATGTCGATGGTAACAGCCGGACTTGCCGGCCTCGCGCAGGTGGATCACTGGTGTGGGTGATGACAAGCCACGTTTAATGAAAGAGATATACCTGCAATGCGACGACGGAGACGGGTCCTACCCAGATCGCTGGAGCGGCTGTCACTTTCGTGGCAGTTCGGGCGAACCAAGCTGGAGGGAGCAAGGCTTAGTATTAACGATAGTTCCGGCCAGAGCATGTAGGGATGCGGCACGCTGGCCGATGCGGATGGTTGTAAGTCTGTACGAGGCATATGAGATACGTCTTCTGGTTCTCGCTAGTCCTGATTGCCTATGCTTATGTCGGGTACCCATTGCTGCTGCTTGCAATTGCCCGCTTTAGCAGACAGTCGGTGAGAAAGGAAGAATGCTTTCCTAGCGTCTCGGTGGTGATGGCGGCGCGCAACGAGGCGAATCGTTTGCGGCAGAAGCTTGAGAACCTCCGGCAGATGGATTACCCCCAACAGCTTCTACAGATTGTGGTGGCGTCGGATGGGTCGCAGGACAGGACCGCGGCGATCCTGCGGGAACAGGGCGATACTGTTACGGCCGTTGTTCTGGAAGAGAACGTGGGTAAGGCACTGGCGCTGAATGCCGCGGTGGCGAAGGCTACTGGCGAGATCCTGGTTTTTCTCGATGTTCGGCAGACGGTCGACCGGACTGCGCTGCGAGAGCTGACGGCCAACTTTGCCGATCAGCGAGTCGGGGCTGTGAGCGGCGAATTACTGCTGCAGGATGCAACCGGCGCGTCGGCTGCCGACGCTCTGGGTCTCTACTGGAAGATTGAGAAGATGGTGCGCCGGCTGGAGTCGGTTTCGGGATCTGTTGTTGGCGTAACCGGAGCGATCTACGCAATGCGACGCGACTTATTCACGGATCTTCCTTCCGGTCTCATCCTTGACGATGTTCTTGTGCCGATGCGTGTTGCGAAGTCAGGACATCGCGTGATCTTCGAGCCGAACGCTATAGCACGAGATGTTATTTTTCTAGAAAAAGGTAAGGAATTCGGGCGTAAGGTAAGAACGCTTACGGGCAACTACCAGCTGCTTAAGCTGGCGCCATGGATTCTCTCCTGGAAGGATCCGCTGCTGCTTCGCTTTGTGAGTCATAAGTTGATGCGGCTGCTGGTTCCTGTACTTCTGGTGCTCTGCTTCGTTTCCTGCCTCTTGGCGCAGGGACTGATGTACAAGGGATTGTTTCTTGCTCAGGTAGGGCTGTATCTTCTCGCAACTCTAGGCAGTGTTCTGCCGCCAAGCAAGCGCTTCAGGCTGGTTGCTGTTGCGACGACCTTTGTGATGTTGAACGCGGCGGCGGCGGTGGCTCTCTATAATTTTGTGGCAGGGAAAGACGAGGTCTGGGTGTAGATGCGGACTTACGCCAAGTTCGTGAGATTTAGAGTTCCGGGGAGCAAGTTGTGGGATTAGGAATCGGACATTACATACCGCTCGTTGCCTACGTCGTGTGCTGCCTGGTATGCGTGATGGCGTTGTGGCGTCCCTTGTGGGGCTTGTATTACATGATGCCGCTGCTACCCTACCGAACCCTGCGCGACCATTTCCTAGATTATCCGCTGGGAGGCAATCTTCTCACGATCCTGGTTTTGTGCATCCTTGTGGGAGCCCTGTTGAAGGGAAAGCGGCTTCCTAAGTCAGGTATTTACGTTACGTGGCTGATTTTTGGTGTTTACCTTTACCTCTCCATGTGGCTTGGCGTCGCGTTGGTCAATGCTCCGATGCCGTTGTGGATTAACGATATTAATTTCGCTCTCTGGAAGGACTATATGCTGTTGCCGCTGATCTTTGTGGCGGCCGGGTTAGTGGTTGAAGATAGACGGGCAATTCGTACCGTGGTTCTTATGGCGGTGCTTGCCGTCTTCTTTATCGATCGCGCCTCTCTGATGAGCAGTCTTTCTCACTCCTGGGCACGCTTCGATGAGAGCAAGCGAGACGGCGGTCCTCTGGGCTTTGCAGGATCCAACGGATTGGCGGCGTTCCACGCACAGTTCGCTCTGTTCCTGTGGTCGTTCGCTCAATTTATGAAGAGGAAGAAGGTCAAGTTACTGCTCTACGGCCTGGTTGCGGCCACGATCATGGCAACGATGTACGACTTCTCTCGTGCGGGCTATATCTCCGTGGTGGCGGGCATGATTGTTCTTGGGATTATGAAGGACCGGAAGCTGATCCCGATTGCGATTGTCTTTCTCTGCGTGTGGCAGGCGGTTGTGCCGACTGCTGTGAGCGAACGAGTGAATATGACAAAGGATTCCAATGGGCAGCTGGAATCCTCCGCACAGGAGCGCGTTGAACTATGGACAGCGGCCAAGGAGACGATCGAGAGCAGTCCGATCTTTGGTGTCGGGTACGGCACGTTTCAGTTGACGGCTCACGTGGATAATCTGCGCGATACGCATAACTGGTATGTGAAGGTCATGCTGGAGACGGGCGCGATCGGCATGGTGATGGCGCTGACGCTGCTGGCGCAGATGTTCATGCTGGGGTTTTATCTCTTTCGACGCGGGCGTGATCCGCTCTACAGGGGGCTGGGACTTGGACTTTTTCTTCTGATGACTTGTTCCCTGATTCTTAATTGTTTCGGAGATCGTTGGACCTATCTCGAAATTCACGGTCTCACCTGGGTCTTATTCGGGGCGGCGACGCGTGCGAAGCAGCTGGTTCAGGCTGAGGCGATTCCGGAGGAGCAGCAAAGTACGGAGATGGTGTCTCCACTGCCTGCGTACCTGGCATATCGATGACAGATGTTCGCCTGCTCCGTGCAGGGCGTGCTGAAGCGGCTAAGGATGATGGCAGGCCGCATATCCTGCTGGTTGTTGATCAGTTTCCGCGAGCTTTGGGAGGCGGTGAGCGAATTGTGCTCACGATGGCGGATCGGCTGCCTGCTTATGGTTACCGCGTATCTATCCTGATCTTTGCCGCGGATGAGCAAAGCGCCGGGCTTGTGGATCCACCCTGTCCGATCTACTTATTGCCCCTGACGCGCACCTATGATTGGCGGGCGATGCGCGGCGCGCTTGCCTTGCGTCGCTTTTTGCTGCAGGAACAGGTGGCTCTGGTGCACACCTGCTTTGAGAGTTCCGATCTATGGGCGGGCGGGATGACGAAGCTATTTTCTCGCGCGAAGCTGGTTTGGAATCGCCGCGACATGGGCATTCTGCGAAGCCGCAAGCACGCCATTGCATACAAGAGATTGGCGCGTATGCCGGATGCGGTGCTCGCCGTGTCGGAGGAGGTTCGCCGTTACACCATCGAGGTGGACGGAGTGCCGGCGGAGCGCGTGACGACGATCCATAACGGGCTTGATCTAGCTCGATGGCCGGAAAGAAGCTCCATCAAGCGGGAGGGCACTCCTGTGATCGCATCGCTTGGGAATATCCGTCGCGTGAAGGGTCACGACGTTCTGCTTCGAGCCTTCGCTGTGGTACATCGCGAGTTCCCGGGCGCGCAGCTTGCGATCGGGGGCGCTGTTCTGGAGACGGCGTATATGGCTGAGTTGCGGGACCTGCTGCAGGAATTGCAGATTGCGGAGAATGTCTCCTTTGTGGGCAGTATCCAAGACCAGCGGAGATTTCTGGCAGATGCGTCGATTTTTGTCTTACCGTCCCGCAGTGAGGGATTTTCGAATGCGATTGTGGAGGCAATGGCGGCGTCCCTGTCGGTTGTGGCCACAAGGGTCGGCGGTAATGCAGAGGCGGTTGAGGATGGACGCACCGGCTTTCTGGTTTCCTCGGAGGATGTGGATGGCGTGGCGGCAGCGATGCTTCGTCTGCTGCGGGATCCGGATTCAGCGGTGAGGATGGGTGTTGCCGGACGGCAGCGCGTGATCGAGCAGTTTACGACGGAGGCAATGATGGAGCGCGTGGTCCGGATATTCGATCGGCTTCTTCGTCCTTCCTGAAAACTGCTCGTTGCACAAGAATGGGAGCCGCGAGAGCTCCCATATCTTCTTCAGCTGACAATGGAGGCTAGCAGCGATGGACCTTCGGGGACTTGATTCCCTTTGTCGCATTGCGAGTGTCCACGACTAACGTTGAACGGTTCACGATGTCCTGGTAGTCGTAGTCGGTGTGATCGGTCACGATGAGGACGCAGTCATACTGATCGAGGTCTGTGAGCGGCGTCGAAGACATGTTGAGGTTGTAGTGGCGGCCGCGGCCAACAGTGGGGTGGTAGGGATCGTTGTACAGGACCTCGGCGCCTTCTTCGCGCAGCAGTTCGATGATGGTGAGGGACGGCGACTCACGCAAGTCATCAATATCCCGCTTGTACGACATGCCGAGCATGAGGATACGCGACCCGTTCACAGCCTTCTTGTGCTGGTTCAGGGCTTTCGCAACCTGCGCTGTTACGAACTCAGGCATGGCTTCGTTCACCTCGCCGGCGAGTTCGATGAAGCGAGTGTTGAAGTCGTACTCCTTCGCCTTCCAGCTGAGATAAAAGGGATCGATCGGAATGCAGTGGCCGCCGAGACCCGGGCCCGGATAGAAGGCATGGAAGCCAAACGGCTTAGTCGAAGCTGCGTCGATGACCTCCCAGATGTCGACGCCCATACGCAGCGAGAGAACCTTGAGCTCATTGACGAGAGCGATGTTGACGCAGCGATAGATGTTCTCGAGCAGCTTGGTCATCTCAGCGACGCGCGTTGTCGAAACGCGAATGGCGCGAGTGAAGATTCCTTCATAGAGCGTTGCCGCGAGCTCGGTGGCGATGGGTTCGTGTCCGCCAACGACCTTGGGAATATCGTGCCGCGCCACGTCGGTATTGCCCGGATCTTCGCGTTCGGGCGAGAAGGCAACGTAGAAGACTCCGCTTTCCTGCTGCTCTCCAGTCGATTGCGCCTTGAGACCGAGCTTGTTTTCCGCTTCGAGGATGGGAATGAGCACGTCTTCGGTTGTGCCGGGATAGGTCGTGCTCTCGAGGACGATCAGCTGCCCCGGCTGTATCCATGGCGCGATCGAATGTGCGGTGTTCTCGATGTAGCTGAGATCGGGTTCCCGGTGACCGGTAAGAGGGGTGGGAACACAAAGGATGATGGCGTCCTGGTCGACCAGGCGCGCGAAGTCTGAGGTGGCACGGAAGCCGTGCTCGCGAGCGCTCTGAATCTCTTCTGCCGGGATCCGGAAGATATAGGAGCGGCCAGCTTCAAGGTCAGTGATCTTGCGGTCGTCGATGTCGAATCCGGTCACCTTGAACCCTGCTTCCGCGAGCAGGAGAGAGAGCGGAAGACCGACGTAGCCAAGGCCGATGATGCCGATTGTGGCGTTGCGGGTCTTCAGGCGCTCGAGGCGCTCGGTAGCAAGTTGGGGGAGGGTTTCCGGGCTAGTCATCAACATGTCCGCTATTATTGCACTGATCCCCGCTGTAAAAAGGCCGTCTCGCTGACACGAAGGTCGCAGGAAGTCTACCGCTCCCGGCGTTGATTTCCGGCGAACTGCAGGCGGTTAAACTCTTCTGGTGCTGGAACAGAAGTTGCATTGCGATGATGGGATCCGGACGGCGATAACAAGGGAGACGGTCTCGGGGCACTGATGAAAGGCGCTACGCGTCGGGTGCTTCCCGAGATGGAGAAGGAAGACCGGGGAACTCCGGTGGAGGAAAGATGGCACGGTATCTCATCACAGGTATAGCGGGATTTATCGGCTCGTCCATTGCCCATGCGCTGGTCGAGCAGGGACATGAGGTGAGCGGCGTTGATAACCTGTCAACCGGCCGCATGGAGAACCTGGCGGAGATTCGGAATTCCGTTGCGTTTCAGCTGGCAGACATCCAGGACGTTGAGGCGATGCGCCAAGCCTGTGAGGGAATGGATTACGTTATTCACCAGGCAGCGCTAGCGTCTGTGCCACGATCTGTCAAGGACCCGCTGACGTCTCACGAGTCCAACATCAACGGCACGTTGAACGTGCTACTGGCAGCAAGAGACGCCAATGTTAAGCGAATCGTCTATGCCGCATCTTCTTCTGCTTACGGCGATCAGCCGACGCAGCCGAAGCATGAGGAGATGAGTCCCGCGCCGCTCTCGCCTTATGCGGTGCAGAAGCTGACCTGTGAGTATTACATTCAAGCCTTTTGCAAGGTGTATGGCATGGAGGGCGTCTGCCTGCGGTACTTCAACATCTTTGGCCCGCGACAGGCTGCGGATTCTCCCTACTCCGGTGTGATCGCACAATTTGTGTACAAGATGCTAGCGGGAGAGACACCGACAATTAATGGAGATGGATCTGTAAGCAGAGACTTTACGTTTATTGCAAATGCCGTGAACGCAAATCTGTTGGCGTGTACAGCGCCAAGTAGCGTCGCCAATGGGCGCGTCTTCAACGTCGGCACCGGTCATAGTCATACGCTGAACGATTTGTATGCCGGCCTGGCAGAGATTCTTGGATTCGCGGCGAAGCCGAACTATGGAACTCCACGCACCGGCGATGTGCAGCACTCTTTGGCCAGTGTCGATCGCGCTCGTAAGGAGTTGGGCTATGTCCCGCAGGCCAATTTCCGTGCGGGCCTGGAAAAGACAGTATCGTGGTATCTCACCGAACAGGAGAAGGCGCAAGCGGTGACTGTTCGCTGATGAGTTCGTAAGCGTCAAAGAAGAGCCCCGGCGACCACTGGTCAGCCGGGGTTCTTGTATCTCCGGGAACTCCTGAGGCCTTGGCAATCTGCCTACTGCGCGCCGCGACGCCGGAGGATGGTCTTCACCGTTTCAAACATGATGAGCAGGTCAAGGCCGAGTGACATGTGCTTGATGTAGTAGAGGTCGTACTCCAGCTTTTCGCGAGCCTCTGCCAATGTCGCACCGTAGCCGTATCTCACTTGGGCCCACCCGGTCAGACCGGGGCGAATCATGTGACGAAGGTCAAAGTAAGGAATCTGTTCGGAGAGCCAGGGCACAAATTCGGGACGCTCAGGCCGAGGTCCGACAAATCCCATATCGCCACGAAGCACGTTCCAGAGCTGAGGAACCTCGTCGATACGTGTCTTTCTCATGAAGCCGCCAATAGGCGTTACGCGGGGATCATTCTTACTTGCCCACTTTGCGCCTGAGGCTTCAGCATCCGTGCGCATCGTTCGGAATTTCACTACCTCAAAGGGGCGGCCTCCAAGTCCGACGCGCGTTTGCTTGAAGAAGATCGGACCATGAGAGGAGAGCCGCACCGCCAGCATGACGAACGGAAGAAACGGGGCGAAAAGGAGGAGACCCACAGCCGCGGCGAGCGTGGAGACCAGGCGACGCATGATCTGCTGCGATGGCTTAACGCGAAATCCTTCACTGTAGATAAAGTTCGATGGACGCAGGCCATCAAGCGGCATCTTGCCCGAGAGTCGTTCGAGCAGGTCGCAGGCATCTTCGATGACAACGCCGTCAAAACGAAGTTTGAGCAGTTCGCGGACCGGGAGTGCTCCGCGTCGATCCTGCATTGCGACAATGACCCGATTGATTTTGAGGCCGGAGATCCGGGACTCCTCGATAGCCGCCGCGAAGTGCTCGCGCGTGATTGGTCCCTCGGGCGTGTTGGCTTCCCAACCCACGATATGCATGCCGATGTCTTTGCGGGTAGAGAGGATCTCTACAATTGACCGCGCTCGTTCGCCACCGCCGAGAACGTATACATGCTCGCGAAAGATGGGCTTGGCGATGATCCATTCATAGGTCATCCGCCAGGCGACGAGCGCCGCGGTAAGGAAAGCGAGGCCAAGCAGGATGACCGAGTGCGCGATATCGGCTTCAGGGAAGATCCAGGTGACCGCGGATAGGAGAAAGGAAAGAAAGCCTAAGACGAGAAGGAGGCGGAAGTAAATCTCCCAGCGCTCTGAGATACGCGAAGGCTCGTAAAGATCGAAGTAGTAGGAAAAAAGAAGCGTGAGAACCGTGAGGGTGAGGATCTTGAGAGCGCCGTACTCATAGTTCAGAGCGATGTAGGTATCAGGTCCCAGAACGAAGGCCGTCGCCAGCAGAAACGACCCGCTGACGATGAGCGCCTCCGTGACCAGAAGAACAATGGTACGCGTGGGATAGTAGACATTGAACAGCCTGATCATCGCGTGGCTTACCCGATTTCTTTTGCGCCCGAGGTCGCGGAGTAGCCGTAGTACTCCCCGCGATGCGAGGGTGTTGGAGCACCGTTCAGGACAAATCCAAGCAGATGAGCACTCTTCAGTTCTGCAAGAGTTCGCTGGGCGTTTTCGTATTCGGTCACTCCGCTCCGTGCAACGAGCAGAACGCCATCACAGAAGCGAGAGAGGTTAACCGCATCCGAGACAGGGAGCACCGGGGAGGAGTCTACGATGATCCAATCGAAGAGCGGGCCCACTGTGTGGACCAATTCTTCGAAACGATTGTTGTTGGAGAGGTCGGCAGCTTTGTCACCGCCATTTCCGCCGGAGATCACGGAAAGCGGCGGAAGGCTTACACCGGTACCGTTTGTTACACCCTTGGTAAGCCCGGGGTCGCAACGTTGTATGACCTGGGAGAGAGGGCTACGGCTGGAGAGGTAGTCCGCTAGCCCGGGATCCGCGTCGCAGCCCAGCATCTGATGAACCGTGTACCGGCGCATGTCGCCATCAACCAGCAGAACACGTGCGTTCTTGTTCCGCGCGAGCGAGATGGCGAGATTTGTCGAGACAAAGCTCTTGCCTTCCTGCGGCAGTCCGCTGGTGATGAGAATGGTCTTGAGAGGGCGCTTGTCGCGAAGCTCGTAGATACGTGATCGCAGGCTGCGGAATTGCTCCACGGCAGGGCCACGGTCAAGCAGAGCGGGGAGACGATCGAAGGAAGGGGACCAGACTCGCTGCGGAATGGCATCCAGATCCAAACCGACGACGCGGGTGGGAAGTTCGCCAGCAGACGGCGAGAGAACTGGGATGGGCGAGTAGACGTGCTCGAGCGGCGATACCTGATCGAGAACATCCACTTGCGACTCTGGTTCGGCGACTGCGAGAGCCGAGTCGTAGCCGAACGGTTCAGAGAACGACTTAGGCGTTGATCGACGCTCCAGGTCAAGGTCGAGCCCTCGGTCCTCTCGTCCCGAGACAGGGCTGTCTGAAGGTGTCCCTCGTTCTAATTCGGCTTTCTGAAGTGCTTCATAGATACGGCTCATCGGTCTCGCCTTCCGGCGCTTTCAGAACCAAGCGTCGTCGTGAAATTTGGATTGTCTGCTGGTACGGGACGCACGTTCCCTGGGGCTCCTCCCATAGCAGCGGAGGAGATTAAGAACGGCTGCGTCTCTAGCTCGAGCTCAATCGCAACAGCTTCGATCATCTCCGGGCTGACATGCTGGGTTTGTTCTACATATGCGGAGATCAACGAATGCTCACACAAGAGGTTAATAATGCGCGGAATACCGCGGCTGTAGCGGTGAACCAGGTCAACGGCTTCCGGAGTGAAGATAGCGTAGGAGGCGCCGGCAATCCGCAGACGCTCAGCTATGTAGGCCTGGGTCTGTTGCGCTGTAAGCGCTTGGGTTCGGCACCAGAGCGCGACGCGCTGTCGCAATTGACGCACACTTGGGTGGCGAAGTTTTTCTTCCAACTCTGGCTGGCCAGAGAGGACGATCTGCAGCAGCTTCTCGGAAGAAGTCTCCAGATTCGTTAGCAACCGGATCTCTTCAAGTAGATCCCATGAAAGATTCTGGGCTTCATCAACGACAACAACGCAGGTCTCTTCCATGCGGTACCGCTCAATCAGCCAGCGGTTTAGTTGCAGGAGCATCCCTGACTTAGTGCGGGCTGAAGGAACGATTCCGAAGTCAGTGAGGACGAACTCAAGAAAGTCGAGTACCTCCAGCCGCGGGTTGAAGACGAAGGCGGTCGACACACGGCGATTATGAAAGGAGCCGAGAGCCCGACGGAGAAGCGTTGTCTTCCCGGTACCTACCTCGCCTGTAAGAACAGTGAAACCCTTTCGCGCGGAGATGCCGTATTCGAGACACGCCAGAGCTTCGCGGGTGTGCGGCATCATGTAGAGAAAACGCGGATCCGGACTGGTTCCGAAGGGACTGACCTTGAGCTTGAAAAAGTTGTTATACATGGGGTTAACTCCCAGCGCTTGTAAGAGGGCTGTCAACCTTGGGACCGCCAGAGTTGCGGCGGCCAAACAGGCCTCTCTTTGGTTTTGTCGCGTTGAACTCAATCGGGTTGACCTCGTTGATGAGCGAGATCGTAGCGAGGGTGGGAAGCTTCGTGAACGCCCAGATGTCCCGCTCGGTGCGAAGAGAGGTGTTGCGGTACTCCAGCAACGCGACCACACCGAGGCCAAGGGCGAGTCCGAAGATGAGGCCACCAGCGGCAAATACAGGCCGTTTGGGCGAGGTTGGCGCGTCCGGCAGGTTGGCGGCATCCATCACCCGGAACTGCTCTCCTTGTTGCCGATGCTCCAAATCCGACGCCATCCGGCTCTCGTTCATCTTCTTGAGTAGATCGTCGTAGAACGCCTGAGCTTGCTGGTAATCGCGAGTCAGATTCTTATACTGCTCCTGAACTAGGGGGCTGGCGGAGATGCGCTCCTGGTAGAGATTCACCTGGCCTTGCGTGCCGGATTGGTCTCGCTTACGCTGCGTGATTGCCATGTCCAACGCCCTGATCTGCAGGCGGAGGCGCTGCGTCTCGGGCGAGTCTGTGTGGACGGCACTAGGCGCACTACTTACAGCGGCTGGCGCCTGCGCCATTTGATGCTTGAGGTCCCTGATCTTTCGCCGAATGGAGACAACGTCCGGGTAGTCATCGGTGTAGCGCGCCGTCAAGTCGGCTTCCTGAGCCAGGAGGGATTGAAGTTCCGTCTGCTGGGCCTGAGGAGCCAATCGCTGCGTCTCTGGTGTGGCCGTCTCGCGCTGCTGCTGTGCAAGCATGGCTTCCATCAGGGTTTTATCCTGCTGCATCCGCTCGATCTGCTGGGTGGAGGCACTCAGTTGTGTATTCAGACTGTTGAGCATGTTGAGGTTTCCCTCTTCCTGCCCGGGCAGCTTGCCAACATACTGTTGCTGAAACTTAGCCAGCTTTGCGTCCTGATCGTCGAGACTGCGCTTGGCTTGATCGAGCTGCTGCTTGAGGAAGTCTGTCGTGCCTTGCGTTTGATCCGCACGCGCGCGCAGGTTTTCGCTGACGAACATGGAGGTGATCTCTTCGCAGACAGCCTGTGCAGTACGGGCGTCGTTTGCCTTGAACGAGATAAAGAAGCCCGGCAGGCCGCGGGCCATTTCCGACTGAATAGGCTTGATATCGATATTCTTCTGCATCAGAGCGATGCGATCGTCCATGTTCATGTGGTCGCCCGCAAAGAGATTGAAGCGATCCAGAATAGGTTGCAGACGGGAGCGGCTGAGGATCTGCTCCTTCATCGACGCAAGACGGGCGCTAATATCCTCAGCGATGACCGGCTTGACCAGAGTGTCGGGTACCTTCTGTTGTTCTACCAAGACGAGAGTTTGCGAGGTGTACGTCGGCTGAACCAAATAGCTGGCGGCGAACGCTAGAATCGGCAACAGGAGAGCGGGGATGACGATGATCCACCATCGCTTCTTGAGGATAGCGAGATAGTCTTCCGGAGATAAAGCGCGATGACCGAGCATAGGGATCCTTAGAACTGTCCCAGGTTTGTCGACCTGGGGTACCACGAGATGCCGATGGCGAAGGACTGAATGAGACCGTCGATTGCCCCCGGGGTGTTCTTCACGTTGCCGTAGGTCTGATTGAACGCGGTATAGCTTGCAAACGCGGAGAAAGCGTCGGTAAGCCGACGGGTAACCTGACCGCCAGCAAACGTTGAGTCAAAGTTGCCGTAGGAGCCGATGCCGGGCAGCACGACAAGCGTGGAGTTCAGATTGGAGCTCAGACCGGTCGTGCGAACGTATCCGACGTTTCCTGAGAGGGCCCAATTATGGCCATAAGCCCTCGAGGCAGAGCCAGTGATCGAGTCGGAGAAAGCTCCTGGGAGAACGCCAGAACCGCCGTTTGCTCCACGGCTGTAGGAAACGTTGAAGGTACCGAATCGGCGAACGTAGGTCGCGCTTGCAGTGGCATAGACGCCGAGGCGGGTGGGGATACCGAGCTTCGACGACGAGTTTACCCATTGCGGCCCTACGCTTACGGCGCCAGAAAGAGCGCGCGTGAACTGGTGTTGCGCTCTCACGTTGAGAGCCCGCGTCGTAAAAGACGCATCCCCAATATCCTGCGTTCCGGAAAGATAGTCACCAAAGGTGAAAACGGAGTAGTTCGCCCCGATGCCGACGGAGGTTCGCGGATCAATCTCATGATTGAAGCCGAGATCTGCTGAGATCTGGCGGGTATCGAGGGAGCCACTGTTGAAGTAGTGCAGGATGCCGTAGCTGATGTCCGCGGTCACGGCGTCACGGGCAGTGATACTTCGCGATGCATTCCCCGTAGCGGTGTTACTGACGCGGTTCGAGTTATAGGTCAGAATATTTTGCGCCGGAGTGTCAATGCCAATCACGGGCGAGAGCCCCAGATCTCCGGTGCCGGGGATGCCGGATAAACCGACTGTGGGCGACTGCGGAAGGTAGCTCACGATATCAGCGATCCCGAAGGTCCAGTTCTTGCTGACGTAACCCTGGCTGAGGGCAAGGCTTTGAAAGGTACTGGTTCCGTAGTCGCGCTGGTTGGAGAACAGAACGCCGCCGGTATAGATCGCGTTGAACGGTGTCTTGAGGCTTCTGGTTGCGTAGAGCAGCGAGCCCGACAGGTTGGTCTGTTCAGAGAAGTCCTGATTGCCTCCATATCCGGTTTGAAAGGACTCCGATGCGGTGGCGCCATAGTGGAATGTGCCGCTGACTACACCGAGATTAACGCCTGATGTCGATACGGGGGCCGATGCCGTGGGAGTGGCTTGCCCATGTGCGAAGACGGGCGAGACGGCCATGAGCACGAGAGCAGAAAAACGAGAGTTCATCAACAGCCTCATGGGACGATGATCGTATCACCCGCCTGCAGGGTGATATCTTGCCGGTTATCGCCCTTCAGGGCCTGCTTGTAATTGAAGGGAATCTTCTGCTGCTTGGCGTCTGGTCCCCGTAATATATAGATACGCTTCAAATTTGCGTACGGACTCGGACCGCCCGCGGCAGAGATTGCCTGGAGAGGCGTCATGCCGGGAGTCATGGCCACTGGTCCAACGTGGCCTACCTCGCCCACCATATAAATGCGCTGGCTATTTACCGCCGTTACGGCAACGGTCACGCTCGGATCCTGAATGTACTTCTTCAATCGATCGCTGATGTCGCTGCTCAGCTGCGTCGGAGTTCTTCCCGCCGCCTTAAGATCGCCAATCAATACAAGCGAGATCATGCCGTCCGGGCGAACGGGAAGTACGCCCGATAGCGAGGGCTCGCGCCAAACCGTGATCTGCAGATTGTCATCGGCTCCGATGACATAACGTGAGTTATCGACCGTGCTTGCAGAACCTGCTGGGGAAGACGGTCCGGGAGTGGGAACTGTTGGAGCGCTCTTCAAGGTCGACGACGGAGGGGAAGCCGGCGTGGGTATTGCCGGAGAATCCGCAGGCGGAGCGGAAGGAGAGCTCTGCGCGGGAGTGGATGGCGTTGGCTGTGTCGCTTGGGCCCAACCGGATAGAGTCATGCCTGTTAGCAGAGCCATGCAGGCCAGAGGCCTGCTATATCGTCCCGCCCATGCCCTCGTCTCTGACGACCCGAGCGATGAGAAAGAGGTAAAGACCTTCAGGGGAGTCTTACTGTGGTGCGCGTTCATGCAGGTTCCTCATCCAAGCGGATGCAATGGTGATGCCAAACTCAAGCCGAAGACGAAAAAGGCCGAATTCCTCTGCCGCTTTGCTCTCAGCAGCAGATGCTCAGTATAGGACAGCGATCTGGCGTGATCGTTTACAACTTTCGTTTGCAAAGTGCAGGCGTTCTGAGAAATTAAGTTCCACTTGCTCGGAGTATACTTCCCATTCAAAGGGCCTTACGGCGAAAAGCTGCCGACTTACCGCCCCGATAGCTGGCAGTCAAATTGCTCTAAGCCCAGATATCAGGTTGAAGCAAGCGAGGTTTGTGACGCGATGACGCCGGACGTGCAGGTTGCAACATACCCTGTCTCAGGGAAGAGGGACGAGTTGGCGGGGAACTCTCCTCCCGTCGCAACTCGCACCGAAGAGGGATCGTCGCAGGCGACCGCTTTGCCGGAGTTACAGGAGTTTCTGCAGCGTCGGCAGGTTACGTTTGGCGCAGCCTCGATTGCGCTGTTTCTCGTCCTGATGTACTGGAAGATCGCAGCCAAGCTAGTTACGGACTGGTACGAGATCCCTGACTACTCTCATGGGTTCCTTGTTCCTTTCTTCGTTCTCTTTCTGCTGTGGGATAAACGGCCCAAACTGCGACGCATGATCGTTCAACCAGCTTGGACAGGACTGCCACTCGTGCTTCTCGGCATCCTTACGCTCTTCTTTGGGGTTTATGGTGCGGAACTCTTTCTCTCACGCACCTCCTTCGTGCTCATCGTGGCGGGTTTGATCTGGACCTTCTGCGGCCGTGCCATTCTGCGTGAAGTTCTCTTCCCTCTTGGCGTTCTACTGCTCGCGATCCCTTTTCCAGAGATTGTTTTCAACCAGATAACTTTTCCCCTTCAACTGCTCGCCTCCCGCGCTGCCAGCAACCTTCTTCCGCTGCTGGGAGTTCCGGTCTTCCGCGAGGGAAACGTAATCCAGTTGCCCGTGATGAAGCTTGAGGTTGCGGAGGCATGCAGCGGGATTCGCTCCTTGATGAGCCTTTTCACTCTTTCCGTCTTCTACGGATATTTTCTCGAGCGGACCCCTACAAGGCGGTGGATCATGGCCCTTGCCAGCATTCCCATCGCTGTGTGTGCGAACGCCTTGCGAATCGTTGGAACCGGACTCTGCGTGCAGTATTGGGATCCTTCGAAGGCGGAAGGCTTCTTCCACGAGTTCTCAGGTTGGGTGATGTTCGTGATCTCGCTGACCTGTCTTTATCTTCTTCACCGTGTTCTTCGTTTGGTTTGGCCGATGAGAGTTTCCGCATGAACGGTATCCGCTTTTGGACGGTCGTAGGAATTCTAGCCATGGTTACGGGCGTTCTGTACGCGCGACCCGACGTCGACAAAGTTCCCAAGAGTGAACCGGTCGCAAACATGCCGGAACAGATTGGTTCCTGGCAAGGAAAGGATCTTCCCATCGATCAGGCGGTCCTGGACATTCTGGGTAAAGGGGACTTTCTAAATCGCGTCTATACGAGTGATCCCTCGAGTTCGTCGAATGCGCCCGTCGTAGGACTCTTCATCGGTTACTTTCCTACACAGCGGACTGGACAGACCATTCACTCGCCACAGCATTGTCTGCCAGGGGCCGGTTGGACCTTTGAGTCCTCCAACTATACGGATCTCAAGGCGCAGAACAGTCAAGATTTTCGCGTTGGTGAGTACGTCATCACCAATGGAGAGCAGAAGCAGTTTGTTCTGTATTGGTATCAGGCACACGGGCGGAGCGTCGCAAATGAATATGCGTCCAAGTTCTACCTGATTGCTGACGCAATGCGTATGAATCGCACCGATGGAGCTCTGGTTAGGGTGATCACTCCCATCGCCCCGAATGAGACAGTCGAATCGGCTCGACAGCGCGCCGTTGGATTTACGAGCTTAATGGCGCCGCAGCTTCATCGATTTATTCCGACCTAAGCCACGAAAGAACAGGTTCGCCCTGTGGTACGTTCCACCCATTGAGATAGAGCACGGCCACCCCGGAAGCGGCACGAGAGGGAAGCACCATGAAGAAACAAACGTTAGGCATCGGGCGGAAGACTGCCACTAGCGCGCTTGCGCTTGCGCTTCTCGCCACGGCCGGGTGCCATCGGGATCCGAACAAGCAGAAGCAGAAATACCTGGAGAGCGGAAAACGGTATGCGGCGGATGGGAAGTATAAAGAGGCCGCCATTCAGTTTTCGAATGCTTTGAAGGTGGATCGGAACTTCGCTGAAGCTCACTATCAACTCGGAGACACCTATCTCAAGATGGGATCGGTGATGCCGGGCTATTCCGAACTGATGCGGGCAGTGGCCTTGCAACCGGCCAATGAGAAGGCGCGCCTCGATCTCGGGAATCTGCTACTCGCGGGCAAGCAGTTTGATCGAGCCGCGGACCAGGCGAATGCTGTTCTCGCGATAAACGCGCAGAGCGCGGATGCTCACGCGCTACTCTCCAGCGTCGCGGCTGCTAAGAAAGATCGTGTCGAGGCTACGGCACAGATCCAACAGGCCCTCGCTATCGAGCCGAATCGTGCACAGTTTCACGCAGCGCTCGGTCTCCTGCAAAGTGGAGAGCCGGGGTTGGCAGCGTCTTCAGAGGAACAGTTGCGAAAGGCGGTCGCGCTCGACAGCAAGAACGCTTTGGCCCATCTCGCACTGGCGGCGGAACTCGACAAGAAAGGCGACAAAGCCGCTGAACTCGAGCAGTACGAGGCTGCCGTGGCCGGCGATCCGAAGAGTCTGATGGCGCGTGCCGCTTTGGCTGAGTTCTTTCTTCGGCAGAACGACATGGCGGGTGTGGAGTCAACCCTGAGACAAGCGACGGAGGACCTCTCAGACACGCCCGCTGGCGCCGAGATGCTACAGAACTTCTATCTTCGGACGAATCAGCTGGAAAAAGGCGCACAGGTTTACGGGGACCTTGTTTCGAAGCATCCGAAGAGCGTCCCACTTCGGCTGGTCTATGCTCGTTTTCTGCTCGCAACCAAGAACGTGGACAAGGCGAGGTCTCTGGTCGCCGATCTGGTGAAGAGTGATGGTTCGAATCCTGATGTCGGCACACTCAATGGCATCATGTTGCTCAATGATGGAAAGACGAACGAAGCTGTTGATGCTCTGCAGAAGTCATCGAAGAACAATCCGGAGAACGTCAATCTAAAGCTCTGGCTTGGTCGCGCGGCTCTCCGCAAGGGCGACTACTCTTTGTCGCAGCAGTGCTTCGCTGACGCCGTAAAGCTTAACCCGACGAGCGTTGAGGCTCGCGACGGTCTCGCGCAGGTCGCGCTTACGAAGAAGGATCCAAGCCTGCTGCGTGACGTGGGCGAGAGCGCGATCAAGGCGAATCCCACGAGCGCGATCGGGTATCTCTGGCGAGGGATGGCGGAGTCTGGAACTCAGCCCGATCAGGCAGAGACGGATCTGCGCGAGGCGATGAAGCTCGACCCGAAGAACTGGGCCGCGGCCCTCGAACTGGGCGGATTGAAGCTTTCGCAAAAGAAGATCAGCGAGGCGAGGCCGTTGCTGGAACAGGCGCTTGCGGCCAACCCCAACTCTGATCGGGCGGTCGGGCTACTTGTGTCAGCGGATCTGATGGAGAAGCAGCCGCAGAAGGCACTCAGCCGATTGCAGACGCAGGTCGCTCGATCTCCAAACAACAGCGAGATGTATGTGCAGCTGTCAGAGATCCAGCTTCAGACTGGAGATCGTGACGGCGCGTTTGCCTCAGCCCAGAAGGCCGTACAGCTCGCTCCGACTGACGGCGGTGCCGTGATGGCGTATTCGCGGGCCTCGCTTGTCCACGGTGATACGCAGAAGGCGATGGACGCATGGCAGAGCTACATCAAGCTGCGGCCATCGGATGCTCAGGCGTACGCCGTTCTCGGCTCGCTGCAGCAGACGAGGGGCGATAACGATGCTGCGATCGCGTCCTACAAGAAGGCTCTGACGATTCAGCCGGAGCAGCCGATCGCGGCGAACAATCTGGCTTACCTGATGGTGGAGGGGGGGCAGAACACCGACGTGGCCCTGAACTACGCGCAGATGGCTCGGCGGGCGCTTCCGAACGCGCCCAGCACGGCGGATACGCTTGCGTGGGTCTACTACGCGAAGGGAACGTACTCATCGGCGCGAGATCTTCTGGAGGAGGCAGCGAAGGCTGCTCCTGACGATGCGTCGATTCAGTACCACCTGGGCATGACCTATCAGAAGCTGTCTGACCAGTCGAACGCGGCCGTTCACCTCAAGAAGGCTATTTCGCTTTCTCCTGACTCATCTGTGGCGAAGGACGCGCAGAAAGCACTTGGCCAGAGCAGCTAAGCTACGAGAGCACTGAAGGAGGAAGCCGCCATTCTGGGCGGCGTCCTCCTTTTGCCGGTGACGATCGGGAACGGGAGCTTAGGACCAGATCGGTGTCGGGGTTGCGTCGTTCCGAGCTGTGGTGCAGTGTGCCTTCGCGGGTGGGCTGCTGAGGCCGGCACTGGAGCGGAGCGGTAGCGGTTCCTGAAACTGCGATGCGTGCAGGCGACTGGCTGGACGCCGCGGTGATCGTTGCGTGAAGTACCCCCCCCGGGGGGGTACTTCACTTGCAAAGTATTGAGCGCAGACGCTTTGCCGCGGAAGGCTGGTACGGATCGCGGGCGAGGTATACCGATGGCTGCCGGTGAGCGACCTTTATATGAACCCCACGCACACCGTAGCCGCAGGCTACGCAGGACTGCGAGGCTGCGCGGGCGATGTCGTGACACACGGTCTCTGCGGTGCCAGTGATCGCTGCAGGGCTATACCGTAGCTGCAGTGCCACGCACCAGACGCAGCGCGCCACCGAGCCTGGGTCTCCGGCTCTCATTTCAGTGTAGAGAACGGCCGTAGGAGGTTGCGCCAAAATCCGGATTGAGCTGTTTGTTTCGAGGTACGTGAGGTCCGATCTGCCATGAGAGACAGAGCACTGTGACGCAGCTAGCTTGACCTACCTGCCCCAGCGGACGGTGATCTGAGCGTTTCTGGAGCTCCGAAGAAGAAGAAAGTCCCGGCAGAGAGTTCTGCCGGGACTTCGACGACGAGGCACACAGCGAGGAGTTTACGAGCGCATGCGACGGAGAAGAGCGCCGGCCGACCCGACCAGACCCGTTCCCAGGAGCATAAGAGTGCTGGGTTCGGGTGTAGCGGTGACGGTGCCGACGAAGTCCAGGCCAGTCGCGTAGTGGCCACCTTGAATTACCTCGAAGTAGAGGTCGTTGGGGCCGCCATCCGTGCGGAAGTAAGAGCTCAGGAAGTTTGCAGTAGAAGCCGTGATGCAGTTCGGCGCATTGACCGAGCAGTTGGGGTATCCGCCGTTATTGCCGGTGCTGTCGAAGATGATCTGAATGCCATTCAGGAAGACGTCGACGGTATCATCCGCAAGCACGGAGATGCTGCCGCCGAAGACGGTTCCTACCGCAGGCGTGTAGAAGTAGCTGTGATAGCCATAGGTGCCGTTGGGTTCCATGGTGGCGCCACCGGGACCGTCGCCAGGATTGATGGAGATGTACGACGAGGCGATGCCATTGATCGAGAGCGGCCCTGTCCAAGTGGGGGACGTGTTCTGCAGGTCATAGGTTCCCTGCGACAGACCGTACATCGATCCTGTGGCAAAGTTGCCTGCAGGTGCTGGGGGTTGCAGCGGCGCGAAGTAGGTTGCGGAGTTGTAAAATCCCGGGTTGGTCGCGCCTTCGACCGGGGTGCCATAGCTTCCGATATAGGCCGTTGATGCCGAAGCAAAGCTAGCAGAGGCAATCAGAGCGGTGCCGAGTGCAAGAGTATTCCAAAGCCGATTCATAGTCCTCCTAAATGCCGCGTGAGCGGGTGTTGCTCAGGTACAACGCTCATCATGAGAGTGAGCGGGCTCGATAACATGCAGGCCTGGGAGTGTTTCGGCTTTGGCTTCGTCACCTTGCTTGGTGAGCTCTAATGCAGCTTCCAGACCAAAGTTGATGTAATGGAATGAGCGAGTTAGAAAGACAGCGCAGACCATTTGCGCAGAAACTTGCAGCTTACGTGGAAAAGTGGTGGTATTTTTTGCGCAGTTAAGGGCTCAATTAGCAGGGGCTAAGGTAAATTTTTCCTAATCCGGCGAGGGGTGCACCATCGGGGTCGGTAGATTTGAGTATTTATTACCTTGCTAATGAAGGGCAGAGACCCTTCCGTTACCTGGGGATCGTTCATGATGCAAGTCGCTGCATATGCTGTGCAACAATTTTGCAACCCGTGTAAGGTGTGATCCAGGTTATCGGCTGTCGGGACCATGACGCCTTGAAACGGTGACGCGAAAGGGTGGGACGATCACGGGATGATTTCGGTCTTGATCCTGACGAAGAATGAGGCCCGCGATCTGCCGGGATGTTTGGCTTCCGTGACGTGGTCAGAGGATGTGCATGTGTTCGATTCGTACAGCTCGGACGAGACGCAGGCAATCGCGCGAGCGGCGGGGGCGACGGTGCATGAGCGGGTGTTCGACAACTATGCCGAACACCGAAACGCGGCGCTGCGAGGCGTGGCGTTCCGGTACGGGTGGGTGTTGCTGCTGGATGCGGACGAGCGGATTCCGGAGGCGCTGGGCCGGGAGATGCAGCGTGCGGTGACCACGGTGGATGTCGCGGTCTCAGGCTTCAGCATTCGCCGGCGGGATTATCTGTTTGGAGCGTGGCTGAAGCATGCGCAGATCTCGCCGTTCTACATACGGCTGGTGCGGCCGGAGCGGGCGCGATATACGCGGGCGATTAACGAGGTAATTGAGGTTGAAGGCGGGATCGCGACGCTGGCGGAGCCGATGGACCATTTTCCATTCTCGAAGGGGATCGGGCACTGGGTGCGAAAGCACGATATGTACTCGACGATGGAGGCGGAGCTGATCTTCCGGCAGCAGGGGCTGAACGATCCTTCGTGGAGGACGGCGCTTCGGGGCAAGGACTTCCATGAGCGGCGGCTGCACCAGAAGGCACTGTTTTATAAACTGCCGGGCCGGCCCTTCATCAAGTGGATGTACATGATGGTGGTGCGCGGCGCGGTGCTCGATGGCGCGGCGGGGGTGACCTATGCGACGCTGCAGTCGATCTATGAGTACCTGATCGTGCTGAAGACGAAGGAGCTACGACGGGGCGGGTCGTAGGCTCCGCAACGCTGTGTGGTTTGTAAGTGCTGAACGCGCGAACCGAGGACGTTACAAGTTGCTGGTCGCATGGACGGAGTAAGGGTGTCCCTGATCGGACGAGTTGTGGCTGCTCTGCTGAGTGTCGTTCCTTGTTCAGGCGCAATCGTTCGCGAGCATCGAGGTGAAGGTACGTCTCGTGAGCGCGATCGCGCTGAGGCGTGCCGCGTAGGGCGCTCCAGCCAGCCCATCGATGCGGCTTTCGGTTCTTCCGGACTGGGTTTTACGGCGTGCGCTGAGAACGCGCGGCGAAGGCGTCTCCGCGCGCGGAGCAGCGTCGCGCCTCCGACAAGAGAGCACCGAAGCTGGTGCGGCAGATGTTTTGGGAGGTGCTCACAGAGCGGTTTGGACTTGCGATGCGGGCCGAACACAGAAGCATGCCGATGTATGTTCTTGCCGTTGCCAGCGGCTGCTCGAAGCTGAGCTTCTTGGGAGGTGGTCAGTCTGGCCGGATGCGGCTTTCGTTGCGTTACACGGCGGAACGTATTTTTCTGTAAGTCAGATCTGCGGCGCTCGATGGCTTCATGGCCAAGATCATTTTTCGGGAGTTGTCTCGAGATGTTGGCGTATGTCTTATTTCTTCTTTTATCCGCGGCGCGAGCGCAATTCGCGGCGTGATTGCGGCTGGTGGAAGCAAGGTTGTCGATCCTGGGCAGACGCCGCGAGTTGATCTTCTGCAGGTATTTGAGCCCGCTCTTGCGTCCGCGGCGCGATCTTGGTGTGGTTGCCCTAGACAGTTATGGTTTCGTCCGCGAAGAGCTTTGGTTGGCTAAGTGGGTTCGAGGTATTTTGAGTCATTTTTTTGCGGACTAAGTAGAACTTAGCCGTAGAAGTCTGAATAAGTTGGAGTATAAGGCGTTTATGACACGTCTTGTTCTCGCTTTGATGGTCGTCGCGCCGCTTTGTTCGGGGTTCCAGACGGAGCATGAACATCCTGTGCCCGAACGGCTGGGGACGGTGTCGTTTCGGACTTCCTGCAGGCCTGACGTGCAGCAGGAGTTTGATCGTGCGGTGGCTCTGCTGCACTCGTTCACGTACCGGGCAGCTGATGACGCGTTTCATCATGTGGCGGAGCGAGATCCGGGTTGTGCGATCGCTTACTGGGGGAGCGCGATGACGCACTTTCACCAGCTATGGGATCTGCCGCCTTCCCCTGCCGACACGGCCGCGGCTGTGTTGGCGCTAAGCCGGGCTCACGCGGTTGAGCGAACTTCCGGTCGTGAGCGCGAGCTTCTCGATGCCATCGCGCTGGTCTTCCAGGATGCTGCCACGGTTCCTTACGCGGCCCGCGCGCTGCGTTATGAGGAGGCGATGCATCGGCTTGCGCTGGCGAACCCAGACGATGCCGAGACCCAGATCTTCTATGCGCTTGCCCTGATCTCGAATGCGTCTCCGTCGGACCTGGAGCATCGCCGGCAGAAGCAGGCGGCAGGCGTGCTTGAGCCGCTGTTTCTTGCCTATCCGAATCATCCGGGAGTTCCTCATTATCTGATTCATGCGTACGACAATCAGGAGCTGGCGCCCAGAGGGCTTCACGCGGCGAGAGTGTACGCGGGCATTGCGCCCTCCGCGCCGCACGCGCTGCACATGCCCTCCCACATCTTTACGCGCCTGGGTCTGTGGGATGATTCGATTACGTCCAACCTGGCCGCCAGAGAGGCGGCGCACCAGCAGCACGACATGGGTGAAGAGCTGCACGCGATGGACTACCTGATGTATGCGTACCTGCAACGGGGGCGGGATCGGGAGGCGGGGTACATGCTGCAGCGACTCCAGGCGATGCAGACGCTGAACATGGCGGAGTTCAAGGTGGGGTACGCGGCGACCGCGATACCGGTGCGCTACGTTGTGGAACGCGGGCAGTGGAAGGACGCCGAGACGATCGCCGATCCACCGGCGACGGCGCTGCCTCAGGTTACGGCGATCACCGTCTGGGCTCGCGGGCTCGGGTTTGCGCGCGACGGCCACCCGCGTGACGCAGATCGGGAGGCTGCTGTGCTGCGCCAGTTGGAGGATCGACTTCGCGCGTCAGGAAACACCTACTGGGCGACACAGGTCGACATCATGCGACGCGAGGTGACAGGGTGGTCGGCGCAGGCGGCAAAGCGACCGAAGGAGGCAGTTGCCGATCTTCGCAGCGCAGCCGATGACGAGGACGGCATCGAGAAGCTTCCGGTCACACCAGGGCCGATCCTTCCCGCGCGTGAACAGCTAGGGGAGTTGTTGCTGGAGCAAGGAGACGCTGCCGCCGCGGAGGAGGCATTCCGGACTTCGGCCGCAAACGCTCCTGGGCGGCGGCGAGGGCGGGACGGGGCGGCCCGGGCGGCAGGAGCATCCCGGACGAGCTGAGAGGCACGCCGGCGTGCGCGGTCGCGAGCCTCAGAGGGAGCGTGCTCCGGTCGGTGTGACGCTGCTGTTGAGAGGCGCGGACCCCGGTGCCGGGCGTGTGTTGGAGAAGGAGGGTTCCGAGATGAAGAATCGATCCGCTCCTCCGTGTGAGGTGATTCCGGTGGTGGCGTATCCGGAGGTGAGTGCTGCCGCGGCGTGGCTGGAGGCAGCGTTTGGGTTCCGTGTGCGATTGCGGATCGCTGACCATCGCGTGCAGATGTGGTTCGGCTCTTCGTGCTTAGTTGTGGGCGAGGCCGGTCCGGAGAAGCAGTGGGCCACGAGAAGCTCGGTGATGCTGCGAGTGCCTGACGTGGATGCCCTGTGCGCGCGCGCGGCGACGCAGGGTGCGCTCGTGATCCATGCTCCGCAGACGCATGGGTATGGAGAGCGGCAAGCTACACTTGAGGACTTCGCCGGGCATCGTTGGACGTTGACGCAGACGGTGGAGGATGTCGATCCGGCGGCATGGGGCGGTGAGGCTGTCGAGCTCTAAGGGACCCGATCGTGTCAGGCTCGACGAAGCTCAGATGGAGATGAGGCCGCGGTAAATCGCCAGGAGGGAGGCGGTCGCGATGAGGATCCAGAGGATGACGCCTTGAAGGAAGGGTTTGATGCCAACCGCCTGCAGTGTTCTTTTTGAGAGGGACGTACCGATGAGGAAGAGTGTCGCCGTCAGGCCTGCTTTGCCCAGGCGGTTGAGATCGAGGAAGGCACCTGCGAAGCGAGGGAGCCAGGTGCTGAGGATGGAGGCGCCGACAAAGAGAAGGATGAACCAGGGGAATGTGATTGATGTCCGAGTGCCGGTGCGGCCTTTGCGCTGAGCCCTCCGACCCATGTACGCCGCGGTGATAAGGGAGATGGGAACGATCCAGAGCGCGCGGGCGAGCTTGACGGTGGTGCCGATGGCGAGTGCCTGCGGGCCGTACCGGGCTGCGGCGCCGACGACGGAGGAGGTGTCGTGGATGGCGAGCGCCGACCAGAGGCCGAACTGGTTCTGGCTGAGGTGCATGGCCCAGCCAATAGTGGGAAAGAGCAGAAGCGCGACCGAGTTCAGAAGGAAGACGGTGCCCATGGAGACGGAGATCTCTTCCTCGCTGGCGTCGGTGATGGGCGCGATAGCGGCAATGGCGGAGCCGCCACAGATGGCGGTGCCGAGCGTGATGAGGTAGCTGGCTTTTCCGCCAACCTGGAACAGCTTGCCGAGAAGCAGGCCCAACGCGACGGCACAGCTGATGCTGATGGCTGTGTAGAGAAAGCCGGATCTGCCGGCGTGAATGACTTGCTTGAGGTCTATGCCGAAGCCGAGGAGGATGACGGCGACCTGGAGGAGCAGCCTGGCGAGTGAACTGGCCTCCTTGCGATAGGGATGGGTGACGGTGAAGCCGAAGGTGATGCCGCCGACGAGGGCTATGGGCGGCGAGACGAGGCCGCTGCCGGCGAGAAGAAGGCCGAGGAAGAAGATTGTCCGTGCGTTGAAGGCCTTCTGCGGTGTTCCGGGGCCGGTCTGACCGAGAGACTGCGCGAAGGCGTGAGGGGGATAGAGGCGTTGTGCTGTTTCGGGGAGGAAGGACTGCTGCTCGTCCCGTGCTGCCGTAGGCTCCTGCGACATAGTCGGTGTCATGGTGCGTTTCCTCTGCAACGACTTTCGACGATCGCGGAGAGGGCGTCCAAGCAGAAGTTGTGATGGGCTAGTTGCTCTGCTTATGGCCGCGATTGCGCTTCGAGGAGAGGGTCTGGGCGGTGCTTATCCCCCATACGGATTTGCGATTGGGGTTTTGTAACCGACGGAGGAACAGTCTCTTCAACGGGCTGCTTTTCGAGGACCTGACAGGAGAATCTCATGAATTTCAAAACGCTGGAGAAGGACCTGGTCGTCAATGCCACGCAGCTTCACAAGGACCTGATCGCGGATATGAAGGCGGAGGGCGCACACCTTGCCGATCCAGCCCAGTGCGGCAGCATTGTGCGACGGCACTTCGATGGACTCACGATGACGCTGCTTCTGTTTGTTGCACTGTTCCTGGCAGCGGCGGCACTTGGGATCTTTCTCTCCACGTATCGACAGTGTTCTGTGGAGAAGGCGATGGCAGGGCTCAGTGCAGACGGTTCGACGTGGGATCAGGAGACTGGCTTTGAGTGCCGTGCCGACGAAGGCCCAGGTGCAAGGACCGCGGCCTGGCTGAGCAGAAAGGTGCGAAAGGCGCCGGTGCTGCCAGTTGGCTCCGGACCGGTGGGGTAAGCGAGCGAGAAGCTGCGCGAGAGCTTGAGGCCCGCGATGCGGGCGAGCTTGAGCGATCCGAGCGCGAGCTGATTGCGGACGGCCCAGCGAGAGACGAAGGTGATGCCGAGGCCGGCTTCGACTGCGTTGAGGAGGCCTTCGGTGGAGTCCAGCTCCATGCGGATGTGGAGGTCTTTGGGCTTGAGGCCGGCGGTGGCGAGGGCCTGCTCGACGATGCGGCGGGAGCCGGAGCCGAACTCGCGGGTGAGCAGAGGCTGCGATCGCAGATCGTCGAGGCTGATGATCTGCTCGGCCCACTCGTGGCTTGCAGGAACGACGAGGACCATGCGGTCTTCCATGAAGGGTTCGAGGTGTACGTCGTTGCGCTGCGCGGGACCTTCGAGCAGGGCGAGCTGAATGTCTCCGGAGACGAGAGCGCCGAGCATTTGATCGGTGTTGCCGCTTCGAGCCGTGATGCGGACCTGCGGATTTATTTTGAGGAAGCCTGCGATGAAGGTGGGGAGGAGATATTGGGCAATGGTCTGCGAGGCGCCGAGACTGAGCTCGCCGGCATGCTGGCCGAAGGCGTTGGCGACGGCGGCGACCGCTTGCTCGCTGAGGGTTTTGATCTGCTCGGTGAAGGGGAGGAGCGCGGAGCCGCCGGGAGTGAGAGAGATGCGGCCGCCGCCGCGATGAAAGAGAGGAACGCCAAACTCCTCCTCGAGCGCCTTGATCTGCTGGGTGACGGCGGGCTGGGTGAGGAGCAGCTCTTCGGCGGCCCTGCTGAAGCTGAGGTGATGGGCGACGGCGCGGAAGACGATGAGGCGAAAGTTTTCGATCGTCACGGCGGGGCGAACCTCAGGTGCTTAAGGTGTACCACTGCCGGGGGCAGGGCTGGAGCGGGGCTTAGTTGCCGGGAAAGCCGTGTGACTGCAGAAAGATGGTTACGAGCGAGGTGAAGACGTCTGGCTTTTCCAGGTAGAGCAGATGTCCTGTGTCCGGCACCACGACGCGCGCGGCTCCCGGTATGGCCATGACGAGGGCGCCCGCGACGGCCTGATTATCGGCGAGGTCTGCCGAGCCGGTCAGAATGAGGGTCGGGATCCGGAGGCTCTGCACGTAGGGGAAGACGGGCTTCTCGGGCAGCGGCATGTCGTCGTGGGTGTGGTCCTGGGGTGAGGCTTTGAGGAGCTTGCGAAGGTGTTCGCGCGCGGCGTTGTTGCCTGGGGCGATGAAGTAGGTGCTTTGCGCGCGCACTTCGATCGGGTCCTTCGCATTTCCAAACGCCATCTGGTTCAGGACGAAGTGCTCGGAGTAGGGGAAGCCTTCGGCCTCCGGACCGATGAGCACGAGCTCACTGACCTGCGCGGGGTACCGCAGCGCGAAGCTGAGAGCGATGTTGCCGCCGTGCGAGCTCGCAACCAGAGCGGCCTGGGTGATCTTGCGATCGTGCAGAAGGGCTGCTACGTCGTCGGCCTCGAAGTACGGCTTCCTGGTGACTGGCGAACGGCCGTAGCCTCGCCGGTCATATCGGATGACATGGAACTGCCGGCACAGAGCGGGCCAGACGTCATCCCAGACGGCGGAGTTCACGACTCCATCGTGGAGCAGGATGAGCGCCTTGGTTCCGGCGCCACACTCTTCGACGTAGAGGCGGGAGCCATCGACTTCGACGAACGACCCAGGGGCGTTTGCCGGCGTTGCGGTCTGAGCGTGAAGCGGCCCGATGGTGAGCAGGAGGAGTACCAGGAGCGTTGCGAGGCGGCTCATGGTCACAGCTTATGGCCAAGTCGAAGGCGCATCAAGGTAGAGACGCAGGCGTATGGCCTCCTTTATCGGTTGTCAGGTGATGTGGCTGGCGGGGGGAGGTCCTCGGCGGAAGGATCGTCGGAGGTTGGGCCCTGAGCGGCTTGCAGGCTTTCGGCGTAGGACTTCATCCGGTACTGCAGTGGTGGCGTGTTGCCGGCGAGGTAGCGGGAGAAGTAATCCCAGCGGCGACGCATCATGTACTGACTGGCTTCGCCGTAGGCGTGGTGGGCGTTGGGGAAGAGGACGAGATCGAAGTCCTTATTGGCTTTGACGAGGGCGTCGACGAGCAGGAGGGTGTTGTTGAGCGGCACGTTGTCGTCCGAGGTGCCGTGCGCGAGGAGCAGGTGGCCCTTGAGGTTTCCAGCGTAGTTCTGATTGGCCTGCGAGTCGTAGTTGGAGGTGCCGTCGGGATTGAGGTGTTCGAGGCCGGCCCACTTTTCGGCCCAGTCGTCTTCGTACTCGCGCTGGTCATGATTGCCGGACTCGGCGATGCCGACCTTGAAGAAGTCCGGATAACGAAGCATGCCGGTGGCGGTGGCGTTGCCGCCGCCGGAGTGGCCCCAGATGCCGACGCGGTCGAGGTCGATGAAGGGATAGGTGGCGGCGAGCTCTTTGATGCCGGCGATCTGGTCGGGAAGGGTGTTGTCAGCGGGGTTGCCGGCGTAGAAGCCTTCATGGAAGGCTTTGGAGCGCATGGGGGTGCCGATGCCGTCGATGCAGACGACGATGAAGCCGAGCTCGGCGAGGGCCTGGTTGTCGCCGTGCGCGGCGGAGAAGCCGCGGCCGCGGCCGCAGGAGCCGACCTGCGGGCCGGGGTAGATGTAGTCGACGATCGGGTACTTCTTCGAGGCGTCGAAGGCCGTGGGTTTGAACATGTAACCGAAGAGGTCCGTTTTTCCGTCGCGGGCCTTGACGGTAATGGGGGTGAGAGGCTTCCAGCCGGTGGCGAGGAGAGCGGAGAGATCCTGCTGGGCGACCGGCATGATGAGCTTGCCGGACGTCGTATCGCGGAGGGTGGTGCGCTGCGGTGTGGTCGGAGTGGAGGCGATGTCGACGAAGAGGGAGCCGTCGTCAGAGATCGTGACGGCATGGAAGGCGTTGTCGGGGGTGAGGCGATGGTTGTCTTTGCCGGAGAAGTTGGTGGTGTAGAGGTTCTCGAAGTAGGGGTTCTCGCCGGGAGCTTTGCCGACGGCGAGATAGAGGATGCGGTGGGCTTTTTCGTCGACGGAGAGAACCTGCGTCACGTTGCCGTCGCCGGTGGTGATCTGGTTTTTGAGCTGGCCCGACTTGAGGTCGTAGAGGTACATCTGGCCCCAGCCGGAGCGCTCGGAGAACCAGAGGAACTCGTTCGAGTCGGGAAGGTAGTGCCAGTTGACGCGATCGTTGCCGGACTCGAAGTAGACGGGGGCGGTCTCGTGGAAGACGTTACGGACCGTGCCGGTGGAGGTGTCGGCGACGCGGAGCCATTCTTCTTTGTGGTCACGGGAGGTGGAGACGAAGGCAAGGGATCGGCTGTCAGGCGCCCATTCGACGTCGTCCCATCCGCCGGAGCAGCTGACATCGTCGCAGATGGTGGACCGGTGCTGGTCGGGCGGCATCTTGAGGCGGACGACCTTGCCGGTGGGGACGTCGATGACGACGCGCTCAATCACCGTGACGCCTTTATCGCCGACGAGGGGATAGTGCCAGGCCTCGAGCTGGGGGTGCCGGTTGGTGACGGGAATGGTGTACATCATGCCGGTCCTGCGCTGGTCCTGCTGGAAGGTGGCGATGCGTTTGGAGTCAGGCGACCAAAGGAGGATGGGGTTGTCGGAGTGCGTCCAGCCGGCGTTGTCGGTGGCGTAGCCGAAGTCGGGGATGCCGTCGTGGGTGAGCTGGGTCTCGGCGCCGGATCTGGTGTCGCGGAGCCAGAGGTTCCAGTCGCGAAGGAAGGCGGCGCGGGTCCCATCGGGTGAGGTGACGGAGGCGGGGCGGGCGCGGCGGCTAGCGGGCTGGGCTTTGGAATCGGCTTCGGCGTCGAGCGCGCAGGTGGCGGTTCCGGAGGTGACGCTGGCCGTGGCGACGGTGCAGCGGAGCTTCTTGCCGGAGGCGGTGAAGGTGAGGGTTCTGGGATGGCCGGTGGCGTCGAGGTCGAGGAGCTCGAGGCCGTCGAGACGCAGGTGATCGGCGTCCGGCGCGGGTTTGGCGTCCGGGACAGCGGCGAGGATTGCCTTTGCCAGAGCGGCGTGGTCGAAGGCGGGCGAGGCGGTCTTTGAGGCGGGGTCGATCAGGACGTAGGTGGCGCGGGCGGGGCTTCCGTCGCGGTACCAGAGGCGGTTGCCGGGAAGGAAGGTGGGACGGGTGACGGTGTGGGCGACGAGCGGATTGACGCCTGAGGCGAGGCGGCTCTCGGCGAGGCGGTAGTCGGCGTCGGTGAGGGTGCGGCCGGGGCTCTGGGCGAGGGCGGCGACGGCGGAGGAGAGGAGGGTGACGGCGACGAGGAGGATGGTGTGGCGGGGAGTAGGCATGCGAGCGGCGGGGAACCTCAGAGGCGGAACGAAATAGGCGGGACGACGTGGTGGATTGAAGATTAGAGTAGCTGACGGCCCGGTGACGTGCTGAGGATTGCGCCGGGAGCAGGCGTAGATGTGCTGTGGTGTGTTGCGGTTACCGATGAATGCTGGCGGAGTATCGACAGAAGCGCGGCGGCATCGAAGCTAGTTGAAGGATTTGGTGTTCAAGAAGACAGGCTGGCGAAGTTCGCGCGAGAGCAGCAGGCGAGCGACCGGCCGGACAGGATGGACCAGGCCATGCGAGTACGAGACAAGCAGGTATTGCTGAGGGGAACGACGGCCGCGGGAGCGGCGGCTCTGCTGCTGATGGCACTGGGCACGGGCGTGGTCGGATGCAGGTCCGAGCAGCCGCAGATGACGGCGGTGAACGACTCGGGGCCGGATCCGGCGGAGGCGAATATGGCTCCGGTGGATGCGAGCGATGCGGAGGCCGCGGCGACGGGCGCGGGGCTTTCGCCGACGCCGGCCGGCTACCAGACGGCCGCGCCGTATGCGCCGGCTCGCGGGAGTGGCGGCTATCGCGCGGCACCGCAGTACCCGACGGCGCCGCAGGGGACGGTGAATGAGAGTCAGCAGGCCGCGCAGGGCTATGCGAATGGGCAGCAGGCGGCGGCTCCGGTGGAGCGGCAGCAGCCGGGAGGCGGATATCCGCAGGACGGGTCTGCGCAGAATGGATATCCGCAGAACGGGTCTCCGCAAAATGAGGGCGGCTATGCGCAAGGCGGCGGCCCATATGACAATGGGCAGGCGAATGGCGCCTATGGGCAGGACGATGCGCAGACGCTGAGCGATCAGATTTACCAGGATGTGGATCCGAACCAGCAGGCGCAGCAGCCACCGCCGCCGCTGCCGGTCTATGACCAGCCGCCGGCCCCTGCGGATGATTACCTGTGGACGCCGGGATATTGGGGGTACGCGCCCGCGGGCTACTACTGGGTTCCCGGTGCGTGGTGTGCGGCGCCGTATGTGGGCGCGCTGTGGACGCCGGGATGGTGGGGGCCGTATGGCCGCGGCTATGGATTCCACCATGGATACTGGGGCCGGCATATCGGGTTCTACGGCGGTGTGCCGTATGGCTTTGGCTACTATGGCACGGGGTATGAGGGCGGCTACTGGAATGGTAATCATTTTGCTTACAATCGCGCCGTCAGCAATGTGAACATCACCAACATTCACAATGTGTATAACCGCACGGTGATCGTGAATAACGTGCGGATCAACAACTCGGTGACGAACCGGTACGTGAACAACACGGTGATCAACAATCGCGTGAGCTATAACGGCGGACGTGGCGGAATCGAGGCGCGGCCGGTGCCGGCGGAGATGGCGGCCTTCCGATCGCAGCGGATGCCGCCGATGTCGGCGCAGATGGCGAACCAGCGCGCGGCGGCGACGACGCGCGGGCAGTTCTTCCAGCAGAATCAGGGCCGGCCGGCGATGGCGACAGCGGGACGTGTGTTGACCGCCGATCGGGTGGCGGCACCGCCGGTGAACAACCAGCCAATGCGGTTGCGGTCGGGCACGACGGGCGGCTTGCCCGGGCAGGTGCAGGGCCGGCCGGGCCAGGTGCCCGCGGCAGCGCAGCCGCGCGGCTTTGAGCCGCAGCAACGGGCCGGGCAGGCGCTTCCACAGCAGCAGCAACAGCAGCGGCTGGAAACGCAGGGGCAGACCAATGCACAGCGGGCGGCTCAGGTGCAGGCGGAGCAGGGTAGGAACCTGGCGCAACAACAGCAGCAGCAGAGAGGAATGGCGCAGCAGCAGCAACAGCGAGCGGTGGCTCAGCAGCAACAGCAGCAGCGAAGCCAAGCGCAACAGAGCGTGCCGGGACAGGGGCGCTTCGGTCAGGATCAGGTCGCGGGACAACAGCGAAGTGCCGAGGAGCAGCAGCGTAACGCTCAGATCCAGCAGCAGCGGTCGTTAGCGCAGCAGCAGGTCCGGGCTCAGCAGCAGCAGCAGGTTCGGGTGCAGCAGCAGCAACAACAGCAACAACGGACTGAGGAGCAACGATCGCAAGCGCAGCAGCAGGTGCAGCGGCAGGACCAACCACAGCAGCGGACGGAGCAGCAGCCGCGCGCTAACCAGCCGCCCATGGAGCAGCGATCCCAGCCGGAGCAGCCGCGCATGGAGCAGCGCTCGCAGCCGCAGTCGCAGTCGCAGCCGCAGTCGCAGCCTCGGGCGGAGTCGAGGGGCGGAGGATCGCCTGCCGCCCCGCCGCATGAGGGAGGCGGCCGGCGGTAACAGAGGCGGCGGGCCGACATAAGGAGGAGGACGCGGATCTGCGCTTGCCTCCCCTTTTTTCGAGCAGGACCTGATCTCTTTCCGTGCGACGTGAGATTGATGAAAGGTGTTTGGTACGGTAGCGGACGCCTGGGAGCGCCATTGTGGAGGAGGCATCTGACCGGGTGGTGACGACGATCAGGATCGTCAGCACACCGCGATACATTCCAGGAGATGGCTATGCCGACAACACGATTTACGACCACGATCAAGGCGTTGCACGATGGCGCAAAGAGCTTCACGGCGGACAAGGCTGTGACGAACATCGAGAGCTGGGAAGAGTATCTTTCGAAGCATGATCACGAGGGTGTGAAGCTGGTGGTTACCGATCTGGGCAAGCTGAAGAAGCTGCTGCAGGCCGATGAGCTGGACGGCAAGGCGATCACCACGCTGGTCCACAAGCTGGGCAAGGACACGGTCAAGGTTGCCGGGGAGAGCGAAAGCGCCAACTCGAAGCACATCAAAGAGCTGGGCGAGGCGCTTTCGGGCGCAAAGTAGACGGGTTCGACGTGACAGAGGCAGCCCCCCGGGGGCTGCCTCTGTTTGCTTTCGCGTAAAGAAGCTGATGTGCAAACTCCTGTGTCGGGAATGTGTCAAATACGGTTACACATTCGGTCGCAGGATGGAATTGTTCCGTTGCGGTTTGGTTAGAAGCTGTACCGGAGTTGCGCTGTGACGGCGCGCGGCGTGACGTAGTGCGTGCCGGAGAAGGTGGAGAGGAAGTTGTAGAGAGCGTATTTGTTGGTGACGTTGACGGCCGTCACCTGCAAGCCGACCTTGTGCTTGTCACCGTGGAAGAGATTGTCCTCGCCGAGCGCCATGTCGAAGAGGCTGCGCGGCGCGACGCGAGGCGGGTTCTTATCGTCGTCTTCCGTGCCGGGGCGCGGAATGGTAACGAGGGTTGAGGTGAGGCCGGCGGCGTCGCAGCTGGTGAAGGCCGAGGTGGGTGTGGCGCGGACGCCGTCGCAGGTGAGGCCGGCCTGGAACTGCTGGTCGGCGGTGAGGCTGCTTAGATTGATTCCGGGCTGACCGCTGGGCAAGGTGATGCCGCCGCAGCTGGTGTTCGATCCGGTGACGTTATAGCAGGGAACGGAGCCGGCGACGAGACCGCTGTCATAGCGCCAGTTGAGACTGAACCAGGTGCTCTTGCGGAAGGGCAGAGCGTACTGCAGGTGCGTGGTCTGGTTGAAGCGCTCGTCGTGATCGATGCGGAACGGGAGCGTGGAGCCGGTGATTCCGGGCGTGGTGCCGACGCCGCCGATCTGTGGATTGAAGAAGCGAGCGGCAACCGAGGACATGGCAACAAAGGCGCTGACGCCGTGAGTTTCAGGCACGGTGGCCTTCAGAACGAAGCCCGGGATCTTGGAGTTGTGCCACTCGATGGGGAAGGTGATAGGGGTGGCGCCGAGCACGCTGAAGTCATAGGCATTGTGCGTGTACTTCCAGATGTAGTCGGCGTTGACGACGAGGTGTTTGCTGAAGGCCTGCTCGAAGCCGGCGTGAAATTCGTTGCGGAAGCCGGGATTGAAGGGCGCCGGCTGGCAGGGCCCGAGGGTGGAGAAGACGCCATTGAGCACGGGGTCGGTGCAGCCCTTGACGGAGAGCACGAGGTTCTCGTTGAAGGGGGTCTCGAGCGCGCGGGCGTAGGAGGCGCGCAGGACGGTTTTGGTGAAGGGGGTCGTGTAGCTCAGGCCGAGGCGCGGCTGCGCCTGCCGCTGGATAGCGAGACCGTTGTAGAGATCGCCGCGGATGCCGACGTTGAAGAGCCAGCGACCGGCAGTGATCTGATCCTGCACGTAGAGTGCGAGCTGCTTGACGTCAGTCTGCCCGTGCCAGTGGTAAAAGGTGCCGCCGCGGGTGAGGTCGTATGGCAGCAGCACGGGGTTGAAGGCGGCATTGGCCTGGTAGCCGAAGACGCCGCAGAGCGCGGGGCTGCTGAAGCGGTTGAGTGGGGCGCCGTTTGCGTCGAGGCAGGGCGCATTCAGGGCGGGATCGACGACGGCGATCGCGTCGTTCTCGCGGAGGAAGGTCTGTTCGTAGACGGCGCCGGCCTTGATGTTGTTGATGCCGCGAGCGTAGGTGACATCGGACCGCACGCCGGAGTTGGTGAGCGAGCGGAACTGGCCAACGGACTCCTGCTGGATGGGGCCGAGATCGGCGAGCGGATTGTTGCTGGGTGAGTAGTTGAAGCCGTCGCGACGGACGAAGCCGCCGAAGTTGACGACGGTGTGATCGTTTACCGTGCTGGTGAGAACGGGCGCGATGTTGAACGTTTCGATCTTCGAGCGCTGGTCGGTGGCGCCGACTGAGTTGCCATCCTGGTCGAAAACGTTGAGTTGGTCATAGTTATTTGGCGTCTGGAACCAGGAGCGGGTGTACTGCAGGTTGGTGTGGAGCGCGTTCTTGTCGTTGAGCTGGAAGTCGACGCGATCGAAGGCGTTTTCTTCGTTGCCTTTGGCGTGGAAGACCTTGAACTCGCCGGGGTCGAGGAAGCGGCCAGTATCGAGACCGCTGAGGGAGATGAAGTTGCCCCAGCGCTGACCGCCATAGGAGAGATCCGCGCCGTCGTTGGTGGTGCCGAAGGTGCCGTAGGAGGCGTAGACGGTGCCGTGCGGCGTGGTGACGCCCTGGCCGGAGCGGGTGGTGGCGACGATAACGAGGCTGGTCTTATCGCCGAACTCGGCCGGCGGCGCGCCGTCGATGACGGTGAGCGACTGGACGGCTTCGCTGGGAAGCTGGTTCGAGAAGACTTTGCTCTGCTGATCGGTGATGGGCTGACCGTCGACCGAGAAGGAGTTCTCCGCGTGGTCGCCGAGGCCGTGGAAGAGGCCGTTTGAGTCGGCGGCCACACCGGGGGAGGCGAGCGTGACGATGGAGCTCAAGGAACTCGACTGGCTCTCGAGCGGCAGCCGCGCGATGGTGGAGCGGTCGATGTCCGAGTGCATGGCCGAGTCGTTCTCGACGAGATCGGAGCCGCCTTCGACGGTGACGGTGGTGGAGCTGCTCTGGACGGCGAGCTGGACGACGGGGGTGACCTGCACGGCGGCGTTGAGGTCGATGTGCCGGCCACTGTCTGTGAAGCCCGGTGCGGAGATCTTGAGCTGATAGGAGTGGAAGGGGACGTTGAAGAAGGCGTAGTGGCCGGCGGCGTCGGTGGTGGTGGACCGGGTAAAGCCGCTAAGCGGGCTGGCGAGCTCGACCATGGCGTTGGGCACGCTGGCGCCGCTGGGATCGAGGACGGTTCCGGAGAGATTGCCGGAGCTACCCTGGGCCAGCATGGAGGCGGACACCATGGCAAGCAGAGTGAAAGGAAGCGCTTGAGGGAAGAGAGAGGTGCGGTTCAAAGGGAAAACTCCTGTCGAAGGGGGACGGATGTGCGTCCGGAGGCGTGTGCGACAGGTCGTTCGGCTCGTTAGAGATCCGTGCTACGTCCCGCCATGGCATGTGCGCTGTGGCGTTCGTACGGTGGAGGCCGGCTGAGGAGGTCGAAAGGCCACTCTGCATATCGGCCCTGCGTTCTGGTGGGGACGACGACGTCTTCAGCTTGAGGCGTTCCTGTGACGGTGGTCTGAGTCTCCGCGAGAAGAGCGGCATGAGGCGCCACGCAGAGGGGACACTCATCGACCGGCGCGACGAACTGCAGTTTACCGTCCGCCGCTCGCAGCAGAGAGTCATGCGCGTGGCAGGCCTGGGCCGTGCTGGCGCAGAACAGCAAGGAGATGCACAGCAAGGTCATCATCCAGAGCCGGGATGCCGGCTGAGAGAGAGGACGACGGACTGGATGGTGGCGCATCATCATGTCATTTGAAGACTTGGAAGCTGCTGCTGACCCTAATCGATACTACAAGATCACTAAGGCTGTACTGAGAAGTATGGCATACCGTCCAGGTTGACCAAAGGCAGCTTTCTGGACGATCGTACGACGGGTGCTTGAGTCGCGTCTAAAACTGGGAGGACTGTTGATGACTTGGACGCGTGACCAAGCCCGGAAGTCTACGGCGCGGTGCATTTCTGTTGGAGCCCTGCTATGGATGCTGGCAGCGGGATCGAACAGCCTGGGGCAGACAACGGCGCCGCAGCCGCCGCGACGGGTTCACCTGATCCTGCGCGACGGCTCGTTTCAGCTGGTGCTCGACTACCGGATTGCTGGGGGGAACGTGGTGTACCACAGCGCGGAGCGAGGCGGCGCGGAGGAGATTATCCCGCTGTCGCTGGTGGATCTGGACGCGACGCACACGTGGGAGAAGCGGCACACGATGACGGCCGAGGGCCAGCCGGCTGCCCCGCCGGAGATCGATCCGGAGTTGCTGAAGGAAGAGGCTGAACGTGCGGCGTTGACGCCCGAGATCGCGCGGGATCTGCGCCTGCCCGAGCAGGACTCTGTGCTGGCGCTCGATACGTTTCACTCCACACCGGAGCTGGTGCCGCTGGCCCAGAGTGACGGCCAGCTAAATCGAAATACGGCGCACAATGTGCTGCTGGGGATGGTCAATCCGCTCTCGAGCCCGCATCCCGTCGTCACGCTGCGAGGAATGCGCGCGGTGGTTCAGGTTCATGTACCGGATCCGGTCTTCTATGTGCGGATCGGAGATGACGCGGATACGCCTGCCAGCGGAAGTGCGCTCACGGTGGACACGCATGGGGCGACAGGCAAAGCCGCGACTGCCAGTGCGGGAGGCTCCGCGACTAGCCGGTATGTGATTGTGCGGACGGATGTGCGTACGGATTCACGGGTGCTCGCCAGCTTCTCTCTGACTTCGCCGCAGGACGGGCGGGCGCTGCCGGAGGACGTGACCGAGGTGAAGGCGGAGCCGCTGCCGGGGGGACACTGGCAGAAGCTGACGCCCGCACGGCCGCTCGACTTCGGCGAGTTTGCGCTGCTGGAGATCCTGGATACCAAGCGGATCAACCTTGGGGTGTGGGACTTTGGGGTGCATCCGGCCGCGCCTGAGAATCGGGATGCGATGAAGCCTGAGCCGAAGCGACGGCCGGCGCTCGATCGGCATCGCGCGGATGACAGCGAGCCGGTTCGCTAGCAAGCGGAGACGAGCCTTCAGGATCTTAGCGAGCGAGCAGACCTGTGGGGAAAGGGTACTCGGAGCAAAAAAGCGGCCCCTCGCGTGAGGGGCCAATCTGCCTTGGTTCTCTCTGGTTAGGAGAGTGTATTGTCGAGCCTGCTCTAAGGCGCGGTCTCGGCAAACTTGCGGGCGGCGGATGATCTCGCCTGCCCTGAGGGGGAGAGCTACTACTGATTCGCCGGCGGGTTGCTGGTGCCGGTCGCTGTCGGTGTGCTGTTGGCTGCGGACGTTCCGGCGCCCATGCTGGCCAAGCTGTTGTGCAGCAGCGTTACGCGAACGCCGTTACGAATCGGCTTCGCATCGGGATCGGTCGCGGTCGCCGCGGTTGTTGTCTGTTTGCCCAGGCCGCTCTTGTAGATGCGGAAGATCGGCACCTGGTGTTCGCTGACCAGATAGCGAACCACTGCATCTGCCATATCCTGCGAGGCTTTAACGCCAGAGCGGCTGTATCCCTGCACTTCAATGATGTAGCCCTTCTCAGCGGCAAGCTTGGTCGCCACGTCATCAAGATCAGACTTGGCGGTCTTGCCGAGGGTGAGATGCCCGGTGGCGAAGGGTACGGTCACGGCGCTGACCTGCTGGTATTGGTCGAGATTCTGAACCGTTCCGTTGAGGGTCGTGGTGCGGTTGCTCGCGTCGGTCGCTACGCCGTTCGCTGAGTTGGCCCGGTTGGCCGCATCCTGCGCATGCTGATCGGCAAGGGTGGCGGCGGCGTTAGCCTTGCTGATACCGGCGGTCGCGCGGGTATCAACGTCATGAATGTCATTGCGATTTTTGGACTGAAGCTGATCCAGCTCATTCGTACGATCGCGGATTGGGTCCATCTGACGCTTTACCCACTTCTTGCGGGCGAGCGGATTGAGATGACCCCAGAAACCTTCTTTGGATTGCTGCTCAAGTGGCTTGCCGGTTGCGTAGGTGCTGCTGTCGGTTGTGCTTTGCTGCGGGGTGGAAGCGGCCGCAGGATCCGAGGTGGGCGCGGTCTGAGTAGAGGATGTTTGAGCCAGTGCAGGGAGCGAAATGGCGCCACTAAGTAGGATCGCCGAAAGTGCCAGTACATTTTTTGACTTCGTCATGGTGATGCAACTCCTGAGAAGTTCTCTTGGACTCTGTTCGATTCCCGCGCCGTCACCCTTGACGGTGGGTGGAAGATCACACGAGTCGCCTGTCCTTCCGAAGACTCATGTAGCACACCGAGAGCCAAACTCGATTCAAGCCTTAAGTTACTCAAATATATGAAGTTGGTTCGCTTTTTGACGAGATAGGTGAAATTCTCGAAACAGGCACCGGTACGTAGTTTTTTCGGCTACTGGGAAGATTTGCCTGTCGTTAACAGGCGAGGTTCAAGGGGTCGAGCTACCGGGCGACAGCCCGAACGACGTGAACTTCCGGGAGCTGGGTGTTCCAGTTTTCGGGAATGGCCTCAAAGATCAGGCGGAACTCGCGGTCGTCGCCCGGTTTGAGCGGATCAGCAGAGACAGGTTGGGTGTCGACGTAGGGTTCGCGGGTGCGCACGAGGGCAACGGGCACAGTATCGATGTGCGGCGGCATGCCTTCGTCGTTCCTGAAGAAGACCTGGACGGTGACGCCTGAGACGGTCTCCGTTCCTTTGTTGGCGATGTGGCCGTCGAGGAAGGTGCTCTTGCCACCGGAGAGGCTGGTGGACTCGCTCATGGCCAGCTGGGAGAGGACGAGGCTGCCGGCGTAAGGATCGAGCGGCTGCGGCTGGTTCGGGTTGCCGGCGTGGTGCCGGGTGCTAAGGGCCACAAGAACGGCGATGACGAGGGCGATGAGACCGCCTGCTATCCCGACGGCCGCCGCGGGAAAGCTGCGCTGCGTGGGCTCGTTAGGGGAACGGAAGGTGGGTGTGGACGGCTCGGGCATGGTGGTGGGATTCTATCGCGACGCGGGCAGGGGAGCGGTTGTGGGTGCGAGTTCGACGGCTTTCAGGAGAAGGTGGCGCGCTTGACGGTCTGGCGGAAGTCCTTGCCCTGCATCTCGACGGTGACGCACATCTCCTGCACGCGTGAGCGCATGCGTTCGCCGATTCGATCGCCAAGGGTCTCGCGGCGCGTCATGCGGCGAGCTTCGGCGCGGCCGACAGGCTCATCGGCGGGAGTTCCGAAGGGTGGCTCGTTCACGAGATTGGTGGTGATGACGGTGGAGAGATTCTCGTTGTAGCGGGAGTTGAGGATGTAGGCGGTGGTGTCCCAGCTCCAGTCACTCGGGGTGATATCGCCAAGGTCGTCAAGGACGAGGAGATCGCAGGTGATGACGGAGCGAAGCAGCTTATCTTCGGCGCCGGCGGTTCGCAAGCTATAGATGGAGCGGAGCTTATCAAGCAGCTCCTTGTGCTCCCAGAATTGCCCGGAGGCGCCCTTCTCGGTGATCAGGCAGCGCAGGATGGATACGGCGAGATGGGTTTTGCCGAGACCGCTAGTGCCGATGAAGAGGATGCCCTGGCCACGTGTTTCGAGCGGATAAGCAGTGGCGAAGCGACCGGCGACGACGGCCGCGGCACCCAGGCTGGGGTGGGCGGAGGAGTGGCCGGTCTCGTAGTTGGTGAGGGAGCAATCGAGGTAACGGCGAGGGATACGGGACTGGGCGAGCGCCCGATCGGTACGGATCTCGAGGCGGCATTGGCAGTCACGCGCGAAGCGGTTGCCGCGGGCGTCGGTGGTGATGAGGAGGCCGGAGCCGTCGCAGGTGGGGCAGGGAGTGGTCACGGTGGATTGGAGGAGCGGGGCGTGAAAACGTCGCGATGCCGGCTCCGAGGACCAGTATCGCAGGGTCTGAATCCAATTGCCGGGTGTGGGAATCGAACGTATACTGAGGAAAGCGCCGCACGTCTGACAGACGTGAGCCGCGAGGTGCGACAGGCCTTCGATGTGACCGTGAACCTGGCCGGTTGCAAGCGATCCGCACTCCGGGAGGCGCTACATTTGAAAGGATTTAGCGATGCCTAAAGAGAATATTCATCCAAGCTACAACGACATTACCGTGAAGTGCGCGTGTGGTACGAACTTCCAGACGCGGTCGACGCATAAGGGCGACATTGTGCTCGAAATCTGCTCGGCCTGCCACCCATTCTTCACGGGCAAGCAGAAGCTGATCGACACGGCTGGCCGGGTGGAACGGTTCCGGCAGAAGTTTGCCAAGTCGGATGCGGGCAAGGCTGCTGCTGCTTCGAAGTAATTGCAGGGAAACGAGATAGCAGAGGCCTCCACGGTGTGGAGGCCTTTCTGTTTGGGGCCGAGGAAGGTATGAAGAAGCGATATACGCTCGATCAGAACCGGTGGGACGCGCCGGTGGCGCATGCGATGCCCGAACGGGTGCGGGTGCCGGCGGGCTTTGTTGTTGGAAACGTTGCGGTTAGGCCGGCGACGGTGCTGGCGCCGATGGCCGGGGTGACGGACACGGTGTTTCGGCGATTTATCAAGAATTCGAGCGTGTTTTCGGCGAAGTCAGAGGCCGATTTGTGCGGTTTGGATGAGGTCAGGGGCAGTTTCGCGGAGGTTGAGCGCGAGACCTCGAATGAGCAGTCGGGGTGTGGGCTGATCATGACGGAGTTCACCTCGGCGGACGGGCTGAGCCGGATGCGGGAGTCGAAACGGAAGCGGTACCTGACGTACTACGAGGATGAGCATCCGATCTCGGCGCAGCTGTTCGGGTCGAACCCGGAGACGCTGGCGGATTCGGCCAGGATCTGCGAGGAGGCGGGGTTCGATATCGTCGATCTGAACCTGGGGTGTCCGGCGAAGCGGGTGGTGGCCTGCAACGGCGGCTCGGGTTTGTTGAAGGATCTTCCGGCGATCAAGGTGATCTTCGAGCGGGTGCGGGCAGCGGTCGCGATTCCGTTTACGGTGAAGTTTCGGATGGGGTGGAACGACGCGAACATTGTGTGCGTGGAGCTGGCGCGGATGGCGGAGGACTGCGGACTAAACGCGGTGGCGCTGCATGCGCGGACGCGCGAAGACGGCTATACCGGACAGGCGCGCTGGGAGTACATCGCGGCGGTGAAGGATGCGGTGGGGATTCCGGTGATCGGGAACGGGGACATCCGGTCGCCCGAGGACGCGGCGGCGATGGTCGAGAAGACGGGGTGCGACGCGGTGATGATCGGGCGGACGGCGCCAGCGAACCCGTGGATCTTCCGGCAGATCGCGCAGTACACGGCGACGGGCAACTACGACGTGCCGACGGACGAGGATCGGTACCGGATGATCCGGACGTACTTCGAGATGCTGGTGGCGGAGGTGTCGGCGGAGGAACGCGGGGTGGGGTCGGTGCTGGGTGCGTCGGCGAACAAGGCGATCGAGCGGGACTGCGTGGGGAAGATGAAGCAGTTTGCCAGCTGGTTCACGCATGGGGTTCCGGGTGGCGCGGGGCTGCGGCGAGGAATTTTTGAGGCGAAGACGGGGGCGGCGGTGCTGGGGCGGGTGGAGGAGTTCTTTGCGGGTGAGGGTGACAGGGCGGTGGCGGAGGAGACGCTGGAGCAGGATGCTGCGGCTGAGTCGCTGGCTTTCTGCGACTGACATGCCGCGAGGGTGAGGTGGGGAGAAGTGTTTAGCAGGATCTATGCTCGATAGGGCTGGTTTTTCGAAGTAATTCTGACTCCTACCCGCTTTGCGAGGCACTGGGCATTGTATGTAAGACCTCACCTGAGTCAGTACATGCTTCGTCTGCCCAAAGAGGGCCGGCTGAGCAGCAACAGAAGACCAACCAGGAACCAAGCCAGGACCACATATGGCCAGCAGTTATCCGGCCAGCGTGGTACGGGGTAGACGCTGTTCACCAGCGGCCACACCAGCAGCAGCGCTCCCGCGAGTCCAACCGTCGCCTCGGCCCTGCGACGGCCCCGTAGCGCTACCCTCAAGTCGCCTGCCGTCACCGACAGGTAAACCAGGATCAGCGCCAGGGTGCCGACCGTGAAAAAGATCCCCGCAGCGTGAGTCGGACTCGCAGTTCGGCTCGACGCCAACAGCCCAACACCTAGAAGCGCGCCCGTCGTTACAATCGCCCGGGTGGGCACGCCATTTGCCTGCCCCACCTCTCCTAGGGCCGGCACCAAGCCGATCCGGCCAAGCGAAAACAGCATGCGCGAAGCGGACGCAAGTGTAGCGGATACCCCCGTGAACGCTCCGATTGTGGCGGCTACGTTGATAAAGATTCCGTAGCCCGGGAATAGAAAACGAGATGCTAAAACCCCTAGCGGCGAGGCCGCGTGCACCAGAGCGCCGGTGCCGTTCGGTCCGTAGCCGATTCCTTCTACATAGGCGATCAGCGTATAGAACGCTCCGCACACCGTTAGCGTGCTCATCATCGCCAAGGGAATGATCTTCCGTGCCTCGTGCGTCTCCTCCCCCAGCGTCGCGGCGCCTTCAAAGCCCGCCAGCGACAGCACTGCGAACACCAGGCCGTAACCAATCCCGGACCAGCCCCGTCCGGGCATGGGCTTGAACGGTGATGTCGAAAGCGGCGCGTACAGCAGAATCGCAGCCGCCAGTCCCAGCAGCGCCAACACGGAGACCCCCTCCAGAACCAGCATGGTGCGGCTCGCTATCCGCATCTCGCGCAAGCAAAGCCCCACCGCAAGCAGCGTCACTCCGAACCCGATCCACGGCCAAATACAATACGTGGATCCCAAGCTGCTCCAGCGTCACCGCTCCGAAGTTGGCGGTCAGGTCCACAAGCCCAATTGCGGCAGTCACATACGCAAGGACCAACAGCCAGCCGGCCATGAAGCCGGCTCTTGGCCCAAACGCAAACTGGACGTAGGCGTACGCCGAGCCGGTACTCGCAACCCGCCGCGCCATCGCCGCGAAAGACCATGCCACAATGCCCATCGCGAAGAAACCAATCAGGTAGGTCAGCGCCGTCGCTGACCCCGCAACCCCCGCCACCAGCTGTACGCCGGACGCCATCGAGATGGTAGGCCCCATCATCGCCAGCGCGACCCCAATGACCTCAAACGTGCCCAGCGTTCGCCGCAGCGTGCCTTTGGCGTCCGCCTCGCTCTCAACCGGAGCATCCCGCATCGACATTTGACCCAAATCACTCTCTTCAGTTCCTCAGTGCGTGTTTCGCAGGAGGCACCCAGAATTAGGATAAGTGGGTTAGGAAATGACTTGCCCCACAGAAACGGACCTTCTTCCCATGGGAACACTCGACCGCATCGACTCCGTCGAACACGCTGCTTATGCCTCTGTTTTCACGCACGCTCAGAGCGCCGCCGACCCTACCGGCATCCAGCTTACGTGGTCGGGCACTACGCTTCGTCTCGTCTGCCCGGGCTACCAGAAAGTCAACTTCCACCGCATCGCCGGCCTCCGCTCCGGACAGTCGGGCTGGCAGGACCACCTCGCCCAAGAACTGGCAGATGTGGCTACCGGCCAGTTCATTGATGTCCGGGCCGAAGATGTTGATCTCGCGCGAGCTGTTGCGTCCCACGGATTCTCCTCACGTATGGGCTATGCCAAGTTCGTCCGGTGCTGTACCACACTCCCTTCGATCGAAACTCCGCTGCCGATCCGCGAATTGCAGCCCGTCGACGCACCTGTCTACAACCAGATTCTTCAGGCTGCTTTCAGCCAGTCTCCAGCCACCGTTGGCTGGTTTGGGGCGATTCTCGGCACACCAGGCTGGCGATGCTTCGGCGCAGTTGCCGACGAGCAGGTCGTTGCGGTCGGCGCCATGTACATCCGCGGCAAGGAGGCATGGCTCGGGTTCGACGCAACCGCCGAAACCTATCGCGGACGGAAGCTGCAGCAAGCCCTTCTCGCGGCGCGTATCGGTGTAGCTCACCAGAGCGATGTCGATCTCCTGACGGGTGAAACACTCATTCCTGATTCCAAGATCCCTGCTCCCTCCTTCGTTAACTTTCGGCGGAACGGCTTTCAGATCGCTTACGAGCGAAGCGTCTACAGCGCAGATGTATAGAGCCGGCCCGGAGTCCCGCTCCTTCACTGACTCCGTACCCAGCGGATCGTAACGGGAGCTTGGGCGCGGTAGAATCCTCTCTACTCGGGTACGGTTGCCGTACGATACAAGGCGTTCTAGACGTCCTGCATGCTATCTGCAAGTGGACATCGGCAGTGTTCACGACTATGCGAGGCCAAGTAACGCGATCGCACTCTTGCTCTGAGCCAGCATGACGCTCAGTCATTTAGATGGAGATGCCCAGCGTGATTTTGCTTGTTCCAAGCATCCTGCGATTCGAAACGGTACCTGGTGCTTCAGCGCATGAGTTTACGGCGGAATGCCTAGCCTGGCTTTCCTGAGGTCTGTCGTTAGCTGGATTACAAACGCTATGTCGCATTCTCGTCAGTATCGCTTCGGAGAATGGCTAACCCCCTATTTGATAGGGGTCATTCAGGCTCTCTGCCGTTGTTGGCGCAGGGCGGCTAACTCGGTTTGCAGCCGGCGGACGATTTCCGGGTGGTTGGCGGCGACGTTGTGGCTTTCGAAGGGATCGGTTTGCAGGTTGTAGAGCTCGAGGGGGGCGGTGGGGAAGGGCGAGAGCCGGTCCTGTTGCGCCTCTGCGCCGCCGCCGAGGTGGAGCTCGGTGGTCGATGGGTGGGCGCCGGGGCGCTGGCTGCGGTCGACGAGCTTCCAGGGTCCGTCGACGATGGCGAGGACGCGCGCCTCTTCGACCAGCGAGGTGCGGCCGTGCGGTGACTGGCCGAGCAGGGCGGGCAGCACGTTCTGGCTGTCGGCGGCCTGCCCTGCCGGCACTGCCTGCCGGGTGAGCGCGGCGAGGCTGGCCAGGAGGTCGAGCTCGCTGATCAGAGCGTCCGAGACGCCGGGCTTCACCTCGCCCGGCCACCGCACGAGGAAGGGCATCCGCGTTCCTCCCTCGTAGATGGAGTACTTGCCGCCGCGGAAGGGGCCCGCGGGCTTGTGTCCGTCGAGTGCGCGGTCGGCGCCGTCGTCATAGCCGTCGTTGACTACCGGCCCGTTGTCCGAGGTGAAGATCACGAGGGTGTCGTTCTCGAGCTTCAGCCGCTTGAGAGTTGCGAGTACCTGGGCCACGCTCCAGTCCAGCTGGTTGATGACGTCGCAGCGGACGCCGCACTCGCTTTGCCCGGCGAACTGCGCCGCCGGAACACGTGGCACGTGGATGTCGCTGGGGGTGAAGTAGAGCAGAAAGGGCCGGTGCTGGTTTGTCTCGACAAACTGTACCGCCTTGCCGGTGAAGGTGGCGGCCATCTCTTCGTCTTTCCAGCGAGCTGCGTGGCCGCCGGTCATGAAGCCGATGCGGCTGACGCCATCGACGATGGTGCCGTCGTGGCCTTCGCTCAGGCGCATCTTCAGCAGGTCAGGGTCTTCCCGGCCGGTGGGTTCGTTGCCGATTTTGCTGCCGTAGGAGACGTGGATGGGATCGTTCGGGTCGAGGTTCACCACGCGATGATCGTGCAGGTAGACAGTCGGCACGCGGTCCGCGGTCGCGGCGAAGAAGAAGGCTTCGTCAAAGCCGACCTCGCAGGGGCCGGGGCGGATATCACCGTTCCAGTCGATTGTGCCGTTGCCGAGGCCGATGTGCCATTTGCCGACGAGTCCGGTTCGGTAGCCCGCGCCTTTGAGCAGGGTGGCGACGGTGGTTTGGTCGGGGCGGATCAGGAGCTTGGCGTCGCCGGGAAGGATCTGCACCCCGTCGTGCCGCCAGGCGTAGCTGCCGGTCATCATGGCGTAGCGGGAGGGCGTGCAGGTTGCGGCGTCGGAGTGCGCGTTGGTGAATCGCAAACCCTCGTGCGCGAGAGAGTCAATGGCCGGCGTGTGGACGTGGGTTGCGCCGTAGCAGGAGAGGTCGCCGTAGCCGACGTCGTCGGAGAGGATGATGACGATGTTCGGCGGCTGCGCTCTCTGCGGCTTTGCCTGCCCCGCAGCCGCGCGCGCCGGCAGAGCGTTGGCCGCCGCCAATCCTGCCGCGATTACTCCCAGACGCTCAAGAAAGCTGCGACGATCAGTGCCCATGCTGTCTCCTGGTGGCCACTCTCTCTGGCTATCCTACGCAGCCGTCCGGATAGACCTCTCAGATCGCTAACGAAGAGAGAAGCGGATCGCCGCGGGTTGACAAGCAAAGAGGAACGGAGGACGACGAAGGACGGAAGCGAATCGGTTAGTGGAGGGTGTAGGTGATGCCGGCGGTATAGGTAAAGCTGTTTTTGCGGTAGCCGGGGGAGGGGTTGTTGAGGAAGGCGTCGGTGGCGGTGTTGGTGAAGGAGAAGCGCTTGACGACAGGGAGGGTGAGGGCGACGGCTCCATTGGCGGAGTAGGCGTTGGGGTCGTTCCAGGCGGGGATGACGTTGGCGTTCTCGGTGAACTGGATCTTTGCGGGGAGGGTTCGGCGGTAGGTCTCGGCGAAGGTGGAGCCGATGAGGTTCTGGTTGGTGGCGGCATCGAAGAACTGCTGCTTGAGGTAGTGGAGGTCGGCCTTGAGGTCGAGCTGCTGTTTGGCGTTCGAGAAGGGGGTGAAGCCGAAGCCACCGCCATAGAGCTGCTGGAGATCAAGGCCCTGGGCGAAGTTGTGGTCGAAGGCGGTGGAGGCGAGGAGATAGGTGCGCTTGGAGAGGTACTGGTCGCGTTCGGCGTCAGCGTGGAAGATGCTGGTTTTGACGACGGCGTCAGGCGAGGGCGGGTTGGTCTGGGGGATGACGGGGGTGGTGGAGGTGCCGTAGGTCTCCTGCAGGTTGACGATGGTGCGGTTGCGGGGGCGGAAGTAGGTGAGGGGCGGGATCTGGCGGGTGAGGGCGACGTCGGCGGTGAGGGTGCCGCCGTGCTGGGTGGCCTGGACGACGGTGGCGCCGAGGGTGGCGGTGCCGATCCAGCCGGAGAAGAAGCCGGGAGTGTGGGCGAGATCCTTCCGGAAGGTCTCCGCGTCGACGACGTACGCGACGGACGCGAGGGGGATGGCGGGTGAGGGATCGGCGTGGTCGAGCAGGAGGAGGTGCGAGTTAGCGATCTGGATGCGCTCGGGCTCGACGCGGCGGGACTCGGCGATGGGGACGCCGCGGCGGAGGACGGCGAACTTGCCAGTGGTGTGGAGGTCCTTGATTTTGGTGAGCGGGATGGTGATCTCGCCGGCCATGTCGCTCTTGAAGACGACGGAGTCGCCGACCTGACGGAGGAGGGTTCCGCTGAGCTGATCGCCGTTGGTGAAGAGGACGACGTCTTCGGGCGTTGGCGGTGGGGCTTGCGCGTGGGCGAAAGCGGTGGTGACGAGGACGAGCAGGACGGCGGCAAGACGCGGAAGAGTGATGCGGTGCAAAGTGACCCCCAAGGCTCCGTTAAGCATAGAAGGGGTGTTTGGTATTTCGGGACGGCGTGGGTTGCTCGACTTTGTTCGCTGCGACGGGTGGGTTGCTGGGCTGAGTGTGTGAGGGGACGAAGAGCTGGTTCTTCGAGGAATGGAAAGCGCGTTCTTCGATGCGCTCGGAATGACAGCATTGGAGACGGGTTCTTCGCTGCGCTCAGAAGGACGACTGCGGGAGCGATGGTTTCGCTGCGCTCAGGAGGATAGGTAGTACGGTCGCTAGTCGGTGGAGGGGTGGTCGGCGTGGTCGATCACGAGGGCGGAGACGGGGCCGTGGGTGGCGGTGAGTTTGAGGCCGAGTTGCTGCTGGATAGCCTGGAAGAGCGGCAGGGCGGGGGTTGTTTCGTCGGGTGTGTGCACGTCGCCGCCGAACTGCGAGTCGTCGGGGGCCCACTCGAGGGTGAAGTCGTAGCGAGCGGAGAGGCCGGAGCGATCGAGAACGGGACGATCGAGGACGGCGCGCTGGAGCAGAGAGGCCAGATCGGAGACCGTGGCGTTATGGCCGGGGAGGACGATGCGCTGCGCGTAGACGATGCCGGGGCCGACGACGGTGGGATCGGCGGGTTGAGCGGTGGTGGGCTTGAGACCGGGGCCGGGCTGGGCGCCAGGCTTAGCGAGGTCGAGGGCGTAGATGGGGAAGTCCTTTTGCTCGCGATGGACGGTGAGTTTAAAGCGCTCGGCGAGCAGGTTGCGGAGCATGGTCATCTGTTCGGCGCGGCTGGGCTGGACGTCGCCGGGGGTGATGGCCTGGATGTCGAAGTGGTCGGAGTCAGCCCAGGCGGGACCGCCGGAGATGGCGCGCGGATTGAGCTCGTAGGCGGCGGCGATGAGGAGCTTGAGGGTGTAGTCGCGCTCGATGAAGCGGTGGGCGTTCTCCATCTTGATGAAGCGGCCGGATTTGGCGTCGGAGTCTACGAGCTTGATGGTGGCGACGTCGAAGGCGGTGACGTTGGGGTGGGGTGCGGGAGTTTGTGGAAGGAGGCCGGTGAGGGAGAGGGTGAGGGTGGCGAGGGTGAGCATGGCTTGGCTCCTGCTGAGTGATTCCTGGTTGGACGGAGGAGGAGGTTGTTCAGGGTGAAAGCAGAAGCGGGTTCTTCGTTGCGCCCACGAATGACAAATACAAGGTGACGCGAGGTTTTTCGCTGCGCTCAGAGCATAAGCAGAGATGCGGGCGGGTTTCGGCGTTAGCTGGAGGTGCGGGCCTGCTGGACCATGGCGATGAGGGCGTGGCGGACATCGTTGGCGGTGCGGCACTCGGCGGGGAAGTTGATGCGGGTGGCCTTGGCGCCGGCGGGAGTGGAGAGGCGGAGGGTGAAGCCGAGGCGGTCGACGGAGGTCATAGCGGCGGAGGTGATGGCGGCGGGGTCGAGATCGAGGGGTGGGTGGGTGCGGGCGAGCAGGACCATGGAGTCGATGTGGTCGGCGTTCATGTGGGAGAGGATGCCGGCGGCGGCGGGGGCGAGGGGATCGGGGCTGGCGGCGAGGAAGTCGTCGGCGGTGGCCCAGCCCATGACACCGAAGCCGCCGACGAAGTAGAGGTCGATGGGCGAGAGGCGGAAGAAGCGGAAGTCGGCGAAGTCGACCCAGTAGCGGCTGTTCTCGTGGGCGGCGAGGTAGAGCTCGCGAGAGGATGTGAGGTCAGAGGCGGGGACGGGTTCGGCTAGGCCGACGAGCGTGGCGCGGGCAGCGCCGAGGACGTCGCCATCGGCGGCGGACTGGGCGACGAAGAGGCTGGCGTGGGGGTCGGCCGCGAGGTTCTGGGTGTGCATGGCCATGTTGCTGATGAGGAAGAGCGGGCGGCCGGCGGCGTCGAGCGCGAACGGCATGAGGGAACCGAAGGGGAAGCCGGGATGTTTGCGCGAAAGGGTGGAGAGCGTGCCGGTGGAGGCGGCGGAGAGGAGGGTGCGGGCGCGCTCGGCGTGAGAGGGCTCGGCAGGCTGCGGGATAGCGGGGCCGGTGCGGGCGTGCTGGCGGGGTTCGGACGATGGCATGAGACGGTCCTCTGGTGGGCAGGAAGGGTGACCGTGCTGGTCCGATCGAGGGTGGTGCCCGGTTGAGCCGGGTGGCTACTCGGCGGCTTCGTCTTCGAGGAGGGCGCGGGCGGCGGCGAGATCGAGGGATTCGCCATCGACGATGAAGATCCAGTCGCCGGAGTTCTCGGAGACGGCTTCGACGTGCTCGACGGTGTGGCCTTTGGCGCGGAGCTGCTGGGTGATGAGACCGGTATCTACCATGGGGTTAATTTACAGGAGGGATGAGGTGGGTGTACGTCGCTGCGCTCCGCCGCTGAAAGCGAAAGGCGGGGGTTCTTCGCTTCGCTCGGAAGGACAACCAGAAGAACGGCGCTCGGAAGTACAACCGTAAGGGTTAGAGGTCGGGTGCGGGGTCGGAGAGTGGCTGGTAGTAGCGGTTGGCGGGGTCGGCGCAGCCGCGGCAGAGAGCTTGCAGGGCGGCATCGTCGGTGCCGGAGTTCGGAGTAAGGGTGAAGCGATCGAAGTTGATACCTTCGCCGCAGACGGAGCAGGTGATGCGGGCGCCGCGGAAGCCGGGGAACTCGGAGGGTGGGAGATGGACGGAGACCCACTCCGCGGCGAAGAGGTCGGCGTCGGGGAGGTCGCGGTAGGCGCGCATCTGCTGCTGGTTCTTGTCGGTGAAGGGGGTGCCGTCGACGTTGGTGGGGAAGAGATCGCGGGCGCGGTCTTTGGAGGACTCGAGGGCGACGAGGCGGAGGGCGCGGAAGTGGTCGGGTTGTCCGGCGATCTCGGTGGGCGGGATGGGGCGGGCGAGGTCGAGGAAGGTGGCGGCCATCTTGCCCCAGTCGCGAAGCTTGAGAGCGCGCTTGCCGACGCGGCAGCCGGTGACGACGGCGATGGCGTCGGTGGCGCAGCGGTCGATTTCGACGAAGGTGACGAGGCGCTTGCGGTCGGGGCTCTGTTTCGAGCGCGGGTCGTGGATGTTGAGGATGCGGCAGGCAAGGATGGCCATACGGACACCGAGGATCTGGCCGGCGCAGAGATGGCCGTGGGCGAGCTCGGCGTCGTGGAGGAGAGTGTCGAGCTCGGCGGTGGGCATGCCGTGATGGTACGCCGACGGGTGGCTTTGGCGGAGAGACGGGAACAGGAGGCGTGCGCGAGGCGGCGGCTGTGCGTTGCTTTCGGACTAGGTGAGGTGCTGCTGAAGAAGCGAGGATTCGGACTGCGATCCTCGCTTCTTCAGACGCTCAGGGTGGGCTTATCAGCTGCTATTTTGCGGCCTCGAAGGTGGTGCTCTTGGTGGTCATGCCGAGGGTGTCGAAGAGGGGTTGGGCGGGAACGACGGCTGGCTCCTGCTCGGCGACGGACATGCCGAGGATGCGTACGCCGGCGTTCTCAGGCAGGGTGATGGTTTTAGCGTTGGCGGGAAGATCCAGCGCGTAGACGAATATGTAACTGTACTGGTACGGCTGGTTGAGGCCGGCTGCGGTGTGGTGATGGGAGGTGTACCAGGCCAGGGTTGCCGGCTTGATGAAGCCGGGGCGAAGACCGAGGTAGTCCTCGGGATACTTGGGGGACCAGTCGGGTGAACCGGAGTTTTTGAGGTCCCAGGTCTGGTGGCTGGCGGAGATGGCGAAGTCCTTGCGGAGGGGTACCTGGTGCTCGGGGGTTCCGCTGCGGCCGCCGCCTTCGGTGACGGTCTCGGGCCGGGGCTTCCAGAGGCGGGTGTCCCATTGGCCGACGAAGCCGCTCCAGTCTTCGACGGCGACGCTGACCGGAGTTGAGCCCACCTTGAAGGTGGCGCGCTGGTCGCCATTCCCTGATGCCGCGAGGACATAAACTTTGTTGAATTTGCCTTCGGGCAGTTGGATGGATTGACCCTTGGCCGTGACGGCGTTGGGTGTGCCGGTTGCGGCGGAGGCGAGGTTGAAGCGAACGCCGTCGATCTTGAGCTCGGAGGGAAGTTGTTCGGCGGGGATGGCGTCGCCTTGCTGGTCAAAGCCGCCGACGGATTTCGTGTCGTCGTTGCTGCCGACGGCGAGATCGTAGCTGAGGGTGACGGGCTGTGAGGCGATGGCGGCCTCATGCATGGTGGGTGTGCCGAGCTTGAGAGCGAAGGTGCGGGGCTGGTAGGGCTTGAAGGAGGTCTCCAGCGCGCCCTCGACGACGCTGGCGGAGCCGAGAGGGAGTTCCTGGCCGTTGACTTCGCGGGCTGCTTCGAGGGGACCGGCGAACTTGACCTTGACCTTATCCGCGGCTTTGCCGTCGAGCTCCACGAGCCGCACGATGACTTCATCGCTCAGCTCGGACTTCTTGAGAGCGAGGACGCGGATGCTGGGGTCGTCGACGGTGAGGAGCGAGAAGCTGTGGCCGAGGGTGCCGGCGTGCTTTTCGGTGTTGAAGGCGATGAGCGGCGTGCTGAGGCGGTAGGCCTGCCAGTCGGTGTGGGCCTGACGCCAGTCGCCGGCGTGGCCCGCGAGGCCAAAGAGGATCTCGTGATGGCCCCAGTCCTGATTGAGTTCGTCGGTGTAAGCCCCCTTCATTTCGGAGGCGCCGCCGGGCGAGCGCAAGAGGGTGAGGCGGATGGTGCTGTCGTCCCGCTTGTCGGAGCCGTTCTTCACGTCGGTGAGGATGGTGGCGCCGAAGCTGCCGGAGGGATCGGTCTGATCGATCCAGTGGTGCGAGGCGACTTCGAACTGGCGATCGAAGGCAGCGGGCCGCTGGATGGTGCCGACCTCCCAGTTATAGGTGGCGAGCTTGTTGGCGGAGGCGAGCGGGAAGACGGCCTTGACGTTGGCGGAGAGTGAGCGCCAGTCGACGGATTCCCCGAACTCGACGCGATTGCCGGCGTCTCCGGCGGAGAGGCGAACGGTCTGGGCGAACTTTGAGCCTTCGCCTTCGCGCGTGACTTCGATCGCGATGCGAGCGGGACCGTTTTCGACGATGCGGGCCTTGGCTGTGCCGCCGATGTAGGCGCGGGGAGCGGCCTGCTCCTGATCGAAGTCCATGTTCCATGCGGGCCACTGCTTGGGCGCGTCGTTGTTGATGGCGAGGCGCATGGGGCTGGCGAGCAGCTCTTTGTTGATGGACTTGTCGAAGACGCTGCTCACGTCTCCCGCAACGTTAAGAGTGACTTTGTAGTGAGCGTTCTCGAGGGTGGTTTCGGTGACTTTGAGCTCCTTCGAGTGCTCGGTCTTGCCGCCTGGGCGAACGTCGAAGACGGCGTAGCCGACGGAGGGGACTTTGGCGAGGAAGAGGACCTTGCCGTTCTCCACCTGGGCTGGAACCTCCTTGCCGTCGGGGCCGAAGACGGCGACTCCCTTGGTGAGGCTGCCGGGAACGGTGGCTTCGACGACGTCTTCGCGCGCGATGTTGAGCGGGTTATAGACGAGGACCGGTGTTCCTTTGACCTGCGTGTCGAGAGAGGAGGCGATGGACTGGGTTGCGGTGGTGAGGACATCGGCGAACTGGTTGGAGGCGATGATGTCGTCGTTCTGGGCGAACTCGTAGGCACGCGGTGTGGCGGTGCCGGCGCCGGTATCGTGGAACTGACCGCCCATGACGAGCGTCCAGGCATCGTTCATCTGCTTCTGCGGGTAGGGGCGACCGCCCATCCAGGCGGCGGCGACGGAGGCTTTTTCGGCGGCGTCGGCGAGGAGCTCGTTCTTGCGGTTCCAGCGCTTGTGGTAGGCCTGCGAGGTGAGGGATCCGGCGGAGTGGTTGATGAGCTCGAGGTCGCCCTGGTAGGTGGGCATCCGGGATTGCATGTCCGGCTTGATGTCGAGGAACATCTGGTCGGCAGTGGCGGAGATGACCTTAACGGGGCCATCGCCCATGCGGACGGGCGTGCCGGTAGTGGTGAGCTCGCCTGCGGCGCCGGCGGGCGTGCGCGTGTAGGTGGTAGGAAGGATCGCTTCGCCGCCGGTGACAGTGGCCTCGAGGAGCTTGGCGGATTCTTCGTTGGTGGCGCCGCCGATGTCTCCGGTGCCGATGTAGTGGTAGTCGGCGAAGACGCCGGTCGCCTTGCCATCGATGTCGATGCGCGCCGGCCAGTTGACCTCAGCTTCACGCCGTCTGCGCTGAGGTGTTCCGGCAGGCGGTTCGGGGGCGGGAGTCGGGGCCTTGCTGAGATCGGAGCTGATCTCGCTGCCATAGCCGCCGGGATTGAGAGCGGCGAGGACGGTCTCGCCATCGGGGCCGGTCCATACCCCGACATTGAAGGGGATGCCTTCGGGCGTCTTTTCCGGAGAATCAGGGCCGCCGATTTTGGGCGCGGGCTGCCAGGCTGCGCTGAGCTTTTGCGTGGAGAAGCCTTTAACACCAGAGGCCGCGAGGATGGTGGGCAGCGATGCGGGGAAGCCGAAGCAGTCGGGCAGCATGTACTCGGCGCTGGCCTTGCCGAACTCGCCGCGATAGAAGGTGTTGCCGTAGAGAACCTGGCGGAAGATGGACTCGGCGCTGGGCAGGTTAACGTCGCCTTCTTCAACGGAGGAGCCGGCGGGGAACCATTGGCCCTTCGCGACGTAGCCCTTGAGGCGGACGTAGTCCGCGGGGTAGTACTCCTTCATCATGCGATAGCGGTTGGAGCCGGACCAGTTGAAGACGTAGTGCGGATACTTATCCATGTAGTCGAAGTTGACGCGCATGGTCTTGAGCAGATATTCGCTGATGACCTGCGGATACTCCCATCGCCACTGGGTATCGAGATGGGCGTAGGGAACGACGTAGAGGGTTGGCTGCTTGCTGATGTCAGGGGCGGCCATGGTCTGCGCGGAGAGAGGGTGCGCGACGGAGGCTAGGGCAACCGCGGCACTGGCCGCACGGAAGGGGGTTCTTTGGAAGCGGGACACGAGGACCTCACGTGAAGAGTTTTCTGTGAACGATCTGGAACGGCTGAAGTGACGAAAGAGCCTGGCGATGAGAGGACGCGAGTCTTGGCGAGGCGGGACTCGGTGGTATCGTTTCCAACGAACACATTGGATAGTAGAAACCGCAGTTGTGAGCTGTCAAGGATAAGCGGACATGAAACTTAAATAGAAGCTCGACCCGTGAGGCCTGGGAACACCGCCAGAAGTGTAGGACAAACTTCTCTCCGATGGAGGAGCCGGCGTCGTTCTCGCGGCGGAGCTTCGCGGCGGCCGCAAGACTGCGCAGGATGGAGTGGCTTATTCTGACTGACAGCGAGGAGGCTTTCCCAGCCTGTCTTGCTCATTCGGAGCCGATGTCCGTTCACGAGCACAACCCAGCCTTCACTTCGACCTTCGCGGACGATCTCCCGCACTTTCTCGAGATTGACGATCACCGAACGGTGGACACGAACGAACTTTTCAGGATCGAGGGTGTCGGCGAGTTGCTTAATCGTTTCCCGGAGCATGAGATTTCTATCCGCGAGGTGCAAGCAGCAGTAGTAGTCCGCCGCCTCGATCCATTCGATCTCGAGAACGTTGATGAAGAAGTCTTTTGTGCCATCTGACACAAGAAGCCGTTTTGGGTACTCCTTGCGCGGAGCGTCGCCGTGTTGAGGGTGTCCAGCGTGGACCGAAGCTGCTGCTGCGCGATGATGGCTGATCGTGAGGCGATCCGATCCTTGATGCGGCCCAGAGTGGCTTGAAGGCGTTTCAACTCGACGGGCTTTGTCAGGTAGTCGAGCGCCTGCACTTCGAAGGCTCGACGGCGTACTGCGGATGCGCCGTGATGAAGACGGTAAGGGGCATTGAGGCCGGAGCGAGCTGCGCGAGGGCTTCGAAGCCGCCCTTGCCGGGCATCTGCACGTCGAGAAAGAGCACATCGACGATTTTGGATTTGAGCGCGGCCAGGAGCTCTCCGCCATTGCGGCACTCTTTGACGATGCTGAAGGCGGGATCAGATGACAGGAGCGATCGAAGCCGCTCGCGGGCAAGTGGCTCGTCGTCCGCGATGACGGTCTTCAGGATCATGACAGGAGGCGCTCGTAGGGGATTGCGATCGCCACTTCGAAGCCGCCTCTACGAGGGGTTCAGCGCTCATGGCGTATCTGTCCTGGTAGAAGTGGGTGAGCCGCTCACGAGTATTGCTTAGACCGATGCCATGACCTGGCTGCGAGTAGCCCGCGGCCTGTGTTCCTGAGTCGCGCACATGCAGGTGCAGCGTGACGCCGTCACACTTTGCGTAGGCCTCGATGCGGCCCTGGTGTTCGCAGTTGGTGATGCCGTGGCGGATGGCATTTTCGACGATGGGCTGAAGCAGGAAGCAGGGGATCAGGCCACTCAGCGCGCCTGGTTCCACCTTGATCTCGATGTGGAGCCGATCGGCGAAGCGGACTTGTTCAATCGCGAGATAGTTCTCCACCATCTCGATCTCCTGCGAGAGTGGGACCTTCTCCGGCGTGGTTCGTTTTAACGTGCTCTTGAGGATGGCGTTGAGGTGAGCGAGCATCTCGGAGGCTTCCTTGGATCGCTCGAGCTCGACGAGGGTGGTGATTGCATTCAAGGTATTGAAGAGGAAGTGGGGTTCCAATTGCATTTGTAACGTTCGGAGGTGCGCTGCTGAGAGTTGGCGTTTGAGCTCAAGAGCGCGGAAGGCTTCCTGCTGAGCGCGGAGATGAAGCTGAACAACGAGCGTGACTCCGAAGATGAAGGCATAGAGGAGCAGCTCCATTCCGAATCGATTGAGATCCATCATGCTGGTGAGGATGGAGGCGATGGTGGCATGTGCATGCCATCCTGCAACGGTGAACCCGAGGCTGCCCAGCAACGCCAGGTGCACAGCGCCAAGCACGCAGCCGGCGAGGATTTGCGTCGCAACTGTGCGAGGCCACGCAGACGAGAGCAACGGAGCTCGTTGACCCAGCCGCCAGAGACCACTTGCGACGCAGGCCCACCATCCCCAAAGAACCGCACCGATCCCTGTTGCCTTTGGCAGTGGTGTGGGAGGGAGGCGCGTCGTCCTCTTGGCATTGCGGTGGTCGGAGGCCTTCTCGTGTCGCAGTCACTTACGCTGTATCTCACGCCGGTGATCTACCTTTATCTCCAGAGATTGAGGACCGATACGAAGCAGGTTGCGCTCGAAGCGGTGGGATCGTTCTGATCGTCTCAGTGGCTTAGGATCTTCGGCACGCTCTTACGAAGGTACTCTCTGATTGCTTCTCCCGATCGTGACGTGAAGGATCATCGCTGAAGAGTGCTTCCGAGGGATCGCTGATGTGTGGCCGGTACGTTCGTCGAATCGATAAGCAGAGGATCGCGGAGTGGTTTCATGCAAATCCCGAACCGGCCGAGCTGCCGATGCCGGATGCGGACTACAACATAGCTCCGACCACGCATCAGCCGATTGTTCGGCAGAGCCGCGAGACAGGTGAGCGCGAGCTGGTGCTGGCGCGCTGGGGTCTGGTGCCGTACTTCACGAAAGATCTGAAGGACGTGAAGGGGATCTCGACCATCAACGCTCGATCGGAGACGATCACCCTATCGCCGACGTGGCGTGAGCCGTTCCGGAAGAGGCGCTGCCTTGTACCCGTTTCGGCGTTCTATGAATGGCCGAAGGAAGGGAAGGCGCCGAAGCAGCCGTATACGTTCGAGCTAGCGAACGGACAGACGTTCGCGTTCGCGGGTCTTTGGGATGCGTGGAAGGACAGGGACGGACATTGGCTGCAATCCTTTGCCATCGTGACTACGGAGGCAAACGAGATGATGAGCCGGATCCATCCGCGGATGCCGGTGATTCTTGATCCACGCGACTACGATCGATGGCTCGACAGGGAAGAGACGATGCGGCTGCCGCTGGACCTCCTGCGGCCGTATGAGCCCGAGGCGATGGAAATGCATGAGGCCGATCCGAAGATCGGCAACGTGCGGAACAACGGTCCCGAGTTGATGCGGGCCGCGGCGACGGCAACGGAAGATGGGGAGCTGCCGCTGTAGTGTTTCAGTGCCCAGGTGTTCGGCATGCTTAGAACAGCAGCTTCAGTCCGAGCTGGATTTGGCGTGAGGTTCCGGCAGCGGTGACAACGCCGGCCGTGGGGCTCAGCACGGCCGCGGCTGTCTGACTGGCTGCGGTGCCCTGCGTGGGGCCGGATGAGTAGACTACCTCGTTCGGTGTCAGCAGATTGGTATGGTTCAGGACGTTGAAGACCTCCGCTCGGAACTGCAGGCGCACGCTTTCCGCAATCTGCGTGCTCTTCAACAGAGACAGGTCCCAATCGGCGTAGCCGGGACCGGTCAGCGTGTCGCGCCCCAGAGTTCCGGCGGAGCCGAAGTGCGGCGCGGAGAAGGCAGTCGGTTTGAAGAACTGCGCGACACGGTCAGCCGTCGATCCATGGGTGTAGAGAGAGCCTGTGAAGGCGGAGTTCACGTCGGGCCTCACGGGGTTGCGGGTGTCGCCTGAGCCGGTGGGGTTATAGCCAAGCTGCGGAGAGAAGGGCAGGCCGGTCTGCAGGTTGGCGATGGTGCTTAGCGCCCATCCTTCGACGGCGCGGCTGACTGCAGGACCGGCGTCTCCGAGCAGCGTGTGTCCATGGCCGAACGGCAGATCGTAGGAGCCGTTGATGCTGGCGATCTGGCGAACGTCCGTGGCGGCGGGACCATAGTCCAGCGAGGGATTGCCGGGGTAGGAGACGAAGGCCGGCGTGTTCGCGGAGACGCTGGTGTTCCAGGCGGAGCCGTTGTCGAGATTCGTCGACCAGGTGTAGTTGCCACGCAGCTGCAAGCCCTGCGCGAAGTTCCGCCGTACATCCACGATGAGGCCGTTGTAGTTGTTCATTCCCTGCGACACCCACGAGGTGGTATTCGCAACGTTGGGATTTGCCTTGCTTGTGGTTGGGAAGTAGATGGTGTTGTTCGCGACGCCGGCCGGGCAGTTGTTGTTGCACAGCAGCGATGCCGGCTCGTTCTGATCCTCCGAGAGGATCTGATGGTAGCCGCGCGACCCGATGTAGCCGACGGTGAGCGAGGTGCCGCGTGCGATTTCCCGCTCCACGCGCAGCGTGTAGGAGAGCAGTGTCGGCGTCTCGAGGTTCGTTTGCACATTGGACGGAGAGGTGAGCCCCGCCGCACCGCTGGTCGGGGCCGAGACGGGCACACCGCTGTAGGTCAGGGTGGTGTTGAAGGGAGCGGCCTGATCCAGCCGATAGTCCAGCGTGTCCAGAAGAGAATGGTGCAGGCCAAAGCCGGCGCGGATCGCGGTTTTGCCATTGCTGCCGAGCCTGTAGGCAAGGCCGACACGCGGCTCGGGCAGGAACTTGGCCCGGTTGTCGGGGAGCGCTGCCGAACCTACCGCGGGGTTCGTGTTGATGATCCCATTGGTGAAGCCGTAGATGCCTGCGCGACCGTGTGCCTCGTTCCAGCCGTTCGTGGATTCGAAGCGGATTCCACCCGTCACCTCGAGGGCATCGGTGGCCTTCCAGGTGTCCTCCACGTAGCCCGCCCCGAATAGGGCGCGCCAGTTGAGCTCGGTGGGATTGGGCACCACGGTGAAGGTCTTCACGGTGCCTGCAAGGAAGGTCGCCAGCGTGGCGAAGCTCGCCTGACCATATTGGTTCTGGGCCAGGTTGTCGTTCGATTGCAAGCGCTGGAGCCAACCACCTATCTCGATCTGGTGGCGGCGTACGGTGTAGAAGATGTGATCGTCCAATGTGAACAGGTTGCGTTCGGTTGTGTTGTTGGACCCGACATTCAAGCCCGCGCCCGTGATCTGGGACGATCCATTGGACGCCGTCGATCCTGCGATTACGATGGCGCCCACGGGTTTACCCGCGAGAAAGGTTCCGGCCTGTGCGGCGACGTCGTCCGGCACGGAACCCAAGAAGGCGAAGCTCGCTCGCGAGAATCCGAAGCGGACGGTGTTCAGCAAGTTTGCTGAGAAGACATGCTGTTCCTGCACACTTGCCACCTGTTCGCGAAGGCTTTCGTTTACGAGGGAGAGGGGGTTCTGCGTCGGGGTGTTCGCGGTCGAGTCGTCGATGGTGTAGACGGCGAAGAGCAGGTCGTTGGCCGTCAGATTCGCGTCGGCGCGCGCTGTCCCGAAGTCCTCGCGGATGTGCTGGGCGGGATTCGAGTATGCCTTCGCGATGCCGGTTGCGCGGCCATTGGCATCCAGCAACTCCGGCCCGTTCTGCACCGGCCAGAGATCCAGCAGGTTGGCGACGCCGGCGCCGAGTTTTACAGGCGTCGCTACACCTGCTGCATTTGGCAACAGGCCGGCGCGTGCATTGTTGTCGGGCACGAGCGTGACATCGGTGATGCCGAGATTCTGCCGATAGCCCTCGTAGTTGCCGAAGAGGAATAGTTTGTTTTTCTTCAGCGGCCCACCGAGAGCTCCACCGAAGTTGTTGCGTTGGAAGTTCGGGATACGGCCCTGGTCGAAGTAGTTGCGCGCGTCGAAGTAGGAGTTCCGCAGAAACTCGTACGCCGAGCCATGTAGCGTGTTTGTGCCCGATTCCGTGACGATGGAGATCTGCGCGCCCTGGCGCTTGCCATAGGTGGCGCCGTAGGTGTCGGAGACGACGTTGAACTCCCGGACGGCGTCGACACCGAGCAGCTGACCGCTGGTGCCGCCGGGTGTGACGTTGATCAACGAGGCGCCCGTGTACTCCACGCCATTTAGCAGGAAGAGGTTGTCCTGCGGTCTTCGACCGGAGACGGAGAACATGTTGCCGACGGACGAGTTGGAGGTGCCGACGGAGCCGGATCGCTGCGAGGTGTAGTTGACTGTAGCGGGATTCAGCGTGATGAGCTGGTCGTAGGAGCGGCCGTTAAGCGGAAGACCCTTGACCTCTCGTTCGCTGATGAGGCCGGCCACCTGTTGGGTTGAGAGATTCACTGTTTGCGCCTGATCCGTGACGGTGACCTGCTGCTGCGCAGAGTCGACTGCTACAGCGAGATCGAGCGTGAGGGACTGGCCCACGGCGAGGAGGATGCCGCTACGGTGGGTCTCAGCAAAGCCCGGTGCGGTGACCGACACGTCGTACGTTCCGACGGGGATGGACGGTGCGTGGTAGCGGCCTGCGTCGTCAGTTTGGAGCCTTCGTTCGGTGCCGGTCTCGGAGTTGTGGACGACGACCGTGGCATGCGGCAGAACGGCCCCGGTCGGGTCGCTTACCGCGCCGGCGATCGTAGCGCCGACGACCTGGGCGAGCGACGAGGAGGCGAGCAGGAGACTGATAAGAGCGATGCTGAAGACAGAAGAGCGGGTGCGCAGGCCAAGCGTGGGCATGGAAAAAGGGTCTCCACCGGGGCGGTCGATCGGGAAATGTGCGGGAGGTGCGCGGGGACGCGAGTCGTCAGCGATGGTGTTGACGACAACAGCGGATCTCGCGAGCCCCAAGGGTCGGGGCCAGCGGATGAAGAACGATTGGGCGTGAGCAGAGATGCACGAAGACTCGCCTAGTTCAAGGAAGAGACGAAGCAGATCGCTTCGCAGCAGATGTGTGTGGATCTTAGGGGAAGTGCTGGTCCAAAGGTCAGCGGACGCGCGTGGCTTTCACTATCGACAACAGAGACGTGTTGGACAGAGAAGTGTAGTCACACCCTCAATTTACCGGAGTCTTGAGTGCAACACAACCCTGGGCATACGTCGATCCGTGCGCGGATCAGCCGGCTCACTCGATTGCTGCGGGAGGGTTAACGACCAGCGGCTCCCATCAGGAGTTCTTTGCGGTCGCTGCGAATCGCCGGCAATGCTCCAGGTAGGCGAGTTCATGGTTGGCGATGAGTGCAGCGGACTCGGCCATCGTTGCCTGCCGCTTTGTTCCAGAGCCGCTGGTCGAGCAGCGGGCAGTACCAAATGATCTTCGGAGACATTCCCCCTTGTACATGAAGGTGAATCGGGATCTATTTCGGAATCGATAGGCCATTTTGTACTCTCGTAAAAACAAGGGCGCGATGCTCGGATTTACCGTGTGTCGCGAAGCATTCTGTGGGCTCGTTCAGTTCTTGAACCCGGCTTCTGCGGCTTTGGCGAAGTTTCCGTAACCGATGATGAGAGTGGAGGCGATCAGGAGAAGCAGGCCAGCGGTGACCAGGCCTTTGGTGCGGTTGCTAGTTCCGCGCCACTCGCGAAGGATCAGGCCCCAGAGCGTTGCAAAGATGATGATGGACGCCATATGGAGCGCCCAGGAGGAGAACTCATACCTCCCCATCTTCGTCTGACCCATGGAGTAGAAGAAGAATTGGAAGTACCAGATGACGCCCGCGAGTGCGGCCAGGAGGTAGTTCGCAGTGAGGGTGCCGGGAGAGAGCCTTAGCTGCGTGATGGCGCCGCGAGGGTCGATGTTAGCGAGGGTGTGGCCGCTTGTGGCGCTGGCGCGCATCGGGTTTGACCCGGGGATGCCGCCGAATTGCCGGAACGATCGATTCCGCACGATGAGAACGGCGGACCATACGAAGTTGGTGAGAAAGCCGCCCCAGAGCACCACGATGAGAACCGGCAGATTCTGCCAGAGATCGAGACGGCCGGAGGCGAGCAGTTGTGTCTTGGCGACCTGGGCAAGGGGGGCGCCTGCCGCGAGCCCGAAGGCGAAGAACGAGCTGAAGATCCCGGCGAAGATTGCGACTCCGACGCCCTTGACGAAGGAGAAGTCTCTCTCGCCCGCTTCGGCCTTCTCTTCTGGCGTGATCTCGCGCTCCTTCGAAAGCCCAGCTGCTCCGTTCACTGCCACGGCGAGCAGGCAGACGACGACACCGATGAGGATGATCTGGCCCGAGCGCTCGTGCAGGATGGCCGCCATCTGCCCGGAGTAGATAGGAGGAATCAGCGTGCCGAAGGCGGTGCAGAGCCCAAGTGCGATGGCGTATCCGAGGGCGATGCCGAGGTAGCGGATCGCAAGACCGAAGGTGATGCCGCCCAAGCCCCAGAGTGCTCCCCAAAAGATGGCGTAGCCGAGGACGCCGTGCGGAGCTGTGCGAAGAATGAGGCTAAGATGAGGGACAAAGATGCTGGCGAGAAGCGTTGGCGCGATGATCCAGGCCGCGAAGCCCTGGATGATCCAGTAGACCTCCCATGACCAGCGCTTGATACCGCGGAAGGGGATGAAGTTGGTCGCTGAGGCGAAGCCGCCGATCCAATGAAAGATGATGCCAAGAAACGGATTTGGTCCCACGGTGACGCCTCGTTGAGCCCGTCAAGATTTGTGCAAGCGCGTACGATGCTACCGGACCTGCTTTGCGTTAGGGAAATATACTCTCTATTGAATTCAAGATGAAGGATAGTTCGTCCGGAGGCGGTTCTGCGCGTTTCGCTATTTATCACCTGCTACAACGACACCTTGTTTCCTGAGACGGGCAGAGCGGTGGTGCGCGTGCTAGAGCGGCTGGGGCATGGAGTGGAGTTTCCGGCGGGACAGACCTGTTGCGGGCAGATGCACTACAACACCGGATATCAGGAGCAGGCGGCTCCGCTGCTGCCCCGGTTTGTGGCGCAGTTTCGCAATGCAGAGGCCGTTGTTGTGCCGAGTTCGAGCTGCGTGGCGATGATGCGGGACCACTATCCTCTGATGGCGAAGGCGAGTGGCGACAAGGCGCTGATGGATGCCGTAGATGCTCTGCTGCCGCGGGTATGGGAGTTCTCAGAGTTCCTGACGAAGCGACTCGGTTTAGAAGATGTGGGCGCCTACTATCCGCATCGCGTGACCTACCATGCCAGCTGTCATGGGCTGCGCATGCTGGACCTGGGAGATGGGCCGATGCGTCTGCTGCGAGCGGTGCGCGGCATCGATCTGGTAGAGCTTGCAGGGCTGGAACAGTGCTGTGGCTTTGGTGGAACGTTTGCGGTGAAGAATGCCGAGGTCTCGAGCGCTATGCTGGCGGAGAAGACAACTGCTGTGCTAAATACGCGGGCGGAGGCGTGCACGGCGTGCGACAACAGCTGCCTGATGCATATTGAAGGGGCGCTGCACCGGCAGAAGACGGGAGTGCGGACGGTGCATCTGGCGGAGATTCTGGCGAGTGAAGATCTGGCCAAGAGCGCGGCGGAGCTGCAGCGGATCGAGGCGGGACAATGAGTGGCGCGGCAGGATCTCTCGACCCGCGCACAGCACCGACGTTCCCGATGGCCGCTCATGGTCTGCTCGATGACACGCAGCTGCGTAAGAACGTTCGGCATGCCACCGAGGTGATCCAGACAAAGCGCGGTCGAGTGGTAGCGGAGATGCCGGACTGGCAGGCGTTGCGCGAGGCGGGACGGGCGCTGCGATCGCACACGATGGCTCACCTGGGCTTCTATCTCGAGCAGTTCGAGAGGAACTGCACAGCGGCTGGCGGTGTGGTGCATTGGGCGAGGGACGCGGCAGAAGCGCAACGCATCGTCATCGATCTGGTGAAGGCTTCGGGCAGTGGCGAGGTCATCAAGATCAAATCGATGACGACCGAGGAGATCCAGTTGAACCGGGCGTTGGCGGCGGCTGGAGTTGCGGTCTACGAGACAGATCTGGCAGAGCTGATCATCCAGCTGGGGAACGATCAGCCCTCGCATATCGTGGTTCCGGCGCTCCATAAGAATCGGCAGCAGATTCGTGAGATCTTCCGGCGCGAGATGAACCTGCCAAACCTAGGCGAGACACCGCAGGATCTGGCGGATGCTGCGCGGGGATTCCTGCGGGAGAAGTTTCTGCGCGTGCGGACGGCGGTGAGCGGCGCGAACTTTCTGCTGGCGGAGACGGGCGGCGTCGTTGTTGTGGAGAGCGAAGGAAACGGCCGCATGTGCCTGACGCTCCCGGAGACGCTGATCACGATCGCCGGCATTGACAAGGTGGTGCCTCGCTACCAGGACCTGGAGGTACTGCTACAGCTGCTGCCGCGGTCCGCGACTGGCGAACGGATGAACCCCTACAACTCGATCTGGACTGGAGTGGACGCATCGGACGGACCACGAGCCTTCCATGTGGTGCTGCTGGATAACGCGCGTACGGAGGTGCTCGCCGATGAGCATGGACGAGAGACGCTGAACTGCATCCGCTGCGGCGCGTGCCAGAACGCATGTCCGGTGTACCGGCAGACGGGAGGCCATGCCTATGGCAGCGTGTATGCCGGACCGATCGGGGCGATCCTGACTCCGCAGCTTCAGTTGATGGAGCATGCCAGCAGCCTGCCCTATGCTTCCAGCCTGTGTGGTGCCTGCTACGAGGTGTGTCCGGTGAAGATTAACATCCCGGAGGTGCTGGTCCATCTGCGGCATCGCGTGGTGAAACGGGAGACGGCAGGTCTGGGTGTGCTGACACACTCGGAGGCACTTGCCATGCGGATGGCGGGAGCTATCTTCCGAAGCGAACGGCGCTTTCGTGCGGCACAGCGTCTAGGCCGCATCGCCGAGCGGCCACTTGAGCGAACCGACGGAGCAGGAGAACGGTGGATCGGGTGGCTACCCGGTCTTCTGGGCGGCTGGACGAGTGTTCGGGATCTGAAGGCGATGCCGAAGGAGAGCTTTCGCGAGTGGTGGGAACGTCGGGAGCGGGTCGGAAGCACGGCGGCGGAGCGCGAAGAGCATGGGTGAGTCGCGCGACGCTGTGCTGGCGCGCATCCTTGCGGCGACCGGGAAGAGCGAGGGAACCGAGCCAGCAGAGATCGCTGCAGACTGGGCCGGGTTGCCGAGACATTATGGATGCTCTTCTACGTTGGATCGCCCACAGACGTTGGCACTGCTTGCGGAACGCCTGCGCGACTATGACGCCTGCGTCGAGACGGTGCAGGAATCGATGCTTAGTGCGACCATTCACAAGCGACTCACGGCGAATGGCAATCCCCGCATGCTTGTGCCGCCGGAAATGCCGCAGACCCTTCTGGGTGGGGGCAGCTTTACTGCAGATGCCGGCTTCAGCTATGAGGAGCTGGATGGCTTCGGCGGCGTTCTGACGAACGCGACGGTCGCGATTGCGTTGACAGGAACGCTTGTGCTGCAGAATGTGCCGGGACAGGGACGACGGGCAGCGACCCTGATTCCGGACTACCACCTGTGCGTGGTCGCGGCTGAAGACGTGGTGGAGACGGTCCCGGAGGCTATGGCGCGGCTGCAGCCGACTGCGTCTCTTGCGACGACGTTCATCTCTGGACCCTCCGCGACTGCGGACATTGAAATGACGCGGATCAAAGGAGTACACGGCCCGCGTGTGCTGGATGTACTAATCGTTGTAGGAGATGGTGCTGATCCTGGTTGAACAGGAGAGAGCTCGTGGCGTACTCTCATGTTTCAATAGGTATCGCGTTTCCAGGTAAAACCAGCTGGCGGAGGGTCGGGGATGAGTATCGCGGAGGGAGGAGCAGCGCAGAGAGAGAAGGTGTGGCGAGCCTTGAATGGCTTCCGCATTGAGGTGCCTTCCTGGGGGTTCGCGAACACGGGAACGCGCTTTGGAAAGTTTGTGCAGCCCGCAGCCGCGACGACGATCGAAGAGAAGTTTGCGGACGCCGGTTATGTGCATTCGCTGACCGGGACGAGTCCGACGGTGGCGCTGCATGTGCTTTGGGATCTGCCGAATGGAGTTCAGGACATTCCGGAGATTCAGCGGCTGGAGGCGAAGTACGGCATACGCGCTGGCTCAATCAATCCCAACTTATTTCAGTCGCAAGAGTATAAGTACGGGTCGATCGCAAACCCCAGCGGGGAGGTGCGAGAGAAGGCGGTCGCACACTTGCTCGATTCAGTTGAGATTGCCAAGCAACTTGGATCGCAAGATATCTCCTTGTGGATCTCCGACGGCTCAAACTATCCGGGAACGCAAAGCGTTCGACGCCGCATCGACTGGGTTCAGGCGGCTCTCGATCAGACGCACGCGGCGCTTTCGCCCACGCAACGCCTGCTGGTGGAGTACAAGCCGTTCGAGCCGTATTTTTACCACACGGATGTCGCGGACTGGGGCATGGCGCTTGAGTTTGCGCGATGTGCCGGGCCACAGGCCAAGGTGTTGGTGGACACTGGGCACCACTATCAATCCACCAACATAGAGCAGATTGTAGCGTGGCTGCTGCGGCTCGATGCGCTGGGTGGCTTTCACTTCAACGATAGGAAGTATGCAGACGATGACCTCACGCTGGGATCGATCGATCCGTACCAGGTCTATCGCATCTTTGCGGAGCTGGTAAGCGCCGGCGCCGAGTCGACAGAGGATGTCGCCTTCATGATCGACCAGAGTCACAACCTGAAAGGCAAGATGGAGGCGATGCTGCAGACGGTGATGACGGCGCAGGATCTGTACGCCAAGGCTGCTCTGATCCCGTTTGAACAACTGGCCTCGCTGCAAGACAGCTGCGACCTGACGGGGGCTGAGGAGTGTTTTCGAGAGAGCTTCTGGAAGGATGTGCGGCCACTGGTGAGGGAATGGCGGGAGTCGCGCGGATTGCCGATGGATCCGCTCGCGGAGCTACGACGATCGGGTTATCTTGAGCGGGTCTCTGAGGAGCGTGCTTCCAGAAACTCCGCAGCGATTGGCACATACGCTTAGCCAGTGCTTGCCGGGTGTCTAGATCTACGTTTCAATAGAGGATATGAGTTGTTTTACAAAGCAGTGGAGTTGGTTGTGGCATGGAGGTCGGCTCCATGTGCGCCTCCAATAAACGTCTCTACATCATCCCGGTCTTGTCGAAGGCGCTGGACGTTCTTGAGATTCTTGAAGCTGAAAACCAGCCGCTGACGTTGGAAGCGATTCATCGCAGAACGCGGATCTCGAAGACGACAGTCTATCGCGCACTGAAGACCTTTGTGCACCGCGGCTACCTTTCGCAGGCACCGGACGGCAGCTATCGGCGTGTCACACGATCGAAGAAGATGCGATTCGGTTTCGGCGGCCAAAGCGCGGACATGCCCTTCTCAGTGGGCGTGACAAAGAGTCTGGAGGACGCGGCGAGTGCTTCTGGCGTTGACTTGTTCGTGCTTGATAACTGCTATGACGCGACCACGGCGGTGCGGAATGCTGAGGAGTTCATTCGCAGTCGCGTCGATCTTGTCATTGAATTTCAGGTGGAGCAAGAGGTAGCGCCGATGATCGGAGACAAGATCGCGGCGGCGAATATTCCTCTGATCGCGATCGACATTCCTCACCCTAACGCGACGTATTTCGGCGTCGATAACTATCGTGTCGGTCACGAAGCTGGCGAGGTGCTCGGCCGGCATGCACGCGAGTCCTGGAAGGGCAAGGTTGACTGGGTGATCGGGCTCGATCTGCCAGAAGCCGGGACCCTGGTGCAGAGCCGCATCACCGGTGCGTTTGAGGCGGTGCGGACCGAGATGCCTGAGACGCCGGTTGAGTGCTTTGTGCGAATGGATGGCCGCGGCATGCGGGATCGAAGCCACAAGCTGATTGGCGACTTTCTTGACCGCCATCCCGGGGACCGTCACATCCTGATCGCGGCTGCGAATGATACGAGTGGCCTCGGCGCACTCGACGCAGTACGGGAGCGCAAGCGTGAGCGGCATGTGGTCATTGTGGGACAGGATTGCATCGACGAAGCGGTGCGGGAGATGCAGCGACCGCGATCTCCGTTCATCGCTTCCGTGTCGCACGAGACCAGCTCCTATGGGCCGAGCCTGATCCATCTGGGGCTGTCTATTCTGCGCGGCCAAACCGTGCAACCGTATAACTATGTGACCCATAAGCTGATGGTGCGTGGTCAGCGTGTCTGACGACGCGACGAAACTCAAAGCGGATCGCGATTTCGGATGAGGAACGATTGCCGTATTGATCTGCGGTGTGGAATGATAGTGCGGCAGATCTAACTGGATGGGTGTTGCGCATGGACGTGCAGGGACAGCTGAAGTACCTCGAGGACCGTTGGGAGGATGCAGTGGCGTCAAAGCTGGATGAAGCCGAGTTGTTGCGCTACAGGTCGAACCTGCTCGGCTCCGACCTCCGCATCACGAACTTCGGGGGCGGCAATACCAGTTCGAAGCTGGAGCAGATTGACCCGATTGATAGGAAGGCGAAGAAGGTCCTATGGGTGAAAGGCAGTGGCGGCGATCTCGGCAGCATCAAGCGCTCGGGATTTGCAACGCTTTACCTTGAGAAGCTGCTCGCACTCGAACAGGCCTACCGTGGCGTTGATCTGGAAGATGAGATGGTGGATCTTTATCCGCTCTGCACCTTCGGCAGCAATCCCGTCGCGGCCTCGATCGATACACCACTGCATGGGTTTCTGCCGTTTCCCCATGTTGATCACCTGCATCCGGACTGGGGGATTGCACTCGCTGCTTCAGCCAATGGCCAGATTAAGATGAAGGAGTTCAACGCCGACTTCGGGCACAGGTTGGCGTGGCTGCCGTGGCAGAGGCCGGGCTTTGAACTTGGCATGATGCTCAAGAAAGTTGTGGAGGAGACACCGGGCTGCGACGGCGTGGTCCTCGGCGGACACGGCCTGTTTACCTGGGGCGCTACGCAGCGGGAGAGCTACCTTAACACGATCACCATCATTGATCAGCTGGGACAATTTATTGAGCGCCATGGCTCGGTTGCGGATCATGTCCATTTTGGAGGAGTAAGAGCAGAATCTCGCGAAGACAGGAAAAAGATCGCGACGACCATCATGCCGTACCTGCGTGGTGCGGTCTCGCGGAGACAGCGTTGGATCGGTAGTTTTACAGACTCCAAGCAGGTCCTGACCTTCGTGAACTCTGATCATGCGGAGAAGCTGGCGCATCTGGGAACCAGTTGCCCGGATCACTTTATCCGCACCAAGATCAGGCCGATGTTTCTCAAGTGGGATCCAGCTGGAAAGCCCGAAGAGTTGAAGGAGTTGATCGAGCAGGCCCTCGAGAGCTACCGCGCTGACTACGCTGCCTACTACAACAAGCATGCCCAGCCGGACTCTCCCGCTGTTCGGGATGCGAGTCCTACCGTCGTCCTGGTGCCCGGAGTCGGAATGTTCTCCTTTGGCAAGAACAAGACCGAGGCTCGCATCACAGGGGAGTTTTATACCAACGCCATCGGAGTCATGCAGGGTGCGGGTGCGTTAGGGGCCGGCGCAACCTGCACAGACATTCCGCAGGCCGGGCCGGCGGCTGCAGCGAACGAGTTCTCGACCGAAGCGAACTACGTTGCGCTGCCACCGAGTGAAGCTTTCCGGATTGAGTACTGGAAGCTGGAAGAGGCAAAAATTCGTCGCCAACCACCGGAGAAGGAGCTTAGTCGCCGCATTGCGCTGGTGGTCGGCGGTGGAAGTGGGATCGGCCGGGAGGTCTCGCTGCTTGCGGCGGAGCGAGGAGCGCATGTGATTGTTGCCGACCGCGACACCGCAGGAGCCGAGAAGGTCGCGAGGGAGATAGAGGCACGGCACGGCCGTGAGATGGTCAGCTGGATCGCGATCGACATACGGGATCGAGCCGCCATACGAACGGCGCTGGTGCATACCATCGAGACATTTGGAGGGCTGGACATCCTGATCAACACGGCGGCGTTGTTTCCATCTTCGCCCGATGGTGTGATCAGCGATGCTCAATGGGCGCTGACGCTTGAGGTGAATGTGACGGCTAATTACCTGCTTGCGGATGAAGCTCAGAGCTACTTCAAGGAGCAAGGCATCGATGCGAGCATTGTGCTCACGAGCTCAGCAAATGCCGTGGTCTCCAAGCGCGGAAGCGAGGCCTACGATGTGAGCAAAGCCGCGCTGAGCCATCTTGTTCGTGAACTTGCCGTGGGCATGGCGCCGAAGGTTCGGGTGAACGGAATCAGCCCGGCGACGGTTGTGAAGGGTTCGACCATGTTTCCGCGCGACCGGGTTCTCGCTTCCTTGAAGAAGTACAACCTTCTTGCCGACGAGTCTTCGAACGATGACGATTTGCGGAACGAGCTGGCGCAGTTCTACGCGAAGCGCACGCTCACGCACCAGCCGATTGATCCAAGAGACTGTGCGCAGGCAATCCTGTTCCTCGCCGGGCCCGCGGCGCGCTGCACGACGGGTCACCTGATTCCTGTTGATGGCGGCCTCGTCGAGGCCTATCTGCGATGAGTCCGGATGTACCGGCCGCGGCGCTCCGTACGAAGGATCGGCGCGCTCTGGTCGCAGTCGATTTGGGAGCAGAGAGCTGTCGCGTGTCGTTGCTGCGATGGCAGGACGATCGTCCATCGATTGAACTGATTCATCGCTTCGCCAACGCGGCCCGGCAGGTCGAGGGGCATCTCCGGTGGGATCTTCGCCTGATGCTGGATGGTATCGAGGAAGGATTGCGTTGTGCGGCCGCTGCTGCACCGGAGGAGATCGCATCGATTGGGGTGGATGGCTGGGCCGTTGATTACGTTCGCCTGAATGCGAGTGGCCATCCGCTCGAAGAACCTTTCTGCTATCGAGACGAGCGCACCATTGCAGCAGAAGCGGCGCTACATGCAAGAATCTCCGCGAGCACGATGCGGTCGCTCACGGGAGTTCAGCTTCTACGCATCAACACGGTGTATCAACAGTTTGCCGATCGCCAGATGCGACTGCCGGAGGGAGAGATGTGGCTCAATCTTCCGGAGTTCCTCCTTCACCGTTGGGGCGGGCGCGCCGTCGCGGAGTATACGAATGCGACCCATACCCAGATGGTTGAGTTTGGCCAGATGCGGTGGTGTCAGGAGATCTTTGCGGCAGCAGGACTGCAGCCTTCCTGCGCTGCAACCCTGGTACCGCCCGGCACCGTTCTGGGACAGCTGCAGGGACCACTCGCGAGCCTGCCAGCATTTGCGTCTACTTCTCTAATAGCTCCGGCATGCCACGACACCGCGTCTGCCGTGGCCGGCATACCGGCGAGTGGAGAGGACTGGGCCTACATCAGCTCAGGCACATGGTCACTGGTGGGTGCAGTGCTTGATCGACCGTTGCATGGAGAGGCTGTGGCAGAAGAGAACTTCACCAGCCTGGCAGCCGTGGGTGGCAGATTCTGCTTTCACCGGAACGTGAATGGTATGTGGTTGCTGCGACAGTGCCTCGAGATGTGGCGCGCGTCGGGAACAGTCTGGGACGTTGCAATCCTCATCAAGCGGGCGGAGTTGGTCCCCGCTCCGGACGAGTGTCTCGACGTCGACGACCCTGAGCTCCTGCTTGCCGGCGACATGCCGGCCCGGATCAATCGCCAGCGTTCCCTTCGCGGCTTACCTGCGCTGGACGAAAGCGCGGAAGAAGCACCGCAAATGGCAAGTCTCATCTTTCACAGCCTCGCCAAACGCTATGCGGAGGTGCTTCGCCGGATTGAGCAGCACAGCGGTCGAACGCTGAGGAGGCTCTTCCTTGTGGGGGGCGGCAGCCAGAACGAGCTGCTCAACCGTTTAACGGCGAAGGCGACTGGACTTGAGGTACTTCGTGGAGTTCCCGAGAGTTCGACGATCGGGAACTTCGCGGTGCAGCTTGCCACACTGGAAGGCCGCCGCAACGACCAGATGGGTGCTGACGCGGAGCGTGTCTCGGAGTGGGCTACGTTCCTGATTTGTATGGCTCACCCGGAGCTTGGTTTGTCGTTCCATTCCTAGGAACTGGATGTATTCCGCCTCGAGCACACCCTGAAGGTCGCACGTTAGAGAATCGCTTTGCGTTGTGCTGCTGTGCGCGGGTGCCAGCTGTAGATGCGAGCGGCGTTGGTCCAGAAGAACTTACGGGCTGCGCCTGGGGAACGCGTGGCGAGATAGCTGCGGGCCAGGATAAAGACGTCGGAGACGGGTGTGAGCTGGTCGCTGTTGGGCCAGTCGCTGCCGAAGAAGAGGCGGTCTTCGCTGAAGAGGTCCCAGAGAGTGTCGAGCCAGGGTTTGTAGGGGCCGAGGGTGAGGGAGACGGCGCCGTTTATGCGGCGGGGGATCTCGGAGCCTTTGACGAAGACGTTCGGGTTCACGCTAAGTTGTTTGATTGTAGCGAGATAGGCGGTGCTGACGGCGGGGTCTGCGGGTGGCATGGCTTGGGGGAGGTGGTCGATGATGACGCGGAGGTTGGGGAGTTTCTGGGTGAGGCGGAGGAGATCGGTGAGGAGTTGAGGGTTGGGGTTGGCGGTTTCGAGGATGAGGTGGTGATCAGCGAGGTGGTTAAGATTGTCGGTAAACAGCTTGTTATCTAAGTGTTGGCCGAGGTCGCGATGCCAGAGGTTGCCGTAGCGGATGCCGCGGAAGAGGGGGCTGGTGGCGAGGCGGTCGAGGTCGGCGGCGAAGGTGGGGAGAGCGGGGTCGAGGTCGCCGATAACGCCGACGATCAGGTCATTTTTGGCGGCGGTCTGAAGGAGCCAGTCGTTGTCAGAGGGGAGGGGGCTGCACTCGATCGCGATGGCGCCGAGGACGCCTTCGGGTTTGGCCAGGGCGGCGTATCTTGCTGGTGATGCAGGGTGATAGAGGACGGTGTCGGAGGGCTCAGGCCAGGGAATGCCGCCCGGGCGGGTGGGATCGAAGAGGTGGATGTGGGCGTCGAGGATGGGCGTGGGCGGGGGTCCGAACGCTTCTGCGGAGGGGGACAGCGCGGCTGTGGCGGCGAGAGCTGCGGTGTTGTGGAGGAAGCGTCGGCGGGAGAGTCTAAGCGTCATCATTGTGTGTTTTCTGCCGAGGTAAATGTGCTTTTTGCTGAGGTTAAGGGGTGTCTTGGTGAGGTTTCGCGCAGGTTCTCTGCGGGATCAGGACGTCTCAGCGATCTGAGCCGGTGTGGCGTAAACGGAAGGCCGACCGGCGTCTAACCCCAGCGCGGTTGAAGCGGTTTTCGTGAGGTCTGCGGTAGAGAAGCAGATCCCTACGGCATGACAACAAAGAATAGGCGACGGCAACGACAGAAGCGGTTCCCTTCACCACGGTCGAGATGACAGTGGTGCGGTGAAGGGCGTCCGTAAGCGATCTGAGGTCTGCGGTAGAGAAGCAGATCCGTAAGGGATGACAACAAGAAGGCAAAGGCAAGGGCGAAGACGAGGCCGCGCAGGAGCCGAGGTGGTCTAGTTGCCTCCGGAGTTGGTGGGTGCAGGAGCGGTTGTGGCCGACGTGGTGGTTGTCTCCTCACGGAGGAGGCGGACGGGGCCGAGGAGGCCGGCGGGGACGAGGGGGCTGTTGGCCTTGTAGGGGTTGCGGGCGGTGAAGGTGAGCTTCTGTGCGTTCGGCTGGGCGTCGCCGATCAGGCGGTTGACCCAGAGATTGACGACGCGGATCTCGACCAGGTTGTCGCCGGGGTGCATGGCGGAGGTGACGTCGAGGCGGTAGGGCGACTTCCAGACGGTGCCGAGGGTCTTGCCGTTGATCGAGACTTCGGCGAGGTTGGCGACGTCACCGAGATCGAGCATGACCGGAGAGCCGGACTTGAACCAATCGGCGGGGGCGTTGATGTGTTTGGTGTAGGTGCCGTGGCCGGAGAAGTACTTGACGCCCGGGTCGCTGGAGTCGGACCAGGAGGCAAGCTGCGGCATTTGTAACGTCTTTGGTTCGCCTTCGGGTTTCGGGGTGCGATCTTCGAAGGCGACGGTCCAGGGGCCGTCGACGGTAGCGAGGGTGGCCTCGGTTGTCTTCGGAAGGAGGTGGGTGGTTTCCTTGGTGGCGTGGCGGAAGACCACGAAGGTGGTGCCCCAGGGCTCGAGCGTGAGCGGAACGGTGGTGCGGCCGTTGGCGGACTGGAAGGCGGCGGGGGTGACGGAGCCAGTATCCGGGTGGAAGAGCTCGGGCGCGCGGCCGGTGACGCGGAAGCTAGCTTCGGTTGTGAGCGGGGTGGCGGAGCGATTGTCGACGAAGTAGAGATCTGCCCCGGGCATGGTGCGATGGACGAAGAGCACCTTGGTGTCGGGCGAGGTTTTGGTGTAGGTGGTGTCGGGCTGAAGCGCGAGCGGCTTCATGGCGGCCTCGACGGTTTCGCCGGTGACGACACGGCCTTTGCCGACCTTGCGCGAGGGCTCAGAGCCGGTGCCCCAAAGCTCAGCGACGAGCTTCTTGAAGGCGGCCTGATCGTCGGCGAGCGAGGGATCGTCGACCGGCGCCTTGCCGACTACGGTCGCGCCGCTATGGACGAGCTCGCTGATGCGACGAAGGACGGGCAGAGACATGTGCTGCGCGTAGGGATCGAGCGCGAGCACGCGGTAGCGCATGCCGGAGTCGGTGACGAGATCGCCGTGATCGACCTTGAGCTTGTGGGCGAGAATGTCGGCGTTGACGAAGTCGAAGTTGTAGCCCTCAGGCAGGGCGGGGTTGTGATCGGTGAAGATGGCGGTGACGTTGGAATCTTCGCCGTAGTAGTAGGCGATGTCCGCGACGAAGCGGCCCTGCTGGAGCATGAAGGAGCTGCGCGAGAGATAGTCGATCCAGGGCTTGGCCTGCTCGGCCCAGCACTCGTTGCGATTGAACCACTGGCCGAAGGGCCCGAGGGTCAGACCCGGGCCGGGGCTGCCAGCATCAGCTCCACCGGGGCCGGTGAGGGGCTGGTGGACGGAGGAGTGGATGACGAAGCGATTGAGGCCCGTGGCGAGTTCTTTATCGGCGGTGGGCTTGAGGGTGGCGGGCGACCAGGCCCAGGGCGACGCGGCGGCAGTCATGGATTCGGCGGCGACGAAGGGGCGGCCGTAGATGTGGGCGACGGAGGCGGACTCGCGGATGTCGGCGTTGGGGATGGGGAGATCTTCGTTGACGCCGGGGCGCTGGGTCCACATGGCGGCCATGGGGACATCGTCGTAGCGCTTCATCTCCATGCCGTCGCCGATGGTGGCGCGACCGGATTCATGCGATTCGCCGTACTGGCCCATGCCGCGCTGATGCAGCATCTCTGCGATGACGGCGTAGTGGTTTTCTGCGAGGAGCTCTTCGAGGGTGCGGCGGTAATCAAAGAGGAAGCGATCGCTTTCCGCGGCGGAGCCGATAATGCGGCCGGCCATGGTGGGGAGCCAGGGGCGGGCGTCGTAGCCGCGGCGATGCTGGAACTCGGCGAGGATGTCGTTGGTCCAGTTCTCGGTGCCGGCCTCCCAGGAGTCGGTGATGACGAACTGCAAGCCGACCTTGCCGGGAGAGCCGCCGGGCGCGGGTGCGGCGAGCGGGCTGGCCTGACCGGTGGCGCCCATATCGCCGTGGGAGGCGTCCTTATAGCCGTCAAGGTAGTGGCTGAGGTAGGCCTGGACGTCAGCCTTGTTGAGCTTGTCGACCTCGGGGCCGGTGGCCTCTGGCGGGGCGGGGTGGTTGGTGATGCCGGTGAGTGAGTAGCCCATGCGCAGGATGGTCCACCTTGCTGGCTGTCCATCCTGCCCGGTGGCCGGTGGGGTCCAATCGAGCGTGCCATCGGGCTTCATCTTCGCGGTGAGATCGATGACGTCGGACTTGTTGATGGCGGTGGCGGCGGGAACCTCGCGGGTGGCGGTGGAGTAGAGATCGGGCAGGGTGGAGAAGGCGGCTTTTTCTTCAAAGCGATTGACGCGCGGGCCGGTGTGAAGCTCGAACTCCGCGAGCGAGTGCATGATGGGGCCGGTGGCTGGCGCGCCACCGAAGTCGCTCATGTCGATATCGCCGAGGTTGTTGGAGGGCAGCGCTTTTTCAAGGTAGGAGATGCGGAAGAAACGTGCGGTGACGGGGGCGAAGTCCAGGGTGTGCTGGACAGCGCCGGAGGTGGGAATGCGGAGGACGTCGGTGAAGGTGGTGCCATCCTGCGAGGACTGGAGGACAGGGCCGCCATTTGATTCGCCAGCGAACATGGCAAGCGGATCGCGCGGGCCGCCGGCGGCGTAGGTGACGGACTGGACCGTGGTGGGCTCGGCGAACTCGTAGCGGATCCAGCCGGTCTCGCCGGGTTTGGCGGCGAGGAAGCGAACGTCGGAGTTGAGGTCGTGATCGTAGAGCTGCGCGGCGTTCTCGACGGCGGTGCCGGCGGAGGTGGTGACGGTGGGGTGGAGGGCGGCGAGGGGTTTTTCGACGGCGGGCTCGCGGATGGCGAGGACGACGGTGTCGGCGCCGAAGTCCTGGGCGGGCGCTGGCTTGTCTCCTCCGCCCATGGCGCCCATTAGGTCTTGCTGGGCGAGGTTGCCGAACGGGCCGGTGGCGCGAGGTGGTGGCGGGAGGGTGCCGGTGAAGGGCTTGCCGCCTTCGACCGAAGTCTCTGACCAGACGACTTTCTTCATGGCCTGCTCGGGCTTGACCCAGGGGCCGCCGCTCTCGGACCAGCCGGGTGAGCCGGCGATGGCCATCTCGAAGCCGAAGTCGTCGCCCTTCTGGATGGCGAAGCGGAAGGCATCCTGCCAGCCGGGCTGCATGTAGATGAGGCGCTGGTCGACGACCTTGGGGGTGTTGAGGGCGGCGTCGAAGTTCTGGAAGCCGGCGATGCCGACGCGGTGCATCCAGTCGAGGTCCTGGCCGATGCCTTCCTTGGTGATGTTGCCGTTCATCCAGTGCCACCAGACACGCGGGTGGGCTGCGGCGGGCGGGGTGGCGAAGGATGTGGCGAGGGGATCGTTGGCGGCGGGTTGCTGGGCGAGGGCGGGAGAGACGAGGCAGGCGGCGAGGGCGAGCGTGGAGGCGCGGTGAAGGCGAGAGTTAGTGGCGGGCATCGGCGGTCTCCGTGCTGGGTTGGGCGCTGGTGGCGGGATGAAGGACGGCGGTGAGGGTGTAGGTGCCGGCGGGGAGGAGGACGTCACCGGGTGTGGGGCCGGGCTGGAGTGAGGTGGCGGCGAGGGGCTTGCCGTTAAGGGTGAGGTCGGTGGCGTTGATGCGAGAGGTGGCGAGGACGGCGGAGGTGTTAGCGGGGATTGTGACGTGCCAGGTTACGTTTTGTCTGGCGTTCGATTTCGTGGTGCTGCCGCGGTTGCTCGAGGTGGCGGTGCCGCGGTTGATGGACCAGGCGGAGTGGATGGGGCCGAAGCGCGAGTCGTAGGTGAAGTCGAGGTGGCCGAGGCGAGGATCGAAGGTGGGATGGAGGGTGACGGTGTGAAAGCCGGCGTCGGCGGGGTCGGTGTCGATGCCGGCGGCGAAGCGGTAGAGCCACTCGGCGACAGCGCCGTAGGCGTAGTGATTGTAGGAGTTCATGGAGGGGTCGGAGCGCATGGTGTCGCCGTTCCAGCGCTCCCAGGTGGTGGTGGCGCCGTGATCGATGAGGTAGCCCCAGGAGGGGTACTCGCGATTGAGCAGAAGTTGGTAGGCGACGTCGGCGTGGCCGGTGTTGGTGAGGACTTCGAGGAGGTAGGGGGTGCCGAGGAAGCCGGTGCCGAGGCGCATGCCGTTGGCGCGGATTTTGGCGACGAGTTTGTCAGCGGCGGCGGCGCGTAGGTTCTCTGGCATGAGGTGCATGTAGAGGGCCAATACGTAACCGGTTTGGGTCTCTACTGTCTTGCCGACCTGGTCGTCTGCTGTGGGATGGACGGTGGGCGGCGGGATGGAAGGGAAGTGGTCGACGGTGCCGACGAAGCCGTCGTTGCGGATGTAGGCCTGCTGGAAGGCGGCCTTGATGTTGCCGAAGAGCTGGGCGTAGCGCTCGGCGGCTTCGGTGCGGTGGGTGGCGAGGGCCATCTGCTGCATGAGCGAGACGTCGTAGGCCCAATAGGCGGTGGCGAGGAGATCTTCAGGGGTGGTGATGGTGGGGGTGAGCCAGTCGCCAAAGGCGGCGCCGAACTTGTTCTGCCAGAGATGATTGGGGTTGTTGGCGAGGATTTCGGCGAGGTACTGCTCCATGCCGTCCCAGTTCCCGTCGATGATGCGGGGGTTGCCGGACTGGATCCAGCCGGTCCAGGGGATGATGACGCCGGCGTCCGACCAGGCGGCGCCATAGCCGGGGTTGGCGGTGTCGAGGCCGGGGGCGTAGATGCCGTACATGGGCGTGGTGGCCTGGGTGCCGCGGATGTCGGCAGCGAACTTCTCGGAGAAGGTGGTGAGGTCCATGTTGAAGGTGGCGGTGCGCCAGAAGACCTGGGCGTCGGCGGTCCAGCCCAGGCGCTCGTCACGCTGCGGGCAGTCGGTGGGGAGGCCGACGAAGTTAGAGCGCTGGCCCCACTGGACGATGGTCCAGAGCTTGTTGACCATGGGGTCGCCGGTGGTGAGGTGGGTGGTGAAGGGGGCGTCGGTGTGGAGGACGATGGCCCGGAGGGTTTGTGGGGTGGGGCGGGATTTCAGGCCGGTGATTTCGGCGTAGCGGAAGCCGTGGAAGGTGAAGAGGGGCTGGAAGACTTCGGGGGCGGGTGTGCCGCGGAGGATGAAGTGATCGGTGGCTTTGGCGGTGCGGAGGTTGTCGGTGTAGAGAGTGCCGTCGGGGTTGAGGACCTCGGCGAAGCGGAGCTGGACGTCGGTGCCGGCGGGGCCGTGAACGCGAAGGCGTGGGGCAGCGCTCATGTTCTGGCCGAAGTCGAGGATGAAGACACCGGGTTTGGGCTCGGTGATCTTGACGGCGGAGAGGGTGCGTTCTTCGCGGATGGGCGGGAAGTATTGCGCGAGGATCTGCGGCTCTTTGGCGGGGACGATGGTGGCGGGCTGCCAGGCGGCTTCGGGCTGCAGTGAGGTGGCGGTGGGCTCGTGGAAGGTGGCGGTATCCCAGCCGGGCTGGTCGAGGCGGGCGTCGTCGGTTTCACCGTCGTAGATCTCGGCGAAGGTGATGCGTGAGCTCGAGGCGCGCCAAGTGCTATCGGTGGCGATGGTGTCGACGCTGCCGTCGGTGTACTCGAGCCGGAGCTGGGCCTTGAGGGCGGGCTCGGTGGCGCCGTAGTTGTTGCCCTGGCGGAGCCAGCGGAGGGGCGTGGAGTACCAACCGGGCGCGAGGTAGGCGGCGATGGCGTTGGAGCCGCTGTGGATCTGGGCGGTGACGTCGTAGACCTGGTAGGGGATGTGCTCGCGGAAGTCCATCCAGCCGGGGGCCAGGATCTGATCGCCGACGAGTTGGCCGTTGAGGTGGAACTTGTAGGCGCCGAGGGCGGTGGCGTAGAGGCGGGCGGAGACGAGGGTCTTGCCCTGGGCGGAGAAGGTCTTGCGCAGGGCAGCGACGGGGCCGGTGGGCCAGGGCTGGCCGGTATCCGTGGAGCCGAAGGGATCGGAGCTGGGGCGAAAGGGCTCGGCGGGCTTGAAGCTGGAGGCTTTGTCGGAGGGTTGCTGCCATCCGTTGGGGGCGTCGAGGGCGGCGCGCCAGCCGGGGGCGGCGGAGGTGACGAGCTCGGTGGCGCCGTCGGTGTAGCTGATGAAGAGGACGGCGCTCATGGGGGTTTGTGCGGAGAGCTTCCCCTGACGGGCGGTTTGGTAGTGCGTGACGGCGATGGCGAGGAGGTTGTCGCCTTCGCGAACGGAGTTGGTTACGTCGATGCGTTTGTAGGTGCCCCAGGGCATCTGCTGCCAAGGCGGAAGGGGATCGGCGGTGAGGGCGGAGACGCCGTTGACCCAGGCGGCGACGGTGTCCTGACCGGTGGCGTAGAGGACCGCGCGGGCTACCGGCTTTGCGAGCGGGACGTTGAGGCGGAAGTCGTTGTGTGTGGTGTGGGCGACTCGGTCACCGGCGGGGGCGGGGTTGGTGATCCAGGTGGCGCCGGAGGTGCGGATGGCATGGAGCTCGGCGGACTCGTGACCGATCCACTCGGCGTGCCAGTTGATCTGCTGGAGGAGGCCGGTCTCGAACCAGGAGACGTCGCTCGCGGGATAGGGCTTACCGGTTTGATCCCAGACGGTGACGCGCCAGAAGTAGCGCTTGCTGGGCTGGAGATCGGGGCCGGTGTAGGGGACGGTCAGGGAGCTTGCCGATTCGACACGGCCGCTGTCCCAGAGGTCGGGCCTGGTCGCGGGCGAGGTGGGGCGATGGGTAAAGACGGCGATCTGGTAGGCGGTCTGGCGGGCGCCGGGGCGTGCATCACGGAGCTGCCAGGAGAGCTCCGGGTGCGGCGTGTCGATGCCGAGCGGCTCGGAGAGGGAGTTGGTCTGCAAGGCGACGGGATGAGAGGGGGCAGCGGCTGTGGAGCGAGAGACGGGTGCGGCGTGGAGCGGCTTCGGGCTGACGAGAGCGGGGCCGAGCGGCGCGGCGGCGAGCAGGAGGAGAAGACGCGATCGGTGCGGGAGCCGAGTAGAGCGGATCATAGAGGTCGGTCGTCTCCGGAGAATGTAAGGTATGGCGTTACAAATTGAAGAAGCAAGCCGAAGAAGGATCTGTTCTAAACGGCTTGCGTGCTGTGCGAGTCGAAGACGACGAGAGAGACATGCTGCGCCGGCGGCGCTGCTTAAAGCAAGCAGCGTTGCCGGCGCGTGAGGAAGGCTTTAGAAGCTGACGCGGGCGGAGAACTCGAGCTCGCGAGGATCGAGCGATGAGGTGATCTGTCCGTAGGTGCCGGAGCCGACGTTTGGATCGATGGCGCCGAAGTTGGGATGGTTGAGGAAATTGAAGGCTTCTGCGCGGAACTGCAAGGCCACCTTCTCGTAGATCGGGAAGGTCTTGTAGCCGGCGACGTTGAAGGAGATCTCACGCGGTCCGCGGATGGTGCTGGGCCGGGCGTTGCCGTAGAAGCCGTTGGCGGGAGCGACGAAGGAGGAGGTGTCGAACCACTCGGTCTTGCTCTTGATGAGGCGAACGGGCGCAACCTGATTGGGACGAGTGGCGAGGCCTTGCGAGCCGGTGGAGAGTCCGGGTGTGAAAGCGAAGCCACTCTCGAGCACGCTGAGGGTAGCGAGGCTCCAGCCGCCGAGGACCTGACGCTCAACCATGTTGCCGCTGTGACGAAAGGCCTGAATGTCATAGACGCCGGAGAAGGTGAGGACGTGAGTGCGATCGAAGTTGCTGGGACCGTACTCGGCGGCGAGATTGCGCCAGTCCTGAACCCCTGTGCCGCCGCCGCCGGCGATGCTGCCACCGCCGGTGTTGCTGGCGTGACCGAACTGCGAGAGCGACTTGCTATAGGCGTAGGAGACGGTCGCGTTGACCGAGTTCTTGCGGTAGACGAAATCGGCCTGGAGGGCGTTGTAGTTGCCGGAGCCGATGCCGGCCTCGGTGTAGATGTTGGAGTAGCCCTGGTAGGGACGGGTAAAGTCGGCGCTGGTTTTGTTGGAGTTGATGCAGGGATCAAAGTCGTAGGAGGAGACGATCGGTTGTCCGGCGATGCAGTTGGTCGCCGCGCTGAACTGGGAGGGCGCTGAGACGCGCAGCGATTGATTCTGGTCGTAGCCGAAGGTGTCCATGTGGCGGAACTGTGAACCGGCGTAGGCGACACTGAGGACGGCGCTGGGGAAGAGCTGCCGCTCGACGGTGGCGCTGTAGGACTGGAGCATGGTGGGGGTGAACTTGGGACCGACCGCATCAAGCGACTGCGGGGAGAGGCCGGTGGCGGTTCCTGCCGTGGGATTCTCGAGTGTGCCGGAGATGATGTTGGAGCTCTGGGTGAAGGGTGGGTTCTGGCCGAAGGCGTTGTAGATGGCTTCGACGGCGAGGCGGGAGTAGCCGATGCCATATCCGGCGCGGAGGGAGGTCTTGCCATCGCCGGTGAGGTCATAGGCGAAGCCGACGCGCGGGGCGAAGTTCTTCTTGGTCGCGGTGAAGAAGCCGTCCGGGGTCCCGTTCTGGCCGGCGAAGACGAGGCCGTTGAGAAGATTGGCGGTGGTTCCAGTGGAGGTGACCGGCGTGCCGGCGGCGCTCGTCACAAGGCCGCCGCCAAGGGTAACGACGGGTGCCTGCGCGGCGTTGTATTGCGAGGCGTAGAACGAAGAGACTTGGTCTCCGGAGCTGGTGTTGGGGGAGAAGTAGACCCAGCGGAGGCCGGCGTTGACCGTGAGTTTGCGGGTGGCGCGCCAATCATCCTGCGCGTAGGCTTCGCCCTGGCGGTAGTGGAAGGATCCGCTGCGCTGGCCGCTGTCCTGGTGATAGGTGCCGACGAGACCAAGGACGTAGTCGGCCGCGGGATCGCCGGTGCGGGTGCCATTGAAGCCGAGGATGCCGCCGGGCTGCGTGAAGACGTTCTGGTTCTTGATGCCGGCGATATAAAGCGCACCGAACTGAAGAACGTGCGAGCCTTTGGTCCAGCTCACGTCATCCTGGAGGATGCCTTCGCCATCAGAGGCGTGGATCGCGGGTGTGCCCGCGCCGAAGCCGGTGTAGCCGCCGGAGAAGTTGACGGAGGGCGCCTTGTTGAGCACGTTGGCGGTGGGAAATGCCTGATTAATGGTGACGCCGGAGGGAAGCTGAAAGTTACTGGTGTTAATGCGTGGCTTGTCGTAGGTTTCGGCGATTGTCGCCGTGTTGATCAGATTGGAAGTGAGGGTGGAGCTGAGGCGCACCATCATGTTCATGCCGGTGGTGTAGTAGGTGGTCGGCGTGGCGGCGACGATGTTGCCATTGAAAGAGTTGTAGGGGATGCCGTTCTTCACCTGCTCGTAGGAGACGCGGCCGGTGAGGATCTCGTTGTCAGTGATGTAGTGGTCGACGCGGTAGTTGAAGCTGTCCTGATCGAGGGTCTGCGATTCCTGGTTGATATAGTTCTGCGCGCTCGAGGGATTATTCGGCAGCTCGCTCAGGGCGTTCAGAAGTGCGATGGAGTTGGGATCTATGCAGGCGGGGTTGATGGTGTTCGCGCTGCTGATGCAGTTGGTGGCACCGCGCGCCGCAAGCTGCTGCTGGCCGAGAGCGTCAATGGTGAGTGGGGTGGTGTTGTTGAAGGTGCCGGCGCGCTGCGCGGGGGTGAGCACGATGCCCTGAGCGGTGGAACCGGTCTCGATGCGGCGCCACTCGTTAGAGGCGAAGAAGAAGGTCTTCGGCTTGCCAGATGCGCCGTAGAGATGGGGGATCCTGACTGGGCCGCCAAAGGAGTAGCCGAAGATGTTCTGACGCAGCTTGGTCTTGATGGTCGCGAAGTAGGGGTTCGCGTCGAGGGCGTCGTTGCGGAAGTAATCCCAGGCACTGCCGTGGAAGGCGTCAGTGCCGGACTTGGTCTGGACGACGACCTGGCCTGATCCCGCGAGGCCGTAGCGGGCGCTGTAGTTGTCCTTGAGGATGCGGAACTCGTCGATGGAGTCGACGATGGGAAGGATGTTGATGTTGGCGAGGTTGCCGGTGTTCATGTTGTAGACGCCGTCGAGGGTGTAGACGGAGTACTCGATGGAGGCGCCGTTGACGATGAGCGTGGTGCCGCCGGTGAGGCCTCCAGCGGACTGCTGGTTGTTGCCAGCAGTTGAGGAGACGCCCGGGATGAGCTGGCCCATGGACTGGAAGTTGCGTCCGTTGAGCATGAGATTTTCGACCTGCTTGGAGGTGATGGTGCCGGCGGAGCTGGAGTCCTGCGTTTCGACGGCGAGGGCGTCGGCGGTGACGTTCATGCTCTCGCCGGTGCTGCCGACCTTAAGTGTGACGCTGGTTTCGCGTGTCTGGCCGGGGTCTACCTGCACATGCTCGACGGTGATCTGCGCGAAGCCTTCGCGGACGGCTTTGACGGTGTACTGGCCGGGGGTGAGCGCGTCGACGGAGTAGAAGCCTCCGCTGGAGGTGGTGAGTGTCTTGATGACGCCGGTGGCTTCGCTGGTGACCTCGACGCTGACCTCGGGGACGGCGGCGCCGGATGGATCGAGGATCGTGCCGCGGATGGAACCGGTGTTGCCCTGGCCCAGAGCGAGGTCGGCACCGAGCACCAGCGCGAGGCTCAGCAGGAGGTGTCTAAAGCGTGAGATTGAGTTCATGAGACCGCCTTGTTTCAATCGCAGAATTATTTCAATAGGAAGTGCAGGCGAATCTTAGGCAGCAAGTTTGTGCCTTGTCAAGACAGCTTTTACCCTGCAGTTCATCAGACTCAAGAAGGATTCGCGGAGCGGGAGTGCGTTAATTCGGGTGGGTTGGCGGTCTCAAAACGCATGTTTCCGCCCGGCAAAGGCACCATCGTTTGCTGCCGAAGACGCAGTGAAGAGAACGCGGTGCCCGTTGCGGTGCACGCCTCACCCTGCTACGCTTTATAGAGAAATGCGTATCCTCTGCCCAAATCGTTGTTGTTGTCCGGTCCAGGCATAGCAGGTCGCGCGCTCGTTCCTTCCCACACGGCAATTTAATTTCGGCAGTTCGTGCTATGCGAGCTGCCGATGTCACACCCCGGAGCCCTATGTTTACCCTGGCCCCTGCACCTCCTGAACAGAAAGCTGCACGCCTTTCGCATCTGCGCCTGCTTGAGGCGGAGTCCATCCATATCCTGCGGGAGGTGGCGGCGGAGTTTGAGCGGCCTGTGATGCTTTACTCCATCGGCAAGGATTCCTCGGTGATGCTGCGGCTTGCGCAGAAGGCGTTCTTTCCCGGCCCGCTTCCGTTTCCGCTCCTTCACATCGATACCGGCTACAAGTTTCGCGAGATGCTTGAGTTTCGTGATGCGACGGCGCGTTCGATCGGGGCCGAACTGCTGGTGTGGCGCAACGAACCTGCGCTTGCGAATGGAACGAATCCGATCGTGCTTGATACAAAGCGCTGCTGCGGGCTGCTGAAGACACAGGCGCTGCTTGACGCGTTGAATCACTATGGCTTTACGGCTGCGTTTGGCGGAGCGCGGCGTGACGAGGAGAAGTCCCGCGCGAAGGAACGCATCTATTCGTTTCGCGATCGGGCAGGGCAGTGGGATCCAAAAAACCAGCGGCCAGAGCTTTGGAATCTGTACAACGCGCGCCTGCATCCGGGTGAGTCGATACGCGTGTTTCCGCTTTCGAACTGGACGGAGATGGATGTGTGGCAGTACATCCACGAAGAAGACATTCCGGTTGTGGATCTGTACTTTGCGCGGGAACGCCCGATGTATCTGCGAGGCGACGCGCTGCTGCCGACGGAGCAGGCCTTTGTTGCGCGGACGGGCGAGACAGCGGTGATGGTGAAGAGCCGGCTGCGCTCGCTGGGGTGCTCTCCCTGCACAGGCGCGATTCGCTCAGACGCGGACACGATTCCAAAGATTATCGAAGAGATTCTTGGCTTTCGCTCATCGGAGCGTGCGAACCGCGTCATCGATCATGACCAGGAAGGCTCGATGGAACTTAAGAAGCGGGAGGGCTACTTCTAATCCATGAGCTCCGATCGAAATGGCCTGGTTTCACTCCAACTCGAACAACGAGCCGAGCCTGAGCAGCGGCGAGACGAGGTCGCGGCGAACCATGCGCCGGCGCGTGAACCTGAGGTGTGGGATGAGCGCATTGCTGACTTCAATCCGCTCCTGGCGCACTCGCCCGAAGGGGAGCCTGTCCAGCTCTCACCTGCCTTTCTTGCCAGCGACTTCTCGGTGGAGACCTACCTGGCGGACGAACGCGCGAAGGATCTGCTGCGCTTCTCGACGGCGGGTTCTGTGGATGACGGGAAGTCGACTCTGATTGGAAGGCTTCTTTACGACACGGCGAGCGTGTATGACGACCAGATTCGCTCGATCGAAGGCAAGGGGACGACGATGCCCGGCGTGCTTGATCTGGCGCTGCTCACCGATGGCCTGCGTGCGGAACGCGAACAGGGCATCACGATCGATGTGGCTTACCGGTACTTTGCTACGGCTCGCCGCAAGTTCATCATCGCGGACACACCCGGTCATGAGCAGTACACCCGCAACATGGCGACGGGGGCCTCGACGGCGGACGTTGCGATCGTCCTGGTGGATGCGCGCAAGGGGGTGCTCTCGCAGTCCCGGCGCCATGCCGCGATTACCTCGCTGCTCGGGGTGCGCCAGATTGTGGTGGCCGTGAACAAGATGGATCTCGTGGGATACGATCGCGACACTTTCGAAGCGATCGAAGTTGAGTTTCGGGAGTTCTTCAGGCGGTTGACGGAGAATGGTCTCGGAGCGGCTGAACCAAACGGGTTACATTTTGTTCCGGTAAGCGCGCTGACTGGCGAGAACGTGGTGGAGCGAGCGGGCGCGATGCCCTGGTACAGCGGTCCTCCGCTGCTGGAGCTGCTCGAATCTCTGCCCTCTACCGAGTACCTTCCGGAAGCTCCGTTTCGGCTGGCGGTGCAACGAGTGGTTAGGCCGGACCTGGATTTTCGCGGGTTTGCTGGCCAGATTGCTTCCGGCACGATTCGGCCGGGCGATGCGGTGCTGGTTCAGCCATCCGGAAGGCGATCTCGTGTGAATCGTATTGTGACTTTCGACGGCGATCTCGCTGAGGCCTCCGCACCGCTTTCGGTGACGCTCACGCTGGACGATGAGATTGATATCTCGCGCGGCGACCTGATCGCGTCCGTGCAGGCAGCCGCCACTGTTGCCACGCGAATCTCCGCTGCCCTGGTGTGGATGTCCGAGGCGCCGCTTACGTTGAACAAACGGCTGTATCTGAAGCACACCAGCCGCACGGTGCAGGCCGAGGTACTCGCCGTGAATGGCGTTGTCGACCTAGCTTCCGCGGCCATCCTCTCGCCCGAGGAGTTCACCACGCTGGAGCTGAACGGCATTGGCGTGGTTACGCTTGAGACACGCCTGCCACTTACGCTCGATCCCTATTCGCTGAATCGCCACACCGGGTCATTCGTTCTGATCGATCCGCAGACGAACGGAACGGTTGCGGCTGGCATGATTCGTTCGGTCTACGAGGCCGCGGAGGATCTTCGCGCGGGAGTCTTGGCCGGTGGACGCGTCGGGGCTGCTGAACGATCGGCGCGATTCGGTCACGGTGCCGCACATGTGGCGCTGCGGGGTTCTGCTGCATTTGCAGAAGGTGTGGAGCGCCTGCTTTTCGCGATGGGCGCGAATGTGATTCTTCTGGATCGTGGCGAGGAGGCGCATCCCGAGGTGCTTTTCGCTGCCGGTCTGCTTGTGCTGACCCACGAGCTGGCGTCTGACGGTGCGATCAGCGTGGCGGACGCGGCATTCACGCCAGTGACGTCGCCGAGAGATGCCGTCACTTTTCTCAAGCAACAGCAGATTCTTCAGCGAGAGGAGCTCGCATGAGCACCATCATTCCAACGATTGCTCCGGCTGGTCTTCTTGATCCTCGTACGCCCGGTAGCGGCGCGCCACAGGAATTACGTCCCGAACTCGTGGAGCGGCTGGAGCACGTTCGGGCTCTGCTGCAGAATGAATTCGTTACGGCGGGCGCTCGCTTTCCGGATAGCGAACGCGAGGAGGCTTGCCTTACCTGTTCGTTTCAGGCGGAGGATGTGCTTCTGCTGAAGCTAGCGCTTGAGCTGCGTCCCGATGTGCCGGTGCTCTTTCTCGACACCGGATATCACTTTCCGCAGACGCTTTCGTATCGCGATCAGATTGCGCGCGACTGGCACCTCAATCTGACGAACCTCGAGGCTACACGCACAGTCGCCGAGCAGGAGGCCGAGTATGGCCTGCTTCATCAGATCGCGCCGGACCGGTGTTGCGGCCTGCGCAAGGTGGAGCCACTCTTCCGGGCCGTGGCGGGGTATCGTCTCTGGCTGACCGGGCTTCGCCGGGAGCAGGCACGTTCCCGCACTGCGCTTGAGGAGATCGCAGACTTCACCCTTCCGAGTGGCGTGTTGGTTCGCAAACTCAGTCCTTTTGCTGACTGGTCGACACGGGATGTGTGGCAGCTTGCGGCGCACTTCGGCATTCCACTTCTGCCGCTCTACGAGCAGGGTTATACCTCGATTGGTTGCGAACCTTGTACGTCGATCCCGACGGATCCTAACGACCCGCGATCGGGTCGATGGGCGGGCAAGAAGGTTGAGTGCGGCATTCACGTGGAAGCTGCTCCGGAACGATGATTCGTGGCTGTTCCCTCGCTTGTCGGCTCGACTGAACTGAAAGGGCTGCGTTGCAATACCTCGTTGGATTTATTATCGCCGTCTTTATCGCGCTGACGGGAGTGGGCGCGGGTACGATCACAACGCCGCTCCTGATCCTCTTTCTTGGTGTGCCGACAACGATTGCCGTGTCGACCGGACTTATGTTTTCGGCGGCCGTAAAACTTGTTCTGGTTCCTTCGCAGATTGCTCGCAAGAACGTTAACTGGCGTGTGCTGGGACGGATGCTGCTGGGCGGAGTTCCTGGAGTTCTGCTGGGTTCGCTGGTTCTGAACCATCTTGCAAGCGCTGGCTCGAAGCACATTATGAATGGACTGCTGGGCGCTGTTCTCGTGCTGACGGCGGTCTACCAGATTGTGTTTTCGTTCCGTAGGCAGCCGGCGGAGGTGCGTGCGCAGCGGGATCGATCGGCGATTATGCCGCTGCTGATGCTCCCTGTCGGGGCGGAGGTGGGCTTCTCCTCGGCCGGAGCTGGAGCGCTGGGCACGGCTGCCCTGCTTTCCTTAACCGCACTCGATCCCGCGCAGGTGGTTGGGACGGATATTTTGTTTGGATTTCTGCTGTCGCTGATTGGCAGCGGGGCACACTGGTTCACGCATACGAACGATGTCACGTTGCTTACGCATTTGATTATCGGTGGGATCCCGGGTGTACTCGTTGGCAGCCTGGCGACCCCGTACATTCCGAAGCGACCACTCCGATTTGCCCTCTGGGCATGGCTGCTGGTCATTGGCGGGCAGTTCCTTTACAGCAACGGCTGGCTAGGTGTGAGGCACTAGGGAGAGCGTGGATCTCTACAAGCATCAAGCCACAGAGTGAGCTGTGAGACGCGAACATTTGCTGTACAAAGACCACAGCTTACTGTGCGCGTCCGGCTCCTGCCTCGTAGGCCCAGGCCTGCTGGCTGCGCTCTCCGTCTGAGAAGCGGGTGTCGGCGTATTCATTGAAGTCGATGGAGCGGTTGAGAACGCCAGTTTCAAGCATGAGATCTCGTACCAGATCGAAGTCGGGCTTGCGCGGAGCGAGCGGAGTGTATTCGACTCGATCGCCGGTGAGGGCGTGGCGCAGCAGGGCGGGCGTCTGGTGGAAGTAGAAGCGGCCCACGAAGTCGGCGGCTTGTTCCCGATGAGGCGTGCCTTTGTCGAGCCAGAGACCTGAGCGGGCGATGCCGTCGACGAGCTCCTGCACGGCCTGCGGGCGCTGATCGATCAGCTCCTGACGGACCACGAGCACACATGACATGTAGTCGGGCCAATACTGGCGGGCCTGGAAGAGAATGCGACCGAAGCCGGCGACCTCGGATTGTGAGGGAAACGGTTCGGCCATGACGAAGGCATCGATTGCGTTGGCGGAGAGGGCACCGGAGACGTCGGGTGGCGCCATCTCGGTCATGCGGACGTCGCGGGACGACATGCCGGCAGACTTGAGCGCGCGATAGAGCAGGAGGTGCTCGTCGGAGAAGCGGCTGGGAATGGCGATGGTTCGGCCACGCAGATCGGCAATGGTGTGGATGGGGCCATCGTTGCGGACGACGAGTGAGCTGCCATAGCGATGGCCGAGATAGACGACCTTGACCGGAACTCCCTGCGCCCGAAGCGCGATGGCCATGGGGGCGACGAGGAAGGCTGCCTGCACGCGATTGGAGATGAGCGCTTCCTTGATCTCAGGAAAACCCTGAAACATGCGCGGGAGAAAGATCTCGCCGTGGTCGGAGATCTTGGAGATGTAGTCGGTGACCGGACAGGTGAGCTGGCAGGTGACCGGAATGTAAGCGACGGTGACTCTTCGGCGGCTGGGCGGGCGAACGTCATTCAGCACGGCGGTCCAGTTGACATTCAACCAGGCGTGCAGACCCGAGAGCACGAGGACCCAAAGGCCGACGAAGGCGATGATTCGTGTCTTAGGTTGCATGAAAGCCCCAGCGGAAAGACGGTATGCGCTCGAGAGCGCGGAAGCAGAGATCGAGCAGCAGACCGATGAGGCCGATAGTGAGCATGGCCGCGATAACGAGGTCGTAGCGCTTGCCGGAGTTGCGCGAGTCGATGATGAGGAAGCCGAGGCCGGAGTCCACGGCGACCATCTCCGCGGCGACGACGACCAGCCAAGCGATGCCAAGGGCGATGCGAAGGCCACTGAGGATGCGTGGCATGGCGGCTGGAAGAAGGACGCGGAGCAGGATTTGCCCTGAGGACAGGCCGAAGTTCTGCCCAGCGCGATGGTAGAGCGCGGGAACTCCGCGAACGCCATCGATAGACGCGACCACGATGGGAAAGAAGGCGCCGAGAAAGATGAGAAACACGGCGCCGCGCTCTCCGACGCCGAAGAGGAGGATGGCGATCGGGATCCAGGCGATGGGGCTGATGGGACGCAGGAGCTGCATGACGGGGTTGACGACGTGATTGATCGCGGGCTTCCAGCCCAGGACGAGACCGAGTGGAACACCCAGAAGCACAGCGAGGCTGAAGCCGACACTGACGCGGCGCAGGGAGTCGCGAATATCCGCCCAGAGCACTTGCTTTGAGACGAGCTCGGCGACGCCGGAAAGGACCTGTAGAGGGCTGGGGAGGATGTGGGTTCCGCTTAGCTTTACGGCTGCTGCCCAGAGGCCAAGCAGCAGGGCGATGGTACTTAGGGGCAGGACAACTTTTTCGGTCTTTCGAGATTGGAAGAGGCCGCTCATACGTCTGGCGCCATGCCGATCTCCGCGGCAATGCCGGAGCGGCACGCGAGATAGTGCGTCGAGTTGACGTTGCGGGGATGAGGCATCTCAACGTTCACGATGTGCTGGATGGTGGCGGGGCGAGCACTCATGATGACGATGCGGTCGGCTAATTGAAGAGCTTCATCGAGGTCATGCGTGACGAAGACAATGGTCTTGCGTTCGACTTCCCAGATTTGCAGGAGTTCGCGTCGCATGGTGAGGCGGGTCATGGAGTCGAGAGCGCCGAAGGGCTCGTCCAGGAAGAGCATGTCTGGATTGACGGCGAGCGCTCGTGCGACTTCGAGCCGCTGCTTCATGCCGCCGGAGAGCTCCGCGGGAAAGACCTTTTCGAAGCCCTTGAGGCCGACCAGCTCGATGTATTGCGCGACTCGCCGCTGGCGCTCGGAGCGCGACTCTTTGAAGAGGCCGAACGCGATATTTCCCTCGACGGTGAGCCAAGGGAAGACGCCGCGCTCCTGGAAGACAAAGATGCGTCGCGGATCGGGGCCAACAACCTTTTCTCCGTCGATGGTCACCTCGCCTGACGAGGGTGCGAGGAAGCCGGCCACAGTGTTCAGGAGCGTTGACTTGCCGCATCCGGAGGGGCCGAGAAGGCAGACGAACTCACCTTTCGCGACCTCGAGAGAGATGTCGTGCAGGACTTCGAGTGCCTTGCCGCCTCGGGTGAAGGTCACGCCGAGATGGGACACACGCAACTTCACGGGGGAAGAAGGCGTTTGCTCCCCTGGGGATCGCTTCGCCGCGTCGGCCGCGGCCGTGGATTGTTCTTCAGCGTTCATTGTTTGGCGTAGGCCCACTGGACAGATTGCAGACGTTCTAAAGATCGCGCGCCGCGATCGAGCAGAAGGCCGATGGCACCGATCACGACCATACCCGCGACGACCAAGTCGTAGCGGTTGCCGGCATTGCGCGCATCGACGACCAGGAAGCCCAAACCCGAGTTTACTGCGATCATTTCCGCGGCGACGACGACCAGCCAGGCTATGCCAAGCGTGATGCGAAGACCGACGATCAACTGCGGCGCGGCTGCCGGGAAGATGACCCGATAGAGCAGCGTGACACCCTTCATACCGAAGTTGCGGCCCGCGTCCAGATGAACTGCCGGGATATTGTGCACGGCGTTGATGGCTGTGGCAAGGAGCGGAAAGAAGCAGCCGAGAAAGATAAGGAAGATGGCAGACAGATCACCGACGCCGAACCAAAGGATAGCAATTGGGATCCACGCTAAGGGTGACAGAGGGCGGAAGATCTGGATGATGGGATTGAGGGCGATCTCGGCTCGCGGCGCCGAGGCGATCATCAAGCCAAGCGGAGTTGCAAGGACGGTTGCCAGCAGAAATCCCCAGGTGACGCGAAAGAGCGAAGCGACGACATACTTAAACAGAAGACCGTGCTGCAGGAGCTCCCAAAGCGCGCGCGTGACCTGCCAGGGGCTGGGAAGAATGGATTGGCCGTGCGTCCGGAAGACCAAGAAAGACCAGAGCAGCAAGAGCATGACTAAGAATGCGAGAGGTCGAAGAGCGCGGTAGACACGAGGTTTGCGATAGGAGCGATCCATCGGCACTCCGCCCTCCTAAGGACGCCTGCAAGGTGGCCACGACACCTTCGCGTCGCGGCCAACCTAGAGCTACTTCTTTACTGCAGCGAGGATCTGCTTCTGATTGGCGAGGATCTCGTTTAACGCATCCTGGTTGGACTTGATCGACCTCTGATTGCTCAGAATTTCTTTCTGATTGGTCAGGATGTGTTCCTGGTTCGACAGGATCTGCTTCTGGTGTTCGAGGATCGTCTTCTGGTTTCCTACTACTTCCACATCGGCCATTTTCATTTTCTCCAAACCGGTTGCAGGGTGATTCTCCCCTGGTCCATGTTGCGCGAAGATCTGCCGCGAATCAGACTCTCGGCGAGCGCTTCCGGTGTTCCCAGGATAAATCTTAGGCTTGCCGTGGGTCAGCTTCTCTGGCTTCGCCTTTGGATCCTTCTGCCTGCCGGTGATCCGAAACACCTTTATGGGTCTATCCCTTGACTCATAGGGACCTACAGCCTTCTTTACGAGGGCTTGAAGCGAGCCCGGTCACGCTGGTGCAAAACGGGGTTGATTTTCTGGAATGTTCTGTCCGGCGGCTCTTTGCGCATCTCTATAAATAATCTATTGACACTTTCAAGCTCCTTCCCATAGATTCTCCACGTTCAGAAGAAGCGCCTTTCGAGGCACCTGTAAATACCCTAATTTCGGTTCGAGGCGAGGACCTATGCAGCGACTTTGGAAGGCCGAAGATAACCCCTTTTTGAACAAGTTGGAAGCGGTCTGCTCGTGGGCCGACCTCCTTGTCAACTCTAATTGGCGCCACAAAGCAGTAACCAGGTCCGTGGGCTCTCAGACCGCGATACCTTTTGCGCGAAGCCGAGGCGGTGCGGTCTGGATCTCACGTTGTCTGGTCGGAGCCTGCTTTGCAGTCGCTTTGCTGCTGGGTCTTCCACGGGCCAACGCTCAGGAGAATGCCACGATCAACGGCACCGCGTCTGATGCGACCGGGGCGGTTGTTCCCAATGCCACGGTCAAGTTGACGAATACAGACACAGGCGAAGCTCGAACAGGCACATCGAACGGGTCAGGTCTGTTCAGCTTTCCGGGATTGCACATTGGCCACTACAGCCTGATGGTGACGGCACAGGGCTTCAAGGTATCGACGACCAGTGGGATTGTGCTGAACGTGGCGCAAACACTGGAGGAGAATGTGACTCTCACCATTGGAAGCGAAGGCGAGACAGTTTCGGTCGAGGCGGAAGCTCTGCGTGCGCAATCTGAGACGAGTCAGGTCGACAATCTTATTTCAGGAACACAAGTCGCGGAGCTGGCGACGAATGGACGGAACATCACGGCGCTGGCCGTGCTCGCGCCTGGTGTGTCAAATAACCTTCCGGATTACAACGGCGTGATCGCCGTGACAGCCGGGAATGGGATTAGTTTCAACGGCACACGGCCGAGCCATAACGTGTACATGGTGGATGGTGGTGAGATCTACGATCGTGGAAGCGGAGGCACCTTCGCTATTCTTGTCTCTCAGGATTCGATTGCGGAGTTCCAGACACTTACGAGCAACTACACGCCCGACTACGGGATTGGCTCGGGCGGACAGATTTTGATGGTGCTGAAGTCCGGTAGCAAAGCTTTCCACGGAGGTCTTTGGGAGTTCAACCGTAATGAGGCGTTCGATGCAAATAACTACATCTCGAAGTTGAACGATCAGCCAACGCCAAAGCTAAGGGTTAATATTTTTGGCGGCAACATCGGCGGCCCCCTCTTTATTCCGCACGTGTACAACAATAACCGCAACCGTACGTACTTCTTTGTCAACGAAGAGGATCGGCGAGAGATTCGAGGAAGTGCGCCAAGTACAACTAACACCGTCCCGTTGGGAGATTTTCCCGTTGCCGGCCAGGCTCTCAACTATGCGCTACCGACCGGCGGAACGGCGCCGATTGTGCCAACGACATCCGATTCGGCGAGACTAGCGCTTTACGCCCAAGATGGATTGACCCCGGGAATGCCCTTTATGGCGAATGGCAGCAAATATGTCATTCCAGCTAACCTAATCGACCAGAACGCGATCGCGATGCTGAACACCGGCATCATTCCGCAAGCCAATGCGACAAATGGCCAGAACCAGTTCGTGACTTCTGTGACACAGCCCACATATGTTCGTGAGGACTTGGTGCGGATTGATCACACGATCAACGAGAAGTTGCAGTTGATGGGTCATTACATTCACGACGCCAACAACCAGACGCTGTTTCCGCCTCTATGGAGTGACGACAGCTATCCTACTGTTGGCAGCGTCATGCAGAATCCAGCGTGGGCGGCTGTGGTGAAGCTGACCCAGACGATCTCACCAAACCTCCTCAACGAAACGGCCTTCAATTTTGTCGGAAACAAGCTGACGATTACGCCTACCGGAACCTACGCGCAGCCGAGTGACTTCAACACGAGTACCTTCTTTACCGGGCAGAATAACCTGAGCCGTATGCCTGAGATCGATCTTGGTGCTCCCTACAACACTGATTGGAGCACAAACTACTTTCCATGGAAGAACGCCGCGATGAACTACCAGGTTCGCGATGATCTCTCCTGGACGAGGGGTCGTCACAGCTTCAAGTTTGGCGGTGCCTGGATGCACTTCCTTAAGAATCAACAGCTGCAGTCGAACACGCAGGGCACTTACGTTTTCAATGCGAGTTCATTTTCCGGCGATTCCTACGTCAATTATCTTCTCGGCACAGCGGCATCTTTTACGCAGTTGCAGAACCTGAATGGATTGCACTGGGTGAACGAGACCTATTCGGGTTATGTGCAGGATAACTGGAAGGTCAGCAAGCAGTTAACGTTAAATCTTGGCTTTCGATATGACGCCATCCCTCATAATTACGAACGCTACAACCAATTAGCGAATTTTGTGCCCAGCGACTTTGTAGCAAATTCTGCGCAGGCGCCTGGAGCGGATGGAACGCTAAACCCAAGTGGACCGGGCTTCACTACACCAGCAGGAACCAATACGCCCTTCTATCTCAACGGCATGCGTATTGCCGGATCGGCTGGGTTCCCGCGAGGTGGTGTTGGGAATGATTACAACTCTGCCCAGCCGCGTATCGGATTTGCCTACGATGTGTTTGGTGATGGCAGGACAGTTATACGCAGTGGCTTTGGATTGTTCTTCGAACGCATTCAAGGGAACGACTCCTACAATGCGGCCACCAATCCGCCGTTTTCCTTTCAACCTTCTGCCAACAATGTTTACTTTTCCGATGCTAATCAGAGCGCGATCACGGGGCTGACGGCTTCTACGAATCCAAAGCCGGCCAGCCTCACCAATCTCGCCTATCACTATCCACTTCCAGGGTTAGCTATGTACAGTCTGGGCGTGCAGCGGGAGATAGCTCCATCGATCGTTGCCGTGGTGCAGTACGTCGGAACCTCCGGCTGGCACCAAAACGATGAGCGTGCCATCAATACGCTTCCGCTCAGTAGCCCTGCGCTTCTGCGTAAGGCGATCGCAACCAGTACTCCTCAGACTGATGGGGTCAATTCTTACGGAACAGATCCGAACCAGTACAGACAGTTTCTGGGCTACTCGAGCATCACGCAGGAGGAGCAGACGACAAATTCGAGTTATCACTCCCTGCAGGGGGGTATACGGCTGGAGAACAAGCATGGCGTCACGGTGCAGGGCTCTTATACATGGTCGCACCAGATTGACTACTCCTCAAACGGGAACGACCTCCAAACTCTCTCGAATCCGTTCAATACCGAGTATGACCGAGGCTCTGGATCCTTCGACAAGCGGCATATTTTCAATGCGAACTACATCTATGATCTGCCTTTCCTGAAGAATGCGAATCATTTCGCAGCGAGGGAGTTTTTGAGCGGTTGGCAGATATCAGGCATTACAATCGCTAATTCCGGATCGCCAGTTCCGATCACATACGGCACGGATACGATCGGCATCGGTGGGGGCACGACGAATCGGGCGAACCTTGTTCAGGGCACCTCTACCCGGGGCACAAAGAAGTACGCGGAATATTTCAATACCGCCGCCTTCTCGGCGCCAGCCGCGCCCTGGGCCGGGGGTGACAGTTCGGGGATCAACCAGGGTTTTGGTAATTCAGGTAAGGACAAGGTGATCGGGCCGGGTCGGTTCAACACGAATCTTTCGTTATTCAAGTCTTTTCCAATCCATGGGGAAGCGGTCCGCTTTCAGTTCCGCGCTGAATCCTTCAATACCTTCAACCACACGCAGTTTCAAAATCTGCAGAACAGCTTTACTGCGGGAAACTTTGGACAGGTTACGTCGACATGGGATGCGCGCAAGTTTCAATTTGGCGGTAAGTTGTTGTTCTAACTGCATACGACTGTTTGAACAGGTCTCTGCGGATCTTTGGTTCACCTGAGATTCGCAGAGTGTCGTCTGCAGGAGTTATCGCTCGCTTGCCAGCTCTTGCCTAAATAGGACGTTTATCTTGCGCGACTCGGCAGTGGGCGCTTTGTTATTCCATGAGCCTCGGTGGCGGTGACCAGCTGGTTCGCATTGACGCCGGGGTATCGCTCCACGAGCCCATTGGTCCAATGGATCTCGAGATCGGCCGTTGCATTGTCTCCGATTCCGAAATGAAGTCGACGGTCGTTCACGGAGTAGAAGCTGGATTGTGCCAACACCGCCTGTGCCTGAGTTTTTCCAGCGTAGGTGACGAGAACTGTGGAGCCGATGGCGCTCCGGTTCGACTTCGTACCAACCAATAAGATCTTCAGCCAGTTTCCACGACTATTCAGGTCATTGCGAAGAAGGGATGGGGGCTCGTTCAAATTGACGACGATCATATCGACATCGCCATCATTATCAAAGTCTCCGAACGCGCATCCACGACTACAGTGGGGAGTAGCGATCCCTGGACCAGCTTCGGAGATGAGTTCTTCGAAGCGTCCGTCACCGAGATTTCGGTGGATCATTCGCGGAGTTTTGAGTGGATACTCCGGAAATTGTGCCTCGACTTCCGGGTAGACCGAACCTGTGACGACGGCCAGATCAGGCCATCCATTATTGTCGAAGTCGGCAAAGCCAGCACCCCATGAGATGAACCTCGTTTCGACACCAAAGCCTGCATTGAGGGTGCAGTCTGTAAAGTTTCCTTTGCCGTCGTTGCGGAAGAGAGCGCTCGTGTCATCGGAAAAGTGCGTCTTGAAGAGATCCAATTTGCCGTCAAGATTGTAGTCGCCGACGGCGACCCCCATCCCTGCCTGCTCTGCTCCATCTGCGCTGAAGGCGACCCCGCGCTCGGCACCCTCCTCTGAGAAGGTGCCGTCACCCTGGTTGCGCAAGAAGAGGCTTGGGGTCGAGTCGGAGGCGACATAGAGGTCAGTCCACCCTGTTCCACTCAGGTCCGCGGCAACAGCGGTCATGGAGTAGGTGCGTGGCGCTTTGTCGATGCCACTCCTGGCTGACACGTCGACGAACGTTCCGTCGCCTTGATTCCGATAGAGGGTATTTCTCGGCATCGGTAGACCACGTGGGCCACAGTTGACCGGCACGCCTTTGTAGTTGCAGAAAGGATTGGCGCCCGGGCTCGGGAGTTTGTCCATATGAAGATCAACGTAGTGAGCAACAAAGAGGTCCAGGTGTCCGTCGCGATCGAAGTCAAGAAAGGTGCAGCCTGAACCCCAACGGGGAGGACCGGAGTACAGCAGACCGGCTTTTTCAGTTACATCGGTAAAGGTGCCATCGCCGTTGTTGCGATAGAGAATATTCTGTCCGTAGTAGGTGATAAACAGATCTTCCCAACCATCGTTGTTGAAATCCCCCACGGTGACGGCACTTGCCCAGCCACCTCTCCTTAGGCCGGCGTGTTCCGTGACGTCAGTGAAGGTTCCGTCCCGGTTATTCTTGTAGAGCCGGTTTGTCGCGTTGGGTGTGGAACCATCCATACGAGTCCCGGAGAGAAGAAAGATGTCCAACCATCCGTCGTTGTCGTAATCGAAGAAGGCCACACCACAGCCGACGGTCTCGATGATGTAGTTCTTCTTCTTCAGACCGCCGTAGATTAAGATCTCTCGCAGGCCGGCTTCGGCTGCGACGTCAGTGAATTGAGCCAAGAAGGGACGCCCGCTTGGTTTGCCTCGGGCCAAGGCTCGTACGTGGCGGGAGGAGACCCCCTGGGCCAAGGCAGCTGTCGACGCCGCCGACATCCAAAGGAAGGAACGTCTCGAGACCTCACTGTTCCGGTTCATCGAGCTTCCCGAGTTACATCCTGCCCCGATATCCGTTGAATCAGGGTGTCGTCGGTTTTTGTGTGCAGGCTCTTCGTCCTGGCAAACTCCTTTGCCGCCTTGTCCCTCTCTCCCATGCGGGTATACAGGCGCGCCAGCCGGTAGTGAGCGTCGGGCTGCGTGGGGTCGAGAGTCACCGCCTGCTCCAGGGCTGCCAGTGCTTCGGGACGCTTATCCTGATCCGCGTAAATACACCCTAAGTCAAAGATGGCCATCCTAGCTTTGGGGTCTAACGTAAGCGACTTTTGAAGCAGTTGCTCCGCACCGGGTGTGTCGTTGGTCTTAAGACGAAGATCCCCGAGGTAGGTGTAGGCCTGCGCATAGCCTGGATTGTTCTGAATTTCCAAGAGTAACTCCGGCGCGGCGGACTCCAGATCTCCCTTCTTGAAGTACAAGTAGCCCAACTCGAAATGAAGGAGTGGTTCGGCGGGCGACATACGAGCGGCTGTTTCAAGCTCTGCAATGGCATCTTGCGTTCTGCCTGAGCCATCCAAAGCCTCTGCCATGAGCATGTGTGCATGGAGAGAGTCGGGATTCGCCTGCAAGAGACTGCGATATTCCTTCAACGCACAGTCATATTGCTTGCTCCAGAGGCAGCTCTGCGCCAGGACACTGTGCAGCTCTGCGTTGGTGGCATCGTGTGTACTTGCCAGCTGCAGATATTTCGCCGCCGAGGGATATTGTCTTAGTCCGAAGTAGCTCATGCCGAGAAGCATGTTGCTGTGCTCGTCATCTGGTCTTGCCAAATGCACCTGCAGAAAGGCTTCGGCGGCTTGGTTGAATCGCCCCTGTTTGAACTCTGCCAGACCGAGATTGTAGGCGACATCGACCTGATGATGATTCAGCCGGAGTGAGGATTTATACTCGGTTGCAGCGGCGGTCAGCTCTCCCTCTTGCGCGAGGGTCGATCCGAGGCCATTGTGTGCTGAAGCATCTTCGGGATGGAGCCGAACCAGGGTACGCCAGACCTTCTCAGCCTCGGCAAAGTTTCCTGCATGCATCAGTGAGGCCGCCTGGAACGCGAGGTCGTTCTGCGCTGATACTGTTCGAGCCAGAACGCAGACAAACAGGATGACGCACAGTGACATGCTTCTCTGCCTCTTGTGGTGTCTCGTCACTTTCTGTTCTCGCAGGCCAAGCATTTCGTTAGGTAGTACCGCCCCGCAAGATTATCTCTGACCAGCTGTACTTTCCGCCAGCTTTCAGCGGATCACGTCACCTCGGAATGCTAGCCTGGAGATCGACTCACTGAGCCGTGTTCCTGTTTAAGTCTGCTCCCACCTCTTCGATGTGCGCTGGCACGTCTGCTACTTTCAACGTCGGCGACAGAAGAGAACCATTGGTGCTCCAAGGCGCAAGGCTTGAGGCAAATGTCCTACTGCCCGTGTTCGCACCAGTTTGTGATCCTTCATGGCAGGTGGCACATGTATGCGGATTGCTCATGGAAGTGTTCGCGCTCAGCACGTATCCGAGTCCGCGATTGTTCCACATCACGGTATGGATTGAATCTCGATCGCGGCTGTGCAAGGCAATTCCACCTGAGACGACGACCTTGCCGCCCGACGCTGTGAGAAGCCGCTGAGGAGCAACGAGCATGCTGACCTGCTCATGCAGCATGTGAAAGGAGACTACAGCTACTCGATCATCGCCGATAGTGAGGAGTCGTCCGCCATCGAGTTTGTAGTTTGCTCGCAAATCGGATGCGATGCCCGCGTTTGCCATGCGAAATGGGAAGGACACTCTGCTTGCGAACCACGAGGTCACGGCCTCGGGGGAATCAGAGATGATGTCGAGTGGTACGACCCGATCCCGGAGTTGTTGATGAGCTGTCGTGGCGGCCTGAATGACAACTTCGTTGCGGTCCTGGCGATGCTTATGGAAGGCGAACGTACTTCCGGCGATCAGGATGAGTATGGCAGCGACAGCAAGCAGTGGCCGCAGCCAAAGATGAGGAGATGTGAAGGTCATGCGGCGAGTAGCGGGTGTGGAGACTGCTGCAGCTCGGAGCATACGTTCTATAGAGGCCCGTAGTGAGTCGGGCGCTGCGATCCGCGGTCGAGCGGCTCTGATCCGGGCAGAGAGTGCTTGCTCATCCTGAAGCGCACTCCGGCAGGACGCACACTGCTCAAAGTGTGCGACGAGATTTCTGTGATCTTCCTGTGCGAGTTCCCCATCGATCAAGAGCGAAATGTTCGCCCGATGCTCATCGCAGCTGCTCATGCTGGTCCATTCTTCCCGACTGTAGAGGCTTGCTCCCCCCCTCTGTCAACAGGATTCGGAGCTTCGCCCGTGCCCTTCCCAAACGCGACATGACGGTGCCTGCCGGGCAACTGAGAACCGTGGCTATCTCCTGATAACTAAGCTCCTCAAACTCCCTCAGGATGAGGATCGTCTGGAAGTCTGAAGGAAGCTTGCTGATAGCTGATCGAACACGACTGGCGTCTTCCTCGTCTTCAAGAAGTTTGTAGGCATCCGGCATTGTTCCTACGAGATCATCAAGAGTACGGTTCTCCCCATCCTCTTCCACCAGCTTTGGCCCACTTCGACGCTTTCGAAGTGCGTTGAGCCAAAGATTCCGCAGAATTGTGAAAAGCCATGCCTTCACGTTGCTGTCCTCACGCAGTCGATTGAATGCCTCGATTGCTCGTACATACGTTTCCTGTACCAGATCCTCCGCATCGGACTGATTGCGGGTCAACACGAGCGCGTAGCGATACAAGCTGTCGATATGCTCACTTCCAAATGCCGAAGATGCGATTGATACCTGGGGAGTAGACATACTCCTTTATTTTCAATGTTTCGAAGTTCTTGCAACGACTTGCGACGTGCTCTAAAAGCCCACCAATGCTGCCGAAATCGCGACGTTACAATGCACCCTCTTGTCCGCATCGAACCCTGGTCCTCGACGGTCTTCGCGTTGGTTCTGACTGTGTCGGCCAAGATGTTCCGAACTGACCTGTTCTAGCTAATTAGCACTGTCTCCTCACCAGGCTGGACTATGGTGATTACGCCAGCCCACAAGCACATCAGCTTCGAATCACTGCTCAAGCTCGGTTGGTTGCCGAGAAGGACGTTGACGGATCCAGGAATCCAAGGGGAAGGTGTTGCCGGAATGCAGGGTGCCGGGGTTGGAACGCCCAGCGCCGCGATGGTGGCAGCTATCACGGCTGGGTTTGCCTCAGAGATACACATTCCAAATGGGAGAATGTTGATAAGAGGCACATGATCGCCGATGTTGGCATCCGGCCGGTCGTTGGTGATGACCCGGTTTACAGGCAGCACCATCAGTTCGCTGGGTGCGACTCCGAAGCTGCAGCGCAGCGTTGCACCTAAGCATGTTTGAAGCGGCATTGGTGTCTCTCCTTCAACTATCTTTTTCTGAGGGTGGTCAGTTTCTCGAGATCGCAGGTCAGACATTACGACAACTTGCCTCCCTTGGTGCCGTCGTCGGCTACATCCGGATTCCTTGGTATTCCTGGGCTCATCCCGGGGGTTCCTCCACTATTAATCCGAACCAGCGGCCCTGAGATCACCACCCCAGCAGGACTTAGCTGAATAAAGGAAGAATCTACTTGCAGCGTTATCTGCGTTCCGGACTGCACAATGATTTGGTCAGCAACGATCGAGGAAGAAGAGCCGTCCACCTTCTGCAGGATGTTTCCCAGGACCGTTGCGTACTGGCTTCCTTCCACCCTTTCCAGCTGGTCTCCTATGACGACAAGTGAGTCCTGGTTGCCCACCCAGCGTCTCGAGTCGTGCTTGATGCGCTCGTCGATGTCGTGCTCCGCTTTTACGAAGATTTGTTCCGCCCCTCGCAGATCTTCAAAGCGAAGTTCATTGGCATTCTCCTCCGTTCCTCTTCGAGAGGATCGCGTCAGAATGCCTGAGCGGGTGTACTCGGACTTTGGATCATACTTCGGCATGTTGACGCCGTTGTAGAGTGAGCCGACGACGACAGGAGCGTCGGGATCGCCCTCGATAAAATCGATGAGCACTTCGTCCCCGACGCGAGGCCAGAAGTACGTTCCCCACCCCTTCCCGGCCCATTGCTGAGCGACGCGGAGGAGGGTCTTGTCAGGTGTTTGCGGGGGACGATGGCGATCCCACCAGAACTGCACGCAGACCCTGCCGAAGCGATCGAGATGCGAGTCATCTCCCGGAGAGGTGACTACCTTGCCGGTGACAACGCCGTAGACACGTGGCTTAACCATGGTTCTCGCCTTGCGGTAGATGTGAGAAAAGGGTTGGGCCTCAAACGTGTTTGTGTAAGGGTCATCATCCGGCAAAGTAATCTCGGCCTGGTAGCCCGGCTGTTGTTGCACAGAGTGCGTGACTCGCGTGAGGAGGTACTTAATATTCTTTTCGGTCTGTGGGTACTTCCGAAGCTTGAAGCTGAACCCGGCCTGCATGGTGCTGGCGGTGGATTCACCAGAGCAGACGACGGCCTGCGCATCGATAGCGTCGCGGTTCACTCTTTGCATTAGCGTTTGCTGCAGGGGCGTCCTGTATTCAGCTGCTTCGGTCTTGAAGAACGCTGCTGCTGAGTCGCTAAAGTCATACATTTCGTGGCTGTTCTCACCCATCTCGGCGGTAGAATGCAAGGTCTGCGGATTTGCGTGCGACACGTCGTAACGCATGAAGCGGTAGTCCCAAGCCGTGTGCTCACCCGGAATGAGCGTGGAACGCGACCGGAAGCCGAGGATGATGGGCTTATAGAAGCTAAGCTGCCGCTCCCTTTCCACGAAGAAGTCGAATTCGCTGACCACAGAGCACTCTCCACAAAGGGTGCTTGCATCCGAGAGGACGAGCACGTGGTCGGAGGCACTATGTGTGAAGTAGAAGAAGATGCCGTGCTGCTCCAAGATACGCAGGACGAACTCAAGATCGGTTTCGCGATACTGCGTGCAGTACTGCAAGATCTGGTAGGTTGTGTGCGTTTCGACTTTGGGGGTGATGCTATACGGCGCCAATACCTTGCGTGTGATATCAAGCACGGACATGTCCTGAAAGACGCGCGTCTGCTGGTTGAGTGAGAGCAGCCACAACATTGGGACCATACGCAGGCGATAGCTGTTGAAGAGCGTGCTTCCCCCATTGCCTTCGATACTCGCAACCATGCCATTGAAGTACCGCTTCGTTCCGGTGTCTGTTACCTGAAGTTCGACGGTCACCCGTTTGCCAACGATCGCGGAGGGTGCGATGACAACGTAGGATTCTGTCAGGAGGTCGACACTATACTCGAAGAGTTCCGAGAGGGCCTCGCTGCCGCTGAAACCCATGGGAAGCAGTGTGTTCGCTCCTAGGGAGCTGTTGAGCCGCAAAATGCGATTTGTTTGTGTATAGCCGGGCACACCGCACGAACCTTTCCTTGCTACGCCAAGATGTAGGCGGCGGGGACCTCATCATGCTTGGAGGCGGACCAAGCGTAGGTGAGGTCACCCGCGGCCGATACGCTGACGGCGACACTCTCGATAGATTCTTCGTCGGCCATACGCGCCAGCAGACCGCGCGCCATTTCAGGCAAGAGCGTATTCGAGAGCAAATGGTCGACGTTGCGCGCGCCACTCTCGACTTCGGTGCAGCGCTGCCGAACCAATTCGACGAGGTCGTCCCCATATGCAAGTCGCACGCGGTGGTTCTCAAGGAGTCGTCGCTCGATCTTACTGAGCTTGAGACGGATGATCCGCTTCAAAACCTCATCGTGAACCGGGTAGTAGGGCACGACCAGCGTGCGGCCCAGAAATGCAGGCCTGAAAACGCGGTTGAGCTCGGGCCGAATCGCGGCGGCCATGTTGGCGGGAAGAGGCGTTGTTTCTGCATCGGCCGACAACTTGGAGATGAGGTCGCTTGCCGCGTTCGTCGTTAGCAGGATGAGCGTGTTGCGGAAGTCGATCGAGCGACCCTCGCCATCTTCTATCTGGCCTTTGTCGAAGACCTGGAAGAACAACTCGAGCACGTCTGGATGAGCCTTTTCGACTTCGTCCAGAAGGATGACAGAATATGGCTGGCGGCGCACGGCTTCGGTGAGTACGCCTCCTTCGCCGTAGCCCACATATCCCGGTGGCGCGCCTTTCAGTGTGGAGACGGAGTGCGGCTCCTGAAACTCAGACATGTTTATCGTCACCATGTTGTGCTCGCCTCCATAGAGGAGATCCGCGAGCGCAAGCGCGGTCTCCGTTTTACCGACGCCACTGGGCCCAACCAACATGAACACGCCGATGGGCTTTCCGGGATCATCCATGTTGGCTCGCGATGTCCAAACGCGTTGAGCGATGGCTGCGAGCGCGTGGTCCTGACCTATGATTCGATTTTTGAGCTCCGCTTCCAAGTTCAAGACCTTGACGATCTCGTCGTCCATCATCTTGCCGAGAGGGATTCCGGTCCACTCCGAGACAACGGAGGCGACGACCTGTGCGTCGACAGCAAGGTGGGTGAGCGGGATCTGCGATTGAGAGTCGCGCAAACGTGCACGTAAGTCACTTAGCTCGGTAAGAGCCTCGGCGCGCTCCTCTCCCCCGGATGCCTGCCCGTCCTCGAGAACGACATAGAGCGCTTCTATCCTGCGAACGAGCTCTCCTTCTTTAGCCCATCGTTCGCGAAGCCGTTCCAAATCCTCCGTGGCGAGTCGAATTTGTTCGTCACCTTCCGCAATACGCTCGGCATGCTGCGCTCCCGTCGCTAGTTCACGCAGCAAGACGCGCTTATGGGTCTCGAGCATCTCAATGCGGCGCGTGAGGGACACCATGGTCGTGGGATGGGTGTGCTGACTGAGCGCTACCCGCGCGCATGCGGTATCGAGAACACTTACTGCTTTGTCGGGAAGCTGGCGACCAGGAAGATAGCGGTGGGAAAGCCGGACAGCAGCTCCAATTGCTTCATCCAGAATGCGGATGCGATGGTGTTTTTCCAGCGAGGGCAAGATGCCGTGCAACATGGCTTCGCACACCTGCTCGGAGGGTTCCTCCACCTTGACGACCTGGAATCGGCGTACCAGTGCAGCATCCTTCTCGAAGTAGCGTTTGTACTCTGCCCAGGTGGTTGCCGCAATCGTACGAAGTTCTCCGCGCGCGAGTGCCGGCTTGAGGATGTTCGCTGCGTCGCCCTGTCCCTGCTGCCCGCCTGCTCCGATCATCGCGTGCGCTTCGTCGATGAAGAGAATAATTGGAGCGGGGGAAGCTTTTACCTCCTGAACTAAGCCCTTCAATCTGTTTTCAAACTCGCCCTTTACGCTGGCGCCCGCCTGCAGGAGGGCCAGATCGAGACTGTGGAGGCGCACAGATGCAAGCGCCTGCGGTACATCTCCTGCCGCGATGCGCTGTGCCAGGCCTTCAACAACAGCTGTCTTCCCCACGCCTGCTTCGCCAGTGAGGATGGGATTGTTCTGTCGGCGACGCATAAGGATGTCGATCATCTGCCGAATCTCCGCGTCGCGGCCGACGACCGCATCGATACGGCCATCGCGCGCGGCGTGCGTCAGATCGACGGTGTACTGGTCGAGGAAGGGTGTGACTCCCGGCGATGTCCTTCCCGAACTGTGAGAACCAGTAAACGTCTCCACTTCGATCGATGAGGCAGTGATCGAATCGAACTCCCGCAGAAGTGCCTCGAGCGAGATCTTACGAAGCTCCTGACTCAAGTCGCGAAGGATACGCGCGAGACCATCTTCACTCAACAACGCCAAAAGCGCGTGCCCCGTACGAACGTTGGTCGCGCCAAAGTTCAGGCTTCCAAGTGACCAGGCTTCGGTAAACATCTTCACCAGCGCCGGGCTGAATACGGGGCCACGCGTATTCCCAGATCTTAAGCGATCGAGACCGGCCCTGAGTTGCGAATCGAGATGCCCCCTGCTCACTCCGAAGTGCAGAGCAATTAAAGGCAGGTCGGTGTTCTCTGGCTCGAAGGCCTTCACGAGGAAATGCTCGATCTCAATTTCATAGTGGGTTCTTGAAAGACAAAGGCCTGCCGCGCCCTCCATAGCCTGTCTGGTTCCATCATCGAACCGGGAAACGAGTGACTTGATGTTTGTGACCATAAGATGTCCTTATCTGACTAAGTAGGTTGTTTCGTCGGGATCGCGGCGCATGGGTTTGGTCTTTAACCAGCTCTCATAGCCGAGACGGCCGTGCATGGCCTCACCGGTCTCGAGCGCCGTATGCGGAACTTGGGTCCGTTCGAGCACGAGCTGTACAACAAAATCGAACACTCGCCGCGAGTAGAAGTTGAGCCACGCGCTGAGCTCTACCTGACCACGGGAGCCAGGCAGAAATTCGCGATACCGGTCGAGAGGCATGGGACCAAGCCGCACCGTCATGGTGCCTTGCTGATCCCACACCTCGTGGCCTATGACCGTTCCGATGCCGAGACACTCGGACGGCATTGCGCTGTCGTTCAACACCGTCCGCTGCTCCCGCGGCAGAGAAACCCACGAGCCCGTGAACTGCCGAACCTCAACGCGTACGCTGAAGTAGCTCTCCAGAATTTGCCGGAGAGCTTCAACGGACCGAACGTCTCTACTGAGAAGACCGGAGTAGTAGATCGCGCTTTCGTCCGGAATAGCCATACGGTTGCGCAGGTCTGGCGTGCCTAAGCCGACGAGATCGTAGAGTCGCTCCGTAATCTCATGGTCGCCCCCTCCGCCTGATTTTTCGTAGGCAAGATAGAAACGATAGCGAGCCCAAGCACGGTAGAACAGCGATACTATGCGATGGTTGAAGAGATCGAAGAACTCCAGAGTTGCGCGATCCTTGGCTCGTTTCAGTTCCAGAAGACTTTCCGTGTAGCTACGTGGCATGGGACCGTTCACCACGTTGAGCCCCAGGAAGTTCACTTCAAGAGAAGCCGGGCGATCGATACCGGGCCGATACGGTCCGATTTCGCTTGGAGGAAAGGTGAGTGCCGGCGCCGCGGTGAATCGCACTACTTCATCCGATGGCGAGACGAAGATGCCCACGGCGCGGCGGTCAGGATGAAGCTTCTCCAGTAGCCGGACCATCTGAAAGAAGCGGAAGCTATGCGGTTCGGCTTCCATCAGTGCGTGTAGCGATTGCTGCATAGCGTTAACACTTACTTCGTCTATAGCAGCGCTTGGCTGCCTGCTCTCGGTTGCCATGAGCCTAATGCCTCCTTTCTCGCAGGGGTGCGAACTCTCAGCTGCGAAAAGCTGTTCATTGAGACGTATAGGCCAAGAAATTGATCGAGCACGGCGCCAAATAGGTATGCGCCGCCACCTGGAAAATGTGACTCGTCAAGTTCCATATCGACGAGCATGCCTCTCGCAGCGACACTTCCGAATTCACTCTGCATAATCGCGACATGCTTCCTAGCCTGCATGGAAAGAAGCCCGTCGATCTGCTTATTCAGATGGGCAGCTGCGGTGAAGTTGTGGAGGCGCAGGATCTCGCGCAGTGCAGGAAGGCCAGTTTCCCCAACGGACAGGTGGTTCAGAGATAGTTGTGAGATCAGACTCCACACCTGTTCACCTCCAGCGGGTGCGGGATAGGTTGGTGTGGGGCGATGCAGAACCTGAATCTTTCCCACGCCAGAGCCGCCGTCTAGATAGAAGTCGCCGTCGGCATCGCCGAACGGGAGCTTTGAAGCGAGTTCATGGTTAGTGCAGGTGCAGCCCACCGTGAGAATCTCGGCGTTTGGCTCAACCATTGCCCCCTGCACATCAACGACGGAAAGATAGACGTCGCTGGGGCGGCCTTTGTCCAGCTGCGAATACTTACGGGTTGCTCGCCAGAACGCTGAGGATTGTGCAGGAGCTACCAAAAAACGACGCTCGAAGAGTGGTGGCAGCGTGACAGAGGTGCGCCTGGAGGGATTGGTCGCGAGTACCGAGTCAATGGAGAAAATTTCAGCGCTCGCACGACTACGCGCGTTCACAGTTACGGGGTACTCATGACGCGTCTGCGAGACCAGAACCGGTTCTGCAGTGGTCTGAAACAGGTTGATAATGGGCGTGCAGTTCAGGCGAAGGGTGTCAGTCGAAACACCTAGCTCAAGCGTCTGCATGCGTTCCGTTTGTTCGAACTGCGACACGTAGAAGAGAAGCTCCATCTCTCCGGAGATGTTTGCAGCTTCAGCCGCAGCCTGCAGCCCTTCGAGTTGAAAGAAGAGGAACTTCTCCTGAAAGCAGAAGTATTCCTGGAGCAGATGGTACCCCTGGAACGAGCGCTGCGAGTAGGGAAGGAGGCTCTCCTCGGGAGCAAAGCCCATGGGCCGCAGCTTGGTTGAAGCAAGCGGTACCGCTGACGCTTGCTTTCGAAGCGGATCGCGGACAAGAACCTGCAGTAGATCGCGGGAGAGAAATTCATAAAGCGGTAGCGTGACACTGGCCTCCCCTGCAAGATAGAAGGTGAGCCGGTCTATACCGATTTTTCCGAACGAGAGGTCGCGTCCACACTTGAGAACCAGTCGTAGAACGGCACAGGCTTCGCTGACGCGTAAAGGATTGGTGATTTGTTCCGGACGTTTCCACTCGCACTCCTTCAGGTCAACCGGCCATAGGGCGACCGGGTAGCCGGTACGAAATTTACATGCAACGCCATCCTTTGTCCGCTTCGCGGTGAGCTCGCTTCCGGCAGGTATGCTCAATGCGCTGCCTCCCTCAGCGCGCATCTCACCCGGCGCGAACTCAGCGATCGACATTGAAGGGATAGGGCGTAGGTAGTCGGGATAGACAAGATCCAGAATGCTTTGCGTGAGTTCGGGGAGATCGTCGTCGAGCCGGAGGTGAATGCGCGCGGCCAGGAATGCGAAGGACTCCAGCAATCGCTCGACATGGGGATCCGAACAACGATCAGATTCGAGGAGAAGGCGACCGGCCACCGCCGGGTACTTCTTTCCGAACTCGGCTCCCATCTGCCGCATATAGCCGAGTTCGCGTTCGTAATATTCCAGAAGTTGCTGTCGCATCGCTAGCCTACGGAGTACGTTTCGCTGGTGAGATCAAAGACGGTGTCGAACGACACGCTTTCGACGCTCGGGTAGAGAGGAAGGGTCGCCTCGATATGCAAGCGGATCTCGCGGTGTAGCAGGTCCCCATTTTGGAGACTTACTGTTACGTTCGTAAGTCGCGGCTCGAAGCTGGAAAGACAATGCTGCACGGAACGCTGCATCTCCCGCAGATATCCGTTCGGCGTCGCCCGAAGCGTGCTTAGATCTTCGAGGCCATAGTTCAGAACCGAACTACCTGCTTCGATATAGCCCTCGAGCTCACGAGGTGACACGCGGCGCGTGTTAAGGAGCGTTTCGAGATCGCGTCGGATGGATTCTTTTAGCATGCGCACAGACGCAGCTTGCGTGACTGGCCAAGTTTCTTGCTCACGCAGACGCTCCATCAAGGACTGTGCGAAGATCGTTTCCCGGGAACGAGGCATGTGTTCCCCTAGCCCGTCATGGCCTGGCTCAGCGCCATGGCAGGGTTGACTTGGCAGAGCCGAGCGTAAATGGCGTTTCGTTCGCCCTGATCGGCTTGAGAGCCATGTGCGAGAACCTCCACAAAGAGAGAGAGGAGCTCGCCCAGAACTGCCGGATCCTCCCATTGTTCGAGCTTTCGTTCATCAACTTCTGCTAGCAACTGGCGCAGCATGTGGGTTGCGATTGCGACATGGCCGTTCTGCACGCAGAGCCGCGTCACATCGAGGCGTCCTAAGAAGGAAGCGCGACCGCTTCGCAAGACCGACGCATCTTCTGTAAGAAGATGTGCAGCTTTCGCGATGTTTCCTTCTTCGGCTAGCAGCCGTGCCTGCGATCCCAAGTCTGAGTTCTCCAACAGCCAAGGCTCAACTGGAGCAATTGGCTGCCCCATTGTGACCGGAGCATTTGCATGGGGAAAGATCTGTTCCGCTAACCAGCGCTGGGTCTCACTACTTGCTACAGGTGTGTCGTCTTCGAATGCTGCCTCCCCCATGCCGGCTTTCTGCTGCAGCAGCGCTCGAGTCTGAAAGAGCACAGAGGTTTGCAGCGACGATGCGTTCAGCGCAACGGCCGCCTGCCACACGTAATGCAGCAGGTCGATCCAAGCATGACTGCCTCCTTGGGTCATTGCATGAAGCGCTTTCTGCAGAAAGATCGTAGGCTCACCCGCATCCCGCGCCCTCCTGAGTTCCAGGCGCAGCTCCGACGAAGGAGATATCTCCTTCGTCTTGTCTCGCCCATATTGCAAAGCGATCGCAAGGAGGTAGCAGGTCGGATTGTCCGGCCTCTCTTCGATCATGTAGTCGGCACATTGCTGGAGCTGCTGCAATGCTGATGCCCAAGAAGTTAAGGCTACTTGCTCCTCGGGGTGAAACGCTGCGACCCGCAGTTGATCCAGGGCGGGTTCAGCATTATGTTCGGGAGACAGCAACCACTGAGAGCCAGTTATTTCCGGCTTTGAACTTACACTTCGCCTATTACGAGAGATTTGGCTGGATGCATGGTGCAACTCCTCCAATGTCGACCGTATCTGTACGAAAGAAGGTCCCTCATCCAGGTAGTGCTCTTCGCAAAACAGATGCAGCTCCCGAAGTACGGTGAGGGTTGAGGTAAGCCGATCTTCGATCCCGGTGTAGAACGAATCGGGAGTCGCGGCGATGGAGCTGTCAATCTGTTCAGCCGTGAGAACTTCTTCACCAAAAGCGACTGTTGCACCGGAGCGAGTGTCTTTGTAGGAGACGTAAGGGACGCCATCTGCAGTAAATGGGAACTGCTGAAGCAGCGTGGAGTAACGGCTCAGAGCCCACTGTAGGGGTGCCACGCGCAATGACAGATCGCCATCTTCGATCTCCGGATACAGAGAGGGCCAGAAATCTTGTTGCAAAGCCAGGAGCAACTCGATAACCCGCACGAGAGCATCGTACCGCTCCATCTGTAGATAGGCTTCTGCGAGCCAGACCGCAAGCCAAAGATCTTTACTGCGTGTTTGAAGAGCGCTTTCGGCCAAGGATGCAACAAGAGGATAGTCGGCGCGCTTGGCCTGGTGCTCCCACTCCCCCATGGGGAGAGAGGAATCTTCTTCCGAGCGGGCGTTGCGAATGCGATCAATCAACGGATCGTAGCGAAGGTTCCTGCCGGATGTATCCGTCAGATCGATCGGTTGCAGCAGATCTTCTATGGCTAGCACGACAGACTCCCTCAGAGGTTTACTTCAAGATTGCGCAGGTCGAGCCACGAAATGGCCTCTCCATCGCACAACAGGTACTTCACTCCAAACGGCACCAGATCATGCTCCTCCAACCCCTCCATCACGCTAGTCCGTCCGAGACGCACAGAGTCGTTTGTATGCTTCCAGCTTCCGGGTGCAAGAGAGGGCAGATAGACTGATTGGACTTCAGTCTCGTTCCGGCGAAGAAGACGTGCAGGAAGCCACAGCAGGTCACGCAGCGTCGCCGGCTTTCCGGTCTGTAATTGTTGCACCTCCAGCCAGGGAACAATCTCATAACCCCGCGACGCATAGATCTCTAGGCCACAAATCCGATCATCTTCATCTGCGCAGCGCTCGAAGTGAATCCGATTGACGACCATTGGCTGAAAGCAGTTGTTCGCGGGTGCCGCTGCGCGCCTCTCCTCAAAGACCTGTTCGCGCGTTCGGTGTGCCTGAAGCAGTCCTTGGAGCAGAACAGCTCCCGACGCGGCGGAGGAACTCTGTGCAGCTAACACTTTTAGCTGTTTCTCGGCTCGCTCCCATTCTCCAGCGAAACTGAGCAGTTCAAAAAGGAAAGCTCGCAGCTTCAAATCACTTGGCCGCGTGCGCAGCTGCTCTCCGGTCTCCTGAAGAGCAGCTCGCAGATCGCCTTCGCGATAGAGTTCCAGGATGCTCTTCATTACGAAGTCAGATTGGTTGACGCATCGTAGGTGTGTGCGCCCGCGGTAGTCAGATTGCCCTGGGAATTCTGCATCTTATATTGCGTATTAATGGACTTGTACGTGAGCTCCATATTGACGACCGGCACTTGTCCAGACGCGGCTATATGCATAGAGGCGATGAAGATCTCACTTAGCTTGATGGTTACGAAGTCCTGATTGCCAGAACCCTGCTTGACTGCGGTTAACGTACCACTCTGAATGTGCTTGCCCTGTGTTAGAAAGCCCGACAGCTTCGTGTACGACGAATCGAGCTCGGCTACGATGCTGATAGGCAGCATCGTAACCTTTCCGGCCCCAGAACCCTGGGTTCGGCCAACTGTACTCTCCGAGTTGCCTCCATAACTCCAGCTGAGCACTCGTATTTCATTGGTGTGGTTTGTGTGTTGCGATTCGCCCTGCGCGCCGTCCAGCTTGAGAAAATAATCTACGCCTTGATCACTCATGCAGTTCCGCTCCTATTCGTCGTGGTTAGTCACTGTTTGCCTTAGTTGCGGGCCGATTCCGGCAGGTCAGCAACGAGGCGTAGAGAGATGGTGAGTTCATCGAGTTGAAAGTGTGGCTTCAGGAAAGCGACTGCGCGGTAAGCTCCGGGCTTTCCAGATACATCAGAGACCTCAATCGAGGCTTCGCGAAGAGGTAACTTCGCCTTTGCGGCTTGCGACGCAGAGTCATCCGCAAGCACGTACTGACTGATCCAGCGATTGAGGAAGACCTGACACTCTTCCCTGCTAGTAAAGCTACCGATCTTGTCCCGCATCATTGCCTTCAAGTAGTGCGCGAAGCGTGACATGGCGAGAATGTATGGCAACTGTGCTGAAAGACGTGCATTGGCGTTTGCAGCATCCTTATCGTAGAGCTTGGGCCTGTTTGCGGATTGCACGCTGAAGAATGCGGCATAATCCGTTCCTTTGCAATGAACGAGCGGCACAAATCCCTGATCGGCCAGCTCCTTTTCGCGACGATCGGTGATCTGCACTTCCGTCGGACATTTGAGTGCGACATCTCCTTCATCGGTCGAGAAGTTATGCGCCGGAAGGTCTTCGACCAGACCGCCACCTTCTACGCCACGGATCGCGGCCAGCCAGCCATATTCAGCAAACGCACTCGTAAGTCGAGCACCGAGAGCGTACGCCGCGTTGCTCCACAAATATTTTGAGTGGTCCGAGCCATCAACATCTTCTTCGTAGTCAAAGCCGTCTATCTGAGTGGTTTCTTTGCCGTAGGGCAGGCGTGCCAGAGTACGCGGCAGGGTGAGACCGACGTAACGGGAATCCTCGGATTGCCGAAAGGACTTCCACTTGGCGTACTCGGTTGAATCGAAGATCTTTGCAATGTCGCGCGGTGAGCCCAGCTGCGTGAAGTCTGAAAGGTTCAAGAGTTCAGGCGCAGCGGCAGTCAGGAATGGCGCATGCGCCGAAGCTGCAACCTGCGCCACACGGGTCAAAAAATCGATGTCTTCTGGACCGCGGCCGATCTCGTAGTCTCCAATTATTGCTGCGAAGGGCGCGCCGCCGAACACTCCGAACTCTTCCTCATAGACCTTCTTGAATAACGCGCTCTGGTCAAACTCCGAAGCACGCTGTAGGTCGCGCAGTAATTCACGCTTCGAGGTATTAAGAATCTTCAGTTTCAGCATCACGCCGGTCTCGCTCTGGTCTAGGAGATAACGTATCCCGCGCCACGTACCCTCCAATTTCTGAAAGGCTGGATGGTGCAAAACCTTGTTCAACTGCTTGGAGATGAGCTGATCAATTTGGGCGAGGCGCGTCTGAATGGAAGACTCAGCGTCCCGGGTCAACGTCATGCGGCCTTCCAGGACTTGAGCCACGAACTCTTTGACAAGATCGCGTCCGCGCTCGGCTGCGGAGTCATCCCGGTTGAAGCGGCCCTCGGTCACTATCTGATCGAGCAACGGCGTCTTGGCGTTGGAGAGGTGTGATTCCACAATCATTGTGTCTACAGCTGCGTTCTGGTTTGCCATCACTATTCTCCCGGGGTGTTCAGTTCGGAGCGAAGCTTCTCGCGGAGCTCTGTGTTGGTCACAGCAGCGAACAGTGCTTCATCGAGCTTGTCATTGCCTTGCAAGCTACCCTGCAAATCGGAGAGCTTGGTGCGAAGTTCGAGCAACTGCCGCAAAGGCTCAATCCGTGCAGCTACGCGCTCGGGGGAAAAGTCGTCCATGGATTCAAAATGCAAGTCCACGTGCAGCTGCCCCTTGGTCGGATCGTTGCTGAGGACATTCTCGGCGGAAAAGGCGAGACGAGGGTCTAGACTGCTGAGGACGGCGTCAAAATTGTCCGGGGTTATTTCGGTGAACTTTCGCTCCTTAAGCGGCGCAAGTGGCTGCTCTGGTTGTCCGGTGAGATCTGCGAGAATTCCCATTACGAATGGCAGTTCCTTCAACTCAATAGCATCGCCGACTTCCACGTCGTAGGTGATTTGCACGCGCGGTGGACGGACCCGGCTCAACTTGCGTTGTGTACTTTCTCTAGTCATGTCTGCTCCTATCACTCCGGGAACTATAAAATGTAACGAGTTGAACGACCCTGCCTCGATCGGCTCGGGCAGTCCTACTTTGCTCTGCTGGAATAAACACGGGTGGCGAGTGTCTATTCCCGTGTGGATCAATTTGCTTGCGTATCTAAGTAAGTGAGCTGCTTGCAGTCGCAGAGGACCGACGGTCTAGATGGTTGGTCGGTTGAACATCGAGGAAACTATGAGGCAGCTACAACCGGTTATCTGGTCCAAAGGTGTTTTTCTCTCTCCCCAACACCTCCAGGCGCAAGATAGGTACTTCGAAGAGTCTTTGCGCTTTAATATGGAGGCCCTGTCATTTCGCTTTTGGGGATATGCTTCGCTCCAGATAGAGAATGCCTCCATCATCGAAGGGCAGCTTCAACTGGCTGAAGTGTCCGGTCTGTTCCCAGACGGACTTCCGTTTGATACTGCGACAGCTGACGAGGCGCCGCCTTCGCGGTCCTTGGATGAATGTATGAGCGGTGGGATGAACGCTTGTACGTTCTTTTTGGCAATTCCAGAGGCCAGACGCGGTGGCATTCATGTAGCTCAGCAGCGTAGTGGTCTCAGCACGCGATTCTACGCAGAGCTTCGAATGCTTCGCGATGAAAACGGCGGAGGTGTGGAAAAGCCTGTATCACTCGCGCGCAAGAACCTGAGAATTGTCGCGGAGCATGAGAATCTTGAAGGTCTCATTACCATCCCGCTCACGCGTGTCTTGCGCACGGATGCGGGCCGCTACACACTCGATCAGGATTTTGTCGGACCTATGCTCAACGTTCGAGCAAGCAGCCGCCTCCTGAGGACGCTGCGCGGTCTGGTGGAGACGCTAGTGTCCCGAAGTGCGCAGATTGCCGGAGGTCGCCGTCAGAGGAGCCAGTCTCTGGCAGATTTTAGCGCGGCGGATGTGGCCAGCTTCTGGCTGCTGTACACAATCAACTCACATCTGCCCATCCTGCACGGGTTGCTTGAGGCTTCGCACGTCCATCCAGAATCCCTATACAAGCAACTGCTTGCGCTTGCTGGTGCACTCACGACCTTCTCGCACACTGTCGGGCCATTGGATTTTCCGCGCTACGAGCACGAGACACAGGGCAGCAGCTTTTGCAAGCTCGAGTCGCAAATCCTGCACCTGCTTGACACGGTGATTCCAAGTAGGTTTCTTGCTCTGCCACTCCGCCAGAGTCGCGATTCGGTCTACACGACCGAGATAGAGCGCGATGAGTACCTTCTAGGTGCGCGGGCTTATCTCGCAATTGCTGCCGACGTTCCCATTGCAGAACTTGTAACGCGGACGCCGGCACTTGTTAAAGCCTGCTCCGCTACGCATCTTGAGACTCTCATCCGCCAGGCACTTCCTGGAATTCCCATGACGCATGTGGCCTCACCTCCTAGAGAAATCCCGGTTAAGCTACATTTTCAATATTTCAGTTTGGATCGCGTCGGGGCCGCCTGGGAAACCGTTCAGAGGGCTCGCAATTTTGGTGTATACGTGCCCGACGAACTGCGAAACCCGCGCATGGAACTCATTCTTCTTCCTGTTGTTATGACAGATCAGCGAGGTTCGAGCTAGCAAGGTGCTTCATCCGTGATGGCTGAAGAGTGCGATTGCGACCAGAAGAATTACAACGAGCATGGCAAAGAGGTTTGCGATCAAAAGTAGAGGCACAAACTCCTGCAGCTTTCCGCCACGCTGAAGGTTCACCCCTGCGTTAGCGAATGGCGGCTCGGGAGCGCTTGAGACCTGTGGATCTCTCAAGCCTGCGAAGTTGGAGGGGCTAGTGTTTATGGGCAAATTGTGCGTCAGAGACCGCGGCAAATGGATGTGTTCCTCTGGTTCCGATCGGTCAGGCTTAGGTGTGTCATTCTGGGTACCACGTTGGCTTAATGCCCGCAGTGCGGAGCGTGAAAGGATGCGAGTGAACTCCCCCGGTGCTTCGGGTGCAGGCTGCACGGTGATCGAACCGTTTTCGCGTCCTGTATCGGCAGGTGAATCGTTCTCACTGGAGAGTGTTCGCAGAAGCTGGGTAAACCCACTGCCCGGTTTAGGTTCCGGCGGTAGAGGCGGCACTTCATGGTAGTTCGCCTGTAAACTGACGGCATCTTCTTTCCCGTGAGTGTCGAGCCGGTCGAAAAGCTTTGTAAAATCTCCTGCGCCATCTGAGTGCGGTGACTGGCGCGATTTACTAGACGTCAGCTCACTCCACGACGGTAACGGATCCTGCGCCCGAGGAGAAGGTGCGAGACGATCCTGGTCTAGTACTTTGCTTTCAGAAAGAGAGTCGAAGATCTGTGTAAATCCCGGCTCGACACCCACAGACTCCGGTGTTGTTGTTGAGAAAATATCCGTGGCCGTCCCCGCCTGTTTATTACTGGTTCTGAACCGGTCTTCCAATGGTGAGGCCGATGCTTCGCGAACATTTACCTGCTTGAAGATGCCAATTAGATCCGCTCCGTGAGTCGTGCTTACCTTCGGTGCTGTTCCATTGGCCCTAAGTGCCTCCTGTACCTTCTGCGGTAGCGAGACTTTGGATGGCTCTTCTTCGTTGCTCATACTTCATCCTCTTTTCTCTCGATGCGCGTCGAACTCGTTGTCCGCGGTGGAATAAACCGTTAAGGTGGGGGGTTATTTCAGGCAGTGCAGAACTTTCCGGCGTATCAGGGCACGATGCTTCGAAAGCATCACCGGAGAGGCGGGACGGATGAGTAGATATGAAGTTTCTTTCACGAGTGGTGTGGTCGGAGGGTATGTATCTCGCGCCTCATCACTTTCAAACTCAGAGCCGCTACTTTGAGGATTCGATCACATTTCTGGCGTCCTGCCTTTGGCGAGAACCTTGGGGCATTCTGCATCTCCAGATGGACATAAAAGCCATCGCAAACGGCACGGTGGCGCTCTTGCATGGATCGGGGATCTTTTCAGACGGCTTGACGTTTGACATGCCCACTTCCGACTCGTTGCCGCCGCCACGGTCCGTCAGTTCACTTACGCATCCTTCTGACGGAGAAATTGTCTTACAGCTTGCGGTGCCTGTACGGGATAGAGATGATTACGACACTTCACGGACGGAGACGTCAGAGCCACGTTACTCGGGCGTGCTTCGGTCGCTACGGGATGAAACGAATGGCGTCGATGAGTATGACGTCGAGCTAGGACGGAAGAACATTCGCATACTGGCAACGCCTGAGGTAACACCAGGGATCCTCACACTGCCGATCGCCCGTATCATTCGCGATTCAAACGGCAACTTTGCGTATGACCCTGACTTCATTCCGTGTTCGCTTCGTCTGAGTGCGAGCGATGCGCTTACACTCTTGATGAAGCGAATCATGGAGGGCGTATCCGAGAAAAGTATCGCCATCCCACGTCCTGTACAGATGGAAGGCCAGCTTCAGCCCCCCGGCCTTGCGATGGATATAGCCAATTACTGGTTCCTTCATGCTCTTCACAGTGCTCTGCCACCGCTGCAACATCTGGTCAATGCGTGCTACGCGCATCCTTCCGAGTGTTTCGCGGAACTTGCAAGGCTGGCGGGAGCGCTCTGCACCTTCGCTCTCGATTCAGATCCGAGGAGCCTTCCAGACTACGATCATCTCAATCCTGGACCAGCGTTTCGTACAATTTCCAGCCACATTCTCCGACACCTTGAGATCATCGTACCGACCAACACGGTCGGTCTTGTTTTCAGCTCGGTCGCGCCCTATATGTACAGCGCCCCGGTGGCAGACGAGCGATGCCTACGAAGGGCTCGGTGGGTGCTTGGCCTTCGCTCTTCTCTTGCGGAGTCAGATCAGCTTCGTCGGGCCCCGAAGCTCGTAAAGATATGCAGTGAGCGATTCGTACCAGAGCTAGTGAAGCGTGCGTTGCCCGGCATGGCGCTGGCCCATCTTCCCGTGCCACCTTCGTCCATTCGTGCAGCTGCCGACATGCAGTACTACGCTATCGACACCACAGGCCCTTGCTGGCAGCACATTCTTCAGACTAGATCCGTTGGCATCTACATTCCCGGCGAACTCGCCGACCCAGAGTTCACGCTGACCGTCATTCTTGAAGACTCAACGGAAAGCATGGCATGAGCAGCACACGCTCGGCAAGCCTCGCGTCCTCCTTTGGTGAAGTGCTTACGGCAGTCGTTCGCGTTCGCTTTCGGTTGCAGCCTGTTACTGATGCTGAGGTGTTCCGCGTACAAATCCGGCAAGCTCTTCAGGCGCCCATGCACCAAGCGCGCGCACTCGGATATACAGGAGACACTGTTCAGGCAGCTGTCTTCGCGGTCGTGGCCCTGCTCGATGAGAGCGTGTTAAACCTGCAGGATCCTGTGTTCGCGCAGTGGGCACGACGTCCGCTTCAGGAAGAGCTTTTCGGAGGTCATCTTGCAGGGGAGACCTTCTTCCGCAATCTCCGCGATTATCTTCGACAGCCTGATTCTCCTCATTTGGCCGATGTTCTGGAGCTCTACTGTCTCTGCCTTCTGCTCGGTTACAGGGGCAGGCATGCTCTTGGAGGAAGTGGAGAGCTGTACGCCCAGCTGCGGGAAGCGCGCAAGCGCATCCGGCGTATTCGGGGTGATGCCCGGTTGGTTGCGGAAGAGCTGCCGTCCGCAGACTCCCACCGATCTCCCGAAACATTCAACCGATATCTTCTCTGGACCGCCTGCGCGTTCGTCGCTCTATTGCTGATTGCCTTTACGGGATATCACGCCTTGCTCTCATCCGGCATCGACGCTCTGCGGGGGAGTGCCCTTAACGGGCTCTAGGAGTTCACGTGGCTTTGTACTTATACCCCGCACTTTTTCTGCTGCTCTCCACGCTGCTGATCTGGCTGGCCGCACCCGCGCTCCATCTGCAGGGCACGCCACTTCTTCTCTTTCGTATCGGCGTTGTTCTGCTCGGTGCTGCGACCGCTTTCTTTGTCTATTGGTTATGGTCACGTCGCGCTGAATCCGGCTCCCCCTCAAGGTCAGCAACGAGGAGCTTAGAGTTCACCGCACTGTTGCGAGAGGCTGAGCAGCGTCTCGCAGGCTCCCACGGTGTGGGTGTTTCTCCTTCGCTTCACACAATCCCCCTGCTATATATTCTGGGATCGTCAAACAGCGCGAAAACAACGATGATCCTGAAATCAGGACTTGATCCTGAGCTCCTTGCCGGGCAGGCCTATCAGGACGAAGTGATCGCCTCCACCCGAGTCGTCAATCTCTGGTATGCGCAAGGCGCGCTACTCGTTGATGCCGGGGAGGCGCTTGCGCCAGGGACTCCGCATTGGAGAAGCCTCGCAAACGTCCTCGTCCGTCGTACCAGACCAAAGCTTCTGCGATCTGTCTTCGGCGTAACGCGTCCGTTGCGCGCCGCGGTTGTGTGCGTCAGCAGCGAATCGTTCTTCGGAGTGAATGCGGCTGAAGCTTCTGCGGCGCTTGGCCGAGAGACTAACGCTGTGCTTCGCCAGATTGCAGATCACCTCGGGGCGGAGCTTCCGGTGCATGTGCTGCTCACAAAACTGGATCGAGTCCCCGGCTTTGCTGAATACACGCGCAACCTCAACAACGCTGAGGCTTCCGAGCGTCTCGGTGTGCTGCTTCCCTCCGGCATTCTCACACAGGGCGTCTACGCGGAGCACGCCTCGGCCGTTCTGTCCTCAGCGCTGGACAAGCTCTTTTTTTCGCTGACAGAGTTTAGGCTGGAGGTTCTTGGCCGCGAAGCAGCATCCGACCACATACCTCTCATCTATCAATTCCCGCGTGAACTGCAGAAGCTTCGGAGTAATCTAGCTAGCTATCTCGTTGAGCTCGCACGTCCAAGCCACCTCAACGTTAATCCTTCTCTACGCGGCTTGTTCTGCGTAGGAGTTCGCGCGCAAATTATTGAGCAGGCTATCAGCGCTCCTGCCGCTGTGCCGGGCCGCGTTTTAAGCAAAGGTGCGGCAACAGGCATTCTTTCATTGCAGCAGATCGAGATCGCGGAGGCATCCACCGCTCTCCCACAGAGTGTCAGCCGCCGCATCGCACAATGGTGCTTCCTGCCAAGGATCTTTCCAGACGTCTTTTTGGCGCAGCAGGAACGTAAGCTTACGAATTCATCAAGCGTACGTGTTTCATTGCTGCGCCGGGGCCTGCTGATAGCAACGTCGTCCCTTCTACTCGCTTGGGGCATCTGTCTCACAATCTCGTACAGAAACAATGCGCGCATGGAAGGCGTGATCCGCGCCGCCGCCGCCTCTCTCCCAGCAACTGCGGCTCCTGTGTCACTTGCCTCAAGTGTTCAACTGGGCGAGCTCGATCAACTCCGGCTTGCCTTACTCGAGCTTGAGCAGTTTAATCGAGACGGAGCTCCGCTAATGTCTCGGTGGGGTCTCTATTATGGAGACTCGCTGATCGGTCCTGCACGCCAACTGTACTTAGAACGATTTCACTGGCTCCTGCTCGCAAGCACACAAGAGAACATGCAAAGGGCTCTGACCAGCCTGCCAGCTATTGCGCCTGCGGATGCCGACTATCGTGCGGTCTACTCTCCGCTTCGCGCTTATCTGATCACTACGTCTTATCACCAATTCAGCACTTCGGCTTTCCTTGCACCTGTGCTGGAGAAGTTCTGGCTCAATGGCCAACACACAGAAAGTGACAGGCAACTCCAACTAGCCGATCAGCAATTTCGCTTTTATGGTGAAGAGCTCCGCGCCGCGCAGCTCTATGATCAGAGTCCAGACCTAACTGCGATCACTCGTGCGCGCAGCTACCTGAATAGCTTCGGGAGTCTAGATCGCATTTACCAGAACATCCTTGCGGCAGCTTCACAGGGTTCGCCAGCGATAGATTTTAATCACATGTTTCCAGGCTCGGTGGCGACTGTAATTGAGTCGCACGTTGTGCCGGGGGCATTTAGCCGGGCGGGATTTGTCTTTGTACAGCGAGCCGTGGAGCATCCCGACCAGTATTTTACTGGCGAAACCTGGGTGCTTGGAGAACAGGTTGCCGCATCAACTCAGGGGCAGGCGCTTGGGCAGAAGCTCGGAGCCCGCTACCTATCTGACTTCAAGGAGCAATGGCTCCAATATCTGCGTTCCGCCACGGTGGTTCGATACCGAAGCTTAGCTGACGCTCATCAGAAGCTGCAAAGCCTATCCTCACCTAACTCAGCTCTGCTGGCCCTTGTTGCGACCGCGTCAAGCAATACAGCAGTAGCTGGTGACTTAGTCGCACACGAGTTCCAGCCCGCACAGGCCCTTGTGCCGCCAACAGTGAAGGATAGATTGATCGGTTCTGGAAACACAGTTTATGTGAACGGCTTGATCGGTTTGAGTGGAGCCGTGTCGCAATTTACTCAAGACGTCTCCGCTCCGAACAATCCATCAGCAGCTCAACCCGTGATTGCCGCGGCAATAAGTGCTCATGCGGCTGTGAGCCAAACCGCTCAGGCCTTTGATATCAATACTCAGGCACACGTGGAACAGACCCTTACAAAGCTCATGCAGGAGCCGATCACTTCGGTCGAGGATGCAATACGCGGCGCAGCACCGGAACAGATCAATCTGGCGGGTCGAGCTTTCTGCTCGAATTTAGCTCCGATCCTCGCCAAATTCCCCTTTGATCGGAAAGCGACTCTTGAGGCAACTCCGGCCGAAGTCACGAATGCGCTCAAGCCGGCCACAGGACTGCTGTGGCAGTTCTATGAAGCGAGCCTCAAACCACAGCTTGTGCAGCAAGGTGATCGTTGGGTGGCCTCTCCCCTCGCCGTTCTGAAGCCGACCTCGCAATTCATTGAGTTCTTCAATCGCGCCGCAGCACTGTCCAACGCTCTTTTTGCAAATGGAGCAGCTACACCGACGCTGAACTTTACCGCGCATATCCCGCCATCGCCTGGCATTCAAGGCGTAACACTTGCTCTTGACGCACAGCGCTTATCGGGCAGCGATGTCAGCACGCAGTTCACCTGGTCGGCGCAGACTGCACAACAGGCCCAATTAATTGCAAGCTACGGAAGTAACAACCTCCCACTGCAATTCTCGGGAAACTGGTCTTTGTTTCATCTTGTGGATAGAGGCCGAGTGGAACAGACTGCAACGCCTGTTCGCCTTGCTTATCCGCTAGAGATCTCAGGCACACCTATCATTGTGAACGGCACGCCATTAACCGAACGAATCGAGATCTCCGGGCCCGCGGCGAGTATCCTCGTGCCTGGCTCGCTCGCCGGACTTCACTGCGTCGCACAGGTGGCGCAGTGACGCGACGCCTTCGGTGCATGGGTCCCCGTGGAGCGACGAAGCACGGGAAGTCTCCGGCTGGACGACGCGTGGCAAGTGTTTGCGGGAAAGTTACAGAATGCGCACAGCAACGCAGGTCAGATTATCGTCTGCTCCCTGAGCTTGGACCACATTGAGGAGACCGCAGCATAGGTCTTCGAGAGTTTGGGCCATCTGCTCATGATGTGTGATCACGTCTGCGTTTACATACCGTGTAAGTCCATCAGTCGCGAGCAAAATAATGTCGCCTGTTCGGATTTCGGCCACAAAGAAGTCGGGCTCCACCATCGAATCTGCTCCAATCGCACGTGTAATGAATTGCTGGATCGAAACGGATTGTTCCACCGCGCTGACCTGTTCTGCTACGTAGGTATGATCTTTCGTGATCTGCACGCAAGCACCATCACGCAGAAAGTAGGCTCGGCTGTCACCAACGTTGCCGATCACGACTTGGTCGCCATGGACACACGCCGCGACCAGAGTTGTTCCCATGCCGTAAAGTTCCGGACGGCTCTGCGCCAGATGCCACACAAAACGGTTTGCGCTGGTGATTGCTGCGTGGAGGCGTGCCTCTGGCTCCGAGGACGTGTGGCAGGAGTCACAATACGTTTTTAGAGCCTGCTCCACCGCCACGGCGCTCGCAACCTCGCCAGCCGCCATCCCTCCCATCCCATCGCAAACAATAAAGATGTTCGAGTCTAAGTCATACCCGAAGCTGTCTTCATTGTTTGTGCGTTTGCAGCCCACATCGGAGAGCCCCGCGGCTTCTAGTCTAAGTCCAATCCTTAAGGCTGGATGGCTTTCCGGCAGACTCGGGCTGCTCTTCATGGCTGAGCACCTGTTCTCGACCATTCGGCCATAATCTTCGGCGAGATGAACGTCTCAGGGGCAAGGTAGTGTTGCTGCCTGGCCGCAACAAATTCCTGTTGCGCCTGCTGACGTAGCTTATTCAGGTTATCGGTGTCGGCTGGATCATCCAGCATGGCTTGCGACAGGAGGGATGCCCCAAAGAAGAAGTGAGCGGCGGCGCAGTGCTGCTTTCCTCCTCCCGAAAGGTAGGAGTGAAAGCCATTATTTGCCTGTTGAAAGCGAGAGGCGTAAAAGTCGGTGACACCTTGGATCAAGAGATGTTCAACCGTTCGTGGATCTGTCTTTACGACGGCAGATAAGCGCTGTTTTCCGGTAAGGGCGACCTTTTGGCGTGCATCCAGCTTTAGGACGGCTTCATAGGCCTCAAGCGCAGCCTTCAACTGGCCTGCCGATTCAAACTTTTGCGCTACCGCCAGGGATGTCTTGATCTTAGACGCGTCATTCATTTGAGCCTGGAACGGCGATTGCAATGTTCCGAGCTTCACTTTCGTTGCAGCCGCTTGCTGCTCTTGGAGTCGCTGACTCGCCATCTGCTGTTCTTTCGCGGATTCGAGCCTCAACTCTGCATCCTGTGCGTCACGCAGACGCTGTTGCGGTTGACCGGGACCTTTCGGCTGGATCGCGGAAGCAAATCCGTACTTGGCTGCCGCATCCTTGTAGTCTCCATTGTGCGCTAGAGTGTCTGCCTGCTTCATGGTGTCTCGGTAAACCGACATATTTGTCAGAATCTGGTTGGCTGCATAGCGGACCCCAGGTGTCTGTACCCGCTTCAGCAGGGCTTCAGCACGATCGAAGTTGCCAGCTTCATACGCCGCTTGCGCGGCAGCGAGGGTCATCTGACTAGCTGCTTCTGGCGAGATCTGTCCGCTTCCTACGCGGGCCTGTTGCAGCAGTTCAAGTGCCTCGTCTTTGTTGGGGCCGAAGGTAATCCGGCTCAGGTCGCGGATCGCTCCTCCATAATCCTTGCGTTCGATTTCAGTGCGACCCATGTTGAGATCGGCTTGATATTGAGCGAGTGCCCTCTCCAGATCCACCCTCGACTTCTCGCAACGCTTCGCGTACCTATCGTCCCGGATAGCTGCTTGACAGATGAAGCTCGTTGAACTTAGCAGGTCTCCCGTATCCTTTGCTTTGTTTGCCAGATCGCGCAGATCGTCAGCGCTTTGGCTGGCGCGTGGAGCCGGGGTGTACGTCGGACCAGGGGCAGACACGATCAATAATAAGAGCACGGGCCAAGCGACGGCTCTCACAGGCGATCTCCCGTCAGCAATTGGCGCAGATCAATTGCGTATACAACTGCTATGCAGAGATGATCGGTCATCGATATGCGGCACTCGGTCGTATGCGAACCGCCACTGGGATCGGAAAGAGTGATAGTGTATTTGCCCAGCGCTACGTTGTCCAATCGTAGCGGCGTAGCGGGACGCTCTTTCGGTAATGGAACGTCTTGGCCACCTTCGCCTTCTACACGCACCACCCTTGCCCAGGGAGTCGCGTTGATCTCCATATCCGTCCGCTGCACAGCGACTGGCAATGACGCAGGTTGACGCGAGGGTGTGCGCACAAGAGTTACTTGCGCTGGGGTTCTATGATGGTGTGATCGAAAAAGCGCGGCGGCTGCGAACACAATGCAGAGCGTCAGGACAAGAGCCGCGTAACGTATTAGTTGTCCTTTCTTAAGTAGAGATAGCGACGGACGATCTTTCTTCCTCGCATGTATGGCCGTCGCCAGCTCAGCCTTCGTGCGGTCGTACTCGCTACTCAGAGCTGGAGTCGCGAAGGGAAGGGCGAACTCCGAGCGGCGCAGCTGTACTGAAGCTTCTTTGATCTCGCCCTGCGTGAGCAGTCTGCGAGCACTTTCCACTGCTCTTACGAGGCGCTGTTCCGCCGCGGCACCTCTCTTAGCCTTGCAACCAATAACAGCCTCTTTTACACCCTCTTCTGCACCAAGCCGTCTTGTGATCTCTTCAAGCGGCTGCATGCAGCGTTTCAGGTCGCCGGCAGCGAGCGATTTGCTGAAGGAAGCAACAGCGTGCTCGATTGCGGTGTGCGTCTCCTGCATCTTTCGTAGGAGCGCCGCCTCGCGCTCTTGCTTCTCCTGTCCGGCCCTCGCAACAGCCAGAAGTTGGCTTAGTTCGTCATTCGCCCCGTGTGCGCCGAGCACAAGCTCAAGCACGCGCCTTCCCTCAATAAACTCTCGCTGTTCGATTGCGGCATGCGCCTTAACCAGTGCGTCTGCTCGCGCCGCGGCAATCTCGAGATGATTCAGATGCTCCTGAAGCCGTGACCTGGACTGCTTCAATACCTCGCTCTCGGGGGCGTCCTGAAGTCCTCGCTCGACAGCTTTCAATGCAACTGCCGGATCGTCCGAAAAGAGCTCCTGCACCTCGAACATGACCTGTCGTACGATTCGCTCGGTATCGAAATCTCGCTTCTTCGACTCCGCCTCGGCCTTGAGCCGCAGTAAGAGGCCTTCGCCTGGCAGAGTCTCGAGCGCTCTCAGAATGCGATCCTGCGCCACAACGAAATCCTCACGTGCAAGGCACTCCTGGATCTCAGCTGCGACCTTGTCGAGCAGCTGCTGCCTGCGTTCTTCTTTTTGCCGTGTGACCACCGTGAAGAGTAGCTGCTGTACCTCTGTTTGAGTGGGGTCAAAGTCGGCAGCCTTTCGCAGATGGTCGATCGCCTCCGTATACCGCTGCTCGCTGAAACTCTCGCGAGCACTTCGCAGAAGCTCTTCGACCCGCAATCCCCTCTGTCTGCGCTCAATTTCTCGCAGAATAACGGAGTGAGCATTTCGCAGATCGGTGTTCTGCCCATCGATCCTGAGAGCTTGCGTCAGATACTCCTGCGCCTGCGTCAGGTCACCTCGACTCCGCGCTTCGCTTGCCTGCTCGCAAAGGGATGCGACCCTTTGCTGTTGCCGTTTTTGCTCCTGCGCGTATAGGAGACGTTCGTCCACTGAATGATCATCGTCGGCATCAAGTTTGACGGCTTGCTGAAAGAACAGGATGGCATCATCCCACCGGCGATCGCCAAGGGCATTGTGTGCCTGCTCCACGATTTGACGCAGCTGTTCACTGCGCTGCAGACGGCTCAAGCGCTCCTGCACGTCATAGATAAGTGATTTCGCATCAACGTTTCCCGGATCAATGCGCTGGGCCTGAAGCAGGACCGTCCGAGCACTTGCAAATTGCATCTCTTCCGTGAGGCGGCGAGCTGTCTCGATCAAAATGCTAACTCGGTCGTGCTTCAGTCCTTCAGCGATCACCTGCAGATCGAAGCTAACCTCTTCCGCTGTTCGGTAGCGATCCTCAACTTGCTTCGCAAGTGCCTTGTCGAGCACGGCGCTCAAACCTTCCGGAAGGTCTTGCACGTATTCGGTCAACGCGACATAGGGTTCGTGGATCATCCGGTAGAGCGACGAAACATCGTCGCCCTTGAACGGAAGCTCGCCCGTCAGCATTTCATAGAGGATCACGCCTGCCGACCAGACATCGCCCCGGCCATCACTCGCCTCACCCTTCAGGCGTTCCGGAGCGATGTAGTGAAAGGTCCCCAGCAGTGCGTCCGTTTTTGTGAGCTGCCGAGTCTGATCCGCAAGTCGCGCAATACCGAAGTCGACAATGGTCACCCGACCGTCAGGGCGAATCAAGATGTTCGCGGGCTTTACATCTCGGTGCACGACTCCATGTCCATGGGCGTGACCGAGCCCGGAACACAGCTGCTCCATGATCGAAAGGGCCTCCAGCAACGGTAGCTTTCTGCGCGCGCGCAGAAGCTTCTCAAGCGACTCTCCACCTACAAACTCCATGGCGATGAAGGGGCTTCCCTCATGCTCGCCGAGTTCGTAGACCGTGACTATATTGGGATGGCTTAGAATGCCCGATCGTGCCTCGATGAAGAACCGCTCACGTAGCTCCGGAGTTGCCTCAGTCAGAGTCTTGATGGCAACTTCGCGGCCGATCAGACGGTCCTCGCCCCGATACACAACTCCCATACCGCCGCGGCCAAGTTCGCCTGTAACGCGATATCGTCCAATTTGTTCTGGGGTTGTCATAGCTGTCCGCCATCTCGAGACTTCGTTCTGCTACGTGCGCTTCAGGCGCGGATTCCTCTAGGGAGAACACAGGAGGAACTTCTTTATTCCCGTCTGATTCCCTCATGGACACCGCCGCGAACACCGCTGCTCCTGGGGAGAAGCGGTGTTCGCGGCAGGCAGAATGTAATAAGGAAGTCGTTTAGTTATAGGGGTCGAAGCGGCGACTGCAATCCGGTTGGCCGCTACTGAAGAGGAAGCCTCCAGCTGATTAGCTAGGCGAACTCAGCCGCATGGAGCGATCCGAAGAGCTCTACACGGAACGCTGTCAGTCAAAGAGTTGGAGAGTTCATTGCCATCCACCACCTAGGGCACTGTAAAGCTGAACTAAGGTCAGAGCTTCGCCCTGTTGTGCGGAGACAAGATTCAACTGCGCTGTGAACAAGCTGGTGTCGGTGGTAAGAACCTCCAGGTAAGCGGTCGCGCCACCCTGATAGCGCAAGCGGGCGAGGCGCGTGGAGTCCTGCGCGGCCGCTACAAGCTTCTCTTGCTGCTCTCGGTATGCCCGCTGCTTGTTGAGAGCGATGAGAGCATTCGAGACGTCGTGAAGTGCTGTGGCGATCGTCTTCTGGTAAGCAAAGGCATCTTCCTTTTGCGTCTCTTTCGCAACGTTAAGCTGCCCGCGTAGCCTGCCTCCCTCGAACAGCGGCTGAGCGAGCGAGCCAAGACCATAGATTGTCTTGCCATCGGGACTGAAGATACTGGAAAGACTGTCTCCGCCTACGCCACCCGAGGCACTGATGGAGAGTTGTGGAAAAAATTGCGCTCGCGCCACGCCAATCTGAGCGTTCGCTGCGATCAAAGCCGCCTCGGCCTGCTGGATGTCCGGCCGCCGTTCTAAGAGTTGTGTTGGAAGACCAGTAGGAAGATCCTGCGGCGGAGGTGTCAGAGCGCTAGCGTTCGGTCGAACGACAGGACCTGGATTTCCGCCAAGCAGCAAATTCATTGCATTCTCCTGCTGCTGAATCTGTTGCTCTATCTGAGGGATCCGGGAAGTTGCCGTATAGAGTAACTGCTCTGCCTCCCGCAGATCCGAGAGCGGTGCTGCGCCTCCATCAGCAAGCGTCTGCGTGAGCTGAACGGAGTTCCGGCGAGCCTTCAGAGTTTGCTTCGTGATCTCAAGTTGCCGATCGAGGGCGCGCAGTTGGAGATAAGTCGTCACAACGTTCTGCACAAGCGAGAGACGAACAGCTCGTTGAGCCCAGGTTTGTGCGAGCAGCTGTGCACGGGCCACCTGGGTCTGCTTTCGATAAAGTCCCCAGAAGTCCGGATTCCACGCGGCAGAGAGGTTGAACGAACCGAAGGAGAGTGGGCTTGAGATTCCGTTGCTTCCGTTGCCCGAGCCCAGCGTTGAGGGATTGAAAGAGGCGCCAATGCCTGTCCCTCCAACGGAAACAGTGGGGAACTCTTGTGAGCGTGTGATCTGAATCTGTGCTTCTTGCTCCAGGACACGCTGCGCGGCAATATGGATGTCGTAGTTGTTTGCGAGCGCCGTCCGGATAAGCGCTTGCAATTCAGGCTCACGAAAGATCTGGGCCCATTGTTCATCGCCGAGAGAGTTCTGCGCGTCGCTGGTCACGGCTGCTTCATCCGCGCCGCGGAACGTCGGGGCTGCCTGATAGACCGGGCGTTTGTACTTAGGACCTATGTTGCAGCCCGCAAGAGCGCTGGCAAGGATAACAGCTGCCCCCGTCATGCCTTTATATCTTGACCAGAGAGAAGGACGCCTCATGCATGACCTCCCGGCGTCAGAGTCGAAGGCTTCGGTCCGCCGCCGGCTGCTTTGCCGGCGGCAACTGGATCAAAGTCCATCTTGGAATCCATGGTTGTACCTTTTCCGCCTCTGCGGAAGCGATGCGAAATGTACTCGACGACGGAGAATGTGACTGGAATGAAGATCAAGCCGATCGCGGTCGAGAGGAACATTCCACCAACCACCGTCGTTCCGAGAATGCGGCGTGAAGCGCCGCCAGCCCCAGTGGCAGTCCACAGTGGAAGGCAGCCGAAGACGAAGGCGAGTGCCGTCATGACGATCGGACGGAAGCGAAGGCGAGCGGCGCTCAACGCAGCCTCTGCAATGCTCATACCGCTTTCATAGTTTGTCTTGGCAAATTCAACAATAAGGATAGCGTTCTTCGCGGAGAGGCCGATCAGCATGACGACACCAATCGTGGCGAAGATGTCATTCTCAAGTGAGCGGATGTGGAGTGCAACATATCCGCCGAGAATAGCCACGGGTGTGCTGAGAAGAACGCTGAAGGGCAGCGTCCACGACTCATATAGCGCAGCCAGAATGAGAAAGACAAACAGGAGCGAAAGCCCGAAAACGGCGTAGGTGGGTACGCCCTTCTGTGCCATGTCTTCCTGGTAGGAGATGCCGGAATAGTCGAATCCGGCACCGGGTGGCATTGTCTCAGCGAAGGTCTTCTCCAGCGCGGCACGGACCTGTCCTGAGCTATAGCCGGGCTTGGCGGTGATGTTGACCTGCGCCGCGTTGTATTCGTTGAAGCGGAAGATGTATTCAGGTCCAGTGATCTGTTTGACATGAACCAGTGAACCGAGCGGAACCTGTCCACCATTCGCGCTTCGCACGTAGAACTGGTCGATGTTCTTGATGTCCGTACGTGACGTACCTTCCGCCTCCACATAAGTCTGCCATTGTCGGCCAAAGCGATTGAAGTAATTGACCAGATAACCGCCCATGAACGTGGACATGGTAGTGTACACGTCCGACAGTTGAACCTGCTGCTGCAGAACCTTCTCCTGATCCACATTGGCGTAAAGCTGTGGGACTGCGGGAGAGTACGACGGAAGCGCAAAAGCAACCTCCGGCAGCTTGCTGATGGCGCCGAGATAGGTCATCAGGTTCTTGGTTAGAATCTCCGGATCGTCTTTGCCGGAGCGATCTTCAATCACCATGGTGACACCGCCTGAGGTTCCAATACCTGGAATGGAAGGTGGTGGAAAGGCAAAGGCAATTCCATCTGAGTTTCCCGCAAGCTGCTTCCCTAAATTGGCCGTGATGTAGTTCAGTTGTTCTTCCTTGCTCTTCCGCACCTCCCAAGGCTTAAGCGCAACAAAGAAGAAGCCCTGATTTGTGCTTTGTACTTGCGTGAGAAGAGAGAAGTTAGTAACGGCGATGACGCCTTCGACACCAGGCGTCTTTAGTAGTGCGGCAGTGATCTTCTGTTGAGCTGCATCTGTGCGCTGCGCCGAGGCTCCATCGGGGAGCTGCAGTGCGAGAAACATGTAGCCTTGGTCCTCGGTTGGGAGAAAGCCTCCAGGAAGCGTACTGCCAAGAAAGATGCCAAGAATCGCGATGATCACAATGCCCAGCATCGCCAGATACGACTTGTGAATAAGCACGTCCGAGGTGTGGACGAAGCTCTCTGTCGTGCGACCGAAGAAGTTATTGAATAGTGCAGACGCTCTGCCAAATAAGCCGGGCTTCTGTTTCTTATCCTTCGGCTTGAGCAGTAGGGAAGCCAGTGCTGGGGAAAGAGTAAGCGCGTTGAAGGCAGATATAAGCACCGAGATGGCAATCGTCACCGCGAACTGTTGGTAGAGCCGACCGGTAATGCCTGGAATAAATGCCGTTGGAATAAAGACGGCCGCTAAAATGAGTGCGATGGCGACGACTGGTCCACCAACTTCTTCCATCGCCTTAATAGTCGCCGCTTTGGGGTCCATGCCTTCATCTATGTGGTGTTCGACAGCTTCAACGACAATGATGGCATCATCAACCACCAAGCCAATCGCGAGCACGAGACCAAAGAGCGACAACGTGTTTATGGAAAAGCCGAGAGCCGGGAAGATGATGAAAGTTCCAATGAGGGAGACCGGCACAGCCAGCAGCGGGATCAGCGTAGCTCGCCAACCCTGGAGAAAGATAAACACGACCACGACGACAAGGGCGAGAGCTTCGAGCAGCGTAATAACGATCTCGTGAATGCCCGAGCTAACAGCCTTTGTCGTATCCAGTGGCACGTTATACGAGATACCAGCTGGGAACGTTGCTGAGAGCTCCTTCATTCGTGCATTGACAGCGGCTGCGGTCGCGACGGCGTTCGAACCCGGAAGCTGATACACGGCCATGATACCGGAGGGATTCTGATTGTAGCGGCCAGAGATGGCGTAGGCTTGGTCTCCGAGCTCGATGCGGGCGACATCCGCCAGGTGCAGGATGGAGCCGTCAGGATTTGCGCGGAGGATGATGTTGCCGAACTCCTCAGGCTTTACCAGACGACCCTGCGTGCGAACGGTATAGGTAAACTGCTGGCCCTTCGGTATGGGTTCAGCACCAATCTGCCCTGCGGGATTGACGTTATTCTGCGTTTGGATCGCCGCAATAACTTCAGGTGCAGTGACCCCAAGCTTTGCTAGCTTGTTTGGATCGACCCAGATACGTAGCGCATATTGGCCACCAAAAATCTGTACGCGAGATACTCCCTTAACTCGTGTGATTTGATCCTGGAGATTAATGATCGCATAGTTAGTCAGAAAATCCTGACTCAGCTTATTTCCAGGCGAATTGACGGCTACGAGCATTAGAGGAGAGGTCAATGCCTTTTGCACTGTCAGCCCTGCGGTTGTTACTTGTGCTGGAAGTTGTGACTGCGCCTGATCAACGCGAAGCTGAGAAAGCACCTGATCGATGTTGGGATCGGTCTTGACGTCGAAATCGACGAACAGCTGGACTACGCCGTTATTGGCGCTGACTGAGTTCATGTAGATCATGTTGTCGACGCCATTCATCTGCTGCTCGATTGGCGTTGAGACAGCTTGGGCCAGCGTCTTGGCATCGGCGCCTGGATAGGTGGCGGTTACCAGAATTTCTGTAGGAACGATATCGGGGAATTGCGAGGTGGCGAGCGTAAACATCGACACCGTGCCGAGAATCACGGTCAGGATGGCAATAACGATCGCGACGATAGGCCGATTGATAAAGAACTTTGACACGCGTTACCTCCCGGCTGATGTAGTCGCTTGACTGGTGGGCGCAGCGGGCGAACCCGCATGTGGGGAGACGGGAACACCCTCGCCAAGTTTCTGCAGATTGTCTGTTATAACTCTAGCGCCGGAGGCAACACCATCTTCGACAAGCCAGTTCGTTCCGACCTGCGGTCCAAGTCTCAATGTAACCAGGTGAGCTTTGCCATCAGGGCCGGCAACATACGCCTGCTGCAATCCTTGTAATTCCTGGATGGCAACCTGCGGGATCAGCAACGCGTTGTGACGCAGTTGCGTGTCCGCCTTAATCCGGCCGAACTGCCCTGGACGCAGAACATTGCCGGGATTGGGAAAGGAGGCGGCGATACGAATGGCGCCAGTCTGTGCGTTGATCTGACGGTCAACGAAGGCTATACGACCTTTGAGAGGGTAAGCGTCACCGTTTGAGAGCATAAGCGTCAGCGGCACAGCAGACGCGTTCTTCAATAGGTCACCGCCACCATCGCGAGTCCGCTGCACAAGTGCCAGATACTCACTGTCGCTGATGGAGAAGTATGCCTTGATCGGGTTTAATTGTGAGACCGAAGTCAGGATGGACTGTGTGTTGACGAGGTTGCCGACCTGCAAGGTAGCTTGCCCAGCGACGCCGGTGATGAGCGAGCGAACCTGAGTGAATCCAAGGTTCAGCTTGGCATTCGCAACTGCAGCCTCCGCGGCGGCGACCGATGCCTGAGCGGATTGAACGGACGCTTCCTGTTGTGCCTTTTGCTGCGTGTCATTATCAAGCTGGCTCTGCGCAATGGCACGTGCCTTCGCCAAAGGCGTATCGCGATTTACGTTGATTTGCGCTAACTCAAGCTGAGCCTGTGCCTGCGCGACCTGGCCCTTTGCCTGCGCCAACTGTCCTTGCGCCTGCGCGAGTGCCGCTTGAAACGGCCGAGGATCGATCTCGAATAGAACCTGTCCTTTCGAGACCTGGGCGCCTTCGCGGTAGTCCTGCTTGATCAAGTAGCCATTCGCCTGAGGCTGAATCTGCGCGTTGACATACCCGTCCAACGTGCCGACCCATTCGCCAGAGATTGGCACATCCGCAGGCTTAAGCTCGACCACGGTGACTGGCAGCGGCTGTGGTGGTGGTGCTGCTGGGGGCTTGGAGGTACAACCTGCAAGGAGCCCTGCGCTGAGGAGGAGCACGATGGTCGCGCCTGCAACCCTTGGATTGTCACTAACTGCTGCTGCGGCGTTCGTACGCTGCTGGCTCATTCTCTGATTCTCCATAAAGCTCAACAACTCGCCCCGGAACGCTTACCGGAGGAGGATACGTGCATGTATGTGGTGCCTATCGGACGCAGTACGCAGGATGGTCGATTCAAAATGTGGTGCAGCAATCGACGCTGGGCGACACGGATACACTCCGGCCGCATGCGGTCACGAAAAACTCATCGTTGTTCAGGCCTGTGCTGGTCCGCTGCAATGCCGAGCTAGCGAGGAGATGAGTAAGGGATGATGAGACCCTGATACTTCGGAGACTCTGCACAGAGTTGACGCGGTGGCAAGCGTTTTCCCGAGGTCGTTTCGAGGTGAGCGTCGTGGGCTAAGTACAGATACCCTCGCGGGTTCGTCATAGGCGCAAGCGAACCGCTACTTAGGGTGCTAAATGATTCAAAGGGGCACAACGTGTGGCGGTGCACACAGTCCAGAGCGAAACGCCCTCTACGTGACACCTTGGTTACCAGGAAGTTTCGCGGCGCGGTGACTTACTAAGCCTGGAAATCCCATTATGAGCGGCAAAACACCCAGGGTAGAGTGTTCCCATGCAGGAACAGGGAATACAGGGAAATCTACGACGTGGAAGTCGCGTCGCTTTCGTGAACTGAAGCCCCCGCTGCCTGGTGGAAGCAGGGATCGCGCTAAGCTGCGTTTTGCCTCTGGTGCAGGTGGCAACATCTGCAGGCGCCGATAGTCGCGAGGTTAGCGCAAGGCACGATCGAACAAATTAGCTGTGTTGCATCGAGCGGATCAAGCCGGAAGGTGCGAGCGTCCACTACTCCGCTACAGAACGGGCAGCGCCACGCGCTGCTGAGCCGATTTTCTCGGCTGGACTTCATCATGGCTCCTCTTCTCTGAGGTGCCGTTCGATTTTGTCCCACATGATGCGGACGAATTCAACGCAATCGCGCACCTGCTCGCGGATAGGCACGGTATTTGCGCTCATGTAGCGCTGCTGCCGCAGCCGGAAGGCGGCGATACGGCAGGCGTTCTCGAGCCACCAGTCTTTGGCGGCTGCTTGTCGCCGGGCGAGGTCATGGGCTCGCTCACGGCTGCGGCCTAATGGAAGTCAGGAGACACCGTAGGCGCAACGCTCACCTCGAGTTCTTCGATGTACTTGGCACGGATGTGGATGACCTTGTCGACGTTCTGGAGAGCGCCCTCGATCAGCAGGAACGTGGTGTAGGTGACAAGCGATCGGTTCGTCTCGTAGAGGTCGAGATCGACGATGGCGTTGGCGATGTCAGTTCCGTACTCGATCGGGAGAAAGATGAAGCCATTGGCCGTGCCGGTCCGCTGCCGCGCAATCACCTGGCCCGCGATGCGAGCTTCACGCCGTGACATACCAGCTTCAGGTCTCCGGCGCGGAAGACGTTCATTCCATGGAGACGGGCACGGCAGTGAGCCATCGGGCGACGGCCGACGGTGACGCCGGTGCCGGCGTAGTCAGCGACCATGCGTTCTTCCGGGTTCATCGGGTGAAGTGGTGAGGTTTGTTCGTCGTCGTCGTCCAGTTCAGAGAGCAGAGGTCCGGCTTGACGCACGGCGTGTTCGACCTGCCAAAGCGCGTCCCGCCGGTGAACCTCCTCTCCTAGAGAGTTCAAGGCCCCGGTTTCGGCAAGCGTGGAAAGGCTGGCTTGCGAGAGCGACGGCACTCGCCGCGCAAGCTCCTCGATCGAGCCGAACGCCCGCAAGGCTCTGACCCGCTCCATCTCCGTCGCGACGGTGGAGCGCAGACCGCGCACATAGCGCAGCCCGAGCCGGAGCGACAGCGACTGATCCGGCTCACGCTCCAGGATGCAGTTCCAATCGGATCGCAGCACATCGACGGGCTTGATGCGCAAGCCGTATCGCTGTGTCCTTCACCAGCACGGCAGCCGAGTAGAAGCCCATTGGTAGACTGTTGAGGATGGCTGCGGTAAAGATGGACAGGTAGTGGCACTTCAGCCAGGCGCTCGCGTAGGCAATCAGGGCGAAGCTGGCGGCATGCGACTTCGGGAAGCCATAGAGCGAAGGAGCTGATAGCGAGGATGATCTCCTCCTGTGCCTTGGGACCGACACCGTTGGCGTCCATACCCGCGCGGAGCTGAATTTCGAGAGCCTTCATTTTCTCTGCAGAGCGACAAGTGCCGAGCGCATGGCGCAGCTCCTCGGCCTCGCGCCGGTGAAGTTCGCGATGACCATGGCGATGCGCAGCAGCTGCTCCTGAAAGAGGGGCACACCGAGCGTGCGGCGCAGCACCGGCTCAAGCAGCGGGTGCGGGTACTCGATGTCTTGCGGTCCCTGCCTCCGCTCCATGTAGGGGTTCTTCATCTGGCCGACGATCGGACCCGGACGGATGATCGCAACCTGCACGAGGAGGTCGTAGAACTTGTCAGGGTTGTTGCGAGGGAGGGGTGCCATTTGAGCTCGACTCTCCACCTGAAAGAGGCCAATGGTATCGGCCCGGCGAATCGACTCGAATACTTTGGAATCGTCGTGCGGGATCTGCGCGATGTCGACCTTCTTGCCATAGTGCTTCGGGATGAGCTCGACGCAGTCTTTAAGGACTGCCATCATGCCAAGACCCAGCAGGTCGACCTTGATCAGACCCATATCCGTGCAGTCTTCCTTGTCCCACTGCACGACATTCCGGCCTCGCATGGATGCGGATTTGATGGGGACGACGGAGGCAAGCTGTCCCTGAGCGATGATCATGCCTCCGGAGTGCTGGCCAAGATGCCGGGGCAGGTCGAGCATGCGGATCGACAGTTCCAGATATTTGGCGATACGCGGATGGTGAAGCTCGAAACCGGCTTGGCGGAAGTGGTGCTCCATCGTGTCGGTCGGCCCCTTCCACTCGAAGAAGCCGACCAGCCTTGGAAGCCGGGTCTGCATGTCGGCATCGAAGCCAAGCGACTTGCCCACCTCGCGGGCAGCGGAGCGGCCACGCTACGTGATGACGTAGGCGCACATGGCGGCTCCAAGCTCGCCGTAGCGCTCGTAGACGTACTGAATGGCGCGCTCGCGTTCGTCGCCTGACGGCAGGTCGAGATCGATGTCGGGCCATTCCCCGCGCCTCCGAGAGAAAGCGCTCGAAGAGGAGCTCCATACCGACAGGATCGACTGCACTGATTCCGAGTGAGTAGCAAACGGCAGAACGCGACGATGTCCCACACGATCAGGAAGTATCCAGCAAGCCCCAGCTTCGCAACGAGCTTCAGCTCTGTATCGGCCTTTGCCCGTAGTCTTGCGTTTGCCTTGGCACCATAGCGTCGAGCTACGCCCTAAAAGATGCGTTTGCGCAGGAAGCTGTCCATGCTCTCGCCATCGGGGACGGGGTAGCTCGGGAACTCATAGCCCATCTCTTTCATTTGAAGGGTGAGCCGATTGGAGAGCTCGCCGGTGGCGGCAATCGCCTCAGGCACACCGCGGAAAGAGCATGCATGTCAGTCGCAGAACGCAGGACCGCTTACCGTTCTGCTGGAGCAGCAGGCCAGCCTCGTCGAGTGAGCAGCCATGCCGGATGCTGGTGAGCACATCGAGGATCTCGCGCTCGAACTTGACCGCCATGCTGATGCCGTTGGTGGCGAGCAGCGGCAGGTGGAACTCGCGGGCAAGCGCGATGGCGGCCTGGTTGCGCGCCTCCTGTTCGCAGATGCCGTACCGCTGCAGCTCGACGTAGACTTCTTTGACTCATCCGTTAGCAGCATCAAGCGAGTGTCAGCGAGTTAGAGGGTGCGCTATGCCATACGACAGATAGCATCACAAATACTTCGTCAAATCACACCTCAGTGACACGCCCGGCCATCAGAACTGGGAGGTCCCTCCTGCGACGTGTTCCTTCACGCCGGTGACATCACGGGCCGGATTCGTTATAGGTGTCGCTTGGCGAAGCGACTGACACATTTCTGTTCTGGTGTTTGGCATAATTGTCAAACGCGATCAGGAGATGAAGAGAGTTTCGAGACTGCTCGCCGGGACACAACTCGGTATTCTCAGGCCGACAAGCGCTCATTAGGGCTGATGAGGTCGAGGCTTCAGGAGTGGAATGCCAAGTGATCCGCACAGAAGTTCGCCACCTAATCAGCAGAACGACAGCCAGTCCGAAGTTATGTATGTTTCGGCTCGCCCGCTGCATACTGGCAGAGCCGGGCGCAGGTGCTACGGGGGCGGGAGAGGCTTCACGCCCGAAGCGCCGTAAGGAGTTGCTCGCGGATGATTCGCGAGATCACTTTCGCGGGAACTCGCTGGCGCAGAACCTGCCGGTTTCCCGTTCGCGAACAACTCCACTGTGGAGATAGGCAGAGCTCGTCCGAGCATCCGCGGCAGATGTGGACTACCCCCGGATACGGTCGTCCCCAACCTACCGCCTAGCTTTAGTGCGAGCTCTGGGCTTGCCCGACTTCATCCATCGCCAGAAGCTAGACGGGGCCACGTCGACGTACACCTCGCGAGCCGGGAGGGAAGTGACGACCTTGGTCCCCGCATCAGGCTGACTTTCGATGTTGCAGGTCCCGCCAAGCCGCTGAACACGTTCGATCATGCCTGTAATTCCCCAATGCTCTCTAGGCGAAGCGGACACGTCTGCTCTGATGCCTTGGCCATTGTCCATGCAGATCATCGTGAACTTCTTTGGGCCGTAATGCAGTGCAAGCTCAATCCGGGTCGCGCCAGAGTGCCGATACGCGTTGGTCAGGGCTTCTCGGCCAACAAAGAAGAGCTCTCCAAGAGCGACGGATTGCATCGGGCGTGGCTCTCCGTCGCTGGTGGCATGGAAGATTTTGTAATCACCACCGTTCAGTTCCTGCCCGGCACGTCTCAGAGACGTCAGCAGGTCCGCACCCACCGTCAAGTCCTCGCCGCGCAGAGAAGTAACCCGGTTTCTACCTTCCACGAGCAAGCGGTCTGCCGATTGCAGAGCTCTCTCAAGCAATGCACGCGGTTTACTCTCCGTAGGAACGGATTGAGCGGCGACATGGAAGCTCATCAGCAGGCCCTGCATGCCCTGGAGCAGAGTATCGTGAAGATCGCGCGCAATGCGGATGCGTTCATCGGCCCTTTGCTCAGCACGCTCCTGAATGGACCTGGCCAGAAATCGTAGCCTGAGCCAGACAAGCACGGTAACAAACAAGAGGCATGTCAGCGCGCAGAGCAGGGCGAACCACCAGGTCTGATAGAAAGCTGGGAGTACCTGAAAGCTCAGCTCGACTGGCTGCGTCCAGTTGCCGTCGCCATAAGAGGCTTTTACGAGAAAGCGGTATACGGCTGGCTTCAGGCCCGTGTACACAGCCTCTGTGCGTCGCCCGACGCTCTGCCAATCCCGATCCACGCCCTGCATCTGATAGCTGTAGACCACGTCTTCTGGCCGGGTCAGATTGAGGCCCAGGTACCGGATGCGTACAGTGGCAACATGAGGCGGCAACGATGCCCGATCTGAAAAGGTCCGGCCATCTGCGTCGGCCGTTTCGAGGTGAAGATCCGGTGCCTTTACAGGTAGTTTCGCAGCGGTCTGTTCAAGAGACACTACGCCGTTCAAAGTGCCAAACCATACTGTTCCCTCGCCATCCTTCACAGCTGAAGAGGAGGTGATGCCTGAGATCGACGGTCCTACGAAGTCACCTTCGTGAAGCTCTGAACTAACGATTCGGTGCTTCGGATCCGCAAGCGCGGCGTCCAACTCAGCTGCAGCAACATGAACGATGCCATTCCGGCCGTTAAGCCACGTATCACCCTCCTGCGCTTGCACCATACCGGACACCATCTCGGCATTCTCTGGCAGGGCAAATAGCAGGCGATGGAAGGCACCTGATCTGTAGACGGCAATTCCATCTGCACCTAGGGCAAAGACATCTGTCGAAGTCTGCTGAAATGCCAAGATATTTCCCAACGTTCCGCCAAGCACGGGTACTCGTCTGGAGTGTTCGCCTTCAACGGAGAAAAGGGAATCATCCAGGCCTCCGAACAAGAGTTCCCCTGTCGCTCTCTCAACAGAAGCGTGAATGGGAACTCCATTGAGTTCGGGAGAAAAGGGCCGCCACTTGCCGCGTTGAAACTCCCAGAGCTTCGACTCGCTGGCGCCATGCTCCGCAACGATCAGGCGGTGATCGTTGGTCTCGAGAACATCCGAAAACCCCCAGTTATCGAGGTAGGGCCCGTGACCGGAGAGAAGTGGCAGGCGATGAATGCTTGTTCCCTGGATAAGCGACAGGCCGCGGGCGTCCAGCATCCATGCGCTCTCGTCATTGCGGCACACGAGCTTGTACGGCCCGTCCTGCCCATGCACCTGGACCTGCTTTCCATCTGACACGTGCATCAGAAGCCCGGAACGGCTGCCAACCCATAATCCCCCGCGGGGATTCGCGCAAAGTATCCACGAACTGCCTACACGACCCGGGTCGAGCGGCACCAAGGTCGAAGGACGAAATCTCTCCAGTTGCCGCTCGCCGCCAATCCAGATGCTGCCATCGGCATCTTCGATCATTGCGTGCGAGTCACTGTCTCCAAGCCCCTGGGCGCTTGTGATGTGATCAGTTTGCCAGGCCTTCGCGCTCCATTCATGCCTCGTCAACCCCGGAGTTCGGTCTCCGTAGGCTCCAATATCGTTCTCCAGAATCCACAAAGCGCCACCACGAGAGACCAGGATCGCGTTGACGTCGCTGTGAGTGAACGGAAAGGTGAGCGCGCGACCATCGAGATCCAGATGACGGAGATCAACGCCGCGTATCTCCCCTTTGTAGCGTTTCGACATTTGCCCGACGAGCCATAGCGTTCGATCCGCGGACTCTGCAAAGTGAATGCCACCCTCCGCGATAACGCTCGTTTCGGTGAATGCCGCGGCGGTGACTGCGCGTCGATAGAGATGATCGTCAATTACCGCCCAAAAGGTCTCATCAGAATCGAGAAAGATGCCCGAAACTAGGATCGGTTGCGCTACCGGACCTATCGTGGTGTGCCAGACGTGATCCCGATCGCACCAGGCGATCGAGTGGTCATTCAGGATCGCCCACGTCCGCCCGGCGGCAGTCTCCTGAAGACTGTCGAAGCGAGCGTGCTTGCCTTCGAACAGGCCCGCATCTTGGCCCACTCCGTCCTTGATGTACACCGCACCTTTCGCCAGTCCGATCACCCACAGCCCACCCTCCCGTGAAACGAACAGAGACTGTACCTTGCGGGAGATCACAGAGACCCCCGATGATGTGGGGAGAGGAAATCGTCTGAAGGCGTACCCATCAAAGGAGTACAGACCTGCGACCGTACCGATCCAGAGCCGGCCGTCTGGTGTTTGGGCAAGGGCCGTAATGCCCTGAGGTGCGCCGTTGCGCCCCGTCCAGGTCGCGTGAACCATCTGCCGAATCGTCTGGGTTCGTTGCGCTGCGGCGCTCAGGGTGAGCAGCAGGGCACAGATCGCCCATCCGACCAGGCAGCTACTTGCCCATGCTCTTTGCATCTGGCTTGGGAAGCCACTCAACTCGCTGCTTCCTGGAGATCGTAGTCGATTCGAGTTGCAAGCGCTTCCCTGGCTCCTTGATGCGAGTTCGTCTCCAGAGTTCACATAGGAAGTATAGGCAACTATCGCAGACGTTCGCTCCCCTGCGATTCCTTCGCTCGCTGCGCGAACAATCAGGTGCGGAGTGATTCGTGAACCAGTGGCAACCCGGGATCCTGCGGCGTGACGAAGCCGCCAGTTACCTGGAACGATTGATCCGATCCCAATTGCTCCAGCGGCTGCGTTCTTCCGCCGTGAGTTCTTAGCCCGCATGCAGGCGAATACGCTTCGCCGAACCGCCCCGCTTGATGCTGAGTGCAACCGCCGACAGGGTCTGAAGCGTGTCCTTCACTAGCGAGGGGCCCCTTGCACCGAAGGTCTCGACACCGCAGCGCACTTCCACTTCCCCAATAGGCTGCGCAATCCGTACACCCACGACCCCATCCCACTGCGTGACGACGCGGCCGAAGTCCGCCGGGCGTACCGTGCCGGTGTAGACGTTGAACCCGCGTGCTCCCGCGTCAAAGGTTACGATCGGGCCTTTGCAAGGCAGCAGGCCCAGGGTGCCGAAATACACAAAGCCGATGCCGCTCGGGCCATACGTACATACCTGTCCGGTGGCGATCCAGCGCTCGACCGAGCCCCAGTTATCAAAGGCCATGTCGTTCGGCCCAGAGGTAATCACCGGTCCCGCAGTACGGACCAGGTGACCGACGCGCCGTAAATGGCAAGAGACACCGCCGCTGATGCACCGGCCTGCCCGCCCGCCCTGTCGAGGTCCCCAAGAGGTTGGCTGTAAGCACGACGCACTCATCCACTTGCATGTTCCACAACGTGAAAGCGCCCTGCAGCACAAGAACCTGGGCTACCGTGATCAGATCCTCCAAGTGAGTCGTGCCGAGGTTCGGGACGGCGTCGTCGTTCCACGCCGCGCGTCTATCCGGGAGGTGTAGAGCGCAAGCGAAGAACACGGTTGTCAGTCGAAAGCCGCAGGCCATCCAGACCCGGGATGAATCGTAGGGTGAACTGCTCCCCATGCCGACTCCGAATAGTTCGGCCGGGCAAGAGCTGGAGAGAGGGAACCCCTTCGAGATCGCAAGTGACCTCGAGTACACCCACTGACGGGTCCAGACCTGCGTCGACCAACTCCGGGACTGTGCTGACCTGTTGCAGCTCCTCATTCTCTCGCCTCGGTGTGCGGCGACTGCTACTCAGTCAGGACTTTGTGGATGAAGCTGATGGCCAGTGACCCCTCGCCGACGCCAGAGGCCACGCGCTTGACGCTGTTAGCGCGTACATCCCCCGCAGCAAAGACGCCTGGAATGCTGGTCTCCAGCAGATAGGGTTTACGCGGCAGCGGCCAACTCGCATCCTGCAGGTGTTCTGGCGTCAGATCCGCGCCGGTAAGCACAAAGCCTCTCTCGTCCAGTGCCACGCAGTCCCGCAGCCAATTTGTGTTGGGGCTGGCACCGGTCATGAGGTAGACGTGCCGAATCGCGTGGTCTTCGATCGCGCCAGTCGTATTGCTCTTCCAGGTCACACGCTCCAGGTGACCCTCTCCGTGCAGCGCAACCACCTCCGTATGTGGGTGTAACGTGATGTTGGGGCTCTCTTCAATGCGGCGGATCAGGTACTTCGACATGGTGTCTGCCAGGTAAGCGCCGCGAATCAGAATATGCACGTGCAGCGCGTCGGTCGACAGAAACACGGCGGCCTGTCCAGCGGAGTTTCCTCCACCGACGACGATGACCTCAGTGCTCTGACACATCTGCGCTTCCAGGGTCGACGCGCTGTAGTACACGCCTACCCCTTCATATGCGCTTAGGTTTTCAAGCGGCAACTTGCGGTACTGCGCGCCCGTGGCAATCACGATCGTCTTCGTGCGAAGAACGGAGTTGCCCGTCGTGATCAGGCCAAAGGGCTTGGTGGCGCACGACAGCTGTACCGCCGAGCGCGCGACCAGGAGCTCCGCACCAAATTTCTCAGCCTGCGTGAACGCCCGGTTTGCCAGCTCGAGACCGGAGATGCCGTTCGGGAACCCGAGATAGTTTTCAATGCGCGAGCTTGACCCCGCCTGCCCGCCCGGCGCCTTGGTCTCCAATACCAGCGCCGACAAACCCTCAGACGCTGCGTACACCGCCGCGGAGAGACCCGCAGGTCCTGCGCCGACTATGGTGATGTCCCGAATTTCCAGCTCATCGATGCTGCTATTGAAGCCCAGGCAGTCCGCGATCTCCTCGTTGGAGGGGTTCTTCAGCACATAGCGGCCACCGCAGATGAGCACCGGGATGTCTTCCACGCAGACCTGAAACTCGTCCAGCATGCTTTGCACGCCTTCGTCCCTGTCCAGGTCGACAAAGGAGAAAGGATGCCCGTTGCGCATCAGGAAGTCGCGTATGCGCAGCGTTCCGCTGGAGTTGTGAGAGCCCAGCACGATAGCGTCGCCCGCCGAGGTGGCCAGCAGCTCAATACGACGCAGAATAAAAGCTCGCATGAAGATCTCACCCAGCTCGCTGTCACTCTGCATCAGTTGCTTCAGAGCCGCCCGGTTCAGTGTGACGATGTGCCCCGGCGTCAGCATGCGGCCGGAGACCAGGCTCGGCCGCCCCGAGAGCGAGTGGACATCGCCGAAGAACTGACCCCGTGCATGCGTCAGCACATGCTCCGTCCGGTCCCGATGACTCTGCTCGACCGCCAGCTCGCCGTCCAGGATGACCAGAAAGCGTTCCATGGGCTCGCCCTGCGCAACAACGGTCACGCCCGCCTCGACTGCGGTGGTCACCCCATAGTGGCTCACACGTGCCAACGCCTCCTGGCTCAGGATCGGGTTGGTCTGCGAAGCTGTGGCCTGATCCTGAGCATTCGGGGGTGAGTTCATGGCTTTATACCTCCCTGCTGACCTGCAAGTTTTTCAATCGTGAGATAGCGACCATCCAGCGAATACTGAAAGTCAGTTCCCAGGCTGATGGACAAGCGCTCCCCTGCATCTGCACAAGTGCCCACGCTCACCTCCAGCCAGCACGCAACATAGTCGGAGATCTCTGGAGCCAGACCCTCCTGCTGGTCAGAGAGCGTGGCACACACGGTCACGTCTTTCGTGTGACCGGGTGCATCGAGAAAGTGCAAGCGAATGCGATCGCCTGCTTGCAGTGCACCGGACATCGGATTCTCCTTTGCTGTGGCAGACGTTAGTGAAGTCTGGACTGCCAGTCCCGGGGTACCTTCCCGGCTGGCCCGGGTGTGGGCTGCGCACTGGGATGTGCCCGTGGCGGTGCGAGCTCAACTCCCGGCACCATGCGCGCGGTCTGGTAGTTCCAGAACCAGCTCTCGCCCGGCTCAAAGCTGGCAGCGATTGCATGGCCGGTTTCGGCTGCGTGCCTGGAGCCATGTTGGCCGGGCGAACTATCGCAGCAGCCGACGTGCCCGCACTCCGCGCAGCGCCGAAGGTGCAGCCACCAGCCATCGCTGGCCAGACACTCCACACAGCCATTTCCGCTGGGCAACGCGGCAGGATTGATGCCGGCGTGATGTGTACTCATTGCTTCTTCTCCTTTGCGATTCTGCTGCCATCCTGCAGCAGGTTGTCCTGGCCACTCTCAGGGAAGCAGCAGCACCTTTCCGATGCCACCCCGGGCTACTGCTTCCATACCAGCAGATGCTTCGCTCAGCGGGATCCTGCGATCGATTGCGATTGCTACCTTGCCCGCACGGACGGCTTCCGCCATGTACGCCATCACCTGCGGGCTCTGCTTCGATACGAACTCCACCACCCGAACTGAGGGAAACTCCGTCGCGTTCGCCGGCCTTCCCGTGACAGAAGCGAAGGTGCCGCCGGATTTCACCTTGCCCATCAACTTCTCCGCGGTCTCGCCCCGGACGCAGTTGGCAACGATGTCCACCTCTCCGAGTGCTGCAAAGGCTGCGGCATCGTCAAGAGCCACAATCTCCTTCGCCCGGAGACTCTGTGCTTCCGCCGCTTGCTTCTTCGTGACACCCGCGATCACTCGCGCCCCACGATCAAGTGCGGTGAACACAGCGCTGCGACCCACGCCGCCGTTGGCGCCCGAGACCAACACCGTCTGTCCTGGTTCAATTCCGCTGGCGATTGAGATGAGCTGACTGCCAGTGGTCGCCACCAGCGGCAGCGCTGCTGCGTCCACCAGATCTACTCCTTCTGGCACACGGGCCAGCAGTTCGGCCTTGACCGTGACCAATTCAGCAAAGGTGTGGAACGCCCACGCCATCACGCGGTCGCCGACCTCGAACTGTGTGGCCCCGGGTCCGAGCGCTTCCACAGTGCCGCTGACATCCCAGCCGATAACCCCTGGGAACTGAACCGGCATGTACGCCGCCGTAGCGCCGGACCGTTGCATCAGGTCGACAGGATTTACGCTGGCCGCGGCAACGCGTATCAGGACCTCTCCGTCTCCCGCGATGGGGTCCGGGAAGTCTTCGTACCGCATGACCTCTGGCCCGCCGTATTCGTGCATGACACTCGCCTTCATCAAAATCCGCCTTTCGTCTGAACGTAAGTTAAGCGAATGACCATCAGGCCTGCCGGCGCCGAGTTTCCAGGCAAGGCGGTCCGCACTCCTAAACGGAGACTTCACCGCCCGCCGGATCGCTCCGAAAGGTCCACATGCCGCCAGAGCGGAACGTTGCCGATGTCGCAAAGGTGTCTTCCATGTACTGCATGTAGGAGATCTTGCCGTCCGTGAGTTTGAAGTAGATGGAAAAGGGCGAGGTCGCTGTTTTGCCCAGGACGGTGGAAGTCAGCGTAAAGCTGCCGAAGACAGCGACGTGGTCGTCATCGCCGAAGATGGCTTCCGGCGAAAAGTCGTCAAGATGCCAGAACTCCTCCACGCGCACGAACGTACTCACCAATGCCTCGGCACCCTGGTACGTGCCGCACCACGGCATGGATTTCTGCAGATCGGGGTTGGAGTAGTTCAGCGAGACGTACGTCACATCTGGCGTACACAGCGCGCGCACGGTCGCAATGTCTTTCCGCCCGGCAAGCAGCGACTTCACAACTTCAACTGACGTCTTCGTCATAGGGAACTCCTCGCACCTGCGGTTCTGTTGGTTGTGGCTACGCAGCGTCGTGCAGCGTGCCGGACTTAAAGGCGATGTGCTTGTACTCGAGGAACTCGTCAATGGCACTCAAGCCATTCAGCCGGCCGTTGCCGCTGCCTTTGAAGCCGCCCTCCTCGAATTCGTCCCACACTACGGCCCAGTCGTTGATCCAGATGGTGCCGGCGTCGATCTCCCTTGCGATGCGCAGCGGCCGGTCCACATCGCGCGTCCAGATACTGGCAGCGAGCCCGTAGTCGCTGTCGTTGGCCAGCGCCACTGCCTCCGCCTCCGTGTCGAAGATCATGATTGTCAGCACCGGGCCAAAGACTTCGTCCTGCATGATGCGCATTTTGGAGTCAGTCACCTCCAGCAGCGTCGGGTTATAGAAGGCACCGGCGGCGAGCGGACCTTCCTTAACGGGTCCGCCACGCAGCAACACCTTGGCACCGGCGGCAATAGCGTCCTCCACCATCCGGTCCACGCGTGCCACATTGGGCTTGTCGATCATGGGGCCCATGTCACTGCTTGGATTTGACGCCGGGCCAGCCTTGACCTTGCCTAGCCGTTCCGTCATGAGCTGGCGCATCTGGTCTGCGATGCCGCGCTGCACCAGCAGCCTTGAACCGGTCATGCAGAACTGGCCGGCAAAGGTAGTCAGCGCCTTTTCAATTTTCGGTGCTGCCAGCGCGAGGTCGGCATCGTCGAAGACAATCATCGGCGTCTTGCCGCCGAGCTCTGTCTGGAACAGCTTCAACGTGGCGGCACCGGCCGCGGAGATGATCTTGCCGGTTCGTGTGCTGCCCGTGAAGCTGACGACCCGGATGTCCGGCGATTCGGTCAGAAAAACTGAGCCTGCACTTCCGCTCTCGCTGAAAACATTGATAACGCCAGCAGGCAGATCGGCCGCCTCCGCCAGAACCTGGCTGAAAGCGTAGTTGACCTGGGCCGTATTGCCCGGCAGCTTGATCACAGTGGTGGTGCCGGCGGCCAGAGCCGGCGCCAGCGATCGCACCGTGAGCACCAGCGGCGAGTTGAACGGAGCAACTACGGCAGCTACGCCGATCGCCGACCGAGTCACAAATGAGACGTGTCCGGGCTCCACTTCCATCGCACGGCCATACGCGGTAAGCACGTGCGCGGCCCAGAAGCGAAACTTGCTCGGGATCATGTTGACTTCAAAGGCGGCCTCGTCGCGTACCTTGCCGTTCTCAAGTGACAGGATCTCGATCAGCTCCGCTGCGCGTGCTTCAAAACGGTCCGCGATCTGGTTCAACACTCTGGCTCGGAGCTTGCGGTTCGTCTTCCACTCCGTTTCGGCGAACGCCTTCACAGCAGCTGCGGTTGCCAGCTGCGCATCCTCAAGGCTGGCGTCCGCATAGCTTCCGATCGACTTTCCGGTCGCCGGATTAAAGCTCTCGCTCCGGCGGTCGGCGTCTTTCCACTGACCACCGATCCAGTTCTTTGCCGATCCCCATTGCAGCGTGCTTCCAGGGCTCTCTTCTGTCTGCAAAGCTTCGTTGTCCATCCTCGCTCCTCCTTGGCATTCGCAGTGCCATAGCTAACCCAGGGCACCGCAGGCACCTGTCTCTCGTTGCCGCCGTTGGCGTACGCTTGTTCACCGAACGGAACAGCATCACGAGTACTTCCCTAGGCCTTCACCGGACTGATCGGTGAGAAACTGTACCGCGCGATCTTCCACCGCCCGTCTGCATCCTTGCGGAAGACAAACAGCTCCTGGTTGCCCTCGGAGTTCGCCCTGCCGGTCGCTGGACTTGTGGTCTGGCCGGCGGATCCGGTGCGGGCGTAGGCGTACTCCGGCGTGAGCACCACAAGCTCCAGCACCGTGAACACAACGTCGAACTTCAGCTCTTCGAACACCCGATCGTATGCTCTCCGGATAGCCGCCTGCCCGATCGACGAGGGGCTGAACGGTGCCATGAAGATGCCGTCAGCGGTGTACAGCGGCAGCACGGCCTCTGTGTCCGAGTCGTTCAGGGCCTTGTTGTACGCCGACAGGAGCGCCTTAATGGCCGTCTCTGCCTCAGCTCGCGCCGGGTCGCCCGGGTCGGCCACGAGCAGCACCTTTCCGTGGACCTTGCCTTCGGCGATCTGCCTGTGGGCGTTCGCCGCCTCGGCCAATGGCATCCGGCTGGCCACAGGAATGACGAGCCCACCGCTTTGCACGGCCTCTGCCATCGCGAGCAGTATCTCCGGGTTTGCCACAGCGGAGATGGCAGCAACACGTACCTCGGGATAGCTGTCGGCACCTGCCGGATCGCCCAGCACCGTGGCGAACGTGCCGCCCGGCTTCACCTTCGCAATCAGTGTCTCCGCGATCGCGCGCCCCACCGTATCCGCCACGGCGTCAAGCGGGGGCAGAGTCGCCAACTCCTCCAGATCGTCGGTGGCGACGACCTGATCCGCACCGAGGCTGCGGGCCTCCACCATTTGGCTCTTTAACACGGCCGCGATTACATGCGCGCCACGCTGCTTCAACGTATAGACCGCCGCTCGCCCCACGTTGCCGACCGCTCCGGTGACCAGCACGGTCTGTCCGGCGGCGATGCCGGTTGCCTCGCCGAGCATGCAGCCTGTAGTTACGACCACAGGGAGTGCGGCCGAATCAATCAGGTCCAGGGCCGCCGGCACGCTTGCCAGCGCATCCGCGTTCACAACGCAAAGCTCGGCGTAGGTCTGGTCGGCCATGCCAAAGACCCGATCTCCAACTGCCAGGGTCGTTACGCCCTCGCCAAGAGCAACCACCGTGCCCGCCACATCAATGCCGATGATGCCGGGAAAATGGATCGGGGCAGCGGCCTGCACGATGCCGGCCCGCCGTAGCATATCGAAGGGGTTAACCGAAGTGGCCGCCACTCGCACCACCACCTCACCTGCACCGGCCACCGGGTTGGCTACCTGCGCGGGAGTTAATACCTCCGGCCCTCCATAAGACTGCACAAGGATTGCCTTCATCGTGAACCTCTCTATGCTGTTGAACACTCAAGCGCCGAAGTGAGCGTGGCCGCATCCGTCCATGCCAGACAGCCGTGTACGCTGACTCTGAATCGACGATACGCAGCAGAGATCACGGGTCGGAAGCGCAGGACGGGGGAGTGTCTCCCCCCACTTTGGAGGGGGAGCTGCGCTCTGATTACAGGTCTATAAAGCCGCGGCGCAACGCAATCGTCACGGCGTGCGTACGGTCGTTCGCGCCCAGCTTGGAGAGGATGTTGCGTACGTGTCCCTTCACGGTATCCTCGCTGATCGACAGCCGGTTGGCGGCGGCCTTGTTCGAGCAGCCCGCCGCGATCTCCTGCAGCACGTCGATCTCGCGCGGCGTAAGAGCGTCATCCATGGCGTGGGCCGCGAGCTGCGAAGCCACCTCCACCGGCACGCGGCGCTTGCCCTCCTGCACCGCGCGGATGGTGTCCAGCAAGTCCCGGCGCAGCGTCGCCTTCAGCAGGTAGCCGAGCGCGCCGGCCTCTAGCGAACGCAGCGCCTGCACATCCCCCAGGTACGTCGTCAGCACGATAATCTTGGCCCCCGGATGCCTGGCGCTGATCGTCTGGATGACCTCGATACCGGTCATATCGGGCAGGCGCAGATCCAGCAGCGTAATATCGGGCCGATGCAGCTCAAACTGCTCTAATGCCTGCCGTCCATCACCGGCCTCAGCCACCATGACGAGGTCGTCCTGGCTCGCGATCATCGTTGCCAGCCCTTCGCGCAGCACGGGATGATCGTCGACTACAAGAATGCGTATCTGCGGCTTGGCCATTGTTTGCATGGACACCCTTAGGCGTGTGCTGCCCGGTCCCGGAGAATGCTCCCCGCCGTATCTTCGCATCTTGGCACATCGCTCTTGTTTGCAAAACCCTCCTTTCGGGTGGAGCGCAGACAAAGGAGGGAGGCGTAGTGTTGCCCACATCGTGTTGCTGGCGCTGGCGCTTCTGACGCTGGCATCTTCGCCAGTTGTCTGCTCGGCAGGGAAAAGTGAGGCGCTCGATGTGGGCCCATACAGCCGGTACTGCCTTCTGGATCGCACTCACAGTGGTGGTCCTGCTTGCCATGATGCTTGCTATGCTCCCCATCCTCTATCGTTACGTCGCCCTCAAGCATGCCAGCCAGCACGCAAACGAGAGGGCGAACCAGCGGATCCAGGAGACGGACGATGTCACGGATCAACTGCTCCAGGGCGTCCAGGGTCTGCTGCTTACGTTCCATGTGGCAGCACAGAAGATGGGAGAGGACCATATCTCCAGAAAATTGATGGACCACGCGCTCTCAGAGGCGGATCACCTGGTGTCAGCCGGACGCAGGCGCTTCGAGCAGGTAGCCTTTCATTCCGAGACCGAAGCGCGGGACCACGACTTTCAATCGCCGGCCAAGAACAGCTACCGGAGCCCGCCGGAAGGCAGAGACGACCGTCTATGACCCCGCCCATCAAGGTGCTTTGTGTGGACGACCACCCTCTGATCCAAGAGGGAATAGGCTTCATGCTCGAGAGCGAACCGGACCTCAGACTGGTGGGCACCGCGTATCGCGGCGTGGATGCTCTGAGCAAGTTCGACCAGTTGCGACCGGACGTGACGATCATGGACCTTCGCCTGCCTGACATCCATGGTTCCGACGTGATCCGGTGCATCTGCAAACGGTATCCGACCGCGAAGATCATCGCGTTGACGACCTTTGCCTCCGACGTCCAGGCGTTGCGCGCCCTGCGTGCCGGCGCAGTCAGCTACCTTCTGAAAAGCGCCTTACGCAGTGAGCTCGTCAGCGCGATCCGCGCCACGCACGCTGGTGAGCGCCGGATCTCGCCAGAGGTGGCAGAGAACATCGCCGCCCACCTGATCGCGGATCCGCTAAGCGATCGCGAGATCGAGGTGATCCAGGCAGTCTCGGCGGGCTGCAGCAACAAGGCGGTTGCGGCCGCACTGCGGGTCTCCGAAGAGACCGTGCGTGCCCATCTCAAGTCCGTTTTCGCCAAGCTCGGAGCGACAGACAGAACCCACGCGGTAGTCATCGCCATGCGCCGCGGCTACATCGCGGTCTAGGAGGAGCTCCGCGTGCTCACCCGTGCCGCAGCGTAAGCAATCCATTCCAGAAGAGCTGAATGCCCAGGCACAGCAGCAGAAACGATATGACGCGCAACACCCCGTGCGCCATCGAGGGCGACATCACCTTGACGATGCGGGGCGAGTATCCGTAACAGCCGTACACCAGCGCACACAGGCAGAGGATCGCCATGCCGATGCCCGCATGAGCGGCGGCTTTGTCGAGCAGCCACATCTCTGATGCCTTGGCGCTGAGCGTGAGAACCACAACCAGACAGCCAGGCCCGGCGGTGAGGGGAAAGGTGAACGGGTAGAAGATCCGGCCCGACAGGTCCTGCGCTGCGGCAGCAGTCTGACCAGCGGGATCACCTCCTGTCTCCTGCTGCTTGTCCCGTGTATGCGCGTCCGCATCCTTCTGAAACAGCAGGTTCCAGGCCGTCGCCGCGATGACCAGACCTCCAGCGACCTGCACCATGGGCAACGCAATGCCGAAGAACCCCAGGACAACCGAGCCGAGGTATTCAATGCTCAGTAGAAATACGAGGGTTGCCGCCGCCACCCGTCGAGCCAGCTGCCGGTAAACTTCATCGGGCTCCTCGCCGACCATCCCGAGAAACACCAGCGCGGATCCGAACGGATTGACCAGCGGCAGCAGCGCCGTAAAGGCTAGAAGAAAGTATTGACCCACCCCCGTCATCAATCCTCCGCATGCAGGAAACGTGCATCAGTCGATCAGGCCAAGTGCTTAGCCTCAGCCCTGCACCTCCTAAGCTCCCACACGCGACGCGATGTTGGGAACGCTCCTCTAGGGGAGGTCTCAGCCATACTTTCGAGCGGTGCTCGCCTTCTGTTCTGCAGGCAACTTCCGCATTTGCGCCGCGCTATAAACGCCTTGCGCATGCCAAGCCCCACTTTTGAGGGGGTCCGCCCATCCCCGGATAGGGTGCGACTTCTGCAGCCAAGCCTCCCTAAGCTGAAGCAGGGGCAGCTGGCCTGAACTATCGGAGAAGAAGGTAATGATGTTCACACACGCAAAGGCGTATATCGCATGGGCAGTTCTAGCCGCCGGGTCCCTCGCCGGAGGAGCCAAGGGTGCGCAGACCAGCGCGGACACAGGCGAGGCACTCCCGAACTACCGCCCCCTGCTCCCGCAAGTCAGCGCCAGAACACCGAAGATCGATCCCGCCAAGGGCTATCTGGTGACACCGCTCAAGCCGCACATCTACATGATTACCGATGGCGGGTACGAATCCGCCTTCGTGACCACGGGGAAAGGGGTCGTGCTGTTCGACGCTCCGCCATCGTTCGCGAAACACATCCCCGAGGCAGTCTCCGCCACCACCAACGAGCCGGTCGTAGAGCTGGTCTACACGCACGCGCATGTCGATCATATCGGCGGCGCGGGCCTGCTGCTCGCCGCCTACCCCGGCCTGAAGATCATGTGTGAAGAAGGCACCGCGGAGTTTCTGCGCGACATGAAGGACACCCGCCGCCCGCTGCCGACCGAAACCTTCAAAGACCATGCGACGCTCTCCGTGGGCACCATGCAAGCCGAGATGCAAGTCCATCATTGGCACTCGAACGACGGAGACCTCCTGATCCGCTTTCCCGCAGACAAGGTCGTCATCGCCGTCGACGCGCTTTCCTCAGGTGCCGTGCCCTTCATGAATCTCGATCTCACCATGAACATGCATGCCTACCTGAAGATCTTCGACGAGCTCATGGCCCTTGACTTCGACCTCATGGTACCCGGCCATCACAGCCTGCCCGCTACTCACGAAGATGTGCGCCTCACGCGGGACTACGTCAATGACATTTACAACACCGTAGCGCGCATTCTCGTGGAAGATCACAGCGCCCTGTACAGAACCGCGGTTGCAAAATACGGTGCGGAGAACTCGTTCGCTATCGGCAGGGTGCTTATCGAGGATGAGGAGGGCCAGTGCGCGCGCGAGATCGTCGGCCGCTGGAAGAGCAAGCTGGACGACGTAGACGTGGAAGCGCCCAGCCACTGTCACACCGCCTTGGTTTACGCGCAATGGGACGTCGGCGTGCATTAGGTGTACGTCGTTCCCTACAAGGTCGACCACGTACTTAGCCCTGAACGCAACGAGGAGTACTCCGATGGCCCCTATAGAAGCGCTGCGTACCCCCGAAGATCGGTTCAAAGATCTTCCGGACTTTCCTTACGAGCCCAAGTATGTCGACACACTCCCGGGCTACGAAGGGCTGCGCGTCCACTTCCTCGACCTAGGTCCGCGCGACGCGAAACACACCTTCTTATGCCTGCATGGCGAGCCCGACTGGAGCTATCTCTATCGCAGGATGATCCCCGTGCTGCTCGAGTCCGGCGCCCGCGTCGTGGCACCGGACTTCCCGGGCTTCGGCATGTCCGACAAACCCGTAAAGGTGGAGCAGTACACCTTCCATTTCTTTCGCAACTTCCTGCTGCGCTTCGTCGAGCACCTCAACCTGGGACACATCACGCTTGTCGTGCAGGACTGGGGCGGCATGCTTGGCCTCACACTTCCGGTCGACCTCGGTTTTCGCGCTCGGCTGGCCCGGCTGATCGTGATGAATACCACTATCCCGGTCGGGGAGATCGGCCGCCCGGCTTTTTACAAGTGGCGCCAGCGAGTTCGCACCACGTTCGACTTTAAAGTCGGCAGCTATCTGAAAAGCGTCATCCCGCACCTCACCGACGCCGAGGCTGCCGCCTACGATGCTCCATTTCCTGACGTGCGCTACAAGGCCGGTGTTCGTGTCTTTCCAGACCTCGTCATGGTAGAGCCAGGCATGGAGGGCATTCCGGAAGCTGAGGCCGCCGTGCGCTTCTGGAGCGAGCAGTGGAATGGACCCACGTTCATGGCCGTCGGCCCTAGGGATATGAACTTCGGCCTGGAGTCCATGCTCGAACTGCAGAAGAAAATACGTGGCTGTCCTGCACCAATGGTCGTCGAGGGAGCAGGTCACTTCGTGCAGGAGTGGGGAGAGCCGGTGGCGCGTGCGGCCCTTAGCAGCTTCGGCGATCTCTAGACCTCGCGGGCCTGTGAAACAGGAGAGCACGTTGGGAACTCACGCGGTCAGCAGGTCCTGGTGTATCGCGGTTTTCATCCTCGTGATAATGCGTGGTCATCGTCTGCGATCGCAGACACCGGAGGCCCTGTCCACAGAGGCAGGGCGGCCTTCCATCAACGTGGTGCGTCCGGACGAAGACTGGAGTGCTCTGCGCGATCCATCGCTGCGGACTGACTTGCTCGACCTGCTCAAGTACATTCCGCTCGGGGAGAAGGAGGGCAGCTATCTCAGCCTTGGCGGCGAATTCCGCGGAACCTACGAGCGGGTGCAGAACGATAACTGGAGCTCCTCGCCCTACGCGCTCAACTCCTTCGGCATGCAGCGATATCTTCTCCACGCGGACGTGCACGCTACGCCGCGGATCAGGCTCTTTCTTCAGCTGGAAAGTGGGATCGAACAGGGTCGGCCAGGCGGTCCGCGGCCCATCGACGAAAAGCAGCTCGACCTGCTCAACGCCTTCCTCGAAGTGCGTCCGTCACCCAGCGCCCATAGCCCCTCGATCCGCATAGGCAAGCAGGAGCTGCAGTTCGGCGGGGGTCGCCTCGTCTCCGTGCGGGAAGGACCGAACGTGCGGCAGGGCTTCTTCGGCATACGCGTGGACCAGATGCTGGGCCAGTGGCATACCACCGGTTTCGCCACCAGGCCGGCGCAGGATAACTTCGGCTACTTCAACGACGGCCCCACGGGCTCCGTCGGCTTCTGGGGTGCAGAGTCGCACCGCCTGTGGCATCGCTTCGAGCAGTACGAAACTGACGTCTACTACTTCGGTCTCGACCGCAAGCTGGCAGTGTTCAATCAAGGGACCGCGCATGAGGTTCGCCAGACAGTAGGGGGCCGGTTCGCCAGCATGCCGCCTAGAGATGTCGGTGCCCACCGCGTCGTCCCGCACGTCGACGTGGAATCGATCTACCAGTTCGGCAGCTTCGGATCGAGCCCCGTGCGAGCGTGGGGGCTAGCGACCGAGATAGGTCTGCTCTTCCCGCGGCTGCCCCTAGCGCCGCGTGTCGATCTGCGCGCGGACACTGCCAGTGGCGATCACCGACAGCACGACGGTGTCCTGCGCACCTACAACCCGCTCTTTCCCATCGGCGACTACTTCGGCGTGCTCGCCGATACCGGCCCCGGCCCGGTGAATTTTCGCGATCTTCACCCCAGGCTGATCCTGACGCCGTTACCCCGAGTGACCATCACAGCAGACGACGTGGTCTGGTGGCGGGCTAGCCTCGGCGACGGCGTGTACGGTGTTCCGGGCAACCTCCTCGTTGCAGCTACCGGCAGCACGGCACGCTTCGTCGGCCACCGACCCGGGGTAGAGACGCGCTGGCAGATCGACAGGCACAGCTATCTCCGGGCCGACTACGGCGTCTTCTTCGCAGGTCCGTTCCTTCGGCAATCAGGCGGATCGCACAACCTGAACTACGCCTCCGCATGGCTGGGCTACAAATTCTAAAAGCAAACAGCAGCAGCAACCTGAGGAGACCCTATGCCTGACAACCTGGCTCTGAGCAGCACCGATCAATTTGAGATCCTCGTGCAGGGCAACCTTCACCAGCGCTGCATCGACACGCCATGAGTCTGCCGAGCGCTAGGTCGCACTCTGCTGGCGGAGGGCAGCTTCACGGTCAATAACCTTCGTCCCATCGTCTTCAGCGGACTACGACGGTCTCAAGCAGATGTTCGAGCATGCGCACAGCGCCTCCCGTGAGCAAGTAATTTCACACGAGGGGCGACCTAGAAGACATGGCGGCGGCGACGCTGCGACTGCTGGCTGGCGCTGGCAGGTCAACTGGCAGGAAGGCGCCGCAGGCGTGGTCTCAACCGGCACCTACGAGGACAGGTTTCAGAAGCGAAACGGCCTCCGGAGATGCCTCGCGCGCATCTCCCACATCAACCCAAACTGGCCCGCTGTTCTCTTCCAGCCATAGGTCGACGCTGCCGGAGAGACCTTGCGCAGCTCGTGACCGAAGGGCAGTTCCCAGGCACGCGGATGCGCCCGTACCCCCCTTTTAGGGGGCGCATCCCGGCACAAATCAGTGGCACGATTTGCCATGAAGATCACACAAGAATCAGCCGGGTTATCCAGGCGCTCGCTCCTGCGCGCCGCTGCGCTCTCCACCATTGGCCTCGCAGTCGCCGGCTCCGCATCGGCTGAGTCCGCGGCAGTGGCTCCCGCGGCTTCGGTGTCCGGTCCGCTCCGGTCCGCTGGCGTCATGACCTTCGGCGACGGCAACGTGCTCTTCGTGGGCGATATCGCCGGCGGGGCCGTTCACGCCTTTGCCTTGCGGGAGACAGACTTTACCTCGCAGGCCGGCGTGGAACTCGGCAACTTCCATAATTTTGAAGGCCGCGATCTGATAACCGGTCTCGACGGCAAGCTGGCGGCGCTGCTGGGCACCACGTACGACAGGGTAGTCGTCAACGACATGGTTGTGCATCAACCAAACGAGCAAGTCTTCCTCTCGGTTGAGCGTGGTCGCGGGGCAGATGCTATGCCGGCCATCGTCAAGGTGAATCACGGAAAGCTGGAGCTGCTGGAGCTCGATCGAATCCCCCACACACAGACTCTGCTGCCAAATGAGCCGGCACCCAACGCTATGCTCGAGTTCAATCCGCAACGTGTCTTTGCCATTACAGACATCAAGTTTTACAAGGGCGAGATCTTTATCGTTGGCATCAGTAACCAACGATTCGCCTCCACGCTGCACCGCGTTGCGTACCCCTTCAACCGCCAGTCTTCCACCACAACCGTGGAGATCTGGCATCCCGTTCATGGCGAGTTTGAGACGCGCGCGCCAATAATCCGCCAGCAGATCCGCGAGTTCGGCGGCGAACCGTTCCTCTTTGCCGTTTACGGGTGCACACCGCTGGTCCGATTTCCGCTTAACGCGCTCAAGGACGGCGCCCATGTGCGCGGCGATCTCATCGGCCAGCTAGGTTATGGCAGCAACCCCGTTGACATGCTGACCTATACCAACCCTTTCGACAAGAAGGACTACCTTATGGTCACAATCGACACCCGCAGCGCTTCACAGATTGCGGTGCTCGACCTGCAATCGGCTCCCGCCGAGCCCACCGGCGGCCCCATAGACTTCTCGCTTGGGGGACTGGGTAAAACACAGGGCGCGCTGCCCGTGCGGTCGGATCATTTCGACATCCTCAATGAGCAGTTCGCAGTGCAGGTCTGGCGCCATCCCGCTTCGGGCTATCGCCTAGACCTCAGCAGCCTAGCAATGCCTTACTGCTTCGAACGCAAGGACGGCATGTCGGAGATGAACTGGCCCGGCGGACCGGACCCGTTCCACTACGCCGAACACCGCAAGGACATCGTCCGTGAGTCTTGATCAGACGCTGCGTGGTCCGGTACTCCGGGCTGACCTCAACTCGGGTCAGCCCGGAGCGGTCGCGGTTTCGATCTCGCCTCTCAGCGCACAGCAGCAGGCTGCACTCGACCGGCTCGTACAGTCGGGCGGTTCCCTGCTGGACGTGCTTACCGTCGATGTCATTGAGCACGGCACGCCTCACGACGACGCTTTTCCACCCGTCGCTGGTCGCTGCCTGGTTCTTGAGGACGGTCTGCATTTCGTGCCACACTTCCCGCCTGTGCCTGGCGTAGGCTATCGTGCAACCTTCCATCCTGAGGTGCTCGGTGACCCCGCAGCCCCGGAGTCGATCAGTCTCGAGTTCTCCGTACCGAAGCCTCCATTGCTTTCGCCTGCCGTGGTGCAGGAGATCTACCCGACGGGAGATTGTCTGCCTGAAAACCTTCTCCGCTTCTACGTCGTATTTTCAAAACCGATGTGGCGCGGCTATGCCGAGCAGCAGATACAGCTACTCGGTCCCGATGGCGAGCCTGCGCCGGACGTGCTCTACCGTTCCCCGGTCGAGCTCTGGGATCGCAGTATGCGGACGCTCACCATCCTTCTTGACCCCGGCCGGCTCAAGCGCGGAGTTGGACCTCACCGCGAGCTTGGGCCGCCCTTGGTCAGCGGCCAGTGCTACACCCTGATGGTCGGCGCTGGCATGCTCGACGCTTGTGGCCAACCGCTCGCTGGTTCCAAGGAGAAACGCTTCCGTGTCTCAGCTCCAGTGCGGGATGCCATCGCGGTGGAACAATGGCGGCTCTTTCCGCCCGCTGCACACACACTCGACGCGCTGGTGCTGCAATTTCCAGCCCCACTCGACTGGGCGTTGCTCACCACCGCCATCACAGTCACCGGGCAGCGCGTAGAGGGACACGTAGCCATCGACGAGGCGGAAACTCGGTGGAGCCTAACACCCGCGACACCGTGGGCTGCTGGTTCGTACAAGGTGCTCGTGCAGTGCGATTTGGAGGATGTTTGTGGCAACAGCACTTTCGCAGCGTTCGATCGGCCGCTGCGTCGGGGCAGCAATCTCTGTCACGAGAAAGTCATAAAGCAGCTGCATCTCACCGTCGTTTAGATTCCGGGAGAGTGTAGCGAAGCGGACTTAGCGGGTCTGCACCAGTTCGCATTCTTCCAGGCGTTGAGGTCAGCCCGCTCCGCCCGGCGGTTGAGCTCGCGAGCCAAGTTCCCAAGTGTACTTCCAACAACTCGGGGCTGATTTCCGTCTCCAGATCGAGCTTCTGTTGCAAAAAGGAGTTTAGAGGGGCACCTTGAGCAGTTAGCCATGAAAATGGCCAATTTCGAATATGGCAGTCTTCCGGTGGGGTGGCGCGATACCCGCACCGAACAAAGTCCAGGGAGGACCCGCTAGCAGGATCGCCAACGTGCTTCTTCCTGGGTCTGGACTGTGTTATTTGGAGCCTCTCGCATACCTCCTCACATTCGTCAGCTCATTGAACATCCTCGCAAGCGAGAAGCCGCTCAGGGAGCGCGCGGAGCGGAGCCCACGCATGAAAAAACGCATGCTGAATCCTTGTCTTCCGATGTCCTATGATGACGAAGCAAGATATTCGCGCAAATGTCTGCGATTGTAGGATTACTACCGTCAAGTGGAGCATCACATCGTCGGCAGACACGGTGTGATTCTGACACTCACCTATGTGGGCGAGGAGAACTTTCACAAAGACGATCCTCGTTCGCACGCGGGCGTGCTAGATATCGAGGAAATCAAATGGCAGGCTGACGCTCTCGGCGCCGCGTGAGTCCGGGCATTTCTCGTCGGATCCGCTCTTATCGAAAACAGCGAGATAATAGAGAACTTCGCGCACATTCACTGGTTTGTCTTCGTTCATCTTGTATGCGATTTAATCCGCGCACGACTCGCCGCGCAAAGCTTTTTTGAGATCGGCAAAGTGCTTTCTCAAATTCTCCAGGCTGGTTAGATCGACCTGCTGGCTCGTGTTGAGCCCACCCGCAATTTCTGCAACCTGGGTATCATCGACATCAGAAACAACCTTGACGAAGACGTAAGCCTTACCCCTTCCTTCATCGGAAAGTTCATCCTGATTCTTTGATTATTGCGTCGAGCGTGTGCGCACCATCTACGACGCCGTGAAGCTTTGCGCCGCTGATCGTAATCACTACTTCTTTGCGCTTTTCATCGTAGGACAGGTCTCTTGCAACGTTAGTTATCCCGCGATTGCGTTCATGAAAATCGCGCAGGTTCGTCATGAAGGGTCTGACTGATGGCCCTATAAACAGCACTTCGGTTGTTTACTTCGGGAGGATTGACCGAGCGCCAGGTCCATAGTTCACGAGGAAGGCTTGACGCCGGAATGAAAAACAATCCGTACTTCGAGTCGCTGTTTGTGGGGATGGAATAGAACGGAATTTATGCGTGGACAAGCGCAGATTTGCCACGGTTTTCTGCTTGCAAGTGGCCAACGATAGGCAAACCGCAGATATCGCACTTACAAGTCGACGCTGGAATCCAGTTGTTCGGTTCAACGAACGACGTGGAAAGTGCGTTTCCACCGCGTGTCTGGGAAGAAACGCACCAGAACGTGGCCGATCCACGCGAGCTTGTGACCGAATCCTGTTTGTTCAAGTTGCCCGTCTGCGGCCTCGAACGACCAATAGTTGAAAAGCGGGCGGCCCAGTATGTTAGCGCGCGGCACGAAGCCCCAAAAGCGCGAGTCCAGGCTGTTGTGCCGGTTGTCGCCCATCATGAAATACATGCCGGGTGGAACCACCAGGTCGCCCTCCTGGATATGACTCGAGAAGTTCACGGCCCACGACTCTGTTGACCCAGGCACCCCAGCTGGAGGTACTGCGGGGAAATCGTCGAGGAACTCGTTGAAGTTAGCCGTCGTTGTCGGTTGCGCGAATCCCACGGGCTGTGCAACGCCATTTACAAACACAATGCCGTTGCGTAGATGAATATGATCGCCGGGCACGCCAATCAATCTCTTCACCAGGGTAGTGTATTGTGGTGTTCCGTTGGCGTCAGTGGCATCAATACCAGGCTGATAAACGGGCTTGATGAACACCACGATATCCCCGGGCCTCGGCTCGCGATACCTTACTAACGGCATCCACGAAGCGGGCGGCATCAGCGATATCCGGTCGACAACCAGGTGATCGCCTATAAGCAGAGTGTTCTTCATCGAGCCTGACGGAATGACGTAGTTCTGAGCTAAGAAGGTCATAATGAACAGGCCCACCACCAGAACTGAGCAGATGCTGGCCAGCGACTCGAAAGGAGTTTCTTCCTGCTTGATGTCGGCGGAAGCTGCGGACTTCGTCGAAACAGGAGAAATCTTCGTTGCTGGATTCATCCAAGGGCTCCTCAGGTGGGCTGGCGAGCTCCCAAGGCGTTCGCAGCGGCCACTTCAATCGGAATGATTTCATATACATTCGACTGTCGTCGAGTTTGCGTCCTGGCCAGATTCTGTCAAATCCCTGTGCAATGTAGAATTCTCCGGATGTTAGGAGCTTGCTCGCGAGTTCAACAAATGGTTCGGAAGATATAAGAGTTCATCAACCCTCCTCTTCTGTTCGGCATTGTCCAGCGTCGCAACCTGCAGGTGATCCATCAGCGCAGCACAACAACCGTTTGTGATGTGTTTAGAAGATCGGCCAAGATGATGACGATTGCAGCGCAAAACGTTGTCAGAACTCAGATCGAAATCACGCTGTTATAACAGCACGTTTGTGGTAGCCAGTTGTCATGTTGCTGGGAATGCCAGAGTGTCAGCCGAACAGCAAGGAATGAAGGCTCAAGTACCGGAGCTGAAGAGTGCCGGTTGGAGGCGAATCTCTCAGGAGACGGTGGGTGGCCGCTCGATGGAGCGGCCCAAACTGGCGAAGTGCCTGGCCAGGCTCGACAAGGTGACACCCTGGTTACTTGGCGGCTGGATCGGCACGGCCTCTGGTCCGTGACCTGCTCCAGGTCGTTGAACGGCTGATAAGAGCGGGCTCCACTTTATCTCTCGTAAAGAGAAGCTCGATAGCAGCACGGCTGCAGGCATGCTTGTCTTCCAGTTCTTCGCTGCTTTGACGCAGTCTGGAAAAGGAGCTGATTCGAGAGCGCACCATGGCTGGCTTGTCTTGACGATGTGTTCCTGGCGTCCGGCATCTGGATCGGTGTCTCGCTGCTCTACGTCACTTGAGGACGAGACAAGTCCGATCAGGGCATTGCTTCGCGGAAGTGCAGCACTTTGGCACCCCCGACGCGTGTGCTCAAGGAAGTCTGCCCACTCCTGCATCATGCGGATGCGGGCTTTCAGGTGAAGAGCGTGGTTAGAGGCTGCGCTTACGGCATTGCGCGGCTCATGCGCCACCTGCAGTTCGATGTGATTGTGCTAGTAGCCTTGCTCGTGAAGAAGAGTTGACGCCCAGACCACGAAAGCCATGATCTATCATCCTCGCCTTGTAGCCGATGCGCTCCAGAGCTTTCTTGGACGTTGCCGCAAGTGTTGATGGCGGAGAGTGGGGGATTCGAACCCCCGATAGAACTTTTGGTCCTATAACGGTTTAGCAAACCGCCGCCTTCAGCCACTCGGCCAACTCTCCACGCGGGTCCCGCATTGCTTCGCTGATTATAGCCCGGGGCTCCGCGAGCATGTCTCCGTCGCGTAGATTTGTTCTTGCACATATCCTTGTGCCACAGAGGGAGACAGCGGGTAGGTGGGCCGATCTGCAGGACGACCGCGCGCCGGGAAGATGCGCCTCCTGCCGCTGATTGCGGCAACGTACTTTATGGTCTCGGGCGGACCGTACGGCCTCGAAGACATTATCGGCTCGGCGGGTTACGGCCAGGCCATCGTCTTGTTGCTTCTCGTGCCGCTCTTCTGGAGTTTGCCGGTCTCGCTCATGATCGGCGAACTGGCGACGGCGATGCCGGCCGAAGGTGGCTTCTATCACTGGGTGGCGCGGGCCATGGGACCGTTCTGGGGATTCCAGGAAGGCTGGCTATCGCTGGCGGCGAGTGTCTTCGACATGGCGATCTATCCGACCACGTTTGTGTTGTATCTCACCCGCGTGGCGCCGGTTCTGACCGCGGGCCATCGCGGACTGCTGCTGAAGTTTGCGATTGTTGGGATTGCCTGTCTCTGGAATCTTCGGGGAGCTGTTTCCGTTGGAGCCGGCTCCGTACGGTTGATGATCGTTTCTCTGTCGCCTTTCCTGGTGCTCCTCGGGCTGGCGGTGTGGCGTCTGCTAGCGCATGGGGCGACGGCGGCATCTGCCGCCTCACCGGCGCATCCTGACCTCGCCGGAGCGCTGCTGGTGGCGTTGTGGAACTACATGGGCTGGGACAACGCGTCCACCATTGCGCAGGAGGTAGAAGAGCCGCAACGAAACTATCCGCGCGCCATGCTTGCAGCTGCGGCACTGGTGAGCGGCGTGTACCTCTTGCCTCTCGTCGCGGTGTGGCGGGTTGGCATACCGGCGGAGCGCTTCTCGACTGGAGCCTGGGTCGATGCGGCCGGACTGCTGGGAGGCGCGGGACTGGCGCTGGCGGTGGTACTCGCAGGATCGCTCGATGGGCTGGGCACGTTCAACGCACTGGTGCTCTCGCTCACGCGACTGCCGTTTGCCATGGCAGAAGACGGTCTGCTGCCGAGGGTCTTCACGCGGCGGTTAGCAAATGGTGTTCCCTGGGTGAGCGTGCTGGTCTGCAGCGGGGCCTGGGGCATGGCGCTCACCTTCAGCTTCGAGCGGCTGATCTCCATCGATCTTGTGCTCTACGGCGGCGCGCTGCTTCTGGAGTTCATCGCCTTACTGCTGCTTCGCCAACGAGAGCCCATGATGGAGCGTCCATTCAGAGTCCCTGGAGGTTGGGCGGGAGCATGGCTGGTCACAGCCGGCCCCGTAGCTCTTATCGGTTTTGCGCTCTGGGCGGCTCGCGGGGAACGTGTGGCGGGTCTGCCGGCGCTCGCCTTTGCGGGACTGGTTGCGGCCGCCGGGCCGGTGCTCTTCTGGCTCTCTCACCGAGGGCGCAGAGCGAGTCGTGAATAGCGAAAGGCCGTCCTTGTGCAGGACGGCCTTCTAGGTTTGCATGCGGATGAACTACTTCGTGGAAGCCTTCGCCGCAAGGTGATCCTTATAGCGCTGCTCCGCCTCCCGCACCTTCTGCTTAGCGACGGTCGCGTCGCGCCACCCTTTCACCTCCACGCGCTTGCCTTCAAGGTCTTTGTAGATCGCGAAGAAGTGTGTGATCTCCTTTAGCATATGCGGGTAGATCTGCGAGTAGTCGTTCACGTCGTGATATCGCGGGTTCCCTTTGCCGACACAAAGCACCTTCTCATCGCCCAAGCCCTGATCAAGCATGTCGAGAACACCGATCGGGCGCGCCTCCATGACGCATCCTGGAAAGCTGCCGGCATCGACGAGTACCAGAACATCGAGGGGATCACCGTCCTCGCCCAGCGTACTGGGGATGAAGCCGTAATCGCCGGGATAGTGCACTGGCGAGTAGAGGTTTCGGTCCAGCCGAAAGACACCCAGCTCCTTGTCGTACTCGTACTTATTGATTCCTTCGAGCGGAATCTCGATGACAGCATTAATCACGTCGGGCGACTTCGGCCCAATAGGAAGTTCAAGATAATTCGGCATCTGTAAAAGTCTCGTCTCTCTTGACTGGAGTTTGTGAGCCGCGGCGATCGTCGGTGCGCGTGGAACGTGTGCTCCGAAACGATGGGGAGATGCCGGAGTTCCTTGACAGGCCATGGCAAGGAACCGAACACCTGGCAAGGAAGGAACCAGCCCACCCGTCTATAATCAGTCACGATGAAGGCTCATGTCTATGTCACGTTGAAGCGCACGGTGCTGGATGCGCAGGGGAAAACAGTTGCCGAAGCGCTTGCACGCATGGCCTATCGAGGTGTCGACGATGTGCGGCAGGGGAAATATTTTGTGCTGACGCTTGCCGACTCGATGGTGGAAACCGAGGCGCAGGCGGAAGTCGATCGGATCGCGCGAGAGGTTCTCACGAACCCCGTGATTGAGGAGTACACCTTTCGGATTGAGGCCTGACCAGAAGCTGCGCTCCGATGGATCTTTTTCTTTCACGAAGTTACTTCGCAAACAGAAGCTGACCAAGCAGAACAACGTTAAGAGCAAGGATGATGCCGGTGACACTCCAGCCTGCGACGCGGGTGCGGAGAGCGCTCGAGAACCCGCGCATCACATCGGTCCGGTTTGTCAGGAGGAGCAGAGGGATCAGTGCCGCGGGCAACGTGAAGCTGAGTACGACCTGTGACAGGATCAGGATGCGCAGAGGATCGAGACCCGCGGCGATCACGATGAGCGCAGGAACGACGGTGATAAGCCGGCGCAGGAAGATCGGGAACTTGATGTCGAGGAAGCCCTCGATGATGACCTGTCCGGCCATCACTCCCACGGTGGACGACGACAGACCAGAGCACAGCAGAGCGACAGCGAAGACGATGGCGGCACCGCGGCCAAGCAGGGGGCCAAGGGTTCGGTAGGCGTCCTGAATCGATGGCGCGGCGAAGCCGGAGCGGGCCAGAGCGACGGCGGCCATGATGATCATGGCGGAGTTGATGAGCCATGCACCGTTCATTGCGACGAAGACATCAATGAGTTCGAAGCGAAGATAGCGCAGGCGGACGCGACGGCCCGGGGTCTTGGGCGGATCGGCGAGCTGCTGCAAGCGCGGCTGGACGAGTGCGGAGTGCAGGTAGACAACGTGCGGCATGACCGTGGCGCCGAGCATGCCGACGGCGGCGTAGAGCGAGTCCTTGAAGGCGTGAGGATCCAAGGAGGGAAGGATCGTGGAGAGGGCGGCGGCCTTCCAATCGGGGTGAACGAGAAGCACCTCGAAGCCGTAGCAGAGGCCGATGACACCGACGAAGAACATGATGCCGCGCTCGAGCCACTGAAAGCCGGCGAGATCGAGTGCGAGGATTCCGAAGACGATGACGGTGGCGATAAGAGCCGCGATAAAGAGCGATTGGACTGGTGAGAGACCGTGGGCCTGCATCCACGGGCCGGCGAGGAGATCGAGGCCGAGCGCCGCTCCGAGGAACTCGGCCAGATCGGTCGCGATGGCGGCGATCTCCGCGGCGACCCAGAGCGCCCAGACGGTTGGCCGCGCGAAATGGTCGCGGCAGTTTTGGGGAAGGGTGCGGCCGGTGACGATGCCGAGCTTGGCCGAGAGGTACTGGATGAGGATGGCCATGGCGTTCGACCAGAGCAGCACCCAGAGCAGGCGATAGCCGAACTGCGAGCCGCCGAGGATGTTGGTGGCGAAGTTGCCGGGATCGATGTAGGCGACGGAGGCGACGAAGGCGGGGCCGAAGTAGGTCCAGATCTCGTTGCGACGGAAGGAGTCGCGGCGCTGCGGGGGCGGCTCCGAGAGGGAGCTGGCGGCTGCAGCGGAGGCCGCGGGGCTGGGATTTGGAAGAGGCTGGATGTCCTCCATGCTCTTCGAGTATAGGACGGGCAGGATGGCCCTCTCTGAGCGGGGAGACAGCCGGTATTCTGCTGGTTATGGTGCAGGAGATGGGCGTGAAGGTTCTGGTGGTTGGTGGGGGTGGGAGGGAGCATGCTCTGGTGTGGGCGCTTGGGCGGAGCGGGCGGGTGGATGAGGTGGTGTGCGCGCCGGGGAACGCGGGGATCGCCGGGATCGCTCGGTGTGAGCCGCTGGAGGTGACGGATGTGGCGGCGACGGTGGCGCTGGCGGAGCGGGAGCGGCCGGGGCTGGTGGTGATCGGGCCGGAGGTGCCGTTGGCGCTGGGGGTGACGGATGCGCTCGAAGCGGTCGGATTTCGGGTATTCGGGCCGACGCGGGCGGCGGCGAGGCTGGAGTCGAGCAAGGTGTTTGCCAAGGAGTTCATGGGACGGTACGGGATTCCCACCGCTCGCTCGGCGCGGTGTGTGTCGGTTGAGGAGGTGGAGGGGGCGGTGCGTGGGTTCAGCGTGCCGGTGGTGGTGAAGGCGGATGGGCTGGCGGCGGGCAAGGGTGTGGTGATCGCGGAGACGCACGCGCAAGCAGTGAAGGCGGCGGCGGAGATGTTTACCGGGGCGCTGCTGGGGCAGGCGGAGACCGAGGTGGTGCTTGAGGAGTTTCTGCCGGGTGAGGAGCTGAGCTTCTTTGCGCTGTGTGACGGGAAGACGGCGGTGCCGATTGCGGCGGCGCAGGATCACAAGCGGGTAGGCGAAGGCGATACGGGACCGAACACGGGCGGGATGGGGGCGTACTCGACCGACGAGCTGCTGGGACCGCGGATGCGGCAGTGGCTGACGGCGAATGTGGCGCAGAGGGTGGTGGACGGGATGGCGGCGGATGGTGTGCCGTTCCGAGGGATCCTGTTCTGCGGGATCATGCTGGTGCCGCGGTCGGATGGGGCGGTGGATCCGATGGTGCTCGAGTTCAACACGCGCTGGGGCGATCCGGAGACGGAGGCGATCCTGCTGCGGCTGGAGACGGATGTGATGGACTTGCTGGTGGCGGCGGTGAATGGGACGGCGGACCGGCTTCAGGTGCGGCTGAAGCCGGGGGCAAGTGTGTGTGTGATTGCGGCGAGTGGGGGGTACCCGGGGAAGTACCGGAGTGGGGAGGTGATCGCGGGGCTGGGGGAGGTGCCGGCGACCGAGGAGGTGGTGGTGTTCCATGCCGGGACGGCGCGGCGTGGCGATGAGGTGGTGACGGCTGGGGGGCGGGTGCTGGCGGTGACGGCGGCGAGTGAGCTGGGGCTGAAGGAGGCGCTGGAGAGGGCGTATGCGACGATGGAGAAGATCTCCTTTCCGGGCATGCAGTTCCGGCGGGACATCGGGTGGCGGGCGCTGCAGGCCGGGCGCTAGGCGTTGGTACCTTCCCTCTGTACTTTGGGGCTAAAGTCTTTGAGGGACTGGGCTTAGGTCTGGACCTTTGAAAACGGTATTGAAGGCGGCGGCTGGGCGGCTTCGCGGATGCTTTGGTTGCAGTTCCAGTGTAGGCTGCGGATGCCAGTGCTTACGCCACAATGGCGAAGGTTTGTGCCGGACTCGATGTGTGGCGCCGGCGGTTCAATCCCCGATGAGGTGCAGGACGATCTCTCGACGGTGAGGGCGTACCCGGTGTTCGAAGAGGTAGATGCCCTGCCACGTTCCCAGGGCGAGCTCGCTATGCACAAGGGGGATTGAAAGCTGCACCTGGGTGAGCGCCGTTTTGAGATGAGCCGGCATGTCGTCCGGTCCTTCGGACTTATGGCGGTAGGGGCCGGACTCCGGCGCGAGGCGATCGAAGAAGGCCTCGAGGTCGGTGCGCACGGTGGGGTCGGCGTTCTCCTGGATCAGGAGCGATGCCGAGGTGTGCCGGCAGAAGATGGTGAGGAGACCGGTGTGCATGCCCTGCTGGCGAACCCACTGGTTGACGGTGGATGTGCACTCATAGAGCCTCTGGCCCCGGGTTGTGATCTCGAAGATATGCGCGGCCTGCTTCACACGTCCTCCTGCGCTTATGGAGATGCTATCGGATGGAGTGTTCTCGGTGCTGCCCGAAGGATGGGAGCTGACACGATCAGATTAGGTGGTGGTTACAAGCGTGTTTATCGAGACTGATCAGCAGTGTGCGCCGCAAGAGGCCTTTCTTACTTCAGCCTCAACAATCCAAGTTGTTTCCCGAGAAGTCGATCCACCACCCGTCTGGGCAACAGGCGGGGCAGTGTCCAATTTTTCGAGCGCTGCGGCACCACTGCATATCGAACCTTTGGTTTTTTCGTTGTGAGGGCGTGATGAATCGCTTGTCCTATTTTGTCGGGGGTTAATCCCTTCTTGGCCTCCTTGGCGAAGAACGCGAGGAAGCGATGGATGACTGGTCCATAGTCCGTGGTGTTGAAGCGGTCGTAGTCTTCAGCCGCCGCCTTGTCCCAGATCGGCGTTACAACAGCACCAGGCCCTACGATGATCACGTCGATGCCATAGAGCATCAACTCCCGCCGCAGGCTTTCCGACATTCCTTCGAGCGCGAACTTTGAGGCTACGTATGGCCCAACGAAGGGGATGCCCATCACTCCCGAAACTGAGCTGATCTGCACGATCCGGCCAGGCTTGCCGGTGCGCTGTGGGTCGCTCCCGAGCAGAGGAGCGAAGGCGTTGCTTACTTGGAACGGCCCGATTAGGTTGACTTCCATCTGGCGTCGGAGCTCGTCCGGTTCCAAGTGCAGCAAAGGGCCGCCAACCACAATGCCAGCGTTATTAACCAGACCGGTGAGTCGCTCACGTCCGAGCAGTTCGCCCACCTGCGCAGCCACCTGTTTGACAGCTTGATGGTCGGTGACGTCCGCGAGCAAGGGTACAAAGTCGGAGCCGAACTCCCCTTGCAAGCGATCGGCATCGCCCTGTTTCCGCACTGTCCCGAAGACGCGAAAGCCCTTGTCCAGAAGAACCTTTGTGGTTGCCCAACCGATGCCGGTGGACGCCCCCGTAATAACCACGCTCTGCTTGCCGCCCATGTATCACTCTCCAAGATGACCGGTGTATACCATAAACATGATCACCGTATACCTACGATGTCACCAGGTCAAGATGTACAGTGGTAACTATGGCGTACCCGGCAAAGACAGATCGAGGAAGGATTCTCACGGCTGCCGTTGAGCAAGTCGAGCAGCAGGGGCTTCGCGGCTTATCCCTGCGTGCGCTGGCGGGTTCGCTTGGGCTAACGCCGAACGCCCTGTATCGCTACTTTGCGGATCGAGCCATGCTCGAGGCGGCGTTGGCTGGGGAGGCAGCGCGGCTTCTTCATCTCGCGATGCAGCGTGCCGTGAAAAAAGGTTCCCCCGAGCAGGCCATCCGCCGCATCGCCCGTGTGTACCTGGATTTCGCACGCAAGCGACCGAGGCTCTATGAGCTGCTGCTGCTGCTTGCCTGCGACATGAAAGAAGAGCAGGCAACACCTCATCAGGAGCTGTGGGTCTTCGTGCTGGAGCACGTCACGGCGATGACAGGAACGAACCGGGCCAGCGAGGCCACCATCGCCTTCTGGGCCTATCTGCACGGCACCGCCCAGCTTGAAGCCACGAAGGTGTTCGGCGACGTGAAGCCCGGCAAAGCCTTCGATTACGGTCTTGACGCCTGGCTGCTTGCGGCTACCGCAAACGTTCACGAAGCTAGTTGACTTAAAAAAGTGGAGCATTCTCGTCAGCAATGCGCCCGGGCAGTCTTGCGGGGCAAGTAGCCGATCCAACTTCCCATAACGGCGTTTATCGCTATTAACCCGCACAATTTCCGAAAACCCGACTTCGGGGGAACGTGCCCTTGCACTTACCTGCCATGAGAGGCTGTGGCCATGCCTACACCCAAGCCCCTCATCGATAAGGCGGAATCGAGACGCATCCAAATGGAGATACGTCATGTACTGCTGGATGTTTGGGACCCGATTGGTCAGAGATGAGCCGAACGCTCAGGACGAGTATGACAGCTACGTCGGAAGGCTGTATGACCTGCTGATGAGCAACGCGCCTGGCGGCGATCTCACAGAGCATCTGTACTGGGGGGCACATGACCAGATGGGATTTGACGCCGCGCCGCGGTCAGACATGTTGAGCACGGTCGAGGCACTGAGAAAGATCAAGCTTTAGTTGGCGCTCCCTAGACGGCGTTTTCGGAACTGGCGGGAGATTGTAAATGGCAAGTCGCAATGTGGGGAGTAATCTAGGCCTAACGGTTCTAGGCTGCCTCTCAGGTCTCAAGTGATGACAACCGCATTACCAAGACTTAGCTTAGGCTAGTCATGCTAGAGCCCCGACCATCCGGGCTCTACGGTGCAGGAACTATGCGGATCTCCGGCGCACCACCCCGATGGCGCCGAGGAGCCCGGTTCCCAGCAGAGCAAAGGTAGAGGGCTCGGGTGAGATCGAAACTGGCGATTCAATGTTGACGACGAACGTATCGCCCGATCCAAGCGTGTAGCTGTAGCTGCCTACCATAAGGCCGAGACCCTGTAGAGTTGCATCGTTCCAAGTGCTGGTCGAGGTCAGAGCCCTACCGGCGACGTAGCCAAAAGGCACGACAAAGTCGTTAAGGAGAGTATCGAATCCTACTTCTCCACCCGTTGAGGATGTCGGCCGTTCTATCGGGCCGCCGTCACCAAATGCAGAAGGCCCAGTCACTCCGGTGTAGACCGAGAATTGTCCACTGCCGAGAATCAAAAAGGCGGGATCTGGCCTCACACCCACATAGGACGGGGAGCTACCAAGAGAGCCTGAGACACTCAGAGCGCCGCTCCCGGCGGCAACGACATCCTTCCCGTTTTGAAGAATCGAGACGGTGAAAGTATCTGCCCAGGCCTGCGGGGTTAGGGACGAGACGGAGAGGCTTGCCGATGCAAAAACGACGCCAGCAACGGTGAAGCGTAAGCGCATTGGAGGCTCCTGAAGAGATGTGACCAGGAGACTACAGTGTTTCAAGCCGGCTGTCCCTGACTTTTTGACGCGACCGCCTTCCAGGCTCCCGATTACTTCCTCCAAGTCGCATTCCCGTCATTTACGAGCTGGTAGCCCACGCCTGGGTGGAGATCGGCTTTACGTTTCCCATTTCGCATCGCTGCACGAGCCACAGAGCTCCACCTTTTGATCGGAGGCTACTCGGGCCGGTGTAAGTTGGTGTCACGTAGCGGACGAGCTCGTCCGGACGCTGGGGGCTTGATGTCCGGAAAGATTGTCGTATCTACGCTGTTCTTCTGTCTCGCGCTGGTCTCCTGCGGGGGCACCTCTTCGACAGCGCCGGCGACACAGACAACAGCTCCTCCATCGCCGACCGTTTTCACTGTTCAAGCCTCGTCAGAGACCAGTCTTCTCACGGCAACGCAGCGCACCGCACTAGGCTTTCAATACGGCCCCCCGGATGGCACTGTTGGCGTACTCCTGAACGGGGGGACATACTCGTTCTTCATGGCGGCCCGGAGTTCCTCCTCCTGCACGGACACACCGGCAACACAGGGCACCTATCGTTTCGGTGGTTCGCTCACCGCCATTTCCGCACCCTATGGCTGCCGGGCGGAGATAACGCCGAGCTCCGCAGGCGACCCTAACGGCTACACCTTTGATCAGGACTATGCAGGCGGTGGGCCGGTTCTCGCCGTGACCAGCGCCGCGGGCGCAGCTGGCATTCTGCATATCTACCACGGAGAGGCGCACGGAGGGACATGCAGTACGTCGGGGCATTGCACCTACGCCTCGCTCGGCATGGCGATCTCGAAAGACGGGGGCACCACCTTCAGTAAGCTTGGAGAAGTTGTGCAGCCATTCGTCACGCGCTCCTCCATCCTGGGCACGAACCAGAATCTTGATGTTGGCGGTGGAACCCTGGTGGTTGCCGACGGCAACGGCCAACACATCGCAGATCTCGCAACGGCAGATCCGCTCAATACGTATCTGTATGTTTTCTACTCTGATCGGGATCCCTCCGCAGCCGCGGGCAGCGCTTGCAACCAAACGCCCTGTCTGGCGGTCGCGCGGGCGCTGCTTGCCACCGTGGTCGCAGATGCCTTTTCGGGTAATACCGCCGCTTTTCCCACCCTCTTCCAGAAGTTCTACAAGGGCGCATTCACGGAGCCAGGCACGAGCGGCGATCCGAATGCGGCCATCAACTCAGGCCACTACAGCGCCGTCATTGCAGCTCCTGGCAGCTTTCCTTCGGTCCTGTATGACGCCAGCACGCAGCAATATCTCATCGCCTATACCACCGGGAATAACGCGATCGCGATGCAGCACGGCACCACGCTTCTTTCCTGGTCCGGCGCGATCGTCTCCGGCGCCATCACCGACGGTACAAATACCATCCTCTATCCCACGCTGGTCGGAGAAGGGAACGACCCGGCCACGGGGAGTGGAGACCCCTGGCTCTTTTACATCGACGCGACCGACTGGCCAAGTTGGCCAAGTGCTACGTTCGTCAGTCGCCGCCTGCAACTTGCCTACAAGTAGATCTGCAGTGCGGGACTAGCCAGATTCTTACCGGCTTGGCTGTTGCGGAGCGGCGTTTCTGGCGGTGGAGTGGAATCGGCGGTCCCTGGCAGACCGCGCGAGATGGATCGCTCATGGGCCTGATAGGTTGTGTGTCTGGTTGTTGTAGGGTTTTCGGGAGGTCGGCTTGCGGCGTGCGGTGTGTGTGGGGTGTTGGTGTGTTCTGGTGTGGGGGATGCGGGGGCTGGCGCAGGGTGGCTCGGGGGCGGAGTTTGGGACGGTGCCGGCGTTCCGGATGGACGGGAATCCGCTGGTGATTCGGGGGGCGGCGCGGGCGAAGGAGCCGTTCTCGGTGACGGGCGAGCGGGGGGCGGTGCTGGGGCAGCAGGATGGGAGCTTTGAGCTGTGGCTGCTGCCGGTGAAGGTGATGCATGACGTGCGGCTGTCGGCGCGGCTCGAGGGCTATGACGCGGTGATCGATCTGAACGCGCAGGCCGCTGAGATCGAAGTTCGGCCGGACGAGACGACGATCACGTACGCGCATGCAGCGATCACGGTGAAGCAGCACATGTTTGCCCCGCGGATGAGTGAAGAGGGGGTGGCGAATGCGGTGGTGCTGTTTGAGGTGCACGCGGCGCGCAAGGCGGAGCTGACGCTGAGCTTTGCGCCGGCGATGGAGCGGATGTGGCCGGCGCCGAATAGCGGCCGGCCGAGTGGGGGATGGACGGCGGTGGGGACGGGTGGGGCGTACACGCTCGAGACGGATAACCCGAGCTTCTTTGGCGTGGTGGCGATGCCGAACGCGAAGCCGGGCGAGACGCGGCCGTACCAGGAGCGGGCGGCGACGCAGCCGATGGCGATCCATGTTTCGTATGACCCGGCGAAGGATGATGGGAGCTTCTATCCGCTGCTGTGCGGGGTATCGGATGGGAAGGGATCGGGGGCGGAGGCGCGGAAGAAGCTGCTGGACAAGGTGGTGGCGCAGGGGGCGCAGGTGGAGGCGAAGTATCGCCAGAGTGCGGACTACTTTGCGCACTTCTTTGATACGCGGCTGACGGTGACGACGCCGGATAAGAAGTTTAACGAGGCGATGCGATGGGCTGAGCTGGCGATTGAGTCGGCGAAGGTGGCGTCGCCGCACGGGGCGGGGCTGGCGGGGGGGTGGTTTGGGTCGGGGGACTCGGCGCGGCCGGGGTTTGGGTGGTTCTTTGGGCGGGACACGCTGTGGTCGCTGTATGCGGTGAACAGCTATGGGAACTTTGCGCTGAGCCGGGAGGCGATGGACTTTTTGTTTGCGCACCAGCGGGAGGATGGCAAGGTGATGCACGAGGTGTCGCAGACGGCGGACCTGGTGGACTGGGTGCATCTGCCGTACCTGTATGCGGCGGCGGACTCAACGCCGCTGATGGTGATGCAGATGGAGGACTACGTTCGGGCGAGCGGCGATGTGGACTACCTGAAGGCGCACTGGGACGCGGTGAAGCGGGCGTACGGGTTTACGCGGGCGCATACGACGGATGGCGTCTACGACAACACGCAGGGGACGGGATGGGTGGAGGAGTGGCAGCCGCGGATGCCGCACCAGGAGATCTATCTGGCGGCGCTCGACGCGGAGAGCAGCCAGTCGATGGAGCGGCTGGCGGTGCTGATGGGGGATGAGGCGCTGATGAAGCAGGCTGCAGCGGCGGAGGCGACGATTCGGGCTCAGCTGGTGAAGTATCGCGGGACGGATGGGATGTATGCGTTCAGCCGGAATGCGGATGGGACGTTTGAGAACGTCGCGAGCATCTTCCCGACGGTGGCGTGGTGGACGGGGCGGATGACGCTGCCGAATGCGGATGCGACGTTTGCGCGGTGGGCGGGGCATACCATCGCGACGGACTGGGGGACGCGGTCGGTGGCGACGGACCAGCCTTTCTATGATCCGATCAGCTACCACCACGGGTCGGTGTGGCCGCTCTATACGGGATGGGCGGCGATGGCGGAGTATCGGGCGGGGCGGGCGCTGAACGGGTACGCGAATCTGCGGGCGAATGCGGATCTGACGTGGGTGCAGGATCTGGGGGATGTGACGGAGCTGCTGTCGGGTGAGTTCTATGAGCCGCTGGGGCGGAGCAGCTCGCACCAGCTGTGGTCGTCGGCGATGGTGGTGACGCCGGCGGTGCGAGGGATGTTTGGGCTGGAGGCGGATGGGCTGTTGCGAGTGCTGCACGTGGCGCCGCAGCTGCCGGCGGGGTGGGACGGGGCGACGGTGCGGAACGTGGCCGTGGGCACGGACCGATTTGACGTGATGATGAAGCGGGTGGGCGCGGCGATGGAGGTGGACGTGGTGAGTAAGGCGCCGACGATGCTGTGCGTGGATGCCGAGCGGACGTTCGCAGCGTCGGAGGTGGGGTGTAGTGCGAAGCGGCCGGAGACGCACCACCGGCTGACGGTGCCGCTGCCGGCGGTGGAAGTGGGGCTGGTGGACGAGGTGCTTGAGCCGGGGCAGCGGACGCGGGGGCTGAAGGTGCTGTCCGAGGTGGTGGCGGGGCGGGAGATGCGGCTGCGGGTGGAGGCGCCGCGGGGCTCGGAGAAGCGGCTGGTGGTGCGGCGGAATGGGATGGTGAAGGGGCTGATGGTGGAGGGTGGGCGGATGGACGGGGATCTGATGGTGATGGAGTTTGCGCCGGGGGAAGGTTGGGAGACGAAGGAGGTTGTGTTGCGGTGGTGAGAGAACGAAGCTACGGAATCTTCCGACAGGAGGAGGGCAGAGCTCCCTGCTGTGCCCCGATCGCCTGCTGGCGCCTGGCCGAGAAGATGAAGGCATCGGGAAAAGAGGCTTTATGCATGTTCGCTGGGGTTTCGTTGGAGTGTCACTCCTGCTTGCTTGCGGCACGGTTATGCTCGGCGGCCAAAGTTCCGCGCCCACAGTACCACTCACGCACACCGGCCAGCCTCCTTCTGTGAAGGAAGTCTTAGCAGGACGTGGGATCAGAGGGCGAGAGCAGGTAGTTCAAGCGCTTACGATGGCCGACCCGGAGTTGCGGAGCCTGGCGGCGGCGCGCCTTGAGGAAGAGAAGGATCCAGAGGCTGCTGCGCTTCTTCGAAAGGCTCTCAGTACGGAAGAAAACCCGGTCGTGCTTGTGAACTTTGCTTCGATGCTGTGGGCGCTTGGCGAACCTGAAGGTCGGATGCGGCTTGAAGCATTTTGCCGAGATGCTCCTTCTCGGGACATCCTGATGCGCGCTGCCGAACAGCTCTCGTTTCGGCACAAGGGCGGTCTGTGTGCGCGGGCTCTTCTTGACGATTATCGGAAGGGCCTTAGTTCCGGGCAGTTACTCGAGACTCTCTCTCTTCTGCAGGCAATCGCCTCGGATGTGGCATTGGAAGACAAGACCCAGATGAGTCGAGTTGCCGAAGAGGAGAGTCGATCTCCAGACTTACACATTCGCGTCGAGGCCAGACATCTGAGTCGTGAGCTCAGATAGGCAGCCGGCTGTACTCGCTTGGAGAGCACCGATTGAGAGGACGGCTCTGAAGAGTTGAGTCTGTGCGGGTGAGTCAGCTGACCTGGAGGGGCTGGCGGGCCTCGTGTGCCGTGGCGGCGGTGGGGTGGGGCTGGTTGCGGCGGCCGAGGAAGGCGGCCAGGCGGCGGAGGGCAAGGGAGAAGCCGGTCCAGACGAGGAGGAGGGCACCGAGGGCGGCGAGGAGGGCGATGGCCTGACCGGGGGCGCCGAAGAGCTCGCCGGTGTGGAGGTAGCGGGCGGTGATGCGCCAGCGGCGGCCTCGGCTGGCCTGGGCGAAGGGTTCGAACTTGAGGACGGAGGCGTCGGCGGTGGCGAGGGTGAGCTGGTCGCGGTTCATGGACTGGCCGCGATCGTTCTCGGCGAGCTGGAAGGTGAGGGACGGGGTGGAGGTGAGGGCCCTGGCGGGGGGAAGGCGGAGGGAGGTGCTGACGGTTGAGGGCTGAAAGCTGAGGGCGCGGGCGATGGGGCCGTCGAGCGGGGTGAAGTCAGGCACAGCGGAGAGGTCCGGGGATCGGCCGGGCTCGTGCCGGTGATCGGGGCCGTGCTCCGAGTTGGAACGGTGGTCGGCACGGGCGAGAGTGGGAGGAGGACCTTCGCGGCGTGGGGGCGGGGGGGTGTCGCCGGCGGCGCGGTAGAGGAGGTTGTTGGCCCAGGGGTAGGCCATGATGGTGCCGGTGGTAGCGATAGCGAAGAGGGGAAGGCAGAGCCAGAAGCCGGCGACGTTGTGGAGGTTCCACTCGCGGGCGCGGCCGCGGAGGCCCCGGCGGAAGAGCAGGGACGGGCGGAGGTGTTGCCAGGTGAGCTGGCGAGGGAACCAGAGGAAGAGGCCGGAGACGGTGAGGAAGACGAAGGCGAGGGCGGCGGCGTTTTTGAGGGCGCGGAGGGTCTCGTGGCGGACGCCCTGGAAGGTGGCCTGGTGGTGGAGCTCGCGGACGGTGGTGAGGACGATGCGGAGGCGGTTGGCGCCGGGGCCGAGGATCTGGCCGGTGCAGCTGTCCGCGAGGAGGACGGCGCCTTCGGTCCCGGTGGCGATCTGGGTGGGCTGGTGCGGGTCGGCGAAGACCGTGAGGCTGGTGAGGGGTTTGGGCGTGGCGGCGGCGGCGTTCGCGAGGAGGGTGGAGGGTGGGACGCAGGCGGTGGCGGCGGGGTGGTCGGCGTGAATGCCGCGCTCGGCGAAGGTGACGAGCTGGGGCTGGAAGGAGATGAGGCTGCCGGTAAGAGCGAGGAAGGCGATGAGGAGGCCGACGACGAGACCAACGGCGAGGTGGAGCCAGAAGAAGAGGCGGCGGAGGGTCATGAGGCAGGCCTTCGGGTGGTGTGCATTGCTTAGGGTGAGTATATCGGACTCTCTTGGTCTGATATGCGATGGTGTTCTGGAGCTTCGGGCCGAGACGGTTGGGGCGGCTGCGGGGGCGAGTTGCTGTGGCTTTGTGAGCGAAGGGATCTCTCCACTTCGCTGCGCTTCGGTCGAGATGACGGAAGAGGGCGCTTCGGTCGAGATGGTTGGGGGCGGCGGGTGGGTGAGTTGCTGTGGTTTTGTGAGGGAAGGGATCTCTTCACTTCCCCTTCGACTTCGCTCGGGGTGCGGTCGAGATGGCGCGGGAGGGTGGCGGAGGCCGGCTGCATGCGGACGCGAAGCTCGCCGGATGCAGCAACGGTGATGGATGTGGGCTTTGACGGGCCAGGGGTTGGTCGGCTAGAGTGCCGGTCATGACGATCAACAAGATGACTGAGAAGACGATCAAGACGAGCAAGGGGTGGATGGCGGTTCTGGGTGGTCTGCTGCTGGGCGGACTGGGGCAGGCGGGATGGGCGGCGGATGCGGGCGCGGTGAAGCGGCCGGCGATTACGGGGCTCGCGTATGTGCGGTTCTATGAGAGTGACATGGCGGCGTCGAAGCACTTCTACGGGGAGTGGCTGGGGCTGCACGAGACGGATGTGCCGGCGAAGGGTGGAGGTTCCGGTGGAGCGAGCTTTGCGGTGGGGATGCGGCAGCGGATCGAGATTGCGCCGCTGCCGCAGGGAGCGGAGAGCCGGCTGGCGGCAGTCGGCTTCCTGACCAAGGATGTGAACGGGATGGGGCGGTATCTTGCGGCGCATGGACTGAAGGTGAAGCGGGTGGATGCCGATGAGATCGAGGTACGGGATCCGGAGGGAAACCTGATGGCATTTGTGGGGGAGCGGCGGGCGGCGGCGGAGACGGCCGGGGTGGCCGGGAAGACGCGGGGGACGGCGATGGTGGCGACGGGCAAGGCGGGGGCGCCGACCTCGCGACGGATGATCCATGCCGGATGGAAGGTGCAGAGCCGGGAGGCGGAGAACAAGTTCTACCTGGATCTGCTGGGTTTCCGGCCGTACTGGCATGGCGGCATGGACCCGGCGAAGACAGATTGGGTGAGCCTACAGGTGCCGGAGGGGACGGACTGGATTGAGTACATGCTGCAGGGCGGCGCGCATCCGGACCAGCGGGAGCTGGGGGTGCTGGACCACACCAGCCTGGGGACAGAGCATATGCCGGACGTGACCAAGCAGCTGATTGCGAACGGGATGGCCGACCCGAAGCAGCGGCAGACGCAGATCGGCAAAGATGGCAAGTGGCAACTGAATGTGTTTGATCCGGACCTGTCGCGGATTGAGTTTATGGAGTTCAAGCCGGTCGAGAAGGCGTGCTGCTCGGAGTTTACGGCGAAGCATCCGGAGCCGGGGGGCGGGCAGTAGGCTGGGGGGCTGCGGTTGGGAAGGTGGGCGCAGTGGTGTGGCGTTTTGACGGAGGGGATCTCTCCACTTCCCCTTTCGACTTCGCTCAGGATTCGGTCGCGATGACGGCGGAAAGGGCGCTTCGGTCGAGATGACGGCTTTGAGGATCCTGCGAAGACGGTGGCTGAGGTGAGGATGGATCGACGGACGTTTGTTGCTTTATCGGCGAAGGTGGCGGCGGCGGGATGTGTTCTTCGCGGGGCGCTACCTGCGCTGGCAGGGGCGGCTGAGCCGCTGGGGCGCATGACGTACGGGGTGCAGCTTTACATGGTGCGGCGGCAGGCGGCGAAGGATCTGGCCGGGGCGCTGCGGACGATCCGTGCGGCGGGGTTTGCACAGGTGGAGCTGAGCCCGCAGGCGTATGGGCACCCGCCGGCGGAGCTGCGGCGGATGGTCGATGATGCGGGGCTCGAGGTGGTGAGCGGGCACTTCAACTACGGTGACCTCGAGGGCCGGCTGGACTATGCAAAGGAGCTGGGGCTGCGGTATGTGGTGTGCTCTATGGTGGCGAAGGAGATGTGGGGATCGATTGGCGGGTTTGCGAAGGCGGCGGATCTCTTCAACGCGGTGGGCAAGGGGGCGCGCGATCGCGGGATGGAGTTTGCGCTGCACAACCTCGACTACGAGTGGAAGCCGGTGGAGGGAACGACGGGCTGGGCGGTGCTTATGAAGCTGACGAATCCGGCGCTGGTGAAGCTGGAGCTGGACTGCTACTGGCTGGCGCAGGCGGGGCTGAATCCGCTGGAGGTCCTGGAGCAGCACATGGACCGGGTGGTGCTGCTGCACCTGAAGGACCGGGTGGCGCATGCGCCGACGAGCTTCGACATGGAGCTGGCGTCGATGCACATCGCGGAGATGGGGAAGGGATCGATCGACTGGCCGGCGCTGCTGCGGCAGGCGAAGGTGCAGGGCATCCAGTATGCGTTTATGGACCAGGATGAGACGGCGGGGCCGGTGCTGGCGAGCATGAAGGCGAGCCGGGCGTATCTGCGGTCGCTGGCGATCTGAGGATGCAGGGCCCGGCCTTGTATCTGCTGAAGGTGAGCCTGCAGTGAGGTGAGGCCCGGTGGACGGGTCCGGCATCCGAGCGACTATGCAGGAGCTGACGGCGAAGCTGGTGGGGCGGGGACTCTCGCGGGTGGATGGGCGCGAGAAGGTGATGGGGCGCGTGCTGTATGCGGGCGATGATGCGGCGCCGGACATGGTGTATGCGGTGCTGGTGCAGGCGACGATTGCGCGCGGACGGGTTGCCGGGATCGAGGATGCGGCGGCGCGGACGATGCCGGGGGTGGTGGCGGTGTACACGCATGAGACGCTGCCTAAGCTGAAGGCACCGCCGAAGGCGTTTACAGACAACTTTCCGGCGGAGCAGCGGGCTCCGCTTTCTGACGACGTGGTGCACTACGTGGGGCAGCACGTGGCGGTGGTGCTGGCGGAGACGCCCGAGTGTGCGGAGGCCGCGGCGGCGATGGTGCGGGTGCGGTACGAGGTGGAGACGCCGGTGCTGGAGCTCGTGGAGGGAATGAAGGGAACGTACCAGCCGGATCACTTTGCGACGAACACGGAGGAGAAGCTGCAGAGCTCGCGAGGGCGGGCGGGGAAGTCGGTGAAGCATCTGGAGGCGGAGTATCGGACCCCTGTGGTGACCCATAACCCGATGGAGCCCTCGGCGACGGTGGCGGTGTGGAACGGCGACAAACTGAGGCTGCATGACAGCACGCGGTGGGTGCAGGGGACGCGGAAGATTGTGGCGGCGATGCTGGGGATTTCGGAAGACGCGGTGCGCGTGGAGGCGCCGTTTCTGGGTGGAGCGTTCGGATCGAAGGGATTTCTGTGGCAGCATGTGGCGCTGGCGGCGCAGGCGGCACGGACGTGCGGGCGGCCGGTGAAGCTGGTGTTGACGCGGCCGCAGATGTTTACGTCGACGGGGCATCGGCCGCGGACAGTGCAGCGACTGATGATGGGAACGGATGCCGGCCGGGCGCTGACGACGGTGGAGCACCGGACTTTGACGGAGACCTCGACTGTGGGAAAGTTTGTGGAGCCGGCGGGGATGACGTCGCGGAACCTGTACAAGACGCCGCATGCGGTGATTGCGCATGAGGTAGCGCCGACGAACGTGGCGACGCCGTGTTTTATGCGCGCGCCGGGCGAGTCGCCGGGGATGTTTGCGCTGGAGTCGGCGATGGACGAGATGGCAGAGAAGGCGGGGATGGATCCGCTGGCGTTCCGGCTGCGGAATTACGCGGAGAGCGATTTGCAGGATGAGAGGCCGTGGTCGAGCAAGCAGCTGCGGCAGTGCTATGCGCAGGGGGCAGAGCGGTTCGGGTGGGCGGGGCGGCCGATGGCGTCGAGGACGATGACGCGCGGGGACAAGCTGGTGGGGTGGGGGATGGCGACGGCGGCGTACCCGGCGCGGCGATCACCGGCCACGGTGCGCGGGGTGATGACGCGGGAGGGAGTGGCGACGTTCTCGGCGGCGACTGAGGAGAATGGCTGCGGAACGGCGACGGCGATGGAGCAGATTGCGGCAGATGCGATGGGGCTACCGATGAGGCGGGTGCGGTTTGCGTGGGGCGACTCGGCGATGACGGAGGCGCCGGTGGTGGGGGCGTCGCAGACGGCGGCGACGATCGGACCGGCGGTGGAGATGGCGGCGTGCAAGCTGCGGGAGGCGCTGCTGGCGCTGGCGGTGACGGCTTCAGGGGGTGTGTTCTATCGGTGCGAACCGGCGGAGTTACAAATAGACGGCGACGCGATTGTGCATACGCGGGACGGCCGGCGGGAGATGCTGGATGTGGTGCTGGCGCGGATGGACGGCGACGTGATGGCGGTGGAGGCGTCGACCGAACTGGATAAGGCGGCGAAGAAGGAGCACACGTTTCACTCGTTCGGGGCGCACTTTTGCGAGGTGGAGGTGGATCGGGCTTTCGGGGAGGTTCGGGTGACGCGGTGGGTGAGTGTGATGGACTGCGGACGGGTGCTGAACCGGAAGCTGGCGCGATCGCAGGTGGAGGGCGGGGTAATCTTCGGGATCGGGATGGCGCTGCTCGAGAAGACGGTCTACGACGCGAGGCTGGGGTCGCCGGTGAATGCGAACCTGGCGGAGTATCATCTGCCGACGTGCGCGGACGTGCCGGTGTTTGACGTGAGCTTTGTGGAGGTGCCCGATCTGCTGTTTACGCCGCCGCTAGGGCATCGTGGGGTGGGTGAGATCGGGATTACGGGGGTGGCGGGGGCGGTGGCGAATGCGGTGTGGCATGCGACCGGGGTGAGGGTGCGGGAGCTGCCGATTACGGCGGACAAGCTGATGGAGAGTACATTGGCTAGAATTAATAGATAGGCGAGTTGAAAGCTCAATGAACTCACGGCTGGTAAATGCAATCTTAGTTGTAGTTGGTGCAGCCGTTATTGTGAACGGTATTTTCGGACGTTACTTGTACAACGATGCCGAGATGGCCATGACAAAGGCGGAATTAGTAAATCTGAAGAAGCCCTCTCGGATAATTCGATCTGTCTATGTTTTCGCCGGAGCAGCAATGGTCATTTATGGTTTGTCTGCCATCCTGCACGGATAATTCTTGCTGAACCAGTTGGCGATCAAGAATTTCGCGCGCAGCTCGAGCGTGCCCCTAAGGAATGAGGCGAATCCCAACACGGTAATTCAGGCGCTGACGGTGGCGGGGAGGATCTCTTCGACGTCGACCCACTGGGTCGGGTAGTCGCCGGTGTAGCAGGCGGTGCAGAAGCTGGCGGGGGAGAGGCCCTTGGCGGGTTCGCCGGTGGTGCAGGAGTGGGTGAGGCCGACGAGCGAGAGGTAGGCGAGGGAGTCGGCTTCGATGAACTGGCGGATCTGTTCGACGGAGTTGTTGGCGGCGATGAGGTCCTTGGTGCTGGGGGTGTCGACGCCGTAGAAGCAGGGGGAGATGGTGGGTGGGCAGGAGATGCGCATGTGGACTTCGGCGGCACCGGCGGCCCTGCACATCCGCACGATCTTGCGGCTTGTCGTCCCGCGGATGATGGAGTCGTCAATCAGGATGACGCGCTTGCCTTCGAGCAGGGAGCGGACGGGGTTGAGCTTCATGCGGACGCCGAAGTCGCGGACGCGCTGCTCGGGCTGGATGAAGGTGCGGCCGACGTAGTGATTGCGGATGAGGCCGAAGTTGAAGGGGATGCCGGACTCGGCGGCGTAACCGATGGCGGCAGTGACGCCGGAGTCTGGGACGGGGACGACGACGTCCGCAGGGACGGGTGACTCGCGGGCGAGCTGGCGGCCCATTTCATCTCTGGATTGTTGTACGGGGCGGCCGTAGATGCGGGAGTCGGGGCGAGCGAAGTAGACATGCTCGAAGATGCAGGAGGCGATGGGCGTGGTTTCGGGCGCGTAGCGGCGGCTGGTGACGCCATCTTCCGAGACCATGATGAGCTCGCCGGGTTCGACGTCTCGCTCGTATTTTGCGTGAAGCAGATCGAACGCGCAGGTTTCGCTGGCGAAGACGAAGGTGTCAGGTGCGCCGTTGGTGCCGGGGATGCGGCCCATGGAGAGCGGGCGGAAGCCGTGGGGGTCGCGGGCGGCGAAGATGCGGTTGCGCGTCATCATGACGATGGAGAAGGCGCCGTCGACCTCGGAGAGGGCTTCGGCGATGCAGTCGACCAGGGTGTTCTGTTTGCAGTGGGCGATGAGCTGAACGATGATCTCGGAGTCGGAGGTGGTGGAGAAGACGGCGCCGTCGCGCTCGAGGCGTTCTTTCGAGGTGCCGAGGTTGACCAGGTTGCCGTTGTGGGCGATGGCGAGCAGGCCCTTGGTGGATTCGACCGAGATGGGCTGGGCGTTGAGGAGCGCCGAATCACCTGTTGTTGAGTAACGGGTATGGCCGATGGCGATGTGGCCGGGCAGGCGCTGCAGGACGGGGTCGGTGAAGATCTCCGAGACCAGGCCCATGCCCTTCATGTCGGTGATGTTCTGGCCGTCGGAGGCGGCGATGCCGGCGGACTCCTGGCCGCGGTGCTGGAGGGCGTAGAGGCCCCAGTAGGTCATGCGGGCGGCGTCGGGGTGGTTGTAGACGGCCATGACGCCGCACTCTTCGCGGAGCTTGTCGAAGGGGGTTTGGTTGTCGTCGTCGTCGGTGTTCAAAGTCGTCACAGGTATGAAGTCTGGCTCAATGCGCCAGCGGAACTCTGGAGTGATGTCGGCGAGGTCAACAATGTCGACGCGGTAGGGCAGGTCTGACTGGTCGAAGTCTGCCGCGAGGTCAGCCCGGGTTGCCAGGGAGAGTGGCTCGTCACCACCGATGGCGAGATCGAGATCGGAACGACGTCTGGCTCGGCCGTTCGTTCGTGAACCGAAGGCCCACACGGGGTGGTTTGGAACGCGGAGTTGCAGGATGGAGGAAACAATGGCAGCTTCTTCCAAAGAGATCTCAATGGTTGCAGTGTCAGGCATGAGATTCAATCCTTTCCTGCAAGCGTGCCAGAAGGTAGGTTACTTCTTCAGCAAAAGCGGGAATACGAGCGAGGACGCGGACGGCCTTGTCCTCGTTGTAAGTGTGACTGGTCTCGGTACGGGCCTGACGAAAGTCCTTCCATACTGCGACTGGAGAGGCGACGAGGCGAAGTTCGTCGGCGCGCCGGATGAGACCTTCAAAGGTGTACTCTGCGACGATCTCGGGGCTGGGCTCGGTTTCCAAAAGATAGCGGCGGATCATCTTGTGGGAGAGCTCAAAGGTGTACTCGAAGGTTTGAATGAGGCCGGCGCGAAGGAGGAGGCGCTGAGGCTCCAGAGCCTGTTCTTTGATCGCGCTCTGAAGCTGCTCTGACGCTTTCGCGAGCGGGGTGAGATCGATCATGCGGTGACGACCTCGGCGGCTAGCTGGGACGGGAGGGTGTTGGAGAAGGCTTGCTGGAGATCGGATGTGCTGGCGGTGATGATGGGTTCTTCATTGACGCGGATTTCGAGGCCGGTTGCGGTGACTTCGCCGATGGGAAAGGTCCACACGAGCGGGAAGTCCTGGAGGACGGCGCGGATGGCCGACAGATTAGAAGGTCGGCAGGTTGCGATGATCGAGGAGCCGATCTCGCTGAAGAGACGCTCTGCCATGGCGAAGGGATTGGGCTCGGACAGCTTCATGGAGACGTAGGCGCCTAGCTGGTTGCGGAAGCAGGCGCGGGCGAGGGCGGTGGCGGTGCCGCCATCAGAGAGATCGGCGGCAGAGACGAGCAGGGCCTGCTGCGCTAGGGTTTGAAGTGCCTGATGCAGGGCGGCTTCTTCTTCGAGGGAGAGTGCTGGTGGCGCGCCCCAGAGTGGAAGATCGCGGCTTTGGGCGTACGCGGTGGCACCCATGTCCTGTTCGGCGTTGCGGTCTTCTCCGCGGATGGCGGAGAGGAAGAGGATGAGGTCGCCGGCGCGCTGGAAGCAATTTGGAACGGCTTTGGTTACATCCTCCAGGATGCCGACGATGCCGATGACGGGGGTGGGGTAGATGCCTTCGCCGCGGGTCTCGTTGTAGAGGCTGACGTTGCCGCCGGTGACGGGGGTGTTGAGAGCGGTGCAGGCTTCGGCGATGCCGTCGATGGCCTGGCTGAGCTGCGCCATGATCTCGGGTTTTTCCGGGTTGCCGAAGTTGAGGCAGTTGGTGGCGGCGACGGGTGTGGCTCCGGTGCAGGCGACCTTGCGGGCGGCTTCGGCGACGGCGTGCATGGCGCCGAGTTTCGGGTCGAGGTAGCACCAGCGACCGTTGCCGGCGAGGGCCATGGCGAGGCCGCGCTCGCGTTTCAAGAACGGGGCTTCGTTGAGGTCCTGTGGCGCGTCGGCCCACGTCTCAGAGGCGAGACCTGGGGCACACGCTGTGGTGGCTGATGCGTGAGCGGCGTTTGGGGCGACGACGGGATTGGCGGCGTCTTCGTTGCTGGTCTGTGCGGTGGCTTCACCTTCGGGCGTGGAGCCGGTGATGAAGTTGGCAATCTGGCCGAGAACGGTGTGGTCGGCGGCGAGGGGGTCGAGGCCGAGGGAGGTGGCGACTTTCTCGGCGAGGGTGACGGCGGGAGGACGTGTTTCGGCGCTCACGTCGGCTCCTGTGGAGCCCACCCATGACGATGAGGCTGCCATGGATGGGGCACCCGCTTCGCGTGGGCTCTGACTGACGGTGGATTCGGAGTGAAGGGATCTCTCCGCTCCGCTGCGCTCCGGTCGAGATGACGGCAGTTTTGAGGTGGTCGGTGAAGCAGGTCCCTCCACTGTGCTGCGCTCCGGTCGGGATGACAGGTCCGGGGTGGGGCCGGTGCCCTTGATGCGGATTATGCCGGCTTCGAAGCCGGGGCCCTGGACGGTGTTGGTCTGGACCATGGAGTCGTACTGCTCATAGATGTAGCGCTTGTCGCAGATGTTGGGGCTGGCGAGGAGCTTGAGCAGGTCGGCGGTGTAGTCGCGTGGCTTTTGTAACTCAGCGAGTACGTGAGACGGCGGGTCGCGCGGAATGGGTGGGGTCCAGGTGCCGACGGGCCGATGGTAGACGGGGGCGTTGTCGGTGAGGGCCTTATTGGGGATCTCGGCGATGAGCTCACCGTGGTGATGCACGCGCATGACATCGTCGGCGGTGACGATGCCGACTTCGGCGCAGTCGAGGCCCCACTTGGTGAAGATGTCGAGGACCTCCTGCTCTCGGCCTTTCTCCGCGACGAGGAGCATGCGTTCCTGGGACTCAGAGAGCATGATCTCGTAGCCCGTCATGCCGGTCTCGCGTTGCGGGACGCGATCGAGCTCGATCGAGACGCCGAGCTCGCCTTTGGCGCCCATCTCGCAGGTGGAGCAGGTGAGGCCGGCGGCGCCCATGTCCTGAATGCCGAGGACGGCGCCGGTTTTCATGACTTCGAGGCAGGCTTCGAGGAGGAGTTTTTCAAGGAAAGGGTCGCCCATCTGGACGTTGGGGCGCTTCTGCTCGGAGCCTTCGGTGAACTCTTCAGACGCCATGGTGGCGCCGTGGATGCCGTCGCGGCCGGTCTTGGCGCCGACGTAGAAGACGGGATTGCCGACGCCGGTGGCGGCTGCGTAGAAGATCTCGTCAGTGCGAACGAGGCCGAGGGCGAAGGCGTTGAGTAGCGGATTGCCGGAGTAGCAGGCTTCGAAGCGGGTTTCACCGCCGAGGTTGGGGACGCCGAAGCAGTTGCCGTAGCCGGCGACGCCGTGGACGATGCCGTTGGCGACCTGGTGGTTCTTGATGTAGTCGGTGAGGTCGGGTGTCGGTGGCGCGTTCTCCCAGGTCTCAGAGGCGAGACCTGGGGCACCTAATGAAGAAGCAGGTCCTTCGCTGCGCTCAGGATGACAAGCGGGCGGGGTGAGGGGGCCGAAGCGGAGCGAGTCCATGACGGCGAGGGGGCGGGCGCCCATGGTGAAGATGTCGCGGAGGATGCCGCCGACGCCGGTGGCCGCGCCCTGGTAGGGCTCGATGTAGCTGGGGTGGTTGTGGGACTCGATCTTGAAGGCGCAGGCCCAGCCGTCGCCGACGTCGATGATGCCGGCGTTCTCGCCGGGGCCCTGGACCACCGCGCCGGGGCCGGAGGTGCGGGTGCCTTTGGTGGGGAGGCGGCGGAGGTGGACACGCGAGCTCTTGTAGGAGCAGTGCTCGGACCACATGACGGAGAAGATGCCGAGCTCGGTGAGCGAGGGGGTGCGGCCGAGATGCTCTTCTATTTTCGCGTACTCCTCGGGTGTGATGGAGTGCTGCTTGAGCAGAGCGGGGGTGATGATGCAGGGGGAGGGGACGGTGTTCGGAGAAGCGGCGACTGCCGGAATCTGGGCTTGCACGATAGACATGGCTGGCTAGAAAGATTGTCGCATGTATGACCCGACGCGATGCCCCAAGGGTGGGGCACACGCTGTCGCGGCTAGTGACCGGTGGAGCCGAAGCCGGCGGCGCCTCGGGGGGCTTCGGCGAGGGTGTCGGTCTCTTCAAAGGCGGCCTGGATGCGCTGCACCATGCGGAGCTGGGCGATGCGGTGGCCGGGGGCGATGAGGTGGGGCTCGCGGGCAAGGTTGGTGAGGACGATTTTTAGCTCGCCGCGGTAGCCGGGATCGATGACGCCGGCGAGGGTGGTGATGCCGCGGAGGGCGAGGCCGCTGCGGTCTTCGACGAGGGCGCCGTGGGTGGAGGGGAGCTCGAGGGCGAGGCCGGTGCGGACGGCCTGGGTGGCGCCGGGCTCGCCGATGGGAGCGAGGGTGACGGCTTCGGCGGCGAAGAGATCGGCGGCGAGATCGCCGAAGGGACCGATGTGGGCGTAGCGGGGCAGCTGGGCGGAGGGGAGGAGGCGCTGGACTTTGACGACAGGTCCGGCGGGCGCGGCAGGACCAGGAGGGGTGCTGTTGCCGGCGGGGCCAGCGAGATCAGCGGGCATGAGGCACTCGGAGGGCGGAGATTTTTATCGACGGAGGCATTCACCGCCGATTTTACGGTGAGACAACGGCGCGAAGCTGCATTTTTCCATTTAGTGCCATGCTAGGTCTAGTGCACGACGTGCCAGTTAAGGAGGATCGCCTGCCATGTTGTCGTATGTGCGTCGCGGTAGAGGGGAGCCGACGCTGGTGATGATGTCGTTTCTGGGCGGCAGCCGGCGCGAGTGGGAGCCGGTGGTGGACGTCCTGCGGGAAGGGAATGTGTGCGTAGGGGTTGACCTGCCGGGATTTGGGGAGTCACGCGATGTGCCCGGGTACACGGTGGAGGAGATGGCCGAGAGTCTGATCGAGACGCTGGCGACGCTGGGTTTGGCGCGATTTGTGCTGGTGGGTCATAGCATGGCAGGAAAGGTATCGGCCGTGGTGGCGCGGCGGGCGGCGGATGGGGATCAACGCGTGGCCGGGCTGGAGGGACTGGTGCTGGTGACGCCGTCGCCGCCGGGGCCGGAGCCGATGTCGGACAAGAAGCGGTCACAGATGATGGAGGCGCTGGGCGGAGAGCCGCGCGTGGATGATCGTGGGCGGCGCAAGGATCGTGAGGCGGCGGAGGAATATGTGAGCGAGAATGCGGCGGATGATCTAAGGCCGGAGATCTTTGCGAACGCTGTGGAAGATGTGCTCGGGATGAACCGGGCGGCGTGGCGGGCGTGGCTTGAGAGTGGCAGCAGGGAGGACTGGTCGGAGCGGGTAGGGGTGTTGCGGCTGCCGGTGCTGCTGGTCGCTGGGGACAAGGATGGGTCGCTGGGGCCGGAGGTGCAGCGATCGGTTTCGATGCCGCACTGGCCGAACGGACGGCTGGCGTCGTTGCACTCAAATCATTTGATCCCGATGGAGAAGCCGGCGGAGCTGGCGAGGCTGATTGCGGGGTTCGTGGAGGAGCTGAATGGCAGCAGCGCGCGGGCGGCGCGGCGGGACGAGAAGGCGGGGGTACCGGTGGATCCGGCGTACGTGGAGTTGATTCTTTCAAAGAGAGTGAGTGCCGCGACGCGGGAGGCGCTGGAGCCGCGGGCAGAGGCGGATGATCCGGCGTATGAGCCGCAGGTGCTGAACGTGACGGAGCTGGCGCAGACGCGCGCGCTGGTGGACAGGGTGCTGCCGCAGCGGGGGCCGGTGTGCATCGACATCGGGGCGCGGCTGGATCAACGGCTGGCGGGCGGGGTGGGCGATGGGTGGCGCTATGTCGATCTGCCAGGAGATGCGGAGGCGCACCGGGCGGGGCTGGCGACGCTGGAGTGGCACGCGCAGGAGGAGTTCGCGACGGGATGGCTGGCGCTCGACGGCGAGCTGCGAGACGAGCTGCTGGCGAAGGCGGCGGCAGGAAAGCTTGAGCGGGGATCGCTGGGGCGGGGTCTGCTGGCGCGACTGGAGGCGGTGGTCGGGGCTGGCAAGGACGCGGGGCCGGCGCTCGATGCGGAGCAGATGCAGCGGTGGTTTGCGGATGTGCGGGCGGAGGTGGTGGAGATGTATGTGGCGCATCCGGCGACGCTGGCGCGCATGGGGTACAGCGGCATTGCGGATGGCGCGGACAGCGAGCATATGACCGGATTTGTGCTGATTGGTGAGGGTGAGCGGGAGCCGTGGGAGCCGCGGACCAAGGTGCCGGGGGCGATGGGGACACGATGAATCTGGAGCAGATGAAGCGGTACGGGACCGACGAAGTGGTGGACGCGGTGGTGATCGGGACGGGCGCGGGGGGAGCGCCGCTGCTGGCGCGCCTAGCGCTGGCGGGGATGTCGGTGGTGGCGCTTGAGGCCGGGCGGAACTGGGACCCGGGGACTGAGTTCGCCACAGACGAGGTGAAGCAGACGGAGCTGTACTGGCTGGGTGAGCGGCTGAGCGAGGGTGAGACGCCGGTGGCGTTCGGGGCCAACAACAGCGGGACCGGTGTGGGTGGATCCATGCTGCACTGGGGCGCGTATGCGCCGCGGGTGGACCCGCGGGATCTGACGATCCGGACGGAGTTTGGCCTGGGGGCGGACTGGCCGCTCGGGTACGAGGAGCTGAAGCCGTACTACGAGGAGCTGGAGGAGTTTCTGGGGGTAAGTGGGCCGGAGGTGTACCCGTGGGATGCGGAGCGGCGATATCCGCTGCCGCCGGTGGCGCTGAACGCACCGGCGCTGGCGATGCAGCGGGGGTGCACGGCGCTGGGGGTGCGGACGGCGCCGGCACCGATCGCGGCGGTCTCGCGCGACTATGAGAAGCCGGGATATCCGCTGCGGCATGCGTGCGTGAATCGGGGGTACTGCCACCAGGGCTGCCGGAATGGCGCGAAAGCGACGATGGATGTGACGTTTCTGCCGGTGGCGGTGGGGGCCGGGGCGGAGATTCGACCGGAGAGCTTTGTGCATGGGTTTGAGCGGGACAGCTCGGACCATGTGACGGCGGTGATCTACCGGAGCAAGGACGGGCAGGACGTGCGGCAGCGGTGCCGGGCGGTGTTTCTGTGTGCGGGTGGGATCGAGACGCCACGGCTGCTGCTGCATACGGGCCTGGCGAACTCGAGCGGGCAGGTGGGCCGGAACTTCATGGCGCATGTGGCGACGCAGGTGTGGGGGTTGTTTCCGCATGAGATGCGGATGAACAAGGGGTTTCCGGCCTCGTTAATTACCGAGGAGATGATCCGGCCAAGGGATGCGAACTTCGCCGGGGGGTACCTGGTGCAGCCGCTAGGCGGGGTGCCGGTGACGTGGTCGGCCCAGGTGGCGCGGGGCCGCGGGTTGTGGGGACAGGCGCTGGTGGAGCAGATTGACCAGTTCAATTACATGGCGGGCATGGGGCTGAATGGGGATTGCCTGCCGGACGAGCGGAACTTCCTCGAGCTGTCGGACGAGATGGATCCGACGGCGCGGGGGACGGGGATGCCCAAGCCGCTGGTGCACTTCAGCTATGGCAAGCATGAGCTGCGCATGAGCGCGCACGGCGAGGCTTTTATGACCGAGGTGTGGAAGGCGGCGGGTGCACGGGATATCTGGAGCGTGCAGCGGAACGCGCACACGGTGGGGACGTGCCGGATGGGCGCGGACAGCCAGGCGAATGTGGTGGATCGGGTGGGACGAAGCTTCGACGTGCCGAACCTTTGGATCTGCGACAACTCGGTATTTCCGAGTGCGCTGCCGGCGAATCCGGCGCTGACGATCATGGCGCTAAGCTTGCGGACGGCGGATACGTTTCTGCGGGATGGGCGGGGGTAGGCGGGATTCCCTTACGTCTGGTGCACGATCTGTTTCGTGGGTCAGACAGGTCGGCTTAAACTGCAGAAACGATGCGATACGCCGTGATTCAAGCGGTTTTCAGCGGACGTCCGAAGTCGATCACGGACGAGCGTGGTACCTGGACCTCCTCGATCTTCCGCGATCGCGTGGACGGATCGATCTCTGTCTCGGAAAACGGGGGCTGGCCGGCGATGCAGTGGCACAGCCGTACCATGGCGGTCCAGGCGCGGCGATCTGCGTTCACTTGGCTGATCACTATGCCTTCTGGAATCGCCACTACACGATGAGTCTTTCGGCCGGAGCCGTTGGCGAAAACCTCACATTGGGAGAGATCACAGAAGATCAGATCTGTGTGGGCGACCGCGTGCGTCTTGGAACGGCAGTTGTTCAGGTCAGTGGCCCTCGAATTCCCTGCGGCAACCTGGCGCGGCGGATCGGACGATCTGATTGGGTCAAGCTGACGATCCTGGAAAACCGCACCGGATTTGATCTGCGCGTGCTGAGCCCTGGCGTGCTCCAGGAGGGCGACGCCTGGGTGCTGGAAGAACGTCTTAACCACGCTGCTTCGATCCCGGCGATCAAGCGATGTATGTCTCTGAAGTTTGACCTGGAGTTTGCTGACCGCATGCTTGAGATGTCTGGCCTGGAAGAGTACTGGAAGGATCAGGCGCGCCAGAAGATCAGGAATCAGGATGGACACTGGACGTCGAGCAGGAAGGAGGGCGGCACGTAGTCCTCCGCGGTACGCGGGCGTAACGACAGCAGCAGATCTGACGGCACAGGAGGCAGAGTATGAAGTACGTCGGTCTGCTGGGTGAGACCGAGTCGCTGGGCGACTCCGGTAGCCAGCAGCGGCGGTGTGGTCGGGAAGCCTAGAATACTCGAGTGCCCAGCTCCTCTCTCAAGAAGTTTTTCCGTTTCCAGCCGGCCGGTGTGACGGCGCCGTGGCGGATCTTCTGGGTGGGGTTCGCGGTGCGGGTGCTGTATATGACGGTGGCGGGGACGTGGAAGATCCGCGTGTTGATGGACCACTTTCAGTTTGGCTGGGAGCTGGGGCGGATTGCGCGGTCGGTGGTGATGGGGCAGGGGTACGGGAATCCATTCCTGGGGCATACGGGGCCGACGACGTGGATTCCGCCGCTGTATACGCTGCTGGTGGCGGCGGTGTTCAGGGTGTTCGGAATTTACACGGCGCAGTCGGCGTGGGTGATCTTTGCGCTGAACTCGGTGTTCTCGGCGGCGACGGCATTGTGTGTGTACGAGATTGCGGCGCGCTGCTATGGGCGACGGGTGGCGCTGTGGTCGGGGTGGCTGTGGGCGCTGTATCCGGCGGCGATGCAGTATGCGGTGCACTGGGTTTGGGATATGAGCCTGTCGACGTGGCTGTTCGCCGGGACCATCGTGCTGGCGCTGCGGGCGCGTGGGGTGAATGTGACGGGAACAGGACAGGCGGGGTTGGCGAAGGGAGACGGGCACCGGCTGCGGCGATGGGCGTGGTTTGGTTTGCTGTGGGGGCTGATTCTGCTGTCGAACCCGTCGCTGGTGCTGGGGCTTCCGGCGATGATGCTGTGGATGGTGTGGGGCGGACGGAGCACGGCGTATACGCTCGAGCATGCGGTGCGTGGGGCGGTGGTGGCGGTGGTGGTGATGGCGGTGTGCCTGGGGCCGTGGGTGGGCCGGAACTGGATGGTGTTTCACGTGTTTATTCCGACGCGGGGGAACCTGGGAGCGGAGCTGTACCAGTCGACGCTCGAGTCAAACGACGGGTTTCCGTGGGGTGCGACGCTGCCGATGGCGGAGGCGGATCCGATGATGCGGCGGTATGCGGCGATTGGCGAGGTCGCGTATGTGCGGGAGCAGGGGTTGGCGGCGAAGGCGCGCATTCGCGAGAACCCGCGGAGGATTGCCGGGTGGGTATTGAAGCGGGTGTACTTCTTCTGGGCGGGGGTGCCGCATCCGCTCGATCGCAAGCCGTGGGTGGAGTACACGCGCGAGGTGAACTTTGGGTTTCTGAGTATAACGGGATGGCTGGGGCTGGCGGTGTCGCTGCGGAGAAAGGTGCCGGGGGCGAATCTGTTTCTGGCGATGTTCTGTTGTGTGCCGGTGATCTATTACGCGATCACGGTGCAGGCGCGATTTCGGCATCCGCTCGAGCCGCTGATTTGTGTGCTGACGGTGTATTTGTTTCAGGCGGCGGATCGGACGCGGCTATGGTCGTGGTCACCTGCGCGGCAGGTTGAGAGGGGTGAGGCGGCGGTATGACGACGGTGCTGGTGACGGGGGGATCGGGGTTCTTCGGTGGGGTGGTGAAGCGGCGGCTGCTGCGCGACGGGCATCGCGTGGTGAATGTCGATTTGGTGGCGGATACGGAGGCGCACCGGAATTTGCGGAGTGTGCAGGGGGATATTCGCGACGAGGCGCTGATGGACGTGCTGTGCCGCGAGGAGGGGTTCACGGCGGTGATGCACTGCGCCGCGATGCTGGCGCACGAGCGGATTGCGGAGAACGAGCTGTGGGGCTCGAATGTGGATGGGACGCGGGTGGTGGCGGAGACGGCGAAGAAGTTTGGGGTGGGGACGCTGGTGTTTACGTCGACGAACTGCCTGTGGGCGGAGAACTTTGGACGTGAGGTTCGGGAGGATGACGTGCCGGCTCCGGTGGAGCTCTATGGGCGATCGAAGCTGGCGGCGGAGGAGGTGCTGGCGGAGTACAAGGACGTGCTGAATGTGGTGGTGATCCGGTGTCCGACGATCATCGACAGCGGGCGGCTGGGGCTGCTGGCGATTCTGTTTGAGTTTATTGAGGAGGGTAAGCGGGTGTGGGTGGTGGGGGACGGTGGCAACCGCTATCAGTTCATCTATGCCGAGGACCTGGCGACGGCGTGCGAGCTGGCGATGGGGTACGGGAAGAGCGACGTGTTCAATATCGGGTCGGACGATGTGGTGAGTTTGCGGGCGGTGTACGAGGCGGTGATCCGGGCTGCGGGGACCAAGGCGCGGGTGGCGGAGCTGCCGGAGGGGCCGACAATTGCGGCGATGAAGCTGGCGCACACGCTGGGGGTGTCGCCGCTGGGACCGTACCACTACCGGATGATCGCGGAGGATTTTGTGTTTGATACGTCGCGGATCAAGGAGCGGCTGAGATGGCGGCCGACGGTGACGAACGAGGAGATGATGGTGAAGGCGTACCGGTACTATGCGGAGCGGAAGCGCGAGATCCAGGCGCGGAGGAAGGGTGGAGGCGGGGCAGAGGTGAGTGCGCACTCGCGGCCGGCGGCGATGGGAGTGATCCGGCTGCTGAAGTGGATCTCGTAGGGGGTGGGCCCTGCACTGATTCTGGTGCAATCGCGGAAGAGAGACGTCGAAGTGATTGACCCTGCTCCGGATGAACGATACACTTCTTAAGTTTGGCGCTGAGCTTGCGATATGCGGGCCGGGGCTAATGGTTTCGCGCGGCGCGATGCAGGCTGCGAGCGGGATTGGTAGGCGGAAGCGCCCACACAGGACATTTTTAAGAGAGCGATGGCCGCTTTGAGCGCGTCGCAATGGAGTTTTGAAGCTATGTACGCAGTGATCCGCACAGGTGGCAAGCAGTACCGGGTAACCCCGGGCGATACGCTGAAGATCGAGACGACGGCTCATGAGAATGGCGCGCTGGAGTTTGCCGATGTTCTGGCGGTGAGCGGCGAGGCGGGCAAGTTTGAGCAGGAGCTGGGCGGCGCGAAGGTGCTGGCATCGGTTGTGGGCGAAGGCCGCGGCGAGAAGATCCTAGTGTTCAAGCTGAAGCGCAAGAAGCAGTACAAGAAGATGCAGGGTCACCGGCAGAACTTCGTTGAGGTGAAGATCAACGAGATCCAGGTGAACGGCAAGAGCTTTAAGGAAGAGCAGAAGTAGCTTCCGGCGACGGGTGCGGCAGACGATTTCGATCGAGCGTGGAACGCCTGAGGGCGACGCGAAAGAGGCAGACGAATGGCACATAAAAAGGGACTTGGATCTTCAAAGAATGGTCGCGATTCAAACGCGCAGCGGCTGGGTGTGAAGCGGTTTGGCGGCGAGACGGTGACGGGCGGATCGATCCTGGTCCGGCAGCGCGGGACACCGCTGAAGCCCGGGCTGAATGTTGGGCGCGGCAAGGATGACACGCTGTTTGCGAAGGTGGACGGCGTGGTGCGGTTCCAGGATCGCGGGCAGATCGGGCGGTTTGTGTCGGTGGATCCGATTGCTGTTTCGTAAGGGTAGAGTTTGGTGATTCAGAGAGGCTCCGCCATGGCGGGGCCTCTGCCGCGTTTGGGGGCTGACGAGGTTTGCGGAAGAGCGGCTTGGCCGCGCCTAACGAGAGCGCGTTTTCAGTCAAGATGTTGACAGGGATCGGGTTGACAGCGGCTCTCCTGAGTCACTAAAGTACCGTTACTTCGGGAGTTGGCGCACGCGGTGCCTCGGATGGCTGAGCGGGACGTGCGTTGTTTCCATGCAGGTTTCGCTGGCAGTTCTGCCCCTAATTTTCACGCTGTTCTGACTCGAGTGAGGTGGTCTTCATGCGTCGCATTCTCCCCACAGTTGCCTTTGCGCTAATTGCTCCGGCTGCTCTGTATTCGCAGAGCACAACCAGTTCCCTGACCGGCACCGTGACGGACAGCTCGGGTGCGGTTTTAGGAAATGCTACCGTCACGGTTACCAATGTGGCGACAGGTGTGGCGCAGCAGGTAACGACGGGGCCGCAGGGGACGTACCGGGTAGGACAGCTGCCGCCGGGAAACTACTCGATGAAGGTGGAGAGCACGGGGTTCCAGGAGCAGAACCTTGAGAACATCAACCTGGTGGTGGACCAGCAGGGGCGGCAGGATGTGAAGCTGGAGGTGGGCGGCAGTGTACAGACGGTGACGGTGAGTGGCTCGCAGCAGCTGCTGGACACTGTCGCGTCGAACCAGGGGCAGGTGATCAGCAACAAGCAGATTATCGATCTGCCGCTGAACGGGCGGGACTTTCTGCAGCTGGCGCAGCTTTCGGCGGGGGTATCGCCGTCGAACATTAACGGCATGAACTCGCCGGCCTCGGCATGGACGGGCACGCAGACGGTGAGCATCTCGGTGGCGGGGCTGCGCGAGGACGATACGAGCTATCTGTTCGACGGCATTGAGTCGCGCAATGCGTGGTACGGGGCGATCGGGATTCTGCCGTCGATCGACAATATTCAGGAGTTCAAGATCGAGCAGGTGGGGTCGACGGCGGCGTACGGCAATGCGGGCACGTTTGTGAACGTGGTGAGCCGGTCGGGGGCGAACCAGCTGCATGGAACGGCGTTTGAGTTCCTGCGGAACAATGCACTCGATGCGCGGAACTACTTTGACGTGGGGGCGGCGCCGGCGTTTCACCAGAACCAGTTTGGCGGCAGTGTGGGCGGGCCGATCAAGCGGAACAAGATGTTTTTCTTTCTGAACTATGAAGGCTTCCGCGAGACAGCGCCGACGACGGTGTTCAACCGGGTGCCGACGCTGGCGGAGCGGAATGGCGACTTCAGCGCGTCGCAGTCGCAGTACTACAGTGACCCGACTTGCAACACGGAACAAGTGAAGGGATCGAACTGTGTTCCGGTGATTCGGAACCCTCTGGCGGCAGACCCGACGACGACATTTGCGGGGAACCAGATTCCGGCGGCGCTGTTTTCGCCGGCCGCGCTGAAGGCGCTGGCGTTCTTTCCGGCGCCGAACGGGAGCTTTTCCGGCGGGAACAACTATGTGAACGTGCAGGACACGCTGTCGAACTGGGACCAGGGCAGTGCGCGCATTGACTACACGATATCGCAGAAGGACACGGTGTTCGGGCGGTACACGCAGGAGACGCTGAACTCGACGGAGCCGGGGCTGACGTTCTTTGGCGGACGGATCTTTCCGTCACACCCGAAGAACCTGGCGACGGGATGGACGCACGTCTTCAACTCGTCGCTGGTGAACAATGTTCGGTTTGGATGGAACTACACGGAGACAGGGCAGAACCGGGCAGCCGGGTATGACACGACGCAGGCGAACCCGCTGGGGCTGGACTACGCGGAGATTCAGCCGGGATCGTTCGGGCCGCCGTCGATCGGGCTGACGGGATATGCGAATCCGGGGTCGGCGGGCGGGACGGAGGTGATCCGCGAAAACCTGTTTATGGGCACGGATACGCTGCTGCTGCAGCGCGGCAAGAATACGGCGAGTGTCGGGGCGGACATCCGGTATGACCCGGTGTACATGTATGAGGACTGGCAGGGATCGAACCTGAGCTTTAACGGGAACTACACGGGAAATGTGGTGGCGGACGCGCTGATCGGTGCGCCGTCCTCGGCGGCGACGAGCGTGGGGGATCCGACGCTGAATCTGCGGCGCTGGTACCAGTCGTACTTTGCGCAGGATACGTACCAATTGATGCCGAAGCTGACGGTGAACGGCGGCATTCGGTATGAGTACAACCAGCCGCCGGTGGACACGGCGAACCACGTGGGGAGCTTCGACTTTGCGACGGGGACGCTGTTGACGTACCCGGATACGAGCGCGCTGGGGCTGGGACGGCAGATGGTGCACCCGGTGTACACGAACATCTCGCCACGGCTTGGATTCAACTTCTCGCCGGATCAGAACACAGTGATCAAGGGCGGGTTCGGGATGTACTGGCTGGCGGCGAACCTGAACCAGCTGGAGGTGATGGTCGACACGCCGAAGTACTACTCGGTGCAGAGCTATAACAATTCCATAGCGGGGCAGCCGCTGAACTTCAAGCTGGACCAGCTGTTCAACCTGTCGCTGCCGGGGGCGGGGCAGTCGGTGTCGTTCATCAATGCGAATAACAAGACACCGCTGGCGTACGAGTATTCGCTTTCGGTGCAGCGGAACTTTGCGACGAACTGGCTCGCGGAGGTCTCGTACATCGGATCGCTGTCGCGACACTATGAGACGCGCATCGTGATCAATCCGCTGCGGACGGACAATACGACGGCGTATCCGAACTATCAGGGAGCGGTACAGGAGAACCTGAACGCGGGCTCGTCGAACTACAACGCGCTGGCGGTGCGGGTGGAGAAGCGGTACTCGAACGGGCTGTCGGTGCTGGGATCGTATACGTACTCGAAGTGCCTGGGAACGCCGTGGCAGGACCAGTTTGCGTGGCATCCGCTCGATCTCTCGGCGGACTACGGGCATTGCACCTACGACCAGAACCAGCGACTGAGCGCGAACGCCGTGTATGAGCTGCCGTTTGGTAAAGGGAAGATGTTCCTGAACCGGGGCGGCTTCCTGAACCAGATTGCAGGCGGATGGCAGGGAAGCGCGATTGCGACGTTCTACACGGGCCCGTGGCTAACGCTGGGCAGCGGACAGAACCTCGGTGCGTTTGTGAACCAGCTGCCGCTGGTGTCAGGGCCGGTGAACAATGGCGACCTTCACAGCGGGCTGGGACGGCATGGCCGACTGGGCCCCTACTTCAACACCAGCAACGTGCAGGCGATCACAGCGACGGGCGTGCAGGGGAATGCTGGTGTAAGCAACGTGGAGACGCCGGGCTCCGCGGTGTGGGATCTGTCCGCGTTCAAGACGTGGACGGTGCTGGAGCGGTATGGGCTGACGTTCCGCGGGGACTTCTTCAATGCATTCAACCGGGTGAACTTTGTCGGGCTGGATACGGGCGTGAACGACTCGAATTTTGGGAACCTGACGGGTGCGAATCCGGCACGGGAGATCCAGGTGAGTGCGCGGGTGCGGTTTTGAGGGAGGGGATTTTGAAGTTGAAGAGGGCATGGCTGAGCCATGCCCCTTTCTTTTAACAGTGGCATTGAAGGCTAAGGCTGCGGGATTTCATGAGGCGCTCCTCAGCGGCTGAAGCCGGGCAGTGATGTGCGGCGAGAGGGCATGGCTGACGCCATGCCCTTAATCCTGGATTTGCCCGATGCAGCAGGGTTGGGGTTGGCGGCGGCTTGAGAGGCAGATCCCTGCGAGGGCGCAGCAGAGAGCGGTCCCTGCGGAGGATCGCGAAGAGCAGATCGCAACGGCAGGAGAATAAAAGAAGGTCGGCGAGGAAGGATGCTCAGACCAATTGCGATGTGGGTTAGACGGTGTCGCCGGGCTCGGTCTTGGGGACGATGGGGTTGGGCTTGGTGGGGTAGGGCGGGCCTTTTTTGAGGGTGTCGTCGAGGTCGGCGTCGTAGTGATAGATGTCGTCGAAGAAGTCGACTTTGCCGTCTCCGTCGACGTGGGCGGTGAGATAGAAGATGACGATGGGGAGCTGGGTTTTGAGCGAGACCTGCTTGTTGTCTTCGCCGTCGTTCATGGCGGCGTTGACGTGGTCGAGGTCCCACTCGCCGTCCTTGTCTTTCTGGCCGTCGAGGACCCAGACGGCGAGCTGATCGGGGTGCTGGACGCGGACGCAGCCGTGACTGAAGTCGCGGCGCTGGCGGCCGAAGAGGCCAACGGCGGGGGTGGAGTGCAGGTAGATGTCGTACTGGTTGGGGAACATGAACTTGATGAGGCCGAGGGAGTTGCCGGGGCCGGGTTTTTCGCGAACGAGGTAGCCGCCGTGCTCGATGGAGGAGGCGGTGTAGGTGGTGATGGGCTTGCCGGAGCGGCCGAGGACCTCGTAGTTTTTCTCTTCGAGGTAGCCGGGATTGGCCTGGATGTGAGGGACGAGTTCTTTCTTGATGATGGAGACGGGGACGTTCCAGAAGGGACGGAAGATCAGGTACTTCATCATGTGAGTGAAGACGGGGGTGTCGTGGTTGTCTTTGGACGCGCCGACGACGACGCGCATGGTGAAGTCGAGCTGATGGTCGGGGGTGTAGCCGCGGAGGAGGAACTCGGGGAGGTTGACCAGAAGACGCGGGTGGAGGTAGGGCTCGGGGAGCCAGCGCCAGCGCTCGAGGGCGTCCGAGAGCTGCTCGACGCGCTTGGTCATTGGAATGTTGAGGCTCTTGACGGTGACGGAGCCGAGCTTGCCGTCGGGGGAGATGCCGTGGCGGGACTGGTAGGCCTTTATGGCGTCGGAGTCGGCCTGGGTGAGCGGGCCGGAGGTTTGGGCCGGAGTTTGGGCAGGTGTGGTTTCGGTGTTGTCCGCTGACTCCTGTTGGAGGTCGCCGTCGCCTTCGAGGGCGAGGCGCTGCTCGAGCGGGCCGCGGGCGCTGTAGCGATCGCCGATGCCGAGGTTGCGGCCGGTGCCGGGGTCGGGGAGCGAGACGGGCTCGGCCTGCTGTTTTGCGAGGTCCTGGTAGTGGGCGAGAGCTTGCTTGGTCTTGCGGTAGTCGTCGGAGTCAGGCTCGAGCGAGCGGAGGATCTCGGGGATGTCGGAGGCTTCGAGGATGCGGTCGTTGAGGAACTGGGGAAGATCGAGCTTCTTGGATTGGGCGTCGATCTCGAAGTTGAAGTGCTGCGGGGCGACGCGGCCCATGTGGAGGTCGGAGAGGAAGCGCATGGTCGCAAGGGTAAGGGCGACGTCAAACTGGGCGACGGCGGTGTGATCACCGGAGGCGAGGGCGTGGATGCGCTCGGACCAGCGCGAGCTGTCGTAGTCTTCCGCGTTGAGTCCGTCTTTGTCGGCGTCGGCGAAGGCTTCCATCATGGCGTTGGCTTGCGGGGTGGGCTTGCCGTCGCGGCTCCAGGCGAGCTCGAGCTCGCGATGGTTATAGAAGGCGCTGAGGGCGGGCTGGAGATCGGCGATGTTGGGCCAGCGGAGGAAGCTGAGGGACTTCGCGGCGATCAGGGGGGTGATGGTGTCGGCGTACTTGGCGGTGTTGGGCGCGGCGACGGGCTTGCCTTCCTTCTTCCTGTGACAGCCGGCGGCGAGGAGAAGAAGAGTAAGGGCGGCGGCGGGGGCAAGGGCGTACCGGACGAAGCGCATGGGGTCCACTTGAGCTTACCTGAGGTTCCGCTGCGCGGCGGTGGCGATCAGGGCACGATGACTGGGGTTTGCCGGTGGGTACGTCGCTTTGCGACGATGCTTGAGGAGGGATGCGGCGGTGCTCGGCGGCGTCTGGGAAAAGAGACCTTTGCGGCAGGAATCGAAGTTGTCAGAGAGTTGGCGGAAAGGATGTGCGTGGGATGAAGGTCGGTCGAGTTTCCCACCGGAGGTCGGTGGAAGGCGTGGCGTCATACAGCGTTAGTATGCCGAACGCTGACGCGCGTTGCAGGTGCCGACCCGAAGAGCGCGTCTGATGCTGATTCCGTTCACGCAGTTAGTGTGCGCACTCCCCGACGGATCGAACGCTGAGGACCCATGGGTTTCGCGTATGGATCGCGTCAGAAAAAGGATTCTATGGCTGATACGACTGGACGTGGGAACGCAGTGGTTGGATATTTTGCGACGCAGGCGAAGGCAGAGCGAGCGATTGATGCGCTGATTGGCGCAGGATTTACCTCGCAGGAGATTGGGGTGGCGATGCGTGGTGAAGACGCGTCGACCGGTGCGGCAACAACAGGAACATCGACGGGCTCGACTTACGCGAACAAGGCCAGTGATGTGGCTGCAAACGCGGGCGAGCATGCGGAGAGCGCATGGGGCAAGGTCAAGAGCTTCTTCGGCGGCGGCGATCCGGTAGAGCCCTATGCGGACGAGCGGACCGGTGGCGACTTTGCCTCGCGCGAGATTACGGCTGATTCCTCATCCGCCTATGAGCATGATGATCTGCATGGATCGCTGGAAGGCATTACCGGATCGGGCGATCACGCGAAGTACTTCGGCAACCGCATGCAGCAGGGTGCGGAGGGTGTGGTTGTAACGGTGACGACGACGGATCGGGCGAAGGCGGAGACGGCGGAGCGGATTCTGGAAGAAAACGGCGCGGATCTTGGGAAGAACCGGGAGAGCTTTGCGGATACGGCGGCTGCGGTTCCGGCAACCGGCGAGCAGAACCTGAAGCTGTATGGCGAGGTGCTGCGCGTTCACAAGGATCGCGTGAGCCGCGGCGAGGTTCGTCTGCGCAAGGAGACGCATACCGATATGCAGACGATCCAGGTTCCCGTGACGCGGGAAGAGCTGGTGATCGAGCGGGTTCCGGTGACGGGCACGCAGGCGACCACGGGCGCGGCGGATGCCTTTTCCGAGAAGGAGATTCGCATTCCGTTGTCGGAGGAGCATGCCAGTGTGGAGAAGCAGGCGATTCTGCGGGAAGAGGTTCGCGTGGGCAAGCGCGAGGTCTCAGAGACGGAGTCGTTCAATGAGTCGGTTCGGAGTGAAGAGCTGAAGGTCGAAGACGAGACGACGGCTTCTGCGACGACGACCGGCGACACATTCAATCGGTAGGTTCGTGTTCTGGAGCGACAAGGACGGCCTTTGGCCGTCCTTGTCTGCGTTTGGGGGAGAGTCGTTGAGCGAGTGTTCCTGGTGGTGCGGGTGTTCCTGGTAGAGAAGCAGGTTCCTCGCTCTGCTCGGAATGACAGTTGGGGAGAGGGAATGACAGTGGGGTGAGGCGATGACAGTGGGGGTGAGGCGATGACAGGAAGGGGCGACGGAGTACCAGGGAGGGAGTCGAATGGGCAGTGAGAGCAGTCCTGGGACGGTTCAGGCTTCGGCGGCGAGGGTGAGGCGTTTGGCGATGGCTTCGGTGCGGTTCTGGGACCAGGCGTAGCGGAGGCTGCCGGAGACTGGGCGGGCGCCAAGGAGGCGGACGGTGGCGAGGATGGCGGAGATGAGGGGCGTGGGGCCGCCGGAGGTCCAGAGGCTGGCGAGCGGTTTGATGTCTCCGGTGGCATCGGGGTGGAAGACGCGCTCGTCCCAGCGCTGGGAGCCGCGGGGGAGATCGGGGTGGTTGCGGATGGCGTCGAGGGTGGACTGGAGGATGCGGTGCTTCCAGGGTTCGGCGTACTGGGGCATGAAGAGGACGTGGGAGCGGCGCTCACGGCGGACCTCGTGCACGAAGCCGGCGAAGGTGGAGGCGCGGGAGAGATTGATGTTGGCGTTAGGTTCGATGCCGTGGCGATCACCGCCGGAGATGACGAGCATGTTCCAGCGGCCGGCGAGGGCGGCGACGTCGCGGTTTTCTTTCCAGTTGCGGAGGCCGTTGAGCTCGAGGACGTGAAGGAAGGCGCCGTTCTGGGCAAGGAACTCGTTGACGAGGATGTTGTGACGTGGCTCGCCGATGCGATAAAGGTCCCAGAGCGGGTGATTGAAGACGACGAGGACGCCGGGGAGGTCATTGAGGGTGGCGAGAAGCTCAGTGAGGATGGCGTTGCGGCGGAGGCTGGCGGCGAGATCGACGGCGGGCATGGCGGCGAGCGCGGCGAAGCGGGCCATCCAGGTGGTGGCCTCGGCGGCGGGGAGGTTGTGAAGGCCGAGATGGAAGCAGGTGGCGGCGGGGGCTTGGTGGGCACGTCGCTTTGCTCCGTGGCTTACAGAGAAGGGCGACGGTTCCTCGGAGGGGCAAGCGGAGGAGGTGGACGTGGTGTAGCCGAAGGGAACGGTCCACTCGGTAGAGATGGGGATCTCGGGGGCGAAGGCGACGGAGCGGAGGAGCTCGGGGGCGCGGATGTCGTCGTGGTCGGAGAGGGAGACGAGGGAGGCGAGCTTGAGTTCGGTGATCTGGTTGGATTCGAGGGTGAAGGCGGCGGCGGGGTTGAGGGGTGGGGTCCAATAGCCGCGGGCGTAGTCGGGCCGGATGCCGGAGAGACGGGCGGAGCGTCGCTCGGTGAGGCGCATGAGGGGCTGGAGGAGGGGCCAGTCGGTGGAGAGCTCGGCGATGAAGTCGAGGGTCTCGCGGGACTGGTTGGTGTGGGAGTGAAGGGAGACGCCGGTGGTGAAGGGGAGGGCGGCTTTGGGCTCGCGCCAGAGGTAGGAGGTGCTGGTAAGGCTCATGCGGGGGACCTCGCGTGAGAGTGCGGCTACAAGACGAGTGTGGAGGCGGGGTATGACGGGGAGGTGACTGCACCGAGAATGGGGCGCTAATTGTTCGCGGGAGACGGCGAGGTGGTGACCTGCGGAGATTTAGGTGAGCTAGGAGACGCGGTAGAGGCGGGATCGGCGAGCTGCGTGGGGGGAAGGTGCGGGGTGAAGTGGCGGACGAGGAACTCCTGGCAGAGATTGCCAATGGCGGCTCCCCAGAAGCTGTTGAGGGTGTTGAGGACGATGGTTCCGGCATCGTCACGGTCGGTGGAGGGGAGGTAGGCGTTGGCGATGCCGGCGCTGGCGACGGCGCCACCGATGCCGGAATAGTCCGGTTGCCAGCGGCCGTTGTCGCCTTTGGAGACGAAGACCTGCATGACCGAGTGCAGGGCGCGATGCCGTGCGCTGCCGGTGCCGACGTAGAAGTAGCGGGGATCCTGGTGGAGGAGGATGGGCAGGATGGCACCGCCGATCGCTGTGTTGACGGCTCCAGTGGTGTAGATAGCGCCGAAGCGTTTGCCGTAGCCGCCGATGCCGGGGCCATAGCCGGAGAGGGAGTTGGTGCCCTGCTCGATGCCGGCGATGCCGGCGGCGATGAGGAAGGTAAAGGGGTCGATGGTGGTCTTGAGGGCGAGCTCTCCTTTCTGGCGGGGGCTTAAGGGGAGGGGATGGGGGACGTAGCTGACGTAGAAGTTGGGGATGAAGCCGAGGACGTGCTGTTCTTCCTGGGCGTGGATCTGGTCTTCGGCGATCTCGGTGCGGGTGAGGGTGACTTCGACGTCGCTGGAGATGCCCGGGTGGAGGGTGATGGGGGAGAGCTGGGCGGAGGCGCCGGCGATCATGGTGGCGGAGGTCTGTTCCGTGGCGAAGCCGGGCGCGGCAACGGTTAGGGTGAACGGTCCAGCGGGCACGCCGGAGAGGGTGAAGGTGCCGTCGGCGGCGGAGGTGGTTTCAAGAACGAAGGTGACGGGGGAGGTCTCAGAGAGGGTGACGTGGGCGTTGGAAAGCATGGCGCCGTCGCGATCGAGGACCGTGCCGCGGATGCTGTTGGGCTGGGGAGCGGCGGACGGCGACGAGGATTGGGGCTGCGGGGCTTCGGGGAGATCGGCGAAAAGAAGGGGATGCTGCGGGAGGGCGGGGGCTGCGGCGGCGCAGAGGGCAACGCATGCGGCGAAGCAGAGGGTGGGCTTGCCGGAGGCCCGTGTCGGCGAGATCGCCGGTGCGCGGTAGTGTCTGGATCCCACGGACTTAGAGTATCGCGTCTGGTGGTGGGACGGTGGCGGGCGTGCGAAACGAGGGCGTCTCGGCGTGCATCGTCGGGTTGAGATGGGGTGTACGCCGCGTCGCTCCGTCGCGAAGGGCGACTACGGGTTGCTCGCTGCGCTCGGACTGACAGCGTTGCTGATGTGGCTGACGGAGTAATGAGGCGGTCAACAGGACGAAGACCACGAGTTGTCAGCGGCTGCGGGCTATGTCCGGGCCGAGGAGGCGCTGTGGGGAAAGGGCAGGTGTCGTAGGGATGGCAGGCTCGGCGGTGGCTTCTGGCGTGAGGGCGAGGTGGTGGGTGGAGAGCTCGCGTTGGAGGATGGCGAAGGCGTTCTCGGGGGTGTCGGCGAAGTGGACGAGGTCGAGGTCGCGCTGGGAGATGACGCCGTGGGCGGCCATGGCGTCGAGGTTGAGGATGGAGTGCCAGTACTCGGAGCCGTAGAAGATGATGGAGATCTTTTTGCCAAGCTTGCCGGTCTGGGCGAGGGTGAGGATCTCAAAGGCTTCATCGAGGGTGCCGAAGCCGCCGGGAAAGATGACAAGGGCCTTGGCGAGGGAGGCAAACCAGAACTTGCGCAGGAAGAAGTAGTGGAAGTTGAAGGAGAGCTCGGGGGTGATGTAGGGGTTGGGCCGCTGCTCGAAGGGAAGGGTAATGTTGAGCCCGATGGTTTTGGCGCCGGCCTCCCAGGCGCCGCGGTTGGCGGCTTCCATGATGCCGGGGCCGCCGCCGGAGGTGATGACGAAGCGATGGCGGGGGCCGGGGAGGGTCTTGGCCCAGGCGGCGTGGAGGCGGGCGAGGGTGCGGGCGTCTTCGTAGAAGCGGGACATGGTGAGGGCGGTGGTCGCGGCGTCGCGGGTGGTGTCGTCGGCGGCTTCAAGGGCGGCGAGGGCGGTCTCGCGGGAGTGGATGCGGGCGGAGCCGAAGAGGACGACGGTGTCTTCGATGCGCTGGGCGCGGAAGCGGGCCATGGGCTCGGCGTACTCGGCGAGGATGCGGACGGGGCGGCCTTCGGAGGAGTCGAGGAAGGTGGCATCTTCGTAGGCGAGGGGAGCCTGGTCGAGGGGGGCGGGTGGTGGTTGTTCGGGCATGGGGTCTCGGGGTTGGATGCGGATGAGGGCGCGTCGCTTCGGTCCGTGGCTAAGGACGAGATGGCGGGTTTCTCGCTGCGATCGGGATGACAACCAACGCCTGATTGTTTCCTTGGTCCGGGCGTTTCCGATAGAGAAGCAGGTTCTTCGACTTCGTTCGGAATGACCGACCAAAAAAGGCACTAGAGACCGAACTTTCCGGTGCGCGGGAGGATGACAGGTCTAGTGTTTGCTGTGGAGTTGCTGGCCGCCGGGGAGGATGACGGTGGTGGCTTCGAGGAGGGCTCCGTTCCAGGAGACGGCGGCTTTTGGCTCGATGTGGAGCTTGCCGACGGCGGTGACGGTGCGCCCGGCGAAGGGGGTGATGGCGGCGTCCTGGCCGGGGAGGTTGAAGGAGATGTCGCGGATGACGCGGGCGGGGGTGCCGAGATGGCCAGGAGGGAGGACGAGGCGGTAGGGCGTGGGGGACTCGATGACGAGGAACTGTTTGCCGGCGCGGGTGTGGAGGGCGAGCAGGCCGGTGACGGTGGCGGGGTCGTTGTCATGGATGGGGACGCTGACGGTAGCGGTGGTGGCATCTGTCTGTGCGGTGGGCGGGGCCGTGGAGGAGAGGGTGTTGGGGCCGGAGTTTTGCGGGGCGTGGCTCTGGGTTTGCGCCGTGAGGGTGGAGGCGAGGAGAAGGGTGGCAGCGATGGGGATGAGGGCGCGCATGGTCTAGTGTTTGACGCGGATGGTGGGGTGTTGTGGACGAGGCTTTGAGCAGATGCCACAACGGCGTTTGTCAGGACCTACCTTGATCACTACAGGAAATGAGCAGAACGGGCTGAGGCCTCTGTCTTTGTACCTCGCAACCTGAGCGAACATGGCGTTGCAGATCGACGAGGAGGACCAAGCTATTCTTCAGCCTTGTGTTTCAGAGCTTGCAGCCAGATCTGATGGGACTTCTCGAGGTCTTTTGAGGAGTAGAAAAGAGTCAGCAGGAAGCCGTCCATAGACTCGGTCGATCGCACCAGGGTATCTCCGTCGGGCAGGGTCCGTAGCGACCAGATATGAATCGCATGAGCTTTGTAGGCCGTCCCGGTCCAGCCAATCGTATTGGGACGTTGTACGAGAGCCAGTCGCGACTTGATCTCCGCACCGCCGTTTGTCCAAGTAAAAGGCGTTCCGGGCTCAAGGTGTCCGCTGAGATGCGCGGCCGAAACGGTGGACTGCCATTTAGGCCATTCGTCGACCGTTGTGAGAATCTGCCAGACCTTCGCTATGGGCGCTCTGATGACTATCTCTGAGGTCGCTTTGACTGGAGCGTTCTCCTGGATCTGACCGTTGGCAGCTAAGACTGTCAGCCTGTCCTGTCCTTCGGTTGGTGCTGCCGGACTGAAAAGCAGCAAGAGAACCACGAGAGCGACAGTGATTGGCATGCTCGGCTCCATTTGGACGCACGTAGATGAAACGGGCAGGACCCATTTCTGGTTCCACTTTCATACGAAGAACCTGTCGACTTTTTGAAAAAAATGAATTTCGATGCGGAAGAGAACCCAACTCATGCGTCGGCTATTGAAAGTCCGGGAAAGGACTCGCACCATTTCAATACGAGGTCTGGTGATGAAAGCTCTACGCCATCATCTGGTCGGACCTCATACGTCGCACAGTGTGAAGTAACGCCGGTCAGGGCGGGTCGGGTTCAAGCCCGATCCGGTCATTGACCGCATTCCGTAGCCGTGCTCGCACCCTAGATAACGTTCAGTTGTCTGGACCGACACGTGGCCTAGAAGGAACTGAATCTCTTTAGCTCGCCTCCGTCTGATGACAAAGGTGAGCGCAGGTTCGGCGAAGATCATGCGGCGCAACCGTACCGAATCCGCGGTCCGTCCCCGCTCTACGAACGATAGACCAGATCACCTTCGCGGTGAAGCCGTTACCCCGGACCTTGCCGGTCTTCCCGACCGGGCGAAACAGGACCCCATTCTGTTGGCCGTCTGAGCTAATCCAGACATCGACTGCGGCACCCATGCTGGAATCGGGTACTGTTCTCATGTGACCGCCCTTGCCGATCAGGTCAGCGAGGACCCGGTGGTCCTCTCGAAGCTCGAATCCCCGACGGCAACGGACACAACCTCAGTCCGGCGTAGACCGCAGCCGATCAGCATGGCCAGGATTGCGCGGTTCCGCACCGCCCGAAGCTCTGGGCCGGAAGTTGAAGCAATAAGCTTCTTGCCCTGCTCGCGGAGAGCCAGTTCCCAATCCGGATGCCGAGCCGCTTGGCTCCCTTCACTCGGCGTATGCCCACAATTAGGTCGGGACTGAGTAGGCCGCAGTCAGAGGCCTCGTGTGCCAGCCGGCGAACCGCAGCCAGCCGGAGATCGATGGTCGCCGGGCCGTACTTCCGCTGTTCCAGGACGTGTTCTCCACCGGGGTCGCGAAGGGTGGATGCTCAGAGACGATCACGGTGAGTTCGCCCAGGGCGCCCTCAACCGAAGCTTTATTTTGGCGCAAAGAAGCGGCCACATCATAATGAATGACCGGCCAGATATCGTGACCGACGCTGTTGTTCGGCGGTCGATCAGGTGCGGCGAACCCATCACACCCTGATGCGAACACGTTGTCCTTTTACGCCCGAGCTTCAGCCGATTGGACTTCGCTGAAGCAGACCAGTCTTTTCCGAGTCGCTGCTCACCAACGTGAGCCTTAATACAGCCAGGAAGCTTGCGTGCCGGATTAGTCCCTGCAAGTCGCATTGTGGGAAATTACACGGTGCCGATTGGGCGTGGCCGGGCGGGCTTTAGTCGCGGAGATCGCGGTAGTGGACGGCTTCGGAGATGCCGATCCAGATGTCGAGGAGGCCAAGGCCGGAGATGAGGCCGCGAACGGCGCCGTTGTGGAGGATGGCGCGGAGGGTGGGGCGGGCCTGGATGAAGGCGT
>CAXTEE010000004.1:0-378374 GCA_964243375.1 uncultured Acidobacteriaceae bacterium | reverse complement strand
CGGATCGCGCGGTGCCGATGCTGCCGCCGGCGCTTTCGAGCGGGATGTGTTCGCTACGCCCGGACGAGGATCGGTTCGTGCTGAGCTGCGTGATGGAGATTGACCCGCGCGGTGAGGTGGTGGGGTACGAGGTGGGTGAGGGGATCATCCGCAGCGCGCGGCGGATGACGTATACGCAGGTGCAGGCGGTGCTCGACGGCATGAAGGGCGAGGATCCGGAGGGTGCGTATGCGGACACGGTGCGCGAGACGCGGCTGCAATTGATCGAGTTTGTGCCTGAGTTTGAACGGATGTACGGGCTGGCGCTCACGCTGAATGCGAAGCGGAAGCGGCGCGGGTCGATCGACTTCGACCTGCCGGAGCCGGTGGTGCAGTTTGATCCGCAGGGGGACATGAAGGCGATTGTGCGGTCGGAGCGCGGATGGGCGCACCGGTTGATTGAGGAGTTCATGCTGTCGGCGAACGAGTGTGTGGCGACGTGGATCGAGAGCCAGGGTGTGGCGAGTATCTATCGCATTCACGAGATGCCGGATCCGAAGCGGATTGTGGACTTCGAGGAGACAGCGGCGGGGTTCGGCTACTCGCTGGGGCTGGGGAACCTGCCGGTAAAGAAGCTGACGATGAAGAGCGATCGGCGGGATGTGAAGCGCGGCTTTAGTGGTGGCGGGCGGGCGCAGGGGGCGAAGGTGCATGAGGTGGCGGATCGCATTCCGGTGACGCCGCAGATGTATCAGCGGCTCGCGGCGAAGATTGCGGGGACACCGGAGGAGCGGATTCTGGCATACCTGATGCTGCGCAGTTTGAAGCAGGCGCGGTACGCGGAGAAGAACGAAGGGCACTTTGCGCTGGCGAGCCCGAGCTACACGCACTTTACGTCGCCGATCCGGCGATATCCGGATTTGATTGTGCATCGGCTGTTGCGGGCGCTGCTGGAGGACGGAGCGGACCCGGTGGGTGGGCCGATTCTTTCGAGTGACTCGCAGCCGTGGCAGCGGGAGCTGGATGCGAAGGAAGGGCGGCGGCACGACGGCGCGGGCGCGGTGGCGAAGAAGGGAGAGGACGACGCGGGGCCGATGACGCGCGCGGAGCTGGAGGCGATTGCGACGGAGACGAGCCAGACGGAGCGGCGCGCGGACGATGCGGAGCGCGAGCTGATCGAGTGGAAGAAGCTGAAGTTCATGCAGGACCGGGTGGGCGAGGAGTTCGATGCGGTGGTGCTCTCGTGCACGAAGTATGGGTTCTTTGTGGAGCTGGAGGATTTGTTTATAGAAGGGCTGGTGCCGGTTGCGACGCTGGGTGGATTTGGAGCCCGGGATTATCGTGACGACGATCGTTACGTATTCCGGGACACGGACCGGGTGATTGTGGGGCAGCGGAGCGGGTGGGTGTTTCGGATGGGGGTGAAGGTACGGGTGCTGCTGGACCGGATTGACCGGCAGCAGCGGCGGCTGCAGTTTGCGCTGCTGGAGGTGAAGGGCGGGCAGGTGCCGGAGACGGCGCCGGGGGCGGGCTCGCTGCGGCGGCGGAAGGTACGGGCAGCGGGGGATGAAGCGGGCAAGAGTCCGGAGCGGGGTGGAAAGCCGAAGGAGGGGAAGGCAAAGAAGCGGCTGCGGAACCAGAAGGCGAAGGGCAAGCGGCGCTAGCTGGCCTTGGCCACGAGCGTGGCGTGAGACGGCGTGGGGTGGGCGGTCTCGACCGGCGGCGCGGGCTCAAGCAGGCGGGAGCGAAGGTGCAGGAAGGGGTGCTCCACGAGGCAGAAGGTGCCGAGGGCGACGGTGGCCGAGAGTAGAACCAGTAGAAGGGTTCCGAAGAGTTCGCCTGCGATGGATGCCGGCGAGACGATGTGGAGACGCGGGGCGAGAGTGTTCAGGACGAAGCCCTCGAGGCAGCGGTGGTTAAGATACATGCCGAACGAGAGCCGCGAGAGCCAATAGAAGATGCGGGCGCGGAAGAGCATGACGCGGCCGACGAGGCCGGCCCAGACGACCGATCCGAAGAAGAGTGCGAGGCCGGTGAAGATGAGGATCTCGTGCTGCAGGCGCCGCAAGAGAAGGAAGAGAAAGAGGCCGAGCAGCGCGATGCCGGCGGCCTTCCACTTGGAGGTGGATGGGCGATTGCGGCGGGTCCACTGGTGGGCGAGGATGAGGCCGATGAGCAGACCGTCGCAATGGGTGTGGAAGCGGAAGTAGAGCGCGGAGCTGAAGAGGACGGGATCGTGCGCGGAGAGGCTGCCTGTGTGGTGGATCCAGGTGAGGGCGCGGCCGACGGGGAGAGCGAGAACGAGCAGCCAAAGGACGCGAAGGGCCCAGCGGCGGGATTGATCCCAAGCGAAGAGAGAGAGCAGAAGCGGGGCGAGCAGATAGAACTGCTCTTCCGTGCAGAGTGACCACGCGCCTGGAACGATGCCGTGGTTGAGATAGTTGGTGACGAAGACGAGATCGGTCCAGCCGAACTGTTTTTCTGCCGCGTGATGGGGGAAGAGAAGGAGGACGCAGAGAAAGGTGAAGAGATGAAGCGGCCAGATGCGCAGGCCGCGGCGGACGATGAAGCGGCGGAAGGAGATGGAGCCAGCCTTCCAGAGCTCCTTCCAAAGCTGGCTGCCGATGAAGAAGCCGCTGAGGACAAGGAAGAGATCGACGCCGATCCAGCCATTACTGACGAGGGGAAGACTGGAGTAGGCGTTGGCATGGTGCGCGGCGGTGAAGGTCTCGCCGACGTGGAAGTTGATGACGAGCAGGACCGCGATGGCGCGGAGGCCGTGCAGGAAGGAGATCTGATTTGCGGGCGGGTGAAGAAGATCGGCGAGGGAGCCGCGGAAGACACGCGTGAAGCCGCGGGGCCGGGGGCCAAGGGAGGCACGCGCCTCCGTGAGGAGGGATGATTCATCGACGAGCGGGCGCATAGAGTCACTCATCCGTGACATGGACTGAAAGCCAGAGATAGCCCCTGAATGATGGCCCGCGCAGAGGTGGTGGTGCTAGATGGTGATGGGCTCTATTATGGCCTGCAAGCTCACAGTTGGGCGAGGTTAAACGCCGAGACGTTTCGTGATGGCGTGAAGTAAAGGTCCTGCACAGGTTAGCTTGTGGTGATCTGGTACTGGTTCCGTTACATATGGAAGAGGTGGCGCGATGCAAGCGAGATGGATGCGGTTTGGACGAGGTCTTCTGCTCTGCGGATTGAGTGTGGCGCTTCCGGCGATGTCGCAGGACCGGTCGAACCGGCCGGGGCCGGGTGGGGCGCCGGGACAGAGCGGCCGGCCGGGGCCTGGTAGTGGCTCGTCGAGGCCGCCCGGAGGGTCGCGACCGCAGCCGGGGCGACCGAGTCAGGGAGACTCGGGAGGACGGCCGCAGCCGGGTCGGCCGGGGCCGGGCAGACCGCAACCCGGCAGACCGGGACCAAGCAGACCGGGGCCAAGCAGACCGGGGCCGGTAAGGCCAGGGCCTGGGTACCGTCCGGGCGGGCGGCCGGCACAGTGGGGGCGGCCGCCGCAGAACCGGCCGAACTACGGCTTCCGGCCGGGAGACCGGAATGCGCTGCAACGGCACTATGCGGCGCGGCTGCGGTATATTAACCGGGCGCGACGACCGATCTTTACTGTTGGCGGATACTTTCCGTTCGGAGACATCGGCTATCTTTCGCCGCTACCGGTGGGGCTCTACGGACAGCTGCCGCCGCCTCCGTTCGGATACCAGATGGGGTACTTCGACGGGTATGTGGTGGTGTATGACCCGGTGACGTACTTTATCGCGAATATGGTGGATCTGCTGGCGCAGTAGCGAGCGGCGCGGAGCGCTCGATGGTAGCGCGGAGGTTGCCCTCCCGCGGCGGGAGGGCGGCGCGCGCTTGTACAATCGGGAAGACGAAGGAGATCTCGCAGCGATGGCACACATGGTGTTCGACACGAAGTACAAGCAGGAGATGGAGGGCCTGGACGAGCCTCCGTTTGATTCGGATTTCGGGCAGAAGATCTACAAGAACGTGTCGAAGAAGGCGTGGGGTGAGTGGGTGGAGCGACAGAAGATGCTGCTGAACGAGTACCGCCTGCAGCCATGGACGCGGGAGGCGCAGGAGTTCCTGGTGGAGCAGATGAATGACTTCTTTTTTGGCGAAGGTGGCGAGCTGCCGAAGGAGTATGTGGCGCCGACCTCGTAGCGGCGCGGGTGGAGGCGGGCGGGTGGGCTCGTGTACACTTCAGAGTGTGGTTACCCCGCCGTGATCCGCCTGGATTCGCGGCAAGAAGTCGGGACGTGGCTCAGCCTGGTAGAGCGCACCCTTGGGGTGGGTGAGGTCGCTAGTTCGAATCTAGTCGTCCCGACCATTTTCTTTCCGCTGGTAAAAGGCAAATTGGTTTTTGGCTCCCTCAGAGCTCCGCATTCCGGGCGGGGCAGCGCCTGCGTGCCGCGCGCGATCTAGGTGGTGATCGGGGTGGCGACTGCGCCGGACCGGCGGTGACTGAGCCGCCAGCCGAGTGCGGTGAGCAGCGCCATGACCAGGATCTCGATGCCAAATTGACTCTCGCTCAGGATGGCGGCGGGCAGCCGCAGTTTCTGGTAGAAGCTGTAGACGAGGGTCGGCAGGATGGAGCCCTTCATCGCCATGACCAGCAGCGCGAACTGAACGGTACGCAGGATGAGGCGGGGTGAGAGCTTATCCCAGACGAAGGCCGCGATGGCGAAGCTGGCGAGAACCGGTTCGAGAAAGGTGAGATAGGACGGCACGTTGACCTGCCAGCCGTAGGGCGGGTTGTAGATGTTGCCGGTGTCGAGGTATTCGATGGAGGCGATGAGCTTGTCGGAGATGCTGTCGATATGGGGGTTGATGAGGAAGAACATCACCGCCGCGACAGCGATACCAGCAAGGATGATTGCCGGGGCGGAGCGGAGGCGAGTGGCCAAAAGAACGATCAGGCAGCAGGTGATGAGGTACTCGACGGGCCGGGCGAGGTTCTCGACGAAGCAGTATCTCCAGGCGTGCGAGACGACGCCATCCATGATGAAGTTGCGGAAGAGGGCCTCGCTGAGCATGGCGTAGATGGCGGTGAGGAGAAGGCAGCGGACGGCGGGCGACCAGCGTACGAAGGTGGGGGCGGCGAGCTTGTAGAAGACGAACGTGGCGACGACGGAGAGCGCGGTATTGAGGAAGATGGCGCGGTGGCTGACGGGGGCGATGTCTGGATGCGGGATGCCGAGGACGTCAAGCATGATGACGTGGACGCTGAGTGAGAGGACGACGGTGATGACGACGAAGAGGGCCAACCTGGGCCAGAGAATTGTGATTGAGGCATGGTCGCCGGGGGCAGCGTCGGTGGGCAAAGAGTATCTCCTCGGAAGATCAGGTGCAGTCACGAACTTTGATTGTGCGGAAGCGACGGCTCTGTTACGTGCAGCGGACGCCGCGGACTAGTGGCGCGGAGAGAGCTGAACGAGCGAGATGCCGTCCCAGGAAGACTTGCCGGCTCCGCTTGGAGGCTGCCCGCTGAGAGCGACGATGCCGACGTTCTTGGTTTCGATGTGAAAGTGTAGCTGGAGATAGGCGCGAACCAGAGCGGCACGGATGCGGGACTGCACGATCTGCTGTGAGGCGGCGGCGTCGGGCGCGTAGCCCTCAATGACGATGGGGCAGGAGTAGAGGTTGGGCAGATGCGCTACGACCGTATCGATCTGCGTGCGGCCGTCGGGTGAAAGAACTTCCTTGCCGGTTGGGTCGGTGGTGAAGAGGGCGGAGGCGGGAAGCCACTCGCGATGCTGGTTGAGTTTGCGGAAGAGCTCGCCGCTGCGATAGGGCTCGATGGGGAGATGGTCGAGGTCGTCGTAGCCGCGCTTCTTGAAGAAGCCGCGGAAGAAGAACTCCTGCTTGAGGGCGGCGGTGTCTTCGGCGAGGTTGCCGGTGGCCTGGTTGACGTTGGTGAGGGTCTGCTGGAGATTGGTGCCGGCGTCTTCGCCGTACTGATCTTCCGCGAAGGCACGGGCGATGGTCTGGTTGAGCTGCTGCGAGGTCTGCTCGAGCTGCTGGGTTGCGCCGTTGGCGTGGTCGAGGGTCTGTTGGGCGCGGGCGAAGAGCTGACGCTGCTGGAAGTCCTGAATAAGGTCGTTGACGTGGACGGTGGCGACGTCGAGGTTGTCGGTAGCCTGACGGCCGTTGATGACGATCTGCTTGACGTTATTTGCGGTGACTGGATCCTCGAGGAGGACGCCGGCGGTTCCGCGGCCGTGGCGGATGTCAGCGACGACCCCGTTGGTGTTGTTGATGGTGGTGGTGACGGCATCGAGGGCTCCATCGAGTTTGCCGCGGACGTCGACGATAGTGTCATTGGCCTGGTTGATGACGCCGGAGACCTGTTCGATGACCTTCGAGAGCTCGAGCGGCTCTTTGCTGTGGAGGGTGCTGTTGGCGGCGGCCTCGGGGGACTGATCGGTGCCTTGATGGATGAGCACAAAGCGGTCGCCGACGATGCCTTCGGTCTCTATGGTGACGACGGAGTCGTTGCGGACGAGGCCGTGCAGGCGGTCTTCGATCTGGAGCTTGAGGTGGAACTTGCCGGAGGGGGTGGAGGGGATGAGGATCTCCTGCACCTGGCCGGCATCCATGCCGGCGACGCGGACCTTGGCGCCCTTGTTGATGCCGTTGACGTTGCTGAAGTCGGTGTAGAGGTTGAGATGGCGACGGAAGGCTTTGTGCTGATTGCCGATCAGAAAGAGGCCGAGCGCGAGCAGGGCGACGGAGGCGGTGATGAAGATGCCGACGAAAACATTTGTCTTATTCATGGGCTTCCCTGAGGAGTTGGTTGACCACGTTGTTGTCGCTGCTCTTGAGCTCCTCAGCGGTTCCGAGGCCGACGAGCTTTCCCTGATCGAGGACGGCGAAACGATCGGCGATGCGGCGAGCACCCTCGATATCGTGGGTGACGATGACCATGGTGGTCTCCCGCTTTTTCTTTAAGGTGAGCAGGAGGTCATCGATTTCGGAGGAGGTGATGCGGTCGAGGCCGCTGTTGGGCTCGTCGGCGAGGAGGATCTGAGGATTGAGCATGAGGGCGCGGGCGAGGCCGGCGCGTTTAAGCATGCCGCCTGAGAGGGCCACGGGCATCTTGTCTCCGTCCCGTTCGAGACCGACCTGCCCGAGGACTTCCTTGATGGTGGCTTCGATCTGCTCGGGGTTCTTGGTTTTCTGGAGACGGCGAAGCGGAAGCGCGAGGTTCTCGTGCAGGTTGAAGGAGTCGAAGAGGGCGGCGTTCTGAAACATGTACCCCATTTTGCGACGAATCTTTGAGAGGCCATCTTCGTCGAGGGGGGCGAGGTCTTCTCCGTTGATGAGGACCTTGCCGGAGTCGGCTTTGAGGAGCGCGATCATGAGCTTGAGGGTGACGCTTTTGCCGGTGCCGCTGCGACCGAGGATGCAGAGGACCTCACCGGGAGCGACCGAGAAACAGACGCCGTCGAGGATAGATCGCCCGTTGAAGGATTTGGTGACGTGATCAAAGACGATGGCCGGTTCGTTCTGCGGCTGAGCTGGCTGCGGCTGGCTGGTGTGCTCTTCGGTGGGCTGGCCTTGGTTGGTCTGCTGCTGGTTCGGATCGGTCATATGGCTTGATCCGGGAAGAAGAAGAAGATGCACTTTACCAGGATGACGTCGGCAAGGATGATGAGCAGCGAGGAGACGACGACGCTATTGGTGGAGGCGCGGCGGACACCGTCGGAGCCCTGATTGGTGGTGTAGCCGAAGAAGCAGGAGACGGTGCCGATGAGGAAGCCGAAGACGGCGGTCTTGAAGGTTGGCGGAAGGAAATTGGCGATGGCGACGCCTTCAAAGGCGCGACTCATGTAGAGCCGCCAGCTGAGATGGGAGACTAAGCGCTCGGAGAGGAAGCCACCGAGGATGCCGGCGGCGTCCATGAAGAGGGTGAGGAGCGGCAGGGTGAGTGTGCAGGCGGCGATGCGGGTGACGACGAGGAGCTTGAACGAGTTGACGGAGAGGGTTTCGATGGCGTCGATCTGCTCGGTGGCGCGCATGTTGGCGAGTTGCGCGCCGATGCCGGCGCCGACACGTCCGGCGATGAGGAGACCGGCGACGAGGGGACCGATCTCATTGAAGAACGACATGGACTGGAACTGGGGGATCTCCGCCGCGGCGCCGAACTGCACCAAGGTGCTGCGGGTATGGAGGGTCATGACGATCCCGAGGGCCAGGCCGGAGGAGACGATGAGGGACAGGGAGCCGATGCCGATCTCCTGAATCTGGCGGATCAGGTAGTTCATCTCGAGCGGCGGCCGAAAGAAATCGCGGATCGCTTTCAGCCCAAAGAGGGTGATCTCGCCGATGAGGCTGAAGAGATTGACCAGAAAAGACATACGGAACTCCTGGGAACGATCCGGGCGCTGAGATGGATAGCGTTGGGGGGCTGAGCGCTGATCTCGAGATAGATGCGCTTCGTTCAGTTAGGAATGTTGCATTGACTGTGCCCCGCGTATCGTTCCATCGTCCTAGAGGGAGACGCAGGCCGTTCTGTCGCTTACAGAGGTTTGATTCTCAAGATGGAATAAAGGCTTCGGTGATTCTCATTTTCCAGAGAAATCATCCCCGTCGGCTCGGCAGGGGTGGCGGCCGCAGCGGGGAGGGCCTAGTGAAGGCCGAGGTGCTGGCTCATGCCTTCGAGGGTTTGGCCCTTGGTTTCGGGGTAGACGAGGAGAACGACGAAGAACTGGACGGCCATCATCGCGGCGAAGAACCAGAAGGGAAGAGCCTTCGAGTAGACGGCGATGAGCGGAAAGACGTTGGCGATGACGGCGTTCGCGATCCAGTGGGAGGAAGAGCCGAGGCCCTGTCCCTTGGCGCGGATGTTGGTGGGAAAGACTTCGCTCAGGTAGACCCAGATGACGGCGCCCTGGGAGAAGGCGAAGAAGACGATGAAGCTGATGAGCAGGGGAAGAAGCAGCTTGAAGTGCTGGTTGATGGTGAAGACGTAGGCGACGCCGGCGAGCGAGAGGCCGGTGCCGACGGCTCCGATGAGGAGGAGGGTTTTGCGGCCGAGCTTGTCGATGATGGAGACGCCGAGCAGGGTGGCGACGAGGTTGGCGGCGCCGATCATAACGGCCTGGTAGGCGCTCGAGACGGAGGAGAAGCCGGCGCTCGCGAAGATGTCGTTGAGGTAGTAGAGGATGGCGTTGATGCCGGAGAGCTGGTTGAAGAGGCCGATGGAGATGGCGAGGAAGATGAGGAGCTTGTAGCGGGAGGCGAAGAGGGTGTGCTGCTCGGCGCCGCCTTCGGCGCGCATGGCGACGACCATGGCGTCGACTTCGGCGCGGGAGTCTGGCGAGCCCATGCGGGCGAGGATGAGCTGGGCTTCATCAACGCGGTTTTGGGTAACGAGCCAGCGGGAGCTCTGGGGGACGCTGAGCAGGAGAAGCATGAAGAAGAGTGCGGGGATGACGGCGACGCCAAGCTGCACGCGCCACTCGATGGGGCCGAGTGCGAAGTGGGTGATGATGGCATTCGAGAGATAGGCGAGCAGGATGCCGATGACGATGTTGAGCTGGAACATGCCGACGAGGCGGCCGCGCCACTTGGCGGGGGCGAGCTCCGCGATGTAGACCGGGCCGAGGACGGAGGAGCCGCCGATGCCGAGACCGCCGAGGAAGCGGAAGGCGAGAAAGACCCACCAGGGGCCGGCGAAGGCGCAGCCGGCGGCCGAGATGATGTAGAGGATGCCCATGATGCGGAGGGCGGAGCGGCTGCCGATGCGCTGGCCGAGGGGGCCCGAGAACATGGCGCCAAGGACGGTGCCGTAGAGGGCGATGGCGACGGTGAAGCCTTTTTGGCCCTCGGTGAGGGCGTAGTGCAGCTGCAGCGAGTGCGTGGCGCCGGCGATGACGGCGGTGTCAAAGCCGAAGAGGAGGCCCCCGAGGGCGCCGGTGAGAGCGCTTTTGACGAGCAGAAGGATGGCTTTTGTCTTATCTGAACTCATTGGTGTCCTGATCGGTGGAGGTCGTGGTCCAACAAACGATACCAGCCCGGAGGCGATGTGGTGTTGTCAGGGTGGGCGAGAGAGGAGTGCGGCGTACAGCGATGAGAGGCCGGGCGACAACCGGAGCGGGCGCGCGATCATCCACACGAGTAGCCAATGCTTCGATAGAGAGAACGAGGCGTGGGTGTTCCGGGCCGGCGCAGCAATCGCAGGGTGGCAGGAGATGGCTCATGACGGAACAGAGGAATAGCCCCGAGGTATGGGGCGGTGTGGAATGCACGATCAATCGCGTGAACGATACGTACTTTGATCAGTATGCGCGGTCGGGGCACCGGGTGACGATGGCGGCGGATCTCGAGCGTGTTGCGCGGCTGGGGGTGCGGGCGCTGCGCGTTGGTCTGCATTGGGAACACTACGAGGCGACGCGGTCCTGGGTGGACTTCGATCGCATGCTGGGAAAGGTTCGGGAGCTGGGGATTCGGCCGATCGCTGGCTTACTGCACCATGGCAGCGGGCCTCCAGGCGTCGATCTGCTGCACCCGGAGTTTCCGGAGCGACTGGCGGAGTATGCGCTCACGGTAGCGCGGCGGTATCCGTGGCTGATGGACTACACGCCGGTGAATGAACCGCAGACGACGAGCCGGTTCTCGTGCCTGTACGGGCACTGGTATCCGCATCACCGATCGATCGAGAGCTACGCGCGGGCGTTGGTGAACGAGATCAAGGGCATCGTGCTGGCAATGCGGGCGATCCGGGCGGTGCAGCCGGAGGCGCGGCTGATCCACACGGAGGATGGTGGGGCGACGTATGCGACGGCGGAGCTGGAGGCGTTTCGGACAGAACGCGAGCACAGGCGGTGGCTGGGAGTGGATCTGCTGTGCGGTCGAGTGGATGCGACGCACCCGATGTTCGAGTTTCTGACGCGACATGGCGTGACGGCGGAGGAGGTGCTGTGGTTTCGGGAGAATGTGTGCCCGCCGGATGTGCTGGGGTTGAACTACTACGTGACGAGCGACCGGTTTCTGGATCATCGGATGGAGCTTTACCCGGAGAACTTTCCTGGTGGCGATACGGGGTTGGAGCCGCTGGTGGATATCGAGGCGGTTCGGGTGCGGTCGGGTGAGGTGATAGGCGTAGAGGCGATGCTGCTGCAGGCGTGGCGGCGGTACGGGCTGCCGGTCGCGATTACGGAGGCGCATCTGGGGGGCGCGCAGGACGACCAGGTGCGATGGCTGGCGGAGGTGTGGCGCGGGGCGCGAGCGGCGAGTGAGGCGGGTGCGGAGGTGCGAGCCGTGACGGTGTGGGCGCTGCTGGGCCTGTGGAACTGGTGCAACCTGTGCACACAGGATGTGGGGCTCTATGAGCCAGGTGTGTTTGACACGCCAGCGGGGGAGCTGCGGGCGACACCGCTGGTGGAGCTGGTGGAGCAGATGGCGCGAGGTGAAGAAGCGAAGCTGACGGTGCTTGAGGACGAGGGGTGGTGGCGGCGGCCGGGCCGGTTTGCTTATCCGCAATATCCGTTGGTGGAGGCGGATGAGATGACGGGAGCGGAAGCGTTGACGGTGTAATCCGGACGTTTGCTTTGGCTCTACGGAGAGTTTTGATCCTTGTGTGGATTAGAGGGAGGTAATGGCACGGTTGGGGCATTTCGCTTTTTCGCCGCAAGGCAAAGAGTAGGTCCATACCTCCGGGCAGCGGCCGCAAGACTGCGATTGCCGGAGCGGTGACGCTTCGCAAAGCTGCCTGGGATGGACGCCGGGGTTCTTTGTCCGCGAAGCCAAAAGGTGGATTGGACATGTTGATGAATGGGACAGAGGCCGCGGAACCACAGAGTGCCGTAGGTGAGGCGCGATCACGCGAAAGGATGGATCTGCCGTCGGAGCGGGAGCTGCAGGCGGCGGTGGAGCTGGCGGCGGAGATCTGCGGTGCGCCGATCAGCCTGGTGTCTCTGCTGGACGAGACGTGGCAGACGGTGCTGGCCTCGGTAGGGACGCGGGTGAAGCAGGTGCGGCGCGACATCACGGTGTGCCAGTACACGATGGAGCGGAACGATCTGATGATCGTGGACGACATGATGACGGACATGCGATTTGCGGGTCATCCGATGGTGACGGGGGATCCGGAGATCCGGTTCTACGCGGGGCTGCCGCTCCAAGGGCCGGATGGGCGCGCGATCGGGACGCTGTGTGTGATCGATGTGAAGCCGCGGAAGCTGAGCCGAACGCAGGAGCAGGCGCTCCGCGTGCTGGTGGCGCAGATCAAGACAAGCATGCAGCTGCGGGCGGAGCACCGGATGCTGGTGGAGGCGCTGGCAGAGAGGGATCGGGCGACGACACGGTTGCATGCGAACGAACGGATGTTTCAGGCGTTTATGAACAATGGACCGCTGGTCTCGTATGTGAAAGATGCGGCGGGGCGGTATGTGTTTTACAACGCGCGGCTGGCGGAACGTTGCCATGTGACGATGCAGGAGTGGCTCGGGAAGACAGATTACGAGATGTTTCCGGCGCATCTGGCTCAAACGTACCGCACGCATGATGAAGAGACTCTGGAGGCGGATCGACTGATGATCAGCACGGAGACGCTATGCACGAGCACGGGGGAGTGCAGTACGTGGCGGTCGTACAAGTTTCCGTGCGAGGACGAAGACGGGCAGACGCTGCTGGCGGGGTTCTCCTTTGACGTGACGGAGGAGCTGCAGCGAGAGGACGAACTGGCAAAGGCGAAGCAGGAGCTGGAGAGGCTGGGGGCGATTGATCCGCTGACCCTGCTGCCGCGGCGGCAGAGCTTTGATGAGCGGTTGACGGTGGAGTTTGATGGAGCGCAGATGCGACGGCAGACGCTCTCGCTGGCGGTGATGGATGTGGACAACATCCGGCTGCGCAACGACCGGATGGGACGAGAGGCGGGAGACGCGGCGCTGAAGACGATCGGCGACATCCTGAAAGAGTGCATCACCGAGGCGGACCTGGCGGTGCGGCTGGGCGGCGCGGAGTTTGCGCTCCTGCTGCCGGAGACGACGGCGGACGAGGCACGAGCGCTTGCGGAGCGGGTGCTGCGGGAGATGCGCAAGGTGGACTGGGGGATGGTGCCGGTGACGCTAAGTGTAGGGATCGCGACGAACGAATACGCGAAGCGAGGCGGACGGCAGCTGTTCTGCTTTGGTGACGATGCGATGTACACGGCGAAGACGGCAGGGAAGAACCGGATTGTGGTGTATCAGCCGCGGTAGGCTCGCGGGTCGACACGAGGTTAGTGAGCTTCGTCGGGTGGCAGGAGCTGGTAGGAGACGAAGGCAAGGCGTGAGCTGTCGGGCGCCCAGGAGGGCACGTTGAGGGTGCCCTGGCCGCCGAAGAGTTTGGCCAAGGTTCGGGTCTTGCCGGTGGCGAGATCGAGAAGGCGCACCTCGACGTCCTTGTTGGGTGGGTGGCCGTCGGTGTTCTTGGGGAAGGCGACGTAGGCGATGAGTTTACCGTTGGGTGAGATGTGGGGGAACCAGTCATCGGTCTCGGAGGTGAGGAGCTGCTGCTGGTCTGAGCCGTCGGGGCGCATGCGCCAGAGCTGCATGTGACCGGAGCGGACGGAGCAGAAGAAGACGGTCTGGCCGTCGGGGGCGTACTCGGGGCCGTCGTCGAGGCCCTTGGCGGTGGTGAGGCGGGTCTGCGAGCCGCCGGTGACGGGGACAGTGTAGATATCGAACTCGCCGGAGCGCTGGCCGACGAAGGCGAGAGTCTTGCCATCGGGGGACCAGCCGTGCCAGTACGAGGGACCGGTGGGGGTGATCTCGCGGGGTGTGCCGCCGGTGACGGGAAGGACGTAGACGCGGGAGTTGTGATCGGGGCCGGAGTTGTCGCTGACGGCGAGCTGTGTGCCGTCAGGCGAGAGGCCGTGGTCGTTGTTTACGTGAAGCTGCGGGGCGGAGTTGATGAGGGTGGGATTGGTGGCGGCGAGGGTGGGTTGATGCCAGTCCAGATGGACGATGCGGCCGGTGTTGTTTTCGGACTGCCCGAGGTTGCTTCTGGTTTCGTTGACGAGCAGGAACGAGCCGTCGCGGGACCAGTTCGGGGCTTCAAAGTGGGTGGCGGCGAGATAGGCGACGCGGCGATCGGTGGAGGCGACGTTGACGGTCTCGAGGACGCTGAGGAGGGTGGGTGTTGCGGTGCTGGCGGGGAGTGGCTTGAGGGTGACGTTTGAGAAGACGGCTGTCTCGGAGGCGTCTTTATCATGTGCGGAGACGCCGAGGCCCACGTAAAACTCGCCGGAGAAGGGGACGCGGATGGCGGCGCCGGCGGGATGGAGTTTGCCGTCAGAGCCGGAGACGAAGGCGAAGAGGCGGTCGCCGCGTTTTTCGAGCTGGACGCGGTGCGGGGCGTTCTCGGCGAACTCGACTTCGTGCGTGTTGTCGTTGGCAGTGTCGCGGAACTGGAGCGAGGTGAGGCCGTCGCCGTGGAGGGCGATATCGACGGCCGGGGAGCCGGTGTCGAGGCTCTGGCGGATGATGAGGACGGCCTTGCGGTGGTTATTGCCCTTGTCGCCGAGGAAGTGGATGTCGGCGGCGAGGCTGAGGTCGCTGGTGGCTTTCTTCCAGACGAACTGGAACTGATCCTTGCCGAACCACATGTTTTCGCCGGAGCCGGTGAGCGTGTAGGTGTTGGCGGCGGCATCGTACTTCGTCTGCCCGGGATGAAGTACGACGCCGACGTCCTGCGCGTGCTCGAAGAGGCCGAGTGACTGCGCGGAGAGAAGAGGTGCGGAGAGGACGAAGAACGCGGCGAGGGACGGCAGGGTGAAGGACGGCAAAGAGGACCTCCGAGGACTGTTCGCCATGGTACGCGAGAGCATGGAGGGACCGCGACAGCTAGACGATGACGACGATCTTACCGATCTGCTCGTTTGATTCCATGAAGCGCTGGGCGTCGGCGATCCGCGCGAGCGGGAAGGTTCTGGCGACGACGGGCTTGAGGGTGCCGGAGGCGAGGTGTTGGTAGATGTACTGCTCTCCCTGCTGGCGGATGGCGGGATCAAAGATGAGGTCGACGGTGGTGAAGCCGCGGACCGTGAGGTTCTTGAAGAGCAGATTGTAGAGGGGCAGTGGGGTGGGATCGCGAGAGAGCATGCCGTAGAGGAAGAGGATGCCGGAGGGCGCGGCGGCTTGCGCGAGCTTCTCGAGCGTGGGGCCGCCGACGGGATCGAAGGTGAGACGCGCGCCTTTGCCGCCGGTGATCTCCGCGATGCGGGCGACGAGGTCTTCTTCGTCGGTGGCGATGACGTGATGGGCGCCGTGGTCCAGCAAGGCCTGGCACTTGGCGGAGGTGCGGGTGAGGGCGATGGCGGTGGCGTGCTCGGCGCGCGCGATCTCGATGGCGGCGAGACCGACGGAGGAGCTCGCGGCGGGGATGACGACGAAGTCTCCCACGGTGAGTTTACCGATGTAGCAGAGAGCGCCCCAGACGGTGAGGTACTGCATCCAGATGCTGGTGCCTTCTTCGAAGGAGAGGGATTCGGGGTAGGGCGCGAGGACGTCGGCGGGAACGATAGCGACCTCGCCATAGACGCCGTAGCGGCTCATGTGGAAGGCGGGGACGGTGGAGCGGATCTGGTTGAGGAGGCCGGGATCGACGCCGGGGCCGACGGCTTCGACGATGCCGGAGGCCTCATAGCCGAGGCCTGAGGGAAGGATGGGTTTGTCGACGTATTGGCCTTTGCGGAAGACACACTCGGCGCGATTAATGCCGATGGCTTTGACGCGCAGGCGAACTTCGCCGGGGCCGGGGTGTGGCATCGGGTGCTCTTCGAGCAGGAGGACGTCGGCGCGACCGAGCTGGTGGAAGCGGACGAGCTTCGCGGTGGCGGGGGAGTCGGGTTGCGGTTGGGTCGGGGCGATGGGCGATCTCCTGTCGTAGTTGATTCCGTCTGGGCGACAGGGTTGCGTGGAGCTTCGTCGATCCGTTTTTTTTTGCGGCTTCTGAGCGTATGCCGGTGGCGTGACGCGAGCGGGGGCTTGGTAGAATCGCCTAGAATGCCAACACTTTCCGCGCTCTCTCCTGAGGTTCTTGCGAAGTACCAGCCGGTGATCGGGCTGGAGGTTCACGTGCAGCTGCTGACCGAGTCGAAGGCGTTCTGCGGATGCCTGAACCGGTATGGCGGCGAGCCGAATACGCATGTGTGTCCGGTGTGCCTGGGCCTGCCGGGGGCGTTGCCGGTGTTGAACCGGAGAGCTGTGGAGTACGCGGTGCTGGCGGCGAAGGCGATCGGCTGCGAGATCCGTGAGACGAGCGTGTTTTCGCGAAAGAACTACTTCTATCCGGACTCGCCGAAGGGCTACCAGATCTCGCAGTTCGACAAGCCGATTGCGGAGCATGGGGCGATCGTGGTGCCGGACGCTGCGGGACAGCCGAAGCGGATCGGGGTGACGCGACTGCATCTGGAAGAGGACGCGGGGAAGAGCCTGCATGATGGGTTTGCGGACTCGGCGCGGAGGACGTACATCGATCTGAATCGCTGTGGGACGCCGCTGGTGGAGATTGTGAGTGAGCCGGATCTGCGGACGCCGGATGAAGCGTTTGAGTACTTGACGCGGTTGAAAGAGATCCTGCTGTACACGGGGGTGAGCGACTGCAACATGGAGGAGGGTTCGCTGCGGTGCGATGCGAACGTGAGCGTGATGCTGAAGATGGACGCGGCACAGTACGGGGCTAAGGCTTACGGAACCAAGGCCGAGGTGAAGAACGTGAACTCGTTCCGGTATATTCGCGCGGCGCTTGAGTATGAGATCGAGCGGCAGATTGGGGTGATTGAAGACGGCGGACGGGTGGTGCAGGAGTCGAGGCTGTGGAACAACGCCGAGGGGCGGACGTTCAGCATGCGATCCAAGGAGCAGGCGCATGACTACCGGTATTTTCCGGAGCCGGATCTGCCGCCGCTGGTCGTGGGTGAGGCGTGGCAGAAGACGATTCTGGAGGCGATGCCGGAGCTGCCGGAGGCGCGGCGGGAGCGGCTGGTGCGTGAGTACGGCATCAGCACGCAGGATGCGGCGACGCTGACGGCGGCGCGGGTGTTTGCGGATCAGTTTGAGACGGCGGCGAAGGTGGCGAAGTCGCCGCGGCGCGTGGTGGCGCTGCTGACGAGCGAGCTGACGCCGCGGCTGCGGGCGGCGGAGCTCGAGATGGAGAGCTCGCCGGTGACGCTGGCGGGTGTGGTGATGGCGGCGGATCTGCTGGAGGCGGGGGAGATCTCGTCGAAGCAGCTGAAAGCATTGCTGGACGCTTGCTTTGCGAGCCGAGAGGACTTCGCGGTGGTGTACGAGCGCGAGAAGCCGCAGCAGATCTCCGATACGGGCGCGATCGAGGCGATGATCGACGAGGTGATCGTGGCGAATGCGAAGCAGGTGGAGCAGTACCGCGGCGGGAAGAAGACGGTGGCGGCTTTCTTTGTCGGGCAGGTGATGCGCGTGTCGAAGGGGCAGGCAAATCCTGGTGTGCTGAACGAGCTGGTGGTGAAGAAGCTGGACGCGCTCGGGCCGCTCTAACAATCCGTCGGATCTACGGGCGGCATGTCTGATGCTGTGGGGCTTTTGACTGCGATTCCATGGCGATGAAGCGCTTCCTGGCGTACAAATGGAGGCTATGTTTTCCATCGGGTCAGGTCTACGTCGCGGGGTGGGTCGAGTCACGGGTGGTGTGGTCTTGACGTGCCTGATCGGATGTCGCGGGCAGGGTGGCTATGCTCCGCCAACGGGACCGATGCCAGCGAACACGGTGCTGCTTGCGGACATGATGCAGCGGCTAAGCGAGCAGCCGGGCTTTACCGATGCGGTGATGGCGCAGCTGGACAACGGAGGCAAGAACGGCGCGGCACTGATGACGCCGGAGCTGATGCACCGGATGCGCGAGCTGATCCTGGGAAAGCAGTGGGAGGGGCTGACGCGGTTTCCGGGCTGGACGATGGGTGCGATCACGCCGACGGTACATGTGGCCGGACGGGTCGTCGGCAAGAACGAGAAGAAGGAAGAGGCGGTGGTGAACTCGGATACGGCACCGAACCTGTCGCGCCTGCCGGCGGCGAGTGAGGTGGCGGGCTACCTGACGATCGGCGATATGGCGCTGGACCGGGCAGTGCAGGTGGATCTGGATACGCCGTCGCGGCTGCCGGGGTTTCCGACAGAAGATCTGGTGAAGCCCCTGGGGATGGGGGTGACGAGTGGGGACGGGCCGGATCCGACGCTGGCGGGGGAACACGCGGAGAGTGCACGGCTGGCCATGCTGCTGAATCGGCTGAGCGTGAACGGTCTGAACCTGGATGGGCCAGAGGGAACGCGGCTGGTGACGGCGACGGTGGGCGGCAAGATGGTGCAGCGGCCAGAGGATCTGATGCGAGCGCTGATGGAGAGCGGACACAACGTGACCGTGGTCGACGCGCGGTACTTCGCCAACTTCGGGCACTTGCACGATAACGGCAAGGACGTGATGATGCCGTTCTGGGTGGATACGCGGATGCGGGTGCCGGGTACGCTGCGACCACTGCTGCTGCCGGTGAGCCACGCGGAGGATGAGTGGCAGGTACGCGGCCCGAAGGTGAATGCGGATGTCGCGTTCTACTACGGGATTGACGGACATGCGGAGTTTCGCACGATGGATGAGCTGAACCAGGCGTGGGTGCTGGGGCGGCATGCGCACACCTACACAGGGCAGGACGCGATCGAGGTGACGCGGCTAACGGCAGCGATGGTGGTGGCGTACGTGCACCAGCATGTGGCGCGGCCGAAGCTGCCGTTTGGCGGGTACTACACGCTGGGTGTCTGCCAGGATGTGGTGTCGGCGATTGAGAAAAAGATGACCGGGACGTCGACGCTGTTTCCGAACACGGCGGACACGCGGCTGTTTGACGACTCGCGTGATGCCGAGGTGAATGCATTGATCGCGGCGATTCCGAAGGATCGGGACGGGCGGATGCCGGAGCCGGAGCGCGTGTTCGGATCGCTGCCGGTGACAGATCTTGGAGCGATCACGATTCCGGGGTTGGCGGCGGATCTGATGAAGACCGAGGATGCGTGGAGAGCGGGGCGTCTGCGGCGCATGCGTTCTCCGAAGCACGAGGCGATCGTGGCGGCGCTCGAGGGGGTGGGGGCGCTGTGCGCGATCGGGGTGGTGTGGTGGCTGATGCGGCGGCGCTCGCGGGAGTAAACGAGGGCTGGTGTCCTGCACCATAAATGGTGCATCATAGGTGGCGGACGCGCGGGTAGAGGCGTCCTGCTCCAGCGAGGTGACGCATGGCAACTGCGAAGAAGGCGGCAGGCAAGAAGGCAACCGCAAAGAAGGCAACCGCGAAGAAGTCCACGACAACGAAGACGGCGGCGAAGAAGAGCGCGGTCAAGAAGGCCCCCGCAAAGAAAGCGGCGGCGAAGAAGACGACCGCGAAGAAGGCTCCAGCCGCCAAGAAGATAGCCGCAAAGAAGGTTCCGGCAAAGAAGGCTGCGGCAAAGAAGGGCGCGGGACGGAAGTACTCGCCCGGTGCGAGCGCAAAGGTCGGCGCTGGTGTGAAGGCGATGAAAGAAGGGAAGCTGCGGAGCTCCAGCGGGCAGAAGGTGACGAACCCGAAGCAGGCCATTGCGATCGAGCTCTCGGAGGCGAGACGCGAGGGCGAGAAGGTTCCGCCGAATCCGAACGAGTAGGCAGGGAATCGCGGCTGCGTGTCGCGAGGGATTCCCATATGATAAGGCTGCCGCGGAAGCGGCGGCCTTTATGTTGCGAGACGAGCGAGCTACTTCTTGTCTGAGGACGGAGCGGTGGAGGCGGAGGGCGCGGCCGGCGCGGGTGCGGACGCTGTGCTGCTGGCGGCGTTGTCTGAGGAGGCAGGCTTGCTGTCGGATTTTTCGGACTTGCTGGAGGAGTCTCCAGTGTCTTTCGCCGCGGGCTTGTTGGAGGAGTAGAGATCCTTGTACCAGCCGCCACCGGCGAAGGCGAAGGCTGGGGCGGAGAGGACGCGCTGGAGCTTGCCGCCGCAGTGGGGACACTCGGTGATCTCGGGGTCGGAGAACTTCTGACGCTTCTCGGTGTGTTTATGGCACTGCTGGCATTCGTACTCGTAAAGCGGCATTGCGGGGTCCTTAGGAAAAGATCGTCTCTGTCCCATGCTATCGTGCCGGCGCGAGGCGGGCGATCAGTTGCCGGCGTTCGCCTGCGCTGCGAGTGCAGCTGGGCGGGCTTCGCGGGCGCGCTTGAGGAGCTTTTTGAGCTTGCCTTCGACGTCAGAGCCTTCGCCCAGCATCTCGGCGGTGAGGACGCCATCGGAGTCGATGGTGAAGTAGTGAGGGATGGCGTTGACGCCGAACTGCTCGCTGAGCTTGTGATCCGCATCGCGATACTGCAGCCAGGTCATCTCGTTCTTCGCGATGAACTCTTTCCACTTGTCGGCATTATCGTCCCAGCTGATGCTGATGATGACGAGGGGGTCGTTGGCAAACTCCTTGGCGATCTTCTTCATGTGGGGGAGCTCGGCGTTGCAGGGGCCGCACCAGGTTGCCCAGAAATCGATGAGGACGACGCGGCCGCCCATGTTGTCGAGGTTGAAGCGAGAGCCATCGTTGGCGGTGACCTCGAAGCCGGGGGCCATCTTCGCGAGCGACAGGGAGGGGTTCTCGGCGAAGTGGCGGGCACGGACGCGAAGCGGGTCTGCAGGACTGGCGCTCTCGGCGCAGGTCGAGAATTCTGTCGCGGCCTTGTCGAGCTGTCCCATGCGGGCGAGGAGACAGGCGTCTTCCCAGCGGGCGGAGAGGTTGCGCGGGTATGTGGTCAGCGCGGTCTGGTAGGCGGTGTGTGCGGCCTCAAGCTGTGGCGGCTTCGGTTTATCGCCGGCCTGCTGGAGGAGCGCACGGGCGGTCTTCGCCAAGGCAATCGACTTCTCCGATGGAGTCGAGGCGAGTTCCACCAGCCGCGCGGCGTTCTCTTGCGCGTCTTTCGACTTGTGGAGGCCGTAGTTCAGATCGAAGAGCGACTCGAGGCAGCGAACGCAGTTGTTGCCGGAGATCTTGTTCGCCTTCGCAAAGGCATCCCGGGCGAAGTTGTAGTCATGCTTTTGCATGAGCTGCTTGGCGTCGTTCAGGGCGTTGGTGAATTTTGGATCACTCTCGTAGGGCGCTGCCGCTGTTTGAGCGAGGGACGTAGTGGCAGAGACGAAGAGGGCAAGGACAGCAAAGAGAGCACGTCGCACGGCGAAGCCTCCAAGGGAATGAAGATGATCTTCGCCTCGAGCGGGCTCCCTTCGCAAGAGAAAAGACAGACTTCGCGAAGCCGTTTAGAGAGCGCCGAGATCGACCAGACGGGCGCTGGCGATGGCCTCTATTTTGCGGAGGGCGTCGACCGCGTTGTGGGCCTGGGTGATGGACTGGGCGTCGATCTGGACGACGGCGAGAGCCTGGCCCTGCGGGACGCGGCGTGAGCGTGAGGCGGGTGAGGGGTCCGCGGCGCGGCCAAGGGCGAAGTTGGCGATGTTGAGGCCCTGCTCGCCAAGGATGGTGCCGATGCGGCCAATGACGCCCGGGACGTCGTGGTTTCGGATGACGACGAGGGTGCCGTGGAGCGGGGCTTCGATGTCGATGCCGTCGAGGGTGATGAGGCGGGGAGAGGTGCCGTGGAGGACGGTGGCGGAGCCGGCGGCGTCGCCCTCGGAGGAGTGGAGGGTGAGCTTGAGGACGGAGCCGGCACCGCCGGAGACGGTTTCCTTCTTGTCTTCCTGGATGCGGATGCCGCGTTCGGCAGCGATGGCGGCGGCGTTGATGCGATTGGCGACGCTGGCTTTGCCGGCGGTGGCGTCTGCGCTGTCGGAGCCGGAGAAGATGCCGGCGATGGCGGCGTTGCGGATGAGGTCGGTCTTGCCTTGCGACATGCGGCCGGTGTAGGTGATCTGGATGTTTTCGAGATTGCCGGGGGTGGCGTGGGCGAGGAACTGGCCGAGGCGGCCGGCCATCTCGATGTAGGGGGCGAGCTCGAGGTACTCCTCGTGGGTGAGCGAAGGGACGTTGACGGCGTTCTGGACGACGCCGAGCTTGAGGTAGTCGCGAACCTGGCGGGCGAGCTGGATGCCGATGGCCTCCTGGGCTTCGTCGGTGGCGCCGCCGATGTGCGGGGAGAGAAGGCAGTTCTCGAGGGCGAAGAAGCGGGAGTCCTTGAGGGGCTCCTGGTGGAAGACATCGAGGGCGGCGCCGGCGACCTTGCCGGATGCGAGGGCCTCGGCGAGGGCTTCCTCGACGATGAGCTCGCCGCGGGCGCAGTTCACGATGCGGATGCCGGGCTTCATGATGGCGATGGACTGCCGGTTGATGAGGCCCTCGGTCTGGGAGGTGAGACCGACGTGGAGGGTGAGGTAGTCGGACGCCTTGAAGATGTCGTCGATGGAGACGAGGGTGACTTCGTTTTCGCGGGCGATGACGGGGGCGATAAAGGGGTCGTAGCCGATGACCTCCATGCCGAAGGCGCCCGCGCGGCGGGCGACCTCGAGACCGATGCGGCCGAGGCCGACGATGCCGAGGGTCTTGCCGCGGAGCTCGGTGCCTTGGAGCGACTTCTTTTCCCACTTGCCGGCGTGCATGGTGGCGTTGGCGAAGGGGATCCTGCGGCCCATGGCGATCATGAGGCCGAGGGTGAGCTCGGCGACGGCGACGGCGTTGGCGCCGGGGGTGTTCATGACGACGATGCCTTTGCGGGTGGCGGCGTCGGTGTCGATATTGTCGACGCCTACGCCGGCGCGGCCGATGACGCGGAGTTTTGGCGCGTGCTCGAGCAGGGCGGCGTCTGCCTGGACGGCGGAGCGGACGACGAGAGCGTCGGCGTCGGCGAGCTCGTCAGCGAGGGTGCCCTTGATTTTGTCGGCGGTGACGACCTGCCAGCCGGGTTCGGCCTGGAGGACGGCGAGGGTGGAGGCAGAGACTTTTTCAGCGAGAACGATCTTCATGGGTGTCTCGATGGTATCTGCTGTGCGTTCGGTTGGCACAGCAGAGATGCCTGCCCTCCCCTGCGACTGATGTCTAAAATCTTCAGGGCAGACGGCTTAGGTCTGGATCTCGCGCTGATCGATGGCTCGGAAGATGGAGGGCCGCGACCGTGCTGATGTAAGAGTACGGGTGCGAGCGGGGTGACTGCGCCACTGTTGGGTCTCTCTGGGAGGTAGCGAAGCTATGTGGGGTAGAGACGGGTGGGGCGTAGGCGAGAAGCGGGTCCTTCGCTGTGCTCAGGATGACAAGAGGAAGGTAGGTGTGTGGCGCGGCGCGAGACGATGGAGATGGTCTCGCGCCGCCGATTGAAAGGGGAGGGAACTGGAGGATCATTTGAGGCGGACGGGATGGGCGTCTACCTTGATGCGGAAGAGCTGGTAGGGCTTCACGCGGAGGTCCTGGCCGTTGTGCATGGTGGGCTGGCGATGGAGCTGGTTGGCGGTGACGTAGAGGTAGCCGTCGTCGGAGAGGCTCATGGTGTCGGGCCAGAGGAGACGGGGGTCGTGGGCGAGGGTCTCGGTGAGACCGGTCTTCGGGTCGAAACGATGGATGGAGTCGGTGACGGGATCGGTCATGTAGACGCGGTTCCCGGAGTCGGACTCGAGGCCGTCCGAGGGCATCTTGCCGGTGGCGATACGGACGGAGCTGCCGACCTCCGCGTCGGACTTTGACTTGTCGCGAAGGAAGTCAGTCGAGACGGCGTAGAGCTTAGTGGAGTTGATGGGGCAGAAGAAGAGCTCGTTGCCGTCGGCGGAGATGGCGATGCCGTCGGCGGCGAAGAGGACGGGTTCGGCGGGGTGGCCGGGGAGGGTCTGATAGACGGGCTGACCTTCGGCGAACATAAGGAAGCCGGGCTCGCTTTCGACGCTGGGGTGCTGGTTGAGGCGGCGCATGCTTTTGCCGGTGGCGAGATCGACGACGATGATGGCGTTCGGGCCCTGGCTGGAGGAGTCGGTGATGTAGGCCGTGCCGTGAATGGTGGGGCCGGAGCTACGTTCGTTGACGGGCAGATCCGTGACGCCTTGTGCGTTGGGGGTGCCGAAGGAGCGTTGGGCGTTGGGGAACTTGGGATCTTTCGGTGGAGCGTTGGGGTTCAGGGCGGAGTGACTGCCGATCCTGGTGGCGGGATCCTGCGAGCCGGTGTCGCCGACGCGGAGGTCGAAGCGGACGTCGTTGAGGTAGCAGTTGGTGCCGCAGGTCTCGGGTGGAAGCAGGATGGTGCGGACAACCGTGTTCGTGGCGAGATCGATGGCGACGAGCTTGGGACCGCCGGGGACGGTGTTCTTGAGGAGCGGGGCGCCGGTGTCGAGAGCCCAGAGGCGGTCGGCGGGATCAACGACGACGGACTGGACGCTGACGAAGTGGGTCTGGTCGGCGGCTTCGTCGGTGAAGGCGTTGGGGTTGGGAAGGGCGCGGCCGGGCCAGTTGTTGATCTCGGCGTTGGGGTAGGCGATGGCCTTGCCGTTGACGATCTCAGCGACGGTGAAGGGGATGTCGTCGCCCCAGCGCGCGAAGTTTATGAAGATGCGATTGGTATGCGAGACGGTGACGCCCTCGGGCATGGGACCGGGGAAGGTGGCGACGGTTTCGAGGTGGCCGACGGGCTGGTCGGTGGCGGCGGTCTGGGCGGGGAGGCCAGGTGCGAGCAGGAGGGATGTGGCGAGGGTGGAGAGCAAGGGGGCGCGGCGGGTCATAGCGGGTTTGGATGCGTGGAGGACCGAAGGTTCAGGGTCCTGGACAAAGGGCGTGTGCGTGGAGTGAAGAGCGGTCGACCTGGAGGTCGATGGCCCACTCACGGCGATGAGACTGCCGTGAATGGGGCACCCGCCCTTCGGGGTGGCGGCGATGGCGTTGGTGGCTGGCACATGATCAGAGATGTTGGGAGCAACGCGCGAGTCTACTTGTCGGCAGATGGATCACCGATGGCGGTAAGCAGCGACCGGGTAGCGAGGTTATGGTTCGGGAGGCGGCATGCTGCACGGGAGCTGCGTTTTGGCGATAATGGGGATCTATGCCTAAACAGGAATTCCAAACAGAAGTCTCTCAGCTCCTTCATCTCATCATTCACTCGCTGTATTCACACCCTGAGATCTTTCTGCGCGAGCTGATCTCGAACTCGTCGGACGCGCTCGATAAGCTGCGGCACCTGACGCTGGTCGACGAGCAGTACAAGACGCTGCCGTTCGAGCCGCGGATCGATCTGGAGCTGGATGAGGCGGCGAAGACGCTGACGATCTCGGATACGGGGATCGGGATGAACGACGAGGATCTGGTCTCGAACCTGGGGACGATTGCACGCTCCGGGACGAAGAACTTTCTGTCGCAGCTTTCGGGCGATGCGCGGAAGGACTCGAACCTGATCGGGCAGTTCGGTGTGGGGTTTTACTCGGTGTTCATGGTGGCGGATAAGGTTGAGGTGGTCTCGCGCAAGGCAGGGGAAGAGACGGCGTGGCGATGGGTCTCCGATGGGAAGACGGGCTTTGATCTGGAGCCGGCGGAACGAGCGGTGGCGGGGACGACGATCCTGATCCACTTCAACGACGAGGGTGCGCAGTATGCCAACAGCTGGCGGCTGCGGGAGATCGTGAAGAAGTACTCGAACCACATCGCGTTTCCGATCTTTCTGACGTACGACAAGAGCGAGTGGGATGCGGAGGCGAAGGAGTCCAAGAAGACGCGCGTGACGGAGCAGGTGAATGCTGCCTCCGCGATGTGGCGACGCTCGAAGAGTGAGCTGAGCGAGGACGACTACAAGGAGATGTACAAGTCGATCTCCGGGGACAGCGAGGATCCGCTGTTCTGGTTTCATACGCGTGCGGAAGGGGCGCTCGAGTACACGACGCTGTTCTACGTTCCGGCGAAGGCGCCGCTTGATCTGTATCAGGCGGAGTACAAGACGGGGGTGAAGCTGTATGTGAAGCGCATCTTCATCATGGATGACTCGAAGGAGCTGCTGCCGCCGTACTTGCGGTTTGTTCGCGGCATTATCGACAGTGAGGACCTGCCGCTGAATGTGAGCCGCGAGCTGCTGCAGCAGAACAAGGTTCTGACGAGCATCAAGACCGCGAGTGTGAAGAAGATCCTGTCGGAGCTGGGTCATGTTGCGGAGAACGATCCAGAGAAATACGCGAAGTTTATTGCCGAATACAACCGACCGCTGAAGGAAGGGCTGTACGGCGACTACGCGAATCGCGAGACGCTGCTGGAGCTGGTGCGGTTCAAGTCGACGGCGGTGGAGGGCATGACGAGCCTGGCCGAGGTGAAGGCGCGCATGAAGCCGGAGCAGAAGGGGATTTATACCATCACCGGCGGCACGGAGACGCTGCTGCGGACGTCTCCGCTGCTCGAGATCTACAAGAAGAAGGGGATCGAGGTGCTGCTTCTGGATGACGATATCGACGAGATTGTGTTCTCGGGTATCGAGAAGTATGGCGAGATCGAGCTGAAGGCAGTGAATAAATCGGCGACCGGCGAGGATCTTGCGGACGAGGCGAAGCCCGAGCATGCGGAGGATCTGAAGCCGCTGCTGGAACGGATGAAGTCGGTGCTGGGCGATAAGGTGAAGGACGTGCGGGTGTCGTCGCGGCTGGCGGATAGTCCGTCGTGCATTGTGTCGGATGAAGACGAGCCGTCGGCCCGGATGCGCCAGATGATGCGGGCCATGGGGCAGAAGGAGATGCCGGAGGTGACGCCGACGCTTGAGATCAACCCGGACCACGAGATTATTCGAAAGCTGGTGGCGAACGCGGACAGTGGACGGGTGGAGGATGCGGCGTGGCTGTTGTTCGATCAGGCGCTGCTGCTTGAAGGGATTTCGCTCGCGGATCCGGCTACGTTTGTGCAGCGGCTGAACCGGGTGCTGACGGTGTCGGTGTAGAGCGGCGTTCCAGAGGGTGATGCTGGCAAGAGAAAGCCGCGGCGCTTGGGTGCGCGGCGGCTTTCTCTTGCTGTGAGGAGCTACACGCCGGCGGTGGTGTGGACGGTGCGGGGGTCAAGCTCTTTGGTTTGCCTGGCCATGGTGGTTGCGGTGGTGGTGCCGGCGCCGAAGCTGGGGTTCTGGATGGAGCAGCAGGCGTCGGTGCGGCCGCAGAGGCATTTGGTCTCGGCGGCTTTGGGGTGCGAGGCCTCGGCGAAGACGTGCTGGGCGGCGATGAGGCCGTCGCCGAATTGCTTGTTGAGCTGCGGGATGGATTTGAGGACGACCTGCTCAAGGGCGGCGATGAGGGCGATGGTGTCCATGTAGTCGAAGTAGCCGAGGTGGGCGATGCGGAAGATCTGACCCTTCATCTCGCCCTGGCCGTTGGTGATGATGGCGCCGAAGCGGGATTTCAGCTCCTTGACGATGAGGCCGGAGTCGATGCCGGCGGGTGGGAGGACGGCGGTGGCGGCGGCGGAGGGGGCATCGGGCGCGAAGAGGGTGAAGCCGAGCGAGAGGACGGCGGCGCGGGTCATGGCGGCGATGGTCTCGGCGTTGTCGATCAGCTTCTTGCGGCCTTCGACGAGCGAGCCGGCGGGGTTCTCGGGGGTGGCGGCTTGCCCGGCGATCCAGGTGAGCGCGGCGTCGAGGCCGGCGATGAGCGAGACGGGCGGGGTGTAGGCGGACTCGCCGGATTTGGCGTTCTTGCGCTCCTTGCGGAGGTCGAAGTAGTAGCGTGGGTTGTAGGTGGCTTCCATGCGGTCCCAGGCGCGCTCGCTGACGGCGAGGTAGGCGAGGCCGGGCGGGATCATGACGGCCTTTTGCGAGCCGCCGATGAGGACGTCGACGCCCCAGGCGTCCATGTCGAGGTGGGTGGTGCCGAGGCCGGTGATGGCGTCGACGACGAGCAAGGCTTCGGAGTTCAGGTCTTTGAGGAGCTTGGCGACGCCGGGGGTGCAGTGGCGGACGCCGGTGGAGGTTTCGGTGGCCTGCATGAAGACGACGCGGGTCTCGAGCTTCAAGGCAGCCTTCACAGCATCGATGGAGAAGGTCTGGCCGTAAGGGGCGCTGACGACGTCGACGGCGCAGCCGAAGGCCTTGGCAAGGGCTGTCCAGCGCTCGCCGAACTTGCCGGCGGAGAGGACGAGGACGCGGTCTCCGGGGCAGGTGAGATTGGACATGGCGGCTTCCATGGCGCCGGTGCCGGAGGAGGCCAGCAGGATGACGTCGTTGGCGGTGCCGACGAAGTCTTTGAGGCCGGCGAGGACGCGGGTGAAGAGGGCGCGGAACTCGGGGGTGCGGTGATGGATATCCGCGGCGGCCATGGCGAACTGCGCAGCGGGAAGGAGCGGGGTCGGGCCGGGGGTGAAGAGGCGGGTTTTGCGGATCATGGAGGTTATTGTAGCGGGGGTGTGTGACGCGGCGAGTCGATGGCCGGGTGGTGAGGTCCGCGTCAGGATCCGGGATAGGAAGAGATGGAGGCGAGAGCCTGATCGTAGGGGAAGGAATCGCCGATGGATTTGCTCCAGGCGATGAGGGCGGCGTCGAGCTTCAGGAGGAGGGGCTTGCTCGAGGGATCTCTGACCAGGTTCTTCATCTGATAGGGATCGGCAAGGTTGTCGTACAGGCACCAGCGGCCATCGAGCTGCACGGCGTAGGTATGGGTGGCGGTGCGGACGCCGCGATAGGTAGGGACGTCGACTTCCTGGTGATCGGACGGGCCCTGCTCGTTCATGAGGAAGACCATCTCAGGCGAGGGAGAGTCCCTGGCGCCGCGCATGAGGCTGGAGAAGTCGTGTCCGCTGCAATGCGCGGGCACCGGGATGCCGGCGAGACCGCAGACGGTGGGGTAGAGATCGACCGAGCTGAAGAGAGTGTCCGAAGTGGTGCCACGTGCCTGGCGATCCGGCAGATGAATGAAGAAGGGGACGCGGCAGGACTCTTCGTGCGGCATCTGTTTGGCCATGTGGCCGTGGGAGCCCATCATCTCGCCGTGGTCGGAGGTGTAGATGACGATGGTGTCGCCGGTCATGCCGTTGGCGTCGAGTGCGGCGAGCAGGCGGGCGAACTCCCTGTCGATGGCGGTGATGGCGCCGTAGTACCCCTGCTCGGCCTGGCGGAGGGTCTCCAGGGAGGCGAGCTGCGGATAGGGGTTGGTGATCTTGTCCGCGGGGGTGGAGAGACGAACGTTGGGCCGAAGCTTGAGCGCCGGTGCGCTATAGAGATCCATGTCGACGGGAGGAGGGTTATAGGGCGGGTGCGGAGGGTTCCAGCTGACGACGAGCAGCCAGGGTTTCTCCGCGCCCTTTTGCCCGTTGAGGAAGTCGACGGCCTGATCGGTCATGCGGGTGGGCTGGTAGCCCGGCATGGGGATGCGCGCTCCGGTCTCCGGATCAAAGGTGACGCCGTCGTAGTGCTTGTTGGTGTTGGCCCAGACGCGCCAGTCGTCGAAGCCGAAGCGGTACGGGCCTTTGGGGACGAACTCATTCTCTCCGTGGTAGAGGTGCCACTTGCCGACGTAGCCGGTGTGATAGCCGGCTTTGCGGAAGGTGTCGCCGAGGCCCGGGACGGCGGGCTCGAGGGTGTTCTCGTTCTGCGTGACGTGGGACTGCGTGGGGTAGAGGCCGCTCATCAGGATGGCGCGATGGGGAACACAGAGGGGATAGTTCGAGATGCAGCGGTCCATGGACAGGTTGTCGCGGCGGAAGCGGTCGAGCGTGGGTGCGATGGCCTGGTTGAAGGGCTCGCCGGGTAAGGAGAGGGCACGATGCTGATCGCTGAAGACGTAGAGCACATTGGGACGCCGGGCGGATGCAGCTGGGGCGGCAAGGCCGGATGCGGGCAGGACCACACCGGTTGAGGCAGCGGTCGTGCGCTTAACGAAGTCGCGACGGTTCATGGGCGAGCTCTCCTAGGGGAGGGTAGAAGCAGATAGCGGCGGAACACACGCCTCCGTTACGAGCGGGGCAGCACGGTGCGCGTTGCCAACCGCGCAGCGCTTTGGCCGGTTGTGCCCCACAGATGGCAGGACGGGCGCCTGCTGACGACGTCGCGTGCTCGAGGCGGTGCGTGACTGCGCCGAGGCTGCGGCTACGCAGGCTGTTCGTTCGAGTGGGACGTGGGCCTCGCGGGTTCGAGAGCCGCCTGCTTGCGTTTGCGGAGAGAGAGAAACGTTACGTTGTCCCAGGCATTGTGGACGCCGATGACGAGCAGAAGCGGACCGGCACAGGCGACGGCGATCAGAGTTACGGCGGGATGAGAGCGCACGAGAGGCGCGGCGACGATCAGTCCGGCGTAGGCGAGGGTGGGAAGAAGGGTATGGAAGATCCAATCTTCGAGGACCGGCTGGTAGGTGCGCTGGGAGCGGATTCGCCGGATGACGACGACGGTGTAGAGGAGGCCCGCAAGGCCGGCGAATCCGAAAAGGACGGCCGCAGGGGCGAGACGGTGCCAGGGAGCCGCGCCCATGAGGGCGAGAAAGAGGGCAGAGACGAAGTGAACGATGGTGGGGGTAGCGAAGGCGTCGCCGGCTTCGGCCTCGCCCGGCCCACGAATGGGCATGTCGGCGAGGAGGGCGATGGTGATGAACTGCAGGCCGGTGAGCGCGGCGCTGGCCGAGCCGAGGACCTGGTAGAACGTGGCCCATTCAGAGAGTGAGGTCATGGAGTTTTCGGCCCGGTGCGTGAAGTGATGCGGTGAGCATACCTTCCGCGCGAGACTCAGGCTAGACGGAAGTAGGAGGCGTGATGGATCAGGTTCCGTCAAGGGGAGTGGTGGGATGGCGGCTTGATCGCTGCCATCCCGAGTACAGAGAAGAGTTGGCTGCGCACGGACCAGGTTTCGGCGAGCCTTCTCCGCGGGATCGGCTTCATGCTGGAGGGAGCTCCCCCTGGAAAGACTTTGGCGCGTGACTCGTCTCCTCGTCAACTTGGTTTCGAGGAGATCGACCGAGCGCGAACTGTAGCGGGGACGGACGCATGGTCACCGCTTAGCGAGTTGATAGGGCAGTGACGACACCGCGGTGACGGAAGCATTTGGTATGCGGCTGGTACGAAAAGGCCGGTCCGATGGCGACGAATGCCTCGTGGCACCATGGAAGATGACGCGACGCGGCTTCCATTGGCCCTTGCTGGAAGGAGCTTGAGCAAGCCATTCGCCGCCGAGAGGATTCGCAGCATCTGGACTCCATCCGATGACATTTCGTTCTTCTTGCCTGCTGTTCGCGGCGCTGTGGGTGACGAAGGCGGCGGCGCAGGCTCCTGTGACGGAGGGGGCGCTCCGTGCAGGCGCAGACGCCGGGGCTGCAGGATCGGTCGTGTCGGGCGTTGTGGCTGACTCGTCGGGAGCTGTGTTGAGCGGAGCCACCGTGCGTTTGCTTCGCGGTGACGGCATGGTGCAGAAGGTGTTTCGCACGGACACGAGTGGTGCGTTTCTGATCTCGGGGTTGCCCGGGGGCGCGTATCGGCTTGTGGTCTCGGCGCCAGGCTTTTCCGTTGAGGAGACTCCCTTCGAGGTTCGAGCAGGCGCCGTGAGTGGCCCCCTACGGATCACGCTGAAACCTGGTTCTGTTAGCACGGCGATTGAGGTGGATGGGCGCCAGGATGATCTGAGCCGGAGTGCCGACTCCGGCACGCAAGGCACGGTCAGCGCAAAGGAGATAGAAGATCGGCCCATTCTGCGCACCGGCGAGCTGCTGGAGGCGATTCCGGGCGTGATCGTGACGCAGCATGCCGGCGGCGGCAAAGCCAATCAATATTTTCTGCGCGGCTTCAATCTCGATCACGGGACGGACTTCGCCCTGTTTCTGGATGGCATGCCGCTGAATCTTCCGTCCCACGCGCACGGCGAAGGCTACGCGGACATGAACACCGTAATCCCGGAGCTGGTGCAGCGTGTGAACTACGAGAAGGGACCGTACTACGCCGACGTGGGCAATTACGGTTCCGCGGGCTCGGCGCATCTGGAGTTCCTGAAGACGCTGCCGCGGAACTTCGCGGAGGTAGAGGGTGGGATGTTTGGATATGGGCGCGTGGTCTTCGGCGGGTCACAGAAGCTCGGAGAAGGAGACCTGCTTTATGGGGGCGAGGTGTACCACGATGACGGCCCATGGACGCACCCGGACAACTATTACAAGTTCAACGGCCTGCTGACGTATAGCCAGGGCGGCAGCGAGAACGGCTTCAGCGGTACGATCCGCGGCTATCACGGCCAGTGGCATTCAAGCGACCAGATCGCCGAGAACGCGGTCTCGCTGGTGGGGCTGTATGGAACGCTGAACCCAACGGACGGCGGGCACTCGGGGCGCTACAGCATGCAGGGTGAGTGGCATCGGCAGGATGCGAGATCGCGGACGACGATTACGGCGTATGGCTTCCGCTACGATCTCGACCTGTTCTCGGACTTCACCTATTTCCTGACGGACCTCACTCGCGGCGACCAGTTTGAGCAGCAGGACAGGCGCTGGGTGGCCGGGGTGGATGCGAGTCATACTCTCGCTGGCAACTGGTTCGGTCGCAGGATGGAAGATACGGTTGGCCTGCAGCTTCGCAGCGACTGGATACACAACGGGTTGTTCCAGACCGACGATCGCATGCGCGCCAACAAGACGGATGCGGGTACGGGCAGCATGCTGCCTGCGACGACGCAGGCGGATCACTTTCGCGATACGCAGGTCGGGGTGTATGCGGAGAACCGGATTCAGTGGTCGGAGAGGTTCCGCTCCGTGGTGGCGATGCGCGGCGACCTGCAGCGCTTTGACGTGCGCAGCCTTGTCACCGCCGCGAACTCGGGCACAGCCACGAAGGTGCTGCCGAGCCCGAAGGCGAGTCTGATCTTCGGCCCGTGGAGCCACACGGAGATGTATGCGCAGGCGGGCTTCAGCTTTCACAGTAACGATGGTCGCGGCACCACCCTGAGGGTTGAGCCGGTGTCGGCGGACAACCCGTACCCGAAGACGAGCGCGACGCCGATCCCGGCGCTGATTCCAACGAAAGGCGGCGAGCTCGGTGTTCGGACGTCAGCCGCACCGCACCTGCAGAGCACGGTTTCGCTCTGGTATCTTCACAGCGCGTCGGAGTTGCAGCAGGACGGGGACACCGGCGGTACTGTTGCCTCGCAGCAGCCCAGTGAACGCTATGGCATCGAGGCGGCGACGACCTACACGCCTGCAGTGCACTGGATCTTCGATCTTGACCTGGCGAACTCGAAGGCTCTCTTCACGGGGAACGATGCGGGTGATGCCGCGCCGGGGAGTTCAGGCGGGAAGCGGGTGCCTGAAGCTGTGGGATGGGTGCTCGCTTCGGGGGTGACCATGCACGATCTGAAAGGTTTTTCTGCGAGCCTGCGTCTGCGCTTCTTCGGGCCGCGTGATCTTACGTCGGACGGCTTTTACCGCTCGAATGCCACGGCACTCGTGAACGGCGAAGCGGGATACGCTTTCCTGCGAAACTGGCGTGTTTCGGCCGAGTTTCTGAACCTGCTTAACCGTCGTGATCACGACATTGATTACGCCTACGCGTCTCGCATCACGCCGATGGCAGAGTCCGCCTTCACAGACGTCTTCCATCCTGTCGAGCCATTTCAGGTTCGTTTCGGGCTGCGGAGGACGTTTTGAGTAGTTGCGGGCAGATCTTCGCCTGTTTGCTGGCGGAGGTGCCGACTTGCCGAGTCGGCAGACCCCGCTCGCTGTGTCGGAGGAGGGAGGGATGGGTCGGGTGAGCGATCTATGATGGAAGGTGTTGAGGTGAGCAGGGTTATGGCAGCGATTGCGGAGCGGATGCAGACGGATATTGTGACGGCGATGAAGGCGAAGGATGAGCATCGGCTGACGACGCTGCGGATGGTGAAGTCGGCGATGAAGAACAAGGAGATCGACAAGCGGGCGCCGCTGGACGAGGCAGAGGAGGCGTCGGTGTTGACGACGCTGATCAAGCAGCGGCGAGACTCGACCGAGCAGTTTACGAAGGGTGGGCGGCCGGAGCTGGCGGCGAAGGAGCAGGCGGAGATCGGGATGATCGAGGGCTATCTGCCGGCGTCGGCGAGCGAGGAGGAGGTGCGGGCGATCGTGATGGGGGCGCTCGAGCACCTAGCCAAGGACGCGGGCGGAGTTCGGCCGGGGCCGAAGGATATGGGGCCGGCGATGCGGGTGGTGCGGCAGCGGATCCTGGCGAGCGGGATCCGGGCGGATGGCGGCATGGTGAGCGAGATGGTGAAGACGGAGCTGGCGAAGTAGGGCTGCCGGAAGGACGGGCGTGGCGAGGCGACACGTGACCCGCAAGTAACATTAGTAAATTCTGCGTTGCACCGGGTAAAGGCCGGAGGTAGGCTCACGATCGGGCCCGTTTGTTACCTTAATTTTGCTGCTGATACGGAGGCGGCATGGCACGACCTGTTTGGCACGTCTTGGACGTTGGAAGTATCTGGATGAAGGAGTTCGCGTCGGCATTGAGCCAGACGGAGGACGTGGTGGCGTGGTGCCCGCGGATGGAGCGGTTTGGGCTGCTGCAGCGTGGGTGGAAGCGGGAGGAGCTGGCGAGTCCGCCGCTGCGGATCCGGCACTTTCCACTGCAGCGGGGATACGCACGGGCGCCGCTGCGGTGGCTGGCGCCGTACGAGGGGCAGCAGCTGCGGAGGATGCGGGCGGGCGGAAGGGAGTCCGCCGGAGCCGACGAGACGTCGGTGCTGGTGTGTTCGACGCCGTTCTATGCGCCGCTGGCGGAGCGGTGGGCAGGGCCGGTGGTGTACTACTCGACCGACCTGACGCATGCGTACGACGGCCTGGACGCGACGCAGGTGAAGGCGCTCGATGTGCGGATGTGCCGGGTGGCGACGGCGGTGTGTCCGAACTCGCGACGGATTGCGCAGTACTTCACGAGCGAGTCGGGATGCGAGGCGGCGAAGATCACGATTGTGCCGAATGCGACGCGGGCGAGCAATCTGATGAGGGAGCCTCCGGGGTCGACGGCGGGGGACTTGCCGGAGGACCTGGCGGATGTGGCGCGGCCAATCGCGGGGGTGCTGGGCGATCTTTCAGCAAACATGGACTGGGTGCTGACCCGGCAGGTCATGGAGCGGACGGCGGAGCTGAACTGGGTTTTTGTGGGACCGACGACGCGGGCGATCGAGGATCCGGAGCAGGACGCGGCGCGGCGATGGGCGATGGAACGGGCGCGCTTTACCGGGGCGAAGCCGTATGGGGAGTTGCAGCGGTATGCGCGGAGCTTCGATGTAGCGGTGCTGCCGTACCGGCGGAAGGAGCCGACGTATTCGGGCAGCTCGACGCGGTTCTATGAGCATCTGGCGGCGTGCCGGCCGATGGTGGCGACACGCGGGTTCGCGGAGCTGCTTGAAAAGGTGCCGCTGGTGTGCCTGGCGGATACGCCGGCAGAGATGGTGCAAGCGTTGCAGGAGCTGCGGAAGCGGGGATTTTCAGACGGCTTTGAACAGACGCGCTGGGAGGCGAGCCTGACGGGGACATGGGAGGAGCGGGCACGGACGATGACCGCTGCGGTGGAAGCCGGGCTGAAGATGGGGGCGCCGGCGGCGGTCGCAGTTGACCGAGGCTTCATGAGAAAGGAGCGACGGGAGACAACCTCATAAGCGCACGCGCTTCCTACATCATGGCGGCGCCTTCAGGGCCTCGAACGGAATCGTCAGAGAGAGGTACTGCAATGGGAATTCTGGACAGCATTACGTCGATGGTCGGCGGTGCGGGTGGCGACACTACAAAGGTCGCTGGTGGGATGATGGAGGCGGTGCAGCAACATCCCGGTGGTATTGGCGGGATTCTGCAATCGTTTCAACAGAACGGGCAAGGCGGCGCGGTGCAGCAATGGGCGAACGGCAATACCGAGAATGCCTCGCCGGACCAGGTAGAGCAGGGGCTTGGCGGGACCGGGCTGATTGACTCGGTGGCGCAGCGGACGGGACTTTCGCCCACGATGGTGAAGGGCGCGATGGCGGTGATGCTGCCGATGGTCATCCATCACTTTGTTTCGAGCGGGCATGTAACGCCGGAGGGCCAGACGACTGGGACTCCGCCGCCGGAGACGGGCGGGCTGCTGCAATCGATGCTGGGACGACTGCTCTAAACCAACTCAGGGCTGAGGGTGTAAGGACAAGTGAACAGGGCCGCTGGCAGATGTCAGCGGCCGCTTACCGTGTGTTGAGGAGAACGTGATGGCAGATCTGGACCAGTTGAAGCAGAAGTATGCGCCCGTGCTTGAGATCATGGAGAAGCTGACGCCGTACGGAGCACAGCTTGAGGCAGTGGATCTCGATGGGGAGAAGCTGCACATTAAGGGGACGGTGCCGAGCAAGGTAGCGGCGAACCGGGTATGGGACAAGATCAAGGCAGCGGATGCGACGTACTCGGATCTGCACCATGAGATCGGAACGACGGGGCCGGATGAGCAGCCGGTCACCATCAAGCATGGCGATACGCTGAGCGCGATCTGCCTGCTGTTTTACGGGAATGCGAACAAGTATCCCGAGGTGGCGAAGGCAAACGGGGTGGATGCGAATAATATCCCGGTTGGCAAGACGATTCAGCTGCCGGTGCTGTCGTAGCGCTGTTTTACGCGGAAGGGGCGAGCCCGCGGGCTCGCCCTATTTGTTGCCGGCTAGTAGGTTTGAATTTTGGTAACTGTGCCATTCGCGAAGCGGACGACGACGCGGTGGCCGTCTTTGAGGTAGAACCAGGTCTCTTTCAGGGTGGACTCGTCGGAGTCGTCGACTTTCTTCTGATCGGGTTCGCCGCTGCTGAGGAGGACCATCTGGTAAGTCATGCCTTCGATGATCTTCTTGTCGCTGATTGCTTTGCGATCCTCGGGAGACATGGCGCTGAGGGTGAGGCTCTGGTTGATGCGGCCGGGATCGAGGACGCGGCCCAGAAACGGAAGGAAGGCGGCGGGCTCGAGGTCGGCGTCGGTTAGATCGCGGCCGTAGCGGAAGTTGATGCGGGAGCCGCCGGCGCGCTTGTAGCCTGCGCCCTTCTTCGCGGCGTTCTTGCTGTCGCCGCGACTTTCGCCGCCGCCGGCGAGATGAACCTCGATGCGGTCGCTATCGATCTTGAGCTCGGTGATCGGGACCCACTCATCGCGCTGGACGCCGACGCCCTTTTCCTTCAGGTACTTCGACATCTCCTTGAGATCGATGCCGCGATCATCGAGACGTTTCTCGGCTTTGGGCGAGCTGTAGATGTCGATGCCGTCTTTGTAGGCGGGCATATCGAGAAGAGCGCGGACATCCTTGCCCAGGAGCAGCTGGTCGAGGGCGGCTTTGGCTTGTTTGCTGGTGGAGGCGAAGGCAGAGCCGCAGAGCAGCGTGGCGGCAGACGAGAGCAGCACAAAGCGCAACAAAGGTCGCATGGTCACCTGAGGAAAGAATGGGGCCGGGTGCGGTGTCGTTGCCAGGACTGAAGACGAGTTGAGGTCTTCGTTTGCGAACACAGCCGCACTTGAATCCTTGTACAGGACAGGTGCGGAAGTTTGGAAGACAATTTCGCGGATGGCGGCTACTCGGGGATGATTTTGACGAAGCGGCCCTCAGGCAGGGTGTGGTTGCCGAGGATGTGGATGACCCCGTCGCGGGTGAAGCCGCGGAGCATGGCGGGGGTGGGTGGCTGGGGAGCCGCAGATCCCTCGGTCGCCGCGGCTCCGCTGCGCTTCGCCTCCGGCCGGGATGACGGGATGGGAGAGGGCGCGGTGGAGATGCGGGGTGCGGGGTCGAGGCGAGCGGGGGCGACGGGAGCATCGGCTTTTGCGGGGTAGGGGATGGCGCGGAGGGGGAGGGAGTCGACGCGGGCGGCGTCGGCTGCGGAGCGGACGGTGGGCTGGCCTTCGGCGGAGGTGTTGCGGTTCATGCCGCGGTCGGGTTGGGGCCCGCGGTTCATGCCGCGGTCCATGGCCTCGTTGGCGAGGCGGTCGGCGGCTTTGTTCTTGTGGCGGAGGGCGTGGGTGATCTCGAAGCGCTCGAGCCGGGCGATGCGGTTCTTGGCTTCCTGCCAAAGGGGTTTGAGGTCGGGCGAGTTCACTTTGTACTTGCCCTGGATCTGCTTGACCATGAGCTCGGAGTCGGAGACGACGCGGAGGCGGGGATAGTCGTGGTCGAGGGCGTACTGGAGGCTGGCGAGAAGGCCGGAGTACTCGGCGACGTTGTTGGTGCGGATGCCGAGGAACTCGGAGAGCTCGGCGAGGACGGCGCCGGTGCTGTCGGTGATCTCGGCGCCGAAGCCGGCAGGTCCGGGGTTGCCGCGGGCTCCGCCGTCGCAGTGGGCGGTAATCCAGGTGGCGCTGCCGGTGTCGACGGCGGGGGCGAAGAGGCTGGCGGTGCGAGGACGGGGTGCGGTCACATGGAAAGTGTAGCTGGGTGATCGTGGGCTGCGTGTTTCTGGCCTTGCGGGGTTCTGTTTGCAGGGGAGGGTCTTGCGTCGCTTCGCTCCGTTGTCAAGGACGAGATGCGGGGGTTCTCGGCTGCGCCTCGGAATAACAGACGTTGGAAGTGCGGGGGCAGCGGACTAAGGAGAGGACGTTTGGGTGCGCTTACCTTTCCTTTCCGTGGCGGTCTATCAGGCAGACGTTTTTCTCACTCCGGAGTGAGGTAAGGGCATGGCGGCAGAGGCAATTGGTCTGGATTCGGGAATAGGTGTCGGCGGAACGATGCCGACGGGGTTTGGGGCTGCGCCGGTACGCCGGCAGGCCGGTTTGCTCTACGCCGGTGCGGCGGCGACGGTAGAATCAAGGCCAGGGATGGCCAAAGCAGCGGCACAGACGGGCACACGGGGACGGCTGACACCGGCGCAGATGGAGGCGCGGGCGCAGCAACGGACCGAGGACGACGAGCTGATCCGGGAGGCGCAGCGAGGGCAGAGGTCTGCCTTTGACACGCTGGTGCGGCGGTACGACCAGAGTGTGCTTCGGCTGGCGCTGCATCTGCTGGGAAACGAGCAGGATGCGCAGGACGTGCACCAAGAAGCGTTCCTGAAGGCTTATCGGCACCTTGGGAACTTTCGGTTTGAGTGCTCGTTTTACACCTGGCTCTATCGGATTGTGACGAATCTTTGCCTGGACCAGATGCGACGGCGAAAGAGCCGGCGCGAAGATCCGGCGACGACGATGGACGCAGCCGGTGACGAGATCGACCTGATGGCGAACGTGCGCGATGAGCGGTCGATGGCGGATCCGGCGAAGGAGCTGGACCGGCAGGTGATGGCGCAGGGGATTGCGGCGGCGCTCGACAAGCTGACACCGCGCGAGCGGACGGTGTTTGAGCTGAAGCACTACCAAGGATTGAAGCTGCGAACGATTGGCGAGATGTTAAGCACGACGGAGGAGACGGCGAAGAACACGTTGTTTCGTGCGACGCGAAAGCTGCGGGCAAATCTGTCGGAGCTGCGGAGCTAGGAACGAAGTTGTCAGGGGTCGAGAGCGCGTACGAGCAGATTTCAGGATGTATGACCGGAGCTGACGTAGTCCGGAGCAGTTGACGATTGGTGAGATGGACGGCACGGATGGAGATGGGAGAGGCGGGCGAACGACCTGCCCTCCCATGCAGCAGGGCGAACAAATTTCGAGGCTGGACGAGGGATTTCTATGAAGTGCGAGATGGCGCAGGAACAGATCGTGTTGTGGACGTATGGCGAGCTCGAGGACGAGCTGGCGATCGGGCTGGAGCGGCATCTGGCGGAGTGCGCGATGTGCCAGAGCGAGATGGTGGCGATGCGCGGGCTGGAAGATGGGCTGGGGTTGTTGCCAGTGGTGGAGCCTTCGCCGAACCTGCTGGCGCAGAGCCGGATGCGGCTGGATGAGGCGCTCGACCATGAGAGCCCGCACGGATTTCTGACCCGGCTGCGAGCGAACGTTTTCCGCTGGACGGGATTTGTGCAGGGAGCGCCGGCGCTGGCGGTGCTGCTGGTTGGAGTTGGATTTTTGGGCGGTGACTTTGCGCTGCGGTATCGGATTGCGCACCAGCCGCGGCTGGCTGCGGCAGTAACGATGTCGAACCCGACGCAGGGCGCGATTGCGAACGTGAGCGAGATTGTGCAGACACCGAACTCCGAGCTGGTGCAGGTGAAGTACAACCGCGTGGTGCCGGAGGTGATGCAGGGATCACTCGACGATCCGCAGATCCGGCAGCTGCTGATGATGGGCATGAGGGCGGGAACGAACGAGGGCGTGCGAACGGACTCTGTGGGGCTGCTGGCGGGGGAGTGCAAGCAGGGACACGAGTGTGAGCGGACGGAGGATGGCAACGGCGTGCGCAATGCGCTGATGGTGAGCCTGCGATACGACAAGGACTCGGGCGTGCGGCTGAAGGCACTGAGCGGGCTGGCGCGGTATGTGGACAAGGACCAGCGGATTCGGGACGCGGTGCTGGAGTCGCTGATGCACGACGGGAGTGCCTCCGTGCGGAAGCAGGCAATTGCGTTGCTGGAGCCGGTGCAGACGGACTCGAGTGTGCGACAGGTGCTGCGGACGGTCTCGACACAGGATGAGAATCCGTTTATTCGCACAGCGAGCTACCAAGCGCTGCAGGGTGCGGCCGATATCCAATAGCGCGGCGACGCTGCGACGGCACGTGGAGACAGACGGGCCAGTGGAACAGAGGATTTCGCAATGAGACGTCAGGTTCTGGTGGTGGTTCTGGTGGTATCGGTTGCAGTGGGGGCGGCGACGCGGGTGTTGGCGTCTCCGGGACGGGTGGGCACACGGACGGCGCAGGGATACCTGGGTGTGGATGTGCGCGATCTGACCGATGACGAGCTGAACGCCCTGAAGATCAAGGATGCGCGCGGCGCGGAGATCACGCGGTTGGACCATGACGGCCCGGCGTGCAAGGCGGGTGTGCGCGAGCACGATGTGGTGCTGCAGATCGATGGCAGAGCGGTGGAGGGGCAGGAGCAGTTTCGGCGGACGCTGCATGAGACACCAGCCGGACGGACGGTGACGTTGCTGGTGTTGCGCGATGGACAGCAGCAGACGCTGAAGGCGACGCTAGGCAACCGGGAAGAGGTGGAGCGGCTGGCCTGGGACCAGCATATGACCGTGGTCGATCCGGATGGAACGCCGGTGACGCCCGCGCCGCCAGCGGCCGAGCCGAGCGGACACACACGAAGCGGGTTGGGATTTTTGCATGGTGGCTCTGCAACGATGGAGCCGAATGGGGGAAAGAGCCGGAGCTTTTTGGGGACGATGCTGGGTGCGCCGTACATTGGAGCGGTGGTGGAGCCGGTGGGACCGCAGCTGGGGCAGTTCTTCGGTGTGCCGAGCGGCGTGGGTCTGCTGGTGAAGAGTGTGGATGTGAACTCGCCGGCGGCAGTGGCGGGGATGCGCGCGGGCGATATCGTAATCAAGGCGAACCAGATGACGATGACGACCGAGAGCGACTGGACGAAATCGGTCCATGAGAACAAGGGCCGGGCGATACCGGTGCTGGTGCTGCGCGAGAAGAAGGAGCAGACGCTGACGCTGACGCCGGATGCGAAGCGGAAGGCATCTGTGCAGGTTCCGCAGGGTGGGCAGCCGGTGGATGACGCCAAGTTGAGGGGAATGGATCTTCTGTAACCGCTGCTGTTACGAGGCAACGCGACGGCTACGGCCGTCGCGTTTCGTTTGCGGAGGATGGACGGTGTGGGGCTAGCGCAGGCGCTCGTTGAGGAGATGGTCCGCGATGCGAATGGCGTTGGCGACGATGGTGAGGGATGGATTGACGGCGGAGGCGGAGGGAAAGCAGGAGGCGTCTACGACGTAGAGGTTGTCGAGGTCATGGGCCTTGCAGTGGGGGTCGAGGACTGAGGTGGAGGAATCGGTGCCCATGCGACAGGTGCCGTTCTGGTGGCCGACGCCTTCGAGCGGAATGCGCTTTTTAAAGTAGGCGCTGAGGGGGATGGAGGTGTCGGCGTGGCCGGCCTTCTTGAGGGTGTCGACCCAGCGATCTTTGAGGCGGCTGAAGCTCTCGACGTTGTTGGGGGTGTAGGAGAGGCGGATGCGGTGCGGGGGCGCGACGAGGACGGTTGCGGTCTCGTTGAAGACGCCGGTGTCAGACGCGCCGTGGGCGCCGGCGGGGCCGGGCTGCTGCGACGGGACGGACTCGGGTGTCGCGCCGGGGGTGCTGTTGTGGAGGGTGACGCGGTTCTCGGGATCGGGGAGATCTTCGGTAGTGAGCCACCAGGGAACGGCGCGATGCTTCATGCCTTCGAGGACAAAGCCGGGAGTGAGCGGCGGGGCGTCGGACTTCATCATTTCGTGATGAAAGCTGCCGACGGGCTGAACCTGGCCGAGCGGGAAGGGATAGCTGGGGTCAGGGTCTTTGAGGTAGAAGTCGTTGGTGCCCCAGGTCTTGGTGTAGCTGTCGTCGTTGTGCTGGAGCGAGAGGGCGAGGAGGGCGTCGGCCTGGTGGTACATGAAGTTGCGGCCTACCTGATCGGAGCGGTTGGCGAGGCCGGTGGGATGCTTGTCGTTCGCGGACTGAAGGAGGACGACGGCGGAGTTGATAGCGCCAGCGCAGAGGGCGAAGAGATGCGCGGCGTAGGTGGCGGGTGCGGTCTCTCCGGCGTGCTGCACTTCGACGGACTCGACGGCGGTACCGGTGGAGTTGGTAAGCAGGCGAAGGACGCGGGTGTTCGTCATCAACGTGACGTTGGGGAGATGCATGATCTCGCGGATGCAGTTGATGTCGGAGTCGGACTTCGCGTGGACGAGGCAGGGGTAGCCGTCGCAGGTATCGCAGCGGATGCACTTGGACTCGTTGGGATTGCTCTCGTTGCGTTTGAGGCCGAGGGGAATTGGGAAGGTGTTGACGCCGAGTTTGCGGACATCGTTCTCGATGGCCTGCATGCGGGGCTCGTTCGAGAAGGCGGGGTACGGATATTTGGTGGAGTGGAAGGGCTCGGTGGGGTCGAAGGAGGAGCCGAAGCCGCCGGGAACAGAGGGCGCGGCGCCGAGATCGCCGTGGACGTGGAAGAGGGCTTCGGCTTGCGTGTAGTAGGGCTCGAGATCGGTATAGGAGATGGGCCAGGCGGGGGAGATGCCACCTTTGTGGTGGATGACGCCGAAGTCTTCCGCGCGCATGCGGAACATGGCGGCGCCGTAGACCTTGGTCTGACCGCCGACGAAGTAGGCCTGCTGCGGGTGGAGATCCTTGCCGTCCTTATCCTGCCAGACTTCCTTGGTGTGATAGCGGTTCTGGAGGAAGACGGCGGAGGTGGACCAATTGAGTTTTTCCTGAGGAAGGAAGGGGCCGCGCTCGAGGATGAGGATGGACTTGCCGGCACGTGCGAGATGGAGGGCGAGGGTGCCGCCGCCGGCTCCGGATCCGATGAGGATGGCGTCGTAGGTGATGGGCATGAGGGCTTGGATGCGAGGTCGTATTGCGGAGTGTTGCCATCGAGCGCGAGGCAGAGGGTTTCGCGCTGCCCTAGAATCGGAGGCATGTTTCTAGAACGGTTTGGCGAGCGTTGGAGTGCAGCGGTGCTGACCGCGGTGTTGGTGACGGGGGCAGCTTTCGGACAACACCGCCGGTTGGATGAGACGAAGCCGCTGCCGGTGAGTGAGCCGCGGCCGAGTGCGGCGACGGTGGAGGCTTGGCAGGCGCGACGCTTCGGGATGTTTGTTCACTTTGGGCTGTACTCGGAGCTGGGAGGAGTGTGGCAGGGCAGGAACGTCGACAGTGGGTACAGCGAGCAGATCATGGCGAATGCGCCGATTCCGCGGGATGAGTATGCGGCGCTGGCGAAGAGCTTTGATCCCGAGAAGTTCGACGCGGACGCGATTGTGGTGCTGGCGAAGGCGGCAGGAATGCGGTTCATCGTGGTGACGGCGAAGCACCATGACGGCTTTGCGATGTTTGGGACGAAGCAAAGCGACTACAACATCGTAGACGCGACGCCGTACCACAAGGATGTGGTGAAGCAGCTGGCGGAGGCGTGCAAGCGGGGCGGGCTGAAGTTTGGGGTGTACTACTCGACGATCGACTGGCATGCACCGACGGGAAGCGCATATATCGAGGGGAACAGCAATCCGATCTCGGATGCGCACGCGGCGTTCAACACGGCGCAGCTGCGCGAGCTGCTGACGGGGTATGGACCGCTGAGCGAGATCTGGTTCGACATGGGCAAGCCGACGCCGGAGCAGAGCAAGCTGTTTGCGCAGACGGTGCATCGGCTGCAGCCGGCGACGATGGTGTCGGGACGTGTCTTCAACTACGAGGGCGACTTCACGGTGATGGGCGATAACGAGGTGCCGAAGTTCGCGATTGATGAGCCATGGCAGACGCCGGCCTCGATCTTTGGCGAGACGTGGGGATACCGGTCGTGGCAGAAGCGCGGGGAGGTGACGGCGAAGGTTCAGGAGAAGGAGCTTGAACTGGTTACAGTTGCCAGCCGTGGCGGGAACTACATCTTGAACATCGGGCCGGAGGGTGATGGGTCGGTGGTGCCGTTTGAGGCGGAGGTGCTGCGCGGGATGGGGGAGTGGGTGAAGCAGAACGGCGAGGCGGTGTTTGGAACGGGTGCGATGCCGCCGACTGCGTCGCCCTTCCGCAAGCTGGACTTTGGGTTTGCAACGATGGGAGCGGGCAAGCTGTACCTGTTTGTGAGGGACCTGCCAAACGATGGGCGGCTGAGGCTGCCGGGCGTGGTGGAGGGGGTGCGGTTTGGCACGCCGTATCTGCTGGGCGGAAGCGGGGCAGCGGCGGGCGAGGTGGCCGTAGGTGAGGACGGCGCGGTGGTGAATACGGCGGGGCTGCTGAAGGATGCGGCCTTTCTGCCGGTGGTGGTGGTGCCGTTTACGGGAGAGCTTGGCGTGCGGCCGGCGAGTACGGTGAAGGCCGGGGCGGATGGACATGTGGCGTTGGAGGCGGCGAGTGCGGATCAGTTTCTGAACTTCAATGGACGCGGGTACGAGGCGCCGGCGACGATCTATAAGCTGCGCTGGTTTGCGGCGGCGGCTCCAGGGCGGTATCGGGCGGAGGTTCACTACGCGAAGGCGGCGAGTGGCGGGACTATGGTGTTGCTGGTGGGTGGGGAGCGGCGCGAGGTGACGCTCGAGGCCGGCAAGGGTGCAGGGGTGTGGTCGAGTGAGGTTCAGGTGCTGCGGGGGCCGGCGGCCGTGGGCGGCGCTGAGAGTGTGGAGTTGACGCCGAAGCAGCCGTTCGTGAAAGGAACAGCGCTGCCAGTGACGGTTGAGAGTGTGCGTCTGTCGCCGATGCGGTAACTTGAGTCGTAAGCAGGCTGTGCTGTGGTGAGGCCATGGCCTGCACGAGGAGAGTGGATGCGAGCTGCGAAGGTGATGAGCGTGATGGCGCGAGCGATCGGGGTTGGGGCTTTGACTGCGAGCCTTGCACCTGCTGGCGCGCAGGCGGTGCCGGCGGCGGTGAAGACGGCGGAGCGGGGGATCGATCCGGAGCGCATTCGGGCGCACGTGCGCTTTCTTGCGGATGATCTGCTGGAGGGACGCGGGCCGGGGCTGCGCGGGGCGGAGATTGCAGCGAAGTATATGGCGACGCAGTTTGCGCTCGATGGGTTGAAGCCTGGCGGGGACAACGGAACGTATCTGCAGCAGGTGAAGTTTGTCGGGATGAAGGTGATGCCGGAGAAGACGAGCTATGCGCTGGAGCCGAAGGGTGGGAGCGCGAGTTCGCTGACGTACGGCGACGACTACACCGTGAGCGACCAGGCTTTGGGCGTGGTGGCGGACTTTGACGCGCCGATCGTCTTTGTGGGGTACGGCGTGAAGGCGCCGGAGTTTGGCTGGGACGACTATGCGGGTGTGGATGTGAAGGGCAAGGTGGTGCTGTGCATTGTGGGCGATCCGCCGTCGGACGATCCGAAGTTCTTTGGCGGCAAGGCGCTGACGTACTACGGACGATGGACGTACAAGTTTGAAGAGGCGGCGCGGCAGGGCGCGGTGGGTGCGTTGATTATTCATCGCACGGACCTGGCGAGCTATGGGTGGGGTGTGGTGAAGAACTCAAACACGAGTGAGAAGACGTACCTGGCGGAGGACAAGAACGCGAAGCTTGAGGCGGCAAGCTGGATCCACCTGGATGCGGCGAAGAAGCTATTCGCCGCGGCCGGGAAGGATGTGACGGCGGAGATGGACGCTGCGGGCAAGCGAGGCTTCAAGGCGCAGGAGTTGCCGGTTCGATTAAAGGCGCATGTGGAGAGCGTGGTGCGACCGTTCGAGAGCGCGAACGTTGTGGGGATTGTGCCGGGCGCGGATGGCGGCAAGGGACAAGCGGTGCTGTACTCCGCGCATTACGACCATCTGGGGTTTGTGCCGGGGATGAAGGGCGACAATGTGTACAACGGCGCAGCGGACAACGGCACTGGCTGCGGGCTGTTGCTTGAGGAGGCTCGGGCGTGGGCGCAGATGGGTGTGACACCACCGCACGACGTGATCTTTGCGGCGGTGACGGCGGAGGAGCAGGGGCTGCTGGGGAGTGAGTATCTGGGCCAGCATCCGCCGGTGCCGTCGCGGGCGATCTCGCTTGATATGAACTACGACATGATTCTGCCGGTGGGGGTGCCGCAGGAGGTGAACGTGAATGGGGCGCAACGGACGACGTTCTACCCGACGGTGCAGGCCACGGCGAAGGAGTTTGGGCTGACCCTTGTGCCGGATGCGCGGCCGGAGGCGGGCAGCTACTACCGGTCGGATCACTTCAGCCTGTCGCGGGTGGGGATTCCAGCGTTTTCGATCGACACCGGAACAAAGTATGAGGGGCACGACAACGCGTGGGGCGTGGCGCAGGAGAAGGACTACAACGAACATCGCTATCACAACTTCTCAGACAACTACACGCCGGACATGGACTTCGCCGGCAATGCGAAGCTGGCGCGGTTCGGCATGGAGCTGGGATGGAGAGCGCTGACGGCGCAGAGCACGGTGGAGTGGCTGCCGGGTGATGAGTTTGCGGCAGCGCGGCAGGCGAGTGAGGCGAAATGAATCTGTGTGCAAAGGAGTGAGACTGCGCGAGGCAAACCACTTTGGGGCGACGGATTGTTTCTTTGATGCGGCGGTAATGCGTGACAAAGGATGAGAGCTAGCGTCACAGAGATGGCTGCATATAATGGGGGAACTGAAAGCGGGGCTGCCAGTTTGTTTTGTAACGTTTCGCAGAGCACGATGTGCTCCTCTCGTCGACGAACGATGGCCAGCAGGATCATCCTGGGGTTAACACTCCTGCTGCTGCTGGTGATGCCGGTGACGGAGCAGTTTGGAACGTGGGATGATTTTGGCAATGGCGGCCAGGATCTTGAGCTCACTCTGCTGAGTGGACTAGCGGTTTGCGGCCTGGTGGCGTTGCTGGCGGACCAGGCGATTGGAGATCCGGTGGTCTCGGCTCTTCTGGGGCATCGGCAGCCGCGACCGCGGATTCGCTCGATGCTGCTGACATGGCTGCTGGGTGCTGACGAGTTCGTTGTTTCTTCTCCACCGACACGCAGTGTGGATCGATCGGTACCACTTTCCCGTTTGTTTCTTCGGATCTGATCGCTGCGAGAGCTGTGGCGAGTTGCATGCGAGGTTTGGCATGCGTACAGATTCCTTCTACCGGCGTACGTGAAGAAACAAGGACATTATGAAGAAATCAGAAGTTGTTAAGGCATGGGGCAGCATCCTGGCGGGACGACCGCCGTCACTCTCGATCGAGATCACGAAGGAGTGCCCGCTGCGGTGCCCGGGTTGCTACGCGTTCGAGGCGGGTCATCTGGGCGGTGAGACGATGCTGAAGCAGCTCTCCGACTTCAAGGGCGACGAGCTGGTGCGGAATGTGCTGCGGGTGGTGGACGAGCAAAAACCGCTGCATGTGTCGATCGTCGGCGGCGATCCGCTGGTGCGATATCGCGAGCTTGAGCAGTTGCTGCCGCAGATGGTAGCGCGCGGCGTGCACACGCAGGTCGTGACAAGTGCGTTTCGGGTGATTCCGGCCGCGTGGGCGACGATGCCGTTAGTGAGTGTGGTGGTCTCCATCGATGGGCTGCAGCCGGAGCATGATGTACGGCGGGCGCCGGCGACCTATGAGCGGATCCTGAAGAACATCAAGGATGCGAAGATCACGATTCACAGCACGATTACGAGCCAGATTGCGTCGAGACCGGGATATCTCGAAGAGTTTCTGGAGTTCTGGTGCCAGCGGCCGGAGATCAACAAGGTCTGGTTCAGCCTGTTCACGCCGCAGCGCGGGGCCACGGATCCGGAGATCCTGACACCTGGGCAGCGGGCCGAGGTGATGGCGGAGCTGCTGCGACTGCGGGGGATGTATCCGAAGCTGGATATGCAGGAGCGCGTGATCAAGGAGATTGCGACGCCGCCGCAGAGTCCGGAGGAGTGCATCTTTGCGCGGACGACGCAGACGATCTCGGCCGATCTGACGACGCAGATTACGCCGTGCCAGTTTGGCGGGGATCCGGACTGCGCGCAGTGCGGCTGCATCGCGTCGATGGGACTGGCGGCGGTCGGGCACTTTCCGGTGGTTGGACGTTTGACGGCGGGGCAGATCTTTCTGGCTTCGGATCGTGTGGGGCGGACGTGGCAAAAGATGAAGCGAACGTTCTCACCGGCGCCGATCAAGAAGGTGGAGGCTGTGCCGTTCCCGATCATTCATTCATAGAATGACGAGGTACCGCAGAGTCTTGCGCGATGACGATGAGAGGACCGGAGATGTTTTCCGGTCCTCTTTGCAGGTATGCAGACTACTTCGATTCGGGGGTGGCGTTGACGAGGTCTGTGAGGGGTTGGAGGAAGGTGAAGCGGACGATGGCGTCGGGCTTCTGTGCTGCTTCGATGAGGGTGAGGTTCTTGGACTTCCAGCCCCTGGGTGCGGGCGTGTTGGAGCTGAGATAGAGGGTGGCCTCGATGCCGGCGAGAGTGAGGCCGGGGAGTTGGTCGGCGCGGGTGGAGATGGCTTGCAGGCGGGGTGAGGTGAGCATCTGCTGACGGATCTCCGGGATGGAAGTGCCGACGGCCTGGAAGAAGGCGTTCAGTTGCTGGCGGGCGGCGATGACCTGAGGTGAGCTGCCGTGGGGATCGGCGAGGAAGGTACGGGTGAGGACTTCGAGGTGGTGGCGGATGGGTGGGTCGGGACGAACGGCGTCGACGAAGCTGGTGAGGGGGGTGAGCTGGGAGGTGTGCTGCTGCAGATAGCGCTCGTGGAAGCTGACGGGTTCGAAGGCCTGGGAGAAGGTTTCGAGAGCGGCTCGGTCGGTGAGGGTGGCGTGTTCGGCACCGGCCAGCTCGCGCAGGGCGACGCCTTCCGCGGAGACGTGATGGAGGCCGAGGGTTTCGAGCTCGAGGGAGACGGAGCCGAGGCGGCGGTACATGTCGTCAACGTCGGTGAGGGACTGCGGAGACCAGAAGCGTTCGGCGATGGCGGCGGTGCGGGGCCAGATGCGGGAGTCGATGGAGCGGCGGTCGAGCTGCTCGGCCCACATCGCAACTTCGCCGCCGAGGATGAGCTTCTGCTGATCGGGGGTGAGTGTGGTGTTGGCGGGTACGGGATCGACGAGGTAGTGGACGCCGGCGGGCCTCATGCCGTCAAGGTAGTATCCCGCGGAGAGGACGCCCTGGTAGCCGGCCTGCGCGCCTTTAGCGAGCGAGGCTTCGCCGCGCCAGGATTGCACGACGACGTCTTTCGGAAGCGCGGGATTGAAGATCTCGTCCCAGCCGACCATGCGGCGATGCAGGCCGGTGAGGATTTTGAGGATGCGCTGGTTGAAGTAGGCCTGGAGGGCGTCGTTGTCCTGGAGGTTATGGACCTTCATGAAGGCGAGGATGCGGGGGTTCCGCTTCCAGTCGGGCGCGGGGGCTTCGTCGCCGCCGATATGCAGGTACTGGTCCGGAAAGATGGTGGTCATCTCGCCCAAGAAGCGGGTCAGGAACTTGTAGGTGTCTTCGCGGGTGGGATCGATGGCGAAGTCCGAGACGCCGAACTCGCGGCGGATGCCGGTGGGATTGGAGCCGGAGGCGAGCTCGGGATAGGCGACCAGCCAGGCGGCGGAGTGTCCGGGCATCTCGAACTCGGGGACGACGCGGATGCCGCGATCACGGGCGTAGCGGACGAGCTCGCGGGCGTCGTCCTGGGTGTAGAAGAGACCGTCAGAGCCGAGGCCGGTGAGCTTGGGATAGAGCTTTGACTCGATACGGAAGCCCTGGTCTTCGGTGAGGTGCCAGTGAAAGACGTTGAGCTTGACGGCGGCCATGGCGTCGAGGTTGCGCTTCAGGACGTCGAGCGGCTCGAAGTGACGGCCGCAGTCGATCATGAGGCCGCGCCAGCGAAAGCGAGGGCTGTCGGTGATGGTTACGGCGGGGAGGACGTAAGCGGAGCCCGAGGGTTGGACGAGCTGGAGGAGGGTCTCGAGGGCGTGGATGGCACCGGTGGTGGTGGGGGCCTGGATGGTGATGGCGGATGCGGTGGTGGTGAGGGTATAGGACTCGTCTTCGTTGATGGTCTGGAGGGGTGGGTCGGCTGTGACGTTGATGGTGAGGCTGCCGGTGATGGCGTTGTCAATGGATCGCGGAAGCGGCTGACCGGTCTTGTCTTCGAGGCGCTTGAGGGTACGGAGGACGGCGGCCTGAAGGCGCGGGCTGCGCGAGGCGGGAAGCGCGACGGTGAGGGAGGAGGTGAGCGGGAGCGAACCGGTGCCGGTGGAGAGGGAGGCGGGCTCGGGCATGAGGTTGTTGGTGAAGGCGCTGGTCTGGCTCGGCAGGCTGAACGGGGCGAACAGAAGGGTTGCAGCGACGGCAGAGGCGGAGAACCAGGAGCGCGCAGGCATCAGAACGATCTCACTTTCGATGAAGTACCGGATGTGTGATGAGGGTACATGCGTGCCGGGTCGATGGCGAAAGGATCGTGCAAAGAGGCACTTGTACCCCCGCAAGCGAGGCGGTTCTTTATACTGAGAGATGACATGATGAGCGAGACTGCAGAGATTACGGGACGCCGACGGACGGCGAGTGGGCGGCTGAAGAAGGTCACGCGGCGGCTGCGCGAGCTGGGCTCGATCGGCTCGGCGCTGGCTTCGACGGGGCACCCGTACATGGCGCATATTGTGCCGATGCGGCGATGCAATCTGGCGTGCACGTACTGCAATGAGTACGACGACGTGTCGAAGCCGGTCGATATCGAGGAGATGGAGCGGCGGATCGATCATTTGGGCCGGCTGGGCACGAGCGTGATTACGATCTCGGGTGGCGAGCCGCTGCTGCATCCGGAGCTGGATCGGGTGATTGCCCGGATCCGCAAGACCGGCGCGATTGCCGGAATGATCACGAACGGTTACTTATTGATGCCGGACCGGATTGAGCGGCTGAACCAGGCCGGGCTCGATCACATGCAGATCTCGATCGATAACGTGATGCCGGATGCAGTCTCGAAGAAGAGCCTGAAGGTGCTGGATGCGAAGCTGAAGATGCTGGCGGAGCATGCGGAGTTCCATGTGAATATCAACTCCGTGGTGGGCGGGGGCATTGCGAACCCGGAGGATGCGTACACGATCTCGCAGCGGGCGCTGGGGCTAGGGTTTTCGTCGACGATCGGGATCATTCATGACGGAAGCGGGCAGCTGAAGCCGCTGGGTGCGAAGGAACGCGATGTGTGGGACCGGGTGCGGAAGCTGACGCGACGGAGCTACTCGCGATTCAATCACTTTCAGGAGGCGATCGCGAACGGCGAGCCGAACGAGTGGCGATGCCGCGCGGGCGGACGGTACCTGTACATCTGCGAGAACGGGCTGGTGCACTACTGCTCGCAGCAGCGCGGATATCCGGGGGTACCGTTGGCGGGGTACACGACGGCGGACGTGAAGCGCGAGTTTCTGACGGAGAAGGGATGCGCGCCGAATTGCACGATCTCCTGCGTGCACCAGGTCAGCTACATCGACCACTGGCGAGCGCCGCAGCATCCGGACGCGACTGGGGGCGGCTTGGATGCCGCGACCGGACATGGTGGCGCGGCTGCGGAGCTGGTGCAGATCCAGTAACGTTTCGTGTGGAGATGACGTGAGATGAGGCTGAGGATGTTTCCCTCAGCCTCATTTTGAGTGCGACGCAAGAGTAAGACGACGACAACAGCAGATCCCTGCGAATGACAAGGAAACGACGATTGCCCGTTAGTGGCCGGCAGCTTTGTTGGCGCTTTCAAGGTAGATGTCGACGTTGTCTTTGGTGACGAGCGCTGTGCCGGTGTTGATGAACATGGGATAGCGCGCGAAGGAGTCGACGGTGTAGTTGTTCTGGAAGGGCTGCGGCTTGTGGTGGTTGATCTCGTCGAGCTGCTTAAGGCCGACGTAGCCCATGGTCCAGGGTTTTTGGGAGACGGTGGAGTCGATGCTACCGTCCTTGATGAGGCTGAGGGTCTCCGGGCCTACGTCCATGGCGATGAGGGTTCGATCGGCGGCGTTGGCACGCTTGAGGACTTCGGCGATGGCAGGCCCGGAGGAGGACTCGAGCGAGACGAAGGCATCGATTTTCGCGGGGCCGGTTCTGCCGAGGTATTCGCGGGTCTGATCGAAGGCGATGGAGGGATCGCCCTTGACGTTGAGGACGTCGACGATCTTCATGCCGGGATGATCTGCGATGACGTCTTTGTAGCCGTGGAGGCGCTCGTCAAGGTTGGGCTGGCCGGGGATAGAGAAGAAGACGATGTTCCCTTTGCCGTTGAGCTTGTCGACGAGGCGATCGGCGCCGAGATGGCCGGCGGCGAGATTGTCGGTGCCGATGAAGTAGAGGCGCTGGCTGCTGGGAGCGTCGGAGTCGACGGTGATGACGGGAATTCCGGCCTGGACGGCGCTGTTGATGTCGGCACGGAAGCTGGAGGCGTCGGCGGCGGAGATGAGGATACCGGCGGGATGCGAGGCGACGGCTTTGCGAAAGGCGTCGAGCTCCGCGGCGGAGTCGTAGGTGTCGGGGCCGACGAGGCGGGCGTGGACGCCGTAGTCGGCGGCGGCGCGCTCGAAGCCGCTGTTGACGGTCTGCCAGTAGGGAAGTTTGAGGTTGTTGGAGATGAGGAAGTAGGTCTCATCGCTCGAGTGCTGGCGGCAGGCGCAGAGAGGGAGAAGCGAGGCGCTGAGGATGAGGATGAGAGGGAGCTTTCTTGCGGGCATGATCGTTCCTCCGAGGGGCGATAGGTGCCATGTTGACCGCCGGAGACATCAGGAATTTGAACGTTCAGCCGGTGGCCTGCGTGCGACGGCGAGGATTCTACTCCGCAGACGAGAGTCCTGGTCGAACTTCTTTCGGGGGTTTGTTTATGGCGGGCGGGTGAGTGGAAACGGGGGTGAGACGATTAGGTTGAGAGAGCTTGGAGGTTCCGGTGCGAGCAGGTTTTGGGTACAGGGGGGTTCTGGCGGTGGTGCTGCTGGCGAATGCGTCGGTGAGCGCACGATCGGCGCCGCTGGTTCCGCAGACGAGTGAATCGAGCCAGGCGGCGGGTCAGAGACCGACGAGCACGCCCTACAGCGGGGATCTCTCGATCTTCGAGACGCCGGGCCGGGAGAATCGGCTGCAGATCGATCGGGTGATGGATCTGCTGGGGATTACGGCGGGCAAGAGTGTCGCGGATATCGGTGCGGGGTCGGGCTGGTTTACAGTGCGGGCGGCGCGGCGTGTGGGGGGGAGCGGTACGGTGTACGCCGAAGACATCAACCCGGAGGCGGTGAAGGCCATTGCGGCGCGAGCGAAGAAAGAGCAGCTGGGGAATGTGCGGCCGGTGCTCGGAACCGCGGACGATCTGAAGCTGGACGCCGCGAGTGTGGATGCGGTTCTCTTGCTGAAGGTGTACCACGAGATTGCGCATCCGGTGCCCGTGATGAAGGAGCTGCGGGCGGCTCTGAAGCCGGGCGGCCGCGTGGGGATCATCGACCGGAACGGCAATGGGACGGACCACGGGCTGGACAGAGCGGTGGTGGAGCGGGAGATGAAGGCGGCAGGCTTCAGAGTGAAGGAGCGGTACGACTTTACAAAGGCGGATGGACAGGATTACTTCGTGATCTTTGTTGCGGAGTGACGCCGGGAGCTGCGAGAAAGAGAAAGCCGAAGGCGATTGCCTTCGGATTTTCTGTTCGTGAGCGAAGTGCTTCGCTTAGCGCTGCGGCGTGCTGGGATGGCGGAGCTTCGAATTTGCCGTTTGCGTGCTGGACTGCGCGGGAAGTGAGGCCTGCGCGGTGTCGATGGTTTGATAGAGCTCCGCTACGTTAAGGACCTCGTTGTAGCCCTTCTGCGTGACGACAAAGATGCTGGGTGTGTGGTTCAGGCCGATGCGCGCGGCGAGATCCGCGTCTGCCTGCACCTCCTTCGCGAACTGGCCGGTGGGATCGACGACGAAGGGCATGGTGCGGCCGTGCTGCTGAAAGTATCTCTGGGTGAAGGCCTGCAGGTCATCCTTGCTGGCGATCGAGATCTGATTCTGGAAGACCGCGCCGCGATACTCTTCGGCCGCCTGCGGCGAGATCTTGTCCTGTATGTAGCGCGCGATGATGGCTCCGTCGCGGCTCCAGATGTGCATCTGAAGCGGCCAGTCGTGGCGGACGAGAGGAATCTTATAGTGATCGGCTGCCTGGTGGACGACGGGGAAGGCGTGCGAGCAGGCCGGGCACTCAAGATCCTCGAAGTCAATGATGGCGAGGGGCTTACCGGCCGGTGGCTTCAGGAGTGCGGGATCCTTGACGGCGGTGGCCTGTCCCTGGGCAAAGGCGTTTGATGAGAGGCCAGATAAGGACGCGAGCAGAAGGAAGGCAAGAGCGAAGGGGCGCATGGAAGTTAGACGGGGGACTTGCATCAGCGTCATTCTACCAAGTTCATGTGGGAGGCAACGCGTGGGTGATCAGACGCCGTCGCTTCCGGGCGATCTTCAAGGATCCCTTGGCGAATGCGGCGGAGAGCGCTTTTTTCGCAACCGACGGACCCTTGTGGCACTCTAAAGGAGGTGTTTGTGACCGATCTGAGACTGATCTTCCGGAAGGCGGCGATTCCGAGTGCGCTGGCGCTGTGCCTAGCACCTGGTGTGCTCCCTGCGCAGGCGCCGCCTGCCGGTGACGCATCGACGCCGTCTTCGGCTTCGCCGCTGCCTTCCGCTCCGGCACCTACGGCCGAGGCGATCACGGCGTATGAGCGATCGCTGCCCGATGGTGTGAAGGTGTTGCGAGCGACCGGCGGGCCGCTTCCGCTGAGCCTAGAAGACGCCATTGCGTTGGGTTTGCGGCAGAATGTGCAGATCGCGCTGGGACGTGAGAATGAGCGGCGGGTGCAGGGAGGCGTGTCGACCGCGGTCAACGCACTGCTGCCGAGCCTCGAGTTCCAGGGATATACGAACGCGCAGGAGATCAACCTGGCCGCGTTGGGATTCAAGCCGCAATCGCTTGGTCCCTTGCTGACTCAGCTTGGGCTTTCCGCCAACTCGTTCTCTTCGATTGTGAAGGTCGATGTAACGGACGCTCAGATCAATCTGAATCAGCAGTTGTTTAACGTTCCCGCGTATTACCTGTACCGAGCGGCGCAACGGGCGCGGAAGGTGGCGGAGCTGCAGACCCTGAACGCGCGCGGAGACGTCGTGCTGATGGTGGGGCGGCAGTATCTGGCGATCCTGGCGGATGCGGCCCAGGTGACAAACGCGCGGGCGCAGGTGGTGTCAGACCAAGCGGCGTTTGAGCAGGCGCGAGAGCGGCAGCAGGCGGGCGTTGGGGTGCATCTGGACACACTGCGGGCGCAGGTACAGCTGCAGGCGGAGCAGCAGACGCTGATCAATGCGGAGAACACCTATGCGAAGGATAAGATCCAGCTGAACCGGATGATGGGCGTGTCGGCGGATCAGGACTACACGCTGACGGATTCGACGCCGTTCGCGGACCTGGCGACGCTGCCGAAGGACATCACACTCGATTACGCCTTCACCAAGCGGAAGGATCTGCTAAGTCTTGAGGAGCAGATGGAGGTGGCGCGGCAGACAGCGCGCGCGGTGCGCTTTGAGCGACTGCCGACACTGGCCGCGGGTGGATTCTATGGGGTTATCGGCGAGACGCACGGGCTCTACCATGGCGTGTTCTCGGCGCAGGGCAGTCTGAACTTTCCAATCTTCAAGGAAGCACAGTTCCGAGGAGAGAGTGAGGTGGCGCAGGCGCAGTTGATGGCGCTTCGTCAGCAGATCGACAGCCTGCGCGCGACGATCGATCAACAGGTGCGATCGAACCTGCTGGATGTGCAGAGCTCGAGTGAACTGGTGAAGGTGGCGCGCAGCAATGTGGAGCTATCGCGGCAGGAGCTGGCGGACAGCGTGCAACGTGCGAAGGCGGGGGTCACGGACAATCTGCCGCTGGTGGTGGCGCAGGCGACGCTTGCAACCGCGGAGAGCCAGCTGGTGCAGCGGCTGTTTCAATACAACAGCGCGAAGCTGCAGCTGGCCCGATCGGTGGGTGTTGTCGAGACCGAGCACCAGAGCTTCCTTGGCGACTAGCGGTGGATGTGTGGGGAGCGATCGGATCTGAACATGGTGGATCGTTGTCGCGCTGCGGCCAGGTTGGGCGACGACACCGGCGGATGTGTAAGCATAAGATATGGCGGAGAGCGGTACGGCGGTCGCAGAGCAGACGGAGCGGGTTGAGACGCGGGGTGGGGCATTTCGATCGCGTGACTTCCGCTTGTATCAGACGGCCCGGCTGCTAGGGATCCTGGGAGCCGAGGCGCAGTCCGTTGCGGTGGCGTGGCAGGTCTATCAAATTACACACTCGGCGCTCGATCTTGGGTATACCGGGCTGGCGCTGTTTCTGCCTAGTCTCTTCTTTATGCTGGCCGCCGGCCATGTAGCGGACCGATTCGATCGTCGCAAGATCATTCTGATCTGTTATGCGGTTCAGACGCTGTGTACGGGCGCTCTGCTGTGGTTTGCGCTTTATGGGACGGGGGCTCCGGACGCGAGTGGGCGCCCCCCGATCTGGCCGATCTATGCGGTTCTGGTGGGGATCGGGTTGGGACGGGCGTTCAGCGGGCCGGCGGCGAGCGCGCTGCTGCCGAGCCTGGTGCCGAAAGGACAGTTCGTCAACGCGATTACGTGGGGCGCGACGATCTATCAGATTGCAAATATGGCGGGCCCGGCGGTAGGCGGGCTGTTGTTCACGCTGCAGCTGCGGGGTGCGCTGCGGGCGTGGAATGGAGCGGCGATTGTGTACGGCTTCACGCTGCTAATGCTGACCTGCTTCCTGGTGCTGGTGAGTGCGATGCGAGCCAAGCCGGTGATAGACGCAGAGGTGGCGAAGAAGGGCTTCAGCATGCGGACGGTGCTGGCGGGGCTGGAGTATGTGTACCGGACCAAGCTGTTGCTGGGATCGATTTCGCTCGATCTATTTGCGGTACTGCTGGGCGGCGCGGTGGCGCTGCTGCCGATCTTTGCGCAGGACGTGCTGCACGCGGGGCCGCGCGGTCTGGGACTGCTGCGGGCGATGCCGAGTGTCGGTGCGCTGGTGATGAGTCTGCTGATGACAATACGGCCGATCCGCCGGCGTGCGGGAACGAAAATGCTGCTGGCGGTGGGAGTGTTTGGCGCGGCTACGGTGGTGTTCGGTCTGTCGCGAAACCTGGTGTTGAGCCTGGTGGCACTGACGCTGGTGGGCGCGAGCGATATGGTGAGCGTAGTGATTCGCTCGAGCGTGCTGCAGCTGGCGACGCCGCCCGAGATGCGCGGCCGGGTGAGTGCAGTGAACTGGCTCTTCATTGGGGCGTCGAATGAGTTTGGTGAGTTCGAGAGCGGCTTGACGGCGCATTGGTTTGGGGCTGTGCGGGCCGTGGTGATTGGCGGCGTCGGCAGTCTGCTGGTGACGGCGAGCGCCGCCGGATTGTTCCCCGCGCTGCGGAAGGCTGATGCGCTGACGGCGGAGAGCCTGCGGGCAGGAAACGAAGAGCTCAGCGATGCGGAGCCGATGAATTAGTGCGGTGAAGGAACAGGAGATGTGTATGGAGAGCGGCAAGAAGGCGGCATTGGGAGCGACGGTTGTGGCGGTGCTGGCGGTAGGGGTTCGGGTGGGCTTGATCTACCGGGAGCGGCATGCACCGGCAGCGCCCGTTACGGCGCCGCAGCAAACGAGGCTGCCGGATGATGCGTTTGTATTTCTGAAGAAGAAACGTCCCTCTTCGATGGCGGACCTGAAGGAGCTGGACGGCACGACGGTGTGGGTGAGCGCCGGCGGACAGATGGACTACTACCCGGTACACGGGCAGCGCGCGGACTACGGCAAGAAGGCGGGAACTCTGCTGGGCGCGGAGCCGATTGTGGTGGATGGCGCGATTGAGCAGGTGGCACCGAAGGCGGCGACGTTCCGGATCCCGGGCGGTGACCGGCAGGCATTGCTTACGTTCAAGATTTCATCGAGTGCGCAGGGGCCGGGCGAAGGCGAGACGAGGTTCGCCGTGCCGGTGGGCTATCACGAGGCTGGGCAGTACACGTTTATGACAGACGAGATCTTCTTCTATGACGATCCGCACCAGCTCTACAAGCACTGGGGAACGGCGACGTGGGCCGCGATCGATCATCACGAGGCGACGCTCGGAATGAGTGAGTCGCAGGTGCAGATGGCGTTGGGACAGGTGAGTGACAGTGTGAGCAACGAGTACGGCAACCGGCGCGTGATGTTCAGCAACCTGGGGCACCCAATGGACGTGATCTTTGTGAAGGACAAGGCGACGGCGATCATGCCGCACCAGTGACGCGGCAGCGGCTGTCTTCATGGAGTGTTGTGTCCGGGCGGGACTAGTCTGTGTTGCCGGCCGGAAGGAAGAGCGAGAAGACGGTGCCGTGGCGTACAGGGTCCGTGCTGGATCGGACGGAGAGGGTGCCGTTGTGTTTCTGGACGATGCCGTGTGAGATCCAGAGACCGAGGCCGGTTCCGTTGATGCCCTTGGTGGTGTAGAAGGGCTCGAAGATGTGCCGGCGTGTTTCTTCTGGCATGCCGTGGCCAGTGTCAGCGATGGTGATGCGAGCGCCGCTCTGGCTCAGGTGTCTTGAGCGGCTCTCCCGAATGCGGAGCGTGAGGGCACCGCCGGTGCGCATGGCGTCGATGGCGTTCGAGACGAGGTTGTTGAGCACCTGGCGGATGTCGCCTTCGAAGCAGACGACGGGCCGGGCATCTCTCTGGTCGAGGCGAACGCTGATGCTGGAGTTGTTGAGACGGCCGCGATAGAGTGCCAAAACGGGCTCCAGCAGCTCCAAGGGCGTGATGGCGCGGGCGCGAGTGGCCTGGCGATGGAAGCGCAAGGTCTGACCGGCGATTTGTGAGACGCGCGCGAGTTCCTGTTCGGCGATCTGAAGATAAGCGGCGGCCTGCTCAGGAAGTGCTTCCTGCTTGATGAGAAATAGGAGGTTGGTGACGGCCTCCAGCGGGTTATTGATCTCGTGCGAGATGGAGGCAGCGAGGCGACCGACGGCGGCCAGCTTTTCGCTTTGCACCAGAGCACCCTCGGCCAGCTTCTGCTGCGAGAGATCGGTAAGGAAGACGGCGACGCTGGTCTCCGTCGAGCCATCCGGCGCGGAGATCATGGTGGCGCCGACGAGCAAGGGAATACGCCGACCGTCCTTGCTCAGGTAGACCTTCTCGTAGGGGTCCGCAGTGCCGGATTTCCGCAGCTGCGCGACGGCGAGAGCATCGCGATCGGCGAACTCGGGAGGGGTAAGCTCACTCCAACGGATGGTGCCATCGGCGACCTCGCCGCTGGTATAGCCGAGCAGCTTGAGCAATGTGGGATTGATGTAGGAGACGCCGCCCTTGAGGTCGCCGATGAGAAGGCCGACGCTAGCGGCTTCGATGAGTCTGCGGAAGCGCTCTTCGCTCTTGCGCAGCTGCTCCGAGGCACGTCTCTGGTCGTCGACGTCGGAGATGGCGACGACGCCGCCGAGAAGAGTTCCCTGATCGTCGAGGATGGGGGCGGCGTTGAGCGAGACCCAGGCAAGGGTTCCGTCGCCGCGCTGATAGAGGACATCCTCGGTGGGGACTGCCTGCCGGCTCTTCATGGCGCGGGGCAGGGGGTATTCTTCGCCCTGAATACGCCGGCCGTCGGGGTGGAATGCGATCCATTGGCTGTGAGACGGGATGTCGGGGGTGGGCAGCGTGGGATGGCGGAAGATGCGTTCGACCGCGCGGTTGCCGCGCACAATAGTGCCGTCCGGCGTGGCCATCAGAACACCGATGGGAAGGCTGTCGAGGATGCTCTGCAGGGTTTCGCGCTCGACACGCAGTTCTTCAAGGGCGTGATCGCGAACGCGGAGAGCGTCACGGATCTGATATTGCTTTTGTCGAGCCCGGAGCGCGGCACGGACGGTTGCGAGCAGCGTCTCCGTGCGGATTGGACGCTCAAGCAGGATGGGTTCGCCGAGCGCGCGACGGGCTTCGTGAAATTTACGGCTGCGAAGGCTTTCACGGCCGCCGGTGGTGAGAAGGATGATGGGGAGATCGGACCAGGGCTCCTGGCTCAAGAGAAAGTCGCCGAGGTGTTCGAGAAGGTGTGCGCTGAGAGCTTCCTCGGTGAGCACGAGGGCGCCGATGGTGCTGGAGTCAGAGGCAGAGAGAAGGGCGGCGGGATCGGTGCAGGGCGCTGAGTCTACACCCTTTTCGCGCAATGTAGAGACGATGAGATCGGCGTCGCGGCCGCTGGGAGCGACGACGTGAACGATGGGTTCGGTCAGCCGTGATTGCATCGGCGCAGCGTCGCTAGTCATGGACCTTCAATACGTCGGGTACGCCGGTCAGCACGCCGCGGAAGCTGGTGAGTGGCTCACTCAGGGTGATACCAGAGGCGGTGAAGGTGAGTTCGCGCAGTGCACGTTCGTGACGGCCAGATCGCTGTTTGAGTACGGAGATTACCTGGTGGATCTCGCCGCCGGCTTCGAAGTAGCGCAGCAAGAGAACGGCGTCTGACAGATAGCTGACGTCAAGATCGGCGTGCATGCTGCCGACGATACCGTGCTGGGTGAGGACAAGGATGGTAAGCACGCCGCGCTGATTGAGGAAGGAGAGGAGCTCGTGGAGGTGCAGGATGAGGTCGCGCTCGCCGGGCATTGCGTTCAGGAAGCCGTTTAGAGAGTCGATGACGACGACGCGTGTGTCGTGCTGCTCGACATCCTCGCGGATCTGCGCGATGAACTCCCCGGGGGAGAGCTCCGCGGGATCAACCTGCCGGATGGAGAGGGTGCCTCGATCGAGTTCGGCGTGCACGTTGAGGCCGAGAGCCTCCGCGCGGTCGATGGAGGTGCGGCGCACTTCATCAAAGGCGTAGACGATGGCGCGTTCATTCCTGCGGGCAGCGGCGATGGCGTACTGGATGGCAATGGTTGACTTTCCGACACCAGTGGGCCCGAGGATCAGAGTCGAGGAGCCGCGACGGATACCGCCGCCGAACATGTTGTCGAGAGCGGGAACACCGCTTGAGACGATATCGTTGGGGAAGGCGACGTCGTGCTCGGCGGCAACGAGCCGAGGATAGATCAAGACACCGCCAAACTTGATGGTGTAGTCGTGAAATCCCTCGCGGTACGCCGATCCGCGCAGCTTGACAATCTCGATGTGACGGCGCGTGAGGCCGTAGGAGCGCTGAATTTTTTCGAGGCGAATAACACCATGGGCGATGCTTTGCAGCTGCAGATCGTTACCGTCGGCGGTGCGGTCGTCCAACATGAGCACCGTGGTATCGCGGCCGACGAAGAACTGTTTCAGTGCGAGCAGCTGCCGGCGATAGCGCATGACATTATCGGCCAGGAGGCGGAGTTCGGAGAGCGAGTCGATGACGAGGCGGTCGGGACGTTCGCGATCGATGATGTCGGTCAGCTTCTGGACGGTGCTGGCGAGCTCAACCTCGCTAGGATGAAAGACGGTGTACTGCTGATCGGGCGAGAGGGAGGCCTCTTCGGGAACGAACTCCGCGATGGGAATGAGGGCGGGATCCCAGCCATGCGAGCGGGCGGAGCCCTCGAGCTCGGTCCGGGGCTCAGAGAGGGTGATGTAGAGCGCTTTCTCGCCGCGCTCGACGCCTGCCATGATGAACTGCATCGCAACGGTGGTCTTGCCGGTTCCGGGATCGCCTTCTAAAAGGTACATTTGGCCGGGTGGAAGGCCCCCGTTGAGGATCTCGTTAAGACCGGCGATCCCTGTGTCCAGACGAGCGCTAACTTGTACCCTGGCCGCGGCGGAAATGTCGAGCATAGAGTCTCAGGATACCGAAATCCAGGTGCGGCTGCGCCGGATCAGCCTGTATTACGCAAACCGGCGGCGATCCCGTTGATGGTGGCGGTAATGGCACGGTCGAGAACGGCGTCCGCGGGGTGGTCCGCGGGAAGACCGCGCTTGCGGCGCAGGAGATCAACCTGCAGCAGGCTCATGGGATCGACGTACGGGTTGCGGAGTCGGATGGACTGGAGCAGGACCGGGTTGGTCTCGAGCAGCTCGGTCTGGCCGGTGACCTCGAGGATCATGGCGTGGGTGAGGCGGAACTCGCGCTCGAGCACGGAGAAGACACGATCGCGCAGAGCGGCATCCTCGACCAGAGCGGCGTAGAGGCGGGCGATGCCGAAGTCGGCCTTGGCAAGCGCGAGCTCGACGTTGCGCACGATATCAAGGAAGAGGGGGAAGTCGCGCGCCATGGTGCGAAGAAGATCGAGGTTTCCGGGCGCGGCGCGGATGAACTGGTCGATGGCGAAGCCGACGCCGAAGTAGGCGGGCACGAGGTGACGCGACTGCATCCAGCCGAAGACCCAAGGGATGGCGCGGAGGTCGGCCATGGTGCGGTGGCGCGAGGCGCTGGCGTCTTTGCGCTTGGCCGGCCGCGAGCCGATGCGGGCGTGTTCGAGCTCGGCGACGGGCGTGGCCTGCTCGAAGTAGGTGAAGGTCTCGGGATTGTTGACGATGTGTTGCTGGTAGAAGGCGAGCGAGGTGGAGGAGAGCTGATCGAGGGCGGCCTCCCATGCGGGGAGGATCTCACCAGTAAGGTGGGGCGGCTCACCCGCGGGCTGCATGCGGGTGTCGGGCCGGGCGAGCGCGTCGAGGGAGGCGGCAATCATGAGCTCGAGGTTGCGCTCGGCGAGGACGACGTCGGAGTACTTCCAGTTGAGGACCTCGCCCTGCTCCGTGAGGCGCAACTCGCCGGTGAAGGCGTCGACCGGTTGGGCGAAGATGCTGCGATGGGTGGGGCCGCCGCCGCGACCGACGGTGCCGCCGCGGCCATGGAAGAGACGAAGGGAGATTCCGCACTCGCGGGCGACGGCGTGGAGCGCGCGATGAGCTTTCCAGATCTCCCAGGTGCTGGCGATCATGCCGCCATCCTTGTTGGAGTCGGAGTAGCCGAGCATGACCTCCTGACGGCGGCCCCAGCTTTCGAGCAGCGGCTGGTAGTCGGACGAGGTCCACAGCTCGCGGCAGATGGCCGGCGCGTGCTGCAGATCTTCGATGGATTCGAAGAGCGGAACGGGCTGCAGACCAGGATCGGCGGGAAGGTCGGCGGTGGCGTCGCTTCCCTCGACCTGGACGCCGCCAAGGCGGGCGAGGCGAAGGACGTTTCGGGCGTCTTCTGCCCGGGCGGCGCCGGAGATGACGTACTGGCGGATCGCTTCGGGTGGGAAGCTGCGCTTGAGGTCGGCGATGGCGCGAAAGGTTGCGAGGACCTCGGCGGTCTGGGCGGAGAGCGGCGCGGGCAATGCGGTTGAGCCCTCCTGAAAGTGGGCCAGTTCTTCCAGTGCGGCAGCGTGCACGCGAGCGTGCTGGCGAATGTCTAGTGTTTGAAGGTGAAGGCCGTAGGTTCTCACCTCGAGGACAAGTGGATCGACGAGGAGAGCAGAGAGACGTTCGCCCTTGTTGGCGAGGAGTGAGTCACGCAGGATCGTGAGGTCGGCGAGCAGGTCTGCGGCCCGTGTGTAGTGCGGCAGGCGAGGTGCGGCCGCGGGTACCGAGAGGGCGGTGGTGAAGCCGAGACGCGCCATGATGCAGACGATTAACAGGCGGAGGCGCTCGAACTGAAATCGTTCGCTGAGAGTCGCGGCGAGACTGCCGGCGTTCTCCGCGTCGCCTTCGAGCTGGAGCAGATAGCGATCGATGCGGGCCTCGACCTCGAGCGTGACGGCGATCTGCTGGGTGGAGCTGCCGAGCTGATCGAAGAGAACCTGCAGGCGTTCGCGGTAGTGGCGGAAGAGGAGTTTGCGGGCGGTGGTGAGCGCGTCGCAGGTGGTGTCGGCGTTGACGAAGGGATTTCCGTCGCGATCGCCGCCGATCCAGGAGCCGAAGCTGATCAGCTGCGGTAGCGTGGCGAGCGAGGGTACGGCGTCCATGATGCCGGTGGACTGGGGAGAGGGAAACTGTTCGTCGATTGCGAAGGCGACTTCGGTATAGAGAACGGGAAGGGTATCGAAGAGGCTGGCTTCGTAGTAGTCGAGCGCCATGCGAATCTCGTCGCGAACGGTGGGGCGGGCGACGCGGACGTCGTCGGTCTGCCAGAGCGCGGTGATCTCGGCGATCATGTCATGCTCGAGGGCATCGAGCGCCGTGGCGGCGACGGGGATGCGATCGAGTTTTTCGAGCAGCAACGAGATGCGTCGGCGCTTGAACATGACGGAGCGCCGTGCGACCTCAGTTGGGTGCGCGGTGAAGACGGGCGAGATGCAGACCCTCTCGAGGAGGTCACAGACTTCGGCGCGGGTGAGACCGGCTTCTCGTAGGGCGCGCAGGGTGCCGCGAAGGCTGCCGCGCTGCGGAGGGGCCTCCGCGGAGAGCTGGGTGGCGAGGCGGCGGCGCTTGCGATGGTTGGTTTCGGCGAGGTTGATGAGCTCGAAGTAGAAGCTGAAGGCGCGTGCGAGTTGATAGGAGGTGTTGAAGTTATTGGTAAGGGTGTGGACGCTGAGCAGGGCCTGCTGCATGTGAGAGCGAGAGAGCGCCTGGGACTCGTTGGATGGAGGAGCGGAGTCTGCGTCGCGGCGAGCAATGGCGGTGCGGCGGAGGTTTTCGACAGCGTCAAAGAGGTCGTCGCCGGCCTGCTCGCGCAGGACTTCCCCCAGAAGCACGCCGAGGGAGCGAACATCGCGGCGAAGCGGGGCTGTCTTCATCTCGGGTGACTGCGCTTCGAGCTCCGCAAGGCGATCGGTCCAGCTGACAGGTGTCCACAAAGAAGACATGGCTGATTATCCTATGCGGCGACACGCCCGGGTTGCAGGGTCAGAAGAGCTTGCCGAGGGTGAAGACGAACTTTCGATGATCGTCTGTGCCGATGGCAGGTGCGAGCGTGATGACGCCGAGGGGCGTCTCTGCGACGACCCCGAAGTAGACGTCCTGCCGGGTGATGGTGCTCTGGTCCGGTGCACGCATCTGCCCGATCTCATACGCCCCGCCGAGATAGATGCTTTGCCCAAGGGGCGCCGGCAGCTGGGCGATGCGACGCAGGTACGCCGGTTCGATCAGGAAGTAGTCCGTGCCTCGGTACTCATCGATGTTGCTGGCGGTGAGGCGCAGCGGACCGCCGAGGGTGAACCGGAACGGTTGGGCAACGTTCCGGTTGAACATGGTGCCGCCTTCCGATGCGAGGAGGAAGTCGTTTTTGCCGACCGCGTGGGCAAGGGAGATCTGGGTGGAGAGCTGTGGGGCGTCCGGGCTGCGGACCGTGGAGTGCAGATAAGCTGCCTCGGCGACGAAGCGGACGCCGAACTGCGGGATAAGCGCGCGATCCTGGGTGTCGTAGGCGAAACGCATCCGGCCGCGTTGCATATTGCCGAAGATGTCCGGGGCTCCATCGTCGCCGACGTTGCGAGTCCACGCAATGTGGGCCAGTTGATAACCCAGCCGCAGCTCGCGGGTGCGGGAGTCGGTCCAGCCGAGATCGAAGCCGCCGCCGCCGGTCTGCAGATTGCGCTCGGCGAGGCGCACCTGGTTGGCGAAGATGTTGTATGGCTTGCGGGTGAAGGTGCCTTGCGGCGCTGCGAAGAAGCCGCCGGAGAGACCGGTGTTGTAGAGGCGGCGAGCGTACTCTCCGCTGAGTTCCGTCTCCCATCCGGCCTTGATGATGCCGCGAAACTCCGATCCGTAGCCGCCGAGATCCTGCTGGAGGAAGATGCCTTCCACAGTGGCGCGGGTGATGCCGCCGCCGAGAGCCTCGACGTTGGCACCGACGGTGAGGAAGGGCGGACCGAAGGCTTTATCCGCGACGGTGACCAGGATGACGGGCCGATCGGTCTCGCTGGTTTCGTAGCCGACGGTGTAGTCCGCGTTGTAGCGACCGTCGGAGCGGATCTCCGCGAGCACGCGATCGAGCTGCCTGGTGTCGACCGGCTGGTTGATGAAGGGCATGAACTTGCGTTCGACGGCTCGTTGCGCGCTTTCGGTGGGTGCCTTGACGCGAATGCGAAGGATATTGCCTGCGGGACCGCGTCGTTTGGCGTTGCGCTCGGTCAGGTATTGCTGCCAGAGAGCGTCAGGCAGCGCATAAGCGAGAAGCGCGGCTTTTTGCTGCTCCGCCGCGGCATAGCCGCGCTGCGCGAGATCGGTAGTCTTGAGGTAGTCGGTCTGGGTAAAGCCCTGGATGTCGGGCGTCATGACGACGTTTGCGAGTGTTCGCTCGCGCCGCTCCTCGCCTTCGATCGCGACCGAGAAGCTGCGCTGCAGCACGCCGAGGATGGAGCCGAGATCCCCCTGCTTGAGCGGGCTGAGTGGAAGGCTGACGGCGAGGATGACGTCCGCCTTCATGTCCTTAACCGTGGAGGTCGGCAGGTTGTTGAGGACGCCGCCATCGACGAGATCATGTCCGTTGAGGCGAAACGGCGCGTAGACGGCAGGCAGTGACACCGAGGCGCGCACGGCGTCCGGGATGGAACCGCGGGCGAAGGTCACTGGCCTAGCGTCGGTAAGATCCGTAGCGATGCAGCGCAGGGGGATAGGAAGAGTGTTGAAGTCGGTTCGATCGTCGTAGCGAAAGAACTGCCGATCAAGGAACTGGTTGAGACCCTGATCCGTAAGGACAGCGTTGCGAAAGCTGACGCCGTGCTTCAAGCCGATTGACACGCCATTGGGCAGGGCACGGGAGTCTTCGCGGCGGCGAAAGTTTCGGGTTCTATACGAGGAGTTGAAGGAGAAGACAGAGCTGAAGACATCGTCGTTCATGACGGCCTTGAGCTGGTCGACGGATTTGCCAGTGGAGTAGAGCGCGCCGACCATGCATCCCATGCTGGTGCCAGCGACGACGTCAACCGGAATGTGATGTTCTTCAAACCATCGGACGACGCCGATCTCGCTCATGGCGAGGGCGCCGCCGCCGCCGAGAGCGAGGCCGATGCGAGGGCGACCGGAAGGGCCTGCCGGCGGAGGCGCCGGAGCGATGGCAGTGAGTCCGGTAATAGAGCCCGTGGCGGACTCCACGCGTGAGTTGGTGGAGTCGCCCGCGCCGGCCATGGTGCCGGTCTTACTATCCTTGGTGAGGGAACCGGCAACACCGGCACCGACCTGGCTTTGGGGATCGGGCTGCGACTGCGCAACGAGAATGGTGGCAGAGAGCAGCAGAAGTCCCGCGGACAGGAGGGAGAGAGATCGCATACCGTCAAGTCTAGGGTGTGGGAGGGCTCCATAGACGAGACTCTTAGGAAGAGTGGCGACTACATCATAAGTGCGATCTGGTTCAACTCCTGACGCATGGCGGTTAGATCGCCACCTGAAGACTCCATACGGCTGGCGGCCAGGCGTGCGTCCTGATTCGAGACGCCGTATCCGCGCTGGGTGAGAAAGGCACCAATCAGCTCGGCTGCCTGAAACGAATCCAGACCAGATCCGCGGAGTTCATCCCGCAAGGTTTTCAGGTCAGCCGCTGTAAAGATCTCGAGTTCAATGTTCATTGCAGCTCCTCGCTTCGTATACACGATCTGGTTGTCTGAAGTAGTCAGTCGGATGCTTTCCTGAAGAGCCTGGCGAACTGGAATGAAGATTTGACTCGCGGGCGGTGAACATAACCGCAGTACAGGAGGTACGGAGATGCTGGCGGACTGGTTTGGTCGGTTCGCCACAACTTCTTTGCCAGAGGATTTACGGCCGGGAATTTCGACGTGACGCGAACCGCGCGATAGCATATTTGCTATGGGTAAAGCGGAGAGGGAGGCGGCGCGGGTATTGGATGGTGTCGCGATTGCAGGGCAGATCAAGGCAGAGGTGGCAGTCGAAGTCGCGGCATTAAAGGCGATGGGAGTACAGCCGGGACTGGCCGTCATTCTGGTCGGAGATCTCGCGGCGTCCGAGATTTATGTCCGCAGCAAGCGCAAAACCTGTGCCGAGCTAGGCATCTACAGCGAGCTGATTACGCCGACCGAGACGGTTACGACCGAAGAGATGCTGGAACTGGTCGCCGGGCTTAATGCCCGCGACGATATTGACGGGATCCTGATCCAGCTTCCGCTGCCGAACCATGTGGATACCAAGCGGCTCCTGGAGGCGGTGCAGCCGGAGAAGGACGTCGACGGCTTCCATCCGGTGAACGCCGGGCGGCTGCAGACCAACCGGCCAGCTCTGGCTCCGTGCACACCGGCCGGCATTATGGAAGTCCTACGGCGATCGGAGATTGAGGTACACGGCAAGTATGCCGTCGTGGTTGGCCGCAGCAGCATCGTTGGCAAGCCGGCGGGGATCATGCTGGTGAACGCGTCGGCAACGGTGACGATCTGCCATCGCTTCACGCAGGATCTCGCCCGGTACACCCGCGAGGCGGACATTCTGGTGGTGGCGGTGGGGCGGCCTGAGCTGATCACGCCGGAGATGGTCAAACCGGGAGCTGTGCTTATCGACGTCGGGATCAACCGGATCACGGAGGCGAGCGAGGTTGCGCGGCTGTTCCCGGGAGACGCGGCGCGGGTGGAGGGGTTCGCGAAGCGGGGATCGACTGTGGTCGGCGACATTGCCCCAGCGGCGTTCGCGCGATCGAGTGCCTATACGCCTGTGCCGGGCGGCGTGGGAGCGCTGACGATTGCCATGCTGATGAAAAATACGGTGACCGCCGCGCGTCTGCGGCGCTTGTTGCCGGTGGCGTAGAAGGGCATGCTGCGAGTCGGGCTCACCGGCGGGCTGGGAAGCGGGAAGTCGACCGTCGCGGCGATGCTGGCGGTGATGGGGGCTCACGTGATCTCCGCGGACGATCTGGGGCGACAGATGATGCGGCCCGGGGAGGCGGTGTTTGGGGCGATCGTTGATCACTTCGGCAGGGAGGTTCTGGATGCGGCGGGAGCGCTGGACCGGTCGGTGCTTGCTCGCATTTCGTTTGTGGAGGGACGGGTTGCCGAGCTGAACGCGATCGTTCATCCCGCGGTGATCACGCAGCAGGCTGAGATGGCGGAGGACCTGGCGCGACGTGAGCCAAGTGCTGTGCTGGTTGTCGAGTCGGCGCTCCTGTTCGAGACGGAACACGGGGGAGCGGAGGGTTGGCGATCCCGCTTCGACCGGATCGTGCTGGTGACGGCGAGCGAGACGAACAAGGTGCAACGTTTCGTCGCCCGAAGCGAGGGTCCATCGCGACTGAGCGAGGAGGAGCGAGCGGCCGATGCCCGGGGTCGGCTGGCACGGCAGATCGAGGACGCGGCGAAGCTGCACTGGGCAGACTTTGTGATTCGGAACGACGGCTCGATCGAGGAGTTGCGGTGGAGGGTGAAGGAGATCTGGCCACGCCTGCTTGCAGAGGCGCGATTGGTGACCGAGGGTTGAGGACTCCTGTACCCGACGCGAGGGATGCTGCTGTCGTTGCTCACCGGAGAGAGCCTCCTCTCGCTACAATTGTGAGAGGGAGAGCGGATGGTTCGCTCGCCTGGACGGATTGCTGGAGTGATGATGAAGCTGCGCCCGGTTGTTCTGGTTCTTTTGCTGCTGGCAGGTTTTTACTATGTGACGACGCATCTGGCGGTGACGGGCGCGATGCCCTGGGCGCGCCAGCTTGCGTCTGCTCCCGCAGCGGCGCTGACGGCCAGTTCGGCGGTCACGACAACGGCTCTGCACGGCGCTTCCGGAGGGTTTGATCTTACGGAGGCTGCAGCGGCGCCGGCGTTTGATTCGGAGGAGCAGCAGAACATTGCGGTCTACAAGAAGGCGCTCTCGAGCGTGGTGAACATCACCTCGACGACGGTACAGTTCGATTTCTTTTATGGTCCCGTTCCGCAGCAGGGCCAGGGTTCGGGTTTCATTCTGGACAAGCAGGGTCTCATCCTCACGAACAATCATGTGATTGAAGGCGGCCAGCGCATCGAGGTGACGCTGTCAGACAAGCACAAGTACAAGGCCGAGAGGATTGGCGTGGATGTGAACCACGATCTTGCCCTGATTAAGATCAACGCGCCAAACCTGGTGCCGGCGGTGCTCTCGGATTCGAGCGGGCTTGTGGTGGGACAGCGCGTGTACGCGATTGGGAATCCATTCGGCCTGAACGGCACGATGACACGCGGGATCATCTCGTCGATCCGCTCGATCCGCGGGCCGAAGGATAACCCGATCGAGGATGCGATCCAGACAGATGCGGCGGTCAACCCGGGTAACTCGGGTGGACCGCTGTTGAATTCGCGTGGCGAGGTGATCGGGATTACGACGCTGATTGCCAGCAACGGCGCGGACCAGAGCTCCGGGATCGGATTTGCAATTCCGATCAACACCGCGAAGGCGGTACTGGATGACTTCGAAAAATACGGCCATGCCCGCCGACCGTCGCTCGACGTGCAGACACTGCCGATCAGCCCGGATATTGCGGAGCAGATCGGTCTGCCGGTGGACTATGGGATCCTGATCGAACGCGTTCTGCCAGGTGGTGCCGCGGAACGTGCGGGTCTGCGCGGCGGCACGCAGCGGATGTACCAGGGCAACACGCCAGTGATGCTGGGGGGCGATCTGATTGTGGCGGTGGATGGACAGGATGTTGCCACGCCGCAGGATCTCTCCGGGATCATGAACCGTCATCGCGCCGGAGATGTCGTGACGATCACGGTATTTCGCGCGAAGCGCCGCATGGATCTGAAGGTGCAACTGGGCGACGCAAAGGGTGGAGGACAGCAGGCCTGAGTTCGTCTTGGATCGCCTCGGTTACCTTTTCCTACTGTGTGGAAGATCGAGTACTCCTGTATGTCCCTGTGCAGCCCACGCCACGTTACAGGAGCATCGTAGACATAAAATAAGAACTGTATGGAAGCCGTAGAACTACCGCCCGCCCCGGCACCACTCTATAACTGCCCGCGCTGCAGCCACTGGTTGCCTGAAGGTACGCTGGCCTGCCCGGAGTGCGGGTCGCTGGTGTATGCGGAGCACATTGCCGGGTTAGCGACGGCTGCGCAGCAGATGGAACGCGAGCAGCGCTGGTCGGAGGCTCGTGCGGCGTGGGGTGCTGCGCTGGCCTGGCTGCCGGCCGGTACGTCACAAGCGCAGGCCCTGCAGCAGCGCATCGTGGCGATCGATGCCCATGATCACGCCGACAAAGAGAAGGCCGCACGATGGGCAAAGCGCCTTGGGCCATTGGCACCGATTCTTGTATTCCTCGGCAAGATCAAAGGCATTCTCTTTCTTTTGTTCAAGTTCAAGTTTCTCTTCAGCTTTCTGACCTTCTTCGGGCTTTACTGGGCGCTGTTCGGGTGGAAGTTTGGTCTGGGCTTTACGCTGTCTATCCTGGTGCATGAGATGGGGCACTTCTGGGCGGTGAAGCGGCGCGGTCTCAAGGTCGATCTGCCGGTCTTTCTTCCCGGGCTGGGTGCGTATGTGCGCTGGTACGCGAGGGGGATTCCGCTGGATGATCTAGCGTCGATTGCGCTTGCGGGTCCGCTGTTTGGGCTGGCGGCGGCGATGTTCTGCCTGGGGCTGTTTGCCTGGACGCATCAGCAGGTCTATCTTGCGCTGGCGCACACGGGTGCCTTCATCAACCTGCTGAATCTGATTCCAGTGCTTGGTCTGGACGGAGCGCAGGCGACGTATGCCCTAACGAAGCTGCAGCGCGGGCTTCTGTTGGCGTCCGCGGTGGCGCTCTTTGCGGTGATGCACGAGGGTGTGTTTCTCTTTCTTGCCGCCGGTATAGCATGGCGCCTGTTTACAAAGGATGAGCCTGCCCAGGCCAGCAACAGGACGATGGTGTACTACCTGCTGCTGCTGTTCGCGCTGGGCGCTTTCCTGAAGATTGTGCCGCCCGGGACTATCACGCGCTGAACGGCTCGCTACTGCAACGGTGGCGTGGGAGCGCGTTCGAGGAAGCGGCGACCGACGAGCGAGTACCCTCCGCTGATGACACGGGCGATGGCTTCTGGATAGGCCAGGTGCTCCTGTTCGAGAATGCGAGCTGAGAGAGTCTCCGCGGTGTCTGTTGGTTCTGTGAGAACGCTGCGTTGAAGGATGATGGCCCCATGGTCGAGCTCCTCGTCGACGAAGTGCACAGTGCAGCCGGAGATCGCGACACCGTAGTCGATGGCTTGCTGCTGGGCGTTGAGACCGGGAAACGCCGGCAGCAGGGACGGATGGATGTTCAGGATGCGGTTGGGGAAGGCACGAACGAACGTCGGCGAGACGAGGCGCAGGTAACCGGCTAAACAGACTAGATCGACTCGGTGCCGCTGCAAGGTTGAGATGAACTCCAGGTCGTGCTCGGCTCGCTTGCGGCCGTTCGCGGGAATGCCTACGGCTTCGAGGCCAAGGTCTCTGGCGGCTTGCAGGCCGGGAGCATCCGCGAGATTTGACAGGACGACAGCGATCTCTGCGTCGAGAAGTCGCCCGTCGCGAATGGCGCGATCGATGGCCAGAAAGTTGGAACCGCGGCCGGAGAGCAGGATGCCGAGACGAGTCACTAAGCGGAACTCCTAGGAGTAGGTGACTTTTCGCTCACCGCGAACGATGCGGCCGATGATGTGGTGGCGCTCGTTGGCCCGATTGAGAACGGCCTTTGCCTTCTTGACCTTCTCGGCGGGAACGACGCAGATGAGGCCGATCCCCATGTTGAAGGTGCGAAGCATCTCTTCGGGTTCGACCGCGCCAAGCTGCTGCAGGTGCTCGAAGAGGGGTGGGGGCTGCCAGGATGCCCGATCGACGATGGCGCCCATGCCTTTGGCAAGGATGCGCGGCAGGTTGTCGGTGATGCCGCCGCCGGTAATGTGGGCCATGCCGTTAACGAGATCGGCGGCGCAGAGCTTCTTGATGATGCTGAGATAGGAGCGGTGAGTGCGCATTAAAGCCGCGCCAGTCTTGTCTTTCAGATCATTGACGTACTGGTCGGCGCCGTACTTGGCGACCTCGAAGAGGAGTTTGCGGGCGAGCGAGTACCCGTTGGTGTGAAGGCCGTTCGAGGGTAGGCCGATGAGGACGTCGCCGACCTCGATCTTCTCGCCGGTAATGATCTTGTCGCGGTTGACGACGCCGATGATGGTGCCGGCGAGATCGTACTCGCCATCGGCGTAAAAGCCAGGCATTTGGGCGGTTTCGCCACCGATGAGGGCGCAGCCGTTGGCGCGGCAGGCTTCGGAGAGGCCCTGGACTACGGTTTCAACGGTGGAGTCATCGAGTTTGCCGGTGGCCAGGTAGTCGAGAAAGAAGAGGGGGGTCGCGCCCTGCACCGCGATGTCGTTAACACAATGATTTACAAGGTCTTGCCCGACGGTGTGATGGATGTTGAGCTCGAAGGCCACTTTGAGCTTGGTACCGACGCCATCGGCGGAGGAGACGAGGACGGGGGCGGGGAAGCGTTCGAGATCGAGGGCGAAAAGTCCGCCGAAGCCGCCTATCTCACTCAAAACATGCTTGTTGAACGTTTTGCGGGCAAGCATCTTGATGCGTTGCTTGGTGCGATCGCCGGCGGTGATGTCGACACCGGCGTCAGCATAGCTCATGGATTTCGACGTTGATTTTGGCGAAGGTGCGGCGGCTTTTCGCTGAGGTGAGGGCCGGTTTTGCGCAGGTTTCGCAGAGGTCTGGTGTGAGGGGCCGGCAGCGAGGTCAGATCTGGGCTCTGCGGGGGTGGAAGTCTCTTCGGGCAAGCGGGAGTACCGTCCTTCAACGTTTGAGAAGTTCAAGTCTAGCAGGGGATTTGTTTGATCTTGTGAATCGCCCGGTAGCCGCGGCGGCGGGCGTGGACTTCTATACTTCGGGGATGGCAGAGACGATGGAGCGCGGTGTAGGGCGGGTGATGACGAGGTCGTCGGCGATGCAGCGGCGAGCGGAGCGGCTCTTGCCGGGCGGGGTGGATTCGCCGGTGCGGGCGTTCCGGGCAGTCGGGGGGGAGCCGCCGTTTGTCGAGCGGGCGAAGGGCGCTTATTTGTGGGACGTGGATGGGAACCGGTACGTGGATTTCTTCGGGTCGTGGGGGCCGATGATCCTGGGACACGCGTATTCGGCGGCGGTGGAGGCGATTGCGCGGGCGGCGGAGCGGAGTGCAAGCTTTGGCGCGTCAACCGAGGCGGAGGGCGATCTGGCGGAGCTGGTGATGCGGTGTTTCCCGTCCGTTGAGCGGCTGCGGTTTACCAGCTCGGGGACGGAGGCGTGCATGAGCGCGGTGCGGCTGGCGCGTGGATTTACCGGACGGAACCTGATTGTGAAGTTTGAGGGGTGCTACCACGGACACTCGGACGCAATGCTGGTGAAGGCGGGTTCAGGCGTGGTGACGCTGGGTATACCGGGGTCGGCAGGGGTACCAGAGGCGGTGGCGATGGAGACGTTGGCGCTGCCGTATAACGATCTCCCGGCGGTGCGGGAGGCGTTCGCAAAATTTCCGGAGGGGATTGCGGCAGTGATCGTGGAGCCGGTGGTTGGGAACGCGGGGACGCTGATTCCGGAGGATGGCTATCTCCAGCGCTTGCAGGCGATTACGCGGGAGCATGGGGCGCTGCTGATTGTGGATGAGGTGATGACGGGGTTCCGACTGTCGCTGGGCGGGGCACAGGAGCTGTACGAGATCACGCCAGACCTGACGACGCTGGGCAAGATTCTGGGCGGCGGGCTGCCGTGTGGGGCGTTTGGCGGGCGGGAGGATGTGATGGCCTACCTGGCGCCGCTCGGGCCGGTGTACCAGGCTGGGACGCTGAGCGGGAACCCGCTGGCGATGGCGGCGGGGATCGCGACGGTAGGAGCGTTGATCGAGGGCAAGGAGACCATTTATCCGGGGCTCGAGCGGGTGACGGCGGCGGTGGCAGAGGGTGTGGCGGGGCTGGCGCGCGAGGCTGGGGTGGCGGTGACGACCAACCGGGTGGGTTCGATGTTCACGTGGTTCTTTACGGACCGGCCGGTGAAAGATTTCGCGGATGCGCTTACCTGCGACACGGCGCGGTTTGGGCGGTTTCATCGGGCGATGATGGAGGCGGGGGTGTGGCTGCCGCCCAGTCAGTTTGAGGCAGCATTTGTATCCGCGGCGCATGGGGAGGCGGAGGTGGAATTCACGATGGCAGCGGCGCGGGAGGCTTTGCGGGCTTAGAGGTCACCGACGCGGAACGTGGGAAGGACTTTCTTCCTTTTCGTCACGGCCTGATCTTCGACATCGCGGAGAGAGAACCAGAAGGCGAGCTATGAGTCGCGGTTATATTAGAGGATCGCGGTCGCGATGGGTCGCCTTTCCAGGTGTCAGCTACCTTGTTTCTCTGCTCATTGTGTAGTCAGGAGGCACACCGAACAACGCGGGGTTCGGGTCGGCTCGGTCGATGTGCGTAACCGTCATGGTTACATTCCCGGTGCGCGAATCGGTGTGCCTAGTCATGAGGTTGAGGCGCAGCGCGTCGGAGTACCAATACTCGTTTGCCACCACCACGTCCTTGCCGGTCCCACTTTGCGCCGCGGGCAACGTCTGGGTGATGCTCACTCCGTGTGCTTGCAGACCGGCGATGGTACGGTAGCCCAGATCTTCCTGGTGGGTGAACTCACTTCGTTGCGAGGAGGACGAGGTTGACGAGGCGAAGGCGTCGGGAGTGTCCGTTGCCGGAGGTCGGCTCAGGATCATCATCTGGTACAGCTTTCGCTGGGGATAGAGATACTCCGACATCCTGTTCTGCGGATCGTAGAGATGGATGGAGGTGACAAGAGGTTCCCTGGTCGTTCCCGCGGGTACGAACGGCCGGTATTCGTTGTAGATGCGGCCGGTGCTGTCCCGTGCGATCTGCCTTTCCGACCACGACTGAACGGTAGCGCCGTTCGGCTGGATGTCGGTCCGATCGACATGGATGGTGCCTGAGAACTGCGCGCCTGGAATCGGAGTAACAAAGATGCCGCCGCTGCTTTGTGCGCCGGCGGTGGATGCCGCGATGATTGTCGCCAGCGTTACGACGCCATAGCGGATGCTACGTACAAGTTGCAGGCACATGAAACCTCCGGGCTTCCGTGGTTTTCCAGTTTAGCTCCCGTTTCCGGATTTGCATTGTGACTATCGAGTTCTCGGATTGGTGACGGTTGCACTGCTTGTGCTCTTTCGGCTTTTCGCGGGCGTGGTTCATGATGGGTATGCTGACGATTGCTTCTCCACGTGAGGGGACGCGTGTCAAGCTGTAGCGCTGTGCGCTGCTGTGCGGTCTCGCAGTGTGCGCTTCAAGCAGAGCGCAAGGAACATCTACGCCGCCGAATGCGCTCAACTGGCTGTTTGGCTCGTATCTGTCGCGTTTAGGGGGAGCGATCGCCGTTGACTACTCCGATGGCCTGCAGGCCTTGGCACTACGAGACGAAGCGAGATCACGGACTGTTCCGGGTACGGCAGGCAGCTTAATGTAACGGTTACCGTTACACTTGCAGTTCTCATCGAGGCGGATTTGGAACCGGATGGGACACCTGGCGGGCTATTCCATGGCTGAAGTTTTCCGGCGGAAGGGAACGTCATTCTTATGCCGGACTCTTTCGCGGCGTTTCCGGGACAGAACACGTACATCGATCTAGACAAGAAGCTCGCCTTTCTTGCCTTGCACAAGACCGTCCACTTTTACCAGCGCGCGGTAGATCTGGAGATCCCAGCCTCTCTCTGCAGGAGTTCTCTGCCACGGCGTATGCCCTCGTGATGCGGCAGCGAACAGGCTCGGACAGACGAGTTGCTTGCTCCAGGCCGGCTCTGAACGCGGTACGGAGCTGCATGGGCCAGCGAGTGCACGCCGGTACCAGGAGCGAAAGGGCGGCGGCCGCAGGGAGGAGAGATCATTCACTTCGGCAAGTCATAGAAGAGGATCTCTCCGCTTCCCAGCACCGCGACCTGTTTCCCGGTAGGTGACAGCGCGAAGCTTTGCACCGAGAGTGGCACGGCCGCAAGTGCGATTGCAGCCAGCCGGCGGCCTTCCTGGACATCGAAGACGTTGATCTGTTCCCCCGAGAGATCGTCTTTATGGAACGACGCTCCGTTTGCCATCGAGCGGCGCGCCTTCACCACGCGTACCGCGAAGCGTCCATCTGCGGAGGAAGCGCTCACCGCCTGCTCCACGTCCTGCGACGATCCCTTTCCCTTGAGCACGGTGTGCCCATCCATGCGCAACATCCGGTACCAGTTCGTCAGCGGAGACATCGAACAACCCACAACAAACACGTAGCCGGAGATGGTGGTGTCCATCTCTAGCTCGCACCCCGAGATGACCTCCGCGACTTTGTGTTCCGAGCGATCCACTCGGGTTTCACGGATCGTCCACCGCCTGCCATGACCGAGCGAAGCGCGCACTTCACCGGTGGCAGAAAGCACCGGCTGCCCTTCCACCGATCGCTGCTCTGTTTCGAAGATCGTCTTCAGGTCGCTGTCGAGCAGGTGCACTCGGATTCCTTCTTCCGGTTCGCGCCCTGTTACGTGCGCCAGCTCTTCATGAAGCGCCGCCGTGTGTCGTTCTTCAAGTATTCCCACAGCAACCATCTTTCCCGCGGGGGATACCGACACCCAGGCCATGGTTCCCGGAAAGGTCCGGGCCGCAATCAGGTTCAAGCCGTTGCCATAGAGCCGCAGATCGTGGCCAACCCTCGCCAGAATGCGACCGTTCCCCGCCGGCCACACATGCTGGCCTTCCCCGAGCACCGTCCAGTTCACGATGCGGTCGACTTGCCGGGTTGAAGGATTCACCAGCACTGCCCGTATGGTGTGCATCGCATCCGGCCGAAGCGAGTCGCCGGCGCGCCGCCGCAGATCATGCGGATCAAAGGTAAACAAAAGATGACTCGCATCCAGGTAGACCAGTGCCGACTCGTACGGAAATGCCGTGAACTCCCGATTCTCATGGGGCACGAACCCGAAGCCGTCAAGCGCGAGCCGCGCGCCGGCACCTGCCTTACCTAGCGTAGACCCTTCTCCGCCGACGACCATGCAGGTTCCCGTACACACCTCGGTCTCATCGGGAGCTGGCGGAGGAACTGCGTCTACACGCGCCGTTGACGAGTTTGGCTCGGGAAACGGTGAGGTCGCACGAGTCAGGTTTTCCGCGGGCGGCAGTTCCTTGCGAGCCAAGCCGGTTGGCGTGGGAGTTGGGCGAGGCAGAAGCACCATTTCACTCTCACGTTCCACCCGCAGCCCGCGGCCGGTCGTCGTAAGAACAGATCCGCCCTCGAGCCCCGTCCCGACTGTCATCGAGACATTGCGCAGGTTTGATACCTGTCCCGGGGCGGCTTCCTTCGGTTTCTCTGAAGCTGCACTGCGCAGACTCATGTCCTTCGTTGGGTCATAGGCCGGAGGTGGTGCGGCGCTGCCCGTAGCCGAGCCGCCTCCCTGCAGGTGCAGCGGCGCGGAGACGCTTCCGAAGAGCCCTCCCGAATCCACCATGCCCGACGCCTCCGTCTGGGCCACAGCGCCAATGACGGAAAACAGCACGAGGCCAAACGAAGCGGCTTTGTCTCCGTTGCAGTCTGCCCGCTCAAACAGGATTGTCAGGCTCGGCGGCTGGGCCCCTTGCCGATGGCCCTGCGCCGCAACGACTCGTCCGCTTACGGTTGATCCAGCCCGAAGATGGCAGCCCGGCGAGTTCCAGTCGTACATCACCTTGGCAAAGACCGGTGCTCCCGCCCGCAGATGCCCGGCATCCAGCGATTCCATGAGCTTTGTCTCAAGTGGCCGCTCCGCCATCACCCCACGTTCCTGGGCCTGCAAGGAGGTGAGCCAGCATGCTGAAGCTACCAGCATCGTTATCCAGGATCGCAGCAATGCAGTTGCTCCCTACTTACATGAGACGGTCTTGAGTTTAGCTAGCTTTCCTACGCCGCCCACTATGGCATCGGTCAGGATGCCACCAACCGCCGACTCGAAAGCTCTTGGGGAAGGAGACGGTGCGCGGGAGTATAGGGACAGTGGAGACGCGGCCGCAATGACTGGTTTGTGCTTGAGTATGCCACGATGGCGGGGGAGCACGTGACATGTAGATGGAGCGTGAACACAGATGAGCGCTGAGGAACGTTCCGCTGCTGGAGAGCGTACCCTCCGCGAGAGGAGCAAAGGTTACGGAGGATGTATGCCAGATAAGAAAGACCACGAACCGCGTGCGGACGAGATGGTTTCCGCTTTGCAGGAGATGCAAGCGGAGATGCGACGGCTGCGATGGCTTACTGGAGCCAGCATGGCTCTGTCGTTGACGTGTCTCGTTGCGGGAAGAGCGCGATCGATGGGGGAAGTGAATGCCGCGGCGAGAGGAGACCATGTGCTGCGGGTTCGCGGCTTGATCGTCGAAGACGCGCATGGGGTGGAACGGGTGCGTCTCGGAGCGCCGCTGCCGGATCCAATGGGGGCGGACGGAGTGCGGCATAAGCGACAGGGCGACATCTCCGGCATGCTGATCTCTGACGCGAAGGGAACGGAGCGGGGAGGCTATGTGACAGCGGATGCGAGCGATGAGGCGTTCTTTACGCTCGACAGCCGCAAGGGCCAGGAGGTGCTGTTTCTGGCGAACCCGGAGGGTGGGACCAATCTGGACCTGTTCGACAAGGCGGGGAACGAGGCGGCGCTTACGGTGTTTCCGGAGGGACCGAAGCTGGAAATGAAGAAGGCGGGACGGGTGGTGGCGGAGGTACCCGCGGCGGGCGTTGGTGCTCGTTAGATTAGGTCCGATCTCGTGGCTTTGCTCCGCCGCTGACGTCGAGATGCGGGAGTCGTCGTTTTGCTCGGAGAGTGACGACGGATCTGTGATTTCGGCAGATGGAATGTCAGTCTTTGGTGGGTCGTTCGAGTTGATCGATGATGAGGACCTGGACGGGGCCTTTGGTGGACTCGAGTTTGAGGCCGAGTTGTTCCTGGATAGCGGTGAAGAGGGCGGGGCCGGTGTCGGGTGGTACTGCGGATCCGGTGTCGGGGGTCCATCTGAGGGTGAGGTCGAAGCGTCCCGGGAGGTTGGTCTGGTCGGTGACGACGCGGCCGAGCTCGTGGGAGAGCTCCTGGGTGAGAGTTCGGGCGAGGTCGGCGAGGGTGATGCCTTTGGCGATGATCTCGCCATCGGTGGTGTCGGTGTCGGCGTCGATCTGAGTGGAGGGATGGAGGTGCGGGCCGGATTTGGCGACGACGAGGGCGTAGAGAGGCAGGGTGCGGGTCTCCCAGTGGTAGCGGAGGTGGAAGCGGTCCGCGAGGAGCTGCTGGAAGAGGGCCTGGCCGGCGAGGCTGTGCTGGTGACGATCGAGGTGGTTCCAGCGATCGAGTGTGGGGGCGTCGAGCTTGGCCTCGATGTCGAAGCGCTCGGAGTTGAGCCATTTGGGGCCGCCGAGGATGCGGGGCTCGGGGATGCCGAAGGCGGAGTACTGCATTAGGTTCTTGAGGAGGATGTTCGAGGCGGTGAAGCGGCCGTTGTCCATGCTGGAGCGGGAGCTGGACGTGCCGGCCTTGCTGGGCTTGACCGAGGTGACTTCGAAGGTGATGGCAGGGACAGTGGTGGTGGTCGGGACCGGGGTTTGCGCGGGAGTGACGGGGGTGAGTGCGATGAGGAGGCCGGGGAGCAGGAGGCGAGGATGGCGCATGGCGTTTGCTAGCTGGCCGCAGCTGTGGCGGGCTTGGGTTCCATGAAGAGGCGGCCGGCGGCGATGAGCAGGACGAGGAGAGCGGCGCAGACGGCGAAGACGTGGCGGACGCCGATGTGGGTGGCGAGGAGGCCGGAGAGGATGAGGCCGGCGATCTGGGCGGAGAAGACCACGGACATGACGGTGGAGCCGACGCGACCCATGAGGGCGGGCGGGGTCTCGGTCTGGATGAGAGTTTGAGAGGGGATGATGATGCCGGCGGTGCTGAAGCCGATGGTGATGGTGCCGAGAATGGTTGACCAGATGGCGGTGAGGCCGGTGAGGAGGGCGAGGCCGGCGGCGATGCCGCCAAGGCCGGCGTAGACGAGGAGGTTGTTGGCGAGGCGCTTGCCGGCGACGGTGATGAGGTTGATGCCGACCAGCAGGCCGATGCCGATGCCGGCGCTGGCGAAGCCGAAGGCGCGGGTGGAGGCGTGGACGCTGTCGCGGACGTAGACGGCGATGAGCGGGCCGAAGCAGCCGAGGACGAACATGCCGGCGGCGAGGGCGAGGATGACGAAGAGCAGAGCGGCGTGGTGGAGGATGAAGGCGATGCCCTGCTGCATGTCAGACAGGATGCGGTGGAGGGGTGTGCCGGGGGCTGAGTCGGCGGGCTCGGCGGAAGGGGCGGAGACGGGGGCCGCGGAGGCGGGAGCTGTGGAGGAGGCGGTTGGGACGGCGAAGGAGATGGAGGCGATGAGGAGGGCGGAGCCGGCGAAGCTGGCGGCGTCGGCGAGGTAGCAGACGCGGGGGCCGAAGGTGGCGACGAGCAGCGCGGCGAGGGCGGGGCCGATGATGCGCATGCCGAAGATGACCTGCTGCATGAGGGCGTTGGCCGAACGGAGGCCGTGGAGCGGGACGGCGGAGCGGATGGCGACACCCTGGGCGGGGCCGAAGAAGCTGGAGATGACGCTGATGGTGGCGAGGACGGCATAGAACTGCCAGAGCTGCGTGCAGACGAGGAGCAGAAGAACGAGGCCGCAGCGGATGGCGTCGCTTGCGACCATGGTGGGCTTGAGCGGCCAGCGGTCGACAAATACGCCGGCGACTACTCCGAGGATGGCGATGGGGAGGAGATAGGCGATCTGGAGGTTGATGACCTGCTGGGCGGAGGCGTTGAGGCGGAAGGTGAGGACGCCGATGACGGCGAAGAGGGCGAGGAAGTCGCCGAAGACGGAGATGACCTGGGCGTACCAGAGCCGGCGCAGGATGGGGATGCGGAGGACGGCGGCCATCGAAAGTGGATCGGGCGTGACGGAGGTAGCCATGGATGTTGATGGTACGGGATAGCGGGTTGCGGTCAAGGAGGAGTACCCCTCCCCCTTACTTCAGGTCCAAAGTCTTCACTCGACTCGACTTACGGGGGTACTTCCCGAGCGCTTCTCAAAGCAGGGTCGAGCGAGGAGGTAGAGGCCGACCGAAAGGCAGGCATGTCTCTATCGTATGCGGCGCGAGGGGGTGACTACGCCAACTCAGAATGCTGTGGACGACGGTCTGTTGACGCTTAGAGCCAGGTGTCGAGGGTGACGAAGCGAGCGGTGGGGTGCGCGGCAAGGATGGCGACGGTGGCGGCGAGGGAGCGGGTGCGATCGGCGGTAGGGGTGAGTTGCGAGCCGTCGTGGAGGACGATGTTTGAGGCCTGGCCGCAGCACTGGTTGCGGGCGATGCCGGCGAGGACGCGATCGGTAATGGCTGGGGCGGTGGGGAGGGACCAGTCGTTGGCGATGAGGTTCCAGGTGGTGGGGGTGAGACCGAGCGCGCGGGCCGTGCGGAGGACGTATGGGGTGCGGAAGCCGTGCGGCGGGCGGAAGAGGTGGATGGGGACGCCGAGCGTGTCAGTGATGGCGTGGTTGGCGTCGGTGAGCTCGGCGGTGATGCGGGGGTGGGAGCAGAGGGGGAGTTTGGGGTGTGACATGGTGTGGTTGCCGATGGTGTGGCCTTCGGCGAGGATGCGACGGGCGAGGCTCTTTTGCGAGAGCGTGTAGCGGCCGATGAGCAAGAAGGTGGCCTTGGTGTTGTGTTCGGCGAGGAGGTCGAGGAGGTAGGGGGTGGCGGTGGGATTGGGGCCATCGTCAAAGGTGAGGGCTAGCTGCTCGGGGTGTGGCGGAGCGATGAGGGTCCGGCCGAAGAGCTGGGAAGACGGGGCTACGGTGGCGTAGGCGAGGGTGACGGCGGTGGTGAGGGCTGCGGCGGCTAGAGGAAGAGTGGGTCGCATGAGGCTGAGGGAAGTTTACGTTTGCTTAGCGTCTGGAGTGAGACTGGGTGGGGCGATGTTTCGTGTGGCTGTTGATAACGGCGTTTGTGAGGACTTCATTGCGTTCAGGGGCTCTAAGCGAACGCATAGCTAGGAGATCTGGCTGCACACGATCCATGTGCTGGGCCGGGCGCGGTGGGGCGTCCTTTAAGGGAGCTTGCTGCGCTTGCCTGCCTGTTGTCGATCGAAGTTGGTCTAGTCCGATCGGGGAGACGACGAGGGCGTTCAGGCGTGTCTCCTTGAGGCGTAGGGGTTGTTGGATGCTGCGCTCAGCGACGTGAGCATCTCGTGAGCGACGTAGGACCGGGCGATGCGGATGTGGGCCACGCGGCAGAGGAAGTTTTTGGCAGCGGTGAGGAGCGCTTGATGAGGGTGGTCTTGCCTGCGCCGTTGCGGCCAAGTGAGGGAGGAGACGGAGTTGGTGGGGACCGGAGACGGGGCGGCTGAGGGGTCGAGGACGAGCGGGTGGGTGGTCCGGGCTCAGGTCAGGTGGGGAGGTTGCCGGCATAAGGACGCCGAATCGAGATTTCAGGTGCGACTAGGGCGGAATGGACGAATAATCGCGGCCATGCGTGCAGTGGCGGCGGTTGCGGAAAGTGCGGATCGCGGAGGCCGGGATTGGTCCCTGGCGAAGCGGTTGGGGTTCCGGTTTGCGTTCTGCTATCTCGGAATCTTCTGCGTTGATTTGCTTGCGGATGCGATCTTGTTCTGCCGCTTTCTGAGCGGCCAAGGAAAGTCGTTCCCCACGGCGTTTACAGCACCGCTGTGGAGCCGCTTTGTGCCGTGGGTGGGAGCGCATTTTATTGGTTTGAAGGTGAGCGTTTCCATGTCGGGCAACGATTCGCTTTACGACTGGATGCAGATTGTGACGGAGTTGCTGATCGCGCTGCTGGCGACGGTGATTTGGTCGGCGCTGGACAGGAAGCGACGGGACTACCGTGTGCTGCATGCCTGGCTGCGGGTGGCGGTTCGGCTGATGCTGGCCTCGCAAATGGTGCTGTACGGGATGGACAAGGTCGTCCCGATGCAGTTCGGCATGCTAAACCTGACGAAGATGGCGATGCCCCTGGGCGCGCGAACGCCGTTCGACGTGCTCTGGGATTTCATGGCCGCCTCAACGCTCTACACCGTGTTTGCGGGATCGGTAGAATTGGCGGGTGGGTTGTTGTTACTGGTTCCGGAGTTGACGACGCTGGGTGCGTTGATCTGCACGGCGGCGATGACAAATGTGTTTGTCCTGAATGTTGCGTATGACGTACCGGTTAAGGGCAGGTCTTTGCACTTGCTGCTGCTGTCGATCTTTTTGCTGCTTCCGGATCTGCCGCGGCTCACGAACATCTTTGTCCTGCACCGCACGCCAGAGCCGGCGCCCGAGGAGGCGCTGTCACGGAATGCAATGGTGTGTCGTGCTGCTCGTTGGGTGCCGTTGGTTCTGGGTTTGGCGATGTTGTGCTGGATAGGAGTTTTTGGGTGGAGGATGTATGCCGGAGGGCGCATTAAGGCGTCACGGGCGAGCGCGTTTCGGGGAGTCTGGGTGATTGACGAGATGACGGTGGCGGATCCCGCGAGGCCGCTGCTGACGTCCAAAATTCTTCAGACCTTTCAGAACGTAGATCCGGAACACGTGGCCTGGAAGCGAGTGGTCCTGGATACGCCCGACAAAGCAGTGATCGAGATGGGCGACGGGGCGTTCGAGCGCGTGGCTGTGAAGCCGGGACCGGACAAGGATTCGATGGTGATCACGGATTCGAGTGATCCAGCGTGGAGATGCGATCTGAAAGTGCAGCGGCCAACGCCGCAGACGATGAAGATGCAGGGCACGGTGAACGGGAATGCGATCACGGCGAAGCTGCACCGGCAGCACGATATGCCGCTGATGACTCACCAGATGCGTTGGATCCAGGCTGGCGACAGTATGTGAAGGCTGCGGCTGTATCGCGAAAGTAGGCCTGTCGGGTACAACGCTGCGTTCTTTCGATGTACCCTCCTCCGCTGGCTGACTGGTATTCACAGTGGGAGCTCTGAAATGCTGTGCTATCTAAAGAAGACCCGAAAGCCAAGAGCCGGCAATTGCCTGATGAAGAGATAACCAGGCCAACATGGTGCGGATCGGTCCTTAGCAGTCGCATTAGCGGAAGTAACGAGAGCGGGAACTCCCTCGGGCCGGGTTGCCGTCTCAGCTTCCCACAACCGCGTTTCTCGGTACTAACAAGCTGTGTTTCTCAAGTCATCGCAAGACGATGTATCCGGGGACGCTTGGATAGGTGACACATTTGCCGGAGGGGAGTTTGAACTGGCTCCCAATCCTGCCCTGCTCCGCAGTGTAGCCGGGGGGCAAGACAGCCTCCACGCCGTCATCGACTACCATAACGCCATGATCGCTATCGCTCCGCACTCCGAAGAATCCGATGGTGTCTAGCTTTTGTGGCGCGGGTAGGCAGGTACCAGGTGTTATTGGTTTCATGGTCGTGGGTTTGGCGAGTGATCCTGCCTGGGCGAGCATGCCCGGGCGAATCACGTCCAGTCTGGTGAAGACCTCTGTATTGGACATCGTTCGTCCTACAGGGAACTTGCTCTGCATCTTTCGCACAAGGGCGGCAAGATCCTGACCTTTGACGAAGAAGACTGCCAGCCTAACGGTTTCGACCTGCAACCAATCGTAATTGTCGAATCCTACTCCGTCGTAAATCAGATCCATGTCCTCGAACGAGGTGTAACGCTGCGGAGCGTTGGTGCGCGACTCAAGGGTAGCGTGAACGAGCTCCGGTCGCGTGGCAAGAGCATAGGCGCTGGCCAGCATGGTCGCAGAGAACTCCTGCATAAACAGATCCGGCCCCTCCAGATGAAGAGCGCGTTGATACAGGTGACCGGTTTCATGGAAGGAGATGAAAGCCAGCTTCTTGTCTAAATCGACATGACCATTCTGACCGGGGAAGCTCGCGAAGGAATCAGGCATAAAGATCACGTTTCCCTGCTCCGGGAAAGCTTCTGCCATCGGATAAGCCGCGAGTCTTCCAACTCGATCCCAGTCAGCTCGATTCAGAACAGCTAATGTCGCGGGCACCGTAACATGAAGCTGCTGGCGATACCAATCGGCACACTTCGTAATCTCTGCCTGGTCCCGGAGTGCCAGAGCCTTAAGTCCTTCTGAGTAGTAGACAGGAACGGTTCCTTCGAGGCGTGGAAGTCCCAAGGCCGTCAAGCGTTTCAACGCATCCGGAGGTGACGCGGCTGGCGTTGCTTGAGCCCTGCCCATTGGGGCCCATAGGAATGTGGATAGAAGCGTGCAGACAAAGGGTGTGTTTCTGACGAAGAATCGTGCTCTCGAAGTGCGAAACATGCCCCATCATCGACCGAGCGGCCAAGTAAATCCACGGTTTCTTGGATTCCAAGCACAGGCCGGCCGTAGGTCCTGGCAAGTCGCAATAACGGAAGTGATCCGGCTAAATCGTCCATGGACCGCGGCAAGGCTCAACTGGCGATAACCGCGTTTGTCAGGACTGATCGACTTGTTCGCATTCGACACTCATCTCCAGATCAGCGATCAATCGAAGGGTGTTCGAAGAGAGAAACCACTTACGACGCCCACCGCCTTCTTGGTGGTAGATGTGGAGCGTTCCCCCAAATGTCTTCGAGAGAGAGGCTACCTTCTCGTGCTTGAGAGAAAGCGCCCCCGCCATGTAGGCCAACTGATCGCCGACGTCGTGAGAATCGTCATCTTGTGGCTGCCAAACCCAGACAGCTCCAAGCCGAGGGCCCACCGCGCCAGGAGGACCAGGATCTCCTATCCGTTCGACCCAACTCGGTTCTATTTCAAGTTGACGCGTGATGTCATCGGGGTCAAACTCTCCGCTGAGAATGAAATATGGATGGAACGCCTGTTTTGTAGCTGAATGGTTCATGGGAGGCCACCTAGAACGGCCAGAATAGTTTACTTGCGGCCATTGGTAACGGTAAGTCGCATTGTCGGAAGTGATGGATTGATGGCACAGCCGTGACGGAGCCGGGTCGCCGCAGTTGAGCTGGAAGTGCTTGCTGGCTAGGTTGCGTGGGAGCTTGCGAGAAGGCTCAGGACTTCTTCGGCGTGGCCGGCGGGGGTTACTTTTTCGAAGGTGTGGAGGAGGCGTTGCTCGCCTTTGGCGTTGGCGGGGGCGATGAGGAAGGTGGTGCGGGCGACGCCTTTGACGAGCTTGCCGTACATGTTCTTGGGCTTGATCAAGTCGAAGTAGTTGCAGACGGTCTCGTCGGCGTCGGCGAGGAGCGGGTAGGGAAGGTTGTACTTCTCTTGAAACTTCTTCTGGGCTTTGACGGCGTCGCGGGAGATGCCGAGGACGGTGATGCCTTTGGACTGGAAGAGCTCGAAGGCGTCGCGGAAGCCGCAGGATTCGATGGTGCAGCCGGGGGTGTCGGCGCGCGGGTAGAAGAAGAGGACGACGGGGGTGGACTTGTAGTTGGAGAGGGAGCGCGGGGTGCCGTCCTGGTCGGGGAGGGTGAAGTCCTCGACGAGGTCGCCGGGGTGGCGAGGGGCGGGGTGTGTGGTCATGAAGGACTCCTTGAAGGCGGGGCTTAGTGACGTGGCTTTGGGGGAGAAGGGATCTCTCCACTGCGCTGCGCTTCGGTCGAGATGACGGCGCTGGAGGTGATGGTGAAGAAGCGAGTAGATCCATTTCGTCGCTTGAGAGAACAGGTTCAAGGTAGAAAAGCAGATCCCTACGGGATGACAACAAATTAGCTGCAGGCTTTGAAAAATCTGGGCGTGTCTCGGCTGCAAGCGTTACATAGCGTTGAGGGCTGCCAGGGTCTTCTCGAGGGAGGCGGTGTCTTCGACGTTGAGGGCGGTCTGGGTGCGGTCGATCTGGCGGAGGAGGCCGGAGAGGACGCGGCCGGGACCGATCTCGAGGAAGGGGGTGGCGGCGTCGGCGATGAGGACGTTAATGCAGTCGACCCAGCGGACGGGGGCGGTGACCTGGCGGATGAGGCAGTCGCGGGCGTCGGCGGCGCGAGTGACGCAGCGGGCGTCGACGTTGGCGATGACGGGGTAGGCGGCGTCCTGGAAGGCGATGGATTCGAGGTCGACCGAGAGGCGCTCCTGGGCGGGCTTCATGAGCGAGCAGTGGAAGGGGGCGGATACCTGAAGCATCACCGTTCGTTTGGCGCCGGCGGCCTTGCAGAGCTCGGCGGCGCGGGTGACGGCGGCGAGGGCGCCGGAGATGACGGTCTGATCGGGGGCGTTGAGGTTGGCGGGGGAGACGATGGAGCCGGTGGTCGTGGCGGCGTGGGCGACGCTGACGGGGTTGACGGTGGCGTCGGAGGTAACGGACTGCGCGCTGGCGGAGTCGGCGAGAGGAGCGTCGGCGTGGGCTTCGGTGGGATCGCTGGTTGGCTGCCCGGAGACCTGCTGGGCGACGCCTTCGGTGATCTGTTCGGCGAGCTCGTCCATGGCCTGGCCGCAGAGGTCGTTGATCTGGTCGGAGGGCAGACCGAGGATGGCGGCCATGGCACCCTGACCCGCGGGGACGGCTTCCTGCATGTAACGTCCGCGGTTACGAACGGTGCGGACGGCGTCGGCGAAGGGGATGGTGCCGGCGACGACGTGGGCGGAGTACTCGCCGAGGGAGTGACCGGCGGCGAAGGACGGCCTGAGGTCGCCGAGCTTTTCCTGCAGGACGCGGGCGGCGGCGACGGAGACAGTCAGGATGGCGGGCTGGGTGTGTTCGGTGAGCTTGAGAGTGTCTTCGGGGCCGTCGAAGATGATCGTGGAGAGGGAGAAGCCGAGGGCGTCATCGGCCTCTTCAAAGACGGCGCGGGCGGTGGGGAAGTTACTGAAGAGATCGCGGCCCATGCCGACCGATTGCGAGCCCTGACCGGGGAAGAGGAAGGCTAGTTTCATCACAATTCAGGGTAAATCAGGTAGGAGGGAACAGGGACGAGCAAACGGGGATATGCGTCGCTGCGCTCCGTCGTTAGGAACGGAAGGCGGGGGTTCCTGGGCTGCGCCTCGGAATGACAACTAAGACAAGGGTGCGGTGCCGGGTTTTGGCTGTGGGTAGAGATGAAGCTGACGGCGACCCCCCAACTTGGGGCCGGGCGACCGTTTGGAGGCGGACGAGGTTGGGGCTAGATGCCGACGCCGAATTCAACGTCGTTGTTGTAGTCGCCGGCGTGGGCGTAGAGGTCGTAGGGAGTGCGGCGCTTGAATTTGTAGCGTCGACGGAGTTCGCGGCCGGCGATGAGGCCGAGGCCGAGGGCTCCGGCGCCAGCGGAGATCCAGCCGAGGGTGACGAAGAAGGTGTTCGACTGCGACGCGCGTGTGGGAAGGGACTTGGCGAGGACGGCCGGGATGTTTTCGAGCCGGGTGCCGAAGATGCGGAGCGTTCGAACGGACCTCATGAGGAGGATGATAGCGCAGACGGAGGGAGAGAGGCGAAGGTCTGGCCGCAGCGTGGGTTAGGTGACGTCGACCTGCTGAAAGCCGAGGCCGAAGAGCACGCTTGAGACGGTGGCGCGGGCGTTTTTCGTGGCGGCGTCGAGGATGCCGTCGTCGAGGGCGGCCTTCTGCAGCTGAGCCTGGGCCCGGGCGCGAGTGTCGGACTCGAGGTTCTGGTCGGCGGGGACGAGGAGGCCGGTGGAGCGGGCGTAGACGCGGGTGTGCTGGTTATCGAGGGCGGTGGAGAAGAGCTCGGAGGGTGGGAGCGAGACGTGAATGGAGTGGGCGGCGGAGTCGATGCGCACGTCTTCGGGGCGGAGTTTGGAGAGATCGATGCCGGCGACGGACTGGCCGTGCACGATGAGGAGGAGGCGGTCGCCGGCGAGGAGATCGGGAAGGACGAGGCTGGATTTGTTGCCTTCGACGACGGTATCGAGCGAGTAGACGACGGTTTCGAGGCGCTGCAGGCGCTGGATCTTCTGGACGACGGCGGGGACGCTGGTGTCGATGGTGGCGGTGCGGCCGGTGACGAGGGCGGCGAGTCGGGCGGGGATGCCGGTGGTGGCATGGCGCATGAAGACGATGACGGCGGCGGCTCCGAGCAGGATGGAGAGCAGCATGGCGAAGAAGGAGCCGGAAGAGGAGGAGCGGCCGGAGTTGTACTGGGTGGTCATGGGGTCAAGGTTGATGCTCTCACAGGAGCGAATGGGAACGCAGCAAAGAACGACGCCCGGCAGGGTAGCCGGGCGCGGCGAAGTGCGGTGCTGCAGCTACACGGAGAGGCGACGGCGGAGGAGACGGGCCAAGCCGACGGAGCCGGTGCAGAGAAGGACAAACGTGGAGGGTTCGGGAACCGGAGAGTTCGGGGGAGCTATGGCCGCGGTAAGACTGCCGACGGAGCCGTTGCCGTCTACCTGACTCAGGTACTCGTAGGACTTGCCCGAGATGATGAGGAGACTGCTTAGATCGAAGGTGAAGCCGGCGTACTCGATGTCAGAGAGGACGCCCGCGGTGAACTGCACGGTGGTGGTGCCGAGGCCATTGGCCGGCGTGAAGGTTTCGCCATCGATGCTGATGTTGAAGGCTGATAGCGAGCCATTGCTTCCGGAGTAGGCGGAGACGGAACTCGGGGAAGGTGCTTTGTCGATGGCGAAGGTTCCGACGCCGCCGAGGAGGTCCCCGACGGTATTGGTGAGGGTCAGGTCATATGTGATGGGGGCAGCGAAGGCTGCTGCCGGTACGAGGAGAGCAACGCCTAAGGTAAAGGCGGCGAAAAACAGACGCATTGGAATCCTTTCGGTGACTCCCTCCTACTGTGCGCTTCGGATCCCATGGCGACAATGGCAGGCTTGTCTCGCTTTCGGATGCAGAGGTTGTCATCGTTACCGACGCGAGGGTGAAGCGACCGACTGCGAGTGGAATGTGGCCGAAGGTGTGGTTTGAGGCCGTAGAACCATGCATAGAGCAATCGGGAGAGATTACCAAAGATCGCAGGTAACCGCACGGTGTGATCAAACGTGAAGATGAGCAGGAACCCGCTCCTGCGCGAGGGGAGCGACGCGATTGCGGTAGCTGGCGGCGATGAACTCGCGGAAGAGCGGGTGGGGCTCGAGGGGCTTGGACTTGAACTCGGGGTGGAACTGGCAGCCGAGGAAGAAGGGGTGGGTGGGAATTTCAACGATCTCGACGTAGGTGCGGTCGGGTGTGGTGCCGGTAAGACGGAGGCCGGCGGCGGTGAGAACCGGCTCGAACTCACGATTGAATTCGTAACGATGGCGGTGACGTTCCGAGATCTCAGTGGTGCCGTAGGCGTCGGCGGCGAGCGAGCCGGGCTCCATGATGCAGTCCCACGCGCCGAGACGCATGGTGCCGCCCATCTCTTCGACGCCGGTGAGCTCGCGGAGCTTGTAGATGATGCGGAAGGGGGTGACGGGGTCGAACTCGCCGGAGTTGGCGCCAGTGAGTCCGCAGACGTTGCGGGCGAACTCGATGCAGGCGGTCTGCATGCCGAGGCAGATGCCGAAGTAAGGGACCTCGGACTCGCGGGCGTAGCGAATGGCGTTGAGCATGCCTTCGATGCCGCGCTTGCCGAAGCCGCCGGGGACGAGGATGCCGTCGTGCCGGTCGAGGAGCTGAATGTAGTCGCGGTTGGGGGTGCCGTCGGCGTCGGTGGTCTCGAGGGCTTCGGCTTCGATCCAGGTGACGCGGAGCTTGAGGTTGTGAGCGAGGGCGCCGTGAACGAGTGCTTCCTTGAGCGATTTGTAACTGTCTTCGTACTCGACGTATTTGCCGACGATGCCGATCGAGACTTCGTCGGCGGGATGGGTGGCGCGGTGGACGATATCTTCCCAGCGGGAGAGGTCGGGCTTGGGGGCGTCGATGCGGAGGTACTTGAGGATGAGGGTGTCGACACCTTCTTCCGAGAAGTTGAGCGGGACGCCGTAGATGGAGGCGACGTCGAGCGCGGCGATGACGGCAGGCTCTTCGACGTTGCAGAAGGCGGCGATCTTCGAGAGCATCTCGCGGGGGACGGCGCGATCGGTGCGGCAAAGCAGGATGTCGGGCTGGATGCCGATCGAGAGCATCTCCTTGACGGAGTGCTGGGTGGGCTTAGTTTTGAGCTCCTGCGCGGCGGCGATCCAGGGGATGAGGGTGACGTGGACGAAGACGGTCGAGTCACGGCCCAGATCCTGGCGCATCTGGCGGATGGCTTCGAGAAAGGGAAGCGACTCGATGTCGCCGACCGTGCCGCCGATCTCGACGATGGCGACGTCACAGTCGGCGCCGATCTTGCGCATGGCCGCTTTGATTTCGTTCGTCACGTGCGGGATGACCTGGACGGTCTTGCCGAGATAGTCGCCGCGACGCTCTTTGGTGATGATGCCTTCGTAGATGCGGCCGGTGGTGAGGTTGTTATCGCGGGTGAGGTGGGCGTGGGTGAAGCGCTCGTAGTGGCCGAGGTCAAGGTCGGTTTCAGCGCCATCGTCGGTGACGAAGACCTCGCCATGCTGGAAGGGCGACATGGTGCCGGGATCGACGTTGAGGTACGGGTCAAACTTCATCAGGTTGACGCGCAGGCCGCGAGCTTCCAGCAGGCAGCCGATGGAGGCTGCGGCGAGACCTTTTCCGAGCGAGGACACAACTCCGCCCGTTACAAAGATGTATTTGGCTGACATCTCCGCCTCCGGTGATTTGATTGTCTGGTTTGGTCGCACGTGGGGTGCACGATTAAGTATCGCAGGGGATTTGAGGCGGGGCAAGGGATCGCTGGGGACGCGGGTGCGTGAGGGCTAGCGGGGGAACTTTTTGCCGAGGATGGTGCTGTCGAGGCGGGCGGCGAGGGCGGGGAAGCGGTCGGTGGCGCCGGTGAAGCGGAGGTCGTCGACGGAGTGGAAGAGGGGGATGTTGGTGCGGAGGGTGGCGAGGTCGCGGAAGAGGAAGGCGAGTTTCTGGTCGCGTTGCAGGGTTTCGGCGAGGGCACGGGGGCTGGTAACGGGGACGTGCCAGTCGCGAGAGTCGGCGGGGATGTGCTCGAGGTGGTGAAAGCGAGCGAGGACGGCGGCGGCGGATTTGGCGCCCCAGCCGACGAGGCCGGGGAAGCCGTCGGCGGTGTCGCCGACGAGGGCGAGGTAGTCGGGGATGGAGGCGGGCGGGACGCCGAACCTGGCGATGACGCCGGCTTCGTCGCGGGTGACGCGCTTGCGGCGGTCGAGCTGGACGATGTGGGCGCCGCGGACGCACTGGGCGAGGTCTTTGTCGGGGGTGCAGATGAGGATTTGTTCGGCGCGCTTGTCTTGCGATGCGAGATGTGCGGCCGACGCGAGGGCGTCGTCGGCTTCGAACTCGACCATGGGCCAGGTGACGACGCCGAGGGCAACGAGAGCTTCTTCGAGGAGGGGAAATTGGGCGAGGAGCTCGGGCGAGGTGCCGTCGCCGGTCTTGTAGCCGGGGTAGAGATTGTTTCGGAAAGATTCGATGACGTGGTCGGTGGCGACGCCGAGGTGGGTCGCGCCCTCCTCGATCATTTTGAGGACGGAGGTGAGGACGCCACGGACGGCGGCGACTTCCATGCCCCCCTTGTCCTTCATGGACGGGAGGGCGTGAAAGTGGCGGAAGAGCTCGTAGGTGCCGTCGATGAGGTGGATTTGCATGCGTTCGAGGGTGCTGGTCTTTGGGGTTTGACTGATGGTGGCTTGGAAAGGAAGGGATCTCTCCACTTCGCTGCGCTTCGGTCGAGATGACGCCGGATGGGTGCCGCGCTTTGGTCGAGATGACGGCGGATGGGTGCCGCGCTTCGGTTGAGATGACGACGGGGCTGGTGCTGCGCTTCGGTCGAGATGACGACGGGTTCTGTGAGGCTAGTCTCCGGGGAGGCGCAGGGCGGCCTCGGGGCCGGTGCCGAAGCGGGAAAGAAGGCGGCGGAGGCCGCGGAAGAGGGCGCGGGCGGCGAGGACGGCGGCGGCTAGAAGGATGAGAGCGGTAGAGGCGGCGGCGACAGGATGGTGTGTGGCGAGCCAGGTGACGCCGATGGCGACGGCATCCTCGGTGGTGGAGAGGGCGATGTTTGAGAAGGGTTCGGGGCTGGGGGTGACGGCGGCGCGGACGGCGGTCTTGGAGCCATGGGTGAGGAGGGCGATGCCGGCGTTGGCGGAGGTGGCGAGCAGCTGCAGGCCGGGCGAGAGATGGTTGGTTGCCTGGTAGGCGACGAGGGCGGCGACCGGGATGCGGATGAAGGTGTGGAGGGCGTTCCAGACGAGGTCGAGGGCGGGGATCTTGTCGGCGACGAACTCGGCGGCGAAGAGAAGACCGGCGGCGACGAGGACCCAGGTGTGTGAGAGGGTGTCGAGGCCGGAGGGGAGAGCGACCCAATGGAGGCGATCAAGCAGGCCGAGGGTGAAGACGGTGGCGTAAACATTGAGCCCGGCGGCGAAGCTGGCGGCGATGACTAAGGCTGCGAGATTGGCCGGGGAGAAGGGCATGTGCGGGGATTGTAGGCGTATTTCAGGGCTGTCGTGGCGGGAATGTTTTCCGGGGTCGACGTGGTAGGGATGCACGTCGCTCAAAGCCAATGCGGAAGTTCCTCGGCTGCGCCTCGGAATGATAATGAAGGGACGAGGTTGAGCCCGTCTTCGCGGCGGGTGTAGAGGTTCCTGGTAGAGAAGCAGGTTCCTCCACTCCGCTGCGCTTCGGTCGGAATGACAAGCAAAGAACGGCGGACGAAAGTTTGCTTGTCGACCGCACCTTGAGACCGCACTCAAGTAGAGAGCCGGAAGGGGATTGCGGCAAAGAGAGAGGGCAGCCAGGTTTGGCTGCCCTTCTCGAGACTGCTGAAAGCTAGTGCTTACGCAACCTGAACGTTCTCTGCCTGCCAGCCCTTGGGGCCCTTGACGACATTGAACTGAACGCTCTGGCCTTCCTGAAGCGAACGGAAGCCGTTGCTCTGGATGGCGGTGTGATGAACGAAGACGTCTTCGCCGTTGGCGCGGCTAAGAAAGCCGAAGCCCTTGGCATCGTTGAACCATTTTACTGTTCCTGTTTCCATGATGATTGTCCTTGTGCTGCTGTATGTACCGCGAATGCAATTTGAGTTTTATTTGCGGGTCGCGTTTAGCAGAACACACAAGAAAAACCAGATCCGATTTCACGATCAGGTTTTATTCTACACGGACTGCAGAAGATTGCTACTGGGTCTGTAAGAAAGTTCGGTTGCGGCGGAGGGTGAAGGTGCTGGGACAGGTCTTGGTGGGGGCGCAACGATGGGGGCTGCGACGGATGGAGGCGCTGGCGGAGCGGACGGGCCGGCTGCGGGGACGGCCAGCGCATCTGCTGGTGGGGGAGCGTGGCGAGCGGGAGGCGATGTTCTACCTGCGGCAGCAGGGATACACGGTGGTGGCGCGGCGATGGAAGACGGGGCGGCTGCGCGGAGAGGTGGATGTGATTGCGTGGGAGGGGGACGTGCTGTGCTTTGTCGAGGTGAAGACGCGGGCGACGCGCAATGCGATGGATCCGGCGGAGGCGGCTGTGGATCGAGACAAGCGACGGATGGTGCGCACGATGGCGGAGGCGTACCTGCGCGGCTTTCCAGAGGACGAACGGGCGGCGGTGCCCGTGCGGTTTGATGTGCTGGCGGTGTACCTGAAGGGGACAGCAGCGGCGGGTGCGCGAGGGGTGGAGTTTGAGCTGTTTCGTGGGGCGTTTCGGCGGCGGGCGTGAGCTGCTAGCGTGGGTCTACGCCGCTAAGAGGAGCCCATGTCTCAAGAGCGAGACATGGGGCATCCATACTCGGGCAGGTATGCGGCACGTTCTCGCGAGTTACGGTGTCTAATACAGGTGCGTTGGCGGGAGACGCCGATGGGCGGATGGGGAGTGGAACGATGACGCTGTTGAATGCACCGACCTACGATGAGACAGGCGAGAAGCGAAAGCTGGGGCTGCTGATTGCGGCGGGTGTGGTGCTGGCGCTGGGGTTCTTCTTAGGGATGGGCGGGTTTCTGCTGGGGCATGGGTGGTTCTTTTCGAACCTGCCAGCAGAGCATACGGTAGGCAAGTTCTTCGACGCCTTGGAAGCAAAAGACTACGCGACCGCGTATGGGATCTGGATGCATGATCCGAAGTGGCAGGAGCATCCGGACAAGTACGACTACAAGCTGAAGCGGTTTACCGAGGACTGGACGACGGCGAGCGACTTCGGCCCGATCACGTCGCACCATGTCGATATTTCGAAGACGGATGGGACGGGCAACTTCGGGACGGGGATTATCGTGGCGGTGCGGGTGAATGGGGATCACAAGCTGTTCATGTGGTATCAGAAGAGCGATCACACGCTGACGTATCCGGCGCCGCATCAGCTGGAGTACTAGGGCTGGTTGAGGCGGCTGGCGTGATGTGGCTTTGCGACGGAAGGGATCTCTCCACTGCGCTGCGTTCCGGTCGAGATGACGGCTTGGGCTGCTGCGGCTGTTTGCGTGCAGGGCTTTACGACGGAAGGGATCTCTCCACTGCGCTTCGCTTCGGTCGAGATGACGGCTTGTGGCGGCTTACCTCCGGTCGGGTGCGGATGGCGGCGGCTGCGCTTCGATCTGCAGTAACGGGGAGCCGGAGACGGACCTAAGCAGCTTCGGGTGGGTTCAGGGACAGGGCGTGGCGGATGCCGCGGAGGGCCTGGCGGGTTCGTTCTTCGTTTTCGATGAGGGAGAAGCGGATGAAGTCGTCACCGTGCTCGCCGAAGCCGATGCCGGGGCTGACGGCGACTTTGCCGTGCTGGAGCAGGTGCTTTGAGAACTCGAGCGAGCGGAGATGGCGGAAGCGCTCGGGGATGCGGGACCAGACGAACATGGTGGCGCGGGGGGACTCGGTCTGCCAACCGAGGCGATTGAGGCCTTGGACGAGGGCGTCGCGGCGGCAGCGATAGATCTCGGTGATGTCGGCGACGCACTGCTGCGGGCCTTCGAGGGCGCAGATGCTGGCGACCTGGAGCGGGGTGAAGGTGCCGTAGTCGAAGTAGCTCTTGATGCGGCTGAGGGCGGCGACGAGGGTGGGGTTGCCGACCATGAAGCCGACGCGCCAGCCGGGCATGTTGTAGGACTTCGACAGGGTGAAGAACTCCGCGGCGATGTCTTTGGCGCCGGGGACCTGCATGATGGAGGGCGGCTTGTAGCCGTCGAAGGCGATGTCGGCGTAGGCGAAGTCGTGGACGAGCCAGACGCCGAATTCCTTGCACAAGGCGACCAGACGCTCCAGAAAGGGCAGGTCGACGCACTGGGCGGTGGGGTTGGCGGGGAAGTTGACGATGAGGATCTTGGGGCGCGGGAACATGCGCGGGATGGTCTCTTCGATCTGCGCGAGGAACTCGGTGGTGGAGTGGACGGGGAGCGAGAGGATGTCGGCGCCGGCGATGACGGGGCCGTAGATGTGGATGGGGTAGCTGGGGTTGGGGACGAGGACGGTGTCACCGCGATCGAGGACGGCGAGGCAGAGGTGGGCGATGCCTTCTTTCGAGCCAATAGTGACGATGGCCTCAGTGGCGGGGTCGAGGTCGATGTTGTAGCGCGAACCGTACCAGTTGCAAATGGCTTTACGGAGGCGAGGGATGCCCTTGGAGAGCGAGTAGCGGTGGGTGCGCTGCTTGCGCGCGGCCTCGATCATCTTGTCGACGATGTGAGGCGGGGTGGCGCCGTCGGGATTGCCCATGCCGAAGTCGATGATGTCTTCGCCGCGCTTGCGGGCGGCGGCCTTGAGTTCGCCGGTTATGTTGAAGACGTAGGGCGGCAGGCGCTGGAGGCGGGGGAAGTCATCCATGGCTCGATGCTATCAAGCGCGTGAGCGGAAGAGGGAGAGTCGAGAATGGTGCGGAAGCCGGTGGTCGTGGTGGGAAGTCTGAATGTGGACATGGTGGTGCGAGCGGAGCGGTTTCCGGCACCGGGGGAGACGATCCGTGGGGAGAGCTTTGCGGTGGTGACGGGCGGCAAGGGTGCGAACCAGGCCGGCGCGGCGGCGCGGCTGGGGTGGCCAACGGAGATGGTGGGGCGGGTGGGGCGGGACGGGTTTGCGGCGCAGGTGAAGCGGGACCTGAAGGCGACGGGTGCGGGATGTGAGGCGGTGGTGGAGGTGGAGGGAAGTACGGGGGTGGCGATGATTACGACGATCCAGGGCGGGGAGAACACGATCGTGATTGCCGCGGGAGCAAATGCGGCGATGACGGTGGAGGCGATGGAGGCGGCGTGGCCGGTCATTGCGGCCGCGGGGATGGTGCTGATGCAGCTGGAGATTCCGATGGAGACGGTAGCAGCGCTGGGATCACGATGCGCGGAGGCGGGCATTCCGGTGATGCTGGATCCGGCTCCGGCGCGGGCTTTGCCGAGGGAGTTGTTGCGGGCCATCACGTGGCTTACACCGAACGAGGCGGAGGCGCGGGTGCTGTGTGGGGAGGATCTGGCGGTCGCGGATGCGGTGGCGCTGGAACGGGCAGCGGGGAAGCTGATGGAGATGGGAGCGCGGAACGTGGCGATCAAGCTGGGTGGACGCGGTGTCTATGTGAGGACGCCTGAGGGGCATGGAGTGGTGCCGGCGTTTGCCGTCCGCGTGACGGATACGACGGCGGCGGGCGATTGTTTTAACGGGGCATTTGCCGTGGCGCTCTTGAGCGGGTCGGAGGTGATGGAGGCGGCGCGCTTTGCGGCGGCCGCGGCGGCGATTTCGACGACGCGGGCTGGAGCGCTACCGTCGATGCCCAGCATGGAGGCGGTACGGGAACTCTTGGAGGCGTCTGGTGGTTGACGCGCCCGTGATCTTTGGAAGGAGGTGCGAGGGAAGCGGGCACAGGGCGGACGTCAATGGAGCCTCGGAGGCGGCGCCAGGCTTTGGGGCTAAAGGATCTTGGCGGAAGGAGTGCAAGGAGTGTCAGGGAGCGGTCGCGGGGTTGAGGGCGAGGGCTTTGCGGCGTTCTTCGGCGGCGTCGGCTTTGCGGCCGGCTTGATCGAGCGCGGTGGCGAGGGCGGTGTGCGCGGGCGCGTAGGTGGGATCGGCGGCGATGGCGTTTTCGAACTGAACGAGGGCTTCGGCGATCTGGCCCCGCTTGAGAAGCAGGGATCCGCTGTCGATGCCGAAGTCAGCTTTTTGGCGGCTGACGGCGATGCGGGTGAGATCGGCGGCGGTCTTTCGTTCACTGGCGGCTTGGTCTTTTTTGCCCTCGGAGGCAAGGACGGCGGCGAGGGTGATGTGCGGACTGGGCTGCGCCGGCAGGAGGGTGATGGCCCGCTGGAGGGCTGCGGTGGCTTTTGCCGACTCGCCTTGCTGGCGGTAGGCGCTGCCGAGCGCGGCCCAGGCATCGCCGTTGCCGGGGCGGAGGGCAACCGCCTTCTCAAGGCTGGCGGCGGCTTCGGGGAAGCGGCTCTGCTGCATATAGATCGAGCCCAAGGTAAACGGGGCTGCGGGGAGCGTGGGATCGAGGGCGGCGGCACGCTCGAACTCCGGAATCGCGGCGGCGAGATCGTCCTTCAGCCTGAAGGCGAGACCAAGGTCGTAGTGCAGTTGCGGGCTCTCGGGGTCGATGGCGAGGCCGGCACGGAACTGGACGAGGGCCTCGTCGAGGTTGCTCTGTTGAAGGTAGGCGACGCCAAGGTTCTCGTGCAGGGTCGGGTTGTTCGGAGTGCGCTTGAGCGCTCGCAGATAGAGCGGGATGCCGCTCACGGCGTCGCCGGTCTGAACATGGGCGAGACCAGCGTTGGTCAAGATCTCCGGATCATCTGGCCGGGATGCGAGGACTTCGTTGAAGAGTGGAAGTGCATGGGGAAGATCTTCGGCTGCCTGATAGGCGAGGGCGAGGTGGTAGCAGAGATCTATGGCCGCGGCGGATGCGGGAGGAGCTTTCGCGAGGGCTTTCTGAAGGACGGGGATGGCTTCCCCTTCGCGGTGAGCGTCGACGAGTGCCCGAGAGAACTGAAGAGTGTAGGCGGAGTTGGCCGGAGCGAGCTGGCTGGCGCGTTCGAGCGCGATGACGGCCTGAGCGGGCTGCCCGGTTTCGAGCTCGACTGAGCCCAGGTGGAAATACGCAGGGGCGAGCGTGTTGTCGAGGGTGATGGCGTGGCGAAGCGTCTCGTCTGCCTCCGTGTACTTTTTCTGTCGTGCCTGCACGGTTCCGAGGGCGTCGGCGAGGACGGCGTCAGACGGTGCGGCGGCGGCGGCGCGGGTGAGCAGGGCCTCCGCCCCGGGAGCGTCGCCAGTAGCGACGAGCGAGGCGGCGAGCGGCAGGGCGACCTCTCGTCCGGTTGCGGCGTCCAGGGCTGGATCGAGGGTCTGAAGTTGATGCAGTGTGTCGACTGCCTGCCGATCCTGATGCGTGCTGGCGAAGGCCAGGGTGAGGTTGAGGAGCGAGGGCGGGTCCTGGGGGGCGAGGTGGAGGGCGAGTTGTAGCTCCCTGATGGCAGCGTTGGGGTCTCCGCTGGCGAGGAGGACGGAGCCGAGGGCGGCGTGGGCGGCGGAGACCCCGGGCGCGAGACGCGCGGCGCGCTTAAAGGACCTGCGAGCGGCGGGCAGGTCGCCGCGCGTGTAGGCTTCCGAGCCGGCTTTGAAGGCGCTGGTTGCCTCCTGCAGATTCGGAGCGCTGGCGTTGGAGCTGGATCTGCTGCCTGAGGGCGCCTGCGGAGAAAGCAGCAGAAGAACGCCGAGGATCGGGGTGGAAACGATGCTCATTGGGAGCTCGATTTTAGCGGTTCAGACGAACTTTCGCCGCGTGTGTACCGCTTGAACGCCGGGATGCGTTTGAGATTGACACAATCGATTGAGCGCGCGTAGATTTGCCACGCTTGAGTGGAGAGCAGATTCTGCATTTCGAAGGGCTGCGGCCCAACTCGAAACAGAGACGGAACACTGTCCACTATGCCCGCAGTCCGGTGATGGAACGAGCGCCATCGGAGCCGATTTAGATTTGTAGAGCTTTAGCGAGGTCGAAATGAATAGGTTGAAAACAGTCGCAGGTCCTGGTCTGGCAGCGCTGCTTTTTGCGGCGACGCCGTACAGCTTCGGACAGGCAGTCTATGGATCCATCTTCGGAACCGTGACGGATGCAAGCGGTGCCGTGATCCCGAATGCCACGGTGGTGGTCACGGATGTGGCCAAGGGCACGTCGGTGAATGTGACCGCGAATGCAAGTGGCGACTTTACCGCCGATCACCTGATTCCAGACGTGTACACGATTAAGGTGACAGCGGACGGGTTCAAGGGATTTCAGCAGAATGACGTCCAGATCTTTGCCGATACGTCGGTGAAGATCACGGCAGCGATGCAGGTTGGCGGGAGCGACCAGACGGTAGAGGTCGCGGCTGATCAGGTGCCACAGTTGAAGACGGATCGTGCGGACGTGTCTACGACCTTTAACTCGAAGGAGATTATTGATCTGCCGATCCCGGATCGGAACTTTACCAATCTGCAGCTGCTTCTGCCGGGAGCGCAGTTGCTGGGATGGAGCCATGCGGCGAGTGAAAACCCGCAGGGATCGAAGCAGATTGAGGTTGATGGACAGGCGTTCGCGGGTGTGGCGTTCCAGTTGGATGGAACCGATAACCAGGACCCGATTCTGGGCATTATTGTTGTCAATCCAAATGCCGACTCGCTCTCCGAGACCAAGATCACGACACAGAACTTTGACGCGGAGTTTGGCAAGGCGGTCTCATCGGTCGTGACAGCGCAGACGAAGTCGGGATCGAACAACTGGCACGGATCGGCGTTTGACTATCGCGAGAGTAACGCCAACCTGGCACGGGATCCATTCAACCAGGGACCCGGGACAAACTTCCCGGATGGTCTGAAGAACCAATTCGGCGGGTCCATCGGCGGCAAAATAATTAAGGACAAGGTCTTTTTCTTTGCCGATTATCAGGGAGTTCGGCAGAAGGTGGGCGTTCCTGCACTCCAGACTGTTCCGACTGCACGCTTAGTACAGAGCTGCCTTGATGCGGGGAGTGCGGGATGCGACTTTACCGAGTACACGCCCGCGATCGGCCAGCTATACCGTCAAGTTGCAGGTCCTGCAGGTGCAAATGGGGTTCCGACAAAGATCTCTCAACCCTACGCTCAGAACATCATTCCGCGTGCTGAGCTCTCACAGCCTGCGCTAGCCTTTCTCAAATTACTGCAGCCCTACGCGCCGAACACTCCAGGCGCACAAGTAAATGGCGTAAGCGGTATCAAACAGAATTATGCAGCAAGCGGTATCGGCGGATTCAATAGTGATCAATGGGACGCTCGAGGGGATTGGACGGTTAACGACCGCGTCCATGCCTTCGGTCGCTTCAGCCGATTCACTGATGTTCTGACAGGCACAACCATCTTCGGGCCGGCAGGTGGAGCGGGATTTGGTCTAGGTGGGTACGGCGGAACGTCGCAGGGCGCAAACGACAGCGCAGCTGCTGGAGTCGACGTTGCGGTCAATCCAAAGTTGGTGACCGACGTTCGCCTGGGCTATTTCCGATACAATATTCGCACCTCAAAATATGACGCAGGCACGGATTTGGCAACGCAGCTAGGCATTCCGGGCATGAACACCTCAGATCCGCTGACGAGCGGCGCCCCTTCCTTTCAGTTGACGGAGGTGGGAAGCTTTGGTGGACCAAACAACGCTGCCGCTGCAGGCCCACAATACGGAGCTGGACTGAACGTAGACCGTTGCAACTGCCCATTGATTGAGCGGGAAGACCAGTATCAAATTGCGAACAACTGGACCAAGACACTAGGCAATCACAGTGTGAAGTTTGGGACCGATCTTCGCTATGCGCGTAACCTCCGGGTTCCGAGTGATAGTGATCGCACCGGTATTCTGGACTTTGGCACGGGGCCAACGTCAAACGGCAACGATGGGTCTACGGGTCTGAGCTTTGCATCGCTGGTGACGGGACAGGTTACTCAGTTCAACCGGTATGTCAGCACATCGACGAATGCAAAAGAATTCCAAAAGCGCGCGTTCTTTTATGGGCAGGACACGTGGCGTGCGACATCGAAGCTGACTCTGAACCTCGGCCTTCGATACGAGTTCTACTTCCCGGAGAAGGTGAACGGCAAAGGCAATGGATCACTTCTGAATCTTTCGACCGGCTACCTGCAGGTCGCGGGCTACGGCAACATCGGCACGGACATGAACTACAAGACGGCGACGAACACCTACAATCCTCGCCTTGGATTGGCGTACCAAGCCACACCAGAGACTGTGATTCGCGCAGGATACGGACGCAGCTTTGACATCGGCGTCTTTGGATCCATCTTTGGTCATTCGGCCACGCAGAACCTTCCGGTGTTGCAGAACCAGGCGATCACGGCGAGCGGAACGGACGAGGCCTTCAACCTGACGACTGGACCAGCGACACCAACTGCGGTTGCGGTTCCCAGCAATGGTTTGCTCCCAAACCCGGGCTACTCGGTCAACTCGCGGTCGCGTCCAACCACGCTCCGACTCCCGACGCTTGATGCCTGGAACCTGGCTATTCAGCAGTCGCTGTCGCCGACACTCTCGATGACGGTCGCGTACGTTGGAAACAAAGGCACGCACACATTTGGCGACACGGTAGGAAACACGACGAATCCGAATGAGGCGGCAATTGCCTTGGGCGGTGCTGATTCTTACAACGGGCAGGCGCTTCACTGGGATCCGACACTTCCGCAAGCTGACTACGATGCGAATGGATTTGGACCGGGTGGCGCTGTCAACAACCAGAACCTGCTCCGCCGATACTATGGCGGCAAGCTGGCGGCGTGCTCTGATCCGGTTTACATCGCTCAGGCGCTCCAAGCCGGACAGGTACTTCCAGCGAATGGCGGCTGCGGCTGGACAAACGATCAAACCTACTTTGGTGACAACCTGGACACGCATTACAACGCGTTGCAAGCGACCCTGACCAAGAACTTCGCGCATGGTGTGTCGTTCAATGCGAACTATGCCTGGCAGCAGGCGCTCAGTGAGTCGACGAGCTACTCTTCCTGGGACAAGCACATCGTTACAGGCCGGGATGGTGCGTTGCGGCAGCAGCAGGTCATCGTGTATGGGCTCGTCGAACTTCCATTCGGTAAGAACAAGGCGTTGCTCAATCACACCAACGGAATCATCAACCAGATTGTCAGCGGTATTCAGATCAGCCCAGTTATTAATTATTCGAGTGGCTTGCCGTTCACGCTCGGCTACTCAACCTGCAGCAAGCAAGTTCCCACGAGTGCCCCTTGCCGGGTGAATGGAGATACACGACAGTTCCACTCACAGGAGACTGGTATTCCCGGAAATAATCTGACGTACTACCAGGCTCAAAACATCGACGCTGGCGGCACATTTACGCGGCCTGCTCTGGATCAGATCGGAAATGTGGGGAAGAATACGGTGTTCGGACCGCACTTCTTCAACACGGATCTTTCGATTCAGAAGAACTTCTCGATCCGGGAGAAGACACAGCTGCAGCTTCGGGCGGATGGCTTCAACGCGTTCAACCACATCAATTGGGGAACGCCGAATGGCAATATCGACCAAGGCGGCACAATTACCTCAGGACCGTTCCCGAACTCGTCGTCGAACCCTCGGCAGCTGCAGTTCTCGGGACGTGTGCAGTTCTAAACGGTTGTTGTCCGTAGACGAGGGAGGCCACCGGCCTCCCTCGTTTCACTTAGATCTGCCTCAACCTCGAGAGGGAGATTACCGAGGATTGGTGAATGCCGAGTGAGACGCGTATGTCTCCCCACGTGTATGTCGAACTGCGGCAAGTAACGAGACCAAAACAATTGATCTGCTCATCACGCTATTTCTAAAGGATCTTATGAAGCTGTTCCGAATTATTTCTTTGGCTGTCATGAGTGGTTCTCTCGCGGTAAGTGGTTTGGCGCAGAACGGCACGGTGAACCCGGGCGATCTGAAGGCCGCGGAGAAGCCCTCGAGCGACAGCACCTGGTGGAAGCATGCAGTGGTGTACGAGATCTATCCGCGTTCGTTTCAGGACTCAAACGGGGACGGCATTGGTGATTTGAATGGGATCACGCAGCGACTGGACTACCTCAAGGATCTGGGAATCGATGCAATCTGGATTGCACCGATGTATCCTTCGCCGCAGGTTGATTTCGGTTATGACATCTCGGACTACGAGAATGTCGATCCGCAGTACGGAACGCTTGCGGATATGGATCGGCTGATTGCCGAGGCGAAGAAGCGAGACATCCGTGTGTGCCTGGATATGGTGCTGAATCACACGTCGGACAAGCACACGTGGTTCGAGGCATCCGCGAGTTCGCGTACGGACCCAAAACACGATTGGTATATGTGGAACGATGGCAAGGCGGCGACGGATGCGAGTGCAACCGCATATGAAAAGCGGTTCGAGCACGATGGAAAGGTGCCGATCAACAACTGGGAGTCGGGATTTGGCGGATCGGCATGGCAATGGACGCCGGCGACAAAGCAGTTTTATTATCACAAGTTTTATAAAGAACAACCGGATCTGAACTGGCGCAACCCGGCAGTCGAGAAGGCGATGTTTGGTTCCATGCAGTTCTGGCTGGATCGCGGAGTGGCGGGCTTCCGGCTGGACGCGATTCCGACCTTGTTTGAAGATCCGCAGCTACGTGACGAACCTGAAGTTGAAGGCGTGAACGCGCAAGGGGACCCTAATCTGAAGGAGGTGTACACCTCGAATCTGCCAGAGGTTCATGGGGTGATACGCCGGATGCGATCGATGGTGAGCAAGTATCCCGGCGATCGAGTTCTGATTGGGGAGACTTACCTGCCGAACACGATCGAGCTGGACAAGTGGTACGGCAGCGCGGATAAGAACGAGCTGCAGCTGCCGATGGACATGCTGGTCGGATTTCAGGGAGACCGGTCGAAGCTGGACGCCGCGAAGCTGCGCCGATACCTGACCGAAGTGGAGACGCAGGTGCATGGATCGCAGCCTATGCTGGTCTTTGACAATCACGATAATGTGCGCAGCCATGACCGATATGGAGACGGAACGCACGATGCGGAGATTGACCGGTTGATTGCGGCTTTGCTGCTGACCTCGCGGGCGACCGCCCTGATGTACTACGGCGAGGAGCTCGGAATGCCGACGACCACGCCGACGCGGGTAGAGGACGTTAAGGATCCGATTGGAGTGACGGGTTGGCCGAAGGAGAAGGGCCGCGACGGCGAGCGGACACCGATGCAGTGGGATGCCAGCAACGCGCAGGCAGGGTTCAGCACGAGTGCCAAGACCTGGTTGCCGGTGCCGGCGAACTACACGACGGTCAACGTGAAGACGGAGGCGAGCGATCCGCAGTCGTTGCTGAACTGGCACAAGAAGCTGATCAGTATGCGACGCACGATGCCCGCGCTCCACGATGGCGGCCTTGTAATGATCGACACGTCGAATCCCGACGTGCTGTCGTACGTGAGAACGGCTCCGGCCGGCGCAAAGGCCATCGTCATTTCGTTTAACATGAGCGCGATGCCGCAGACGGTTCATCTTGATCTGACGAGTGCCGGCGCGAAGGGAAGTTCCGTGAAGACACTGCTGACGAATGTGCCGGAGCTGCAGGCCATCTCATCCGTTGCAGAGCTCACGCTGCCGGCTTATGGATCCTTGATCGCCGAGGTGCAGTAAGAGGCGCGCGGCACTGAGGGACTTGCAGGGCTCTCTGCAGAGTGAGTTCGGTCGCACGCGGCGGTGCATGGTGGGCCCACCAGGACTTGAACCTGGAACCAACGGATTATGAGTCCGCTGCTCTAACCAATTGAGCTATAGGCCCATCCGCGAACAGCCGGCGCTTTGATTGTACCGGGGGCGGACTTACGCGGTGTGCTTCGGTGGTACCGACCGCGCAGTGCAGGCCTGTGAGGTGAACTACTTCTCGGACAAGCTGCCGGGGGTAGCGTTCGAGTCCTCGGGTGCTGACGGGTTCAGGTGTCCGAGACGATTCTCCGGGGTGTCGGATCGTACGGCGGTCTGGCCTGGACCGGCGGTTGAGGGATTGCTTCCGGTGTAGCCAGACGGTTCTGCTTTCGTCTCTCCGGGTGATGGGGTGACGGGCTGCGCGGGGGTTTGCTTGTGGTCTTCAGGTGTAGCCATGATGGAACTCCTTTGTTCGGCGCTTCAGGGCTGTTTGACCATACATAGTCACCGGCAGTTGCCTTGTGCGGTTGCCCGAGAGGCAAAGTTCGCTAGACTTGAGTCGAGGCGACGGGCGGCCAGCAGGCATGCGCGGCCTTCTGTGCGGAGAAGATGAGACGGATTGGCAACGGTGGGAAGAACGCAGTCCAACGGGTGACCGTGTTGAGGCAGTGTGAGGCTGAGCCGTCAGGCACAGGGGGCTTCCCACGGTTTTGCTGCCGTGCCGGTGCAGGTTTAGCGAGGCTGTCCTGTGTTCCGCTGACCATGCTCGTCCTGACGGGACTGACAGCGTCTGCACAGATGCCGACGTTGTTTTCCCCGCAGAGCCTTCAACCAAACTCGGATCAGACGAGTCAGACACCAACGTCGGGTACGTCATCGCAGCAGACGAGCAGCGCAACGCAGCAGACGGCGAGCCCGACGCAGGAGACTGTCGCGCCAAGGCCGGATGAGGGCGCGGCGGCTGAGAACCCGGCGGCGGCAGGGACAGATCAGCGAGGCAACGAACGCTCGCAGGCTGGATCAACCGGGCTCAACACCCGTAGCCAGTCGGCGCCTCCTGCGTCGGATCGGCAGACCGAGTTTCAGCGATTGATTGAGTCGACGACCGGTCAGCAGGTGCCGATCTATGGAGCGTCGTTATTTCAGGGAGTTCCATCAACGTTTGCGCCCGTCCAGAATATTCCGGTTTCTCCGGACTATGTGATTGGGCCGGGCGACCAGATTCGCCTGCAGATCTACGGTCAGGTCAATCAGCAGGCGACATACCTGGTGGACAGGAATGGGGAGATTGCGATCCCACAGGTGGGGACGGTCCAGGTCGCGGGCGTGCACTATGCGGAGCTCAGCGCATTCTTGCGATCGCAGTTTGGCCGTGTGTATCGGAACTTCGACCTGAATGTGAACCTGGGTCAGCTACGGTCGATCCAGGTCTTTGTCGTAGGGCAAGTGAGGCGGCCTGGCAGCTACACGATCAGTTCGTTGAGCACGCTGCTGAATGCGCTGTTTGCCTCTGGAGGGCCGTCGCCGCAGGGGTCTCTGCGCGATATCCAGGTGAAGCGTGGCAGCGAGACGATCGTGCATTTCGATCTGTACGATCTGCTGCTAAGGGGCGACAAGAGCAAGGATGTGCGGCTGCTGCCGGGAGACGTGATTTTCATCCCCGCGACGGGACCGCAGGTGGCGCTGCTGGGAAGCGTGAACAACTCCGCGATCTATGAGCTGCGAGGCGAGACGCGGGTGGAGCAGCTGCTGCAGCTCTCGGGCGGGGAATCGAACTTAGCGGCGGGCGCGCAGGTTCGACTGGAGCGAATCTACAGGCACGAGCTGCGAAGCATTATGGAGGTGAACGAGGCGCAGCTGGCGGAGACGCCGCTGCAAAACGGCGATCTGGTTACGATCACATCCATCGTGGACCGGTTTAAGAATGCGGTGACGCTGCGTGGGAATGTTGCGAATCCGGGGCGATACATGTGGCATGCAGGAATGCGCCTTACGGATTTGATTCCTGACAAAGAGATGCTGATCACGCGCGACTACTGGCTGAAGCGAAGCCGGCTGGCGCTGCCAGTTCCGTTGGAGGCGACGGCGAGTCCCGCGGGATCGGAGGGATCGCTGCAGATCTCGTCGAGTCCGGCGGCGGGCACGGGAGCGACGGGAGGTGTGCCAAGTGGAACGCGGGCGACTTCTTCGGCGAGCGGCGGCGGCAACTCTGTGGCGGCGGCACTTGCAGCAGGTGACTCGCTCTTTGTTCCGCGAACCGATGTGCTGCTGAGTGCGCCCGATATTGACTGGAGTTACGCGGTGATTGAGCGGCAGAATCCGGCCGATCTGAAGACGGTGCTGATTCCGTTCAACCTGGGCAAGGCTGTGCTCGATGGAGATAGCACGCAGAATCCTGAGCTGCTGGCCAACGATGTTGTGACGATCTTTTCGACGGCTGACATTCGGGTTCCGGCCGCGCAGCAGACGCGTTTTGTACGGCTCGAGGGCGAGTTCGTTGGTGCTGGTGTGTACAGTGTGAAGCCCGGTGAGACGCTGCGGCAGCTGGTGATACGAGCCGGTGGGCTTACGCCGGATGCGTACCTTTACGCGTCGGAGTTCACGCGGCAGTCGACGCAGCGAGTGGAGCGCCAGCGGCTGAATGACTATGCGGACCAGCTGGAGGCGCAGGTTTCGGCTGTGACGGCGGGGAACAGCTCGCGCGCATTGAATGATCGGGATGCGTCCGCGGCGGAGAGCTCGGCGACCGGGGCCCGGGCGTCGATCGCGCGGCTGCGACAGCTGCAGCCGCTTGGAAGGATCGTGCTGCAGCTGAAGCCGGACAGTGAGGGCGTGACCAGCCTGCCGGAGTTGGCGCTCGAGGATGGCGACCGGTTCATCGTGCCGAAGATTCCCTCGAACGTGTATGTGGAGGGCCAGGTTTACAGCGCGAATGCGTTCCTGTTCGAACCCGGGCGGAGGACGTCGAAGTACCTGAAGCTGGCCGGTGGACCGGATCGCGAGGCGGACCAGAAGCGTGCCTTTGTGCTGCGGGCGGACGGCTCCGTGCTGAGCCACCAGTACAGCAACTTCGAGCACGCGCTGATCTATCCGGGCGACACGATTGTGGTGCCGCCGATGATCAACAAGCGGGCGATTCTGCGGGACCTGGTCGATATTTCGAACATCATCGGGCAGTTCGGGATTGGTGTGGCTGCGATCAACGTGCTGAAGTAGACCTGCGGCGAGGTTGAGGAGAGCCGCGGCTCGAGGTCGCGGGCTCCGGGTGAGGTACCTCCCCCGGGGTACCTTTCGCTAAAGTCTTCGAATGACGAGACTTCGATGAGGACGTACAGGGAGACCCAGGGGGCAACGAGGATTGAAGTCCCAGGAGAAGTGTAGAGCGGTCCGCAGGGTGATTGCGCCACGGAGGTTGTAGAACGTGGAACGGGGGCCGACCGTAGGATGAAGTGGAGGCTACGTTTTGAACTCTGCAGGCAGCATTCTCGTGACCGGCGGCGCCGGATTTATCGGATCGAACTTCATTCTGGACTGGCTTCGCCCCGGGGCGGAGCTTGGCCGCGTCATCAACCTGGACAAGCTGACGTACGCGGGGAATCCGGAGACGCTGGCTTCGCTACAGACGTCGCCGCTCTACACCTTTGTGCACGGCGACATCTGCGATGCCGGCCTGGTGCAGAGGCTGCTCGAGGAGTTCCGGCCGCGCGCGATTGTTCACTTTGCAGCAGAGAGCCATGTGGACCGGTCGATTCTTGGGCCCGAGGAGTTTCTGCGAACGAACGTCAACGGCACGTTTACGCTGCTGCAGGCGACGCGCGCCTACTTCCAGCAGCTCGAAGGCGGGGAGCGGAAGGCGTTTCGACTTCTACATGTATCGACGGACGAGGTGTTTGGATCGCTCGAGCCGAACGATCCGGCGTTCCACGAGGGAACGCCTTACTCTCCGCGGTCGCCCTATGCCTCGAGTAAAGCGGCGAGCGACCATCTGGTGCGGGCGTGGGGGCATACGTACGGGCTGCCGACGCTGATCACGAACTGCTCCAACAACTATGGGCCGCACCAGTTTCCGGAGAAGCTGATTCCTCTGGTGCTGACGTACGCGCTGCGCGGCAAGGCGCTGCCGATCTATGGCGATGGCCAACAGGTGCGGGACTGGTTGTATGTCGGCGACCACGCGAGCGCGATCCGCGCGGTGCTCGAGGGTGGGCGGCTGGGCGAGACGTACAACATTGGCGGCAACAACCAGCGGAGCAATCTCGAGGTAGTGCTGGCGATCTGTGCGCTGCTGGATGAACTGGTTCCGAACTCGGCGTACCGGCCGCATCGGCAGCTGCTGACGTATGTGCAGGATCGGCCCGGGCATGATCGCCGCTACGCGATTGACGCACGCAAGATTGAGCGGGAGCTGGAATGGAAGCCGGCGGAGAGCTTCGAGACGGGGCTGCGGAAGACGGTCCAGTGGTACCTGGACAACACGCAGTGGGTAGAGCATGTGACGACCGGCGCCTACCGCGAGTGGGAGCAGACGAACTACGGGGATCGCACGCGGGCGGAGAAGCGAAGCCGTGTGGAAGCGGAGGCGGCGCGGTGAAGGGAATCATTCTGGCCGGAGGCTCCGGAACGCGACTGCACCCGGTGACGCAGGCGATCAGCAAGCAGCTGCTGCCGATCTACGACAAGCCGATGATCTACTATCCACTCTCGGCCCTGATGCTGGCTGGCATTCGCGACATTCTGATCATCTCGACGCCGGTGGACACGCCGCGATTCGAGCAGCTGCTGGGTGACGGGGCGCAGTGGGGACTGCGGCTTGCGTATGCGGTGCAGCCGAGTCCGGATGGGCTGGCGCAGGCCTTTCTGATCGGCAAGGAGTTTCTTGCGGGCGAGGGTTGCTGCCTGGTGCTTGGCGACAACATCTTTTACGGGCACGACTTTCAGAAGACGCTGCGCGAGGCAGCGCTTGAGACAGCGGGCGCGACGGTGTTCGCGTATCCGGTGCTCGATCCCGAGCGATACGGTGTGGTGGAGTTTGACGCTTCCGGAAAGGCGATTGGCCTTGAGGAAAAGCCGCTGAAGCCGAAGAGCCGGTATGCGGTAACGGGGATTTACTTCTACGACGCGCAGGTGGTCTCGGTCGCGGAGAGCCTGAAGCCTTCGCCGCGCGGCGAGCTTGAGATTACGGACGTGAACCGGTGGTACATGGAACGCGGACAGCTGCGGACGCAGGTGCTGGGACGAGGGATGGCGTGGCTCGATACGGGCACGCATGACTCGTTGCTCGAGGCGTCGACGTTTATCCACACGATCGAGCAACGGCAGGGGCTGAAGGTCTCGTGTCCGGAGGAGATCGCGTTTCGGCTGCGGTATATTTCGGCCGAGGAGCTGCGGGCGCTGGCGATGCGGATTCAGAAGAGCAGCTATGGCCAGTATCTTTTGCGACTGCTTGAAGACCGGGTGTTCTAGAGGGACAAGGGGCATCTGTCAGGGACGATCGCTCCGTGTAGAGGCGGCGTCCCGCGCTTCCGCAAAGACTCGAGACGGCTCTAGTATTCTGGTGGTTATGCGCCAACTGGAGCCGAAGGTTTGATCGCTGCGTGCACGGTGATTTCGCCCAACTACCTGGCGTTCGCGCGAGCTCTGGCGGGATCGTATCTGGAGCATCATCCGGGGCATCGCTTCTTTGTGCTGGTGGTTGCGGATGTGACGGATCGGGAGATCTTTGCCGGAGAGCTCTTTGAGCCGGTGTTGGTCTCAGAGATCGGACTCGCGGATCTGCGCGGCGAGGCGATGAAGTATGACATTCTCGAGCTGAATACCAACGTCAAGCCAGCGTTCCTGCAGTATCTTTTTCGCGTGCATGGGGTGGATCAGCTGGTGTACCTCGATCCGGACATCGTCGTGTATGCGCCGCTTGAACCGGTGTTCGAGGCGCTGTCGGGAGGGGCGATCGCGGCGTTGACGCCGCACCTCACCTCGCCGCTCGAGGATGAGCTTCTGCCAAGCGAGCAGGATCACCTTTATAACGGTACGTACAATCTGGGGTTTGTGGCGTTTCGCCGCTGCCATGAGGCGGATCGGATGCTGGCGTGGTGGAGTGAGCGATGCCTGGCGCTGGGCTTCAGTGAAGGCCGGACGGGCTTGTTTGTGGACCAGAAGTGGATGAATCTGGCGCCAGGGCTGTTTGCTGAGGTGGCGATCCTGCGCGATGCAGGCTGCAACATGGCGTACTGGAACCTGCATGAGCGATGGCTGGTGATGGAGGACGGCCGGCGGACGGTTCAGAACCGTAATGGCTCGCCGGTGCCGCTGCGGTTCTTTCATTTCAGCGGAATCGATCCGATGGACGAGGCCGGTCTCTCGCGGCACACCAATCGATTTACGCTCGCGGAGCGGCCGGATCTGCAGACACTGTTTGCCGAGTACCGACAGGTGTTGCGGAGGTTCGCGGATGAACGGCTCCAGGCGGTGCCGTACGGCTTTGACAGGATGACGGATGGGACGGTGATCCCACGACTGGCACGGCGGATCTATGCGAAGCACCAGGCGCGATGGAGCGGGCTGGATCCGTTCGATGCGCGGGGGGAGTTTGCCGGGTTTGCACGGAGGCAGCGGCTGCTGGGGGGCAAGAGTGCGCCTGCGAAGGCCACGTGGAAGGAGTTCAACCCGCGGGACCGGCGGGTGGAGGCGGTGCATCGCGGCCTGAAGCTTGCACTTCGTATCCTGGGACCGCATCGCTATGAGCTGCTGATGCGGTACCTGGCGTTTATCTCCGTGCTGCGCAACCAGTCCGTGTTTCTGGACGAGAAGTAGGCCGGATGATGGGGCGGGTTCTTCTGGTCAAACTCGGGGCCATCGGGGACGTGATGATGCTTCTGCCGGCGGCGCAGGCGCTCGCGGCGCAGGGCCACGAGGTGGAGTGGCTGTGTGGGCGGCAGGTCGCTCCGTTGCTGGGGCTCTACCCGTGGATCAAGACGATTGTTGCGGATGAAGACATGCTTCTGCGCGGCGGTGTGACGGGCCGGCTGAAGAGCGTGCCGGCGCTGTGGAGGCGCTTCGCCGGCAGGCGGTACGATCTGGTCGCCACGATGTACTACGACAGCCGCTACCGCCTGCTGACACGGACGGCCCGGGCGGGGCGGCGGTTCTCTCTTTCGGCGGAGGATCGGGAGCGGCGCATTCTTCCCGGGCGGCACCACTCGGATGAGTTTGCGCGGTTGCTGCTGAGATGGAAGGATGATGTGCGGCCGGAGTCGATGACGCCGGTGACGCCGCCGGTGATGCCGGCGTCGCCGGTGCCGCGGACAGGAGGGGCACCGCGGGTGATCCTGGTGCCGGCGGGGGCGAAAAATCTGGTGCGGGAAGATGCGCTGCGGCGATGGCCGATCGAAAGCTTTGTGGCGGTCGCGCGAGAACTGCTGCGGCGGGGATGTCAGGTTTTTCTGAGCGGAGGACCGGGCGATGGCTGGGCGTCCGCCGCGTTTGCGGGTCTGGCGGTGGTGGACTGCATTGGCCGGCATATGCTGGTGGAGACGGTGGGGTTGTTCGATTCGGCCGACGTGGTGGTGACACCAGACACGGGGCCGCTGCACCTCGCCGGGGTGACACGTGCCTCGATTGTGGCGATCTTCGGGCCTACCAGTCCTCACTTCTTTCTGCCGAGGAGGCCGGGTGTGGTGGCGCTGTGGGGCGGTGAGGGATTTGGGTGTCGGCCCTGCTATGACGGCAAAGATTATGCTCCCTGCCAGAACAACGCGTGTGTCCAGCAGGTGTCGCCGGAGATGGTGGTCGAGGCTGTAACGGAGATGCTTGGAGCCAGGCGAGAGGGGCTGTTGCAGGCACCACGGATCGTCGTCCCGGCGAGCACGATTCTGCCGGTACTTCGCGAGCCGCACGTTCAGCCTGCGAGGTCTACCCATGGCTGATCGAGCGCTGTTTCTGGATCGCGATGGGGTGATCAACGAGGAGATTGGGTACCTGATCCGGCCGGAGGATGTCCGGTTTGTGCCGGGAATCGTGCCGCTTTGCCGCTCGGCGCAGCGGCTGGGGTACCGGCTGGTGGTGGTGACGAACCAATCCGGGATTGCGCGGGGTCTCTATAGCGAGCGGGAGTTTCAGGAGTTGATGGCGTGGATGCGCGAGGCGCTTGGCCGCGAAGGGGTGCGTCTGGATGCGGTGTACCACTGCCCGTACCATCCCGAGCATGGGGTTGGCGACTACCGGCGGGAGCATGAGGATCGCAAGCCTTCGCCGGGGATGCTGCGGCGGGCGGCGGCGGATCTTGAGCTTAGCCTGCGCGATTCGGTGATGGTTGGCGACCGCTGCAGCGATGTTGCGGCGGCGAATGCAGCTGGGCTGCGGGAGGCGTTTCTGCTGAAGGGAACGGAGGCGAGGCGATGCGATGGCCAGTACCGGGAGATTGCCTCGCTCGCGGAGATGGAACGATGGCTGATCGAGGATGAGGCAGAGCGGACGCGTTAGGGAAGCTCGGCGGCTTTGAAGGATTGGCCCAGGGCATCCTTGCCGCTGACGCTGGGTGCCTCGCCCGCGAGCAGGTGGAGCGGCCAGGAGATGTTCAGGGTGGGATCACTCCAGAGGATCGAGCGTTCTCCGGCGGGATGGTAGAGATCGGTCGTCTTATAAAGGACTTCGGCGGATTCGGAGACGACGAGGAAGCCGTGCGCGAAGCCTTCGGGGATCCAGAGAAGGTCAAGGTCGCCGCTGTCGGTGAAGGGCTTCAGATCGAAGGCTGCCCAGCGGCCGAAGTCGGGGGAGTCGCGGCGGAGGTCGACGGCGACATCCCAGATGTGACCGGAGAGGACGCGTACCAGCTTCCCCTGCGGGCGGCCGAGCTGGTAGTGGAGGCCGCGCAGCACGCCCTTGCGGGAGCGGGATTGGTTGTCCTGGGCGAAGCTGGCCGGCAGACCGGCTGCGGCGAAGCGCTCCGTGTTGAAGACCTCCGCGAACCAGCCGCGGTCATCGCCGAAGCGCTGGGGGCGAAGCCGTTTGATATCGCGAAGAGGAGTATCGATAATCTGCATCCAACTTCATTCTAAAGGGTTACACGGTCTGGTTCCCAGGGAGTAAGCTCCCTCAAAAGGGCTACATTTTGTGTCGGTGGACCGGAGATGTGCAGGGTAGACTGAAGCTGAACTGCTTGTACCACTGGGACTCCCCACTCCAGGCGATCTGGTTTCTGAACGCGACTGATCGGACGGCCTCACAGATCCGGCTTACTCGATGCGTCAGATTCGAAGCGGGTTGATCTCGCGATCAACACCGGCGACAGAGCAGGATGGTGCACGGCAGCAAGTCTGCAGGCTCTCCTGTACAACCGCATGTAGCCGATTACCACGTGAGGGCCAGCCGAACTCGTGCACAGACAGGATTCGCATGCAGCATGAGGAGCAGTTTCCGGCATCACGTGCCGTTGCGCTTCCGGGACCATACTCGTACACCGCCACGGCGGACGCTCCCGCAGGCAGGGAACGGCGTTCGGCGTCCGTGGAGGACCTGCCGTCGAAGCTGGTGCTCTATCGCGCGAAACGCATCGTGGACATTCTTTTGATCCTGCTGTCGTTGCCTGTGACGCTGCCGATTCTGGGCGTCTTGTCACTGATCGTTCTGACGACGACGCCGGGTCCGGTCTTCTACTCGCATCGGCGGATCGGTCGCAATGGCGCGTTCTTTTCCATGTGGAAGTTCCGGACCATGTGCGAGAACTCGGCTGAGGTGCTGGACGAGTATCTGGCGCGCCACCCGCAGGCTCGAGCGGAGTGGAGCCGGACGCACAAGCTTCGCTATGACCCGCGCGTGACGCGGATTGGCCGGTTCCTGCGGCGGTACAGCCTGGATGAACTGCCCCAGCTCTGGAATGTGATGACCGGCAAGATGACGCTGGTGGGACCGCGGCCGATTGTAGCGGCGGAGGTCGAGAAGTATGGCGACGGGTTCCGCTTCTATCGCCGGGTGAAGCCGGGTCTGACCGGTCTTTGGCAGGTCTCTGGACGCAGCCAGTTGACGTACCCGCAACGGGTGCAGCTGGACTGTGACTACGTGGAGAGATGGTCGATGCGGCGAGACTTTGTCATCCTGCTGCGGACGTTCCTGTCTGTAGTGAACCAGGACGGCGCGTACTAGCGGCTGCGCACGACACTGGAAGGCGGTAGGCTGAGCAGGTGCGGGTTGCGCTGGTTCATCACTGGTTTGTGACACGGGGTGGTGGGGAACGGGTGGCAGAGTGCCTCGGCTCGCTTTTTCCCGGTGCGGAGTTGTTTACGCTGATGGCCGAGCCGAACGCCGTGCCTGGTGGTCTGGCTGGCAGACCTCGTCATACCTCGTTCCTGCAGCGGCTGCCGCTGGCCCGGCGCTTTCATCGGCACATGATGCCGCTCTATCCCGCGGCGACGGAGAGCCTGGACCTGCGGGGCTTCGATCTTGTGATCTCGTCGGACAGCGGGCCAGTCAAGGGGGTTCGCGTGGATGCGGGTGCGACACACATCTGCTACTGCCACTCGCCGATGCGGTATTTGTATGACGGCTATGAGGCGTACCGCGCGGGCATGGGGACGGTGACACGGGCGGTGTTTACGGCGACGGCTGCGCGGGTGCGGCGCTGGGATATCGCCGCCGCGGGTCGTGTGACGGACTTCGTCGCCAACTCAAACTATGTGGCTGCACGGATTGCGCGCTGCTATGGCCGCGAGAGCACGGTGATTCCGCCACCGATCGATCTGACGCTGGCACGCCGCAGCGCTCCGAAGGAGCACTACCTGACGGCGGGGCGGCTGGTGCCGTACAAGCGAACGGAGCTCATGATCGCGGCGTGCCAGCGGCTTGGACGGAGGTTGCGAGTGGTGGGGGCGGGGCCGGAGCTGGCGCGGCTGCAGCGGATGGCCGGGCCGGAGACGACGTTTCTGGGCGAGCTGCCCACCGAAGAGTTGTGGGCGGAATATGCGTGCTGCCGGGCGCTACTGTTTGCCGCCGACGAAGACTTCGGCATGGTGCCGCTCGAGGCGCAGGCATGTGGCCGGCCGGTGATTGCGTATGGCGCGGGAGGGTCGCTCGAGACGGTGCGTGGCGGCCCGGGAGAGGCGGCGACTGGGGTTTACTTTCCGGAGCAGACGGCCGACTCGCTGCTGGAGGCGATGCGGGCGTTTGAGGCGGGGGAGTCGCGCTTTGATCCTGGAGTCGCGCATGCATGGGCGGAGGGCTTCCGGACGGAGGTCTTTCTCGAGCGCATACGGGCGCACATTCTGCAGGTGATCCCTGCTGCAATTGAGGTGATGGTGGAGGCGCCGAGCGCTCCGGCCGAACCTGCCGCACAATAGCAGGTAGGGCAGGTAACGATGCAAGGAATGCGGGAGTTGTTGCGGTCGTCGTTGGGAAAGAGCCTGAGCGGGCTGAACGCAATGGACAAGCTGGCCACGGCTTGGCCGGTTGCCTGCGGGCGGGCCATGGCGGAGCGTGGGACGATCGTGGCGTATGACAACGGGTGTGTGACGATCGAGGTCGCGGACGCGGCGTGGCTGCAGCAGATGCTCGCGATGCGGCAGCAGCTGACGGCAGAGCTGCGGCGCATCGCGGGTGTGGAGCTGCGCGAGATACACTTTCAGATGTGCGGGGACAGGCGAACGGGCAGCAGCAGAGAGCGGCCGGGCTCGCTGAAGGCTGAGGCCGCGAGACCGCATCGGAGCAGGTGATGAACGGACAGGGAAGCAGCGGCAGAACGGTCACCCGGGATGAGGTTCGCCATGTGGCGGAGCTCGCGAATCTGGAGCTGACGGCCGAGGAAGAGCCGGGGATTGAACGCGATCTGAACGCCATTCTCGAGCACATCGCGCAGATGAACGAGCTCGACACGACGGGGGTCCCGGCGATGGCGCAGGTCGGAGAGATGCTGGCGCTCTCGCCGGATGAAGCAGGCGAGGAGCTGCGCAAGGATGCCGTGCGGCCGTCGCTCGATCGCGCGGCTGTGATGGCGGTCGCGCCGGAGACGGATGGGCGCTTCTTCAAGGTGCCAAAGGTCATCGAGCGCTGAGAGATGGAGGATAGGTTGGACGCGAGGAATTTGGAACGCCTGACGATTGCCGAGGCGCGAGCGAAGGTCCGCAGCGGCCAGGTCTCCGCCGTTGCCCTGGCGGAGCAGCACTACGATCGGATTGCCGCGATGGATGGGCCGACGGGGCAGGGGATCAACAGCTATCTGGCCCTGAGCCGCGATCGCGCGATGGCGCAGGCGACCAAGATCGACGCCATGGTTGCGGCCGGTGCGACGTTGCCGCCGCTTGCCGGGGTTCCGATGGCGGTTAAGGACGTGCTGGCGATGCGGGGTGCTCCGGCAACGGCGGGGTCAAAGATTCTGGCGGGTTATCGACCGCCGTATGATGCGACGGCCGTCAGCAAACTGGAGGCGGCCGGAGCCGTGCTGCTGGGCAAGTTGAACTGCGATGAGTTTGCGATGGGTTCCTCGAATGAGAACTCGGCGTATGGAGCGGTGCGGAATCCGCGGGCTCTCGATCGGGTACCAGGCGGGTCGAGCGGTGGCTCCGCGGCGGCGGTTGCGGCCGATCTTTGTGTTGCAAGCCTGGGAACGGACACGGGCGGATCTGTTCGGCAGCCGGCGGCGTTCTGCGGCGTGGTGGGCGTGCTGCCGACGTACGGGCGCGTGAGCCGCTACGGGCTGATCGCGTTTGCCTCGTCACTCGATCGCGTGGGCCCGCTGACGAAGACTGTGGAGGATGCGGCGATCCTGCTGGAGGTACTGGCGGGTGAAGACGCGATGGATGCGACCAGTTCCGATCGGGCGGTCGGCAGCTATAGCGGCGGGTTGACTCAGTCAGTTGCCGGTCTGCGAGTCGGAGTGCCGGCGGAGTACTTTGGCGAAGGTCTCGATCCGGAGATTCGCACGGCGGTGGAACAGGCGATCGAGGGGTTGCGCGAGCAGGGTTGCGACGTGAAGCCCGTTGCCCTGCCGCATACGCGGTACGCCATTCCGACGTACTACGTTCTGGCGACGGCAGAGGCTTCGTCGAACCTTTCGCGCTTCGATGGGGTGCGGTACGGGCTTCGCGCGGAGGATGCGAACACGCTCAGCAGCATGTTCCGCGAGACACGCGATGAGGGTTTTGGACCTGAGGTCAAGCGCCGGATTCTGCTCGGGACGTATGCTCTCAGCTCCGGCTACTACGAGGCGTACTACCGCAAGGCGCAGCAGGTACGTACCCTGCTGACGCAGGACTTTTTGACGGCCTTCAGCGAGGTCGATGTGCTGGTTGGCCCGATGACGCCAACGCCGCCGTTCAAGCTGGGCGAGAAGACCGATGATCCGGTCGCCATGTACCTCGCTGATATTTACTCGGTCGCCGCCAGCCTGGCGGGTCTGCCAGCGATCAGCGTGCCGTGTGGCGACACTGCCGCCGGACTGCCGATCGGCGTGCAGATCATGGGCCGGCACTTCGACGAGGCGACGATGCTGCGGGTCGCCGCGGCGATTGAACGCCAACACGCAACGCGCTAGGCAGCGCGGGTGCCGCGCAGGATCGCGGCGTCGCTTTACAGAGACAAGGGGAATGTATGGGTTTGATGGATAAGTTGTTCGGCAGGAAAGATGCCGCGTCGGCAGAGAAGAGCAACGACGAGCTTCAGGATGTTGAGAAAAAAAATGAGAGCAAGGCCGAGAGCAAGGCGTTGCCCGAGGTGCCGGAGCGTGAGCCCTTGCCCGTGCTGGAGGTTGCACCGGTTGCGGTTCCGTTGACGGCTATGGCGATGCCGAGTCCGTTTGCGACGCCTGTTGCGGAGACTCCGGCTGCGGCGGGCGAGGAGCCGGCCCTGCGGACGGGAGCGGGTCCTGTCCTGGTCAAGGAGAGGCCTCGCGAGATCGAGCAGGAGGCACAGCCAGCGGCGCCGATGACAGTCGAGCAGATGCGCAACGATCCGAACTTCGTGCGGGTGTATGACCAGTACGGCCAGGAGGTCTTTCTGACGCGCCAGCAATGGCGTGACGAGATCCTGCCGGCGAGCCTGCAGGCCAGCCAGGATGCTCCTGATGAGCTTTACGCCGTTCTGCTGAACGCGATGAACGATGGTCTATTTGCGGAGATCGAGCCGGCGGCCGCGCGCCTGCAGGCCATTGATACGAATCCCGTGCGCGGCGCCTGCGTGTATGCCATTGTTCTGCTGCAGCTGGGCCGCGTCGAGGATGCGGAGCGCGTTCTGAACGACTACCTTGCTCGCTTCGGCGAGGAAGGCGCCGTCCTGACGAATCTCGCCAAGGTGTACGCGGCACGCAATGAGCCGCAGCGAGCCGAGGAGACGTTGTGGCGTGCGATCGAGCTCGATCCGAACCTGGAGAACGGCATCGGCTGGTACCTGGCGACGGAGTTTGAGCGTGGCGGCGAAGAGGCTCGTCTGCGCGCAATGGATCGTGTGGCGGCGCTGCCGAACAGCTGGCGGGTTCGGCTGTGGCTGGCCAAGGTCGCGTTGGGAGACAACGATCTGGCGAAGGCGCTGACGCTGTACCGGGAGGGCCTCTCCAGCTTCTCAGAGCCGATTCCGACTGAGTTTCTCTATCCGATGAGCGGCGATCTTGGCATGAGCGGGCATCTTCGCGAGTTGATCGACATGACCGCCCCGCTGTTCGTCCCGGAAGTTCACGGCTTGATGGTTGGGAATAATTTGATCAAGGCGCACGTCGATCTTGGTGAGTTGGAGCCGGCGTCCGCCATCGTGAATCGCCTGTTTGCGCAGAAGCGGCCGGACTGGCGCGAGACGCTCGGTTTCTGGGAGAACACGATCGCGCGCATGCGGCAGACGAGCACGCCGCGTGATCCTCAGGTGCCGCTTGAGATCGGCATGTTGGAGATGATTGGACCGGTGTGGAAGCGTTCCGGTGGACCGCTGACCGAGGTCTTTGGCGACAAGCCGGAGACGGCACCGGTGGTGACGCTGCTGGGTGGCACAGCCGAGTTCACGCCGCCTGAGGGACCGCAGGGCATGCAGATGGCGGATGCTCTTGGCCGCCTGAGCCGCGCGCTGCCGCTCCTGCTGGCGGAGCATCTGGAGTTTCACACGGCGGCACGGGTGCGAACGCTGATCCCGCGTGTGACGCAAGGGGGTGCGGGGTTTGTTCTGCGTGGCGGCGAATGGAGCGACAGCGAGGCGCTCGAATCAGCGTTTGAAGCCGAGCTGACGCCGGACTTCGTGGTGAAGGTCCACCTGAATGCAACGACGGCGGACTGGGTTCTTCGGGCGACGGTGCTGCGAGCTTCTGATTCTGCTTCGATCGGCAGAGTGGAGGCGACGTGTCCCGCGGGGCAGCCGGAGGTGGCGGTGCTGCAGCTGGCGCGGGCTCTGGCCGAGCTGCTGACGCGGAGTGGGCTGGCATCGGAGACGCCATCCCCTCTGTACCTACTTCCTGAAGGCCCAGCTCTGGCTAACTACATGATTCGTCTCGAGCAGCTTCTGGCGGTGCGATCGTCTGTGCCGTCCGGGGACGAACCGCCTGCGATTGCGGGCGAGCGGGACATTCTGGAAGGAACACTGTTCCTCGCCCTGCAGCAGCCGCAGAGTCCGGTGGTCCGTGCTCTGCTGGCGGCGATGATGGTCGCGATGCGACGCATCCGTCCGGAGATCGTCGAGGAGTACACGGATCGTGTGACGATGCTGCAGCGGGATCGGCCGCTCGGTGAACCGCTGGATGAGATTGTGCTGGAGATGGTTACAGATAGCTAGGCGAGGCATGACGGCTGGCCCGGTGATCGTTACACGGGCCAGCTTGCGGGCTAGAGGTGGAACAAGCGGTCGGTTCCGAGGACCAGACCAAGGGTGATGATCGCGATGGCGATCTCGCCCAACGCACTCACCAGAAACGGCCTGGCACCCTGCTTGCCGAGATCGCGCAGGTTGGTGCGCAGACCGACTCCGGCAAAGGTCAGCAGAAAGGCCCACCGGCTGAGATTTCCGAGTGCCAGCAGTTGCGGCTTGTTGAAGCCGAAGGCCGCCAGGGTTGGGTTTTTGGAAGCGCCGAGAGTGGCCAGGAGCGAGATAAAGAGGAACCCGAGAACGAACTTCGGGAACTTCGCCCAGAGGAAGGCGCCCTTGTTCTGAAGCTGCGCCGAGGTGGTGGTGTTGGCGACGCCTCGTCGCGCCCATTGCACCGCGTAGGCGAGAACGACGAAGCCGATCATTGCGTTGCGGCAGGTCTTCGCAAGCACGGCGAACTTGCCTGCGGCGTCCGAGTAGAGGGCGCCCGCGGCGGTTGCTTCGGCGGTATTGTCGACGGCGAGGCCTGCCCAGAGACCGTAGGCCTGGTCTGACATGTGAAGGCCGTGGCCAACGAATGGAAAGGCGGTGAGCGAGAGTGCGCCGAGTGCCAGGATGGCGGCGATTGCGGTCGAGGACTCACGTTCATCGGCGTCAATGGTGCCCTGCATGGCGATGATGGCTGACACGCCGCAGACGGAGCTGCCTACCGCGAGCAGGGTGGTGAGCTTATCGCTGAGGCCGAAGCGCTTGCCGAGCCAGGTCATAAAGGCGAGCGAGAGCGCCAGTTCGACAAAGACGAGGACGAGCGATCGGCCGCCCAGCTTTGCGATGTCGCCCAGGATGAACCTGGCGCCAAGCAGGATGATGCCTGCCTTCAGCCAGAACTCGTAGGTCGCGACACCGGCACGGAAGATGCGCGGCAGGCCGATGGTGTTGGCGATGAGCGCGCCGAAGAGGATCGCCCAGAGGACATACTCGATATTCGGCAGGACCAGATGGTGCGTCCTGCCGTAGCGGTTGATCGACTGCTCTGTGAATTTGCCAGCGAATCCGACCGCGGCCAGAAGGAGGACGCCGGGTACGAGCTCGAGGAAGGACGTTTGCGGCTCGAGGCGGCTGGCCGCGGTTGCGGCGAGGGTCTCGGTGGGTGTGCTGCCTACCAGGTTCGGGGACATCGTGAGCAGTTCTCCGCGTATTGAGATTTGGAGCGGGTGGGACAGGCCGGCTGGGCAGGGCGGGCTACCAGGGGACAGATCGGATGAGCCCGAGGCGAACGACAAGAGCGATCGCAAGGGCGAGTACGACAGCCCAGAGATCGAGCGAGAGACGAGGTGGTTGCGGCATGGAGACTCCTTGGAAGCGCGGGCGCCGCCCCACGTCTGTCGTGGAACGTGTCGATCGCAAGATGAAGGGAAGATGGAGGGTCTGCGGGGGACCTCTAGCGGCAGCGACAATAGGCAGGTATGAGGTACAGCAACACGCGTTGGTTGAAGACCGTCATGGTCCGGTCAGTGTACGGGAGTCGCGATCGCGGTGCATGGTAGACTATCCTCAGTAGCCCGATCGTACTTGGGCAAACAGCAATCGCAGGCAAACGACGCTACGCTGCACTGAAGAGGACTGGCCGGATCGAGTTTGGATCCCCGGTTTCGCAGCGAGGCAAGTCTGGCCAGAGACTGCGATTGTTCATCCACCCGAGACCCTTCGCACAGCTGTGAAGGCCCGGCTGGTTGCTCTGGCTTAGACGGCAGCCTCATCGGAGGCAGCCTCGCCACGCAGCAGCAGCGCTTCGCACTATCCGAGCAATGCTGAACGGAACTTCAGTCATCAGGTGCATTCGCACCCCTGCATCATGCCCTCGCTCGACCTCCCTCTAAGGATCTATTTTGACTAGCGCAATACTTGAACCACAGGCCGCCCAAGGCCTCTCTGAGACGCCCGTCTCCAACACAAATCCTTCCAACCTTCCGCTGGCGGAAGGTGTCCAGTTCTCCGACTTTGCCATCTCCGATTCGTTGAAGCAGCGGCTTGCGTCGGCAAAGTTTGTCACGCCAACTCCGGTTCAGGCCGCGGCGATTCCGCCCGCGCTCGAGCAGAAGGACATCCTTGCCACGGCGTCGACGGGGACCGGCAAGACGCTCTCCTTTCTGATCCCGATGATTCAGCGGATGGACGCGACGTCGGTTCCATCCACGCGCGGAAAGCGCGGCCCGATCCGCTCGTTGATCCTGCTGCCGACGCGCGAGCTCGCCATGCAGGTTCTGGAGGCGTATGGCAAGCTCGTTCCGCAGGCGAAGCATGACTCCGTTCTGGTCTGCGGCGGTCTGTCCGAGAACAATCAGCTGGACCAGCTGGATCGCGGTCCCCGCCTGGTTGTGGCGACCCCCGGCCGGCTGGAAGACTTCCTCCGCCGCCGCGAGGTAAACCTTGGCGCGGTCGAGATGCTGGTACTGGATGAAGTCGACCGCATGCTGGATATGGGCTTTCTTCCGGCGATCCGGCGCATCGTTGGCGCGCTTCCGAAGACCCGGCAGACCATGTGCTACTCGGCCACGCTCGACGCGAACATCTCCGAGATCGTGAAGGATTACGTACAGAAGCCGGTACGGGTCCAGATCGGCGCGACCTCGAAGCCGAGCGATCGGGTGGAGCTTGTGGTGTACACCGTCATGCAGGATCAGAAGCTGGGCCTGCTCGACCAGATGCTGAAGGAGCATGAGGGGACGTTTCTGGTGTTCTCTCGCACCAAGCATGGCGCAGACCGCATCGCCAAGAAGCTCGAGAAGCTGGGCCACGATGCCGATGTGATCCATGGCGATCGCTCGCAGTCGCAGCGTACGGCGGCGCTCAAAGGCTTCACCACGGGCAAGCACCGGGTGCTGGTTGCGACGGACGTCGCGGCGCGCGGCATCGACGTGCAGAACATCGCTCACGTGGTGAACTACGATCTGCCGAATGCGTCAGACGACTTCGTCCATCGCATTGGCCGGACAGGACGCGCGGGCGCGAAGGGCGTCGCGACGACCTTTGTCATGCCGCAGGAGCGGTCTGATGCCCGCAAGCTGGAGCGCGAGCTGAAGATCAAGTTCGAGTGGCGTGAGGCGGATAAGAACCTCGAAAAGGAAGAGCGCAACAAGCCGGTCGACCTGAACCATGCGACCTCAAACGGCGATCTCTCCGGCCTGCTCGCGATGGAGACGCGCTCCTGGAAGTCAGGCGACTCGCCCGCATCGAGTGCGCCCTCGGGTGACCGGCCGCGTTCCAACCGGCCTTCCGGCGGACGCGGCGGCTTCCGCGGCGCATCGAATGGCCGCTCTGGCCCAGGTGGCTCCGGCGGTGGCCGCAGCTCTGGTGGTCCGGGAGGCGGTCGGTCGTCCGGTCCTCGCAGCAACTCGGGTTCACGCCCAACCCGCGGCAACCGCGGCCGCTAAATCTAACGTGGTGCAAGGGCGGTCTCCCGCCCTTGCATTGCCGCGCCATTTTCCCATCCTGAGAGACGTATGACCGGTCCCGTAGATACCCCTGACGTTCTTCTGAGTCTGAAGCAGATCCAGGCGATCTCCCGTTCCCTGGGAGATCCCCGGCGTTTTGCCATTCTTCAACAGATCGCGTCGAATGACAGTCTCTTGTGCAGCAGCCTGGACGCCCAGTCTTCGATCACCCCCGCCACGATCTCGCATCATCTTCGCGAGCTGCAAGAGGCGGGGCTAGTCGATGCCCAGCGTCAAGGCCGCACCATGTGTCTCTCGCTACGGCGTCCCGTCTGGAACGCCTATCTTCGACATTTGCAGCAGCTCTGATCGCACAGACATATTTCGCACCTTTCCTGCCACAGTGACATCATTTAGATGGGCGTCGAATAGTTCGACGACGGCCTAAAGGAGATGTTATGGCAAAGCTCACTGGTAAGGTCGCGGTCGTTACGGGCGCATCGAAGGGCATCGGCGCTGGTATTGCAAAGGCACTTGGCGCGGAAGGCGCCAGCGTGGTCGTCAACTATGCGTCCGATAAGGCTGGTGCGGACAAGATCGTTGCCGAGATCGTGGGCAACGGTGGCAAAGCGATCGCTATCGGCGCCAGCGTTCTGAAGTCCGCGGAGATCGATGCGCTCTTTGCCGAGACCAAAAAGGTCTATGGCAAGGTCGACATCCTGGTAAACAACGCCGGGGTCTATGCCTTCTCGCCACTGGAAAACATTACCGAGGATGAGATTCAACGCATCTTCGGGACCAACGTTACGGGGCTATTGCTCGCCACTAAAGCGGCGGTTGCACTCTTTCCGGTTGAAGGTGGCAACGTCATCAATATCGGGTCTGTGGTCTCTGAGACTACGCCAGCCGCCTCCTCTATCTACACGGGCACGAAGGGTGCTGTTGACGCGATTACGCGGGTTCTAGCGAAAGAACTCGGTCCGAAGAAGATTCGAGTGAATGCAGTGAATCCCGGTCTGACGATCACGGAAGGTGTGCATACGGCGGGCTTTGCTGAGGGCGACTTTGCCAATGGCGCCGTGGCAACGACGCCGCTTGGGCGACTGGGAACGCCGCAGGACATCGCCGATGTGGTGACGTTTATCGCGTCGGATGATGCTCGCTGGGTGACTGGCTCGCTGCTGCAGGCTGGCGGCGGTCTTCGCTAAAGACACTCTGTGTGGCCCGGCCGCTGCGATTCAGAGGCCGGGCCACATCCCCACTTGCATGCACGACGGAAACGATAGGAGCTCCCTCCATGATTTTCTTCTTCCTTCTCCCTACTCTTCTGGTCATCGCAGAGTACCTCCTCTCTCCGCAGCCGGAGCGAGCCGAAGCAGATTGTTCTGCCTAGGTCAGGACGTCGCTCCCGCGATTTATGCCCGAAATGTGCGAAAATTAGAGTGATGATCTCCGTTTCTAACGTCACAATGCGCTATGGCTCGAAGCTGCTCTTCGAGGATGTCTCTGTCTCCTTTACTGATGATCGTCGCTACGGGTTGACCGGGCCCAACGGCGCTGGCAAGTCCACCTTTATGAAGGTGTTGACGGGTGAGATCGACGCTCAGAAGGGTTCGGTGGTTCGTCCGCGCAAGCTAGGCGTGCTGAAGCAGGATCAGTATGCCTTCGACGCCTACCGGGTCATCGACACGGTGATCATGGGCAACACCGCTCTTTGGGCAGCTCTGGAAGAACGTGAACGGCTCTATGAAAAGGCCGAGCTGACCGATGAGGATGGCTCCCGGCTGGGAGAGCTCGAAGGTGTTGTGGGCGATGAGGATGGCTACGAGGCGGAGGCGAATGCCGCTGTTCTTCTTCAAGGCTTAGACATTGCGGATGAGCTGCACGAGCGCAAGATGAGCGAGCTGCAGGGCGGGCAGAAGGTTCGCGTGCTGCTGGCCCAGGCGCTCTTCGGCAATCCCCAGGCGCTGCTGCTGGATGAGCCGACAAACTATCTCGATCTCGAGTCGATTCACTGGCTGCAGGACTTCCTGAACCGCTACAGCGGCACGGTGATCACCATCTCGCACGATCGTCATTTTCTGAACAACGTCTGCACGCACATCGCGGACATCGATTACGAGACGATCATCACGTACAACGGCGGCTACGACGATATGGTTCTGCAGAAGACCAGTATTCGAACTCGTATCGAATCGCAGAACGAGCAGCGCGAGAAGAAGATTGCGCAGCTGAACGACTTCATCGCCCGCTTCTCGGCTGGTACGCGCTCCTCGCAGGTGAACTCCCGCAAGAAGGAAGTGGAGCGCCTCGCAACCTCAGAGCTTGCCCGCTCCAACATCGCACGGCCGTTCATCCGCTTTGACATGTTGCGGCCCTCTGGCAAGAACGTGCTCGACTTCGAGAAGGTCAACAAGAGCTATACGCAGCCGGACGGTAAGACTGAACGCGTGATCGAGGACTTTTCTGCCTCCGTGATGCGCGGCGACAAGATCATCCTGATGGGGCGCAACGGGCAGGGTAAGACCACCCTGCTGAAGGCGTTGCTGGCCAATGGCCCGGGTATTGACGAGACGGATGTGTCGATCGATTCAGGCTCCGTCAAATGGGGACACGAGGCGCAGATCGGCTACTTCGCCCAGGATCACAAGGGATCAATTCCGCATGGAACAACCGCCGCCGAGTGGCTGCATGGCTTTGACCCGACGGCGACGAAGGAAGACATTCGCGGCATCCTCGGACAGATGCTCTTTCGCGGAGAAGAGGGCACGAAGAAGACCGAGGCGCTCTCGGGCGGTGAGGCGGCGCGGCTGCTCTTCTGCAAGATCATGTTGCAGAAGCCGAATGTTCTGGTGCTCGACGAACCGACCAACCATCTCGATCTTGAGAGCATTAACGCGCTGAATCAGGCGATCCAGAAGTACGAGGGCACAGTCTTCCTCGTCACGCACGATCAGGACCTGATCGAAGAGGCCGGTACGCGCATCTGGCACTTCGAAGGCGGCCCGACAGACTTCCACATCACGGACCATAAGGGACCGTATGAAGAGTACCAACAGCAGCTTGCCTTGGTTGCCAAGTAGCATGGAGTGAGAGTGGTGGGCGGGCGATGGTTCATCGTCGCCCGCTCGCTTTTCTGCAGGCCCTAAGCACTCCTGGACGCGTCGACGGAACCGAGGCTCCTCCTCCTTTTGATGGATGGTCAGCGATCCCGTGGGCGGGCTATGATTCGTTGTTGCATCGTGGTCTACCCCGGGGTTGAGCCCTGCTGGGTTCCGGGTGTCAACCTGGTGTGAACGTTTCATGAGCCTCTCCCAACGACGAAATTCGATCCTGGCGGCCTGCTTCAGTCTGGCGACGTTCCTCATGGTCGCCTCGGTCTGGATGCTGGCTCGTCCGACGGCGGTGCGTGCGGGCTCGGAGGCAGCAGTCGCAGCGGACGATCACCAGGCCTTCAACGAGAAGGCTGCGACTAAGTACAACGATCACTTCGGCAAGGACCTCCACTTTCTTCCGTCGAACGCCACGACAGCGGACGGCCAGTTCATCGATCCAAAGCTCTTTCCAACGGCGCAATACTGCGGTCACTGCCATCAGGAGGCGCATAAGGAGTGGCGCGAGTCCGCGCACTCCAATTCGAACCGGGTGCCCTACTATTTGCGCAACGTGGACCTCCTCACCGCTGAAAAGGGTGTGGAGTATACGCGACACTGTGAAGGCTGCCACGACCCCGTCGCGCTCTTTGCAGGGGTGCTGACGCAAGGTGCGCCGAAGAAGCGGCCCTACGATCAGGATGGGGTGACCTGCATGGTCTGTCACTCCATCGCAAAGGTGGACACTCGCGGCACGGGAAGCTACGTCATGGGAACGCCGGCAGTGCTCCTCGATGATGCCGGCCAGCCGATCACACGGCAGGTCTCGGACGCCGAGATTCTGGAACACCTCGACCGCCACTCCGCTGCCGTCATGAAGCCGTTCTACAAGACGAGCGAGTACTGCTCCTCCTGCCACAAGGCCGCGCTGCCGCACGCATTGAACGATTACAAGTGGCAGCGCGCCATGTCGCCCTACGATGAGTGGCAGAACAGCTCGTTCGCGAAGCAGTCGCCGCTACCGTTCTACGTCAAGGACTCTGTCTCCACCTGCCAGACCTGCCACATGCAGCGTGAGGGTGGTCTCAAGCTGCAGGATCCGGGCATGAAGAAGGGTGAGCTCGCCAGTCATCGCTGGCTCGGCGCCAATACGTTGATCCCAAAGATCTACGGCTTTGACGAGCAGGCCGCGCGCGTCGTTAAGTTCCTGCAGAACTCGGTGTTCAACGTGGATCTGTTTGCCATCGAGCATGGCGATGCGTCGGTCGCCGCAACTCCGGTAGTCATCGATGCGCCGCTTGGTCTGGTTGCCTTCAACGTGCAGCCAGGCGAGCGTCTGACGACGGATGTCATCATCCAGAACAAGGGTGCCGGCCACTCGCATGTGCCCGAGCAGCGCGATATGTACGAGTCCTGGGTGGACTTCACGGTCAAGGATGCCGCAGGCAAGATCCTGCACGAGAGCGGATTCCTGAAGCCTGACGGAACCCTGGACGAGAGTGCACACAGCTTTACCAATCGCCTGATCAACATCAACGGCACGCTGAACGATATTCATCAGGTCTGGGACAACCGCGTCGTTGCGTATAACAACACGGTTCAGTCAGGGCGTTCGCAGCTGGTTCGGTATAGCTTCCGTATGCCGAAGGAGGCGCATGGCCAGGTTACGCTTACCGCGACTGTGAAGTATCGCCGTTTCAACCAGCACTTCGTCGACTTCGGGATGAACAAGCATTATGAAGAGCCGATCGTTGACATGGTCTCTGAGAGCCGCACGATCAACGTCGGCGAGAACAAACCCTCGGCTGCGATGCCGAACGAGAATAAGGAGTGGATGCGCTGGAACAACTACGGCATTGCCCTGCTCGACGCGCAGCAGTACGCGGCCTCCGTGGGCGCGTTTGAACATGTTGCGAAGCTTCGACCCGAGTATGCTGACGCCTATACGAACATGGCGCTGGTTGAGATCCAATGGGAGCAGTACGATGCCGCGAAGCCACATCTCGAGAAGGCTCTTGCTCTGTCGCCGAACAACGCGCGCGCGCTTTACTATCGAGCTCTGGTGAAGCGCAACGCCGGGGATCTGGACGGCGCGATTGAGGATCTCGAGCTTGTGGCGAAAGCTTTTCCGCGTTCCCGTGATGCGCACCGCGAGCTCGGCTTCTCCTTCTATCAGCAGCACAAGTATGCGGACGCTCGCGACGAGTATGAGACGGTGCAGAGCATCGATCCAGACGATCTTGCTGCCCACTATAATCTCGCCATTCTCTACCGGCGGCTTGGCATGAAGGACAAGGCGGCCATTGAAGCCGCGGAGTTCGCCGACCAGAAGGATGACCCGACGGCCAGCATCTATGCCCTGCAATTCCTGCGCAAGCACACGGAGATCGCCAGCGAGAGTGTGGTCTGGCACACGCATGAGCTGGACGGGCCGCTCTCCGGCAGCACGAGCAACGCCGCCATGCCGACCGCTTTCTCCGCAAACCAGTAGCGCCGTGCTCGCACATGGCACCGCAGCTGTGCCTGCATCTAGAATCGAATTCGTTATGTCGCCCTCTGTTCTTCGCCTGGCTCTTGCTCCTCCCGCAGTGCTCCTGGTGTTATTGTTGTTCACGCCGGGCTCGTCCCACGTCACCCGCGGTGCCGTGCATGCCTCAGTGAGCTCAGATCACGTCGCGGCACGCGCGCTCTTCCACGAGAAGGGTTGTGAACATTGCCATGGTGTGGATGGACTCGGCGGCGAGAAGGGGCCCAATCTTTCTGGTGTCGGCCGCGAGCTTAAACCAGACCAGATTCGCAAGCAGATCCTCGAGGGTGGCGACGCGATGCCTCCGTTTGCCGACGCCCTTGCGCCGAGTGAGACTGACCTGCTGGTCAGCTATCTCTCGACCCGCAAGAAGATCGTGAAGGCGCGTGGTCCAGCCGGCGCTCCGGTGCAACAACCTGTTCCAAAACCGGATCGCGGCGGCTCGGATGATCAGTAACCACAGCGGATACAAACCGAAGTGGGCACGAAGCTTGTGCACCGCGGCTAACGACCTGCCTGTCCTCAGGCGCATGACCGCAGCGTTGCTGTTCTGTGCTGTGGCCGCGGTCTTCGGACAGAGCCCGGTGCCTCCAAATCCGCTCGAACAGCAATCTCCAAAGGCCATGGAAGGCTCGCAGCCGGCAGCTGCCTCCGGTGTTAACACTGGCGGAGCGCATCCCACGGTGCTTGACAGTCAGCATCGACCGATGACGGCCGGCGGCTTCGTCAAGAGCGGGCCGATCGTCTTTGAGGATGTGGCTGTGACAGCAGGGCTCGCCGCGTGGCAACACCACATGGGAACGCCGCAGAAGGCCTATATCCTTGAGAGCATCGGCTCGGGTGTCGCGCTGCTGGACTTTGACAATGATGGCTGGCTCGATATCTACCTTGTGAACGGCTCTACGATGGAGGCACAGGCCGGCAAGGCCTCCGCGCCGCATGCCGCGCTCTTCCACAACAATCACGACGGCACCTTTACCGACGTGAGTGCGAAGGCGGGTGTCACCAATGATCGCTGGGGTTTTGGAGCCGTTGTCGGCGACTTCGACAACGACGGCTGGCCGGACCTTTACGTCACCAACTTCGGCAAGAATCGCCTCTACCGCAACAATCACGATGGCACCTTTACCGATGTCGCCGAGAAGGCCGGGGTTGCGCTCGGCAACTGGTCGACTGGCGCCACGTGGGGCGACTTCGACGGCGATGGCCGGCTGGATCTTTTCGTACCCGGCTATGTGCACTGGGACCTTGCCAATCAGCCCGTGCAGGGTGACAGCGGAGTCTCGTTTTCGTTCTGCACCTTCCGGGGTGTGAACGTGATGTGCGGACCGCACGGATTGAAAGGTGAGCCGGACCATCTCTTTCATAACAACGGTGACGGCACCTTTTCCGATGTGAGCCAGCATGCGGGCGTCGCGGATCAGCATGCCTACTACGGGCTCGCTTCGCTGTTCGTGGACGTCAACGGTGACGGCAAACCCGACCTGATTGTCGCCGACGACTCCACGCCGAATTACCTGTACCTGAACAAGGGTGATGGCACCTTCGAAGATATTTCGTTTGCCTCCGGATACGCCTTGAATGAGAGCGGCCGTGAGACCGCGAGCATGGGGATCGCCGAGGGCGACTACACGCACAATGGCCGGCTCGACCTCTTCAACACCACGTTCTCCGATGACTACAAGCCGCTCTATCGAAACGATGGCGACGCCAACTTTACCGATATCAGCTACGAGGCCGGCATCGCCGAGCCGACCGTGCCCTTTCTCGGTTGGGGCACAGCGTTCTTTGACTACGACAACGATGGCTGGCTCGATCTCTTCACGTCGAACGGCCACATCTATCCCATCGTCGATCAGCAGGCTTGGGGCACCACATGGAAGCAGCGGCCGCTGCTGCTGCACAACGTGAAAGGCAAGCTGGAGTTCGTTCCTCCGGTTGAAGGTACGGGTCTAGCCAAGCTCGCGACCGGCCGCGGCATGGCGTTCGGGGATCTGTTCAACGATGGCCGCATCGACGTCGTCATCAACAACCTCGACTCCACGCCGACGCTGTTGCGCAACGTCACGAAAGAAGCCAATCACTGGATCGCGTTCAAGCTTGTTGGAGGCTCGAAGAGTCCGCGCGACGGTGTGGGAGCAACGATCTACGTGACAGCCAACGGCTTTCGTCAGCGAGCCGACGTGATTGCTGGCGGGTCGTTCGCCTCCAGCCCGGACCAGCGGCCGCACTTCGGCCTGGGAACTTCCACCAAGGTCGATAAGGTTGAAGTCCACTGGCCGAGCGGCGAGACGGAGGTGGTTCCGCCGCCCTCAGCCGTTGACACGTTCTATGTGCTCACTGAAGGAAAGGGTGCAACCAAGTTTCCGTAACCGGGTCTTGCGGCGCAGGCCACGAGCCGTAGCGACACCCGTGGCCTGTGCGTCCGCAGCGCGCTACCTGGTTGAGAGCGCCAGCACCTGCACCGTGTAGGGCGGCACGGTATGACTGAAGCTGGCCGCTGCGGTTTTGATCGTTGTCTTCACCGGGACGATGCGCGTTGGTGCGCTGATAGTGTTGGTCTCCGCCGGATTGGTACCGCTCAAAGTGACGAGGGTCGCCTCTCGCGCGACCGTCCCGGCTCCGCTCAGGTCCAGCTTTACCTGCTGCGGTTCGTTCGAGGCGTTCACCAGCTTGATGTAGGTCATACCCTTCACCGCATCGCGCGTCACCGAGGTAAAGAAGCGCGTACTGCCGCCGTTCAGGGTCGTCGCCGGAACCTCGGTCCCCAGATACTCCGCAAACATCGCCTGCGCCCAGTAGCCTGGCGAGCCGTAGCTCGTCAGTGCGTCATAGCCGATCAGGTCAGACTCCCACTGCATGCCGCCGGGATTCACGTTCACCAGCATGGGTGCGTAGGAGGAGAGCACGATGATGTCGCTGTTCCGCTCCATCCCGGTCATCCACGCGGCGTCACCCAGAGCGGCACCCATGTTGGTCGTTGGACTGCCTTCGCGCGTCGCCCACTCACCCACGAAGATCTTTGGCCCACTGCGATCCGTGTCATCGTACTTCTTCACCATGTCGAAGAACTCATCGGCCCGCTTGTAGTAGTGGTCGTCTACGACGTCCGGCTTCATTCGCGTCAACGGCGCGGTCGCGATTAGCTGGAACTGCGGATACTTCGCCTTAATCGCCTTATAGAACTGCGCGTAGCGGCCCTCGTAGCTGCCCGAGGTATCGAACCAGTCTTCGTTGCCGATCTCGACATAGCTGAGCGGAAACGGCGCAGGGTGTCCGAGCTTCGCGCGCACGGCACCCCATTTGGTCGAGCTGTCGCCGGTCACAAACTCAAGCTCATCCATGGCATCGTCCAGAAAGGGCTGCAGCGCGGGTCCGGGCTCGATATGGATGTGCTTCAGGGAGTAGCCCGCGTAGACTGCGAGCACTGGCTGAATCTTGAGGTCTTCGGTCCACTCCAGGAACTCGAGTAGACCCATGCCGTCCGAGGATTGATAGTTCCAGGGGCTGCGGTGCGTTGGCCGATCGACGAGCGGCCCAATCGTGGTCCTCCAGTTGAAGCGCTCTTCGACCGTGTCGCCCTCGAGGTAGTTGCCGCCCGGCTCGCGCAGGAACTTCGGGTGCATGGCCGCCATCATCTCCATCAGGTCGGGCCGGTTGCCGTTCTCACGATTCTTGTAGGTGGGCGGAAAGAGGCTGACCAGGGTCAGCCAGATCTTGCCCGGGTGGCTGACGGTAAGCTGCAGATGGTTCTCCGCGGATGCTTCGACCTTCGCGCCAGTGGTGAAGCTGTACTCATAGCGCTTCCATTCGGTCGAGAGCGGCTGGCTTGTCGCGTTGGCCAGCGGTTTCCCGGTCGTGTTCGCCACCAGGGTAACGTTTACCGGACCGACCGCGGAACTGTCAGCCTTGGCGTAGAAGGACCCTTTGTAGGTGGTGCTTGGCCGCACTGCCATGCCCCAAAAGCCTTCGTTGCGAACTCCCGCCTGGTTGGCGGTGTCAGCCCTGGTGACGGTCAACACCATGCTCTTTGCGAGAGCCGCGCTCGGACCCTCTGTGCGATCGAGCGAGAAGTTGGCGGCGCCATCGCCGAAGTGCACCACGTCCCATCGGGCCAGTCCTGCCCAGTCGTGGTCCTGCATGCTCCGGTTTCGCACCATCTCGGCGTAGAGACCGCCATCGTAGGAGTAGTTGATCTCCTCCGTCATCAGCCCGTAGAGCGTTGGACTCACACTGTGCAGAGCCGGCTTATCGAGCGCAACCGTCAGCGTTGCCGGTGGTGCCGCCTGTGCGGCGGCAACTGCCAAACACGCTGCATTGGCGCCAAGAACTGCCATCGTTCCGAAGAACTTCTTTCCCATCTGCATCCATCACCTCAATCGTTGGCTCAGCACAAGACACGGTACCGGATCCGGCCACCAGTATGCAGGAAAGAACTCATCGCCGGATAGCGCGAAGCGCAAGTCTTGGCCAGACCTTCACCGCACCCTGTATTCTGTCCCTCGTCGGCCCTTACGGCGACAGCATACGACTCATTGCCGCGGCGAAGTTTCATTTCCCGCCAGATCTTTTTCGGAGACGCCTTGACTCTCGTGCAACAACCATCCTCCTCAGCTCACATGCGCATCGGCATCGATCTTGGCGGTACGAAGATAGAGGGCGTTCTGCTCGACGCGGCGGGTAGCGTCGTGACACGGCAGCGTATCGCCACCCCGAAGAACGATTACGACGGCACGGTCGCTGCGGTGATCGGTCTGGTCCACCACCTGGAGCGCGAAGGTGGCAATGTGACCGCGTCGGTGGGCATGGGCATTCCAGGCAGCATCGTGGCTTCAACGGGCCTGGTGAAGAATGCCAACTCCACCTGGCTCAATGGCCGCCCGCTCGAGCGGGATCTCAGCCGGACCCTCGGACGTCCTGTCCGCTGCGCCAACGACGCCAACTGTTTCGCCGTGTCGGAGGCGACGGATGGGGCTGCAGCGGGTGCGGGAGTCGTCTTCGGCGTCATCGTCGGCACCGGCTGCGGCGGCGGAGTCGTCTTCCATGGGCGCCCGCACAATGGGCCGCAGGGCCTTGCGGGCGAGTGGGGCCACAACCCGCTCCCCTGGCCCACGGTGGACGAGACACCCGGCCCTCCCTGCTACTGCGGCAAGAACGGCTGCCTGGAAACCTGGATCTCCGGCACCGGTCTGATGCGCGACTTCTTCCATCACACGCAGCGTCCGCTCGATGGCCCGGCGATCGTCGCCGCCAGCGAGGCGGGTGACGAACAGGCGGTTGCCGCCATGGATCGTCTCGAAAACCGGATGGCCCGCGCGCTCGCAACCATCGTCAATGTGCTCGACCCCGACGTCATCGTACTCGGCGGCGGACTCTCCAAGGTGATGCGGCTCTACCGCAACCTTCCCTTACTGATCCAGACGTACACCTTCGGGCCCGCGCCCGATGTGCGCATCGTCCAGCCGCTCCACGGCGACGCGAGCGGGGTTCGAGGAGCGGCCTGGCTTTGGGAGTAGACACAGACCCGAAGCTCTCAGCTACAACCCGCCCACTTCAGAGACGAAGTGGTTGCGCGACGGGTTCCAGACGGGCATTCTAGACTCATGCAATTCAGCCAAAGGTCTTTTACGCTCACGCTCGGCTGTACCCTCACCGCACTCGCCATCGGCGGCTGCCACTCGCCGTCTGATCCTTCTCCGGAGAACTTCACCAAGGGTCTGACGAAGTTCCTGGCGGATCATCCGGATTGCCTGTACAAGACAGCCCTGCGCTTTCCCTACGAGACCTCGGACAAAGATGAAATCCGCCAGCTCGACGCTCTGGTGACGAACAAGCTGCTTGAGAAGGGAGCTGAGCCCGCCATCCATATCACGCGCTACAGTGTCTCTGACTACGGCCAAAAATCCGCACCGCGCTTCTGTTATGGATTCCGCCACGTCACGGGGATTGCCAGCTACACACCGCCGGCAAAGGGAGCGAGCGGCTTCAACGAGTCCAAGGTGACCTACAACTACAGCCTGGAAGACACACCGGTCTGGGCGAAGTCCGCCGGGGTCATCGCTGCTTTCCCGGACGAGGCGAAGGCAGTTTCCGGGAACTCTAGCGCGACCATCACCATGGCGCAGACCGGCGTTGGCTGGCAGGTTCCGGACTAATCCCATCTCTCACCGTACGGTCGCAACTCAGGAATTCAGCTTTGTCCTCGCGTCTCCGTATTGCCGCCGCAACACTTATCGTGCTGTTCAGCGCCGGGGCGGCCGGTTATGCTGCCGACCGGCTGGTTCTGAAATTTGCGCAAGAGCACCAGAGTGCCTCACCACAGCTATCCATGGCTGCAGCTATGGGAGGACTTTTTGCCGGTGGTCTGGTTGCCTTGCTGGCGATTCTGATTCTGGTACGCGCCGGATCTTCTCGGCCGTGACTTCCCGGCGGCTACTCCTGCGGGAACGTCACAATCATCGCTTTCGCACCCTCTTCACCAGTGCTGATGTACTGACGGCGGGTCCGACCATCGATCCAGCCAACATCGCCGTTCGTAAGCAGCTGTCGCTCTGTTGGCGTTGTCAGGCAAACCGAGCCTTCCATGATGTACACGAATTCAAAACCGGGAAAGATCTTCGGAGTGAACTCGCAACTATCCTCGCCCGGCCGGAACTCCGCCAGACAGGGAATCATGCGACTATCCGGCACCAGGGAGCTCAGGCTCTCTGAGATGAACCGCGATCCGTCCTTCAGGTTCCGTGTGAGTCGGACGCGATCGCTTTTCTTCAAGGCACGAAAGCTCACTGTACGATCCTGCCGGAAGAAGTAAGCGAGATCTTTTTCGAAGACCAAAGCGATCTTTGCCAGGTTGCGAATCGTGGGAATGACGCGACCGGTCTCCAATTGCGACAGGAAGCTCGCGGAGAGACCCGTTCGCTGTCCCAGCTCCACCAAGCCCATCGATCGTTTCAGACGAAGGCGGCGGATACGATCGCCTATTCCCTTGTCATCGATTGTCTGCTCAACCTTAGCCGTTTCCACGACGTCGATTTCACTCTCTGCCATCACATCCACTGCTTTTGTCATAGACCTGCCCCTCAACCAATAGCGCCGTCGCCGCGAGCGTTCTTCGTGCCATCTCGGTCTAAAAGTTCAGATGACGAAAGTCTTTGAAGGGCTTCCTGACGCTGGTACGCCAAAGTAACTATCCCGCAGCAATCGTCCCATCTTCGTTGATGGCACGCTTTGGCCGAGCCCCAAAGATCGCCGTGCCAACCCGAATGGCCGTTGATCCTTCTTCGATTGCCACACGAAAATCGTTCGACATCCCCATGGAGAGCTCCCTGATCTGTGGAAACTCGCCACAGACCTGGTCACGCAGCTCTCGCAAGCTGCGGAAGTACGGCCGCGCCACCTCGGCATTCTCATCCCACGGTGGCACTGTCATGAGCCCACGAACAGCAAGGCCATCCAGACCAACGATCGATCGAAGCAGCGCCGCAAGCCCACCCGGCTCCAGTCCGTGTTTTGACTCCTCGGGTGAAAGCTTCACCTCCACCAGCACCGGCAGGTGTTTCCCCAGTGCCAGAGCCGCCGTTGCCAGGCGCTGCGCCGTCTTCAACTCGGCTACTGTATCCACCGTGTCAAAGAGCTCTGCCGCCTTCGCCGTCTTGTTGTTCTGGAGGGGACCGATCAGGTGGAACTCCGCCCCTTCCAGGCCGTGGACAACCGACGCTTTGGCCTGCATCTCCTGCACACGGTTCTCGCCGAACACCCGTTGGCCTGCCGCGTAGGCCTCGAGCAGACGCTCGGCCGGATGCACCTTGCTGACCGCAATCAGGGTGACAGCCGCCTCGGGGCGCCCAGCCTGCCGGCAGGCTTCCCCGATCTCCGCCCGGACCCTCGCCAGATTTTCCGCAATCGACATACTCCTCAGTCTAACTACCGCGCAGCTTGACTCTCAGTGCCAACTTCATGCAGTCAAACGGCCCGGCGCAAACCCGGCGCCCAGCCGCTCCCGCACTCGGGGCGCCACCGCCGTGCCCAGCAGCTCCGTTGCGCTCATCAGCTCCGCATGCGTCAGCGTCGCGGCGCTCATCTGGAAGTTCAGCCGCGCAACGCCGCCGAGCGCCTCGTTCACATGAGCGATCTTTTCGCTGACCGTCGCCGGGTCACCCACCAGCAGCGCTCCCGTCGGCCCAAGCAGCGCGTCGAACTGACGCCGTGTGACCGGAGGCCAGCCGCGCTCCTTGCCGATCTCCGTGAAGGCATGCGCATATCCCGGGAAGAAGGCGTCGGCAGCCTCCTGGTTTGTCTTTGCCACGTAGCCAAGCATGTGCAGCCCCACCTTCAAGCTCTCCGCCGCATGGCCTGCTCGCCGCCCGGCCTCACGATACAGATCGATCAGCGGCCGGAACCGGTGCGGCTCGCCGCCGATGATCGCGACCATCAACGGAAGTCCCAGCGCCCCTGCCCGCGCAAACGATGCCGGCGTCCCACCCACGCCGAGCCACACCGGCAGCGGCGTTTGGATCGGCCTTGGATAGACGCTCTGCCCGGTCAGCGGCGCGCGATGCTTGCCCGACCAGTGCACCTCCGTCTGCTCCCGCAGCTGCAGCAGCAGCTCCAGCTTCTCCGCGAAGAGCGAGTCATAGTCCTTCAAATCCAGCCCGAACAGCGGGTAAGCCTCAATAAACGATCCGCGCCCCGCGACGATCTCCGCCCGTCCGTTCGACAGCAGATCGAGCGTCGCAAACTCCTGAAATACGCGGACGGGATCGGCTGCGCTCAACACCGTTACCGCGGAGTTGAGGCGAATCGTCTTCGTCCTCGCCGCGGCAGCCGCCAGAATCATCGCCGGCGCCTCGTCTACAAACTCAGGCCGGTGGTGCTCTCCAACGCCGAAGGCATCCAGCCCGACCTGGTCGGCAAGTTCGATCTCTTCGAGCAGGTCCTGCAGCCGCTCCACCGCCGTCGGGGCCTTGCCGGTTCGTGGGTCTGGATACACCGCGGCGAAACTATCGATACCAATCTGCATGGAACTCTCCTAGGCCCCTTCCCGCCAGGGCCGTACAGATAGTTCGATGTCGTACCTTTGTGAAACGATTCACTGCAGTCGAAGTGTTCCCGTCTGGCCGGTCTGCAGATCACGGACCGCCATTCGCAGGGCGGCGTCCACGGGAACACTGGGGAGCGTCTGTCGGACCGGAATGCCCTTCGCCAGTATGGTCTGGTAATCGGCTGGCTCAAGCCCGAGGTTCAGCACAGCTTGCTTCTCCGGGCCCGCAGGGCCGCTCTGTGTGGCGGCGCTGAGTAGAAGCAGCAGCTTCGCATGCCGCAGCCCGTCGGTACCGGTGGTGAAGGTAACGCTCGAGGCATCGACGAGCAGGTCGACGATGGCTTCGGCCGCCGGTCCATGCGGTCGCGCGACGTTCGCCTGCAGCAAGATCCCGCTCCGCTCCAGAGCCTCCTGGCGAAGTGTCGTGCTTAGCCCGGAGGCGCCCGCCGCCTCCGGCTGCGCGTCAGCCATCGCAAAGTAGCCCTGCCGATAGGCCAAATGATAGCCGTGCCCGCGGACCGTGACCGCAACGTGCCGGTACGCCCCATCCCACTTCTTATTCTCCGGAGAGTAGTCCATCCGGTAGTAGTGTCCGCCCTCGTCCACGCCGTGTTCGATCGCGCCGGCCAGGTCGTTCGTGTTGTAGAACGCCCGGCCGCCTGTCAGCGATGCCAGGTGCTCCATCGAGACCTGCAGATCGTACTGCCGGCTCGCCTGCGCTTCGATCGTCCGCACGGCGCTCCGTCCGCTCGCATCCACCTCCGCTTCGCCCGAGACGTCCGCGCCCGACGAGTTCGACGTCATTCCGCGCGTGCTTACCGGGTAGATCGCAATCTCCGACCCTGCCATGGCCACGGTGTTGTCCTTGATGCCAGGCAGCTCGAGCGTCCGAGGCAGCGCTGTCGTCTCGGTCTGCAGCGAGGGCCCGATCCCCACGGGAAAGCTGCCCGCGATCCAGATCAGATTCTTTCGCCCCGGATAGCCGGCGGAGGCCTGCGTCAGCTGCGCCAGCGCCTCCTGCGTACTCCCCGCGCGTTGCTCGTAGGTGTTCACCGCCTCGCGCAGCGGCGCGTTGCTGCCCTGGGCAGGCGATCGGCCCACCGCACTCTGCTCGCGCACCGCCTGATCCGCAGCCATCTGGCGATCACTCTCGCTCCGCACCAGATCCGCTGGCCGCACCGATAGCCGATCCATCGCCGCGATCAGCTCAGCTTTATTTGCCGTTACGTTCTGCACCACCCGCACACTGCTCCCCAGCACAAACAGACCGCAGCGGCTTCCTGCTGGCATGTTGTTGAAGAAGCGCAGCAGCTCCTTGCGCGCAAACGGCTGCTCCAGCGTCGGCGTATTGAGCAGATCGAAGAGGATCAACGTCACCGCACTTCCACGCGCCTCGTCCGGCACGTTCGAGAACCGATACCGCTTGGTCCCGCTCGCTCCGGCAGCCGACCCGGAGCTTCCCGTTTCATCCGTAAACGCCGCAATGCGCTGCTCGCGGCCATTCTCCTTCACGACAAAGTCCTTTGCGGTCAGCCCCCTCACACTGTGCCCGCTGGCATCCTGGACTACAACATCGAGCGACACCAGCCGTGTCGTCACACGGATCGCCGGTGCACCACCCGCCTGCCCCGCGCCCACGGCAGACAGACCACCCGTGATTGCAAAGAGAATCGTCAACAAAACCGCTGGCCGGAGCAACTCCCGAAGAGAAAACACCGGCCGAACTCCAGCTCGTAGCAACAACAGCATGCGCGTAGTCTCCGCCTCCTGAGCGCCTGGTGGAAGCGCGTCCATCCTACCTCGCCGTCTCATCCACCGGCAGCACGCCTGCAGCGAAGCGGCGCACCAGCTTCCCCAGGGTAATCGCGAACGATCTTTACGCAATGTTAAGCAGACCGCAACATGCGCCATCCGCCAGCCCGCTACCGTCGAGCTATCCCCGCTGGAACAGAGGCATGCTGTGCCCGGATTGAGGTGGTTCACGACCGCCAAGGCATGCCTCAAACCGACGATCGTCACCCCGGTGCCCGGAGGTTGGTGATCTTAAGGACAGCCTTGCCGCGCGCTGGTTCCAGGGGAGATCTCACGATCGCGCGCATTTGACGTGCGACGCCACGACGCCGGCCCGCAACCCGGCTTTACTCTCAGGAGGAATCAGTGAACCAGACCGTCGTCCCCGCAGCAATCGTCGCCCTCGCTCTACTCCGCGTAGGCGCCGTCGCCGGAGCCCAGCAGACCCAGGCCCCGCGACAGGAAGCCTCATCCTCAGCCCCGGCGACACCGCAAGGTCCGTCCGCCGATCCCGCCGCCCAGCAGCCCCCCGACCCGGCCCAGAAGGTCTCGACCACCGAGTCTGTTACCGTCACCGCCCCCGGCGCCACGCGCGACGAGCAGTCCATCGACTCCAAGCTGCTGCTCGAGTCCACCCCCGGCACCAGCCCCATCGCCGCCCTCGCGCATCTGCCCAGCGTCAGCATTACCGCGGCCGATCCGTACGGCTCTTACGAGTGGGCGCTCCGTATCTCCGTCCGCGGCTTCAACCAGAACCAGCTCGGCTTCACCCTGGATGACGTTCCGCTCGGCGACATGTCGTACGGCAACCTCAACGGCCTGCACATCAGCCGCGCGCTCATTGACGAGAACCTTGGCAAAGCGACGCTCTCGCAGGGTACCGGCGCACTTGAGACCGCCTCCACCAGCAACCTCGGCGGCGCGGTCCAGTTCTTCTCGAACGATCCGCTCGATAAGCGCGGCTTTCAGGCTCAGCAGTCCTTCGGCAGCTTCGCCGGCTCGCGCACCTTCGCCCGCTACGATAGCGGCCTGCTCTCCACCCACACCAAGCTTTTCATCGACGGCGTCTACCAGACCTCCGACAAGTGGCGCGGCTTCGGTCCCATTCGCCAGAGCTACTTCCAGTTCAACACCAAGTTTCAGCAGTTCGTCGGCACCAAGGGTCTCCTCACCGTCTATGCCGACTACTCCAATCGCCAGGAGGTGGACTACCAGGACGAGAACAAACTCTGGGTGCACCAGTTTGGTTACAAAACCGACAACTTCGGCGACTGGAACACCGCTCTCCAAGCAGCTAACGCCTACAACGCCCAGGGCGGCGGCGGAAAGGTGTTCCCCGGCATCCCCACGGTCTTCCCCGGCGCGATCCCATCCATCCAGCCGGGCGGTCAGAATGATCTCTCCAAGGACCCTGAAGACGTTGGCTACTACGCCGCCGGCGGCCTGCGCAAAGACTTCCTTGGCTACGTGAAGTACAACACCGCCCTCACCAGCCATCTCACCTCGAAGACCACCCTCTACGGCCATCACGATAACGGTGTCGGCCTCTGGTACACGCCCTATCAGGCCACCATCGATCCTTCCACCTTCACCGCGGTCTCGCCCCTCTCGGAGCGCACCTCGGAGTACCGCATCGCGCGCGGCGGCTTCATCACCTCGCTCTCGTATGAGACCGATCGCAACACGCTCGAAGGCGGCGTCTGGTTCGAGAAGGAGAGCTTCGATCTCGCCCGCCGCTTCTACGGCACTACGCTGCAGGGCCCGACGTTCTCCATCTACGACCAACCCAAGAACCCCTTCTACACGCAGTGGGCCTATAACTTTCCCACCAACCTCTTCCAGATCCATCTACAGGATCAGTTCAAGATCTCGCACACCATCACCCTTGCTTCCGGCTTCAAAACCAGCGAGACCTACACCACCGGCAACCTCGTCGGCTTCAACCAGGGTCTGAACCTCAGCCCCACTATCACCGCCGCCACCTACGCGCAGGGCAGCCTTACCTCCGGCAAGCCCTTCCTGCCGCAGGTCGGCATCAACTGGAAGTTTGGCAAGGGCAATGAGTTCTTCGCCGACGTCGCCGAAAACGTACGCGCCTTTCAGGCCGGCGGTAACGGCTTCGGCACCTCGCCCTGGGGAACCAGCCAGGCCGGCTTCAACGCTCTAACCAACAACCTGAAGTCCGAGAGCTCCTGGAGCCAAGAGGGTGGCTTTCGCCACACCGACAATCACCTGGACGGACAGGTCAATTACTTCCACGTCAACTTCGCCAACCGCCTGCTCGCGATCCAGCAGGGTCCCGGCATCGCTGGCGCCGCGTCTCTGCTCTCCAATGTAGGCGGCGTCACGACGAATGGTGTCGATGGAGCCATCACCTACCGCCTCAACAACGGCTGGTCGCTCTACAACGCGCTCACCTTCTCGAAGTCGACCTACGACTCCAACTACAACGTCACCGGAGCAAGCGGCGTCCCCACGACGATCCTGACCGGCGGCAAGATCACGGTCGACTCCCCCGAGTTCCTTTATAAGACCGAGCTCGCCTACACCCACAAGGGCTTCGACGCCCACGTCGACGCCGATTACATGGGCAAGCGCTACTTCACCTATACCAACGACAACAGCGTTGACGGCCGCTTCCTCGCCAACCTCGGCACCAGCTACCACGTTGATGAGGTCGGTCCCTTCGATCAGCTCAAGCTGCAGTTCAACCTGTACAACATCGTCAGCGCGCAGTACTACGCCACCATCGGCACTAACGGCTTCATCGCCAGCGACCCCACCTCCATCAGCAACAACACCCTGCAGCCCGGCGCCCCACGCACCATGACGGGGACTTTCTCGGTTCGCTTCTAACCTCTTGACCTGCTTATTAAGGGCCAGCCGTGATATTTGGCTGGCCCTTCTCTAGTGCGTCCCGGTTCCTGGTTGCTCAAGCAGACCCGGCCGCTTAAGAATCTAAAACGGTTGCAGCGGCCCAGGGGTCCGCTCGAACGCGAATGCGTTGGTCAGGTTCGCCGCGCGTGAGCTGGCGTTAGAGGTTCTGGCTAGAGAGGACTTGCAGAATGAGGGGGCGTTCTGATGGGGAAGTGGAGGTGATGGTGAGGGTCTTGCGGAGCATGTACTCGGGCTCGTCGAGCCGTGCGGGATCTTCGGCGAAGAGGGTGACGAGAGGCTGGCCGGTTTCGAGGTGGTCGCCGATTTTGGCATGCATTTCGATGCCGGCGTGCGCGCTGACGGGATCGCCGGGGCGGGCCCGGCCGGCGCCAAGACGCTGAACGGCCCAGCCGACCTGCTTGCAGTCCATGCTGCTGAGGAATCCGGCTTGTGTGGCGGTGACCGTGCGCTGGGCTGCTGGTTTGTGCTGCGCGAGCGGGTCGTTAAAGACAGCGGTATCGCCGCCTTGCGCTTCCACGATGCGGAGCCAGGCGGTGTAGGCGGAGCCACTGCTGAGAAGCTGCTGCGCGGCGGTGGCCCCTGCTTCAGGCGATACGGTGCGGCCTGCGAGGTGGAGCATGTGGCCGGCGAGGGCGAGGGAGAGGTCGATGAGGTCGTGGCTGAGCGGGTGGGGATGACCCTGCAGGATCTCGACGCATTCGGCGACCTCGATCCAGTTACCGGCGAAGCGGCCGAGGGGCTCGTCCATGCGCGTGAGGAGAGCGACGGTTTGGACGCCGGCCTCGGTGCCGGTCTCGACCATGAGGCGGGCGAGCTCGCGGGCCTGCTCTATGGAGGGCAGGAAGGCTCCAGAGCCGACCTTGACGTCGAGGACGAGGGCATTGAGCGACTCGGCGAGCTTCTTGCTCATAATGCTAGCGGTGATGAGGAAGGGCGACTCGACGGTGCCGGTGTGATCGCGTATGGCGTAGAGGAGGCGGTCGGCGGGGGCGAGGGACGGAGTCTGGCCGATGAGTGCGGCGCCAGTATGGCGAAGGACCTCGCTGAAGCGGGCGAGGGAGAGCTGGGTGTCGAAGCCGGGGATGGTTTCGAGCTTGTCGAGGGTGCCGCCGGTGTGGCCGAGGCTCCGGCCGGAGATCATGGGGACGCAGACCGAAGGTGTGCCCGCGGGGGTGAGGCTGGCCATGCCGGCGGCGGCGAGGATGGGCGCGATGAGGAGAGAGGTTTTGTCGCCGACGCCGCCAGTGGAGTGCTTGTCTACCGTAACGGTGTGAAGCGATGACGCGTCGAAGACTTCTCCGGAGAAACGCATGGCCTGGGTGAGGTTTGCGAGCTCGCGCCGGGAGAGGCCGTGCTGATAGATGGCCATGAGGAGGGCGCCGAGCTGGGCGTCAGAGATGACGGGCGCGGCTGATGGTTGCGCTGTGGAGGCGTGGTGCGCGGATGTCTGATCGCGGGTCGTTGCGTTGGCGAGGACGGCATGGATGAAGAAGCGAATTTCGGGCTCGGTGAGCTCACCTCCGGTGCGTTTGCGGAGGATGAGATCGATGGCGTGGAGGGGCGATGTGTCGCTTGGGGGCATGTGATCTGGTTTGTAACTGAAGAGGTAACGATCAGGCAGAAGGAGGTGTTTGGAGGTGGAAGGCGGCGGGAAGGAGATCGGCGAGGGTGCATTGCTGGTCGAGGACCGAGCCGTCAGGAGCTAAGCCGGGGTAGAGGACGGTGACGTGGGAGGGGTTGGGTGAAAACTCGAAGAGTGTCTGGCGGCAGGCACCGCAGGGTGTGGAGGCGGCGGCGTTACGATTGGCGACGGCGACGGCGAAAAGCTGGATCGATGGGCCGAGTTGCGCGACGGCGGCGGCGATGGCAGTCTGCTCCGCGCAGGTGCAGAGACGGTAGCTGGCGTTTTCGACGTTGCAGCCGGTGACGATGACGCCGGTGTGCGGCGCGGCGAGAAGAAGGGCGGCACCGACGCGGAAGCGGCTGTAGGGAGCGTAGGCGTTTTCTGCTGCCTCGAGGGCGCGCCGGCGAAGATCAAGGGCCAACGCGGGAGGGAGAAAGGGCTGGACGGCTGGAGATCTCTCAGGCATGCTGTGCCGAGGCTACGCGCCGGACGGCAGCCGCGGCAAGGGATCGGCCTCGGTACAGTTGATGAGCTATGCGACGGATCGCACGCATCCAATGACGATGGCCAAGCAGCGCGCGGCAACGACGAAAGCAACGAGGGCCGCTGGCGGCGCAAGGAAGGCCGCGGACGTGGTGGCTGAGGTGCCGGCGAAGCCAGCGGGCAAGGCCGTGAAGGTTAAAACGACCAACGCGGCACGGGTGGTGGACGCTCGATCCGAGGAGCGGCAGGGTGCGGCTTTGGTCCATGCGGAGGTTTCGCGGATGGGTCTCGCGGCAGCTGGGGTGGCCGAGGGCTCCGGGGCGCGGGCACTGGCGGCGGAACGGGCTCTGGAGCTGTTTCATCCGGTGACAGCGAAGTGGTTCCGGGCGGTGTTTGACGGACCGACGGCGCCGCAGATTGAGGGCTGGCCGGCGATCGCGCGGGGTGAGTCGACGCTGATCCTGGCACCTACGGGAACAGGAAAGACGCTCACGGCGTTTTTGTGGTGTCTTGATCGCCTGATGCTGGGTGCTGCGGCGAGTGCGGAGCCGGGATGCCGCGTGGTGTATCTTTCGCCGCTGAAGGCGCTGGCGGCGGACGTGGAGAGGAATCTTCGAAGTCCACTGGCGGGCATCGCCAATATGGCGAAGCGCGACGGAGTGCCGGTAAGGACACCAGAGATCAGTGTGCGAACGGGCGATACACCGCAGAAGGAGCGGGCCCGGTTTCGTAAGCATCCGGGTGACATTTTGATCACAACACCGGAGAGCTTGTACCTGCTGCTGACGAGCGAGGCGGGGGAGTCGCTGCGGTCAGTGGAGACGGTGATTATCGATGAGATCCACGCGCTGGTGCCGTCGAAGCGCGGGGCGCACATGGCCCTAAGTCTGGAACGGCTCGAGGCATTGACTGGACGGAGGCTGCAGCGGATCGGGCTGAGCGCGACACAGCGGCCGCTCGAGGAGGTGGCTCGCTTCCTGGGTGGGGCGGAGGGTGAGATCGGGAGTGGATCTGCGCTGATGATGCGTGCGGAGGTCTCGCCGGTCGAGGATGAGCGGGTAGCTGTTGCGGGCGCCGCACTTGTTGCCGACTTAGGAGCCGGTGATGTGCCGATTGAGGAGGGAACCACGTCCGCCGAGGAGGGTGTGGTGGACGCGGGGTTGATGGCGGTGGCCGGAAGCGGTGCGGTGAGTGTGGCCGAAGCCGAGGCAAAGGCGGATGCGGCGAGTGGGGTCCGATACCGGCCGGTGACGGTGGTGAACGCAGGGGCGCGTAAGGTGCTGGAGCTGCGGGTCGAGGTGCCGGTCGAAGATATGGCGCGTTTGGGGGAGATCCAGGATCTGCCGAGCGGGCCAGCGAGCCAAGGGCCGAAGCGAACGTCGATCTGGCAGTCGATCCATCCGCGGCTGCTCGAGATTATTCGTGGGCGCACGTCGACGCTGGTGTTTGTGAACGCGCGGCGCGTAGCGGAGCGGCTGGCCGGAGCACTGAACGAACTGGCGGGGGAGCCGATTGCGCGGGCACACCATGGGTCTCTAGCTGCAGCGCAGAGGAGCGAGATTGAAGAGCTGCTGAAGGCCGGAAAGATTCGGGCGCTGGTGTGTACAAGCTCGCTTGAGCTGGGTATCGATATGGGAGCCGTGGATCTGGTGATCCAGATTGAAGCGCCGCCCAGTGTGGCGAGCGGGATGCAGCGGATCGGGCGTGCGGGGCACCAGGTGGGGGCGCCGTCGACGGGAATCATCTTTCCCAAGTACCGAGCGGATCTAATTGCGTGCGCCGCGGTCACAAAAGCCATGCATGAAGGGCATGTGGAGTCGACACGATTTCTGCGCAATCCGCTGGATGTGCTGGCGCAGCAGATGGTGGCGGTGATTGCGCATCCGCCACTGGGCGTGGCAGATGCAGAGCGACGATCGAAACGCGCGGATGACGAGGCGATGAGCCCGGGGATCAGCTACGACGCGTTGCTGGGGCTGGTGCGGAGTGCGGCACCGTTCGCGGGCTTGAGCGTGGCGGTGTTCGAGGGTGTGCTGGATATGCTGGCGGGGCGGTATCCGTCGGATGAGTTTGCGGAGCTGCGACCGAGGGTGACGTGGGATCGGCAGCGGAACTGGATTACGCCGCGCGGGGGTGTGAAGAAGATTGCGATCCTAAATGGCGGCACAATTCCGGATCGCGGGACCTATGGCGTGTTTCTGGCAGGGCAGCATGCGAAGCCGATCCGCGTGGGCGAACTGGATGAGGAGATGGTGTTCGAGCAGAGGACCGGCGACACGTTTATTCTCGGGGCTTCGACGTGGCGGGTGGAGGAGATTACGCACGATCGCGTGCTGGTGAGTCCAGCGCCGGGTGATGCGGGCAAGATGCCGTTCTGGCACGGCGACCAGGCGGGGCGGCCGATCGAGTTTGGCCGGCGCATTGGCGCGCTGGTGCGAGAGCTGCGTGACGCACCGCGGAGTGTGGCCCTGACCACGCTGATGCAGGCGCATGATCTGGAGCAGGGAGCGGCGGAGAACGCGCTGCGGTACCTGGCGGACCAGGAGCTGGCGAGTGGATATGTGCCTGATGACCGCACAATTGTGATTGAGCGGGTGCGGGACGAGCTGGGCGACTGGAGAGTGTGCTGTCTGACGCCGTTTGGCAGCCGGATCCATGCGCCGTGGGCAATGGCCGTGACCGCGAAGCTGCGGGCGAATGGCGGGCAGGAGGTGGAGACGATGTGGAGCGAGGATGGGTTCTGCCTGCGTTTTCCGGAGTCGGAGACACCGCCCGAGGTGGACGCCTTGCTGCTCGAGCCGGAAGAAGCGGCGGAACTGGTGCTGCGACAGCTGGGATCGACGGCGCTGTTTGCCGCGAAGTTTCGTGAGAGTGCGGCGCGAGCGTTGCTGTTGCCGCGACGACGAGCAGATGGGCGGACGCCGCTGTGGCAGCAGCGCAAGCGATCGTACGATCTGCTCAGTGTGGCGAGCCGGTACCCATCGTTTCCGATTTTGCTTGAGGCCTATCGCGAATGTCTGCGGGATGTGTTTGACATGCCGGCCTTGATGGAGACGCTGCGGGCGATCGGAAATCGATCGCTGCGGGTGCACACGGTGGATTCGCGGACGCCGAGTCCGTTTGCGAGTGCGCTGCTGTTCAGCTATGTGGCGAATTACATCTATGACGGCGACGCGCCGCTGGCCGAACGGAGGGCGCAGGCGTTGTCGATCGACCAGGATCAGCTGCGGGAGCTGATGGGCGATGCCGATCTGCGTGAGTTGCTCGATCTGCACGCGATTGAAGAAACGGAAGAGCAGCTGCAATGCATCGCCGACGGATACAAGGCGCGGTCGATGGACGGGGTGCACGATCTGCTGCTGCGGCTGGGAGACTTGACACGGGCGGAGCTGCGGGCGCGATCGACAACAGACGAAGTGGCCGAGAGTGCGGACCGGCTGATCAAGGCGCGGCGTGTGCTTGAGGTCGGAATGGCGGGCGAGCGGCGGCTGATCGCCGTGGAAGATGCGGCGCGGTTCCGTGATGCGATTGGGGTTCCGCTGCCGCCAGGGCTGCCGACGGCTTTTCTTACGAGTGTGCCGGATGCACTGCTCGATGTGGTGCGGCGATTTGCGCGGACCCATGGACCCTTTGTGACCAGAGAGGTTGCAGAACGATATGGCCTGCCCACGGAGAGCGTGGAAGCTGTGCTTCAGCGGCTAGTGGGGCTGGGGCGAGTGCAGGAAGGTGGTTTCCGGCCGGGTGGGCTAAACCGTGAGTGGATCGAAGTGGAGGTGTTGCGGGCGGTGCGGCGGAAGTCGCTGGCACGACTGCGGAAAGAGGTCGAGCCCGTCGAACAGCGCGTGCTGGCGCGGCTGTTTACGCGATGGCAGGGGGTGGTGACGCCACGGCGGGGGCTGGATGCGCTGCTGGATGTGATTGAGAGTTTGCAGGGGGCGCCGCTGCCGGCGTCGATCGTGGAGACGGAGATTCTGCCGTCGCGGGTGCTGGGGTATCGCGCTGCGGATCTGGATACGTTGATCGCGGCGGGAGAAGTCGTGTGGGTGGGGCTGGAGCCGCTCGGGGAGCGGGACGGGCGGATTGGCTTGTATCTTGCGGAGAAGCTGCCGGTGCTTTGGCCGCCGGTACGAAGTGGCGAGGCGGATCCGCTATCGGCCAAGGAGGAAGAGGTGCTCGCATACCTGCGAGCGCGGGGGGCCTTGTTCTTTCAGGAGCTGCATGATGGGGTGGGCGGGGGGTATCCGGGAGAGACAATTGAAGCGATGTGGAGCCTGGTGTGGCGTGGGATGCTGACGAATGATGGGATGTCGGCGTTGCGCGCGTATGGGGCGCGGGCGACCTCGACAACGGCAAAGAATGGCCGGCCGGCGGCGCGGCGGGTGCACAACCAGGCGGGATTCCGGAGCCGGCGGACGACGCCGCCGACGGTGCAGGGGCGGTGGGCGATCCAGGCGAATGCATTTGTAATCGATGTGGATCGGGCGAAGCGGACGACGGAGTGGAGTTTGGCGGAGGCGGGTCAGTTACTGGCGCGGTATGGGGTGGTGTTTCGGGAGACGGCGCATGCGGAGGGGTTGGTGGGTGGGTTCTCGGCGGTGTATGACGTGCTGAAGGCGATGGAGGAGAGTGGGAAGATCCGGCGGGGGTTCTTTGCGGCGGACCTGGGCGCGACGCAGTTTGCGATGCCGGCGGCGGTGGATCTGTTGCGATCGCTACGCGGGGAGCGGGAGGGTGACGAGGCGGAGATGGTGCAGTTGGCGGCGACGGATCCGGCGAATCCCTATGGGGCGTTGCTGAAGTGGCCGGCGGCACCGGATGCTTCCTCATCGTTGCAGCGGAGTGTGGGGGCGCGGGTGATCCTGTGTGACGGCGCGCTGGTGGCGTATCTGCGGCGGGGGAATCCGAACTTACAGGTTTGGCTGCCGGAGGAGGAGCCGGCACGGGGGCAGGTGGGGCGAGCGCTGGCGGAGTTCCTGGTGACGCGGGTGCAAGGGCAGGAGGGTGTGACGTCGGCGAGTGATGCGAGTTCGCGGGTGGGGATGCTGGTGGCGTCGGTGAACGGAGTTGCGGCAGCGGAGAGTCCGCTGGCTCGGTATCTGCTGGATGCGGGGTTCCAGGCGGGGGCGATGGGGTTCAATGTACGGCGGAATCTGCCGGCGCTGCCGAGTGGACGGATGGGAGCGAGGCCGAATGCCTGAAGGGGACACAATCTATCGGGCGGCGCGGGCTTTGGGAAAGGCGCTGACGGGCAAGGTGGTGACGGGGTTCGAGACCAACCTGGCGCCGATTGCGCGGGTGAATGATGACTCGCCGGTGGTGGGGCGGGTGGTGGAGAAGGTGGAGTCGCGGGGGAAGTGGTGCTTGGTGTGGTTCTCGGGCGATCTGATCCTGGTGACGCACATGCTGATGAGCGGGTCGTGGCACATCTACCGGACCGGGGAGAAGTGGTGGATGGGGAAGAGCCGGATGCGGGTGGCGATCCGGGTTGGTCCGGCTGAGGGCTCCGCGGAGGGATGGGAGGCGGTGGCGTTCAACGTGCCGATCGTGGAGTTCCACACGGCGCGGTCGCTCGAGCGAAGCAGTCAGGTGCCGAAGCTGGGGCCGGATATGCTTTCGGACGAGTTTACGGTGGAGGGTGGGGTGGCTCGGCTGGCGGCGTACGGGGTGGAGCATCCGGAGGCGGAGATTGCGGTGGTGTTGCTGAACCAGCGGGTGCTGGCGGGGCTGGGGAATGTGTACAAGAGCGAGGTGGCGTTTGCGGCGGGGGTGAATCCGTTCCGGGCGATGCGGACGATCACGGCGCGGGAGCGGGAGATCATGGTCGACAAGAGCCAGCAGTGGTTGAAGGCGAATGTGCTCGATGGCTCGGGGGACGGGATCGTGACGTATTCGGGAAACCGGCGGACGACGAATTCTATGCGGCGGGAGGACCGGCTGTGGGTGTACGGACGGCAGGGGCAGGAGTGCCGGCGGTGCGGGGCGACGGTGATGATGCGCAAGCAGGGCGAGCAGGCGCGGTCGACGTACTGGTGTCCGAGCTGCCAGCCGTGGGTGCCGAGTGAGGGGCAGAGCGCGGTGGCTCCGGTGGGCGGCGAGTTTGGGAGCCGGCGGCGGAAGGTTGGGTGTTAGTCCCCCTCCCCCCATGTTTTGATCCTAAAATATTGAGCGCACATGCGTTAGGTCTGGATCTCCGGGGTGATCCCTCCCCGGTGATCCCCGGTGCTTGCTGAGATCTATTGTAGAGATCAGATGGAGGTAATTGCGCCACGATCCCATGCGTCCGGAGAGGAGTGAGACGAGGCGGCAGGAACGAAGGAGAGAGGGCGACAGGTGATGTTCTGCTGATGCTTTTCCGCCGTAAGAGGTCATTGCCGCGACTCCTCCTCCCGGCTCGAGCCGTTCCTCTTCAACTCCCCGCCAACCACATCGCAGTTCGCTGTGTCTGCGACATCGATCAAACGAAAAACTTAGCCAAGAGCGTCACGAGGTAGTAGTTTAGAAGCGGGCCGATCCGGTCATTCGAGTGCCATCGAACATTGTGCTGATGTCTACTTTTTTCTGGCCTGTGTTGCAGTCGTAAGATATCGGAGCCTTCCCGAGCTCGTTTTCGTGACCCACCATCATTGAAAGAAAAGGGCTAGGAAGTTTCGCTTGCTGCCAACCTAAAGCAGACCTAAGAGAGCCAAGTGAGAATATCAAGTCTGTTCTATAGTGTTCCCATGGAGTAAGGTTTCTGCCCATAGTCCAAGGGCCTGTCCAAATTCGGTAAGGGTCGTTATTGAAGTAATGGAGGGCGTCAGTTTGGATCGATAGCGCTTCAGGTAGAAGTGGACTTAGGGAATCTGGCAGTCTGTCTTTTAGCGGATCTCCCGAAAACTTAGACACCGGTACTGCGACACCGACCTGAACACCGGTAAAGTCGACACCACGTACGTTCGCCGCGAAAAACTCGTCTCTTTCGTTGCCTCCCCATATTGGATCGTCGTAAATGAGCGTGAAAAGTAGACGTCCGGACAGCTTAGCATTTTCCAAATCTGCACACGCGAAGATTGTTCCGTAGCTGGCGTACATATCGCCAACTGCAGTAGCAGCTACTATCGTGTACGGTACGAACGTGGAATCAGACGAAAGGTCAACACCTCGAAGGCTTGATCTAGTGAAGTTGGCGAGAACTAGATCTGCATTGTGAAAACTAGCTGAATCCAGCTTTACTCTCGAAAAATCTGCTCTTCTGAGAAGAGCGCCTTCGAAGCTCACCCCAGACTGATCTATCTTGTCGCCGGAGAAATTACACTCCACGCAATATATGCCTTTCAGGTCGCCTATTTTGGCGCCCGCGCGCACCAGCGAGGCTATGATCCGCCCGGTGCTCTGGAGAGGAAGATTTCCCGGATCGGCTTGATCTCCGATTGGCACTTCAGAATACTGAGGACTACTAGCTCGTTTCGTTAGACCTATTTGTTCTTTCATGAAGGAGTCTTCGCGTCGGCGCAACAGAGAAATATTGTCGTTTCTCGCCAACTCCAATGCAGGGTTCAACACGGATGATGCAACTGGATGCTTTGACAAGGCTTCGAATGTGTTTTCAATCGCACCTCTTATGGCAGCATCGTTCTCAATTGTTGCGGCATTCACTAGGTAAATGAGAGCCGATCTCTGCTTGTCAGAGTCGTCGCCTTGTAAGAACTGCTCCATTCCGGCTAGGCCCGCTAAGCGTTCTGAAGGTTCGTGGCTTGATAAACGTGCAATTGTTCGATCCAGGCGATCATCGCTTCTGTATGCAGCGGATTGTTTTTGAGAACTAACACCGAGATAAATTGTGAAGACCACGCCCATGGCAGTGACTATCGAGAGAAAACCCTTAAGGACTTCTAACTTCCGGCCGAGCCCAAGCTCATAGCCGAGTTTCTCAATCTGTAACGCTTGTAGCGTGTCGAGCGCATGAGCACCTTCGGTGTGATTGATCTGTGTGTTTGACGTTCCGCCCTTTCTAGGAGGCGTTTGATCCCGAGGTGGTTTTTGTTTGAGTCCCATCCAGCTAAGATAACCGGTGTCAATGAGGAACCCATGCGGGTGGCCCAGCTCTGAGAGCCTATCTCTCAACGACAGCTTCGCAGTCACTCGGTGTCATTCGGCGTAGTAACGACGAAGCCCTGTCTAGTGACCCAGAAGTGCCACGCGTAGTCGTAAGATAAGAGTCTTCTGCTTCTATTCTTCCGAAATGGGTTCCTCTCCACTCAGCATTAAGCACTCGACCATGATCGGAGCTGCCGGCGAGTATTACGTCCTTGCCCGGCTCTCACTGCTGGGTAAGATCGCCGCGCAGGCACGTCGCGGTGTTCCCAATGCCGACATCGTTGTTTCCTCCGTGGACGGCGATCGTCTCTGCGCCGTGCAGGTGAAGACACGCCGCGGCAAGGGCACTGATCACGGCTGGCATATGAGCAAGAAGCACGAGGCGCTCACCGCAGGGGGCCTCTTCTATGCCTTTGTCGACTTCGTCAGCACTGAGCGTCCTGCGCCCGTGACTTACCTTGTTCCCAGCGCCGTAGTCGCCCAAGTTCTTGAAGTCATGCATCGCACCTGGCTCTTCCGTCCCGGCAAGAACGGTCATCAGCGGAAGGACTCGGACTTCCGTCGCTTCATGCCCGACTACACGATCAACTGCGGCGATGAGGCCAGTCCGTACACGCGAGGCTGGCTCGATCCCTACAAAGAAGCTTGGCATCTCTTGCCGTGACGAGGCCGGGATAAGAGGACGCGGCTCGCTACTGTGGAGGTGGGTTGGGGGGTTGGGGTTGTTTGGATTTGTTGTCGCCGCTGCCGAAGAGTCGGCCGAAGAAGCCCTTTTTCTTTTTGGGGGTGCCGTCGGGGTTGAGGTCGTTGGGGTTGGGGTCGCCGGGGTTGGCGGGGCCGGCTAGGGAGGGGTTAGGGCTGCCGTTGGGGTTGTTGGCGGGATCGGGGTGGGCGTAGGGGCTGGTGTCGCTCGAGAAGATGCGGGTGACGAAGTTGCCGGGGCTCTCGTTCATGGCGGCGCAGGTGTTCTGGGGGACGGTGCCGTCGAGGAAGGCGGCGGTGTAGTCGTCGGGACAGGAGGCGTCGGCGAGGAGGTTTGAGGTCTTGTCGAGGCGGACGACCTGGACGCCGGCGGGGGCGACGAAGCTCTTCATGTCGGAGTACTGCGGGAGCTTCTGGGCGCGCTTCATGAACTCGCCCCAGATGGGGGCGGCGGCGGTGGCGCCCTGCATTTTGACGTCGGTGTAGTCGTCGTTGCCGATCCAGATGACGCAGAGGAGGTTGGAGGAGTAGGCGGCGAACCAGACGTCGTGGGAGGTGCCGGTCTTGCCGGCGGCGGGGTAGGGAAAGCCGCGGGAGCGGGCGGCGGCGCCGGTGCCGAAGGCCATGACATTTTCGAGCAGGGACTGGGTGAGGAAGGCGGCGCGGGGATCCATGACCTGCTGGGCCTGCGGGGTGAAGTCGGTGACGATGTCGCCGTTGGTGTTGCGGACGCTGGCGAGCATCCAGGGCTTGAGGTGGACGCCGCCGTTGGCGAAGACGGTGTAGGCGCCGGCCATGTCGAGCGGGGTGGCGTCGTAGGAGCCGAGGGCGACGGACGGAGTTCCCTGGGCGGCGGTGATGCCGGAGGCGCGGGCGAGGGCGGCGACGTTCTCAAACCCGACCTGCTGGCCGAGCGAGACGGTGGCGGCGTTGAGCGAGTGGGCGAGAGCGTAGACGGCAGTGACCTGGCCCTTGAAACCGGAGAGCTTGTTCTGGGGGTTGTAGGTCTTGCGGCCGTTGTCGTAGGTGAAGGTGGTGGACTCGTCGTTGAGCTGGGTGATGGCGGAGAAGGGGTTGCCGTCGCCGAGGGCGGTGCCGTTGAGCGAGGAGTTGTAGGCGGCGGCGTAGACGAAGGGCTTGAAGATGGAGCCGGTGGGGCGCCTGGCGACGGCGTGATCGTACTGGGAGCTGTTGTAGTTGCGGCCGCCGACGAGGGCGAGGACCTGGCCGGTGTGGGGGTTGAGGGCGACGAGGGCGACCTGGGGCGGGGCGGAGGAGTCGCCGTTGCCGCGCTTGCGCTTTTCGATGATGGAGTCGACGTTGCGCATGCCGATCTCGACGGCCTCGGAGGCGACGCGCTGAAGTTCGGGGTCGAGCGAGGTGTAGATGCGGAGCGAGTCATGGGTCTGCTCCTGCTCGCCGAGACGCTGGTTGAGCTGGTCGTGGACGAGGTCGACGAAGTAGGGAGCCTCGCTGGCGTCGACGTTCTGCGGGGCGAGGTGGAGGGGCTCGGCGGAGGCGGTGCGGGCCTGCGCGGGGGTGATGTCGCCGGTCTCGACCATGGAATTGAGGACGACGTTGCGGCGCTCGATGGCGCGCTCGGGATGGCGGTAGGGGTTGAGGCGGCTGGGGCTCTGGACCATGCCGGCGAGCAGGGCGAACTGGGAGAGATCGAGCTGGCGGAGGTCTTTGCCGAAGTAGGCCTGGGCGGCCTCGCCGAAGCCGTTGACGCCGAAGGAGCCGCGCTGGCCGAGGTTGATCTGGTTGGCATACATCTCGAAGATCTGCTGCTTGGTGAAGCGGGATTCGAGATGGAAGGTGATGAGGATTTCGATGAGTTTGCGTTTGAGGCGGCGCTCGGGCGAGAGAAAGATGCCGCGCGAGAGCTGCATGGTGAGGGTGGAGCCGCCACCGGAGTAACGGCGATCGCCGCGGAGATCGTGGTAGGCCCAGCCGAGCATGGAGTGGTAATCGACGCCGCCGTGCTCGAAGAAGCGGCGGTCTTCGATGGAGGTGAGGGCCTGGACGAGCTGGTGGGGGATCTCGTTGAAGGTGACGAGGCGGCGCTTGGTGCGGTTCTTGTCCTCGGAGAGGGCGGTGATGAGCTGGGGCTCGAGCTGGTAGGCGGCGAGCTGCGCGCCGTTTTCGGCGGTGATGGACTGGACCTTGTCGCCGTCGGGGCCGCTGGTGGTGACGACGGTGGCGCCATCGGTGGAGTGGTAGGACTGCGGTCCGGGCTTGATGAAGATGGTGTTTGGATCGCGGAGCTCGTAGGTGCCGAGCTGGGAGTTGGCGGCGTAGCCGGCGCGGCGGAGGTCGACGGCGATCTCTTCGGCGGTGAGGACCTGGCCGGTGCGGACCTCGCGGGGGGCGGCGTAGATCTGCGCGACGGGGGCGAAGAGCGGGCCGGCGGCGAGGCGATCGTCGACGACGGTCTTGTAGTGCTGGTAGGAGTAGACGGCGAAGACGCCGACGAGGACGAGGACGGCGACGATGAGGATCAGAAAGAGGCGGACGAGGGGATGGGTGAAGAAGGCAGCGCGGGGTCGCGGCTGGCCGGCGGCGGTGTCGCGGCCGCCTTCGTTGCGGCTTCGGTATTTCAGTGTGACGGCCATGTGTTACTCCCCCTTAGACGATTCCTGCGCGGCGATGGGGAGGTCGGCGGCGGTGCTGCGGTTGCTGGTGGCTGAGATGCGGGCGGTGAGATGGGCGGCGATTGCAGAGACGGGTACATCGGCGGATTCGTTGCGGAGGCGGTCGGTGAACTCGACGAAGCCTTCGGCGAAGCGCTTGCCGACCGTGACGCGGAAGGGGATGCCGATGATGTCGGCGTCTTTGAACTTGACGCCGGCGCGCTCGTCGCGGTCGTCGAGGAGGACGTCATGGCCGGCGGACTCGAGGGTCTGGGCGATGTGTTCGCCGCCGAGACGAAGAGCTTCTTCACGGACGTTGGTGACGGTGACGACGACGGTGAAGGGGGCGATGGCGGGTGGGAGGGCGTAGGCGGGGTTGGCGGCGGGATCGGCGATACCCTGCGCGCCGGCAAAGGTGGCGGCGCTTTGGGCTACGAAGTTCGCTGCGCTCTGCTCGATGGCGGCGGTGAGGATGCGTTCGACGCCGATGCCGTAGGAGCCCATGATGGGGGTGACTTCCTTGCCGGCGGCGTTGAGGACGCGGGCGCCCATGGACTCCGAGTATTTATAGCCGAGCTTGAAGATGTGGCCGATTTCGACGGCTTTGCCGAGGCGAAGGGGGCTGCCGTCGATGGGGTCGGGCTCGCCTTCCGAGACGTTGCGGATGTCTTCGGTGAGGGTTGCGGTGACATCACGCGCGATCGAGACGTTGCGAAGGTGATAGTCGAGCTGGTTGGCGCCGCAGATCATGTTTTCGCGGCCGGTGAGGGCGGTGTCGAGGATGACGGTGGCGGCGTGGGGGTTGAGGAGCTGGGCCTGCTTGTCGGGGTTCAGGCCTTTGGCGGCGGCGAGCGATTCGGCGGTGTAGAAGCCGTGGTCGTACTTCATGGCCCAGGCGGGAAGGACGGTGAGGCCGACGGGACCGAGGAAGCCGGCGGGGGCGTTGAGGTACTGGGTGAGCTCCTCGGGGGTCATGGGACGGAGGGCGTCGGACTGCGAGGCCTTCTGCAGCTTGGTCTCGTTGACCTGATGGTCGCCGCGGAGGAAGGCGATGACGGCTTTCTCGCGGGTGCCGGTGGGGAAAGTGCGCTCCCCCATGAAGGCGACGCACTTGATGTCGTGGATGGGGGAGATGTTGAGGAAGGCGCAGATGTCGGCGATGGCGCCCATGCCCGGGGTGCTGATGAGCTCGGGGGCGCCGTCGCCGGTGGGCGGGAGGTTTTCGACGGGAGCGAGGCGGGAGGTGGCGCGTTCTAGATTTGCTGCATACCCTGACGTGGACGATGCGATGAGATCTTCGCCGGCCTCGGTGTAGACCATGAACTCCTGAGATTGCGAGCCGCCCATGGAGCCGGAGTCGGCTTCGACGGCAAGGAAGTCGAGGCCGCAGCGGGTGAAGATGCGGCGGTAGACGGCGTCGTGTTTGCTGTAGGAGAGATCGAGGCCGGCCGGGTCGAGATCGAAGGAGTAGCTGTCCTTCATAAGGAACTGACGGACGCGGAGGAGACCGGCCTTGGGGCGGGGCTCGTCGCGGAACTTGGTCTGGATCTGGTACCAGATTTGGGGGAGCTGCTTGTAGGAGCGGACTTCGTCGCGGGCGAGGGTGGTCATGACCTCTTCGTGGGTCATGCCGAGGCAGAGGTCGGCGCCTTTACGGTCCTGGAGGCGGAACATGTTCTGGCCCATGGTGGCCCAGCGGCCGGACTCGATCCAGATTTCGGCGGGGATGAGGGCGGGGAGGAAGAACTCCTGGCCGATGGTGTTCATCTCTTCGCGGATGATGGCCACGATCTTGTTGATGGACCGGTTGCCGAGGAAGAGATAGCTGTAGAGGCCGGCGCCGAGCTGGCGGACGTAGCCGCCGCGGAGGAGGAGCTTGTGGCTGGCGACTTCGGCGTCGGCGGGGAACTCGCGGAGGGTGGGGATGAAGAGCTGGGACCAGCGATGCATGCTTAGGGACGAGCCTCTCTCTTGCGGCGGCGAAGTCACGCGCGCTCGGATGGTGCTCTTTGATTGTCTGTTACCGGGGCGAATCGGTCCAGATGGGAGGGAATCTGGTGCGGCGGCGGGAGAGTGAAACGCACCGAAGCCCCTCGTCGCCTGCTTCGATCAGCCAGGCGACGAGGGGCTTTGTGGGTTGAGGTTTTGCGCTACATGGGGATGTAGACGCGGAGGATCTGGCCGGCTCCCGGGGGTGCGTCACCGAAGTTGGAGATGTAGAGGGCTTTGTCGGGGCCGAAGGCCATGCCGGTGGGAACCGTGAGGCCAACGACGACATCTTCAAATTTGCCGTCCGCGTTGAGGCGGACGACTTTGCCGGTACCGGGTGTGGGGTAGCCGGCGGCGGTGGAGAACTCCAAGGCGTAGAGCAGACCATCAGGACCTAGTTTCAGGTTGAGTGTTCCGGTGAGACCAGCGCGGACGGCGGCGAGACGGAAGCCACTGAGATCGCTCGGCTTGGTGGCCAGGCCGAGGGTGGTATCGATGAAGGCCGAGTCTTTGGAGAAGGTGATCAGCTTCTCCCAGTTGGGGGTGATGGGGAATTGACCGAGGCTGGCGACGTAGAGGTTGCCGTTGGCCTCGGTGAGGCCGGTGGGGACGACGTGTCCGAGATGGAAGGAGATGTCGGCGACGAGGTGATTCTCGCCCTGGAGCGTCGTGCGGATGAGCTGGCCGTGATTGGCCTCGGTCGAGAAGAGATGACCGTTGAAGGCGAGCAGGCTATAGGGCTGGCCGTCGGCTTCGAAGTCGCCGGCGTCCACGTAGGCGGCGGGGTGCTCCGCGAGGAAGACGCTGAGATCGGTGAGGTACTTCCAGTTTCCGTTGTGGAGGTTGACCTTGACGATGCCGTTGGGAAGAGTGGGATTGGCGTGCGAGCAGCCGCCGCCGGCGAGAAGGGCATAGAGCTCGTTGTCGAGGAAGGCGAGGTCGGCCACGCCGGAGATGTCGCCGACAGCGTTCAGGGCGGAGGGAAGGCCTGTGGCGAGGGTGGTGCGTTTGCCGCTCTCATCGACGCGGGAGATGCGGGCGGTGGCGCCGCCTTTATACGGACCGATGGGCGGTAGGACCTGGGTGCAGGAGCCGACCGTGGAGTTGGAGCCGCTGGCGCCGCCCTCGGCGACATAGAGGAAGCGATCGGGACCGAAGACCATGCCGCGCGGCCCCTGGAAGCCGGTGGCGAAGGGAGTGAGCTTCGAGGCATCGAGCGGAAGTTGCGCGTGTGCTTGAGATACGAGTGAGGCGCCGGCCAGCAGGCAGCTGAGAGAACAGATAAGGGAACGGAGGCGTGTGTTCAAAGGAGAACTCCTGGGTGCAGACGATTGGCTGCGAAGCCGAGATCACTGTTGGCTTTTTCCCTGGAGGCGTGAAGTTTCCCGTCGTAAGTTACGGCGTTCCGGCTTATTTTTGTCACTGGGACGAGGTCTGACGATGATCGACGCGAAGACACAGGTCGATCCTGAGGCGATCGAACTGCAGCTGAAGCGGGTGCTGCAGTCACGGATCTTTGAGCGGGCGCAGCGCAGCCAGCGCTTTCTGCGGTACCTGGTGGACGCGGCGCTGAGTGAGCCGCCGGTGAGCGTGAAGGAGTACACGGTTGCGGTCGACGTGTTCGATCGAGGTGCGACCTATGATCCCTCGGTGGATGCGACGGTGCGGGTGGAGGCGAGCCGGCTGCGCAGCCGATTGCGTGAGTACTACGACGAAGAGGGCAGGGACGATCCGTGGCTGATCGAGGTACCGAAGGGCGGCTATGCGGCGACGCTGCACCGGCGGCTGGTGCCGGAGACTGTGGTGCCGGCGACGATGGTGGTTGCCACGGCGGCAGAGGCGAGGTCGCCGACGGGTGAGACGGGTGCTGGTCCGGGGCGGGAGATTGGTTGGCCGCGGCGGCGGGTGTGGACGCTGGTGGCGGCGTGTTTGCTGGTGGTGCTTGTGGGCGCGGTGATGCTGTGGCGGTTTGGGCGATCGCAGGCGCGGGAGCGATCGAGCGCGCCGGCGGTCTCACTGGCGATTGTGCCGATCGTGAACAGGACCGGGGACGCGAGTCTGGGCTATGTGGCGGATGGGCTGACGGACGACCTGATCCGGCAGCTCTCGCAGGTGCCGGCGCTGCGGCTGATGGCGCGGTCGACGATGTTCCGGTACCGCGACCGGGCGGGGGATGCGGGAGCGATTGCGAAGGCACTGCATGTGGACACGGTGATGACGGGCGAGCTGCGGCGGACGCCGGAGCACCTCTCACTGGCGGTGGAGGTGAGCCGAACGAGTGACGGATCGGTGCTGCTGGACCGGGAGTACCTTGCCGATACGGAGGACCTGCGGGTGGTGCAGGCGGAGGTGCAGCGGGATGTGCTGCGGAAGCTTTCAGCGGAGAGCTCGGCTCTAGACCCGACGCTGGTGCTGCGAAGTGTGACCTCGAATGCGCAGGCGTACCAGGAGTTTCTGGAGGGGGATGCGCTGGCGCGCAACGGGGCGCCGCCGGATTTGCACCAGGCGATTGGACACTTCGAGAAGGCGGTGGCGCTTGATCCGCAGTTTGACCTGGCGTGGTCTGCGCTGGCGAGTGAGCATGTGCTGCTGAGCCTGTACTTTGAGGCGCCGCGGGAGCATATGCCGGTGGCGCGGGAGTTTGCGCAGCGGGCGCTGGCGATCAATCCGTCGCTGGGGGAGGCGCACGGCAGCCTGGGCCTGATCCACCTGGTGTACGACTGGGACCTGCCGGCGGCGGATGCGGAGATGGCGACGGCGGGGGCGGAGGAGGCGGCGGTGAGCACGCTGAGCTGCACGGTTCATCTGATTGAGCAGAAGGGAAGACCGCGGAGGGCGGAGGAGATCCTGCGGCGGATGTTGACCTTCGACCCGCAGTCTTCGTCGCTGATGGCGGAGCTGGGGTGCGTGGATTTCTACCGTGGTGACTACGGCGCGGCGCTGCGGCACTACCAGGAGTCGCTGGCGGCCGATCCGCAGTCGCCGGTGGCGTACTGGGGCATGGGCAAGACGCTGAACGCGCAGGGCAAGCATGCGGAGGCGATCCGTGTGCTGGAGAGCTTTGAGCAGAGGAACGGGTTTGAGCCGCCGCTGCTGGACGCGGAGATGGGGTACGCGATGGGGGCTTCGGGGGATCGGGAGGGGGCGCTGGGGATGGTGCGGCGGCTGCAAACGAAGGGTGAGCGGATGTTCGTGGATCCGTATCTGGTGTCGGTGGTGTATGCGTCGATGAACGACCGAGATGCGGCGTTTGCGTGCCTTAAGGAGGCGCTGGAGGTGCGGTCTTCGTTTGCGATCTCGCTGCTGACCGAGCCGAAGTGGGAGCCGTTCCGGGCGGATCCGCGGTTTGCGGCGCTGTTAGAGCAGATGGCTCACAGCCGGGCGGGGTGATCGGCGGCTGGTAGTTCCATCGCTCGTTCCCCATCTAGAGTGTCTGAAGCGAGAAGGGACCAGACTAGTTGAGGCGAAGGACACTTTTAGCGGGGGCGGCATTGAGCGGATTGCGGATGGCGGCGGGAGCGGTGCCGCTGCGGATGGCGAGTGATCTGCTGGCTGCGACGCAGGATGCGAGTGCTGGCGCGAGACTGAGGGGTGGGCGCTTTGCGACGTTCTGCATCATGATCCGGACGACGCCGTGGGAGGTGTCGCGGGATGTGAAGCTGATGGCTCGGGATGAGTCCACGTGGCACACGCTGGACGGCGTGCGGGCGATGCGGGAGGCGTTTCGGCAGGGCGATCCGGAGGGACGGCTGACGTGGGGGTTCACGCTGAATGCGCTCGAGGATAAGCGGAAGAACTACGAGGAGATCCGGGCGTACGCGGTGGAGTGCCATGAGCGATTTGGCGACGAGGTGTCGTACTTTCCGGGGTATTTCCCGGCGATGTATCTGCCGCGGGCGCGGGTGAACCGGGAGATGACGGAGGCGATCGAGATCATCACCGGATTTGTGGGGAAGGGGTATCGGCCGCAGTGCATTATGGGTGGGTTTCTCTCGGCGGATACGCTCAAGTACCTGGCGGAGAAAGAGAAGATTCATGCGGCGCACGCGGTGATCTGGAGTCAGCAGGCGATTGACGGAGGCGGGGCGGATGGGTCGGTGTCGTACCCGTTCTATCCGTCGACGGAGCACTTCTGCAAGCCGGCGCAGGGGTCGAAGGACTTTATCGACTGCGTAAACCTGGATGGATGGACGATGGACTTTATCTGCGCGCGGCGGAGTGGGGCGCTTGACGCGAAGATTACGGGCTATAACAGCCGGCGCGGGGTGGGGCCGCTTGAGACGTACATCGGGTGGGGGCTGGACCTGGGGCATCGCGAGGTGATGCATACGGAGGCGATCCACTTTGACGAGGGATACCGGCGGAACGGGTTCGGGTGGGTGACGAATATCTGGGAGGCGGAGATGGTGGGCGAGTTCGGCAGGGACCTGGTGTGCTCGGCGCTGCGGATGTGGGTGGGAGAGACGAAGAAGCGCTGGCCGGATACGCGGTTTGTGAGCTTTGGAGAGTTTGGGGCGATGTGGCGGACGGCGCACCCGTCGAACGAGGACTGGAGCTACAACTTTCTAGAGCGCGGATCGGGGCTGGGGGACTCGTACAACAATCTCGAGATTGAGTGGTTTATGAATCGGCATCTGCGGCTGGCGCGAGTGCGGGACTGGCAGGTGGGTACGGAGCCGCGGGTCATTGATCTGACTCGGTACGACCTGCCGGCCAAGGAGCCGGCGGATCCGGATCCGCAGCATCCGGCAAAGGACTGGAGCCTGATGAACCGGATCAATCAGAAGGGGTTGCGACCGCAGGATCGGCCTAAGCTGTTCGGTGAGTTGGTGCGGGATGATCAGGAGTATGTGCGGCGGTGGCTGCCGGAGTTCAAGGCGTAAGCCGTTGCGAGAACTAGCGAAGCAGGCGGCGAACGGCTTCGGTAGCGGCGCCGTAGATGACGTTTCCGGCGAGGCCGCCGAGGTGCTGCACGGGCGTTCGTTTAGCGGGGGCGTCGACCCAGCCGAGGGCGGGGAGGACGATCTCGCTGGCGCCGGTGAAGAGGGTGGCGCCGTAGACCGTGCCGGCGCCTGCGGTGATGGCGGGGATGACTTCGGCGAGGGAGCCGTAGATGCCGGCACAAAGGGTGCCGAAGGCGAACTCGACGACCATAGGCGAGTTACGTCGCTGCTTCCTGGAGAGATTGACACCGGCAGCGTTCGCGAGCTTCTCTGCCGTGATGGTGTGGGCTCTTTCGAAGCCTTTAAGCAGGCCTTCCTGCTCTCTGGTGTACTTCTCGCCGGTGCCGATCTGATCTTCAGCGAGACGGGTCGCTTTGAGCGACGCGAGTTGAAAGACGGTGAGGACCGCGGTACCGACGATGCCGCCAACCAGGCCTGCGAGGAAGCCTTTTGCAATGGATTCGGAAGATTGCGTCATGTCTGCTCTCCGTGGTTTGGGATGTGACCTTGCGGAGGGGAGATGTGTTGAGGCGGAGCAGTCACTTTGACGACCTGCGATGCGTATTGAGTCCCGCGGCGATGCGTTAGCGGAGGTCGACCGTGATGGGGGTGTGGTCGGAGGGGCGCTCCTGGGTGCGTGGGGTGCGATCGATGGTGCAGGATTCGAGTCGGGAGGCGAGGTCAGGCGAGAGCAGGAAGTGGTCGATGCGGATGCCGCGGTTGTGCTCGAAGGATTGGCGGAAGTAGTCCCAGAAGGTGAACTGGCCGGTCTCGTCAGGGTGGAGATGGCGGAAGGCGTCGGTGTAGCCGAGAGCGAGGAAGGCGCGGTAGGCGGCGCGGGTCTCGGGCTGAAAGAGGGCGTCGCGGACCCAGGAGGCGGGCTTGTGGCAGTCGATGTCTTCGGGGATGACGTTGAAGTCGCCGCCGATGATTGTGGGAGTGGAGGTCTGGAGCCAGCCGGCCATTTGCTGGAGCAGGCGCTGCATCCAGGCGAGCTTGTAGGTGAACTTGTCGGTGCCGACGGGGTTGCCGTTGGGCAGGTAGATGTTGACGACGCGAATGCCGTCGATGATGGCTTCGAGGAAGCGGGCATGGCTATCCTGCTCGTCGCCGGCGAGGGTGGTGGTGATGGGGTCGATGGGATGGCGAGAGAGAATGGCGACGCCGTTGTAGGACTTCTGGGTGACGGCGGCGGACTGATAACCGACGGACTCGAAGACATCGGCGGGGAAGTCAGTGCCTTTGAGCTCCTGGAGGAGGAGGACGTCTGGCTGGTTGATCTCGAGCCAGGTGATGACGAGAGGGAGACGGGCACGGACGGAGTTGACGTTCCAGGTGGCGATTCGGATGGTGAGGGCTCCTTTCCCTTGAAGAGTACGGTGCTGTGCTCGCGTGCAGTGTGTGGCGGAGAAGCAGATCCCTACGGGATGACAACAAAAAGGGCAGAAGCAGCAAATGAACTTCCACTGCCGAAACGGATCGTGAATGCTAGAGGAGGTTGAGCTTCCAGAGGTCGTGGAGGTGGAGGATGCCTTCGACCTGGTTGGTGGGGGTGGTGATGATGAGGGCAGTGATGCTGCGGGCTTCCATGAGGGCAAGGGCGGCAGCGGCGAAGGTGTCGGCGGGGATGGTGATGGGAGAGGGATTCATGATGTCGGCGGCAGAGAGAGCGAGCGAGTTTGCGCCGGCGCGCTCAAGCATGCGGCGGAGGTCGCCGTCGGAGATGATGCCCTGGAGCTTGCCGCCGGGATCGACGACGGTGGTGAGGCCGAGTTTTTTCCGGGACATCTCGTAGATGACGTCAGGCATGAGGGTGGTGGGGGTGACGCTGGGGAGGTTGTCGCCGGTGTGCAGGAGGTCGCGGACGCGGGTGAGTTTGAGGCCGAGGTGGCCGCCGGGGTGGAGGTTGGCGAAGTGCTCGGGGGCGAAGCCGCGGTGCTGGCTGAGGGTGAGGGCGAGGGCATCGCCGAGGGCGAGCATGACGGTGGTGGAGGTGGTGGGGGCGAGGTTGTGGGGGCAGGCTTCTTCGGAGATGGAGATGTCGAGCGCGAGGGTGGCGGCGCGGGCGAGGGTAGAGGCGGGGGCGCAGCAGAGGGCGAGGAGGTTGAGCTCGAGGCGTTGCGCGATGGGAAGGAGGGCGAGGAGTTCCTCGGTTTCTCCGCTGGCGGAGAGCAGGACGAGGGTGTCCGAAGGGGCGAGCATGCCGAGGTCGCCGTGAAGGGCTTCCGTTGGGTGGAGGAAGTGGGCGGGGGTGCCGGTGGAGCGGAAGGTGGCGGCGATCTTCTGGGCGATGAGGCCGCTTTTGCCGATGCCGGTGAGGAAGAGCGGACGACCGACGATGGTGGCTTGCTCGAGGAGATCCAAGGCAGAGGCGAAGGGGGCGGCGAGGTCGGAGTCGAGGCGGTGAGCGAGGGCGGCCAGAGCGGCGGCTTCAGCGGAGACGACCTGCGCGGGGGTGATGTTGGTGCGGTCGCGTACGGTCTCGGAAGGCATCGAGGGTGATGCTAGCAGAGCGTAAACTTAGAAGTGGCGGGCCTGAGGAGATGACAGCGGGCGACGCGGGAGCATCTGGCGATGAAGCGCATGGGATTGATGGTTGGCGTGATGGTGGTGGGGATTGCGATCATGCTGTGGGCGGGGTGGCACAATCTGCGGGAGCGGCGGCTGGCGATGCAGCAGGCCGCGGCGAACCACGTGACGCTGACGCCAGACGGCAAGATGACGAAGGACAGCGATGCCACGGCGCCAGGTGGCGATGGCGGAGCGAAGCTGGTGGGGAAGAAGGCACCGGCGTTTACACTGGTGACGCTCGAGGGCAAGAAGGTATCGCTGGCGGACTACAAGGGCCGGCCGGTGCTGGTGAACTTCTGGGCGACGTGGTGCGCGCCGTGCAAGCTGGAGATGCCTTGGTTTGAGGGCTTCCGCAGGCAGTACCAGGGGCAGGGATTCGAGATTCTGGGGATCAACGAGGACCCGGAGGTAGGCAAGGACAAGATCGCCGCGACCGCGAAGAAGACGGGCGTGAGTTATCCGATTCTGCTGTCGGACGACAATGTTTCGCCGGCGTATGGCGGGGTGGATTATCTGCCGATGTCGTTCTTTGTGGATCGGAATGGCGTGGTCGAGGAAGAGTCGGCGGGCCTGATGAGCAAGGACGAGGTGGAAGCGCACATCAAGAAGATTGTGGGAACAACCACAGCGGAGAATGTGGCTCCGATGGCGGCAGCGGTGGGCGCACGATGATTGCGGGTTTGCTGGGTGGGCTGCTGCTGTTGGCTGGAGTGGGCGGACAGCAGTTTGGCGATCTGCAGGGCGGTCCAGCGCGGCAGCAGCAGCGGGAGTATGTGACCTATGCGGCGGAGCCGGCGATCGTGGCGGCAGGGAAGCGGGCCGTGGTTGAGGTGCATCTGGTAGTGGCGGACGGGTACCACGTAAACTCGCATGTGCCGAAGTCGGAGCTGCTGATACCAACGGCGGCGAAGCTGGAGCCGCAGGATGCTGCTGTGCGGATGGAGCCGGTGGAGTATCCGCGCGGGATGAGCTACAGCTTTGCGACGGACCCGGGCGAGGTGCTGGACGTGTATAGCGGGGCGGTGGTGCTGCGGGTGCCGGTGATTGCGGCAGCTGGGGATCATGTGTTGAAGGGGACGCTGCGGTACCAGGCGTGCGACCAGAAGGCGTGCTATCCGCCGAAGACGCTGGTGCTGGCGGTGCCGTTTACGGCGAGGTAGCTTTGGGTTCCGAAACTGCGGTGGTAGAGAAGCAGATCCATACGGGATGACAACCAAAAGAAGCAGGCGACCAGGGTGAGCGCGTTCCTGCGCTGCGAGGCTGAGTGCGTCGCGGCGAAAGACGAACGCGGGGAATCCCGCTTCGCTCGGAATGACAAGCAAAAAACTGCAAGAGTGAGGGGCGTAGGTTGCTACTGCGGATCGGATGATCGCAGCTGCGGGCTTGCATCGTCAGCTCTACTTGGCGCTGGGGGCGTCGTTGGCCTGCAGGTCTCCGAGGGCGTACTGGATGCCGGCGAGGACGTGCTCCATCATGGGGTTGTTGGCGTAGATGTGCTCGCTGTGGCCGAGGACTTCCATGTAGACGCGGCCTTTGCCTTCGCGGCGGATCCAGCTGAGGGCGTAGTCGCCGTCGGTGCGGGGGAACTTCTCCTTGGCTTTATCCTCGGCGCTCATCTTGCTGTAGTCGACGCTGGTGAGGACGTGGACGTTCCTGCGGGAGAAGGAATCCTGCACGAGGGTGTAGGTCTCGTCGTGGATCTGAAACTCCTGGCCGTGGAACATGGAGGTGAGGGGGCTTTTCAGGTCGTCGATCTTGACGGTGAGGAGCTGTGGGTAGACCCAGTGAAACTTGAAGAAGCCGCCGACCATGGTGTTGAACTCAGGCCAGGTGCCGGTGGGTGGACCGTTGGTGAAGGGCTCGGGCGAGTGGTAGGTGTCGGCGGCGGCGTGGATGCCGACGAGGCCTTTGCCGCCGCGGACGAAGTCGAGCAGGGCCTTGCGGCGGGCTTCTGTGGCGGCTGCGTCTTTCGGGTCGTCGAGGAAGTTCATGGTGGTGCTGTCGAGGACGATGGCGTCGTACTGGGCGAGGTTCCCGGCGGTGATGTCGGCGGAGTCGTAGGTGATGGTGGTGGCGTAGGCGCCGGTCTTTTCACCCATAGCCTTGACGGTGGCGGCGGCGAGCGGGATCGAGGAGTGGACGTAGCCGGCGGCCTTGCAGAGGACGAGGACCTTGCGAGGCTTTTTGGGAGTGGCGGGGGCTTTGGTGGGGATGCCGTCTTCCATGGCGACGAGATCTTCGCGGTAGGCGGTCTGGATCTGGACGCCGTCCTTGAGGCTTTGGCCGCGGCTGCCGCTGTAGGGAGCGGGGCCCTGGGTCGGGGTGGGTGTCGCGGGAGCAGTCTGGGAGATGCTGGGAGTGACGAGGATGCAGGCTACGGCGAGGGCGGCGGCGAGGCGTCTGCTTGGGACAAAGGTCGTTCGGATCAAGGAAAGAGTCCTGGGATTAGAGGTCGGCGTGGGCTGCCGGAGCAACTGGGTCACGGTAGCGGGCGGCGAGATGGTCTGTCAATCGAATCGGTCATGTGACAGCTTGCGGGGACTGGTTGTGTGGCGTTCCAACGACGACAGCACTCTCCCCAGGCTTTCTCGCGAAAGTGGAGTTCAGCGGTCTAAGCGAAGGTTTTCTTGAACTGGGTAGACGCATTCTCGGAGATCGTCTTGCCGTGGCCGAAGCAGGCGATCTGGAACTCGCGCGCGGCGAGTTTGCGGAGGCTTTGTTTGCCGAGCTCGAGGTCTTCGTAGGCAATGGTGAGACCGAGGCCGAACTCGTTCATGGCGGCGTCGGCGACGAAGAGGACGCCGCCGTGCTGGGGCCAGAGGAAGGAGATCTGGCCGGCGCGATGGCCGGGGGTGTGGATTGCGGTGATGCCGCCGGCGATGGGGATGAGGTCGCCGTCGTTGAGCTCGCGATCGATGGTGGCGGGCTCGACCTGCATGGCAGGACGGACGAGGAACTTGACGATGAGGAGGTTGAGGAGGCCGGGCGTGGGGGTGAGCTTGGGCCAGCCTTTGCCGGCGCGGATGAGCGGGGCGTCGATGGGGTGCGCGTAGGTCGTGGCACCGGTGAGTTTCTGGAGAGCGGCGGCGCTGCCGATATGGTCCGGGTGAGCGTGGGTGAGGAGAATGTGGTGGATGTCAGTCGGCTGCTTGTTAATGCGGGCCAAAGCGTCGACGATGACGGCATGCTTATCGGGAAAGCCAGTGTCGATGAGGATGCCGCCCGCCGGGTCATCGAGGAAGAAGGCGTTCACGGCGCCAATGGCGATGCTGTAAAGGCCGGGGAGGATCTGTTTCGCGGGCATGTGGCGACTCCTTCGCGTTACTTTTTCTGGTTGCCGGCGCGTTTGGCGAGGTCGGTCTGGGTGTTGAGGAAGCGGCGGATGCGGTCGATGGAGCGGGGCTTGCCGAAGATGATGAGGGAGTCCATGAGGGGTGGGGACTGGGTGGAGCCGGTGAGGATGGCGCGGAGGAGCATGAAGTTTTCCTTGACCGGCCACTGCTTGAACTCGCCGAGGGTTTTCATGGCGGCCTCGATGGCGTCGGGCTCCCAGGGGGCGGCTTCGAGGGTGGTGAGGAGATCGGCGGTGAAGGTGAGGGTGTCTTCGAGAGAGCGCTTTTTGGGGACGAAGATCTCGGGGGTGGGCATGATGTTGTCGGCGAGGAAGAAGTTGGTCATGTCGCCGAACTGGGCGAGGGTTTCGACGCGGTTCTGGATAAGCGCGGCGATGTCGCGGAGATAGTCGTCGGAGAGGACGTTCTGGCGGAGGGCGGTGTAGAAGTCTTCGGGCGAGAGGCGGCGGAGGTACTCGCCGTTGAGCCACTTGAGCTTGGTGAGATCGAAGACGGGGCCGCCGAGGGAGATCTTTTCGAAGCGGAACTTCTCGACCATGTCCGAGAGCGTGAAGAGGTCGCCCTCTTTGGTGTTCAGACCTTTCGAGACGATCTCCTGCTCGGTGGGCTGGGCCATGCCGCCGCCCATGAGGCCGAGGAAGTTGAGCATGGCCTGGGGGAGGAAGCCGGCTTCGAGGTAGTAGACGAGCGAGACGGGATTCTTGCGCTTGGAGATCTTGCTCTTGTCGGGGTTGCGGAGAAGGGGCATGTGCCAGAAGCGGGGGCGCTGCCAGCCGAAGGCCTCATAGAGAAGGACGTGCTTGGGGGTAGAGGAGATCCACTCTTCGGCGCGGATGACGTCGGTGATCCGCATGAGGTGATCGTCGACGACGTTGGCGAGGTGATAGGTGGGAAAGCCATCGGACTTGAGCAGGACCTGATCGTCGACGTTCGCGTGATCGAAGGTGATGTCGCCGCGGAGCTCGTCGCGAAACGTAGTGCTGGTGTTTTGCGGGACACGGAGGCGGATGGTGTAGGGCTTGGCCGGGCTTCCGTCTGCGGGCGCGAGCTCGGCGGCGATCTCGGCTTCGGTGAGGTTGCGGGAGCGGCCGATGTACTTGGGCGGGAGCTTGGCGGCGGTCTGGGATTTGCGTTCGGCTTCGAGCTCTTCGGGAGTTTCGAAGGCACGGTAGGCCCAGCCGTTGGCGAGCAGGATCTCGGCGTGCTGGCGGTAGATTTCGGTGCGCTCGGACTGGCGATAGGGGCCGAAGGGGCCGCCGACGTCGGGGCCTTCATCCCAGGTGAGGCCGACCCAGTGGAGGGACTCGAAGATCATCTGCTCGGAGGTGGGGACGAAGCGGGTGCGATCGGTGTCTTCGATGCGGAGGACGAACTTGCCCGCGCGCTGCTTGGCGAAGACGTAGTTGAGCAGGCCGATGTAGGCGGTACCAACGTGGGGGTCGCCGGTGGGGGAGGGGGCGATGCGGACGCGTGTGGGGGCGGTGACGGCTGGTGTGGTTTCGGTCATGATGATGGGTCAGCCTCGATGGTAGCAGGGCGATGCGGACGGTCAGGGAACGTATGGGGCGGTGGTGAGGCCGACGGCGGAGTCCGCGCAGCCGTAGAAGAGGAGCCATTGGTTGTGAAAGAGAACGAGACCTTCGGCGAAGGTGGTTCCGGCGGCGTACTGGCCGGTCTTCTCCCAGGGCTGTTCGGGCTTGAGGACGGGCGTGTCGGCGCGGGAGAGGAGGTGGGCGGGGTTGTCGGGGTCGAAGACGGCTTCGCCGGCGGCGTAGGCGTTGGGGCCGAGGTTCCGGTCGCCGGTGGTGGGATCATTCTTGCCGTTGTAGAGGACGAGGATGCCGCTGGGGGTGAGGAGCGGGGGTGGGCCGACCTCGGGAAAACCGGAGTCGAAGTGGCCGGAGCGCTTGGTGAGGACTTCGATCGCGGTATGTGTGGTTGGAGTTTCGACGGGGGTCCAGTGGATGAGGTCGGGGGAGGTGGCGAGGCGGACGGTGATCTCGCCCCAGTACATCCAGAACGTGCCGTGGATCTTTGCGGCGACGAGGTGTGGGGGCTGGCCGGGGTTTGTGACCACGGTGGTGACGATTCCGCCGGACTTGTAGGCGAGGTGGTCGTAGCGGCCCTTGGCTGAGCCCTGGAGGGCGGGGCCGTGCTTCTGCCAGTGGATGAGATCGGGCGAGGTGGCGATGCCGATGGTGTAGGTCTGGCGGTTGTACTGGGTGTAGGTGAGGACGTAACGCTGGTCGGGTGGGGTGCCGTCGGGCGCTTCGACGAGGCGGGGATCTTCGACGCCGCCGGGCCATTCGCGGGATCTCTGGGCGTCGTCAGCGGGGAAGAAGACGGGCTCGGGACGGCGGGTGAAGTGGAGGCCGTCGGAGCTGGTCGCGAGGCCGAGGCGCGAGGTGTGGCCGCCGATCTTCATGGTGCCGGAGTCGTCTTCAGCGCGGTAGAGGACGAAGACTTTTCCGTCGCGCACAATGGCGGCGGGGTTGAAGGTGTGGAGGGCTTCCCAGTGGACGGGCTGGTGGGTGATGGGGTCGGTAAAGGTGGAGGCGGGTAGAGGAGAGAGGACGGGAGCGGCGAGCGGGCGGGTGAAGGGGCCGAGCGATGGGACGGAGCTTGGTGTCTGCGCTTTGCTGACGCCGAGGAGAATGAATCCGAGAGAGAGTGTGGCGATGAGGACACCTGCTGGTTGATGCATACCCCCTCCCGTTCCTTTCTTTCAAAATCTTGAGAACAAGCCAGTTAGATCTGTATCTCGCTCTCGATCAAGTTCCGCAGGTCAGAGTTGGCTGACCTGCACTCATCAGTCGGCAGGAGTCCAGTCATGATGGCCAGGAGAGCAGCTTACTCGGACGTGCCGCAGAGTGACCCATGCCGCCTCCTGATCTGATTGTAGGCAAATGGAAGGTGTTGCTGCGCCAGCAGGGCTTCTTCTCGTCGCACCGACGCGCGACTAGCGGACTATGGGGCGCTCACTTCATCGGGGTTGGCGATGCCCACGGCCTGATGGAGGTACTCGGCGCTGGAGAGCTGGTCGAGCAGGAAGGTGGCGAGGTCGGTGCGGTTGATGAAGCGCACCTTTTCGTCGGAGGCCGGGGTTACGACGCGGACCCCTTTCGCCTCGCCGTCGCGCAGGCCGGCGGCGCGGACGATGGTCCAGTCGAGCTGGCTGTGTTCGACGGCGGCTTCAAGGCCGGCTTTGTCTTTCATGACGCCCCGGAGAAGGGTGGGCATGATGAAGTGTTTGTAGAAGTCGTGGACGTTGCGGGTGCTGTCGCCCTCGCCGATGGTGGAGATGACGAGCAGGCGACGGACACCTGCTTCGGTCATGGCGGTGATGACGTTGCGGGCGGTGTCGGTCTCGACCGTGGTTTCCAGGAAGGGCAGACGGCCGCCGAGGGCGTCGATGACAGCGTCCTGGCCACGAACGGCGGCGAGGATGGAGGTGTGGTCGCGGGCGTCGCCCTGAATAACGCGGAGATCAGTGCGGTGCGATTGGTCAGCGCTGTGAACGAAAGCGGTGACGGTGTGGCCACGGGTAAGGGCTTGTTCGACGAGAGCGCCGCCGGTTTTGCCGGCGGCGCCAAGGATGAGAAGGTTCATTGAGGGAGCTCCTGCGAGGTGGGATGCGGGGCGCAGGCTTAGAGGGTGAAGGGGGCTCGGTAGGGTGGGTCGAGGAGAGCGGTGGCGCGAGCGGAGCCCTGGGTAAGATGGCCGGCGGCAGCGTCCCACTGGAGGAGCTCGCCGGTGCGGATGGCGATGCAGCCGAGCATGAGGCCTTCGACGATGGGCTGCTCGAAGGCGTAGTTGGCGCGGGCCGGCGGGCCGCCATGACAGGCGGCGATCCATTCGCGGAAGTGAGCGGCGTCTGCGCTGCTGGCGCTTTGGCCGAGCTCCGGACGATCGATGGCGAAGGGCTCAGTCGATGGGGGCGCGGTGGGAAGAGGCGAGGAGAGCTTGCCGTCGGGAGTGAGGACGCGTGGAGACTCGCCCATAAAGCCGGTGATGAGTTTGCCGCGCTCGCCGGTGTAGATGACGCCCTCGCCTTCTATGCTGAGCGGCGCGTCGAGGGGCAGACCTGCGGGACGGGCGGGTTTGAGGCCGCTGTCGAGCCAGTGGAGATCGATCTCGCGGCGGCCTCCGGTGGCGGGAAAGTGGAGATCAACGGAGGAGGCCAGCGGATAGCTATCGGGAAAGCGCTCGGTGGTGGTGGCGTCGATGCGATCCGGAGCGCCCAGGTTGAGGGCGCGGGTGATGGTATCGAAGCCGTACTCGCCCATATCGCCGAGAGAGCCGCAGCCGAAGTCGTACCAGCCGCGCCAGACGAAGTTGAGGAAGGCACGGTTGAAGGGACGGCTGGGAGCGGGACCGAGCCAGAGATCCCAGTTGAGGTTGGCGGGAACGGGTTGGACCTCGGTGGGAGTGGGCATGCCCTGCGGCCAGAAGCCGCCGGGGCGACGGGTCCAGATGTCGATGGTGTGGACCTCGCCGATGATGTTGGAGGTGATGAGGTCGTGGACGCCCTTGGACTTCGGCATGTCGGAGTTGAAGATGGAGACCTGGGTGGCGCGTTTGGTTTCGCGGGCGACCTGTGCCATGCGCCGGGTCTCGGCGACGGTGTGGGCCATGGGTTTCTGGCTGTAGACGTGTTTGCCGGCGCGCATGGCGGCGATGGCGATGGTGGCGTGCCAGTGGTCAGGGGTGCTGATGGCGACGGCGTCGAGATCGTGCTCCTTGGTGAGGAGATCGCGAAAGTCTTCGTAGGCGTTGCAGCCACCGGACGAGGCGCCGCCGCTGCCTTTGCTGTAGAACTCGTTGACGATGGACTGAGCGACCTCGCGACCGGCGGCTGGGCCTTTGAATTTGTCACCCCAAGAGGGGTTGCCGAGGACGGTGCGGACTTTCTTGCGGAGCTCGTCGCCGCTCCAGTCGATGTAGTCGTCGGAGCCGCGGTTGCAGTCGCAGACGGCGACGATGCGGACCTCGGGAAGGCGGATGAGATCGAGCAGGACGCGCATGCCCTGGGAGCCGACGCCGATGCAGGCGACGGTGAGCTTGTCGCTGGGGCGGGTGGGACGGGCAAAGGCGCGGGGCGCGAGGGTGAGGGCGGCGGCAGAGAGGCCGAGATCGCGAAGGAGATCGCGGCGAGTTGGAAGGGACATGAAGGCTCCTGGGGCGGTCAGGAGCAGCTTACAGGTTGCGAGGCAGGATGTGAACGACCTGCGCGGAGTGCGTCGGGAGGAGCTCAAGTCGATAGGGCTTAGAGTTCCATGGCGAACTGCGGGGAGGCTTCGTACGTGGGGCGGGTGGCGGGGTCGGCGGCGAGATCGAGGACGAGGCGCTCGAGGACGAGACGCTTCGAGACGGGGGAGCTGCGGAGGTCGAGATCGGCGCGGGCGATGAGACGGAGGGCGCGGGTGAGATCGCGGCGAGACTTGTAGCGGCGGGCCTGGCGGATGAGGTCTTCGGCGGCGAAGGGCGGCATGCGGAAGCCCTGCCAGAGCGCCTGCCAGATGGCGCGGGAGTCGCGGACGTTGCGCTCGAGGATGATGAGCATCTGGCGGAAGGTGCGGGCGAGCATGTAGAGATGGCCGATGGCGGCGTCTTCGCCGCCGTCCGAGGCGTTGAGCAGGCCGTGGAGGAGGGCGACGGCGCGTGGGCGGTCGTGGGCGGAGATGGCGTCGGTGAGCTCGTAGAGGGAGCGCTGCTTGGCGGCGAGGACCATGGTTTCGACGTCGCCGAGGGTGACGCGGGCGGCTCCGAGCTCGACGGAACGGGAGGGTGCGGTGACGTAGAGGAGAAGCTTCTCTACCTCGCTGGCGATGAGCATCATGTCGGCGCCGAGGGCGTCGACGAGCTCGCGGGCGGCGTCGGGGTCAAAGCGGACGGACTGCGCTTCGGCGTGGGCGATGACCCAGCGGGCGGCGTCGCCTTCCTCGACCTGGGCGAGCTCGACGAGGCCGCACCAGTCGCCGAGGGTCTCGCGGATGCGGTCGAAGCGCTCTTTGTCCTGCATGTCCATGCGGCGGAGGTCGGTGGGGAGATGAAGATGATCGGCGATGAAGAGGAGGACGGCCTGGGGGTTGGGCGAGCGGAAGTACTGATCGATGGCTGCGAACTCTTCCTTCTTTGAGCCGCGGGTGTAGAGGGTCTTGAGATTGCGAAGGAAGAGGACCTGGAAGGGCGCCATGAGGGAGGGCGTCTGCGCGCGGTCGAGGGCTTCGAAGATGCTGATCTCGGCGAGGTCGAGGTCGTGAAGGCAGAAGTCGCGGAGATCGGGTGGCGCGAGGGTGTCGAGCGCGGCCTTGCGGCAGCGGTCCTGGAGAAAGATCTCATCGCCGACGAGGACGTAGCCGGGGCGGAGGCTCGGTGAGGCAATCTCGGCGAGGAAGCGGTCGGACGTGGCGAACGACTTCAGGGCGGGTGGCGGCATAGTCAGAAGCTCTCCAGCATAGTCAGAAGCTCTGCAGCGGTGTCAAAAGCTCTGCAGCAGTGTCAAAAGCTCTCCAGCATCTCGCTGACGACGGCGGCGGCGAAGGAGCGGGCGACGCGGTTGACGGCGGCTCCATCTTCCTGGATGAAGGTGTTGAGGTCGGTGGTGGACTGGTACTGCTCGCGGTAGGTGAGGGCGTCGTTCTCGTAGAGGACGCGGTTGGTGTGGGTGTCGGTGAGGACGACCTTGGCGGTGATGGTGAGGAGGTAGCTGGAGGTCTGGCCGGAGAGCGAGTCGTAGGTGAGGGGCGCGGCGGTTTCGGTGAGGATGGTGCCGGCGAGGAGGGCGTCGGTGCTGCCGGTCTGTTGATTTTCGACGCGGTAGTGGGTGCGAGTGTTGAGCTCGCGGATGACGGCGTCGGTGAAGGCGGTCTCGGTGTGGAAGTTGAGGACGCGGGTGCTGAAGGTGGGGACGGCGAGGGTTCGGGTGCCGGGAGGAAGATGGGTGGCGGAGCCGACTTTGTGGTAGCCGCAGCCGGTGAGGAGCAAGGCCAGCAGAGAGGCCGAGAGGTGGGGAAAGAGACGCATCCTGTGGCTCCATTGTCGCATTTGGGATGAGGAGGCGGGCAGATGTGCGAGGTATGGAAAGGGTGGATGGTCCTTTGGCGCTAATGGCAGAGTTGAGGAGGTGGCAGGGGGCGTGCGGAGGGCTCGACGTGCCAGAATGAGTCCATGCGTGTGGCGTATCTGGACTGTTTTGCGGGAATTTCGGGCGATATGTTTCTGGGGGCACTGCTGGACGCGGGTGTCGAGCTGGCGGTGCTGGAGCGGGCGACGGCGGCGCTGGGTCTGGGGGCGAGTCTGCGGGTGCGGACGGTGGACCGGTCGGGGATTACGTCGACGAAGGTGGATGTGATCAAGGATGGACGGCTGGCGGAGGAGACCGGGCCGGACGAACAGAGCACGCACACGCACCAGCACCAGGCGAAGACGCAGCATCTGCACAAGGGCGGACACGATCACCAACACCATCATGAGTCGGAGGCGGTGTCGCATGGGGCAGAGTCGACGCCTTCGCATGAACACGAGCACAGCCACGCGCATGAGCACAGCGAGGCACATGAGCATGGGCGGTCGCTGACGGTGATCCGGGAGTTGATCGGAAAGGCCGCGCTGGGGGAGGCGGTGAAGGCGAGGGCGATCCGGACGTTTGAGCTGCTGGGGCGATCCGAGGCGAAGATTCACAATGTGCCGGTGGACGAGATTCACTTCCACGAGGTGGGAGCGGTGGATGCGATCGTCGACATCGTTGCGGCGAGTGCGGGCATTGAGGCACTGAACGAGGCGGCGATGCGCGAGACGGGCGAGGCGCTCCGGTGGCACTGTTCGCCGCTGAACGTGGGCGGCGGGATGGTGGAGTGCGCGCACGGAACGTTCCCGGTGCCGGCCCCGGCGACGGCGGATCTGCTGCGCGGGATGCCGACGTACTCGGCACATGTGCAGCAGGAGCTGGTGACGCCGACGGGCGCGGCGCTGGTGCGGGCACTGGCACCCGTGTTCGGGCAGCAGCCGGCGATGCGGGTGGGACGGATCGGGTACGGCGCGGGCGGACGGGATCCGAAGGGATTTCCGAATGTGCTGCGGCTCTCGCTGGGAGAAGCAACGACGGCGGGCGTTGGGACGGAAGACGCTGGGGCTCACGAGGCGGCGGTCTCGCGTGGAGAACGCGCGGTGGTGACGGTGCTGGAGACGGCGCTTGATGACAGCAGCCCGCAGGTTCTGGCGTATGCCATGGAGCAGGCGCTGGCGCAGGGTGCGCTGGACGTGATGACGACAGCGGTGGGGATGAAGAAGGGTCGCCAGGGGACGCTGCTGACGGTGCTGTGCAACGCGGATAGTGCGGTTGCGATGGAGCTGCTGCTGCTGCGGGAGACGAGCACGCTGGGGGTGCGGCGGCGGGAGGAGCGGCGATCCTGCCTCGAGCGCTCGCATGTGGCAGTGGAGACAGCGTTTGGGAGCATCAGGGTGAAGGTGGGGGTGCTGGCAGGCGAGGAGCTGAATGCGCAGCCGGAGTTTGAGGACTGCCGGGCGGCGGCGGCGCGGCATGGGGTTCCGGTGAAGCGGGTGATGGAGGGTGCGGTGTCGGCCTATTCGGAGAGAAGTAAGCGGTAGAGTTGCCCGACGAGGTCTACGGGTAGGGCGAGCCGGCGTTTGAGGATGCGAACTGGTGTCTCTACCGGTCCTGATGCGGATCGCATCACATTGTGGACAAGAAATCGGAGGACAGCCATGGAGCGTCGGGATTTTCTGAAGAGTGCAACGGCAGCGGGAGTGGCGGCGGTGGCAGCCGGTTCGACAGGGGCGCAGACGGCGGCGACAAAGCATGGAGTGACCAAGCGGGCCGAGGCGCCCGGCATGGTGTATCGCGAGCTGGGGACGACCGGGGAGCGGGTGTCAGCGATCGGGATGGGTGGATATCACCTGGGCAAGGGCGCCGATGCGGACGCAATGATCGCACTGGCGCGTAAGGGAATCGACTCGGGCATCACGTTTCTGGATAACTGCTGGGACTACAACGATGGGATCAGCGAGGTGCGGGTCGGGCAGGCGTTGAAGGATGGATACCGGCAGAAGGTCTTCGTGATGACGAAGCTGGATGGGCGCACGAAGGAGGAGTACAACAAGCAGCTTGAGCAGTCGTTAGGCCGACTGCAGACAGATGTGATCGATCTCGTGCAGTTTCACGAGGTGATCCGCATGGAAGATCCGGACCGGATCTTTGCCGCAGGCGGAGCGCTTGAGGCGGCGGTCGCAGCGCGGGACGCGGGCAAGATTCGCTATATCGGATTTACCGGGCACAAGGATCCGGCGGTGCATCTGCGGATGTTCGAGACGGCGGAGGAGCATGGGTTCCACTTCGATACAGTGCAGATGCCGATCAACGTGATGGATGCGCACTTCCGGTCGTTTCAGCATGAGGTGATGCCGGTGGCGAAGAAGCAGGGGACGGGTGTGCTGGCGATGAAGACGTTTGGGGATCATTTCATTCTGGACAGCGGCCTGGTGCAGCCGATGGATGCATTGCATTACTCACTGACGCTGCCGGTTTCGGTGGTGATTACGGGGATTGATTCGCAACGCATTCTGGACCAAGCGCTGACCGCGGCGAAGAGCTTCCAACCGTTGACAGAGACACAGATCGCGGGTTTGCTGGGACAGACGAAGGATGCGGCGATGACGGGTAAGTTTGAGTTGTTCAAGACGACGAATCACTTTGACGGGACCGCGCAGAATCCGAAGTGGCTGGGGTGAGAATGATCTGGCTTCGGTGGGAGCGGAGGCGTGAGCTCGGACTGCCTTGAGGAGGGCATTGCCAGAAGAGTTGCAACAGAAGCGGGAGGGTTGGCATCCCAACGATACGAGATCGTGAGGGATCATTTATGGGAAGAGTCACGCGCGTGCTGCTGGCTGGTGTGGGAGTACTGGTTTTGCTGGTGGTTTTGGCGGCGGTAGCCCTTCCGATGTTTTTGAACGCCGATAGTTTTCGTACACGGATCGAGTCGACTCTTTCGAAGTCACTTGGCCGCAAGGTCACGATCGGGAAGCTCGATCTGTCGGTGTGGAGCGGGGGCCTGGTCGCGCAACAGGCGACAGTCGCGGACGATCCCAAGTTCAGCCAAGAACCTTTCATCCAGGCAGAGAGCGTGAAGATTGGCGTTGAGATCTTTCCGTTGATTCTGCATCGCGAGATCCATATTCGGAGCTTCTCGCTGCAGACGCCCAAGATCCAGCTGCTGCGGTCCTCTGCTGGAATGTGGAACTACTCTTCGATTGGCGGCGCGAGCAAGACCGCTAACCAGGATCCCGAGACCAAGCAGGCGTTTCCTGATCTGACGGTTGGGCACATTGAAGTTGTCAACGGGCAGATTACGGTGGGCACCGGTCCAGGGGCGGGAACGACTGCGTCGACGCCAAATCGGCGTTACGAACAGGTCAATCTGGACGTGAAGAACTTCGGATTTGCGAACTCTTTCCCGTTCAAGGCATCAGCGAAGCTGCCGGGTGACGGAACAGTGACGGTAGATGGTTCAGCGGGTCCGCTGAACCAGCAGGATGCGGCGGCGACTCCGTTCAACGGCCACCTGGAGATGAAACATATCGATCCGCTGGCGGCTGGTTTTGTCGACACGTCGGCCGGGATCTCAGGGACGGTGGAGAGCCTGGTGCTGGATGCCGCGTGGAGTGGAACCCAGCTGCACGTGACGAAGCTGCTGGTGGATACACCGCGTGTGACTGTGGCGAAAAACACGGCGCCAAAGCAGGCCGCGCCGAAGACAAACACGGAAGGCTCGGGCATGATGGACAACCTCTCCGTGGATAGCGCCGAGGTGAAGAATGGTACGGTGACGCTGACGACGCCGGGGCAGACGGGGCCGCCCGCGGTGTACCAGCAGCTGAATGCGACGATCACCAACCTGACGCCGAAGAGCTTCTCGCCCTTCTCGGTAAGCGCGCAGCTGCCGGGGGGTGGAAGCCTGAGTGCCAATGGGAAGGCAGGACCGTTCGATCAGGTGAACTCGGCAGCGACGCCGATTGACGCACAGGTTTCGTTGAAGCATGTGGAGCTCGAGACGAGTGGTGTGCTGGCGCCTGACGCAGGTATCAGCGGTATGACGAACCTTGACGCAAAGGTGCAATCCAACGGGCAGACGTTGAATGCGAGTGGATCGGCGCATGTGGATGGCATTAAGCTGGCGAAGAACGGACGACCGTCCGCAAAACCGATCGAGGCGCAGTTCACGGTGACGCAGGATGAGCGCGCGATGACGGGAACCATTCAGCGGGCGACGATTGGGATCGGCAGCGTGGCGATCAACATCTCGGGTACGTACCAGACGAGCGGGCCGACGACGGCACTGAATCTGAAGGTGAATGGCAACGCGATGTCGATCAACGAGTTGGAGGCGTTTCTGCCGGCGCTTGGCGTGACGCTGCCACAGGGATCGCGGCTGCAGGGTGGCACGATCACAACGAACCTGACGGTGTCTGGTTCGTCCGCGAGGCCGACGATTACCGGGCCGGTGCAGGTGAGCAATACACAGCTTGCAGGCTTTGATTTAGGTGCGAAGCTGCAGACGCTCTCGAAGTTTACCGGCGGACGGATTGGATCGGCGACGGGATCGGGCACGAATGTGCGGTCACTGAGCATGGTGGTGGATGAGGCTGGCGGAGCGATCCGGACAGACAAGATCGCTCTCGATGTTGTGGGAGTCGGCACGGCGACGGGCGCGGGAAGTGTGAGTGCGGCTGGAGCGCTGGATTACAACGTGCTGCTGAAGCTGACGGGGCTGGTGAACTCTCCGGCCACAGGCAGTGCGCCGACGGCTGCGAGTGGCGCGGGATCGGCGAAAGGGCTGGGCGGCCTGGCTGGGCTGGCTGGAGGATTCATTCCCGGCGGCGGTGGCGGCGCGGCTGGTGCTCTGGGGTCGGTCGGTGGGCTGACGAGTGGCTTGCTCAAGGCTGGAATTCCTGTGGCGATCGGCGGCACAACGAGTAATCCGACGTTCGCGCCGAACCTGGCTGGGCTCACCAAGGGCATCGGCGCGAGCGCGGCGCAGCAGTTCATCGGCGGCAAGACCGGCAAGGGTGCTGTGCCCACAAAGCCGAATACGAATCAACTCGGGAACGCGCTCGGCGGGTTGCTGGGCAAGCACTAAGCAAGACAGAAGACAAAGATGGCAGCTGCGGACGACCTCCGCGGCTGCCGTTTTCGCTTAGAGCTGCAGGCGAATGCGTGCCCGGGTCAGCAAAGCGGCGACGGCGAGCAGAGCGGCGGTGGTGATACAGGCTCGAAGAACGCCCGGAAAGCCGAAGGCGAAGTGTGTTCTGAACCATGTGGTGGCGGTGGCCGCGACAGTGAAGTAGTAGAGATCCGGAACGAGGTAGGTGAGGAGTGTGTTGGAGCCGGCTGGGCGGATAAAGTTGGCCCATGCTGAACGACGGTGAACATCGCAGACCCAGTACAGAAGAGTGAAGACGAGGATGCTGGCGGCGACGCTCCAGAGACTCCATGTGGGGGTGCCACGATTCTTGGAGATGCCGAGTGGGACGGCGAGGAGGCCGGCGGCGGCAGTAAGGAGTGCGAAGTCCGTGGCGGCAGCGATGCGGCGATTGGGGGTATGCAGTCTCTCTGAGAGCGCGCCGAAGAAGAGCGTGGAGGTGAAGACGCCGGCCATGGCGATGGCGGCCATGGAGCCATTGCTGGGCGGCCAGACCCACATGGAGGTGTGGTCCGGGAAGAGAAGGAGTTTGCCGGCGGAGGCGCAGCAGAAGAGGATGAGCGCAACGAACCAGAGGAACGGCGCCCACGACCAGCGGCGGGTGAGGAGATAGAGCAGAGAGACGCAAAGATAGGTAAGGCCGATGAGGCCGAGGATCTCCGGGTAGGAGAAGTCGATCCAGGCGACGTGGCCGCTGCGGGTGACGCGGCGGAAGAGGATGGCCATGAGAAGAATGAGGGCAACGCCGCTGAAGCGCATGACGCGGAAGAGAGTGGAGCGGCGGCTTCCGCGCGGGTAGACGGCCCATAGGAGGATGGCGCCGAGCAGGGCGAGAAGACCCCAGACGTAGGTGTTGAGACCGTGCATGAGCGCGCTCGAGCCAGCGTCAGTGTTGGCGAGGATGAGGCCGAAGACGAGCAGGGCGACGCTGCGCAGAGCGACATGGCCGATGAGATGGAGGAGCGAGGGATCCTTGCGGAGACGGCGCTCGATGGCGAGAGGAAGCGCCATGCCGAGGATGAAGAGGAAGGCGGGGAAGACCATATCAACATAGGTCATGAAGTCTTCGTTGGTGTGGGCGTGGTACGTCCAGCGAGGGAGACCTTTGACGCTCGAGAGATCGTTGACGAAGATCATCAGCAGCATGGTGAGGCCGCGGAAGATGTCGATCGAGAGAATGCGATCGTAGGCGATGGGATCGCTTGATGGCGTGGCGACTACGGGGCTAGTGGCTACCGACATGCGCGGCTCCGGTGGGTGACGTGGTTGCGGTGTGATGGAGCGCTGTGTCGATAGTGTCGAGGAGGGTGCCGTTCTGGTCTTCGGTGAGCTCCCAGAACATGACGCCGCCGAGATGCCGGTCGAGGGCGAAGCGGCACTTGCTGGCGAGGGACTCGGAGTCTTCGTAGGAGATGAAGGTTCGGGTGTCCGGGTTATAGAGCCAGGGAACGGAGGCGGCGGCGTCCCAGAAGCGTTTGTAGCCCTGCTCACTGTAGTTGGCGAGGGCGCTGTAGTCGTGGAAGGTGGCGGGCGGCTTGATTCCGGGCTGGAAGAGGCCGTGGTTTTCGGGCCCGACCTCGGCCCAGCTCTTGCCGTAGAAAGGCAGGCCGAGGAGGAGCTTGGACGCGGGCACGCCAGCGGCTTCGTAGGCGCGGACGGTGCGCTCGGAAGAGATCTTCTTGGGGTCGGCGGGATCGGTAAAGAGCGGCGCGTGATTTCCGGAGATTTTGTCCTCGTCCGGCCCGTAGTAGTCGTAGGTCATCAGGTTGACGGTGTCGACGTAGCGGGCGACGGCGGCCATCTCGGTGTGTTCGAGGAAGTCGGCGTTGCCGCCGACGGCGACCGAGGTGAGGAGATGGCGGTGCTGCTGCTTTTCTTCACGATCGAAGCGGGCGCGGAGCTCGCGAAGGAGAGCGGTGTAGTTCTCTTTATCTTCCGGGCGGAAGGTATTTCCCGCGCCGATGAGGCCGGGGTACTCCCAATCGATGTCGAGGCCGTCAAGCTTGTAGTGCGTGATGAAACGGACGACAGACTCGATGAAGCGCTCGCGGCTGGCGACGGTGAGGGCCATGTCGGAGAAGCCCCCGGAGCCGCCCCAGCCACCGACGGAGATGAGGATGGTCAGATCAGGGTTCTCCTGCTTGAGCGAGGTGAGGAGGGCGAAGTTGTCGGCGTCGAAGGGAGAGCCTTCGACCATTTCGCCGTTGCGGATGGCGGAGAAGGCGTAGTTGATGCGGGTGAGCTTTGATACGGGGATGTCAGCTGCCGTGAGGACGTGCTTCGGCGAGACGTAGCCGACGATCTGCCTGCCGGCGGCGGGATGAGGGGCGGCGGCGAAGAGGGGTGAGGCGCTGAATACGGCAGCAGCAACGCTGACGACAGACAAGGTCCGGAGACGAGTGGAAGGTGAGGGCATTGTGGAACCGCATTTCTGCGCGAGCGAGAGATTCCGTGTTGCGCCGCGTGGAGCGATTGTACCCAGCGGGGTGGGTGTCATTGTCTAGGGTGGTGCAGGAACGTCTGGTGGCGCGACTTTCCATCGAGGAACGTAGTCTTAGGGATGAGGAGTGGAGATGCCGAGACTACGGAGATGGATGGGGCAGGCGGTACTGTGCGGGCTGCTGGGCGGAGCGGCGACGGTGCGGGCGCAGACGGCGATCTATGCGGAGTTTACGGGTGGCAAGATCGATGCGGCGCACACAGACTGGATGTATGGGCCGACGATCGGGCTGTACCACGACAATGGGCTCGGGCTGATCGCGCTGGGATACGACGTGCGTGGATCATTTCTGCGGCATGGCAACGAGAATGGGCCAGACACGAACGAGTCTCTGAACACGCTTGAGATCGGGGCGCGCATCGCAGCGACGCCGCACGTGTTGCCGATCAAGCCGTATGCGGAGGCACTGGTGGGGTACGGTGGCTTGACGGTGGGGCAGGGGTCGGCGCGGGAGAGTGCGAGCCATGCGACGTACCAGTTTCTGGGCGGGGTGGACTTTACGTTCTTCCCGCGGCTGGACTGGCGTGTGGTGGAGTTCAGCTATGGGCGGCTGAGTGGCTTGGGGGATACGTATGCGCCGAAGACGTTGAGCACGGGGCTGGTGTTCCGGTTGCCGTGAGATTCGGCCTGAATGTCCTGCGCCTGCGGGAGAAATGCGATAGCCTTAACAGACGATTATGAGTGAACAGACGCTAACCGAGACGGAGGCGCCGGCCACAGGCCACGCTTCGAAGTACACGCGAAACAATCCTTTCCATGCGGCGGTGCTGGTCAACGACCTGCTGACGGGTGCGGGGTCGGAGAAGGAGACCCGGCACATCGAGCTGTCGCTTGATGAGGGCATGATGTATACGCCCGGCGATGCGGTGGGGATCATCCCCGAGAACCGTCGTGAGGCTGTGGACGAGGTGCTCGAGGCGCTGAAGTACACGGGATTGGAGCGGGTGCTCGATCACTATAAAGTCGAGATCAATCTTGATGAGGCACTGCGGACGCGGCTGGCGATTGGCAAGCTGACGCGCGGAAGTGTGACGCAGTTCGGCAAGCTGGCGCCGGGCCTGGATCGGCTGAAAGATCTGGTGGGGCCGGAGAACAAGGCACGGGCCGAGGAGTACTGCTGGGGCCGCGAGTTTGTGGACCTGGCGACGGACTTTCCTGGAGTCGTAACGCAGCCGCAGCAGCTGTTTCAGATTCTGTCGCGGCTGACGCCGCGGATGTACTCGATTGCGTCGAGCCAGGCGCGGCACGCGGAGAATGTGCAGACGACGGTGCGGGTGGTGCGGTACGAGTCGCACGGGCGGGAGCGGCAGGGACTGGCGAGTGGACACATGGGCGATCGCGCGCCGGTCGGGTCGACGTTTCCGATCTTTCTGCATGCGAATGCGGCGTTCCGGCTGCCAGAGGATACAGCGGCGCCGGTGATCATGATCGGACCGGGTACCGGGATTGCGCCGTTCCGGGCTTTTCTTGAGGAGCGGCAGGCGACGGGGCAGACGGGCGACAACTGGCTCATCTTCGGCGAACAGCGGCGGGCGCTCGACTACCTTTACCAGGAGCAGTTTGAGGGCATGCACCGGGATGGTCTGCTGAAGCGGCTGGATACAGCGTTCTCGCGCGACCAGGCGAAGAAGATCTATGTGCAGGACCGGATCGCGGAGAATGCGGCCGAGCTGTATGCGTGGCTGGAGCGAGGAGCGTACTTCTACGTCTGCGGCGATGCGAGCCGGATGGCGAAGGATGTAGAGCTGGCACTGCTGGATGCGATTGCCCAAGGCTCGAACGGAACGCTCGAGCATGCGAACGAGTACCTAGCGGCGATGAAGAAGCAAAAGCGGTACCAGCGGGATGTGTACTAGACGAGATCAGGCGGCCCCGCCCCGTATTGAATTGCTCAAAGATCTTCGATCAAAAGAACTTAGGTCTGGACCACCTTCGTCCTTGTGTCCCTCGTAAGGGGGTGCCGGAGGGAGGCGACTGACTGGCTCTTTGGTGCCTGCGATCAGAGTAGCGGCTTTGGACGGGAGGTTGCGCCAGGGGCAGACCGGAGCACACAACGCGAGGACCAAAACGGAGGAATCGCGTAACGCAGGACCACCTTCATTGCCTGAGACAGACTTTCCAATTCAACTCGTAGCGCGGGCAACGCGGTTGGGGAACGTGCTACGTTTGCGCGGCCATTCTGGGCCAGTCCGGTCAGGTTGCTTCCTATCATGCGACATTCCGAAACTAATTCGGTGTCGATGAGTGCACTGGCGATTTCTCGTACACCGAGACACATTTCCGGACTGATGCTTATAAATAAGTATCCTGACCGCCAGATTTGCACGGTTGCTCCCGTAGCGGCATCGTTTTTGCCGGTTTCTCAGGGAAGAAGAATCGCTTGTCCATCCAGTTCCTTCAGGATCTGATTCGTCATGATGCTGAGATTATGTGCGGATGTTCGATCTTCTTCGTTAGCCAAAACCACAAGCCCCAACATCCGCTCCGGTTCCACCAGGCATAGGCTATTAAAGCCATCAATATTGCCCTCCTGCCAGATGAGACGGTCGGTTCCTGAACGCACAATTTGCCAGTTGAGCCCCGCAGAATAGCTTCCGCTTGTGAAGGTCGGCTCGTGTGAGAGCTTCGCAGCCGCATCTTCATCAGACATCCCCCAGCGCGCATACTTGAGCATGTCGTTTACCGAAGACTTAATCGCTCCAGCTCCTTGCAATTGGCCCTCAATCTCCGGCATCTGATGACCCTTTTCGTCATAGCCCCGCGCAAGCCGCACTTTCTGGTGCGTGTCCAAACTGATCGTAGTGCCTTTCATGCCCAACCGATTAAGGAGCTTCTTCTTTAAAAGCTCCTGATACGGCATGCCGTATACACGCTCCAGGATGTAGCCCACAAGTTGGGCTCCCGCGTTGGAGTAGCTGAACTTCTGCCCCGGGATAAACGTTAGCTTGACCTTATGCAGATCGGCGAAGAAATCTTCACTGCTGTAGTGCTGCGTTTGCTCGCTTATCCGCGCGGTCCATGGGATGTTGTCGCTGGAATCTGGTTGTGTCTCGGGTGTGTCAGGAAGGAAGAACGGAAGTCCTGACCGGTGGTCAAGCAAGTCATAAAGCCGAATCGGGTGCCCCTCAAACTCCAGGTTTGGGTATGCTCCGGCGAGGTATTTGCGGATGTCGTCGTCAAGGTGGACCCGCTTTTCAAGCGCAGCCTGCGCGAGCAACGTTCCCGTAAAGGTCTTGGTGATCGATGCTATGGGATACAACGTGTTCGCAGTCGGACGCCGAACCTGTCCCTTCTCGACGGTCCCGTAGTTGAACGTGTAGGTCTTACCATTCACGACAACGCCAATTGAAAGTCCGACGGCCTGTGGCGTGTTTAGAAAGAACTCGTTCGCGGCATGATCAAGGATCGATGCAACACTTTTCCCGTCTTCCTTCGGTTTGCGAGCGTCTTGGGCTGAGAGGGGCAGGACGACAGCAAACACTGTTGCCACGGCCGCGGCCAGAATCGATCTCTTCATGCACATTCCCATCGGGATCCAGATCAGGTTGCGAGTGGACAAGCACTACGAGTTGTCGCGCAGCGACTGTCATCGAGATCGACATGGTCGGATATCTTGTTGCAGTTGTAATCCCTTGGACGCCGTGCGCCACTGAAGAGGAAGCAGAGGTCGGAAAGTACAAACTTTAGCTGTTTAGTTCAGGCCAACGCACTCACCGGACTTGTTCAAACGACACCCAGGATAGGTAGCGGCAAACGGCCCAGTCCGGTTGGGTTCCTTCCTGTCATGCGACTTAGCGGTACTCCTCCGTGTCGATGAGTGCACTGGCGATTTCTCGTCAATCCCAGAAAAGACTCCTGACGGGAAGAGCGTTTGTGAGGACTGATTAGCTACTACCTTTCGTGCGTGGGGTAGGATGTTGTGTCAGATTGCGGTCAACCTCGGAGTTAGAAGCCATGACGTTGATCTGTGGAACTCGACCGGCTGCGCTGAAGCTTCTCCAAATGGCCATCTTCGGTGTTGCTCTCAACAGTATCGGACGCGGCGTTCTTGTCGCGCAAAAGGCGAACGCACCTGCGAAAGATGTCCCCTCAACTGCAACCCTGGTCAATGCTATTAAGGTCAAAGTTGGCGAATCGCTGCAAGCCAACGGTGTCCCGGGCGCGGCGATTGCGGTCATCCGAAGTGGCGAGGTCGTGTGGACGAGTGGCTTCGGATTCGCCAACCTTGCAAGCAGGACTCCGGTCACTTCCGAGACCGTCTTCAACGTGGGATCGCTGTCGAAGACGCCCACAGCGTGGGCCGTTATGCAAGTTGTTCAGCAGGGCACGGTCACACTCGACACACCGGTCGATCAGGTACTCGCGAGCTGGCAGCTGCCTCCCTCGAAGTTCGACAATAACGACGTAACTATCGGACGGCTTCTAAGTCACACGTCTGGAATCTCCAATCACGACTATCACGGCTGGGATCCTGCTTCAAAGCTACCTCCTATTAAGGATTCGCTTGCCGGGAAGACGGGCTCGGGTGTCGTGCATCTCGAGTTTGCGCCCGGATTGGGGCACCACTATTCGGGTGCGAACTACGCCATTCTAGAGCTGCTGCTGGAAGAGAAAAGCGGAGTAGCTTTCACACCTTACATGCAGTCGCACATTTTCACTCCGCTGCACATGAACGATACGCAGTATGGTCTGCCGGTGGCCAACGCCAAAGACAGACTGGCCATGCCATACGATTCTCTAGGCAAGACCTTACCCCTTCTGCGCTATAACGAACTCGCAGCTGCAGGATTGACAACAAGCGTCCATGACCTAGCGCTGTTCGCTGCAGCTGGTTTGAGAGGAAAGCACGGCCACCTAGAGGGGCGCGGTTTGCTTACTCCCTCGACCGTCAAACTCATGGAGACAGCGATGCCCAACACCATGTGGGCTCCCAGCGACCCCTACGGTCCGTCGCCTCAATATGGGCTTGGTTATACGGTTCGGCCTGATCAGTTTGACGGCCATGTAGGAGTCGGACATGGAGGCACAAACAACGGCTGGGAGAGCCTTCTGCAAATCATCCCAGATACAGGTGACGGAATCGTGGTGATGACGAACAGTTCTAACGGAAGCGCTGTGATTTCGGACGTGTTGTGTGCGTGGAGGCAGTGGGCATCGAAGTCAGCGGCGTGTCCTCAGACGGACGTCCAGATCCCGCTTACTCAGGCGTATTTACATGGTGGAGCAGAATCAGCGGTCGCGCTTTACCGGAAGCTGCAAAAGGAATTTGCCAACCGCTACGACTTTTCCGAACGGGAGTTGAACGGAATGAGTTACCAGGTCATGCGGCTCGGAGATCTGCCAGGCGCTCTCACCCTGTTCAAGCTCAATGTCGAAGTCTTTCCTCAGGACTGGAATGTTTACGATTCCCTTGGAGAGGCCTATGCTAAAGCCGGAGACAAACCGAACGCAGTCTCCAACTACAAGCGCTCGTTGCAACTAAATCCATCGAACGAGAGTGGAAGGGCTGCACTGGCCCATCTTGAAAATTACCGATAAGGACCGCTCTCGAAAGATCTTCGAGGATGGTTAACGACAAGTCGGCTTCTCGGAAACGACGGCGCCGAGGCGTTTGCAACTAACGAGAACAGGCCAACGCACTCACCGGGCTTGTTCAAACGACACCCAGGGTAGGTAACGGCAACGCCGTTTTGAAAGCGACGCGCACCTTGGTTTCGGTGGTTGGGTGTGTTGCGGCCGCGGGCTGGTTTCTGGTGGCTGCGCCGGCGGGTTTACCGTAGAGGGATGGACGGGGCGACGAAGCGGATTGGTGTGCATGTGGGGACGGCAGGCGGGTGCTGGACGGCGGTGGAGCGGGCGGTGGGAGCGGGGGCGAATGCGTTCCAGATCTTCAGCTCGAGCCCACGCATGTGGAAGGCGGCGGCGGTGAAGCCGGAGGATGGGGCGAAGATGCGGGCGCTGCGGGCGGAGCATGATGTGACGCCGCTGGTGATCCATGCGAGCTATCTGATTAATCTGTGCTCGCAGACGGAGAGTGTGCGGGCGAATGCGGTGACGGCGTTTCGCGGGGAGGTGGAGCGGGCGCTGGCGTGGGGGGCGGAGTTTTTGGTGCTGCACCCGGGGAGCTGGAAGGGGCTGACGCGGGAGGAGGGTCTGGTGCTGGCGGCGCAGGGCATTGAACGGGCGGTGGATGGGTTGGATCTGAAGGCGGGCGGGTTGCGGGTGCTGATCGAGAATACGGCGGGAGCGGAGTTCTCGCTGGGCGGGAGCTTTGAGCAGGTGGCGGAGCTGGTGGAGCGGCTGCGAGAGTGTGTGCCGGTGGGGGTGTGTCTGGACACGTGCCACTGCCATGTGAAGGGGTATGACCTGGTCTCGGACGGCGGGTGGGTGGAGACGACGAAGCTGATTGAGGGGACGATGGGGTTCGACGCGGTGAAGGTGTGGCACTGCAACGATGCGAAGGCGGCGATGGGCTCGAAGCTGGACCGACATGAGCACATCGGCGAGGGAACGATTGGGGCGGCGGCGTTCAAGCGGCTGCTGCGGGACGGGCGGTTTGGGCATGCAGCGTTTATCGCGGAGACGCCCGTCGACAGCCCGGGGGATGAGGCGCGGAATGTGAGCGCGCTGCGGGCGTTGGCGGCCGAGTGATTTGATAGGCTAGCGGCTGCGAAGCGGCTCCAAGCTGGAACCAGAAGAGCTTCGGCTCGGAACGGTTCTCTTCGGGGATACCCCGAGGCATTGCGGTAACGGACAACGCGTCGCGAGAGTGACCCTGCGCCAAGCGCAGACCAACTCCCGCAGAGTAGGGCTGGTTGGAGCGCTTCGCTGCCGAAAGAACGAGTCAATGCGGTCGTCGTCGCGATGCTGGCTCGGGTGGTTGTCTCGGGTGAGCAGACGGTTGAGGGTATCTGCGAACGAGCGGCGGCCACGCTGGAGCGCGACTGGAAGTGGATGCGACGTCTGGCGCGGCGCTTCCTGGCGGCGCATGCAGGGGAGATCAGGCCGCGCGAATGGGCGGCGGCGGCGTTCTTCGAGCAGGATCGCGGCTTTCAGCGAGCCTGCGAGCGATACGGGGGTGAGATCAGCGTTGGCAGCTGGCTGGCAGCCCGACCGCAGATGCAACCCGCCGCGATCGCCGCGAGCTGGCCGCTCCCGGTGCTCGAGACGGAAGGTGATGTGGCGGTCTGGCTGGGGTTGACTGCGGGGGAGCTGGAGTGGTTCGCGGATCTGAAACTTCTTGGCAGGAAGACGGCGTTTCGGCGCGAGCTGAGGCACTTTGACTATCGCTGGATGGAGAAGAGATCTGGCGGCTGGAGGCTGGTCGAGTCGCCGAAAGAGCGTATGAAGAGCTTGCAGCGGCAGATTCTGCGGCAGGTGCTGGATCGCGTTCCGCACCATGGGGCGGTGCATGGATTCGTCAGAGGACGATCGATCAAGAGCTTCGCGGCCGCGCACGCGAGGAGACACGTGGTGGTGCGGATGGACCTGAAGGACTTCTTTCCGTCGGTGCGTCGAGCGCGGGTGCAGAGTATGTTTCGGATGCTGGGGTATCCGGAGCGGGTGGCCGATCTGCTGGGAGGCATCTGCACGACGATCACTCCACGGGAGGTGTGGCGCGCGGTGCGGCGCGAGGAACGGGACGAGGTGCGGAGGCTCTATGGGCAGTTGCACCTGCCGCAGGGTGCACCGACATCGCCGGCGCTGGGAAACATCTGCTGCTACCGGCTGGATTGCCGGTTGACGGGTCTGGCGAGTGCAGCGGGTGGGTGTTACACGCGGTATGCCGACGATCTCGCGTTTTCGGGTGGCGAGGAGTTTGCCCGCGGGCTGGACGGCTTTGTGGCGCGTGTGGGGGCGATTGCGGAGGAAGAAGGACTGCAGGTGAATCATCGAAAGACGCGCATCATGCGACGCGGTGCACGACAGCAGCTTGCCGGTCTGGTCGTGAACGAGGGGGTGGGCATCGGGAGAGCGGAGTTCGACCAGCTCAAGGCGATTCTGACGAACTGTGTCCGCAACGGAGCGGAGAAGGAGAACCGCGACGGGCGATCTTCGTTTCGGGAGCATCTGGAGGGGCGGGTTGGCTTTGTGACGATGATTGACGCGGAACGGGGTGCACGGCTGCGGAAGATCTTCGATCGGGTGGTTTGGAATGCGGAAGTCTAGCGTGAGAGCAAGCAGAGCGACGGTCGCTGAGGGCTTCGCGCGCGGTTCTTTACAATAAAGATCTATGCGTGAGGATGAAGTTCGTTATACCCCGACGGAGATTGAGCCGAAGTGGCAGGCGCGGTGGGACGCGGATCCGGCGATGTACGCGGCGGATGCGATCGACTCGGGGAAGCCGAAGTACTACTGCCTGGAGATGCTGCCGTATCCGAGCGGGCAGCTGCACATGGGACATGTGCGGAACTATGCGATTGGCGATGCGCTGGCGCGGTTTAGGTGGATGCGCGGGCACAATGTGCTGCACCCGATGGGATGGGACGCGTTTGGGCTGCCGGCGGAGAATGCGGCGCTGAAGAACAATACGCCACCGCGGGAGTGGACGCTCTCGAATATCGCCGCGATGCGCAAGCAGATGCAGCGGATGGGGCTGAGCTACGACTGGTCGACCGAGGTGACGACATGTCTGCCGGACTTCTACCGGTGGAACCAGTGGTTCTTCGTGAAGATGTTTGAGCGGGGCCTCGCGTACCGGAAGAAGAGCAAGGTGAACTGGTGTCCGCAGTGCCAGACGGTGCTCGCAAACGAGCAGGTGATCAGCGGAATCTGCTGGCGGCACGACGACCAGGTGGTGGAGCAGCGCGATCTGACGCAGTGGTTTTTTCGGATTACGCAGTATGCGGACGAGCTGCTGAGCGGTCTTGATGAGCTCGAGGGATGGCCGGAGAAGGTTCGGACGATGCAGGCAAACTGGATCGGGCGGAGTGAAGGTGCGACGATCGTGTTCCCAGTGCACGGATGCACGGACGGGATGACGATCGACGTATTCACGACGCGGGTGGACACGATCTTTGGGGCGACCTCGATTCAGCTGGCGCCGGAGCACCCGATCGTGACGCACTGGGCGGGGTTCGATGAGGCGCTGGCAGCGGATGTGGAGGCGATGATGGCCGAGCAGAAGGCGGCCAAGGAGGCCGGCGACCTTGGCGCGATTGCGAAGCGCGGGGTAGCGACCGGGCGATCGGCGGTGAACCCGTTCAATGGTGAGCGCGTGCCGATCTGGGTGGCGAATTACATTCTGGCGGACTACGGAACGGGCGCGATTATGAGCGTGCCGGCGCATGATGAGCGGGACTTTGAGTTTGCGACGAAGTACGGGCTCGCGATCCGTCGGGTGATCGCCGAGAACGTGGATGAGACGCCGGAGGCGCTGGAGCTGCCATACACGGGTGAGGCAGAGGCGATCGTGATCGATGGCGGCGAGTGGACGGGCGAGAGCTGCCTGGCGGCGCAGGAGAAGATGGCGGCGTTTGCGGAGCGCGGCGGATTTGGACGTGCCACGGTGACATATCGGCTGAAGGACTGGGGCGTGAGCCGGCAGAGGTACTGGGGGACGCCGATCCCGATGGTGTACTGCGAGCGCGGACATGACGGCGTTGAAGCTGGAGGGGTCGTCGCGCTGCCGGAGAGTGCGTTGCCGGTGCTCTTGCCGGAGCAGGTGGAGATTACGCAGCAGGGCGGATCGCCGCTGGGGCGGGTGGAGAGCTTTCTGCACACGACGTGCCCGGCGTGCGGCGGACCGGCGGTGCGGGAGACGGACACGATGGACACGTTTGTGGACTCGAGCTGGTACTTCTACCGCTATACCGATGCGAAGAACGATCGGGCGCCGTTTAATTCGGTGAAGGCGAACTACTGGTTTCCGATTGATCAGTACATTGGCGGCGTGGAGCACGCGATTCTGCACCTGATCTATTCGCGCTTCTGGACGAAGGTGATGCGCGACATCGAGGGACCGGGTGGCGCAGGGCTGATTGCGAACAGCGAACCGGCGGAGCGGCTGTTTACGCAGGGGATGGTGATCAAGGACGGCGCGAAGATGTCGAAGTCCAAGGGTAATGTGGTGAGCCCGGACCTCATGATCGAGCGCTATGGCGCGGATGCGACGCGGATGTATGCACTGTTTGCGGCGCCGCCGGATCGCGACCTGGAGTGGCAGGAGGATGGGGTCGCGGGCGTGAGCCGATTCTTGAGCAAGGTGCATCGTCTGGCGACAAAGTATGCTGCCGGGATTCGGAAACAGGAAGGTGCGAAGGCGAGCGGGAAGGAGCAGAGTGCGGAAGGGCAGGCGCTGCTGCGCAAGCTGCACCAGACGATCGGCAAGATCACGCAGGACTTCACCGGGCGATGGCACTTCAATACATGTGTGTCGTCGATCATGATTCTGGTGAATGAGATTGCGGCGCATGAAGCAGCGATGGACGCGGGCCGTGTGCAGCCGAGAGTGATGGCGGAGGTGTTTCGCGGGCTGGTGCTGCTGCTGGCGCCGTTTGCGCCGTTCCTCGCGGCCGAGCTGTGGGAAGGGATGGGGTATGAGGGCGCGGTGTTCCGGACGAGCTGGCCGATCGCGGATGCAGAGCTGGCGAGGGAGGACACGATCGAGGTGCCGGTGCAGGTGAATGGCAAGCTGGTGCTGGTGATCTCCGTTCCCGCGGGGAGTGATGAAGAGGCGATCAAGGCGGCTGCGCTGGCGGAGGAGAAGGTGCGAGCGCGGCTCGAGGGAAAGACGGTGGTGAAGACGGTGGTGGTTAAGGGCAAGCTTGTGAACTTCGTGGTGCGGTAGTGGACGAGTGGCCGAAGCATGGGCTCGAGGAGACGGGTCGCGGTGGTGTGACGGCGACGCCGGTTCGGGGCACGCAGTCGTTTGTGCGGGTGATTGAGTGGTGCTGGCGGCATCCGAGTGTGACGGCGCTGGAGGTGCTTTGGCGGTGGGTGTTTGGCTCGTTCGCGCTGTGGCTCTTGTGGAAGCAAGGGACGGCGATCGTGGCCGGGGTGACGGGCGGACGGAGTGACCTGGCGAGTCTGGGGCTGGATCAGCTGACGATTACGGATCCGCTGGGGGCGACGAGCCGGGTGGCGACGGCGCTCGGTCTGCTGTTGCCATCCGTGCTTTCGTCGGCGCGGTGGGTGGCGCCGCTGCTGCTGACGGTGTGGCTGATTGTGTCCACGGCGGGACGGACGCTGGTGCTGCGGCGCGTGGACGGGGCGATGCGGGCGCGGCGGGTGACGCTGGGGATGCTGCAGCTGATCCGGGTGCTGGCGCTGGGGGGGAGTCTGCTGCTGTGGGTCCTGCTGCTCACCTGGGCGGGGTCGACAGCGGTGACGGCGCCGCTAGCCGCGGGAAGGCCACCAGAGCTGGTGGAGTATTTCGCGATCGTGATTGTGGGGACGCTGGCGATGTTTTCGCTGTGGGCAGTGGGGAGCTGGGTATTTTCGCTGGCGCCGCTGGTAGCGATGCGGCTGGGGCTGGGCGTGGGGGCGAGCCTGCGGGCCGCGGTGGGACGTGGGCCGATACGGCTGAAGCTGGTAGAGATCAACCTGGTGATGGGGATCGTGAAGATTGCGCTGATCGTGCTGGCGATGGTGCTCTCGGCATGTCCGCTGCCGTTCGAGAGTGTGATGACGCCGGCATTTTTTCTGAACTGGACGCTAGGTGTGGCGGTGCTGTATCTGCTGGCGTCGGACTTCTTCCATGTTGCGCGCATGGTTGCGTATCTTGAGCTGTGGCGCATGTACGCGGGCGACGCGAGGTAACTTCCGGTCTTCGCGGGAGCGAAGATGTCTGGGCAAATGCCTCGCATGCGGTGACACTGAAGGTTGATTACACCTCTCTTCCTTCTTAGGAGCGCGCCATGTCTTTCGGAATTTATGCCATTGGATATTTGATCCTTATCGCCGGGATTGCGTATCTGGCTCACCTGATGCGGATTCCGCAGCACTACATTGTGGCGATTGTTGTGATTCTGTTTGGCGTGGGCATTGTGACGGCGGTGCAGAATACCCGGCGCAAGGATCCGAACTAGCGGCGCTGCGCCGGTGCGGCTCGCTGCCTGGAGCTTGGATACACTGGGGAGGTGCCTACCTCTACGATCGTCATTCTGGACTTTGGGTCACAGTACACACAGCTGATTGCGCGCCGGATCCGGGAGTTTCATGTTTTCTCGGTGGTGCTGCCGTGCACGGTTGCTCTGGAGCAGGTGCGTGCTCTCGCGCCGGCGGGTCTGATTCTTTCCGGTGGGCCGAGCTCGGTGTATGACGCGGACGCGCCGGCGGCGGATCCGAAGCTGCTGGAGATGGGCGTGCCGATCCTGGGGATCTGCTATGGGCTGCAGTTCATGGTGCATCACCTGGGTGGAACGGTGGAGTCCGCGGCGCGGCGGGAGTACGGGCATGCGCAGGTGGAGATTGTGGCGGAGACGCCCTTATTCCGCGGGCTACAGGGCGAGCTCGATGTGTGGATGTCGCATGGCGATGAGGCCAAGATGCTGCCGGACGGATTTGCACTGACGGCGAAGACGAGTCATGCGCTGGCTGGGATTGCGAATGAGGCTCGGCGAATGTGGGCGGTGCAGTTTCATCCGGAGGTGGCGCATACGCGGCAGGGAACGGAGCTGTTGAAGAACTTCGCGCTCGATATCTGCGGGGCGGAGGCAAACTGGACGCCGGAACACTTTATTCAGACGACGATCGAGCGGGTGCGGGAGCAGGTCGGTGCGACAGGGCACGCGATCTGCGGGCTTTCGGGTGGAGTGGACTCGAGTGTGGCCGCGGTGTTGGTGGCGCGCTCGATCGGCGACCGGCTGACGTGCATCTTCGTGAACAACGGGGTGCTGCGGAAGGATGAGTTCGAGAAGGTGCAGCGCACGATGCGGGAGGGGCTGGGGCTGAACGTGGTGGCGGTGGATGCGAGTGAGCGGTTTCTGACGAAGCTGGCCGGGGTGACGGACCCGGAGCAGAAACGCAAGGTGATTGGCAATGAATTCATTGCCGTGTTTGACGACGAGGCGCGGAAGATCTTTGAGGCGGAGAAGAGTGCCGGCGAGGAGATTGCGTGGCTGGTGCAGGGGACACTGTACCCGGATGTGATTGAGTCGAGCAGTGTGCATGGGCCGTCGCACACGATCAAGAGCCACCATAACGTCGGTGGTCTGCCGGCGGATATGAAGCTGAAGTTGATTGAGCCGCTGCGCGATCTGTTCAAGGACGAGGTGCGGCGGATTGGACGGGATCTTGGGATGCCGGCGGAGATTATTGAGCGGCAGCCGTTTCCGGGTCCGGGGCTGGCGGTGCGCACCCTGGGCGAGGTGACGGCGGAGCGGGTGGCGATGCTGCAGGAGGCGGATGCGATTGTGGTAGAGGAGATCAAGGCGGCGGGGCTCTACAACAAGGTGTGGCAGAGCTTTGCGGTGCTGCTGCCGGTGAAGTCAGTGGGAGTGATGGGGGATCAGCGGACGTATGCGAATGCGTGTGCGATCCGGGCGGTGGAGAGCGAAGACGGGATGACGGCGGACTGGGCGGCGCTGCCGGATGCCGTGCTGCGGCGGATCTCGAATCGCATTGTGGGTGAGGTGCGCGGGATCAATCGGGTGGTGTACGACATTACGTCGAAGCCGCCGGGGACGATTGAGTGGGAGTAACGTCTCGTGCTCGGGAGTGATCTGCCCGGACGTCAGGACAGGGTGTAAGCGCGGCTCGATAGAGTCAATGCAAGTGTTGACGGATGGCAATTTACAGACAACCCTGATTCGGGTAACGGGCGTCCGTCAGTATGAAGGCGAGAAACCTTCCTGTAACAGACGAGCGGCTGCGTTGATGGAGCGGCCTGGCTCAAATTGAACTCCGAAGACACCGTCCATGTGAGTGATCGATTGCCTCAGGGTGATGGGCGGTTCTATGTCTTCGCATACCTCGAGGAGATGTCTCTCATGTTGCGATCTACCGTTCGTGTTCTTTCGTCTGCCCTTTTTGCTACGTCCGCGCTGACGGCGCATGGGCAGTTCTACAAGCTGCATAATGTCGATCTCGGGGTGAATGCGATCAGCCCGTTTACAAAGAGTCTGACAAACGATTCCAACAGCGTGCAGGAGACGACGGATACGACTGGATTTCTGTTCACGATGCGCGAGCATCCGTTTGCATGGGCGGGCGTTGAGTTCAACTACGGTTACTCGAAGTATTCGCAGGTGTATGTTGCGCCGACTGCAAGTGGGCGTGTATCGACGTACAACCATGAGGCGACGGCGGCGTACCTGTTCCATCCGCACTTCCGCAAGCTGCAGCCGTTTGTGGGCGTAGGCGGCGGCGCGATCGACTTCTATCCTTCGGGCGGCGCGGCGTCGAACCAGTGGCGCGGTGCTGGCCTGCTGGAGGCGGGTCTGGACCTGCCGACGAAGAACCCACATCTTGGCTTCAAGGTGCAGGGACGCAGCCTGTTCTACCGTGCGCCAAACTTCTACAACGCGACGCTGAGCTCGCGAGCGTGGGTGGCCACGGTGGAGCCATCGGCGGGTGTGTACTGGCGGTTCTAAGATTGCTGAGAAACGTAGAACGGGAGAACTCGGATGAGTTCGCCCGTTCTGCTGTTTTGACGACATCGAGCTAGGCGCGGCTCATGTAGGCGCCTTCGGCGGTGTCGACGCGGATTTTTTCGCCTTCGTTGATGAAGGGGGGAACCTGCACGACGAGGCCGGTTTCGGTCTTGGCCGGCTTGGTGACGCTTGAGGCGGTGGCGCTTTTGATGCCGGGCTCGGTTTCGACGACGGTCATCTCGACGACGGTGGGGAGCTCGATGCCGACGGCCTTGCCATCGTGGAAGCTGACGCCGATGGAGAGGTTGGGCATGAGGAAGTCGACGGCGTCGCCGAGGGTGTCGCGCTTGAGCATGGTCTGCTCGAACTTGTCGTCCATAAAGTAGTACTCGTCGCCGTCGTTGTAGAGGAACTCCATCTTGATCTCGTCGACGTGGACGCGGTCGATGGGGTCGGGAGAACGAAAGCGCTCGACGAACATGGAGCCGGTGCGGATGTTGCGGAGCTTGGCCTGAATGAAGGCGCGCAGGTTGCCGGGGGTGCGGTGCTCGACGGAGAAGACGAGGTGGAGATCATCTTTGAACTTGATGACCATGCCCGGGCGCATCTGCGTTGCAGGAATTGACATAACAAGGGTCCTTGAGTGGAGCGGAAGGTTGGGATTCTGTGGCGACGGCCCACGTCAGGGACGGAGGCGCGATCGCTCACGCGGGGACGACGGCGGGTGGCCGGAGGGTGTTTCTGCCGGGCCGCGAGGTGGCTGTTGCCGACGGTCTGATTGTAGCCCAGGGATGGGGGGAACTGATCTCGAGACGGAGGCGGCTACTTGCCTACGAAGAGATGACGGAAGAAGTGGCCAATTCGGTGGCCGATGGTGTGCGCGGAGGGAGCGGGCGGCGGCAGGGGGGACTGGGCGACCTCATGATCGGAGAGCTTGTCGTTCACAGCGGGTGCGCTGGTGACGGATACGGGGGGTGGCGGCGGGGGCGCGGGAGTGGGCTGAGGCGGGGCAGGTGGAGGAGCGGGGGCCGGCTGGACCGTGGCGGCGGGGTTGGGGGCGGCAGGTGAGACGGGGACAGGCGCGACGGCGGGTGGAGCGGAGACGGGTGTGACGGCGGCGGGCGGGACGGGGGCGGGTTGTTTCGCCGGGCCAGGGGCGGGCGAGGTGTTGGCGGAGGCGGCGGAAGTGTTTGCCACAGTGGGGTTGGTGCCGTCGAAGCCTTTGCTTCCGGGACCGAAGCTGAGGGTGGCGGCTACCTGGGCGTGCGGCTCTCGCGGGGGAGACTGCGGCACATAGGCGGGTGCGCCGGAGAGGGTGAGGCCCTGGCTTTCAGCGGCGGGGAAGGGATGCTGGACCTCGGCGGGGGTGTGGGCGCGGACTTCGTCGGGATCGTCGGCGACGCGGGCTCCCGGGCGGGCGGCGCGGGTGACGTCGGTGGAGATGCCGGAGTTGGAGGCGGAGAGGACGGGGGGTGGCGGGCAGCCGCAGGGCGAGGTTTCGTCGTCGACGACCTCTCGCAGGCTGCCGTGCTCGAAGAGCAGATGTTGGTTGGGGTGAACCTGGTAGAGGCCGGCGCCGAACTGCTCGGCGACTTCCAGGGTGGGGGCGGCCTTGCCTCGATTCTCGACGCAGGTATCGCCATTACCGGCGACGCGAATGCGGAGGTCAAGGAGGCCGGCGGCGGGACGGCCGGTGGAGGTAGCGATGGTGAAGCGGAGATCCGGGGTGAGGACGGCGTCGGCGGCGGTGGCGGCCATATGGATCTCAACGGCGCCGCGATCGAGCGCGAGCAGAAGGGGCTCGCGCCTGGCCGGGCCGGCGCCGCGGGCGGCGTGGAGGGCGGAGGTGCGGCAGACCAGGACCTCGCCGCCGCGCGAGAGGTTGACCGTGGCGGTGCGGTCGCGCGCGGTGATGACGGCGTTGGCCCCGATGAGGGCTTTGTCACCGGTGAGGGAGAGCGGTCCGGAGACGGTAGCGGAGGAGGCTTCGATGGTGCCGATGGGTTCCTGGCCGAAGAACGGCGAGCAGGAGCCGGAGAGAAGCAGCGCGAGGAGCGAGGGCGCAGCGGCGATCGAGGGCACAACGAGGCGCGACATGCTGGTATAAGCATGCCACTGTTCTGGCCGTGGTAACAGGAAATGCGATGTCTCTGGGTACTACCCGCGCATGTTCCTGGTTACTGTGTCTGGCGCGCCCGGGTGCGGGGCGACACCGATGCCGTGCTCGTAGATGAGATTGCCGCCAAGGTGGGCAGAGGCGGAGACGAGCAGATAGCCAAGGGTGCCGAGGGCGCGCCCGGTGGTGCGACTCTTGCGGGCGCGGGCGATGGCGGATGCGACGTAGAGACCGGTTGCCGCAATGTTCAGCATGCCGTGAACGAGACCGATGCGGCGCGCGGCGCGTGGCTGGATCTCCGACCAGTCGTTCATGCCGGTGATGGCGGAGCCTGCGGCCCCGGCGAGACCGACGAGCAAGGTGGCGTCAGCGGCGAAGTCGAGCTTCTTGCCGGGGCTGATGGAGGAGAGGGCGTCGAAGAGGAGGGTCGCGGTCCAGGAGCCGACCGGGACCTCGACCAGGATGACGTGGAGCGGTTCGTGGAGCCAATCGCCATGGAGGATGCCTCGCAGCTTGGGACCGAGAAGATCCTGGTAGGCGGTCCAGACGGATCTCTGGATGGCCACTTCGGTATGAGGTGCGATCCAGGTGCCCTGTTCGATGAGGCGCGCCAAAGGATCACGGCTGACGGGCTGAACAGGATGTGAGGCGATAGCCGACATGAGGGGAGTCTCCTGTCTGCGTGGGATGCGCGGTGGGAGAGCTCGTGGCAGCGAAAGGAAGGGCTGCGTGTGGGAGGGGAAAGTCTTGTCGGCGGGATGAAGGTACGGGGCTGCCGGATGGCTAGAGCTTGAGGAAGTTGGCGATCATCTGGCGGCCGTGCGTGGTGAGGACGCTTTCCGGGTGAAACTGGACGCCCTCAATGGGGAGAGAGCGGTGGCGCAGGCCCATGATGATGTCGCCGCTCTCGTCGTGGGTGCGAGCGGAGATCTCGAGTTCGGCGGGGAGGCCTTGTTCGCGGACGATGAGCGAGTGGTAGCGGGTGCAGGTGGTGGTGGAGGGGATGCCGGCGAAGAGGGTCTGGCCATCGTGCTCGATCTCGCTGGTCTTGCCGTGCATGAGCCTGGGGGCGCGGACGACCTCGCCACCAAAGGCGGCGCCGATGGCCTGGTGGCCGAGGCAGACGCCAAGGATGGGCATGGGACGGGACTCGGGATGGGAGGTCGCATGGTCGGCGAAGTGGCGGATGAGGTCGATGGAGATGCCGGCGTCCTGCGGGGTGCAGGGGCCGGGCGAGATGAGGATGCGGTCGGGGGCAAGGGCTTCGACTTCGGCGGGGGTGAGCTCGTCGTTGCGGCGGACGACGACCTCCTGCCCGAGCTCGCCCAGGTACTGGACGAGGTTGTAGGTGAAGGAGTCGTAGTTGTCGAGGACGAAGACCATTCTTTTCGAGTTTACGCCTGATGGTGGGGCGGCAAGGCGCCGGTGAGAGCCAGAGGAGCTAGGCAACTGGAGGGAAGGCGCGGGGCTCTCACGCTGTATGTTGCTCAACGATGCGAGACGCGTGGAACACTTTGCGGCGATGGTTCTGATCGGCGATGGCGTGATGGCGCTGGTGCACCCCAGCAAAGATGCGGACGCCTGGAAGAAGGGGCCGCGGGTCTGGCGGAGGCTGATGGAGGCTCTGGCGGAGCGGCCGGGGTTGACGATGGCGATTGGGGCGGCACAGGTGGCGATCGGGGTAGCGTGGGCGCTGCGACAGAGTAAGAACGCTAACCCGCACGAGAGCCGGTGATCTCGGGGACAGGTGCAAGCTCACCCGGAGACGGCGTGCGATGTGGTTAGAAAAGTAGATCGCCTGCTTTAGACTCTTTCCATGATCGGCCAATTTGACCGAAGTCGCTCCCTCATGCGCGCAAGCGGTCGGTGTAAAGGAGCGATGATCTTTGCCGTTTTTGGTGGGTGCTGGCTGCTTCTTTCGTGCGCCTACTCCGGAAGATTTCAGCCGTTCTACGTGGGCGCGATTGTTGCGGCGGTGGCGCTGCTGCTGATGCTCTCGATCCGGGTTCAGCGACAGGGCAGAGGTGAGCCGGAAGACACAGCTCTGGCTGAAGAGAAGAAGCGCGAGGACCGCGCCTTTGGCGTTATCAACGGCGTGACGTATTCCCTGGTGTTTCTGCTGTTTCTCGTGCTGCCGCGATTCGGGCTCTCGAACTACGTCTTTCCGGGATTTGTGGCGTTGGTTGGACTGCACTTCTTCCCGATGCCGCCGCTGTACCAGCATCGAGCCAATCTGGTAGTCGGCGGGTTCATGGTTCTGTGGGCAGTGGTGTGCGCGGTGGTGTTTCGCTCGGACGGGAACCGGATGGCCTCTGTTGTGGCTCTGGGCGCCGGAGTGGCGCTATGGGCAAGTTCGGGCTGGGCGTTGCAGACGGCGAACCGTCTGTTCAGGTTGGTAAGAACGACAGGTTAGTTGCGTGATGGGCGCAAGTCACAGAGCGCGGGCGCGTTCGATGGCACGGACGACGGCCTGGGCTTTGTTGCGGCACTCGTCGTACTCGGACTCGGGGATGGAATCGGCGACGATGCCAGCGCCGGCCTGGATATGGCCCTGCTCGCCTTGCATGAACAGGGTGCGGATGGCGATGCAGGAGTCGAGATTGCCGGAGAAGTCGGCGTAGAGGACCGAGCCGCCGTAGACGCCGCGGCGAGCGGGCTCGAGCTCTTCGATGATCTCCATGGCGCGGACCTTGGGGGCACCGGAGAGGGTTCCGGCGGGGAAGCAGGAACGAAAGGCGTCGAGCGCGGAGAGATCCGGGCGAAGCTGGCCTTCGAGCGCGCTGACCAGATGCATGACGTGGGAGTAGCGCTCGACGAACATGAGGTCTTTGACCTTGACGCTGCCGAAGTCGGAGACGCGGCCTAGATCATTGCGGCCGAGATCAACGAGCATGATGTGTTCGGAGACCTCTTTGGCGTCGGCGCGGAGATCGGCTTCGAGAGCGCGATCAGCGGCGTCGTCGGCGTCGCGGCGGCGGGTGCCGGCGATGGGGCGGTACTCCACGTTGCGACCCTTGACGCGCACGAGGAGCTCTGGCGATGAGCCGACGATATGGCCGGTGGTGGCGGGCGTGCCGGGAGCGCCACTGAGAGGGAAGCGGAGGAAGTACATGTAGGGCGAAGGGTTGACGATGCGGAGGGCGCGGTAGATCTCGAAGGGATCGACGGCGGGGGCGCAGTCGAAGCGCTGCGAAAGGACGCACTGGAAGACGTCGCCAGAGCCGATGTATCCCTGGACCTGCTCGACCGAGCGGAGGAAGTCGGCGCGCGGGGTGCGGGAGACGAGATCGAGAGGGCCGGTGGCGCGCGGGGAGCGGGCGGGAAGCGGCCGGGCGAGAAGAGCTTCGAGGCGATCAAGACGGCTGCACGTGTCCTGATAGAGAGCTTCGGCGGAGACGCCGGGATTGCGGGTGAGGTCGGCGGTGACGATGAGGTGGATTTCTTTCTTTACGTGGTCGAAGGCGAGGACCTGGTCGAAGAACATGAGGTGGGCGTCGGGTACGTGGAGCTCGTCGGCGGCGAGCGAGGGCAGGCGCTCGATCTGGCGGACGACGTCGTAGGCAAAGAAGCCGACGGCACCGGCGGTGAAGGGCGGCAGGCCGGGAAGGCGGGCGGGCGTGTGCGCGGAGAGCTCGCGCTTGAGCTCGGCGAAGATGTCGCCCTCGAAGGTGCGGGTGGTGCCGGCGGCGGCGTGTGTGAGGGTGCGGCCGCGGGCGGTGAAGCGCTGGTAGGGCTCGATGCCGATGAAGGTGTAGCGGCCGACGCGTTCGCCGCCTTCGACGGACTCGAGCAGGAAGGCTTCGGGCTGGTCGGGGTTGCTGCCCGGGCTGCTGGCGCTGTGGGTTCCGGCGAGACGCAAGAAGGCGCTGACCGGCGTTTCGAGATCGGCGACCAGGGTGCGGTGGACCGGGATGAGGGTGTGCTCGCGGGCGAGGGCGCGGAAGTCTGATTCGGCCGGAGACGTCGGGGTCGGCATGGTCCCCTCTAGTTTACTGCCCGACGATGCACCGCTGCACGAGGTGGATCTCTGCACCGCGAGTCGCCAGGACGCATCGAAAATGATGTGCCGCCCACTCCCTCACACTCTGCGCTGATCGCCTCTGCTGCCGCTTCCTCGGCGAACCCTGCCGGGGTGAGTGAGACGCAGTCTCCGGAGGCTGCCGGTCGGTTCTCGCATGCGTGGAGGGCGATGCGGCACCGGAACTTCCGGCTGTTTTTTTTGGGCCAGGGCGTCTCGCTGATGGGCACGTGGATGACGCGGCTGGCGCTCTCATGGCTGACGTATCGACTGACGGGATCGGCGCTGCTGCTGGGGTTGGTTGGGTTCTCCGGGCAGATCGGGACCGCTCTGCTGTCGCCCTTCGGTGGGGTGTGGGTGGACCGGTGGGACAAGCGGCGGCTGTTGGTATGGACGCAGATTCTGAGTGCGGCACAGTCACTGGGGCTGGCTGCGCTGACACTGTCAGGGCGGATCACGATCCATGAGGTGATCGGGCTGGCGGCGCTGCAGGGGCTGATCGATGCATTCGATATGCCGGCGCGGCAGAGCTTCATGATTCAGATGGTCGGGCGGAGCAAGGAAGACCTGAGCAACGGGATTGCGCTGAACTCTTCGATGGTGAACGCGGCCAGGCTGGTGGGACCGGCGGCGGCTGGATTTCTGATTGCAAAAGTTGGTGAGGGGTACTGTTTTCTGATCGATGGGGTGAGCTACTTTGCGGTGATTGCCTCGCTCGTGGCGATGCGACTGGTGGCAATGCCGCCACGTACAGGTGCCCGGGAGTCGGTGGCAAAGCAGATGTCGGAGGGATGGAGGTACGTCTCCGGATTTCTGCCGGTGAGGACGATCCTGCTGCTGTTTGCGGCGTGCAGCTTTCTGGGGCTTCCGTTCCTGACGCTGCTTCCGATCTTTGCGACGGAGGTGCTGCACGGCGGAGCGCATACGCTGGGGCTGCTGATGGCGGCGAATGGAGTGGGTGCGCTGGCGTCGGCACTGGTGCTGGCCATGCGGAAGTCTGTCCGCGGATTGACGCGGACGATCTGCTACTGTGCGTTCCTGTTTGGGGTGGGGCTGGTGGTGTTCGGGCTGTCGTATGCGCTGTGGATCTCGCTACTGGCGATGCTCCTGAACGGCTTTGGGATGATGCAGGTGATGGCCGCATCTAACACTGTGCTGCAGACGATCATCCCGGAGGAGCGCCGCGGGCGGGTGATGGGATGGTTCGTGCTGGCGTTTGCGGGGACGATGCCGTTCGGGTCACTGGTTGCGGGATGGCTGGCGCACCGAATGGGAGCGCCGCGTGGGGTTGTGCTCACGGGATGTGGTGTTCTTCTGGCTGCTGCGTGGTATGGCTTTCGTCTGCCGGCGCTGCGACGCGAGCTAAGGCCGGTGTATGTGGAGCTGGGCCTGATGACGGTTGAGAGAAGCGTGCGGTAGGCCGCGGATGATCTGCGAGGGGGTTCTCGAGATGCTTTCTTCTGCGTTTGCACGACGCGTAAAGGGGCGAGCCGTGTTCCCCGCAAGTTGCATGGAACGAGGGTTGCTGGGCTTGCATACTGTTTCGCGAAGCACCTACACTCGTTCGGGTTTGGCTACAGACCGGTCTGGCCAGATTGTTGGAAGGACTTACTTGTTTCCAGAGGTGAGCCGAAACGGCCGGAGAGAGCGCAGACGCCAACAAGGGTGGGGTTCGGATGCGCGAAGACGATGAGCGAGCGCGAGTGTCGCCCATCAGACGTAAAGGCAAAGAGGCGATATGCAACAGGTAGTGAGTCCGGTTCTCCCGCTTGAGCAGGAGACCAATCCCTGGGAGGCGCAGGCCTTCCGATTTGACCAGGCAGCGAGAAAGTTGAATCTTGATAGAGGTCTCTGGAAGGTGCTGCGGCAGCCTGTGCGCGAGCTGACGGTGCACATTCCGGTACTGATGGATAACGGCGAGATCGAGGTGTTTACTGGATACCGCACCCAGCACTCCACAGCCCGGGGACCGGGCAAGGGCGGCATCCGGTATGCGCCGGATGTCTCGCAGGACGAGGTGCGCGCGCTGGCGAGCTGGATGACGTGGAAGTGCGCTGTGGTGAACATTCCGTTTGGCGGGGCCAAGGGCGGGATCATCTGCGATCCGAAGACCATGAGCCAAGGCGAGCTGGAGCGAATGACGAGACGCTACACGGCGGAGATGATCGAGTTTCTCGGGCCGGAGAAGGATGTGCCGGCGCCGGACATGAACACGAACGAGCAGACCATGGCGTGGATCATGGATACGTACTCGATGCATATGCGGCAGACTGTAACCGCGGTGGTTACAGGGAAGCCGGTGAATATCGGTGGCTCGGCGGGTCGGCGCGAGGCGACGGGGCGCGGCATTGCGGTGGTCTGCGACAACGCGTTGAAGCACCTGAACATTCCGATCGAAGGATGCCGTGTGATCCTGCAGGGTTTCGGGAATGTGGGCTCGAATGCGGCGAAGCTGCTGGCGGATCGTGGCTACACGATCATCGGGATCGCGGAGTTTGACGGCGCGCTCTACAACGAGGCGGGCCTGGATATTCCGAATCTGATCAGCCATCGCCAGAGGTCGGGATCGATTCGCGGGTTCTCGGGTGGGCAGCCTGTTGATCGGGCGGAGCTGCTGACGCGGGAGTGCGAGATCCTGATCCCGGCGGCGACGGAGAATGTGATCACAAGTCTGAATGCGGGAAGCCTGCGGTGCAGGATCCTGTGCGAGGGCGCGAACGGGCCGACGACGGTGATGGCGGACGAGCTTCTGGCGCAGAAGGGCATCTTTGTTTTGCCGGACATCCTGGCGAATGCGGGCGGCGTGACGGCGAGCTACTTCGAGTGGGTGCAGGATCGCATGGGCTATTTCTGGACCGAGACTGAGGTAAACCAGCGACTGGAGCGCATCATGACGGACAGCTTCAACGATGTGATCTCGTATGCGACGTCGCACGAGGTGGACAACCGGACGGCGGCGTACATGCTGGCGATCGACCGGGTGGCGTATACGACGAAGCAGCGCGGCATGTACGCCTAGGCGGGACGGCGGATGGCGAACGAGGTGGGCTGACACCTCGTTCGCCTGCTGGGACACCTGTGAGGAGCGGCCTATGGGAGAATGGGCTGTACGTTCGCGGAGATGGTGTCCGCGAGGGTGTTCCTGACGCGATGAACCTGCCGAACTCCATCACGCTAAGCCGGATTGCGGCGATCCCGCTGTTCGTGTGGGTGCTTAGTTCTGTCTCGCCGGTGAAGGAGCCGGGGGCGCAGGAGTTTGTGGCGGCGGGATTGTTCATTCTGGCCTCGATCACGGATGGCCTGGACGGCTATCTGGCGCGGCGGCGCGGGCAGATCACGACGATGGGAATTCTGCTGGATCCGCTGGCGGACAAGCTGATGGTGTCCGCGGCTTACATCGTGCTCGTGGCCTATGTGCCCGGGATCGTGCCGCCTTGGATCGCCGTGCTGGTGATCGGGCGCGAGTTCCTGGTGAGCGGGCTGCGGTCGATTGCGTCGGCCGAGGGATTCACGATCGAGGCGAGCGAGATCGGCAAGCTGAAGACGGTGATCCAGATTGTAAGCGTCGTCGCGGCGATCCTGGCACACCGGTGGAACTACTGGAACTGGTTCGGCTTCATTGTTGCGGTCCGGCTGATCGCGCTGACGGCGATCTACTGGATGACGATTGTGTCGATCATCTCGGCGGTGGACTACTTCATCGGCTTCTGGAGAAAGATCGACCACGCCAGCGATGATGCGCGGAAGAAGCGGAGTTTTGTGCTGAGCCGGAAGACGAAGGCTGCCGGGCACACGCCGACGGCGGGATAGACGTACCTTTCACGGCATAAATTTCGCAGTAATTTCCAGGTTGCGGCGGCTGAAGTGTGGCACACTGGCTGCGTTATCAGGTGGATCTGCTGCTTGCGACGCCAGCCAGACCAGCACGCCGAGCTCGACGGCTGATATTCCCCGGCCTTTGCTTCCCTTCTGAGCACGATTGCCTCACCTTTTTGCCCTTGTTTCTGTTTTGCAGATAGACCAGACTGCCGCTGAGGTGCGCCTTATGTCGTCAGAAGATGTTGTTGCCGTGCTGCTATCGTTCGGTCTGCTCGGAGGCATGTTCCTCTGGGTTCCGTTGCTGGAGATGGTGTGCCCGCCATGCAGCCGCTTTCTGCGAGCGCGGCGACGCGGACGGACGGTCGTGAACGCTGGCGAGAGCAGCCGGGACTCGATGCCTGACCTAGCCTAGCCGGTGGTGGGTCGACTGCGATCCGCCATGGATGGGGACGGGCAGTGAGGTGTGGCCGGTTGCAGGATATCCCGGTACTTTGGTCCCAAAATATTCAAATGGCAGAGGTTAAGGGCGGATCGCGGTCCGGTGGATGACTGTGCCGGCGTGACGACTCTGCTTCCAGTGTAGCGAGTTGCTGCGGAGGCTGCGCCACCGCGAGACGAGGCGGATCGCCGAGATTCTGTACAGCGGAGGCAACGGCAGGACGGTTGGTGGACACGTGGCGGACGCGGTTCATCCAGCCGGTGCAGCCAAGACGGAAGGTTCAGCGGCGCAAGTCAGGAATAAGAACGTGAGTCGATTGTTGATCGAAGTAGCGCTCGAGGTCCGAACGCTGACCAGCTTCGCTCAACAGGTTTGTTCGATGAGCGTGCGACCTGCTTCTTCAGGGAACGGATCTGGTGCCTGGACCTCGATCGCGATGCCGAAATGGGGAGACTTCACGTGGCCAGAGACTGGACCGTACTGAACGAACATGGCAGACGGCAGTACAAGTTTGCTCAGCGAGATTCGATCGCTCAGGTGCGAGAACGTTTTCCACAGCGCTTGGATCGGGGCGTCTGCATGGGCGTCAGCATGAACTGGATCAAGGAGAAGTTGAGCACGTCTCACGGATTGCTGAAGCCGAATGGACTTTTGTCGAGCCGTACGTCGAAAGAGTTCTCCGCTACGCGCAATCCGATGCAACGTCTGAAAGACGCCTCTCCTTCGAGTGGAACGGCGCAGAAGCTTCTTCCCTACCTCGACAAAGGGAAGAGCGGAAAGCGCAACGAAGAGGCGATGGTGCATGGCGCTGACAGTCAGCTCGTGTATCTATCCGGAGGTAGGACTGTCCCTGACGCTCCAGCGACCAGTGGGAACGTCCATGTGCTTAGTGCTCACCTAGGCCTAGTGGATAGGACTCTCTTTGTCCAACCGAAGAATGCCAAAGGGCCCGGGAACATCGCGGAGCGCCAACATCCGGAGAGCATCGCAAGGGCGGCTGGCGAGTTACAGAAAGGGGAGGCGCTTCTGATCGAACTGGACGGGAAGAAGGGCAATGAGCGAACCAATGGCCATGCGATCGCGTTCTATAAGAGCTCAGGCAATACCTTGTATTTCTTCGATCCGAACGCAGGTGTCTACGAGATTCCGAAGCCCGGTGAGACCGCGAAGTCCAAGCAGCCTGCAAGAGGAAGCGGGGCGCCGGCACCAGCAGAGGAGACACCGGAGAGATCGGCAACAAACGCTGAAGCGTTCATGACACGCTGGATGCAGGTTTACCGGGAGGGCGATGAGATTGCCTGGGAGACCCCGGAGACGGAGTGGTACCACGCGTACAGCGCGGTTCATGCGCCGAGTAGCCGTACCGCTTCCCAGCCGGCTGAGGAGTCAACTGCCTAGGCAGAGCTGGATGGCCGCGGCGGCTGAGGGCGCGGTGTTGGCCGTGTTCGGAGTTTTGAGACGATGGACGAGCGCTGGGGATCGCTTCATCCGGACGATGCATGCGCGGACGCGGCACCGCGGTTCACGCGTAAGCTATGTGCTTATGAGAAGACACGGCCTTACGCTCCTTCTTTTCTCTCTTCTGCTCCGAGGCGGCGTGCCCGGACGGGCGCAGAGGGCGGCTGGGACGTTGATTGATCCGGCGCGGCCTGTGCCTGCAGGAAAGGCGCCGCATATGCGGGTGCGGCAGATCCGATCGTCGCCTGGGGAGACGGTTTGGGCCGTTGTGTTTTCTAGCGGAGACGAGGCTCTGAGCGGGCTGACGGACTTTGCGATCGCCCATCAGATCCAGGACGCGCACTTTACCGGGATTGGTGCGGTGCGCGGCGCGACGCTGGCGTGGCTGGATCTTGGGCTGAAGCAGTATCACGCGATTCCGGTGGCCAGCCAGCACGAGGTGCTGTCGCTGACGGGCGATATCGCCGCGTTCAACGGGAAGCCGGTGGTGCACATGCATGCGGTGCTGGGCGGGCGAGACGGCAGCGCGGTGGGCGGACATGTCTTTGCGCTGGACGTGGAGCCGACGCTGGAGGTGTTTCTGACGGCGGACACGGTGGCGCTCCAGAAGAAGGCGGATCCTGCCTCGGGAATCAAGGTAATTGATCCGGAGAGATAGAGCGGCCTGCTGGCGCTTGGCTGCACGGTAATGCTGCGCCAGGGCGTGGACGATGTGGAGATCGGGAGATGACTTTTTGGCGCGGGTGCGTTGGTCAAGAGGAGCCCGTTCATGGGGACATAAGTTTAACAGAACAGGGGTCGTGAAGCTTCATGGCTTCGCCCAAACCCGGAGAGACCTGGGCAGTCGTCGGAGACGCCTGCGCCGCTCCCATTACGGCGCCTGGTGCCGATTCGATACTTAGTTCTTGGATGGACGCTCGATGTTATCGATGACAAGCACTTCGAGCGGAGCTTTCGCGTCGATGACCTTCAGCCCTAGCTGTTCTCTCATTGCGTCGAACAGATATGGAAGATCACTCCCGCCCTGAACCGCACCAGCTTCCTCAAGGTCGTCTGATCTCCACTTCAACCGGAAATCGTACCTCCCCGTGAGGCCGGTGTGATTCAACACGATGCGTTCCCCAATTGGCGTCCACAAGGGTGAGCGTGCAAATTCATCGAGCGTGACCGCTTGGGCTGTAATCTCGTTCTGCAGAGACGAGAGCCTGGACTCTTCTCCGTTCCTGGCTGGAGTTATCTTCGGCTCACCTTTGTCAACGACCAGTGCATAAACCGGAGTTTGCCCCCGTGTTTCACGATGAACCCTGAGGTGAAACCGTTCTGCCAGAAGGGACTGCTCCAAGAGTTGCACCTGCTCCCGTTGATGCTCCGGGGTCATCTTCTTCATGGCCGCGAACATCGCTGGCTCTATTTTGGCCACGATCTCGTATCGATCTGACTCGCTTTCCGCCCACCTTGGCGTCTTTAGGACGCGCTTCTCCGAACCCACAGGCAGGTTGTAGGCGTCCATGAGGAAGAGATCCAGTTGACCAATGAAGTGAACACGACTGCTTTCCGGGCTTTGAACACGGTGTACGGGGTCCACTTTGATGGGAACTGTGGCTGCTGTTGGCCGGACAGTTGCTTTCCACGGCTTGATAGACGCTACTTCAAACGATGGCAGCGGGCCTTGCGTAAGAAGGATCTGCCCGCTTCCTGAAGCCACACAGATGAATCCAGACAATGACAGAAGCACTGCCGCCCGAAGATTCGCCATCGTCTCTAGACCGTTCCGGACTGCCTCATCGGCTTTCTTGGCACAGCGAACCACGACGAAATCGCAGATCATTGGGCAGCTGGTGACTTGCACATGCGCGTACAGCTGTCAGAGCTTTTGAACGACATTTTGTGCAGCGATCTTGAACGCTGGACCGCACTCAAAGAGTGCCGGTAAGGTCCTCGTACGTCGCATTCTTGGCGGTGATCGTGGCTAGGCAGGTCTTCTGTAAGCCTGCCTCGGGGATCGGGTTGATTGATTCGGAGGGGTGAGTCAGGGGCGACCCGATTAAGGTGACGCGGCAGGATGAGGTATCGTCGCCTCCCGGAGGTACTGTTTCCGACGGCGAGACGATGACGCTCGAGAGGAAGGCTGATCCTGCTGGCGACGCTCCCTGAGTGATCTGCTGTGCGCTGGCTAACGAAATGGAGCTGCGGCCAGGGGGGATGGGATGTTGCTCTAGGCAGTGCAGGCAGGCGGAGGGGATGCAGGCGTGAAGATCACGAGCCTGAGGCCGGGGTCATCGTTCGACTGAAAGCTTGCATAGTCGTAGGTAACGGTTCCCATCCTGGGATGATGGAGTGTCTTTCGCCCGGAGAGCGGAAGTTGTATCTCGTGATCGTGCCACCACTGAACGAACTCCGGGCACGCGTCGCTGAGGCGTTGGCGCAGAGAGGCGAAGGCGACATCTTCTGCCCACAGATCATGCACGGCTCGAAATCGAGCGACCATGCGCTGGGCTTCGTGCGCCCACCCGGAACCGAAGAGCCGGCGGCTCCTCGGATCTGTGAGCATCGTGACGAGCAGGTTCCGGTCTTCTTCCGCTCGCTGATCGAAGCCGAGAAGGTCTTCGGCCGCGGCATTCCAGGCCACCAGATCCAGGCGCTGGCCGGTGATGTACGCGGGCTGGGCGATGGCATTGAGCAGAGTCAGCAGCGCCGGGGAAGCAGGTTCGGGTCGAAACGGTTTCGGATCAGCGGCGTGCACAAGCGCGCGCAGATGGAAGCGCTCGATCTCTGACAGGCGCAGGGCCCGAGCGAGCGCATCCAGCGTTTCAAGCGACGGCGTTCCCGCTCGTCCTTGCTCGATACTGATGTACCAATCGATGCCGATGCCGGCGAGTTCAGCGACCTCCTGCCGGCGCAAGCCGATGGTTCCGCGCCGCGGCCGGTGCGGTAGACCCACACTCTCCGGGCTCAGGCGGCTGCGGCGACTTCGCAAGAAGTCGCCGAGCTCACGTCGTCTCTGGTTGGACTTCGTTATGGCCCTCGCTCCGCGGAGGATCCAGCGATCCCGAGATAGGCCGATTTTAACCGCTCGCTACCTGCTCGCCGGTACTTTGTCCGCGCTTGCCGGAACTTTGTCCGCAGGGATGCGCACATCAAAGCCGGTGTTGGGATCGACAACACGGCCTTTGATCCACCAGTTCGGGGAGGGCGATTCGATTACGTTCAAAGCGATGTCCCTTGGCTCAAGATCGGTCGCGGACGTAATCGCTTCTGCGACGCGTTCGAATAAGAGGTGCAGCGTTTCTTTGGGTCGCGGGCCGAAGTAGAACTGCACAAAGATCATGCGCTCCGGCCGCCTCTCCACTCCAAAGCTCTCGCTTACCGTGAGGAGATTCTCTGCGTCCAGTTCGTGAAAGACGTGGTACTTGTCATCGGACGGTATTCCAAGAACGTCCATGAGTGTTGCGTGAATCGCGTCAGAGATGGCGCGCTTGTGCTCAGGGGTCGAACCTTTCCTGAGGTAAACCTTCAGCATCGGCATGTGGCAGATGTTCCTTTCAGTGTGGAGGTGTCTGTGGCGCGGCAGCGAAGTCCTTCAACGAGGAACCGGTACCTGGAAGCAGTTGAGAAGAGCGGAGGTGTGCATGTACTGACCGATCAGCGCAACCAAGGCAACAAGACCCGCTTCACCGAATGCATTCCATGCCTCCAGATAGAGCTGTTGCTCGAGATGCTCCTGCCGGATCAGCCGGTGGGTTACGCGGTACGCAATCAGAGTGGGTCCTTCACTTTCTGGTTCTTCCGAGGAGAGGACACGACGGATGTCGGCTTCCTCGGCCTTCACTTCGCGGGCGGCGATGGTATGGGCGTAGACGACATAGTCTGCCTTCCAGTGGACGCCAATGGAAAGGATGACCAGCTCACGCGTGACATCGTCTAAGACCTGCTTAAGGTTGCTGCTGATGGTCGACGTCCATGCTCCAAGCGCCGCAGCCAGAGGCGGATTGCGTAACAGCGCATTGAAGGGTCCGATCAGCCGGCCATCCGGCAACATGGCTGTGTAGCCCATTGACTTAGCCCGAGCTACCGAGGATTGTTCGATCGCCGAATGCAGCTTTTTCTGCTCGGTATCAAGATCCGATGGATCGAGCAGCGACAGCCGCCCACCCAGCGAGTCTTGAGAGGATTCGTGCTTCTGAGACGTGGCTTGCTCCATGACGTTAAGCTTGGCATCGAACCCGCGCGTGCGGAAGGAGGCGGTCGCCACTAGTACCAGCCAGTACCACCCCCTTCCTGATCGCGCGTGCTCGAAGGCATCTGCTCACGGAGACCGCAACGCCAGGTCGCATCTCCGGAAGCGAGGGTGGTGCGGGAGGGTTGTTCCCGCAGGCGAGATGTGCGGGACGTTACGGCGGGGTGGCGGTGCGGTCTCTACTGGCCGAGGATGGGGGTGTTGCCCAGGGCCATGGTTTCGGCGATGTGCTGGCGCCAATGGGCGGGGCCGGTTTCGTGGACGCTGGTGCCGTCTGCCGAGACGGCTACGGTGACGGGCATGTCGACGACGTCGAACTCGTAGATTGCTTCCATGCCGAGATCCTCAAAGGCGAGCAGGGTGGAGTGGCGGATGGCTTTCGAGACGAGGTAGGCGGCGCCGCCGACGGCCATGAGGTAGACCGCGCCGAAGTCGCGGATGGCCTCGATGGCGGCGACGCCGCGCTCGGCTTTGCCGATCATGCCGAGCAGGCCGGTTTCGGCGAGCATCTGGCGGGTGAACTTGTCCATGCGGGTGGCGGTGGTGGGACCGGCGGGGCCGACGGCTTCATCGCGCACGGCCTCAACGGGGCCGACGTAGTAGATGAATCGATTACGGAAGTTGACGGGAAGGGGCTCGCCGCGGGAGAGCATGTCCGTCATGCGCTTGTGGGCGGCGTCGCGACCGGTGAGGAGCTTTCCCGAGAGGAGGACGATCTCGCCGGGCTGCCAGGTAGCGATGTCCTCGCGGGTGACGGTGGCGAGATCGACGCGTCGGGCGTCGTCGACGTGGTACTCGAGTTTGGGCCAGAGATCGAGACGCGGCGGGGCGATGGCGACGGGGCCACGGCCATCGAGGACGAAGTGGGCGTGGCGGGTGGCGGCGCAGTTGGGGATCATCGCCACGGGAAGGTTGGCGGCGTGGGTGGGGAAGTCGAGGATCTTGACATCGAGCACGGTAGTGAGGCCGCCGAGGCCCTGCGCGCCGATGCCGAGGGCGTTGACCTTGTCGTAAAGCTCGATGCGGAGTTTTTCGAGGTTGGACGGGGTGTGGCCCTGGGCCACGCGGGTTTTAAGCTCCTGCATGTCGATGGGGTCCATGAGGGACTGCTTGGCGAGCAGCATGGCTTTTTCCGCGGTGCCGCCGATGCCGATGCCGAGCATGCCTGGCGGGCACCAGCCGGCGCCCATGGTAGGGATGGTTTTTAGAACCCAATCGACGATGGAGTCAGAGGGGTTGAGCATGACGAACTTGGATTTGGCCTCGGAGCCGCCGCCTTTGGCGGCGACGGTGACGTCGAGGGTATTGCCGGGGACAAGGGCGACCTCGATGACGCAGGGGGTGTTGTCGCCGGTGTTTTTACGAGAGAAGGCGGGGTCGCGCAGGATGGAGCCGCGGAGCTTGTTGTCGGGGTCGAGCCAGGCGCGGCGAACGCCTTCGTCGCAGATCTCCTGGAGGGACTGCGTGGGCGGATTGCTGTCGGGGCCGGTGAGGCGGACGTCCATGCCGAGCTTGAGGAAGATGGTGACGATGCCGGTGTCCTGGCAGATGGGGCGGTGGCCCTCAGCGCACATGCGGGAGTTGACGAGGATCTGCTTGATGGCGTCTTTGGCGGCGGGAGATTCTTCGAGCTCATAGGCGCGAGCGAGGTTGGTGATGTAGTCCTCGGGATGGAAGTAGGAGATGTACTGGAGGGCGTCGGCGATGGACTGGATGAGATCGGACTGGGGGATGGTGGTCATGAGGGCGTGGCTCTTTTCCTGCGGCGCGGCTTTATTTTAGGCCTTGGGAGGAGGATGGCGGAGGGCGAGGCGAACGAGGCACGCTTGCGCAGGGGAGGGGAGGTGGTGGCGCATGGCCGGCGAGATGAACGCCTGCCTCGCGCCACCGGACAGCATCTCTCTCCGGCGACCTGCCGTTACGGCCGGACCAGACGCCGTACCCAGGTGTTACGACGACGCTGCCTCCTGCAGGCGGCAAAGGGCGGTCGGCCTTCGCCGCACGCCCGTGAAGGCGACGAGACCTCCGCCTGCAACCAAGACGAAGGTGGAGGGCTCGGGTGCTGCGATCGTCATTGGCTGGGCGATGAGGGTTCCGGTGACCAGTAAGCCTGACGGTCCCGATTGATTGATGACCACGAAGTCGATGGCGTTGACGCCGCTTTGAAAGCCGCTGAGGGAGAAGTTCGCGGTGGAGGCAAATCCGTTGGTTGCGGTGAAGGCAGCCGTTCCGCTGTGGTTCAGGTAGATCGCGACACTGTCGTCGGCGGCGATGGATCCGGTGAGGATGGCCGTGGACGCGTTGAAGCCGGTGAGGTCGATGGAGGTTTCGTAGGTGTAGGAGCCGCTGGCCCAACTGGAGTTTCCGCTGGCGCCGGGGCTGATCCAACCTCCGTTGGCCGAGGGTGCCACCCAGGCGCCGTTCCGCTGCGTGGCCGTGGCGGTCTGCGGGCTGCCGGTCGGGTTTGCGACGAGCGAGTAGTGGGGATCATTGGCACCTGCGGCAAGGGCAGAGCCGTCCGCTGTTTCGCCGGTGTTGTAGAAGGTGATGGTCGTGCCAAAGGCGTGCGGCACCGCGAAAGGGATTGCCAGCGAGACGGCGCGAAGAATTGTTCGAAGAATGGTCACTGTTGGGCCTCTGATCAGATTCCCGCCGTGAGCTGCGCACGAAGGCGGGATGAGACGGAGGATCGGCCGTTTGCCTGGGAAGTTGAGAGCGGTCTTGAAGATTCTGGAAGAACGGCGAGGATTGTGTGTGAAGGGTATGCCGGGCAGGCGTGCCGAGGCAGGCGGCGCATCAGCACTCGATGATGTTGAGGGCGAGGCCGCCGAGGGAGGTTTCCTTGTAGCGGGACTGCATGTCGAGGCCGGTGCGGTACATGGTCTCGATGACCTGATCGAGCGAGAGCTTGTGGGTGTCGGTATCGGCGAGGGCGAGGCGGGCGGCGTTGATGGCTTTGACGGCGCCCATGCCGTTGCGCTCGATGCAGGGGATCTGGACGAGGCCGCCGATGGGGTCGCAGGTCATGCCGAGGTTGTGTTCCATGGCGATCTCGGCGGCGTGCTCGATCTGGGCGTTGGAGCCGCCGAGCGCGGCGACGAGGCCGCCGGCGGCCATGGAGCAGGCGACGCCAACCTCGCCCTGACAGCCGACCTCGGCGCCGGAGATGCTGGCGTTTTCCTTGTAGAGGATGCCGATGGCGGCGGCGGTGAGGAAGAAGCGAAGCAGGGCGGCGCGATGGAGCGGCGAGAGGCTGAGGGGGACGAGCGGCTCGGCAGCGGCGGTGGGGCGCTCGAGCCGGCGGCGGGAGAGCTCGGCCACGCCGAGGTGATGCAGGATGTAGAGCGCGATGGCGGGGATGACGCCGGCGGCGCCGTTGGTGGGAGCAGTGACAACGCGGCCGCCGGCGGCGTTCTCTTCGTTAACGGCCATGGCGTAGACGGTGACCCAGTCCATGGGGGCGAGGGGGTCGGTAGAGGACTTTTCGCCAAGGCGGGCGGCGAGGCGATGGGCGCGGCGGCGGACGTTGAGGCCGCCGGGGAGCGTGCCTTCGGTGGCGATGCCGCGTTCGGCGGAGGCGCGCATGGTTTCGAAGAGGGCGATGACGCTCGCCTCGATCTCGGCCTGGGGTGTCTTGGGTGACGGCGCTGTGATGGGGGAAGGGCGATTGATGGTGGGGGTGCCTCGCTCCTGATCGGCGCGGAGGAGGGCGAGCTCGTTGGCCATGACGAGCTCGGCGACGGAGAGATGCTGGCCGGCGGCGAGCGAGAGGAGCTCGTCTCCGCTCGAGAACGGGTAGGGAACGCTGCGGGAGCTCGCCGCGACGGGAGACTCGGGACGGAACTCTTCAGCGGAGACGATGAAGCCGCCGCCGATGGAGTAGAAGACGCCCGCATGGAGGAGGGTGGAGTGCTCGTCGAAGGCCGCGAGGTGGAGGCCGTTGGGGTGCGTGGGGGTGCCGGGCGGCGGATACATCTGGTCGCGAAGGAAGAGCAGGTCGCTGGTCTCGTAAAAGCGGACGGGATGGGTGCCATTGAGGACGAGCTGCGCGTCGCGGCGGATGGTGGCGAGGAGATCGTCGATTTGCGAGGGGTCGATGGTGTCGGGGGCGTGGCCGGAGAGGCCGAGCAGGATGGCGCGATCGGTGCCGTGGCCGAGACCGGTGAGGGCGAGCGAGCCGAAGAGCTCCACGCAGATGCGCGCGGTGCGATCGAGTTGGCCCGCGGCGGCGAGATCGCCGGCGAAGCGGAGGGCGGCGCGCATGGGGCCAACGGTGTGCGAGCTCGACGGGCCGATACCGATCTTGAAGAGCTCGAAGAGGCTGGTGTTCACGGCTTTATTGTAGGCGTGCGGTGGAGGCTCGCGACTTGCGCTTCGGTTGTAGGCCTGCTGCTTTCGGTGCAGAAGGAGACGCAGAGCGCGAGGGCGTCCGTAATGTCAGGTGTGATTTCATCTGCTTCTCGGCGAGATTGCGGTAGGCCATCCGAAGGGCGCCTGCGAGGACGACTTCGGGAGCGTCAAGGCGGACGAGGGTCATTCCCATGCGGCCCCATCCACCTGGAGCTGGCGTGAAGTAGTCGGGGGACTCGCTGAGACAGCTGGCCTGCTGCTCCGGGGTGAACTTGAGGGTGCCGAGTTCTTTGGCCTGGTAGGCGAGTGTGGCAAAGATGCGGCTGTTCAGGCGGAAGTCCGCGGCTCCCATGTGCGAGGACTCCGCTGCTTCGGGCAGAGCGAGGGCGAGACGGCGAAAGATGGCGATCGACATAGCGCGGTTCCTGTGGTGAGGGTCTGGACGATTCTCGGGAAGTCTACTCTGCACCCTCTGTGGGAGACCGAGGCACCATAGCGGACTGCTAGAGTCGAGCGGAAGTTCAGGGGCCTTACGGCAGAATCGGGCGAACAACAGGATGCTCTTCAAGACGCAGTCGGCGGCGGTCTACGGGATCGACGCGAACATCATTGATGTCGAGGTGGATTATTCCGGCGTGAAGACAACGGAAGAGATCTTCAACACGGTTGGGCTGCCGGATGCGGCGGTTCGCGAGAGCCGCGACCGGGTTCGATCGGCGATCAAGAACTCGGGATTCGATGTGCCGCCGACGCGGATCACGATCAACCTGGCGCCGGCCGATCTGAAGAAGGTGGGATCCGGGTTCGACCTGCCGATTGCGATTGGGATCCTGGGTGCGTACGGCGCGTTGCACACGAAGGAGCTGGATGATTTTCTGATGGTGGGCGAGCTGGGGCTCGATGGCGGCCTGCGACCGGTGCAGGGCATGCTGCCGATCGCGGTGGCGGCGCGCGAACGTGGCATCCGGAACCTGCTGATTCCGGCGGCGAATGCACGGGAGGCGGCGGTGGTTGCCGGGGTGCGGGTCTTCCCGGTGCGGCATCTGCTGGAGGTGCGGGAGCTGGTGAACTCGGTCTCGATGGGCGGGATTACGGCGAAGCCGCTCGAGCAGCAGCCAGCCGATCTGCTTGACGTGCTGGAGCAGAGCGGGCCGGACTTCAAGGATGTTCGCGGGCAGCACGTGGCGAAGCGGGCGCTGGAGGTTGCGGCGGCGGGCGGGCACAACATTTTGATGATCGGGCCGCCGGGGTCGGGGAAGACCATGCTGGCGAAGCGGCTGCCGTCGATTCTGACGCCGCTTGAGTTTGAGGAGGCGCTCGAGACGACGAAGATTCACTCGGTCGCGGGCGTGCTCGATCGCGAGCAGGGGCTGGTTCGGCAGAGGCCGTTTCGATCGCCGCACCATACGATCTCGGACGCCGGGCTGATTGGTGGTGGGATGATTCCGCGGCCGGGCGAGGTGAGCCTGGCGCACAACGGACTGCTGTTTCTGGACGAGTTGCCGGAGTTTCCGCGGAACGTGCTGGAGGTGCTGCGGCAGCCGCTCGAGGATGGGACGGTTTCGATTGCGAGAGCGTCGATGAGTCTGGAGTTTCCGGCGCGCTTTATGCTGGCGGCGGCGATGAATCCGTGCCCCTGTGGGTACTTTAACGACAAGAGCCGCGAGTGCATGTGCACGCCGCCGATGATTCAGCGGTATGTGAGCAAGGTGAGCGGGCCGCTGCTCGATCGCATTGACATCCACATCGAGGTGCCGGCAGTGGAGTACCGGGAGCTGCGCGGCGGGCAGGCGGGGGAGAGCTCGGCGGCGATCCGGGAACGGGTGATGCGGGCGCGGGCGACGCAGCGGCAGCGATTTGAGGCCGGCCAGGAGCGGACGAACGGCACGGCAAAGGGGGCGGCGCGCGCGGTCTTTGCGAACGCGCAGATGAGCTCGCGGCAGATCAGGATTTTTTGCGAGTTGAACTCTGACGCGGAGCGGATGCTGGAGCGGGCGATGCAGCAGCAGGGGCTGAGCGCGCGGGCGCACGACCGCATTTTGAAGGTGGCGCGGACGGTCGCGGACCTTGCCGGCGAGCGGGAGATTGGTGTGCGGCACATTGCGGAGGCGATCCAATATCGAACGCTGGACCGCAGCTATTGGGCTTAGCGCGGCGCGTTGAGAAGGGAAGCTAGTTTGACCTTGATCGGGTCATTCTTCCAATTCCCGTATCTTGATGGGATGTGCAGTTCCAAAATAAGTATTGACCCGATCTGTCATAGAGGTTATTTTCCTACTGGGGCCGCTGGATTGGTCTTCGGCCCCAGGAGCACGGGTCGAGACTGCGTGGCCTAAGTTCTAGGAATGATTGATGTAAGCGCTGAGAGGGACGATTTTTCCCGCGCGGCAGAGCAGATAGGGAACGGCAGGTACGACGAACGACCCAATTCTACAGAAAATAGTTTTTTGCACGACTTGATGAAGTCCTGTGGGCAGATTCTGCGTCTAACAGTCTGAAGTCGTCAACAAACTCAACCTTGTCTGTGGCTGCGTTCTCGGGTTTTGCGAAGCTCGGGATCTGACGATCGTGTCAGCAGCCGTAACAACATGAAGGAGAACTACATGCGCTCAGATTTGATTTTTGGAGCTCTTACCCACGTCACAAACCGGTACGAACTCTGCCAGTTGGCTTCGAAGGCGACTCGCAAGCTGCACAAGCCCAACACCCGCCTCCAGGACACGACGAATGAGGTCCTCGACCGCTTCAAGGATACGGTTCCCATGAACGAGCCGAGCAAGCCTACGCAAGAGCGCATCATCGTGCAGGAGCGCCGCGCGGCCTAACAGGCCCGCGGCCCCGCCGCCTTTTTCCCGACCTACCACCTTGGTTGCATAGCTGATTTCCGCAGAACCCGCTACACTCTTCCTAACGCAATCCAGAAGAACCACCCGGTCTTCTGAGTGCCGTACTACCCCGCATCAAATCCCCTCCTTTCTTTCGTTGGCCCGTCCGCACGCCCCTCCGCGTTTCGCAGATCCCGCCTCAGATTCACCCTCTTCCATGCACGACCAGGTACACGATGACCATTACAGAGTTGAAGGAACACAACATTGCCGAGTTGGGCAAACTTGCGCGCGGGCTGGATATCGCGGGCACCAGCGGACTTCGCAAACAGGATCTGATCTTTAAGATTCTGCAGGCGCAGAGCGAAAAAGAAGGGCACATCTTTGCCGAGGGCGTGCTCGAGATTCTTCCGGACGGCTACGGATTTCTGCGCTCGCCCGATTACAACTACCTGCCTGGCCCGGATGATATTTATGTCTCGCCGTCGCAGATTCGCAAGTTCGACCTGAAGACGGGCGACACGATCAGCGGCAATGTGCGGCCGCCGCATGAAGGCGAGAAGTACTTCGCGCTGGTGAAGATCGAGGCGATCAACTTCGAGTCGCCGGAAGAGACGCGCAATAAAATTCTGTTCGACAATCTGACGCCGCTTTACCCGCAAGAGCGGGTGAAGATGGAGACAGTTCGCGACCAGATTCCGGGACGCGTGATGGATCTGCTGACGCCTATCGGGAAGGGCCAGCGCGGCCTGATCGTTGCGCCGCCACGCACCGGAAAGACGGTGCTGATGCAGTCGATCGCGAATTCGATCACGGCGAATCATCCGGAGGTGGTGCTGATTGTTCTGCTGATCGACGAGCGACCGGAAGAAGTTACAGATATGCAGCGGTCGGTGAAGGGCGAGGTGATCAGCTCGACCTTTGACGAGCCGGCGGCGCGGCACGTGCAGGTGGCCGAGATGGTCATCGAAAAGGCAAAGCGGCTGGTTGAGCATAAGCGCGACGTCGTCATTCTGCTGGATTCGATTACCCGCCTGGCACGGGCGTACAACACCATTGTGCCGCCGAGCGGCAAAGTGCTCTCAGGCGGTGTGGACTCGAATGCGCTGCAGCGGCCGAAGCGTTTCTTCGGTGCGGCGCGCAATATCGAAGAAGGTGGGAGCCTGACGATTATTGCGTCTGCCCTGATCGATACCGGCTCGCGCATGGATGAGGTCATCTTCGAAGAGTTCAAGGGAACGGGCAATATGGAGGTCATTCTCGATCGCAAGCTGGTCGACAAACGTGTGTTTCCGGCGATTGATATTCAGCGCTCCGGCACGCGAAAGGAAGAGTTGCTGATCCCGAAGGAAGACCTGCAGCGTACGTGGATTCTGCGCAAGGTGCTGAACCCGCTCAGCCCGGTCGAAGCGATGGAGCTGCTTTCGGACAAGCTGGGAAAGACGCGGAACAACCAGGAGTTTCTGCACAATATGAGCTCGATCTAGGGACAGATCTTTTGGGAAGTTGTGAAAGGGTGCGGCCATTGGCTGCACCTTTTTCGTTGCCGCCGGGTGTTTTTCCACGTGGCGGTACCGAGGTTCCATGTGCGCGTTTTCTGCCAGTCAGGGGAGCATCTATGCACAAAGACGTTGTACGTGGAGATATGGCAATGGCGACATCGAGGCGGAGGTTTGTGATGGAAGGTGCAGGGGCATTAGCGGCCATGGGTGCGACCGCGGGACCGGCGGGCGGGCAGAGCACGGGCGGGGCGAAGGGCGGCCAGGCAGGCGCTAGCATTGGCACGAAGATCGACGGGCAGACGTGGCCGGGCAAGTCGTTTGCCGGATTGCTCTCGGGCAAGGTTGCCGTGGTGACGGGCGCGGCGCGAGGCATTGGCCGATCGATCGCGGTTGATTTTGCGGCGAATGGCGCGGACGTGGTTGGGATCGATATTGCAGCGGATGTGTCGCCGGTGGTGGAGTACCAGGGCGCGACGCAGGCGGAGCTCGAGGAGACGGGCAAGCTGGTGGCGGCGCAGGGGCGCAAGTTCCTGGCGATTACGGCGGATATTCGCGACATTGCGGCGTTGCGGGCGGCAGCCGAGAAGGCGAGCAGCCAGATGGGCCATGTGGACATCGTGGTTGCGGATGCGGCGATTCAGGCGTTCAAACCGCTGCTGGAGATGGACGATCGCGACTGGCACGATGTGATCGATAACAATCTGAACGGGTCCGCCAACACGCTGCGTGCGTTTGCGCCGCTGCTGGTGAAGAACGGCAAGGGACGGATTATTTTTATCTCGTCGATGCAGGGACGCTACGGAACCAAGAATGGCGCGGCGTACTCCGCGTCGAAGTGGGGCATCATCGGTCTGATGAAGTCCGCGGCGCTGGAGTTGGGCAAGCACAAGATCACGGTGAACTCGGTGGAGCCGGGCCTGATTGACACGGCGATGACGCGCAATGACAAGCGGTGGAGCCAGGCGGTGGGCGAGACGATGACGACGTCACCGCCGGAGCACCCGTCCGAGCAGCAGACGGCGCAGGCGCGGCTGCCGAAGACGCCGCTGGGTGTGCCGTGGCTTACGCCGGAGCAGGTTGCCCCTGTGGTGGTGTTTCTGGCGAGCGATGCGGCGGAGATGGTGACGGGCGCGTGTTATGACGTGAACGGCGGCGATTCAGCGCACGATCTGGGCTGAGGCTCTCAACTTCGAGAGCGGATTAGTAGCCGTTTGCGAGGAGATAGTCGGCCGTAAGCCACTCGGCTTGCGGCCGATTTGCTGTCTGCTGCGCGGCGTAGCGGGCGAGCACATCGGTCTCGATGTTGACGGGGTCACCGGGCTTGAGGGTTCTGAGGCTGGTGGACTTATAGGTGTGTGGGATGATGGCGGCCTCGACCTGCGCGCCGTCGCGGGTGGGGTGCAGGCGGGCGACTGTGAGTGAGATGCCCTCGATGGTGATAGAGCCCTGCTGGACGACGTTGCGGGCGAGTTCAGGCGAGATGGCGATGCCGAGGCGCCAATCGCTTGAATGCAGGTGGCCGGGATGGAGGGCTTCGAGCGCGAGCAGGGTGCCGGTGCCATCGACGTGCCCTTGTACGACATGACCGCCGAGGGGTGATCCGGCGGGGGTTGGCAACTCGAGGTTGACGGTCGAGCCGGCCCGTAGACGGCCCAGGGTAGTGCGGTCGAGGGTCTCCTGCGCGAGATCGGCGGAGAACTCCGCCGAGGTGATTGCCAGGGCGGTCAGACAGGTTCCGCTCACGGCGACGGAGTCTCCGGTCTGCAGCCGGGAGACGAGGCTTTCGGGAGCAGAGACGGTGATGCGCGTTCCGCCGGCGGATGGGGTGACGGAGACGATGGTGCCGGTGGTTTCGATGAGGCCGGTGAACATGGTTTTAGCCTATACGCTTCGTTCTGTTTGATGATCTCCGTCGCGGACGGATGCGGGCGGCCAGGGATCGTGGAGGAGGCCTGTAATCATCGTGTCCGTGCCGACGTTTTGCGTTTGCAGCTGCGTGAGCTTCCCTTGCAGCACGAACGCCGACGGGCCAGCGGCGGCGAAGGGGATTGCAGCCGCTCCAAGGATGGCGTGGCTGAAGAAGAGAACGACGCGATCGATGAGATCCTCGTGCAGGAAGGCACTATTCAGCGCGGATCCGGCCTCGAGCAGAAGGCTGCGGCAGTGTCGATCGGCGAGCAACGCCAGGACCGCAGGCAGGTTGAGGCGGCCCGCGGGACCTGCCGGCAGGCGTACGATCTCGGCGCGGCCGTAGCTGGCTCTGAGGAGCTGCTGCTCTCGTTCGCGAGAGGCACCGGGAGCGCAGAGCAGCAGGAGATCGGGTGCTTCGGGCGGTGCGGTGGCGGCGGTGGAGCGGATGAGCTGGCTGGTGGCGGGGGTGCGCAGCCCCGGATCGAGGATGACGCGCAAAAGGGGGCGTCGGCGGAGCAGACCGGACCGGTCGGTGAGCGCGGGATCGTCGGCGAGGACGGTGCCAATGCCGGTGAGGATGGCGTCTGACGCATGCCGCAGGCGATGCACCTCGGCGCGGGCCTCCGGACCGGTGAGCCAATGGGGCTGGCCGAGGAGGCGGGTCTCGGGAGGCGGGGCCAGATAGCCGTCGGTAGAGAGGGCGGCCTTCAGGGTGAGGAACGGGCGCTGGTGCTGGATGGCGTACGCGAAGACGAGGTTGAGCTCGCGCGCCTGCTGCTCCCCGACGCCGACGCTGAGGGCGATGCCGGCGGCGCGGAGCTTCGCGAGACCCTGGCCGCTTACCAGGGGATTGGGGTCATGGGTTGCGACTATGCAGCGGGCTATGCCGGCGGCGATGAGCGCATCGGCACAGGGCGCAGTGCGGCCGTGGTGTGAGCAGGGCTCGAGGGTGACGTAGGCCGTGGCGCCACGAACGTCGTTGCCAAGCGCTGCCGCGTGCTTCAAGGCGGCGATCTCGGCGTGGTCACGCTGGTCGTAGAGGTGAGCGCCTTCCCCGAGGATGAGGTCGCCGCTGTCGCTCGCTCCCGGGCGGACGAGGACGCAGCCTACCTGCGGGTTGGGGCTGGCCAGGCCGGCGGTCGCACGCGCCAGAGCAAGCGCGCGCTCCATGAAGTGCATGTCGCGATTCACGAGACTCAGGATAGCGCGCGGGATGGCTAGAGATAGCGGCCGAGGAAGCTAGCGCAGGTGAGCAGGACACGCTGCTGAGCGGCGGGTGAGAACCAGTGGGTCTCCCCGGCGAGGATCTCGACCTGATGGCGGATGCCGTGTCTCACAAGCAGGCGCTGGAGCTTGTGTGCTTCGCTGACGGGGACGACGCTGTCCTGGTCGCCGTGCAGCACAAGCATGGGCGGCATGGCGGGCGAGAGGCCGCCTTCCATGCCGGGCGGCACACCGCCGGAGAGCTCGACGACGGCGCGAAGGCGGCGATCCCGTGCGGCGGAGGCTACGGCGAGATAGCCGCCGAGCGAGATGCCGAGGATGCCGATGCGCTCGGGATCCACGGTGGGACGCGAGGCGATGTAGGTGATCGCGTCCTGAACAGATTCGAACCACTGGGGCACGTGCTTGCCATCAAGGATGAGCTCAAGTGTGGCGCGGCCGGTGCCGGTCTTCTCGAAGTAGTGGGGTGCGTAGGCGGCGACGCCGAAGCGCGAGAGCGTTGGCGCGAAGCGGTCGAGCCAGAAGGAGACGTTGCCGCCGGCGCCATGCAACAGAAGAAGGGCCGGACCTTTGCGGGAGCCGGAGGGCTCGTGTTGGTCGATGTGAATCATCTGATCGCCGCTGCGGTACGTGGCCATAGGAAAGAGATGCGCGGGCGGGTGATGGGTAGCAGCAGCAGAGCTTCGTGCCCGAACGGACGTTCGTCGCGCGAAGCACGGATGCTGTTAGTCGAGCAGGGAGTCGATGAAGGCGTTTGAGTCGAACGGAAGGATGTCCTCCATCTTTTCGCCAACACCCGCGAAGATGACGGGAAGGCCGAGCTCGGTGGCGATGGCGAGCACAATGCCCCCTTTGGCGGTGCCGTCCAGCTTGGTGAGGACGATACCGGTAACGCGCGCGGCTTCGGTGAAGAGGCGGGCCTGCTGCAGGCCGTTCTGGCCGGTGGTGGCATCCATGACGAGCAGCGTCTGGTGCGGTGCGCCGGGCACCAGCTTTTCGGCGGTGCGGCGCATCTTGTCGAGCTCCTTCATCAGGTCGGTCTTGGTGTGGAGACGGCCGGCGGTGTCGACGATGAGGACGTCGGTGCCGCGGGCCTTGGCGGCAGAGCAGGCGTCATAGAGTGCGGCGGAGGGATCGCCACCCTGTTTGGTTTTGATGAGGGGCACGCCCGAGCGTTGCGCCCAGACTTCCAGCTGCTCGATGGCCGCGGCGCGGAAGGTATCCGCGGCGCAGAGCAGCGCGGAGCGGCCATGGCTGGTGTAGAGCGCGGCGAGCTTGCCGGAGGTGGTGGTCTTGCCGGTGCCGTTAACGCCGACCATCATGATGACCTCAGGCGCGGTGGCGGGGTGATGGACCGGGCGAGCGACGCCGTCAAGAACGGCGCGGAGCTCCTGACGGAGCAGATCTTTGAGCTCGCTGCCGCTCGAGATGCCGGTTCGATAGGCGCGCTGGCGAAGGTTTTCCAACACGATGGCTGTGGTGGCGGAGCCGATATCCGCGGCGAGCAGCACCGGCTCGAGGTCGGCGATGGTGGATTCGTCGACCTCGCGGGTGAGCGCGACGACGGACTGGATGGACTCCGAGAAGTTCTCGCGGGTGCGGGTGACCGCCTGCTTCATGCGGTCGAAGAAGCCGCGGCGGGCGGGCTCATCGACGGGGGCTGACTCCACCGGATCGGAGCCGGCGGGGGTTTCGCGTGAGCCGAAGCCGAAGAAGGATCGGCGTGCCGGCTCGGGCGGCGGCGGGGCGACTGGCTCCGGGTCATTCTCCGGGTCGGTGGGTCGGTCGCGCTTGCCAAAGAGATTGAAGGCCATAGATCCAGTTTAGTGGAGGAACGTGGGATGGAGGACAGTGCAAGCTCCCGTGCGCGAGGCACGATGCGCGCTGGACGCCGATGAGCATTGCGGCGCGGGCTCTACACTGGTGTGGTCGTCATGGCCCAGCAAGCTCCAATGGATGTTCGATCACTCTCCGGCCGCAAGACCGCGTGGGCGTGGGCCGTAGGAACGTTTTTCGGGGCGGGTCTGCTGCGGCCGGGGCCGGGGACGTACGGATCGATCGCGGCGGTGCTGCTGTGGTTTGCCGCGGCGCATGCCTGGCGACCGGGGACGGCGGCTCTGGCGTACGGAACGGCGGCTGTGGCGGGGCTGGTGACGCTGATCGGCATTCCGGCAGCGAGCATCGTCGCCCGCGAGTCAGGCCGCGAAGATCCTGGTCACGTAGTGATCGATGAGGTTGCGGGTCAGCTTATCGCGCTGATTGCGATTCCGGCTGACTGGCCGCATGCGCTGTTGTCTCTGCTGCTGTTTCGCCTGTTCGACATTCTGAAGCCGCCACCGGTGCGGCAGCTGGAGCGACTGCCGGCAGGGACCGGCATCATGCTTGACGATGTCGCCGCAGGGGTTCTGGCTCTGCTCGTCGCACAGCTGGTTCATCGTTTCGTCTTTTAGAGTGCGAGGCCACGAACACGCCACGTTGCACTCTGATAGCGGCAGGCCTACCCTAGACACTTGAGCAGCCTTTTTCATCCCGCCGCGACGGCCCCGCACCTGCAGCATCTCTCGCCCGCTGCCGCCATGCCAGGCGGAGAGGTTTCGATTACCGGAACCGCGCTTGCCTCCGGCACGGCGGACCTGCCGCGCGTGACTATCGGCGATACCGAGGCCCATGTTTCCCTGTGCCGAGGCTCTCGCGTGACCATCGAGGTTCCGGACGGGTGCATCTCCGGCGACGTTGTGCTGCACCATGCGGGCGGCAACTCGAACTCTCTCTATCTCCACGTCGCGGTTCCCATGGCAGAGAACCTTCATCCGGTCTCGAACCCGGCGGTGGATGCAGACGGAAACGTCTTTGCCACCGTCTCCGGACCGCGCGGCCAGCCCGTTCCGGTCTCTGTCTTTCGCATTGAACGCGACTTCCAGATGCGGCCGTTTATCCGCGAGCTGCTGAATGCGACCGGGCTCGCCTTTGGGCCGGATGGCTATCTGTACATCAGCTCGCGTGCTGAGGGCACGGTGTATCGCGCGTCGCCTGAAGGTGCGGTGTCGCTCTTTGCGGAGGGACTAGGGCTGGCCACGGGACTGGCCTTTGACGAGGATGGGAACCTGTTTGTCGGCGATCGCTCCGGGACGATCTTCAAGATTCCGCCGGACCGGGGAGTTCCGCGGAGCCATAGCGAGCGCGAGATCTTCGTCTTTGCGACGCTCGAGCCCTCGATGGCGGCCTATCATCTTGCCTTCAACGGTGAGGGAGACCTGTTTGTCGCCGGGCCGACGACCTCCTCCTCGCAGATCATTCACCGCATCAGCCATGAGGGAACGGTGACACCCTTCTTCAAGGGTCTGGGCCGGGCGCAGGGCATGGCGTTCAGCAAACGTGGCGACCTCTTCGTCGCGGCCTCGTATCGAAGTGCGCGCGGGCTGATCCGCATCACACCTGCGGGTGAAGCGTCGCTCGCGCTCTCCGGCTCCAACCTGGTGGGATTTGCGTTTCTCGATGACGGCTGCGCCGCGCTGGCGACGCGGGACGCGCTCTTCCACGTGGATCTGGAAGTTGAGGGGCGGACGCTGCCGTAGCCGCTAGCCTGCGAAGAGGTTTCGTTCCAGAAAGGGATTGCGGAATCTTCCGTCCGGATCGAACCCCTCCGCGAGAGCGCGGAAGTCCGGGAGACGGCTGTAGCGCGACTGCAGGACGGCCGGATCCATGGCGAAGACTTTGCCCCAGTGCGGGCGCACCCCAAAGGGCTCGAGTTTAGCCTCGATCTGCGGGAGGATGGGCTTCACGGCGTTCCAGTCGGGTTTCCAGGTGAAGTGAAGCGCCATGTTCTCCTGCTGGTAGCAGGGGCTGAGCCACAGATTGTCTGCCGCGATGGTGCGCAGCTCCGAGACCAGCAGATGCGGCGCCATGACTTCGCGCAGGGTCTCCACGGCCCGCACGGCCGCCATACCATGCGCTCGCGGGATGAAGTACTCGGCCTGGATCTCCTGGCCGCTGCTTGGCGTAAAGGCCATGCGGAAGTGTGGCAGGCGCTCGTACCAGGGGCCGGGGATGCCCATCTGCTCGGTGCTGTGCTCCGCCGGATGATCGAGGAGTGGATGCATGCGGCGCAATGCCGCCCTGGCTCCGAAGAACTCGGGCGCGAGTGAGAAGGGCTTGCCGGGGTCGACCTTGCTTTTGATCCAGACCTGGGTTGCGCGGCTGTTCTGCCAGTCAGTAAAGAGGCTGACGCTGTAGCCCGCGCTGAAGATCTCGTCGGCGTGGCGTTCCACGGTGGAGAACGGGAGATCGAGATAGACGACCTGCCGCACCTCGAAGCGTGGCTGCACATCCAGGGTGAGTTGTGTGGCGATGCCGAGCGCGCCGAGAGCGACAACGGCTCCGGCGAAGCGATCGCCATCCTGCGCACGGGAGAGCCGCACGAGACGGCCTGCGCCGTCGACAAACTCGAGAGCGTTGACCGCGGTGGCGAGACTGCCGTTTGTTGGGCCGGATCCGTGGGTGCCTGTGGCCACTGCGCCCGCGACCGTGATGTGCGGCAGGGAAGCGAGGTTATGCAGCGCGTAGCCGCGGGCATCGAGCCATGGCGCGAGATCGCCGTAGGTGACGCCGCTGCCGATGGTGACGGTGCGTGCCGCGGCGTCGAGTTCCATGCTGTTCAGGTGACGCAGCGAGATCTGCCGCCCGGTCGTGTCGGCGATGCTGTTGAAGGAGTGCCGGGAGCCGAGAGCTCGCACGGAGTTCGACGAGAGCACGGCCTGCTTAAGTTCCGCGACGTCCTTCGGTTCGACGAGGTCGTGGGTGCTGTAGATGTAGTTGCCGGACCAGTTGGTTCGAGGTTGCGGCGTGTCACTCAGAGGCGCGGCGTCAGTCCGCATACCGCTTCTCGCCGGCAGGGATGGCTACGGGCAGACGGTTCTCCTGGGCAGCCAGCGGGCAGGTCGCATAGGGCGAATAGGCGCATGGCGGATTGAGGGCTTCGTTGAAGTCGAGCGTCACGGTGCCGGGAGATTTGAGACCGTGCGAGGGCGCATCCGTGTACAAGAACCTGCCGCCCTGGTCGGTATCTTTGGCGGACGTGAGGTCGCGCATTACGAACCATAACCCCTTGTCGGTCGCGGAGAGCGGAGTCAGCGTGTACTGCGTACCGCCCGTGGTGAACTGCACCTGCCCTGGCTCTTCCACATCGCTCACCTGGCCAAGCTGATTGAGGAAGTGCAGCGTGTGCGGGGTCGCGAAGGGTACCCACCTGGCCTCTACTTTGTAGGCTGGATCGGGCGGATACCAGCGAAGGCCGCGGAAGTTCTTCAGCGCCGGCGCGTTCGAATCCTTCACGCGCAGGTATTGCTTTTCGCCACGGTTGATGACCCACAGGTGCACGCTGCCCGCCGTGAGTGCGGAGTCGTCTTCTTCGTCCTTGCTTAACGGCTGCCCAAGGCCGAGCGGCTTGCCGTGGCTGGTGACGCCCGCCGCCGCGGCTGTCGCCGTGACTGTGCCACTGGCCTGGCTGAGCGTGAGCAGATGCGCAGCCGTTCCCGGGAGTACGACCGTGTTGCCCTTGGCAGAGCCTACGGTTGTTGTTCCTGGCTTCAACCAGTCCAGCGCGATCAGCGAGAACCAGCCGTAGGGCTTCGTCAGCTCTTGCGCTCGCTCTGTACGCTCCTTCGCATACTCAGCTGCCGTTTGTGCGAGGGCGATCGCTCCTGTGTTTGCCAGCACCCCTGCCAGCACCACGCCTGCTACAGCATTTCTGTTCATCCCTACTCCGTTCGTGCTCTAAGCTCGATTAGAACCAAGTATGCGACGGCTTTGCTACTGGACGAAGCACGCCGCATCCAACCAACTAACCTATGATCGCCGAAATCGTTGCCGCCGGTTCAGAGATGCTTACACCGCATCGACTGGATACTAATTCGCTGTACATGACTGAGCAGCTGAACGACCTCGGTGTTTCCGTGGCCTTCAAGTCGGTCGTCGGGGACTCGCTCGAACATTTGACCTCAGCCACGCGGGTGGCGCTCTCGCGGGCAGACATCGTGCTCTTCTCTGGTGGCCTGGGGCCGACACGGGACGACCTGACCCGCGAGGCGGTTGCCGGCGCGCTTGGGATTGAGTTGGAACGGCGTGAAGACCTGATGGTGATGCTGCGTGAGCGATATGCCGCGCGCGGGATTGAGATGCCGCCGAACAATGCGCAGCAGGCGGATGTGCTGAGCGGCGCGGAGGTTCTGCCGAATCCGAACGGAAGCGCCGTGGGGCAGTACCTGATTACGTTTATGGGGCATCTGCCGCGCCTTGTGATTCTGCTTCCCGGACCGCCGAAGGAGTTGAAGCCGCTGTTCACGGCGGAGGTGAAGCCGCGGCTGGCGGCTCGTCTGCCGCCATCGCATCTTCGCCGGCGCATTCTGCGCATGGCGCTGATTCCGGAGTCGCAGGTAGATGCGCGATGTGCGCCGATCTATGAGCAGTACGCGGATGTCGAGACGACGATCCTTGCCGGCTCGGCTGAGATCCAACTGCACTTTGTCTGTGCGAAGCCCACGGCGGAGGAGGCGCAGGCGCGGGTGGATGAGGTCGCTGGCCGCATCGAAGGCGAGATGGATGAGGCGATTTTTTCCGCGCACGGCGAGAGCCTGGAAGAGATCGTGCTGCTGCACCTGGGTATGCGCGGGCTGACGCTGGCCACCGCCGAAAGCTGTACGGGAGGTCTGCTGGCCGAACGGATCACGCAGATGCCTGGCTCCTCGCGCACCTTCATCGGCGGGGCGGTGACGTACAGCGACGCGTTGAAGATGTCGATGGCGGACGTGAGCCCGGCGCTGCTCGAGAGTGAGGGTGCGGTCTCAGAGGCTGCGGCGCGGGCTTTAGCAGAGGGGATTCGCAGCCGGACCGGAGCGTCGGTTGGGGTTGCGACCACCGGCCTGGCGGGTCCGGCTGGTGCGAGCTCCGGCCCGGATCAGGGCAAGCCGGTTGGCCTGGTGTACATCGCGGTGGCTGGACTCGGAACGCAGACTGAGGTTCGCGAGCTCAAGCTCACCGGAGACCGCGAACGCATTCGTCTTTGGACGACGCAACATGCGCTCGAACTGGTTCGGCGCCTGCTGCTTTAACTCATCGAGTGTGCACACCGAAGATACGCATGCTTGCTAAACTCAAGCTGCGCTCATGAACCCCTGGCTCGTTACACTTCCGATCGCCTATCTGCTGGGCTCGATTCCTTTCGGCTATCTGCTGGTCCGCTTGGTGCGCCATGAGGATATTCGCACCGTCGGCAGCGGCAACATTGGAGCGACGAATGTGCTGCGATCCGGGGGGAAGGGGCTGGGAGTCGCGACGCTTCTGCTGGACCTGCTGAAGGCGTACGCCGCGGTGGTGTTCGCGCGCCACCTGGTGCCGGCGAACTATGATCTTGCAGTCGGCGCTGCTGTTGCCGCTGTGCTCGGCCATGTGTTTCCGGTGTGGCTCGGGTTCCGCGGAGGCAAGGGTGTGGCGAGCGCGCTCGGCGTCTTTCTCGCGTTAGTGCCGGCGGCAGCCCTCCTGTCGCTAGGCGTCTTTGTTGTGATTGTTCTGTTGACGCGCTATGTTTCTCTGGCGTCGATTCTTGGAGCGGCGGTGATGCCACTTGCGGGGATCGCGCTGGCGCCGGTGAGATCGCCGATGGTGATTGGCGGATTTATCTTTCTGTCGCTGCTGGTGATCGTGAAGCACCAGGCCAACATCCGCCGGCTGCTGGCCGGGACGGAGAATCGCTTCGGCGCGGCGAAGAAGGTTGCGGTATGAGCCGGATTGCCGTGCTGGGATCCGGCGCCTGGGGCACCGCGCTGGCGATCTCGCTGGCGCGGCGGGGCGGCCACGAGGTGGTGCTGTGGTCACACTCCCCGCTGCTGGCCGAACAGCTGACAGACGTTGGCGAAAACCTGCCGTACCTGCCCGGATTCACTCTCCCGGCGGACATTTACATAACGAGCGATCTGCCGGCGGCGATCTTTGAGGCCGACGTTCTGGTGTCCGTCACGCCGTCGCAGTACCTTCGGGAAACGATCGCGCACATTGCTCCGCTGCTCACGCGCGACCAGGTGATTGTGGTTGCGTCGAAGGGACTCGAGGAGCATACCTTTCTGCGCATGTCGCAGGTGGTCGCCAGCATCACCCCAAACTCGTGCGTGACTCTGAGTGGACCCTCGTTCGCGCAGGAGGTTGCGGCGGGAACGCCGACGGCGATTGTGGCGGCGTCGGAGCATGCGATTCTGGCGCATACGATTCAGCGCGATTTTTCTTCGACGTCGCTGCGGGTCTACACGAACGATGACGTCCCTGGCGTCGAACTGGGCGGCGCGCTGAAGAACGTTGTGGCTCTGGCGGCGGGTGTGGTGCATGGGCTGAACCTGGGGCACAACTCGGCGGCGGCGCTGATCACGCGTGGCACGGCCGAGATCACGCGGCTGGCAGTGGCATGTGGCGGGCGGCGGCAGACGCTGGCTGGGTTGGCGGGGCTGGGCGATCTGGTGCTGACCTGCACGGGCGCGCTCTCACGGAATCGCCAGGTAGGCGCGGAGCTGGGACGTGGACGGCAGCTCCCGGAGATCCTGGCGGCGATGCACGGCAAGGTTGCGGAAGGGATCCGGTCGACCGCCGCGGCGCTTGGACTGGCGGCCCGCTATGGTGTGGAGATGCCGATCACGGAGCAGATGGACCTCATTCTGCATCATGGACGAAGCCCACGGGAGGCGATCCGTGAGCTGATGAGCCGTCCTGGGCGGGATGAGTAAGCCGTCTGCAAGCAGAGACAGATAGCCGGGAACAGTCGCTAGTTCTTGTAGCGGCTCTTCTCTTCGTGCATCGGATGGCGCTGCTGTTCGGCGTGTTCCAGCTCTTCGAGCAGGTCTGGATCGAGGATGGGAGAGCTGATCTTGTACTCGCCGGAGGCCCATTTTCCAAGGTCGATGCGGCGGCAGCGATCGGAGCAGAAGGGGGTGTCTTCCGAGTCAAGGAGGACAGGGTTGTTACAGGTCGGGCAGCGAAGGGTTTTAGTAGTCGCCATACGAGAGTTTTGGATGAGCGGGAGCTACTCGAGGATGCGCGCGACGAGGTCGTAGTCGTGCGACTCGGTGATCTCGGCGCGGTAGAAGGTGCCGGGGACGAGCGCCTCATGCGGGCCGAAGTCGTTCAGGAAGACCTTTCCGTCGATCTCCGGGGCATGCAAGAGGGTGCGCGCCTCCCAGAGCAGATCCGTTTCTTCTGACGGGCCTTCGACGAGGACGTCGAGCTGACGGCCGACCCAGGTGCGTTTAGAGCGCGTGGAGATCTTTTGCTGCAGGCGCATGAGCTTGCGGCGGCGGGCTTCGATGGTGCGGCGCGGGATTTTGAGAGAGCTGTCGAGGTCAAAGGCCTTGGCGCCTTCTTCATCGGAGTAGGTGAAGACGCCCATCCAGTCGATGTGGGCGGCCTGGACGAAGTCGCAAAGCTCCTGGAAGTCGGCTTCGGTCTCACCGGGGAAGCCGACGATGAAGCTGGTGCGGATGACGATATTCGGAACGATGCGGCGGGCCTTTTCGATGAGCTTAAGGAAGATGGCGGCGTTGCCACCGCGTTTCATGCGCTTGAGGACGGAGGCGGAGGCGTGCTGCAGCGGGACATCGAGGTAGGGGGCGATGACGTCAGGGTGCTTCGCCATGGTCTCGAGCAGGCGCGTGGTCACCTTGTTGGGGTAGGTGTAGAGGAAGCGGAGCCACTTGAGGCCGGGCAGCACGGCGAGTGCGTCCAACAGTTGGGCCAGACCTTCGGCTAAGCCCAGGTCCTCGCCATAGCAGGTGGTGTCCTGACCGATGAGGGTGATCTCGCGAACTCCCTGGTCGATAAGATTTTGGGTCTCGGCGAGGATGGAGCCGATGCGGCGGGAACGGAACTTGCCGCGCAGCTGCGGGATGATGCAGAAGCTGCACGGGTGATCGCAGCCTTCGGCGATCTTGATGTAGGCAGACGCTCGTGGGGTGGCGAGGATGCGTGGGGTTGCATCGGAGTAGAGGTAATCGGGCAGGGCGGCGGTGGCGCCATCCCAGCTTTCGCGAGAGAAGCGGCCGGCGGCTTCGCGGGCGTCGCCCTCGGGCCGGGAGGTGCTCGCGGTGGCGTGGGTGATGTGATTGCCGGCGTGTGTGAGCGGCGCGTCTCCGTGTGTGGTGCCGGTGGCGGCGAGGGACTCGACGATGCGGAGCTGCGGGGCGATCTCAGTGTCGTGCTCGGGATCGGCGAGGGGCCGGGAGTGCTGGCTGACTGCAGACGCGGCGCGTGCAATCAGGGCCTGCTGTTTTTGCGTTTCCGAGCTCTGGGCGACTGAGGTCTCGCCGAGAGGAAGCGCGGAGCCGCTGGGGAAGACGGAGAGATCGTGCTGAATGTGGCTGTCGATGCTCGGCTGCGCGAGGTCCTTTGAGGCCAGATCGGCGGGTGTGAGGATGCGAAACGGCGAGTTGCTGGCGTGGCCGGAGGGGGTGAGGCCGGCGGCGGCGAGAATGCCTTCGAGCTCACCGGTGCCGACGACGGCATCGACTTCGGGGATGTTGGCGCGGATCTCGTCACGGTAGCGTTCGACAAGGCAGCCGGCGACGATGAGGCGCTGCGCCTTGCCGCCGTTGGCGACCTTGTGCTGCACCATCTCGAGGATGGTATTGACGCTCTCCTGCTTGGCGGAGTCGATGAAGGAGCAGGTGTTGACGACCAGGATCTCGGCGTCTTCGGCCTGCTGCGTGAGCTCGGCGCCGTTGTGGTGCAGGAGCCCCATCATTACCTCGGAGTCGACGAGGTTCTTGGGGCAGCCGAGCGAGATGAAGCCGACCTTCGGGCGGGCGGCGGTCTGGATCTGCTGCTGCTCAGGCGCGAGGGTGGCTGGCGGGGTCACAGCCTTCTAGTTTAGCAAGGACCTTGAACTGGCTCCTAAGTGCACGGGTCCTAAGTGCGCGAGGTCTAACCGTGCTGCGAGGACGTCAGGAGGTAACCGAGTCGCGGCGATGGCGGCGAAGGGCGTCCAGATGGATGAGGAGGGCGATGGAGGCACCCGCGGTGGTGCACCAGAAGCGGCGATGCGCTATCTCCGGCCCGGGGAGCTGGTTGAGCGAGAGCAGAAAGACGATGTAGGAGGTCATGGAAAGGGTGAAGAGGGCGTAGTTGACGCTGTTAAGGGCGTAGCAGCCGAAGGCGAAGAGGGTGACCAGAAGGGCAAGAATCCACGGGGTGGGGTGTAGGTGGGCGGCGAGGAGCGTTGCCAGCGTGGCGCCGACGAGGGTGCCGGAGATGCGGGCTAGGGCGCGGGAGAGGGTCTCGAAGAAGGCCGGCTTCTGGACGAGGAGCGCCGTCATGGGGACCCAGTAGCCGGATTGCAGGCCGAGATGACGGTAGAGCTCGGAGGCGATGGCCACTGTGAGCACGAGACGGAGAGCGTAGATGAGGGCGGTGGTGCGGTCGGGTGCGGGAAGCGCTTTGGGCAGTTGGTGAAGGCGGTGGAGCAGCTCGCGGCGCTGCTCGTAGAGCGTGGTGTAGATGGAGCGTGGAAGGCGGAAGAGGTCTTTGCGGAGTTCGGGCAGAAGCCGCAGGCCGAGGCTGGTGATGACGAGCTGCAGCGTGCCGCCCAAGAGGATAAGGCCGGCGCGGACGAGGGCCGGACGCGGTGCACTGGGGTAGGCCGAGGCAACAAAGAGCGCCACGGAGGCCTGCTGCCCGACCCAGGCGAGGCCGGCATCGCGCATCGTGAGGACGCCATAGATAGCGGCGGAGGCAGCAGATGCGAGCACAAGGGCGTAGCCGAGATGGCCTACGACGGTGCCGATCAACGTGGCGGAGGCCATGGCAACGATGGCGAAGATCATGGGTCGCAGGCGAGAGTCCGCGATGCGCTGGTTGGCACCGAAGCCGATGGTGAAGGCACCGCCGCCGGAGATGAGACCGCCGCCGGGATGTCCGACCGCGATGCCGACTGACACGCAGAGCGCGACGGTGGCGGCGCTGACGAGGGGCAGACGGCCGTTCAGCTCGCTCCACTTGAAGGTGTAGAGATCGGCGAGAAAGTGCGGCGGCGTGACGGTTTTTTGGGATGTGGCTGGAAGGGTGATGGCCGGCGGAAGAGCGGAAGAGGAGGACACAGTCTCTATGATGACGCGACGCCAGGGTATTGCGGAAGATGATACTTCGACGGGGGAGCGGTCATGGCGTGGGGACCAAAGGGGCGTCAAGGCGGAAGGTGGGGGAGACTGTCGATCGCCAAGCTGTCCCGAGCTCCAGAAACAAGTAGTCCGCACGTGGAGGCAGAGAGACCTGAGCGAGTGGTTTGGAGGGCTTCGAGGCCAACAACCACCAGGTCCTGGGGGCCTCTGTCAGGTCGAAGCCGGCGTCGTGCAGATAGGTGAGGGCGACTCGATCCGCCTGCTGTTCCTGCAGGGTCTGAAGATGTTTGGCGACGCTGTACGTGCTGATGCCGGTCGCGGCGCCGAGGCCAGGAACAAGCAGGCCACCAGCAACGCCGGCGTATCCGGCGGCGGTGAGTTTATGCGATGCGGGAAGATTGCGAAGTTCCTGCTTCTCAACGGCGGTGGCAATCTTCTCGGCGAGTATCGTGGCGACCTGCGCGTCGTTCTCGAGACGTTCCAACGTCTCATAGGGAACGACGATGATGCCGTTGGGCAGAGCAAGCGTGTCGTGAACGCGGTCTCGATCCACGACGACGAAGCGAAAGTGGATCTTGGTTGGATCGGCGTCGGGTAGATCCTGCTGATAGCGCGGGATCAGCATGACGCCGATGCGATTGACGCGCGCCTGCATGGCGTCGTCGGGCCAAGGGGGAATCTGCTTGAGGTCGACGCCGCGAAACATGCGGCTCGCGGCGCTCTGATGCGAGTCTGGAACGACGGCGGCGGGATCGTACTCCTGCTTTTGGCGGAGTTTATCTTCCTGTTCAGAGATGACGTTCTTCCGGATCTCAGCTTCGCTTACGAGCACTGCGCCATCCGGCTGCTGCTTGGCGTGGTAGTGGATCCATTGATTCGTCTGCAGCGGTGTGCCCGCGACGAGCGGCGGAGCAAAGGTCAGGGCTGTCTTTGAGGTGATGGTGAGGAGTCGGCCGTCAGCGCGCACGATCGTCGTGCCGAGCGCCTGGGACGCGCATCAGCAAGCAGCTTACGGAAACCCGGCGAGGAAGAACATGCCTTCCCGCGGGTGTGGACTACAGCTTCCGTGGAGTTGCGGGAGCATGTGGCTCGTTCGGAGTCGCAACGGGGAATGCTAAACTTGTCTCTGTGCCGGGCCCTACGCGACGTAATCCCGCCAACCCCGCCAGGTCCGGAAGGAAGCAACGGTAACGGGCTAGTATGGGCGCAGTAGGTCGCCCGGTGCTCTCTTCTTCCCTCCTGAGTCACTCAAGAACAGATCCTGCGTTGCCGTCTCTACCGCCCCTTTGGGTGACAGTGTGCGCGGTGTGTTGGACAATAAGAGGACTCAGCCGCGTGACATTGTTGCGGATGAGGCGGGACCTGGGTAGCAGAGAACGAGCGAGGTGAGAAGGTTGAGTTTGACGTTGCGTCCGACGGCTCCAGTGCGAGCGAAGATCTCCGCTGTAGGCACTTACGTTCCGCCCAAGCTGTTGACGAACGCAGATCTCGAGACGATGGTGGCGACGAACAACGAATGGATCGTCGAACGCACGGGCATCCGCGAGCGGCACATCGTTGAGAAGGGAGTCGCGACCAGCGATCTGGCGACAGAGGCGGCGCGGCGATGCCTGGCAGCCCGCGGGATCGACGCGAGCGAGGTTGAGGCGATCATCGTCGGCACGGTAACTCCTGATATGTTCTTTCCCGCGACGGCATGCCTGGTGCAGGACAAGCTGGGGGCGAAGGGCGCGTGGGGCTTCGATCTGTCAGCGGCCTGCTCCGGCTTCATCTATGGACTGCAGGTGGGAGCGAAGCTGATCGAGAGTGGCGCGCATCGCAAGGTTCTGGTGATCGGCGCGGACGTGATGAGCTCGATCATCGACTACACCGACCGCGCGACGTGCATTCTGTTTGGCGATGGCGCGGGCGCGGTGCTGCTTGAGCCGTGCGAGGCGGGAGAGACGGGCATGATCGACTTCGTGCATGAGGTCGATGGATCGGGCGGTAAGGCGCTCTACATGCCGGCGGGTGGAAGTTCGCATCCAGCCTCCGCGGAGTCTGTCGCCGCCGGTTTGCACTACGTGCACCAGGACGGTGGGGCCGTCTTCAAGACGGCAGTACGGAAGATGGCGGAGCTGAGTGAGAGCGTGATGGAGCGCAATGCGCTTCACGGGCCGGACATCGACTGCTTTATTCCGCACCAGGCGAATCGGCGGATTATTACGGCGACGGCCGAACGCCTCGGGATGCCGGAGGATCGCGTGGTGATCAATATCGATCGGTTCGGCAATACAACGGGAGCGACGATCCCTCTCGCCATGCAGACAGCCATTGAAGAGAAGAGGCTGAAGAAGGGTGATCTGGTGCTGCTTGCCAGCTTCGGCGGTGGGTTCACGGTGGGAGCGACGCTGCTTCGCTGGGAGTTCTAACGCTTGATACTTCTTCTGAACTCAGGGTACAGATGCTGCCTTCAGCTTGCGGCGGCTGCCGATGTGTCTTTCTGCGCTGCGCCGTGCATGTTCCTGGACGTGCGATACAGGCGCCAGATGGCGATGCCGACAAAGACCAGGAGAAAAGCCCAAAACACGATGAGGATGGTCGTTGCCCACTTGTCGGAGAAGCGATTCCAGAGTTGCAGCACTTGCTTGCCGTAGAAGACGCCGGCCCAGGCGGCGAGCATGTGGCGGAGCAGGCGGCTAGCGGTAAAGGACACCATGAAGGTTCGTACGCTCATCTTGAGCGCGCCCGCGGCAAGAACGAAGGGTGAGAGCGGCATGGGTGGGGGCAGGATCGCGGGAAGGGCAACTGAAAGGATGGCGTGCTGCTCCATCCATCCACAGACACGCTTGAAGATCCGCTTCGGCACGTGGTTTTCGAGGAACTGCATCCCGCCTTTGTGTCCGACCTGAAAACTCAGGTAGCCACCCAGCGCTGATCCTGCGGTCGCGACGCCAACCAGGAGGAACAGGTTGGTATGTTGGGCGGCGAAAAATATGATCATGAGATCGCTGATGCCGGGCACAGGCAGCGGCACAAAAGACGAGTCCACAACCGAGACCAGAAAGAAGCCGGCGAGCCCGAAGGAGAGGATCAGGTGGAGGATATGGGTGCGATGTGAGTCAGTCGCCGCCATGACTGCTGCCAGCCCGTGCGGTAGCGCGATGCCGAGGTGCAAGGTACAAGCCAGCAGAGGCTGCAGAGCAAGAAGGAGGTGCGGGCTGGCAAGATGCTGCACGGTCATGGCTGTTCAGACGCTCGCGCAGGCATGGAAGTCGCGATATCTGCCCCAAGTTTGACCCTGTCACCGTGCCTCGCTGTCACAGAACGTGCAGCTCGTGGAGTGGCGGCAGCACACCGAGATCAGCAGCGAGGCCGCGAAAGAGGGCGATGGACTGCTCGCAGGCGGGATCGAGCACGTAGTGAATGTTGCGGGTGAGATAGGTGTGGATGACGGCTGGTGGAAGCGCGATGCGGCACGTCCACTCCTCTACCAGGTCGTCGATGTGGGCCAGGCCGGCGTCGCGGGAGGCCTGGAGGTCTGCCGTGAGCGTGGCGGCACTGACTCCTGCCGGGGACAAAGAGCGCGGCTCCACGGCCCACACGGCGGCCACCCACGGCAAGCCGGTACGCTGGTGCCACTCCTGTGCGAGATCGATCCATAGGCACGGACCGACTGTTGCCTCGATCTGCTGGCGTCGCTCGCGCGCGAGCAGAGCGGGATCGCCGATGATGAGAGCGGCGTCGGTATGTGCCAGCATGGCGATCGGGTCTGCGGGCTGCTCGATGAAGGCGGGACGGACGTTGAGGAAGTGCTGGAAGAGCACCTGGGCGTAGGCGACGGAGGAGCGCGAGGCGGTATCCGCGGCGACCGAGCGGACGTCCGCAAGAGTCGGGGCTGTGCTCTGACGAACCAGCAGGAGAATGGACCGGACTTCTTGAAGCGAAGCGATGGTGCAGCCGGGGACGATGGCGAGTGCGGGCGTAAGAGCAGCGACAGGGATCAAGCCGAGATCGGCGGACCCCGCGAGTAGCTCCGCAGCGCAGGCGGATGGTGCGGTGTAGTGCAGTGTGTAGCGCTCGCCGAGAGGCGCCATGCGAGGCGCGTGCTCAAAGTCCCACATCAGGGGAGCCGGGTTGAGGAAGTTGATGGCGGCGACACGGAGCTTGGCAGACGAGTGGGGCACAGATCCTCTACCGGTTGGATGTAGAAGCGAAAGCCTGGACTCACGCACGCGTGGTACTGACACGGAGGTGGGAGCCGAAGGGTGATTGACAGAGGCTGTGGGCGGACCTAGGTTCAAGTAAGTGCAGAAGTTTGCATGTTCGCGAAGGCAGACGAACAAGGAGGTTTGGGGTGGGGCCATCAGTGGTAGAGCGAGAGCAGGTAGCGGGAGAGCGCACGCGATTAGCGTGGCTGGGGATGATGCTGACGCCGGGGATGGGGGCTATCCGGACGGCGAGGGCGGCTGCACGGCTGGGCGGAGCGGAACGCATGCTGTTCGCGTCTCTAACGGAGCTGGAAGGTGCGGGAATGCCGGCAGCCGCGGCACAGTTCTGCTTTGATGGACGGGCGGCGCGTGCGGCCGAGGACGAGCTGCGCCGGGTGGAAGAGTCCGGCGGGCAGATCGTTACGCTGAGTGAAGAGCTGTACCCTGACGCGCTGCGCAACATTTACGATCCCCCACCGGTGCTCTGGGTACGTGGCGATGCGAGGCTGCTGGGCCGACCTGGAATTGGTGTGGTGGGGACGCGGCACCCATCGCCGTATGGAGCGGGCATGGCGGAGGTGCTGAGCCGCGATCTTGCAGCACGCGGTCTTGTGATCTTCAGCGGCATGGCACGCGGTGTGGATACGGCTGCGCACAAAGGCGCGCTGGCGGCACGAGATGGAAAGACGGTGGCGATCTGGGGAACCAGTATCGATGTGATCTATCCAAAGGAGAACAAGCGTCTGGCGGAAGAGATTGTGTCGGAGGGCGGGGCGATCGTCAGCGAGTTTCCTCTGGGCACGTTTCCCGCGCCGCAGAACTTCCCGATTCGCAATCGAGTGATCAGCGGGTTGAGTGTTGGCGTGCTGGTGATCGAGGCGGGCGAGCACTCCGGCACGCGTGTAACGGCGCGCTGCGCGATGGAGCAGAATCGCGACGTGTATGCGGTGCCTGGGAACGTGACGAACAAGAATGCCTGGGGACCAAACACGTTGATCAAGCAGGGAGCGAAGTTGACGGCGACCTGGGAGGATGTATGGGAGGACCTGCCGAGCCAGGTTCGCCTGGCGCTCGAGATGGAGCGTGAACAGGGCGGTGAATCGAATCGCTCCGGAACGGCATCCTTATTTAGCAGCGCTGCGCTTCCTGAAGCGGAACGCGCCGTGCTTGAACACCTCCGGCAGGATGAATCGCTGCAACTGGATGAGCTGATGGAGCGTCTGGAAGGCCGGCTCGAGTCACCCGAGATCTTCACGGCTCTCTTTGAACTGGAACTCGCGGGGCATGTGCGGCAGATGCCAGGAAAGAACTATCTGCGGAGTATGTGAGGAACTGCCTGCGACCTGCTTCTTTGCTGCGGGCGCGAAGGAATCTTTGCGATGTGACCAAACTCCGCAGGCCGCGTCTATTGAAGCACTTGCGGGACGGCATGACGGACGCGGCGAGAGAGCTTGGATTGACTTGGCTCCGGCAGTGCGTGTTAGGTTCGCAGGGTCAGGTCCTGGCGATTGGTGGGCGGGACCGGTGCTGGCGCAGTTCACCAGCGGTTGTGGATGTGAAAGGGAAGCATGAGCAAATCTCTTGTGATCGTAGAGTCGCCGGCGAAGGCAAAGACGATCAACAAATACCTCGGCAGTGATTATGTGGTGGAGGCCTCGCTGGGCCACATCATGGACCTGCCCAAGAACGACATCGGGGTGGAGCTTCGCAAACGCACCTTTGAACCCACGCTGATCGTGTCACCTGGCAAGGAGAAGCTGGTCGATCGCCTGAAGAAGCTGGCGGCCAAGGCGGATGCGGTGTTTCTGGCACCCGATCCTGATCGCGAGGGCGAGGCGATTGCGGCTCATCTGAAGATTCAGCTGCTGTCGTCGATGAAGGACAAGAGCAAGATGCAGCGTGTGACCTTTAATGAGATCACGCCCAAGGCGGTGAAAGCGGCCTTTCTGAAGGCTCGCGATGTGGATGAGAATCTGGTGGATGCGCAGCAGACGCGGCGCGTGCTCGATCGGCTGGTGGGGTACCAGATCAGTCCGCTGCTGTGGGATAAGGTTCGGCGTGGTTTGAGTGCCGGCCGCGTGCAGACGGTTGCGTTGCGGCTGATTGTGGAACGCGAACGCGAGATCAATGCCTTCAACCCGGTCGAGTACTGGACGGTTGATGCGCAGCTGCTTCCGGAAAAGAGCGGTCAGCAGTTTACGGCTCGCATGGTCGGCGTTGAAGGGAAGCCGATCCGTGTTTCGAACGGAAAGGATGAGTCGGGGAAGGAACAGTTTCTCTCGAATGCGCTGCCGGACAAAGAAGCGGTTGACGAGGTTGTTGGTCAGCTCGAGCGGGCAACGTGGAGCGTGCGAGGAGTCGAGCGCAAGGAGCGCAAGCGCAATCCGACGGCGCCGTTTACCACCAGCAAGCTGCAGCAGGACGCGGCGGGCCGGCTCGGGTTCAATGTGCGGCGAACGATGGGCGTCGCGCAGCGGCTGTATGAAGGTGTTGAGATTGGCAGCGAGGGTACGGTTGGGCTGATCACTTACATGCGGACCGACTCGACTCGCGTGAGCCCGGACGCCGTGACTGAGGTGAGGGAGTACATCGAGAAGAAGCTAGGGGCCAAGTATTTGCCCGCGGCCGAGAACAAGTATAAGAGCAAGAAGGATGCGCAGGACGCGCATGAGGCGATCCGGCCGACGCACGTCGAGTTCGTCCCGGACGAGATTCGCAAGTATCTCTCGGACGAACAGTACAAGCTATACCGCCTGATCTGGCAGCGCTTCGTCGCCAGTCAGATGATGCCGGCGGTGTTCGATCAGACGACTGTCGATGTTGCGGCGAAGGCCGATCACACCTATGACTTCCGCGTGAGCGGCAGCATTCTGAAGTTTGACGGCTACCTGAAGGTCTATGAGCAGGCACCCACTTCGGAGAAGAAGGCTGATCCGCAGGCGAATGGGGACGGTGATGAATCCGAGAGCGCAGAAAATCCAGACAAACGTTTGCCTGACCTGCAGGCCGGCCAGGCGCTCGGCCTGCAAACGTTGGATCCGCAGCAGAAGTATACGGAGCCGCCGCCACGCTTCAACGAAGCGAGCCTGGTGAAGACGCTGGAAGAGAAGGGCATCGGCCGACCGTCGACGTACGCTTCGATCATCAACACGATTCAAGAGCGCGATTACGTGAAGAAGATTGGCGCAAAGCTGATCCCCACCGAGATCGGCATGGTGGTGACGGACCTGCTGGTGAAGAATTTCCCATACATTTTTGATCTGCAGTACACGGCGCGGCTGGAAGGGGAGCTGGACGCCGTCGAAGAAGGCGACGAGAAGTGGCAGAGCCTGCTGGGCGGTTTCTATGACCACTTTGAGAAGGAACTCAAGGTTGCCGAGAAGCAGATGGAAGACGTCAAGCGCATGGAGCACGAGACGAAGGAGCTCTGCGACAACTGCGGCAGTCCGCTTATTCTGAAGTGGGGCAAGTTTGGCAGCTTCTATGCTTGCAGCAACTTCTCGAAGGCCAAGCCGATGAACGTTGCGCTGGGCGCGTTGAAGAAGGATCCGAAGGCATCGGTTAAGAAGATTACGGCGGCGTTTACCTTTCCCATGACGGTCAAGGCGGTTACGGATACTGTGACGGAGTATGCGAAGGAGGTCAGCGACAAGACCGAGCTCGAGCGGGAGTTGAAAAAAGCCGTCGGCCATGGAAAGAAGGTCTACGTCGAGACGTTCAGTTGCGACTTCACGAAAGAGAACTTCTCCGCGAAGCCGGACTTGAGCGCTCCCGAAGCTCAGAACGCGGAGGCGGAAGAGGAGTTTTGCGATAATTGCGGTCGCGTGATGGTGCTGCGCAATGGTCCTTGGGGGCCGTTTATGGCGTGCCCCGGCTACAACGAGGACCCTCCCTGCAAGACAATTCGGAAGCTCTCGCAGAAGGTGCAGCAGAAGCCGCCCGTGCAGCTGGAGGAGGCATGCCCGAAATGCGCCCGACCTCTGCTGCTTCGCAACGGGCAATATGGCGAGTTCGTCAGCTGTTCCGGCTATCCGAAGTGCAAGTACATCAAGCAGGATCTGCTGGATGTGAAGTGCCCGAAGGATGGCGGCGACATCGCGGTGCGTAAGACCAAGCGCGGGGACACCTTTTATGGCTGCGTGCACTACCCGAAGTGCGACTTCTCGTCGAATCACAAGCTGGTTAACCAGGTATGCCCGGACTGCCGCAACGCGTACGTGCTTGAGGTTTCGAACAAGGAAGGCGTCTTCCTGATCTGTCCGAACAACCAGGAGGACATGCCGAAGCGACGCAAGAAGAAGGGGTCCGCCGAGCCGGCAGAGGAGCCGAAGGGGGTGGAGTGCACCTTTATCGAGAAGATCGGAGAGCCGGTTCGGCCGGACAGCCCCGAGCTTCCCGACCCGGAGACCACGCGTCCTTTAGCAACTCATGTTGCTTGAGGTGAGCGGGCCGACTTTTCGAGAAGATGAGGCGGTCGGGTAGCGGGCAAGACCCGGCCCTTTCTTTACAGCACCAAGTCTGGTACAAAGGCGCTGACGCAGGCTCTGCGTACATCGCCACACGACACCTCAGGTAGTTCCTGAGAGGTTATTTCGTAAGTGGTTGTAAAGAGACGGAGTATCATGGCGAAGGCAGTTTGGAATGGACATACGCTCGCGGAGAGCGAGAGCTACGAAACGATCGAAGGCAACATTTATTTTCCGGAAGAGACAGTGAAGCGGGAGTACCTCCGCCCGAGCTCCACGACGTCAAATTGCCCATGGAAGGGGCAGGCGCGGTATTACAGCCTGCTGGTCGACGGCCAGGAGAATCCTGATGCCGCCTGGTACTACCCTGATCCGAAGCCGGCGGCCCACACCGTGAAGCATCACATTGCATTCTGGCGTGGTGTTGAGGTGACGACGTAAGCCGGTCAGCTCCTCCTAGTAGGCTTCCGCCTGGTCAAGGGGAAGCCTAACTTTGAAACACGTTTTACCCGGTTCGGACTCGACCGTAAGCAGTCCCGAATGCCGACTCACGATGCGCATGGCGGTATCCAGGCCGAGCCCAAGGCCGCTCCCTGGCGGTTTTGTGGTGTAGAACGGCTCAAAGATGCGGGACTGGATCGCGGGATCGATGCCGATGCCGCTGTCGATCACCTCGATTGTGGCCATCTGCCCGCTGAGCCGCGTCATCAACCGGAGTGTTCCTTCATCCCGCATCGCGTCGAGCGCGTTCTCAATGAGAACGGTCCAGACCTGGCTCAACTCACTGCCATACGCGCTGATCGGCGGCAGATCCGGATCGAACTCGGACTCGACCACTACCGAGCGCAGGCGGGACTGGAACATGATGAGCGTCGTGGACAGGGACTGTGCGAGGTCGACCTCCTGCACAGGCGCCTGATCCATGTAGGAGTAGTCCTTGATGGCGCTGATCAGGTCGAAGATGCGGCCGGTTGAGTTCACGATGGTCTCCGCCATGCCTTCGATCCGCAGCGAGTTGCTGAGCGAGGAGAGCAGCAGCGGAAGAACGTGCGGCGGCGACAAGGTGACCAGCTCATCCAGCTGATCGAAGCCGATCGCGCTCTCGGCGATCGCTGGCGCACTGGCCCAGGCGTTCTCAACCCCGTGCTGGGTGAGCCACTGGGTCACCTGTTCTTCGCGTTCACTGAGATCGAGGGCGCTTATTTCGACATCGCGGTGCGGTGCGTAGGCGCTCATGCGCTCACGCATGCGCTCAAACCACTGCCGGATCCCGGGTGTCTCCAGAGCGTTCGCGCTGAGGGCCCCGAGCCTGAAGCTCTGCTCGCGATATTCACGCAGGTCGTTGAAGAGCCGGTCGGCCGAACGCTGTGCCGCGGATGCTGGATTGTTCAGTTCATGCGCGAGGTTTGCCGCCAGCTTGCCAAGTGCGGAGAGTTTCTCGGCCTGCTGCTCCATGCGCGTTACCTCGCGCACTCGATCGAGCAGGACGGTGACACAGCGCTGGGCCATCGAGGGAATGGCGGCCAGCATCTCCGGGAAGAGATCCTGATGCACGTCCAGAACCCAGATCGGGCCGATGGTATAGCCGTCTCCGCCATAGCCTTTCATCCGGGAGAAGGGCAGCTTGCCCGTCATCTGCCCGGCTCGCCCGATGAAGAGAGCGATGGGCCCGGAGTGACGCCGGCGCACGTGGATCTCGCCTTCCAGAATGAAGTTCAGGTGGCAGGAGGGTTCGCCTTCCCGAAACACCAGGGCGCCCCGCTCGCCGCGGCGTTCCGTACCGTGCTCGGCCAGCCAGTGATACTCTGCATCACTCAAGCCTTGCAGCTGCACGACCAACCGCAGCGCCTCCACAATTCGCTCCGGCGACGAGCGCGTCTCGGGGGTCGACGCCAGGAGGTACGGTTCGGCGAGTACCTCGGTCGCGCGGGATGTTTGCAGCGAAAACTCACTCATAGCTGTCAGTCTGTTCCCGTGCCTTTCATCTCCTGCTTGCGCATCGGCATGGAGTCAATCGTGTCTCTTAGTTTCTCAAAGGATATAGGCTTTCTGGAGCGGAATTTTTCACCGCCGTCCTTCCCCAGCAAAATAGCCGTGAAGTCTTCAGGGGCAACGTGGAAGCTGCGCCGGGCCGCGAGCGCATCGGCCGCGCTCAGACTTACGTCCGTAGGTGACGGATCCTTGTAGGGGATCGCGACGACCAGTACATCCCTCTCTGCCAGACCTGCTGCTGAGTCCTTCAGTTTGGTCATCTGCGCCAGTAACGAGGGATCATCGGGCCGAGCTGCAAACAGCAATAATGGCCGGTATCGATCTCGAAGCTGGTCCAACGTCGTTGGGTTAGGAGCAGTCTGTGCTGAAAGTACCCCAGCCGTCACCAAGCCCAACGCGAAATAGGAAGCGGTTCGCATGTCTAACGATATGCTCTCTTACGTTGCCTCGTCTGAAAAGTTCCGGCTGGTGACCGCGCCAAGCCGGAACTGGCCCCGGGGGTTTATGCCTTCTGCACAGAACCGTTCTTGACCACGACTGGGTCGAGGAATGGCATCGCCTTCCGCAGGTCAGCACCAACTTTCTCGATCGGGTGTTCCCGATCCTGAGCGCGGAACCTTTCGAACTCCTTGCGGCCGCCGTTCTGGTCTTCGATGAAGCGCTTCGCGAAGGAGCCGTCGCGGATGTCAGCGAGCAGCGATCGCATGGCATCCTTGACTGCCGGGGTCACGATGCGCGGGCCGGCTACGTAATCGCCCCATTCGGCGGTGTCCGAGATGGAGTAGCGCATGTACTCCAGACCGCCGCGATACATGAGATCGACGATCAACTTGAGCTCGTGCAGGACTTCAAAATACGCGAGCTCCGGCTGGTAGCCGGCCTCGGTGAGCACTTCAAAGCCAGCTTTCACCAGCGCTGCGGTTCCGCCGCAGAGGACGGCCTGCTCGCCGAAGAGGTCAGTCTCGGTCTCTTCCGTAAACGTGGTTTCGAGCACGCCGGCGCGGGTGCAGCCGATGCCCTTGGCGTACGAGAGCGCGAGCTCGAGCGCCTTGCCGCTTGCATTCTGTTCCACGGCCACCAACGCCGGCACGCCGCCGCCCTCGGTAAAGACCTCACGGACACGATGGCCCGGGGCCTTGGGAGCGACCAGCGACACGTCGACGCCCTCCGGGGGGTTGATGGTGCGGAATCGGATGTTGAAGCCGTGTGCGAACATCAGCGTCTTGCCTGAGCCGTCTGCAGACTTCGCGGCGAGGCCGGGCTCGATCTCCTTGTAGACCTTTGCCGCCGTCTGATCCGGAACCAGCACCATGATCACGTCGGCCCACGCTGCGGCCTGGGCGACGGGGAGCACCTCCAATCCAACGGACTTCGCCTTGGCGACACCGGTTGAGCTCTCGCGCAAGCCAACTTTGACCTCCACACCGGAGTCTTTGAGGTTGAGCGCGTGGGCGTGGCCCTGGGATCCATAGCCGATGATGGCTACCTTTTTTGCCTGGATGAGTGAAAGATCTGCGTTCTGATCGTGGTAAGTCTTTGCCATTAGTCTCTGGTCTCTGCTTTCTGTTGTTTAATGGTGAAGGTTATGCGGCGAGATCGTCCCGCAACAAGGGTCAGTGCGGCGCGTTAGAACGAGGTGGAAAACCCGTGATCACTTTGCGCTCGAGAGCGATTGTTGCTCAGATTGGCCGCGCTTATTGCTCCTCTTCGTGAACGTCGGGAAACTGATTTTCGAGGAACTCGTCTGCGGTGGGCTTGAGCGCATAATCGGCTTCGTCTTCGATGGACTCCGCGCTGAAGGGCTGCGATCCTGGCGTTCCCAAAGCCTTGAGCACGCGGCGGGTGTGATGTCCGCGGCGCATGGCCATGCGACCGGTTCGCGACACCTCGAGAATTTCGAAGCTGCTCTCACGCAGCACCTGGATCAGGCCCTCGATCTTGGAGGCGGCCCCTGTCATCTCAAGCATGATCGATTCCGGCGCGAGATCAACCACGCGTGCGCGAAAGACGGTGGCCAGCTCGAAGATCTGAGAGCGTGAGTGCTGACCATGGGGAGAGTTGGGACCGGCCGCGACCTTGATCAGGCAGAGCTCGCGGATGACGGCCTCGCTGCGACCGACCTCGTCGACATCCACGGTGATCTCAAGCTTGTAGAGCGAGGCGCGAATGCGATGCGCGGCATGCTCTGGAGCTTCGCAGACGATGGTCATGCGCGAGGTGTCGGCCCGCTCGCTCTCGCCTACAGTCAGCGAGACGATGTTGATGTTGAGGCGGCGGAAGAGGGAAGCGACGCGCGTCAGAACTCCTGGTTTGTCTTCAACAAGGGCAACAAAGGTGTGGAGCATACAGCCTTTCAGTGCAGGTTCGGATTCTCATCAGAGTGCGGAAACGACGAGGCCGGTGGCTGGCCCATGGTGGGGATGTAGGTCTTGGGAATGACGAAGAGGACAAGATCACCAGGCTTAGGTGGGAGTTTCGCTCCGCTGCAAAGATTGCCAGTAGTGATGCCGCTGCCCCAGATCGTTGTGAGCGAGTAGTTGGTGTACAACTCCGCGCGGGATCGGCAGTCCGCGTAGAAGTTTGACAAGACATGAATGATGGTGGCGTCGCCGGTATCGACGAGGATCGTTCCGCTCTTGTCTGCAGGCATGATGACGAAGCCGATCTGATCGGTGTGCAGGCTCACGTTGAGCTTTTCATTCGTTACCGGCTTGTTCGTCTGCGCGTTGATGATGCGGATCCGTACCCGGTGCGAGGCCTGTGATACTTGCGGCGGTGTCTGGGAGAGCACGATGCTGCTCACGCAGACGACCGAGAGCAGGCCTACGCCCCAGAAGCGTGTGATACGTTGAGCTCGATATTGAAAAGAACGAGGCAGCCGCATATCTACTCCGATCCGTCACTGGGCCAAGCAGAGCGCATGATTACTCATCCTCCGCGGTCTCAAGCAGCGGGTCGCGAGTTGGCCGCCGCACCATCTCGTGAAGCGCCGCTCCTGGAGCAATCATCGGGTAGACCGCGTCTTCCTTTTCGACGTGAAAGTTGATCAGGAAGGCTTTGCCGCTGGTTCGCGCGTGCGTGACGGTGGGAGTGACCTCGCTTCGAACGGAGACCGTTGCGCCATCGATGCCGTGGGCGCCCGCGAGCTTAACGAAGTCAGGCGAGAGAATGGGCGAGGCGGAGTAATTCTTATCGTAGAACGTCTCCTGCCACTGCCTGACCATACCGAGGAAGCCATTGTTGATCACGGCAATGTTGATGGCGAGGCCTTCCTGCGCAATCGTCGAGAGCTCTGCCGCCGTCATCTGGAAGCCGCCGTCACCAGCGATCACCCAAACGTCCTTCTGCGGACATGCGGACTTGGCACCGATTGCGGCCGGCAGAGCGAATCCCATAGTGCCGAGACCGCCGGAGGTTACAAGACTGCGCGGGGCCTCGTGCTTGAAGTACTGCGCCTCCCACATCTGGTGCTGGCCTACATCTGTAACGATGATGGTGTCATTCTCGCGGCCAGCGACCTGCGCCTCCCGCCAGATGTCATGGATCACGTGTGCCGCGTAGAGATGGCCGTTGTCAGGCAGGTTGATGATGTCGCGCACCGCAGCGGATCCCTTGCTCGCGTTGATCTCCTTCAACCAGCCGGCATCGGAGTTACGGGGCAGGTGCGGCAGAAGCATGGATAGGGTCTTCTTCAGGTCGCCGATCAGCGCGACATCGACCTTGACGTTCTTGTTGATCTCACTTGGATCGATTTCGATATGAATCTTCTTCGCGCTGGGCGCGTAGCTCGCAAGATTACCGGTGACGCGATCATCGAAGCGCATGCCGAACGCGAGCAGCAGATCTGATTCTTGAATGGCAGTGTTGACCCAGCTCTCGCCGTGCATCCCCATCATGCCGAGCGAAAGCGGATGCCCTGCCGGAATGGATCCTAGACCCAGAAGCGTCGTGGCAATCGGAATCTGACGGGTCTGGGCGAATGTCAGCACCTCTGCCTCCGCGCCGGACTGCGTGATGCCGTGACCGGCGAGAATGACTGGCTTCTTCGCGGCGAGAATCAGTTCCACCGCCTGTCGGAACGAGGCCGACTCCGCCCGCAGCATGGGGTGCGGGCGAGCCGGTTCTGGCTTCGCGCTTTCGAAGTCGAACGGTGCCGTTGCCTGTTGCGCATCCTTCGTAATGTCCACCAGCACTGGTCCGGGCCGGCCGGTCTGCGCGATCTGAAACGCCTTCCGGATCGCCGGAGCGATATCTTCCGCTCGCGTCACGAGGAAGTTGTGCTTCGTGATCGGCAGCGTAATGCCGGTGATGTCGACCTCTTGAAACGCGTCCGAGCCCAATACTTTTGAGGACACCTGACCCGTAATCGCCACGATGGGGATTGAATCGAGCATGGCGGTTGCCAAGCCGGTCACCAGGTTCGTTGCGCCCGGGCCGGAGGTGGCCATGCATACGCCGACGCGACCGCTCGCGCGTGCGAAGCCGTCCGCCATATGCGCCGCGCCCTGCTCATGCCGGACCAGCACATGATGGATTGGGAACTTGCGCAGCGCATCGTAGATCGGCAGGATCGCGCCACCGGGATACCCGAAGACCGTCGTCACACTCTCACCGGCGAGGGTGGCCCAGAGGATCTCGGCTCCAGTAAGCGTGGGTGCGGATGTCATCGTTGCCATGTCTTTCACCTCGTGATGCGTTTGAACACTGGTTGATACAAATGGATCTAGGTTGTCACAGCGCCGAAACTGGCGGACGACACGCCTGCCGCATACTTTGCAAAGACTCCTCGTTTGTAGCGAGGTTCGGGAGCCTTCCAGGCAGCGAGTCGTTGCGTGATTTCTTCCTGAGCGATCTCCAGCCGCAGCTCGCGATTCGGAATATCGAAGGTGATTGTGTCTCCCTCACGCACCGCGGCGATCGTTCCTCCGAGGTAGGCTTCAGGCGCTACGTGCCCGGCCATCAAGCCGCGCGTGGCCCCGGAGAATCGTCCGTCGGTGAGGAGAGCCACTGTCTCCGACAACTCCGGAATGCCTTTGATTGCGGCCGTGACCGCCAGCATCTCGCGCATGCCTGGACCGCCTCTGGGACCTTCGTAGCGAATGACAAGAACATCGGCAGGATTGATGTTGCCTGCCTGAATGGCGGCAAAGCAGAGATCTTCCGAATCAAACACTCGCGCCGGCCCTTGATGGAATAGACGTTCGTGCCCGGCGACCTTGATAACGCAGCCCTCCGGTGCGAGGTTCCCCTTAAGGATGACGAGGCCGCCTGTTGGTTTCAGTGGGTTCGCCCAGGTGCGAATCACCGGTTGTCCAGGTGTCTCTTTCGCGTCCTCTGCCTCGGCATGCAGCCTGCGTCCAGTGACGGTGATGGTGTCATGCAGTTGTCCACGCTCGATGAGTCGTGCTGCCAGCACGCGCGAGCCGCCGGCATCCTGGTAGTCCTTGGCGACATACTTTCCGCCAGGCGAGAGATCGCAGATGAAGGGAGTTCGTTCGCTGATGCGATCGAAGTCCTCCATCGAGAGCGGAATGTTCAGCTCATGGGCGATTGCGATCAAGTGGAGCACCGCGTTGGTGCTGCCGCCGCTCGCACATACGGCCGTGATCGCATTTTCGAGTGCTTCCCGCGTCAGGATCTTTGAAGGACGAAGATCCCGCTTCGCCAGCTCCATAATCATTCGGCCGGCTTCGCGGCTGGCCGTGGCTTTGTCGGCCGCCATTGCCGGAACGCCCGTCAGACCGATGGGAGAGATGCCGAGGAACTCCCCGGCCATAGCCATGGTGTTGGCTGTAAATTGCCCGCCGCAGGCGCCCGGCCCGGGGCACGCCGCCGCCTCAACAGCCTCCAGTTCGTCGTCCGAGATGCGTCCTGCTGCGTGTGATCCGATCGCCTCAAAGACGTTGAGAATCGTGATGTCCTTATGGGTTCCATCCGGTTGCGCAAGTTGGCCGGGCGCGATCGAGCCGCCATAGAGCATCAGTCCGGGAATATCGACACGGGCGAGTGCCATGATCGTTCCCGGCATGTTTTTGTCACAGCCAGCGATACAAATCAGACCATCAAAGCTGTTGCCCCGGGCCACCAACTCGATGGAATCGGCGATGACTTCCCGGGAGATCAGGCTGGCCTTCATGCCCTCCGTGCCCATGGTGATGCCGTCTGAAATGGTTACCGTGTTGAACTCCATCGGGGTGCCGCCGGCTTCGCGCACACCCTGCTTGACTGCCTCGGCGACCTGGCGCAGATGAAAGTTACACGGGCCGATCTCCGTCCACGTATTCGCAATGCCGATGATTGGCTTGTGCAGGTCTTCTTTGGAAAACCCCACGCCGCGCAGGTAGCTGCGCGCCGCCGCGCGACTTGGACCCTCGGTCAGTGGAATGGAATAGCGTTTTGGATTAACTTCGTCGCTCAACGTTTTCTCCGTAGCTCGGTAGGGCGCACAATGGGTCCGCGCGAGAAGCACCACTACAGACTGGCCGAAGCCTTAGGTGCCATCCAGTATTCGCCGTCGTGATGATGCTCGTACGTATCAAGATCTGCTTCATGACGCAGTGTGAGTCCAATGTCATCGAGCCCGTTAAGAAGGCAGTACTTACGGAATGGATCGATTTCGAAGTGTGCGGTGAAGCCCGCATCGTCGGTCACGGTCTGCGCTTCGAGATTAAGGGTGATGCGATGTTGCGGGTTGGTTATGGATCGCTGCATCAGGGTTTCCACTTCCTCTTCCGTAAGTCGTGCGAGGATGATCCCGTTTTTGCCGGCGTTGGAGTAGAAGATATCGGCGAACGTAGGGGCTATCACAGCGCGGAAGCCGTACTGATTGATCGCCCACGCAGCGTGTTCGCGTGACGATCCGCAGCCGAAGTTCTTCTCTGCGATCAGGATCTCTGCACCTTTGTACTCAGGTCGATTCAAGACGAAGGTAGCGTCCTCTTTTCCGGCATCTGGACCTTCCTGAATCCGGCGCCAGTCATAGAAGAGGAAGTCACCATATCCTGTGCGCTCAATGCGTTTGAGAAACTGCTTCGGAATGATCTGATCGGTGTCGATGTTGGGCAGCGGCAGCGGTGCCGCGGTTGACGACAGAACGTTGATGGGCTCCATTAGCGTGATCCTCCGTCGACTAATATCTGCTCGAGTGGGAACGGCGGTGTCTCACTGGCGAATTGCCAGGTGCGAATGTCGGTCAGGTGTCCGGTGATTGCGGCTGCGGCGGCCATTACGGGTGAGACGAGATGGGTTCGTCCTCCTCGCCCTTGCCGGCCTTCGAAGTTGCGATTGCTGGTGGAGGCGCAACGCTCCCCAGGGTTCAGGATGTCGGGGTTCATGCCGAGGCACATACTGCAGCCTGGCTCACGCCACTCGAATCCAGCAGTAGTGAAGATGGTGGCAAGGCCTTCCCGCTCGGCCTGCATCTTTACCTGCTGCGATCCTGGAACGACCATTGCGCGTACCGACGTCGCGACGTGATGGCCGTCGACCACCTTTGCGGCGGCCCGGAGATCCTCGATGCGAGCGTTCGTGCAGGAGCCTAGAAACACGGCATCCACGCGAATATCCTCGATTTTCGTCCCCGGCTTCAAGTCCATGTACTCAAGCGCCCGCGCAAAGCTCTTGCGGTCCGCGTCCGAGAGTGCGTCCTCGACGGAAGGCACTACGTCGTCGATGCCTGTCACCATACCCGGGCTTGTTCCCCAGGTCACGCGGGGCGAGAGGGTCGCCGCATCGATGGTCATCTCGCGATCGAAGACCGCACCCTCATCTGACACGAGCGTTCGCCAATGTGTCACCGCGTTCGACCACGCATCGTCGCTTGTGGCGGCCGAAGGAATGTTATCGGGAGCTATGACGCTCTCGCTGGCGATCGATGCGCCCCGTGCGCTCGCCGCGTGATGAAGAGGCCCTGCCGGAGCGAAGCGTCGGCCCTTCAGATAGGCAAATGTTGTCTCATCCGGTGCGATCATGCCGGCGCGAGCACCCGCTTCGATGCTCATGTTACAGATGGTCATGCGGCCCTCCATCGAGAGCGCGCGAATGGCGGATCCGGCATATTCCACCACGTATCCGGTTGCGCCGTCCGTGCCGATGCGACCGATGATGTCGAGGATGATGTCTTTGGCGGTCACCCCGTACGGCAGCTCACCATTGACGTTGATCCGGAACGTCTTCGGCTTGTCCTGCGGTAACGTCTGCGTCGCCATCACATGCTCTACCTCGGACGTTCCGATGCCGAAGGCCAGCGCTCCGAACGCGCCATGCGTTGAGGTGTGCGAGTCTCCGCAGACGATCGTCATGCCAGGCTTCGTCGCTCCAAGCTCCGGTCCGATCATGTGCACGATGCCTTGCTCCGCCGCCTGCACGTCGAAGAACTCGATACCAAACTCGGCACAATTTCTTCGCAGAGCATCGACCTGTGTTGCCGCTATCTGATCGGCGATGATCAGACGATCCTGCACGCTGGTGGTGGGTACGTTGTGGTCGACGGTCGCGATGTGTCGATCGGGCCGCCGCACGGTTCTTCCGGCAAGCCGCAAGCCTTCGAACGCCTGAGGACTCGTAACCTCGTGGACCAGATGCAGGTCGATATACAGCAGCGTTGGCTCGCCTTTCGGTTCGGCCACCAGGTGCTGCTCCCAAACCTTTTCGAAGAGTGTCTTCGGCGTCTCTGTGAGTGTCGTCATCTCTGAACCTTTATCTGTGCACTTGTCTCTGCGGGCAGTGTGTTGTGCGCACCGAGTGTCTCGGGGGTTATGGCGTGAGGTGTGCCGTCAGGATCAACGACAAACACGCGGGTAATGTTTTCAAGTGGTTCATCTGCGGACGGAGGAGTCGTCGTCCACCGGGCGACGGTTCGGCGCAGGGCGGCCGGAAGATGATCCAGTACAAGAGCGCGATTGCTGAAGACCCAGAGCGTATATGCTGCGTCGGGTTGGTCGACGGTCTTGTTCTCACTGATCCAATCGATCGCCGCAAAAACAACAAGTGGATGCGGCAGACCGAGATCGACCCACAGCAGTCCACGATTGGGACAGAAATGCTGCACACAGGCGTCTGCCGACAGATAGCGATTGTCATCATTGATGACGACTCCCGGTGGTCCGCTCAAAAAATTCGTAGCGGCTTCGGCCAACGGTCTGCCCGCACCCCAGAACGACTGCGGGGCCGTCAGGTATCGCTTGAGAAAGGGACCGAAGCGCCGATCCAGCGCAAGCTTGTTCTCATCGGAACCCGGCGCTGGACTCGCGTACGTCCAGAGCCAGCTTAGATCTTCCGGCTTCTCCGCGCGATGCAGCGTCACCTGGGGCGAGTGAAGCTGCGCCCAAGACGAGGCTTCCGTTGAGAGCAGAGCTCCAGAGATCATCGCGAATGTGAGAAGAGATCGCATACCGGAACACGAGTCGTTAGACGGCGTGCATCGATCCTTTCCGGCCAAGGTCCTGAGAGAGTGCCTCGTGGACAAGTCGACCCATAGCCTCGGTGGTGGTGAACGCAACTCCTTTTTCGCGGCTGATATCGGCGGTGCGATGTCCCTCCTCAAGCACTCGCCGAACGGCACCTTCTACTGCTGCTGCTTCCTGCTCGAGCCGGGCTGAATGGCGGAGGACCATGGCCGCCGTTAAGATCGCGCCGAGGGGGTTTGCCTTGCCCGTCCCCGCAATGTCGGGCGCGGAGCCGTGTACCGGCTCGTACAGGTTCACCGTGCCGCCAATGGTGGCGGAGGGCAACATCCCGAGCGATCCTGTAATCACACCCGCCTCATCGGAGAGGATGTCGCCGAAGAGGTTCTCCGTCAGCACTACGTCGAAGCTGCGCGGCGTGTTCATCAGGTGCATCGCCATTGAATCCACAAGCTGATGCTCGAGTGTGACGGCAGGGTACTCGGCAGCGAGTTCAGTCACCGTTGCGCGCCACAGCTGCGAGGTTTCAAGCACATTCGCTTTGTCGACAGAGGTCAGCTTGCTTCGGCGCTTGCCGGCTAACTCGAATGCGACGCGCGCCACTCGAATCACCTCAGCCCGCGTGTAGCGCATGGTGTTAAACGCTTCGCCGGTCTGCTTATTCCACTCGCGCGGCTGGCCGAAGTACAGACCGCCCAGCAACTCGCGAACGAAGAGGATGTCGACTCCCTCTGTGACATCGGCGCGGAGCGGGGAACTGGCGGCCAGCGCTGGATACGCCGTGGACGGTCGCAGGTTTGCAAATCCACCCAGCAGCTGCCGGATCTGCAATAGCCCGGCCTCGGGCCGCTTGTCGGGCGAAAGAGAGTTGAACTTGTTATCTCCAACGGCACCGAGGAGCACCGCATCGCTTTTGAGCGCCTGATCGATCGTTGCTTGCGGCAAGGGACCGCCCGTCTGCATGATGGCAACGCCGCCGATGAGCGCTTCCTGGAATGTAAACTCATGGCCACCATGATCGGCCACCGCGCGAAGGATGCCGATGGCCTCGCGCGTCACCTCTGGACCGATCCCATCGCCGGGAAGAACTGTAACCTTTAACCGCACACAAAACTCCTAACGTTGTGTCTTTGTTGCTCCGCATTGTCTCCGGCAAACTGCTATGACGTCAGCAGCGCCGGATGTGGGGATTGGATAAGGCTGAGCAGATCCTGCTCGTAGATCAGCTTCTTTCGATCCGCCAGCTCAGTGAATCGCTGGTAGACCTCGTTGAGCTGATCGCGATGGAGCCGGAATCCCAGCTCTTCCAGCCGCTGTTCAAGCGCCCGCCGCCCGCTATGCTTGCCCAGAACGATCTTCGTCGAAGGCACGCCTACTGATTCGGGTGTCATGATTTCGTAGGTCAACGGATTGGCCAGCATGCCGTGCTGGTGGATGCCCGACTCATGCGCAAAGGCGTTGGCGCCGACTACAGCTTTGTTCGGCGAGCAGCCGAAGCTGATCATCTCCGCAAGCAGCTGGCTGGTTGCATACAGCTCCTGCATGACGATGTTCGAGGAGAACGGGAAGTGATCCCGTCTCACCATCAGCGCCGCCGCGATCTCTTCGAGCGCTGCATTGCCGGCACGCTCTCCGATACCGTTGATCGTGCACTCTACCTGCCGGGCACCGCCTTCGACGCCCGCTAACGTGTTCGCAACCGCCATGCCCAGGTCATCGTGGCAGTGGGTGGAAAGTGTGACGGCGTCCATACCCGGAACACGCTCCCGCAGCATGCGAAACAGCGCCGTGTACTCCGCCGGCGTCGCATAGCCGACAGTGTCCGGCACGTTGATCGTCGTTGCACCTGCCTCGATGGCGACCGTGATCATCTTCGCCAGAAAGTCGTGATCGCTGCGCGTTCCGTCTTCCGTAGAGAATTCCACATCATCGACGAACGTGCGAGCGAGCCGGACGTTCTCGCCAACCTGATCGAGCGCCTCCTCACGTGTGAGCTTCAGTTTCGCTTGCAAGTGCAGATCCGAGCTTGCGAGAAAGACGTGGATGCGATTGGACTCGGCCGGCTCGACCGACCGTGCTGCCGCCTCGACGTCCGGGCGTCGGCACCGCGCCAGCGACGTGATCCGCGGCCCCTTGACCTCGCGCGCGATGGCGCGAATCGATTCTGCGTCACCCTGCGACGCGATGGCGAAACCGGCTTCCAGAATGTCCACCCCAAGGGTTGCCAGCTGGTGCGCCATCCGCAGCTTTTCGCTGTGGTGCATCGTGCATCCCGGGCTCTGTTCTCCATCGCGCAGCGTTGTGTCAAAGAAGAGGATGCGACCCATATCCGTCGTTGCCTGATCGTGCACGTGGGCCTTGTTCCGTTCTGTCATCCCGTGTACCTTCCTGCTTGAGATAAGCATAACGGCATCTTATGCTGATGCTCACTGCTATCAGCAAAACTAATCAGTGTGGTCTGCATCGGTAATGAGAGCGCACCGGGGTTCATATGGAATTAACGCAGATGGAGACCTTTCTCGCGGTAGCCGAGGAGCGCAGCTTCTCCCGTGCCGCGTCACGCCTGCACCGCACGCAGCCAGCCGTAAGCCAGGCAGTTGCCAAGCTTGAGGCCGAGCTGGGTGAGGTGCTGTTTGAACGCAGTTCGCGCGACGGAACCCTGACCGATGCCGGCGAGGTGCTCCGCGAATACGCGCTGAAGATGCTCAATCTCCGGTCCGAGGCTGCCGGAGCAATCGGCGATCTGCGTGCCCTGCACACGGGAAAGCTGAGCATCGCGGCCAACGAGTACACGTGCCTTTATCTGCTGCCGCTGCTCTCCGAATTCCGCAAGACAAACTCTCGCATCAAGGTCGCCGTCCAGCGAGCACTCGCCAGCCGCATCCCGGACGATGTGTTGATGCATACCGTGGAACTCGGTCTGCTCTCGTTTCGGCCGGATGACCCGCAGATCAGTTCGACCATCGTGTACCGTGATGAGCTCGCACTGGTAGTCAATCCCAGGCATCCGTTCGCCCGCGCTGGTGTGGTTTCCATCCGCGATCTGCGCACGTCTAACTTCATCGCGCATACCATCGCCTCTCCTCTGCGGCAGAAGGTCGTTCAAGCGTTCAAGCAGCACAAGACTCCCTTGAACATGGGGGTGGAACTTCCCTCACTTGAGGCGATCAAGCGCTTTGTGGAGATGGGTGGAGGTGTCGCCCTGGTTCCCGGACTCAGCGTCAGGACGGAGCTTGCCAGCGGCAGCCTTGTTCGTGTCGAGGTTCCTGAACTCACGGTGGAACGCCGCCTGCGTGTGGTGCATCGTCGCCATGCCAGTCTTTCCCACGCGGCGGTGGCCTTCCTGAAGACGATCGAGAGCTTCGCAGAAAAGCGCGGCGACCCATTCTGCTTCCAGGTGGAACGTAACCGCTGAGGTTGGTCTTTCACACAGCAATCGCGCGCAGCGGCGAAACATTTTGGCCGCGCAAACGTTCTTACTAGGGAAGGCTGATCGCACACCGCGATCGCACTGAGCACCAAGGAGGATGTATGAAGATTCAGCAGGGAACAGCTCTCTCGTATGTGGCACGCGTGGCGCTCTTTAGCCTCGTTCTCGCCCCAGTCTCTCTCGTGGCCCAACAGAGCGACCCCTCTGCCCAGCCGCCCAGCACGCAGGACGGCGGACCGCCGCCGCGTGGCCCTCATGGTGATCCGGCTGAGCGCCAGGCCCATATGCTGCAGATGATGACCAAGCGCCTTAATCTCTCGCCTGATCAGGTGACCCAGATCAAGGCAATTCAGGCGGACAACGAGACCCAGATGCAGGGCATTCACTCGGACACTTCGTTGCAGCCCTCCGACCGCCGCGCCAAGATGATGGATCTGCACAAGGCGGAGAATGATAAAGTTCGCGCCGTCCTTGACGACGACCAGAAGGCGAAGTACGACGCGATGGAGGCAAAGCGACACGACCGGATGAAGGGCGATCATAATGGCCCGCCGCCGTCGGGTCAGGATGCGCCGGCACCGCCACCGCCGGCTCAGTAAGTTTCACTTCTGCTTCCACAGAACAGGCTGGCCGAGACAAGGGCCAGCCTGTTCTTGTTAACCGGGCAACGCCCCTCTTCGGTCCGCCGCTGCAGGTACAATTGTAGAGAGCTAAGCTTCGCCGCCACCGCTTCTGAGATTCGGTGTCTCTGTCCTCGGGAATGTGTCACCGGAGGTCGGGTAGCTATGCTGCGAGGGGACTACGAACGCATGATGAAGACGATGGTTTTGGGCGTGCTGATGACATCAGCCGCCGCCGGTTTGGCGCAGGAAAGCCGGCAGGACGCGAGTGTAAGCGCGATTGGAGTGTTTGCTCCCACTACAAATGGAACCGGCGGTGTCCAGGAGTCCTCCACGATCAGCGTGGGCTTTCTCGGTAGCTATCGCTACATGCTGACTCCTCGCAGCGCAGCCGAGGCGAACTACTCGTTCTCTCAGTACGACACCCGCTTCGTCACCAACTTTCTGCCAAACTTCCGCGTGCACACGCGGCAGCAGGAGGTCTCTGTTGCGTATGTCTACAGCTTCAACTTCAGAAACTTTAGCCCCTTCGCTGAGGTTGGCCCCGCAGCTATCCTTTTCGGAGCCATTCGCGATAACGCCTCAACCAGTCTCGACCTGAAGCGAACGACCGCGATTGGTGCGGTTTTTGGCGCTGGGGTCGCGTATGAACTCAGCCCCAGCTTTGATGTACGCGTGCAGTATCGCGGCTTTGCGGTGAAGGCTCCCGACTTCGGTCTGGATAATCTGAAGACGAACCGATACGAGGTGATCTCTATGCCCACGGTTGGTGTCGCCTACCACTTCTAAACGGGTAGTCTGGCATGCAGGGCGGAGCGGCGCATGGCGTCGGCTCCGCCGTTCTGTTTAGCGGAAGTGGTACGCCGCGCCTACTGAAAACAGCTGTGGCGCGAGGGAATCAGGCGCGCTGGTGGGCGTTCCCTTGAAGCTGAACCAATGCTGAAACTCAAGGTCCGCGCGGACATACAGCCACTCGCGCACTTTTACATCCGTTCCGAAGGCGCCCGCGACCTCGTTATAGGCGAGGTTGGCACAAGCGACGGTCTGGTCGGCTGGCGGACCAGAGCAGGGCGGATAGTTGAACACGCCACGCCCGATCATGACCCGCGCGTACGGCACCAGCGGGCCATACGTCCGGAAGTAGCGAGCCCCGATCTCATAGGTTCTTTCGTACAGGATGTTGGGAGACGGGGCTGAGACATAGTTGTACTTCGCTTCAACACCAAGGTGCTGGGTGAAATCGAAGTCTCCATAGAAGTGATATCCGGTAAAGCGAATGCCGTAGTCGGAGGCGGCTGTCGTGTATCCGGCGCCCACCAGGGCGTCGCCGGCGCGCGATGCCGTTGCGGTCGCCTGCGCGTGCAGGAACGGTGTACTACCCACCAGGCTGAGAGAGAGAAGAACTCGTTTGAACACTGAACCTCCTGAATCGGCCGCACGTCCGGGGAGGACGGCCGTCTAAGCGAACTTCGTTTGGAAGCTGAGTGCTTCTCTGAGAGATAGAAAACTTTGGGAGAGTGGGCTGCGATCCATCTCTGGATCGCAGCCGGGTTACTAGTTTGTCGGTGTCGGCGCCGCGGCGGCAGGAGCCGTCGTCGCCGGTGTCGCATCCGCCGGAGCTGCTGCGGGTGCTGCCGCTGCAGGAGCCGGCCCAGCCGCCGCGCCTGCTGCCGGATCCGCCGGCGCTTTGTAGTAGCTGAGCTTCAGGAAGACCGGCTCAACTTCGAACGGCATCTTGTCAGCCGGTGTCAGCAATGGCTCATACGCGGAGTGCATGGTAATGACCTGGTCGGTCCACGGATCGTAGCGGAGAAAGGCCGCGAGCGGCATCGCTGCCTGCTGCTTCAGATCCTTCATATCCAGCTTCGGTCCTTTGCTGACCAGCGCCTGCATCCAAAACGACGGATCGTTGTCGCTCTTGATCAGTGCGTCGCCCAGCATCGGCTCGTTCAACTCCTTCAGAGCTTTTACGCGTGTCTGCAGTTGCTGCAGATACAGCCCGAAGTATTGCTGACCGTCGACCAGCTCCTTCGCACTCAGGAGCTCCATGGCCTTCTTCGCTGCGGCTTCATTGTCCGGGTCCGTGTGGTGCATCGGAATGCGGTTGAAGACGGTGGTGGTGGGGAAGAGTAGGCGATCGTTGAACGCGTACTTGGTGTCGAGCCGGTGTCCCAGGATGACGTGAGCTAGCTGAAAGGCAAGGATTGCATTCAGGTTGCCCATCTGTTGGGCGCCGTCCTGTGTGACCACTGCCGTTGTATCCAGAAGACTCTTGGAGATCAGGATCGTATCCCCGATCGCCACGGACTCCAGCGGCTGGGTTAGCATGGTGCGGCAATGAATAGGCCGCGCGAGCGTGATGCCGTTGTAGGCCAGAATGTTTCCAGCCAAAGCTTCCAGTGTCTTATCGAACTCGCTCGGAGCATCGATCAAACCCGCCTGGAAGAGCCGCTCCACCACGTTGTCTTCGGCCTGCTTCGCCCATTCGCGCTGCGCTCCCAACGGGCTCACGTCCTGCGCGTCCTGGCTTACATCCGTCGCGCCGACTACGTCCATCGAGGTCTGTTCGGCCTCAGGCGGCGGCACCTTCAGCATGTATCCCCAGATGTGATTGATGGCCTTGAACTTGAGCGTGCGGGACGTGCTCTTGGGATCGCTCTCTTCCACATAGAACGAGGTTGGCAGCCATAGATCTGGCTGCACGTTCGTGCGCCAGCTATCGAAATGGTAGAACTCCCGGATCGTCTTCTCAGTTCCAGAGAAGTCTCCATTGAAGCGAACGACGTTGCCGTTCCGCGTCTCGATCCAGATACGACCATAGAAGCGGCCATAGGTCGTGCCCGTCAGAGCAAGCTTGCCCTCTTTGGTGGCGATCGGCACGACGTCAAAGACAGCGGTGGGCGTGTTGCCGAGAAAGTCGTTGCGGACATAGAAGAACTGATAGTGCTGCCGGTCGTACGCGTTCGAGTCCATCAGCAGCATCTGTACGAAACCGGCTTCGTGAAAGTTCAGGTGAAGGCTGCTGCCCAAACCGGTCACGTAGGAGGCCGAGTGCTTCAGGAAGCTCAGCTTGCCGCCGCCCTGCGTGCCGTGCGCCGTATCGTTGTTGGTCTGGTACGTCGCATCGTTGATCACCTTGCCAAACGCAACCCGTCCGAGAAAGTGCTGATCCGACTCCGGAACCTGGCTCAACAGGGGATCAGGCCGCATGTTCTGGATATAGGTCTCCACCATCGGGGCCCGTTCCTTCACAGCCTTGATCACCGCCTTCTCCCGCACAATCGACTTGTCGATCAACGCATTCTGCGCCGGCGTCGGCTTTCGCGATGGCAGCAAATCATCGCCCGTCTTCTTCTTCTTCCCGATGAGCGGGATTGCGGCACTGGCCGAGAGCGATCCTGCGGCTAGTGTCGCCAGCAGCAATCCAGCCGTTGTGTGTTTCCGGAAACTCATAGTTGCTCCTGCGGTGACCTTGCTGGTCTACCGTCTAACCTTAGTTCTGGCTAATGCTAGTTGATCCCGCGTCGGGGAGAAAGCTATCCCGCAAGCTGGAAAGCTACGTTGACAACACCTTCCCACTCGATCGGAGCTCCTGACGCGTCGGTCGCCGGCTTGAAGCGCGTGCCGCGCACGGCTTGGACCGCAGCCTCATCCAGTCCGTGACCGAGACCGCTGGTCACGCCCTCCACCTGCACACCACCGTCCGCGCTCACCTTCAAGCGAACTGCCACCACGCCTTCCAGATGCATGCTGCGAGCCTCTGCCGTGTAGACCGGCGTTGGCTTGTAGAGCACTTTGGGACCGCTCTTCGCGCTGGCAACCGTCGGCGCAGCTGGTTTCGGCAGTGCAGCCTGCTGCACCTGGCCAAGGTTGACCGGTCCGGCAACCCGGCCCGTCGCGTTCATCGGTCCGGTTCCGCCAGTGACGCCGAGCTTTACACCCTGCACCGCACGCGGTCCGTTGCCGGCCATATCGGAGCTGTTCGGCGAGCCGGAACCAAGGCTGACCTTGGTCGCACCCGCGCCTGTGTTTGAGGCCGGCATCCCTGCCATGCCGCGCTGTCCCAGGTTGATCGCGCTCGTTGCGGGCCGGTTCGAGGGCGCAATCGGATTCGTCTGCTGGCCAAGCGCCACGGGCGCTGGATGGTTGGTCGCGACCACCGTCGCCGGAGCGGCCTGGCCCAGGTTGACGACCTTGGGCGCCGGCGGCGGCGTCACCTGCTTCGGTGGCGCGGGCGCGATCACCGGCATCGGCTGGTTCATCTTGACTTCAGGAATCTTCGGCAGATCCGGCAGCTTCACCTGGTCCGGCATCTTGATCTTGGGTGGCTCCAGCTTGATCTTCGGCGTCGGCGGCAGCGGCTTCGGCATGATCTTTGGCTTCTCGGGCTCGATCTTCTTGATCGGAATCGGCTCCGTCAGGCTCGTCAGCTTGATCCGCTTGTCCATTGTCTTCTTCGCAGCAGCACCGATGATGATGACCACCAGCGCAATGATGATGTTCACCGTGATCGAGGTGAACAGCGAGGTTCGGCTCTGCTGGCCGTCGTTCAGAACGCCGAAGTGGCTGAACTGCATGTTGGCGGGCGCGGGCGCGGGCTTGACGTCGGTGGCGGGCGGCTTCTGCATGGTGACAGGCATGGGGACGGTCCTTAGGGTGTTCTCCAACCCTGCGGCTGGAGGCAACACATCAGTGCATTATCGGAAGTGTTTGCGGCGGGATGATGAAACCCGCTCGAGGGCTGCAAAGGGAACAGGAGCTACACCTGATCAGACCCACCGGAGAAAACTCGGCCGGCGGGGGAGTGAAGACATGCCGGTGAGACGGGTACATCAAGAAAGACGAAGGAAGCGAACGAAAGGGTTGTAGCAAGTTCCTTTCCGGAGCATTTGCAGTCTTGCGCCGGCAGGTCTTGCCTTGGTTTCAACTGGAGTCAGTGTGCCGTAGCTTCCTCAGCTTGACACTGGTACTTTGGTGGTACACGTGCATTCCGACGTCGAAGAGGTGTCAATGAAGGTTCTCGTGACGGGCGGAGCAGGCTATGTCGGCGGCACAGTAGCCAGACTCTTAATGCAGCAGGGACACGACGTTACGATCGTTGACAATCTTTGCCACAGTCAGGCATCCGCACTTCCTCCTGAAGCTCGTTTCGTTCAGGGCGACCTCAAGGATCGTCCCCTGCTAGAAAGCGTCCTTCGTGAAGGAGCCTTCGACGGCGTGATGCACTTTGCCGCTCTGATCGAAGCCGGCGAGAGCATGCAGCGCCCTGAGATCTATTTTCGCAACAATACGGCTTCCACGCTCACTCTTCTTGAGGCAATGTTGGCGGTCGGTCCCCGCAAGCTCGTCTTCAGCTCGACCGCGGCCTGCTATGGCGAACCCGAGTCCACCCCCATCCTCGAAGACGCTAAACTTGAGCCCACCAACCCTTACGGTGAAAGCAAGCTGCTGGTAGAGCACATGCTCCGCTGGTTTAACCAGCTCCACGGCTTCCGCTACGCCAGCCTGCGCTACTTCAACGTTGCCGGCGCTGTTCCGGGATACGGCGAGTCCCACGAGCCTGAATCGCACCTCATCCCCCTTATTTTGGACGTCGCACTCGGCCGCCGGGACAAGATCAAGATCTTCGGCACCGACTACCCCACGAAGGATGGCACCTGCGTCCGCGATTACATTCACGTTGAAGATCTCGCTCACGCTCATCTGCTCGCCCTGCGGGCGCTCGATCAGACCTCCCGCATGATCTACAACATCGGCAACGGCCAGGGCTTCACCGTGCGCGAGGTCATCGACTCCGTCAAGAGCGTCACCGGCCGCCCCATCCCGGTTGACGAGCAGCCTCGCCGCGCCGGCGATCCGGCTGTCCTGGTCGCCAGCTCCGACAAGATCAAAGAGGAGCTCGGTTGGTCTCCCGAGCACACCCATCTGGATGACATCGTCGCCAGTGCCTGGGAGTGGCACCAGCAACGCTACGGTCGATCCTGAGTCCCTCCGCTTGATCCGCTCACCCGCTCGATTGAGTGGAGACGATCGTCCTTCGCTGCCGAGTGGTGATCGTCGTTGCGTGAGGCTGCGTCGCCCAGGATCTCTTCGGTATAAATGACATCGTGCCTCCGGCATTCATAAACAAGTAGCGCCAGACCAAGCGGCGAAGATCACGTCAGTCAGCCTAGGCAAGAGGTCTCCATGATTCAAAGCATGTTTCACCTGCCGCTTCCGGTCTTGGAAAAGTTCCTCCGCCCGGTCATCGTCTATCTCTCGCTTATCGGCTTCCTTCGCCTCTTTGGCAAGCGCGAACTCGCGCAATTGAATCCCTTCGATCTCGTCGTCCTTCTCAGTCTTTCGAATACCGTTCAGAACGCCATGATCGGCGACGACAACTCCGTCTCCGGTGGCATCATCGGCGCCTTCTCCCTGCTGCTGGCAAATTGGGCTCTCAGCCGTCTGCTCTACCGCTTTCCCGCGATCAATCAGGCCCTGCAGGGCTCGCCTGCCGTGCTGATCCAGGACGGCACGATGGACGAAGTCGCTCTCAAGTCCGAAAGCCTTACGGCCACCGAGCTGATGGACGCCATTCATAAGGACGGCATCGATCATCTGGCTGACGTGAAACGAGGAACCCTTGAGCCCAACGGCACCTTTTACATGGAGCGTTACAAGCCGGACGAGAGCGACCGCGACCGGCATGAAGTGCTCGATCAGCTCCGCACGCTCACCGCTGAAGTCCGCGACCTGCGAGCGCAACTCGCCGCCCGTGCCTGACATCTGTCCGGTCTCGTCGTTCGGCATTGCACCAGTACAATAGGGACTTAGCCCTGCGCGCCAAGAGCGCTTGGCAAAGGGAAGCAACCTGCAATGTTTGAAGTGACCGTGGAAGCCGGCTTCTCCTCCGGCCATTATCTCCGCAACTATCATGGCAAGTGCGAGAACCCGCACGGCCATAACTACAAGGTCTTCGTCACCCTCATTGGCGCCGAACTCGACCACGCCGGCCTGCTGCTGGACTTCAAGCTGCTCAAGCAGGTTATGCGCCCGGTCGTCGATCGCCTCGATCATCAGATGATCAATGACCTCGAGCCCTTCAACGAAGAGCTCAACCCCTCCGCCGAAAACCTCGCCCGCTACTTCTATCAGCAGACCTCCGATCAGCTGCACGAGATGACAGGCGGTCGCGTTCGCGTGAAAGACTGCACTCTCTACGAGACCGACACCAGCTTCGCCCGCTACTACGAGTAGCTTCCCGGCGCGGCACAGATCCCATGCACCTCATCGAACTCTACAAATCCGTTCAGGGCGAAAGCTCCTTTGCCGGCCTGCCCTGCATCTTCGTGCGTCTCGCTGGCTGCAATCTCCGTTGCGCCTGGTGCGACTCCGAGTACACCTTCTCGGGCGGCAAACCCTTTAGCGCTGACCAGATCCTGGCCCAGATCGACGCGCTTGCCCCCTGCCGCCTCATCGAGTTCACCGGCGGCGAACCTATGCTGCAGGCCCGCGAACTTCTCCCGCTGATGCAGACTCTCCTCGACCACGGCTTCGAGCTGATGATCGAAACCTCCGGCGAGCGGCCTCTCGCTGATGTCCCAAAGGCCGTGCACAAGATCGTCGACGTCAAGTGCCCCGGCGCGGGCGCCGCCGCCAACAGCTTTCGCCTCGGAAACCTCGACGCTCTTACCCCCGCCGACGAAGTCAAATTCGTCCTGACTGATCGTCGCGACTACGAGTTCGCCCGCGACTTCATCCGGGAGCACGCCCTCGAGACCAAGGCCGGCGGCATCCTTCTTTCGCCAGCGTTCAACAAGACGCCCAGCCCGCTCCGCACCGCAGACAACATCGCGCTCGATCCCCGCAATCTCGTCGACTGGATGCTCGCCGACGGACTCCCCGCCCGGCTTTCGTTACAGATTCACAAGTTCATCTGGGAGCCGCTGAAGAAGGGCGTCTAGTCGATCGAGGCTTCATCCGCCAAATAGCTCCGCGTCTTCCAGCTCACTGCACCACCCATCACCTTCCGCGCCAGCGCGTACCACTGCAGCACCAGCAGCACCGCCACGCCGACCGGATGCAGCCACGCGCTTCGCAGCTTCTGCTCATACCGGTGTGCCGCCATAACGCGCGGCAGCCACGCGGCCCACACCGCCACGAAGACAAACACCGCTTGAAAGGCCGCAAGCCGCTGCCCCGCCGCCAGCAACCATCCCAGTGTAACGAGCGGCATCACCTGGCCGAGCAGCAACACCAATGAGATCGGCACAATTCGTGCCGGAGCCGCCAGGCCTTCGGTCGCGTTCTTCGCCAATCCATTCCAGACCTGCCCCGCCGATCGGTACATCCGGCACCGCACCAGACGGGTCAGGTCGGCAAGGTCTGTCCGTAGCCCATGCTCCCGAAACAGCTTCGGCAGACGCAGCCCATCGTGCATCGTCTCGCGAATGCCCGCATGACCGCCGCTTTCAAAATACTCCGCGCGCCGCACCAGCAGAAACTGCCCACATCCGGCGGCATAGCCAGGATTCGTCGTTCGCCGCATCCCCGGCAACGGCAGAAAACCCAGCAGCACAAAGTGGATCAACGGCAGCAACAGCCACTCCATCGTCGTTCCCGTTACCTGCCGGGGAAACCCGCTCACCAGAGCCGCACCGCTGTCCTCCTGGAACCCGATCATGCGTGCCAGAGCCTCCGGCTCCAGCCGCACATCCGCGTCCATAAAGCACATCCGGTCGTATCTCGCGGCCTGCGCCAGCGCCCAGCAGGCATGCTGCTTTCCATTCCATCCTCGCGGCAGCCTCGGCGCCTGCTCCAGCCGCACACGGCCGTCCTGAGCCGCCATCTCCTGCACGATCGCTGATGTCTCATCCGTAGAGGCATCATCCATGACGATCACTTCGAGCGTCACACCCACGCTCGCCAGCACACTCTCGACCGCAGCCCGGATCGCATGCTCCTCATCGCGCGCCGGGATCAGCACCGAGACGGAAGGTAGCGCGACACCGTGCTTGACCGCGCGCGGCTCGCGATAGAGCACATAGTTGATTGAAAACATCACCGCCGGTGCCAGCGCACACACCATCATCGCGACCAGTAAGCCATCAAACATGCGCTAGCCCTCCGCTCTCTCGCCGCGTAGAGGGTTCGAGGGCAGGCTATGCTCCGGTTGGTAGGGCTTTCGCGTCAGCCACGCCTTTGCTCGCTGTCCCAGGCCGTAGAAGCCGCCAACGCCCACTCGTCCCCGCACCAGAACCCGTTCGAACTCTCCTGCGTCCCGCGACATCGCCCGCGTTCGCATCTGCTCCATCACCGCTTCGAGTGCCACCTTGAGCCGCGTCTCCACTGATGCGGTCGTCTCTCCATCAGCCACACGGACGGGTTCTCCTAGCAGCAACAGCGCCTCCGGCGTTCGCTCGTCCCAGAACACATACTCGATCGCCATTGGCAGCACGGCACACCCTGGAACCCGAACCGCCAGCGCCGCCAGCCCGGGTTTGAATGCAATTGGGCGTTCACGCACATCGGCGAACCGCCCTTGCGGCGTCACCCACAGAACGCCACCGCGGCGCAGGATGGCCTCTCCAGTTCGCAGAAACTTTACCGCTCCGCGACTGCTGCTGACCTCTAGAGGGAAGACGCCCAGGAAGCTCAGGATTTTGTATTTTTTTAGTGCTGTTGCATCCATTGGCGCGTAATGTCGGCGCGTCCTGAACAGTTCGCCGCTAAGCAGGAAGGCCACCATCGGGTCCCACCAGCCGGAGTGGTTGGCATACACCAGCAGCGGCCCATCCAGATCGTGCAGAGCATCGAGACCTTGCAGGCGCACAGCGCGAAACTCCTGCTCGAAGTTCCGCCGCACGATCCAGCGGAACCACCCAAGCAATGGTTGCGAAATTTTGGGTATCCGCTCGTCCATCGCCTTCCCTCTGCCATGCGCTCTCTACAACTTACGCCACACGAGCCCGTGATTGCTGATCTAATGTGTCCGCTGCGATCCACCCCGACATCATCACCATCGGCATACCGGGTCCCGGATGCGCCGCACCACCAGCCAGGTACAACCCCTCTAGCTCTTTACTCTTGTTCGCCGGCTTGAACGCTCCATTGAACATACCGTGGCTAGAGATACCGTAGATCGCTCCATTGAGCACGCGGTATCGATTGTGAATATCCATCGGCGTCAACGCCGACTCGTACACAATCCGGTCTTCAATATCGGTAAGCCCGGCCGTTCGCTTCAGCTTGTCGAGAATCACCTGCCGGTAGGCAGGAAACATCTTGGTCCAGTCATGGTGCGGTCGCAGATATGGCGTATGCACCAAGACGTACAGGGCATCTCCACCTGCTGGAGCACTCTCTGGATCAGTTCCAGCCGTCGAAGCCAGATAGCAGGTCGGATCTGGCGCGGGCTCTCCAAGGTCGTAGATATGGTGGAACTCTTCATGAGGATCGCGTGAGAAGACAAAGTCGTGATGTGCCAGGTGGTCATACCGTTTGTTCAGTCCTAGATAAAGAACCACGCCGCTGCACGCCGGTTCATACTTCCGTGCATGATCGAAGTGCTTGGCTGCCGATCCGCCGATCAACTCACGATAGGTCCGAACTGCATCGGAGTTCGACACGACCGCGTCAAAGTTCCTCACCTCGCCGTGATTTATAAGCAGACCTGTCACGCGCTTCGCCTTGCGTCCGCCCAGACTCGGTACATCGGTCTGTATCGTCTCGACTTCGACGCCCGTGTGGAAGATCACACCCAGCTCTGTCGCAAGCTTCACCATCGCCTCAGGAACAGCGCGCGTGCCGCCCATTGGATACCAGATACCCTCTTCCATTTGCATGTGCCCGATAGCGCACAGGATCGCCGGGGAGGCATCGGGAGAACTGCCAACATACTGTACAAAATGGTCCAGCATCTGCGCCGAGTTGGCATCCGGCATGAACTCCCGAATCGTTCCGGCGACCGTCTTGCCGAGGCGCATCCGCATCACGTCGCGCAGCACCTTGATATCAAACGCGCCGCCCACGTCCATCGTGTCCCGCATCGACCCTACGGACTTCCAGAAGAAGAACCGATCAGAGATGGAATGCAGCTGCTCTGATGTCTCCAGGAACTTCAAGTAGCCCTTGCCCATCCCCGGCCAGATACCGTCAAAGGTCTCCGCCATCACCTTAGGATCATCCTTCAGGTCCAGAACCTTGCCGTCCTCGAAGAAGCATCGCCACTGCGGATCCAGGCGAACCATCGGTACGTAATCCTCTAAGTTACGATTTGCTTCGGCAAAGATCTTTCGCAGCATAGAGGGCTGGATTAGGATCGTCGGCCCCATGTCGAACCGGAAGCCCTTCTCTCGCAGCTGTGCCGCCTTTCCTCCCAGCCACTCGTTTTTTTCAAAGACTTCAACCTTGTGTCCGCGTGCCGCCAGCGTGCACGCCGCAGCCAATCCTGCTAATCCCGATCCAACGACTCCAACCTGCATCACGCGTCTCCTGCTCTCTCTGTTACCGTAATCTCTGTCGTTCGGTCCGACACCGCACGCGCTGACGCTATGACGCGTTTCGCCGCCTGCATCCGCGTCAGCATGGCGCCACCATAGAGCAGCGTTGCTAGCCCGGCAAACAATCCCACATGCGCCGCCCCGGTGCGTTCATACCGTCGCGTTCCCGCGCCACGCCGCACCGCGATCACTCGAGGTGCCGTCATCTCGAGTAGCCCCTCAGCACCCCGCGTTGCGCCGAAACCGCTCTGTTTGCGGCCCGTGAATGGAACCCGTGGATCCGCCGTCGGCACAATGACATCGTTGATCGAGATGTGGCCAACCTTCAACTGCTTCGCCAGCTTCCATGCTTCATCTTCGTCGCCAAAGATCGAGGCGGTAAGCGCCAGGGGGCATGCCCCCTGTGCCTCGAGGACCCCATCCACGCCATCGACGTCGATGACCGACAACACCGGCGCAAACAGGTCTGTCTCTATGACACGCATCCCGATCGTCGCATCGAGCACCAGCGCCGGCTGGAATTGACCCGAGCCGTCGATCTCCCCGCCAAGCACCGTCGCCCCCAGCCTACGCGCCTCATCCAGCAACTCCTGTGTGAGTCGCGCCTGTGCTGCAGGAATCCGCACCGACCCAATTGCTTGCACCTGTCCCCACAGCGCCTCCAGCACCGCAGTTCGTCGACGGCTCCCGCTCTTCACCAGCAGCACTCGCCGTGGAGCCATGCACGTTGCCGAGCCGTTCAGACGCAGTCCGAAGGCGATTGCGCGTGTCGCGAAGCCGATTGCTGCACTTGGCAGAAGAATCACCGCATCTGCCCCAGAAAGCTCCACAACGCACGGGACCAAGCGCTCCGCGGCTCGGTGTAAGACCTCCCGCCCGGCCGCTGCTGATCCTGTAAAAAAGATCTTGTCGATGCCACTGTCTGCTGAATCCTCTGCAAGGTCAATCGCTGTCTGCGCCGCCTCCACGCTCTCATTCGTTACCGCCAGAACTCCGTCCGGCAGACCCGCTTCCCTCAAGATCTCTACAAAGAGACCTGCGACGCGCGACCCGCCGCGTCCCGGCTTCCAGATCACCGCATTGCCAGCGGTCAGAGCCTGAACCACCTGTACGCCCGCCAGCAGTAGCGGATAATTGCTCACCGCAATGACCAGAACACGGCCCAGCGGCACGCGTTCCACAAGACTTGTCACCCGCCCCAGCCAAAGCGGCCTTCCAAGCACGCCGGCACGTCGTGTTCGCAACACCTCGGCCGCCTCACGCTCTAGATACCGAATCGCCGCCAAAAGCGGCAAGACCTCGGCGACCAGTGTGTCTGCCCGGCTCCGGTCCAACTCACTTGAGATCGCGTCTGCAAACTGCTCCGAACGCTCTGACATCAAAAGGCGGGCACGCCGGAGTACGCGGAGTCGAGCCCCAATCTCCAACTCACCCCAAATCTTCGAGCCTGCTGTTCCCCTTCTCAACGCATCCGACAGCTCACTTAGCGAATCGCGCAGATCTGTTCCTGAAGGCTGCTCAGTCAGCAGCGCATTCCTAGGCAACTCAGCAACGCCTGCCATTAAGAGACCGTCTCAAGCACGCCATTACTCTCAACCCGCGCGCGGTCTGACATCGCCCCAGCCCACTGCGTCTCCATCTCGAGGTCCTCCAGCAGCAGCCGCGACGTGATCCGCGCTGACTCGAAGATCACAGGTAAACCACTCCCCGGGTGCGTTCCACCGCCCACCAGATACATGCCCTTCACATCTTCGAATCGATTGTGCGGCCGCAGATGAAGCATCTGGTCCAGTGAGTGCGCCATGCTGAACGTGGCACCAAGATGGAGATCAAAGTCCTCACTCCATCCCTTGGGCGTCACCACCTTCTCTGTGCGTATGCGGCTCCGTACGTCATGGAGTCCGATCTTCTCAATCTGATCGAGCGCCAACTCGCGGAAGCGGGGCGTCTCTTGCTCCCAGTCCACGGACTTTGTCTCATGTGTAACTGGCAGCAGCACATACAGTGTGCTATGTCCGTTCGGTGCGAGCGTCTCGTCCGTCACACTTGCATTCTGGACATAGAACGACGGATCCGCCGACAGCTGGTGCAAACTCTCAATATCCCGCAGATTCTGTTTATAGTCTTTCGCGAGATAGATCGTGTGGTGCGACACATCATCGTACCGACCCTCGACGCCGAGATACATCATGAAGGTCGAGCATGAGTACCGCTTGCTCTTAATCCGCGCGTCTGTCCATCTCTTTCGGTTCTTCGCGGGGATCATGCGTCGCACGGCATTCGCAAAATCCGCGTTCATCACGACCGCATCTGCTTCCAGCCTTCGCGATGCGGTACGAACTCCCTTTGCAACACCCTTCTCGATCTCCACGCCCTCGACCGGCTCATTCAACAGAATCTCGACACCCATCTCTTCCGCCAGCCGCGCCATCGTCGCCGTGACCGATCCACATCCGCCCACCGGATGGAAGACACCATGCTCATACTCGAGAAAGGACAGGATCGAAAACAGGCTGGGACACCGAAATGGACTCATGCCGAGATACTTCGATTGAAAGCTGAACCCGAGCCGGATCCGCTCGTCCTTGAAGTGGACCTGCAGGTCAGAGTCCAGAGAGCGCCATGGCGCCAGCAGCGGCAACAGCTTCATCATGCTCGGCTTCGTCAGATCGCGCCAGCTCTCAAACGGTGACTGCAGAAAGGGCAGAAACTTCGCCAGCTTGTTGCGATTGTGCTTGAGAAACGCGTCAAACCGCAGCGCGTCTTCCGGCGAGATCGCCGCAATTGCCTTCTCCATCTGCTCAACATTGGGCGTCGCCAGCAATTCGCCGCCAGATCCGAAGACCAGCCGATACTGCGGATCCAGCCGCTTCATCGGCAACTCCGTATTCAGGTCAAAGCCCGCCGCCGAAAAGATCTCCTTCAAAACCTGCGGATACAGGAAAAAGGTCGGTCCCACGTCAAAGCGATACCCCTCCTGATCAATCGTCGAGGTTCTTCCTCCGACACGCGGTCCCTTTTCGACTACCGTCACCTTTACGCCGGATTTCGCCAACAACAGTGCCGCAGCCAAGCCGCCTGGACCGGCACCTACAACGACTGCCTTTCGTGTTTCCGATCTCATTCTCGCCCGCCCCGGGACGCCCACTATCGGGCGCATAGACTTGATTCTTTTCTCTTCGTTAGAAGGCGGGTAACCGAATCCGGTTTTATTGCTTCTGCGAAGCGCTTGCGTTGGACAAAGATTCCGTCTCAGGAATTCATGACAGTCGAACGAGAGCTACTGCTCCGGCAAGGTATCCGCAATCGGCTGCACCCCAAAGCCGCCGCCGCGTCCCATTAGACGTCCTGCCGCCTGCACCATTCGTCCACGCTTACTCAGGTGTACCACGCTCGTCCGAATGAACGGTTCCATTCCGAAGCGGCTGACAAACCGTGCCGCCGGCAGTGAGTGGTAGCCGTCAATATCGAAGATCAGCCCCTTCCGTCGGGCCAGCAGCATCGCTTCCCACACCAGCAGGCTATTGGCTCCGCTGCGCGAGATACTCGAATCACGTATGGACTGCCAGAAATACAGCACCTGCTGATCCCAGATCACGGCCGCCGCCGCAACCATCTTTCCGTCATGCTGGTGTGCCGTTAGCGTGGCAATCTGTCCGCGTGCTTCGGCGGCCTCTGCCAGGCGACGCAGCGTAGAAAAGTCGCTCCGGTCCCGTGGTCCGCGCTCCTGCTCGGAGAGCTGCAGCACAGCCTCGAATCCGCCGTCCCGCCGCACCTCCAGCTCTTTGCCAGCCGTCCGGATCAGGTTCCGCGTCTTTTGGTCCATCTCGCTCCAATGCCGGTCCGCGTCCCACGTCGACGGCATCCGAAACGTAAAGTTCTGCCCCAGGCTGCAGCCGCTCAGCGCCAGGGAAAACGCCGCTGGATCGTTCGGGCCCAGCATTGCCTGGTAGCGGTCATGCTGCGGCAGCGCCCCGATCAGGTCTCGAATCGCGTCGTGCATATTACGGAGACGTCTCGCCGGCTTGCTCTCGGGCAACGCCAGAATCGGTCCCAGAGTTCGTGTGTACGGTGGCATCTCCAGCAGCGTGAAGCCGAACCGCTTCACTCGAATGAAGGGCAGGCTCGCCACCATCTGTCCGCCCCATCGGACCTCCGCCCGCTCCAGAGCGTGGCCTGCCGCAGCCTCCACCCACCAGGGCTGTTGGAAGATCGAATGCACGATACCCGACTCTGCAGCTGCGGCCTTCTCGTCGATCATCCACTCGCCTGCCTGGTCTTCCGCACTCATCAACTCAAACAGCCATTACAGCAACGCGACATCAGACCTGTTTCCAAATGCATCGGCTAACAAAATTCAATTCTAAAGACGGATCAGCTTTCTCCCAGGATTCATTCTCTCTCTTTCGTCATCGCAGGGGTTACCGGACGTCGGTTACCGAGCAAAGAAAATCGGCTCCGGTTTCATGTACCGGAGCCGATTAGCGAAGTTTACGTCGCCTGCCTAGTTCAGCAGCTTTCGCGTGAGCGAGCGAACGATCTCTGTGACCACGCCGAAGATCACGTGGGTCACCATCTCGCTTGTCTGCTCCCGCTGGCTCTGCTGCCGGGGCTCCGCTGAAAGGCCGATCGCGGGTAAGGCTGATTGATGCGTCAACGCCGCCAACGTAAGGCCGAAACTCGCGCCCTCCTTCGCCGTAGCTGCGGGATAAAACTCCGCTAATCCTCCGTAGGCCGCGCCGGTCAACGCGCCGAATCCCCAGTGGATCGCCTCCGTCGCCACAACCTTTTCCGTACCTTCCAGATGCCCGCCAGTGATCTTGTCCGCCAGCAGGGAGGGTGGTTCCGGCTCGCCATGGATTCGTGGCGGATATACCTTTTCCGCGATCGTCTTCGCTGCAGTGCCTGCCAAACCGCCCACCATCCCGGCCAACATGCCCTTCAGCAGCGACCTCGAAAACTGCTGCACATCTGCGTCCGGCTTCGTCAGGCCGAATCGTTCCTTCAGTGCCGTCGCCCGCTCCACAATTTGATCGCCCGTAAACATCGCCTGGTCTCCTCCTGAATGCAGGCGGTCTGCCGCCCAATCAGTCTCTCTATGCAGCTTCGATGCGCGCTTCGCAGAAGCCGTCACCACATCCCCTGCAATACTGTCTCGTCTATGGCGCCCCCGCACGGGAGGAAACGGCAATAGCCCAAGCGGCAACCGCTTCTCTTTTATCTTCTAAGCGGAGTGGAGACTCTCGCAGCTTCGACTCTGCGGCGGAGCAACAGCGACGTAGAGCGGATCGAGAGCGACGTAGATCAAACAACTCGGCTCAGCAACAAGACGACTGACCTGCATCTATCGCAGCCCAGGTCCGCCCTCGGTCCACTCATACGGCACCACTCCGAGATCGCCTAAAGTCCGCATCACAACTTCCATCGTTCGGCGAACCTCCGGCTCCGCCTTCGCCGGGGTGTTGTGCGCCTCCTCGAGCGCAATAACCCTGCCATACGGCCACGCACTCGCCGGAACCGCATTCAACGCTGCTGCCAGCTCTCCTGTTCGGATCGTCAGATCCTGGCGACGGGCTCCCGTGGGCCGCAGCATGCCGCCCTGGCCGAGGGCGCTGGTGTTCGCGTCCGCCAGCGTCACGTGCAGCACAAGCAGGTTGTCCTGCACCGTCAGATAGGGGTTCTGCCACGTAGTCAGAGTTTTGATCGCCATGTAGGTCGACTTCGTCGGCGTCGGGATCTGCTGGAGCTCCACTCGAACCTGATCGTTCAGCTCCCGTTGCTGCTCCCCAATAGCCCGCGGCGTAGCATCTGTTCCCTGCGCTTCCCGGCGGCATCCACCAAGCAGACAAAGGGACAACGCCAGAACGGCTGAAACACGACAAAGGAGCGGAACAGAGGATCGGAGCACATTCGTGAGCATAGCAAGACCTCAGCCTCCTCGCGACCTGAGCCCCGGTCCGTGCTCCCGACAGAGCGATACAATCGACCACATGATCAAAGGTCTAACAGTAGTCCAGGCGATCGCGTCGCCTGAGGCGTTCGCTCGGCTCTCGGGCCTGCTCGCCGCCCTCGGATTTCAGCCCGGGCAGGGATGGAGCGACGACCACGGCAGAGGCTCCGCCTTCCTTGCGCCCCTCGCCAATCTCGAGCTCACAACGGGACGTTCGCCCGCTACCCCGCCTCTCCTCATCGAGGTCACGGGACTGGACGAGGTCCATCGAGTCACTCGGGAGTGGTTATCAGCCGAAGCGAAAAACAACCTCGGCGAAAGTGCGCTTAACCTCGACGAGACCACGGCAGACCTGCGCCAAAACGTGTCAGAGATAAGCGAGACGCACTGGAAATCCCGACTCTTCTCCGCCGATCTCGATCGCAACCTGCAGGTCGGGTTCTGGGAGTCCAACAACCCGCTCCACGGTCGTCCCGTTGCTGTGGAAGGGGATCTATCTGCGGCAAACAAGAGGTTTGCCATCGTCGTCGCACGCTGGAACGCGGTTATCACGGACCGCCTTCTGCAGGGTTCGCTCGACGCCCTAATGCGCAGCGGAGCCACTAGAGCCGAGATCGATATCGTCCGCGTCCCGGGTGCCTGGGAGATCCCCTCGGCAGCCAGAACCCTAGCCGAATCAGAGTGTTACGCCGCCATCATCACCCTCGGCGTCCTGCTTCGCGGCGAGACAGCCCATTATGAAGCGATCTACAACGAAGTCGCTCGCGGTATCGGCCAAAGTCAACAAGACACAGGGGTTCCGCACGCCTTCGGCGTGCTGACCTGCGAAACACTCGAGCAGGCGCTTGACCGAGCCGGCTTAAAGGCTGGAAACAAAGGGTTTGAAGCGGGTATCGCGGCGATCGAGATGGCGAGCATTCAAGAGAAGCTCACCGCGAAAGCCGGCCAGTGATGGGCACCCGAAGGAAGTCTCGCGAACTTGCCATGCAGATGTGTTTTCAACAAGATCTGGGGAAACAGACGCCGGAACAGGTCGAGCAATTGTTCTGGGATGCGCGCGATGATGTGGATGAGGAGACACGGGGGTTTGCGGAGGATTTATACCGGGTTGTGGTGGCTCGGCAGGATGAAGTGGATCAATTGATTCAACAACATACGCAGAACTGGAAGATCGAGCGCATGGCCACTGTGGATCGGAACCTGCTACGAGTGGCGGTGGGGGAGATGCTGGCATATTCGAAGACCCCGGGGCCGATCATCATCAATGAATCGTTAGAGATAGCTCGGCGATATGCGGCTCCTGAGTCAGTGAACTTCTTAAACGGAGTGTTGGACGCGATTGCGCGGGATCTCTTGAAAAAGCGTTTGGGATGAACGTGTTAGAGCACAAAGAGGCCCTTCCGGATGGAAGGGCCTCTTTGTGCGCGGAAAGCGCGTTTTTCGGTTGAGGTGCGGCGGTGTTTCGCCGAGCTTAATGGCAGTTCTTACGATGTTCTGCGAGGGTGCTGTGCAAGCAGGTCGGGAGTGGCTGCGGCACCTGAGTCGGTGGTGATCTGCGGGTTGATGGTTGAACTGTCGGTAAAGCCGGAGGAGCCGCGGGTGACGAGATGCACCAGATTGTCGCCCGAGGTACCGGTGAAGAAGGTGCCGTTATCCGAGGAGAAGACGCCGCTGACTGGTGCGACGGCCGTGCCCGAGAGCTTGACCGAGCCGAGGGCGCCGATGCCGCCAGTGACGGCGGCAGGCGTGTAGGAGGGGAGAACGCCGCCGGTGCCGGTGAAGGTGACGAAGGCCAGCGAAGAGTCCGATGCCGCGGTTACGCTGTTGATCTGGCTGGCGGTGATGCCGGGGAGAACGCCCGTGAAGAGCGTCTTGGCCGTGACCTGCTGGCCGTTAGCCGGGCAGATGTCATTCTTTGTGGGAAAGGCCACGCCAACATCAGTCAGCGTGGGAGCGGGAGTCACTGTTGCACCGAGGACGTGCGCTCCATCATTAGTCGCGACGATGCGGTCTGTGGTCGGCGCCGTGAGGCCGGCATCCGGGTAGTACTGGTTGCTGGTGCTGGCGGTATCACCCGTTCCTGAGATGGTGGTGATCGGGCAGTAGCCGCGAGCTGACGTGGTAGCTCCACCGAGGAAGGCGGCGACCTGTGGCGTGGCGAGGGAGATGTCCGACGCGGCGATGGAGAGCGGGATCGCGGTCCAACCGGTGAAGGAGGAGTGGACGATCAGCTGATTGCCGGCAGCGATGTAGACGGTTCCGGAGTCCGGTGAGAACTGCGCCCGCGTTCCGAGACCACCATAGGTCGAGGAGACAAGGCCGGCGGACGTGACAAGAGAGACGGTCTGCCGCGTCGGGTCGGCGACGACGATCGTAGTTCCATCCGGCGAGACGGCGAGCACGTTGCCAGGAGCGGCCTGGAACTCGCCTGTGACGGCGGTGGTTGCGGTCGAGACGATCATCAGCTCCGTTGAGCTGCCGAGATAGAGCGCCGTGCCATCGGTGGTGATGGCCATCGAGTTGGGAACGTAGGGCAGACGTACCGGGGTGCCGACGTTTCCGGTGAAGAAGTCGACGGTGACGAGCTCACGGGAGCCGGTGCTGGCGGCGTAAAGAAGGGTGGAGTTATTGCCTGGAGTATCGACGACGATCTGGTTCGAGACAATTGGGAGGCCGTTCTGGAAGAGCCCAATCTCGCTCAGGGGCGAGTTGTTACAGGTGGGCGGCAGGCAGACCGCGGTAACGGCACCGGAGCCGGGGAAGATGGGAGTGACGCTGCCGGTGCCGCCGGACGGAAGTGTGCTGGGCGTGGTGGAGACGAAGGTGATCGGAACGCCATTCAGGACAACGCCATGCGTGTCCGTCACGGTTGCGACGAGGGGCTGGGTGTTGTTCTGGTTAACGATGATTGGACCGGTTGGGGGCGCTGCGTTCGGAGTGCTGAGGGTGATGCTTTGTGGGGGGCAGGTGGAGAAGTAGCCGTTGGTGGAGGAGGCGTTGGAGACGGTGGCGTTGACGATGGTGGAGCCAGGGAACTTCGCCGTGGCGATACCGTTTTCGTCGATGGTGACGATGTTGGAGTCGGTCTGACTCCAGGAGACGTGGCCGACGAAGGGAGCATAGGTCGGGTTGCCGGAGGCATCAGTTCCGGTCTTGGTGCAGGTGATGTTCTGGAGGGTGCTGCCGCTGCCGGCAAAGACGCGGGCGGCGAGCTGGCCGGTGACGTTCTGACTCAGGCAGGACCCCCCAGTGAAGGTGCCGGTGGGCGTGGTGGCGCCGCCGACGGTGGAGAAGGCGCAGCAGTTGGTAGCCAGATCGGTACTACAGTTCGTGGAAGGCGCCCCGACGATGATGCTGGTGACGACCGGATGGACAAAGATGGGGAGCTGGTTGGAGGTGGCGCCGCCGCCGGTGGCGGTGATCTCCGCAGTGCCGGAGCGGGCTGCGGGGGTGCAGACGGTGTAGTTGGGGACGCCGCCGCCGGTGTTGCGGTTCCAGGTGCCGGCGCAGAGGCGGCCGGTGGTAGGAACGACGTCGACGAGGCCGACATCCTGCGGGCGAATGGCCCAGGTGTAGCTGGAGATGGTCACGGCGCCGCCGTTGCAATCGGCGGCGGAGGCCGAGGGCGAGGTTCCGAACTCGCCGGCGTTCAGCGAGATGCCGTAGATGGTGGGGGAGAGGGTGATCGTCTTCACCTGACCGACGATGGGGCCGGAGTCGCCGCTACAGAAGGTGACGGGGGTTTTTTTTCCGCAGCCTGCGATGGAGATGCCGAAAGGAACGGTGAGGAAGATAAGGGCGAACAGGGTGACGAACCGACGCATTGAACCTCCCCGCACGGCTGGGAGAGCCGAGCGGTTATCACCGCGTGAAAGTTACCGGTGATAGCTCAGTTTAGAAGGTGCGGAGGGATGGGAGCAAATGCGCGGGCCGATTGCGCAGCCCGGGAGGAACAACGGAGAGGTAACTGGCGCCCTAAGGGAGGACTCTCTCTAATTCTGGCAGAGTCTTTGTGCGCGGTCCTAACGGTTGAGGCTCTCTCTTGCAGGAAGGAGCGTGCGGGCACCTGGAAGAGCAGCCCGGAAGGCGTTGTGGGACGCGGTGTGCCTGCCGGGTACATGTCGGATTAGGATGGCGGTGCAAACGGGGCGAATCGATGAAGAGTCTCTGGCGAAGGGTTAACGTGATGGTTGGGGCGGCGCTTGCGGGCGGCGTGCTGGCGGTGGCGGCGGGGCAGACCGGGAGATCGGGTGAGATGCGGGAAAGGAGTGCCGCAGATCGCTCCGTGGTTCTGGATGTCGTGGCGGCCTCCCTGAGTGCGAAGGAGCTGCGGATTACGGATAACGGTGCGGCTGTTGCACAGGATCGTGTCCAGGTGCTGCCGGCGGAAGGGTCCGCGGGATCGCAGAGCCAGGTAGTGCTGGTGATCGATGCGGTGAACTCGACACCCGAGGAGGTGACGCGGAGCGAGGCGGCGGTTGAGGAGTTCCTAAAGAGTGCGCGAGGTCCTCTGTCGCGACCGATCTCTGCGATTGTGCTGTCGGATGCGCCGGCGGAGCATGGATCGCAGGCGCCGCCTGCGGAGACCACGGTGATGCACCAGCGGCAGCTGTTCGCGCACAGGGTTCCGGCGACGAACGACGCTTCGTCCTTGATCGCGGGGCTCAGGAGTTACAAGCTGGGGCTGCGTCGCATCCTCGACGCACAAGCGGCAACGGGGGAGGCGGAGCGGGTGCGATTGTCGCTTGAGGCGATGAGCTTTGTGGCGAACGCGGAGCGTGCGAAGCCCGGGGCGAAGGTGGTGGTCTGGATGAGTCCGGGATGGCCCTTTCTGGCGCGAGCAGAGGCAACGTCGTCACAGCAGATCTTCGACTCGATCGTCTACTTTTCCGACCTGCTGCGCTCCGCGCGCATGATGGTGTCCGTGGTGGATCCGCGAGGTGTTACGTCGCAGGACTCGTCCGGGCAGATGGAGAACTTTCTTCTGGCGTCCCGGCCGGGGGCGAACCGATCGAACCCGCGGGCACAGACTGTGCCTGCGGAGGTTACAGATGGGTATTACAAGAACTTTCTGTCCGGTGTTCGCAAGGAAGCGGAGTCAAATCCGAACGATCTGACGCTGCAAGTACTGGCGTACCAGAGTGGCGGCATGGTGCTCGAACACAACAACGATCTGAAGGCGCAGATTGCGCTGTGTGTTGCCGACGCGGACAGGCTGGTGGGCGTGCAGTATGTCCCGAGTTCTGGAGGGGGTGCGGAGACGTACCACGCGATCGAGTTGAAGCGGGCGAGCGGATCGGAGGCGTTGCGGACGCGGCGGGGATTTTACTTTCGTTAGCTGGAGTAGAGGGCGCTTTCGTTAGAGCTGCCGCGCCAGGACGAGGGTGATGTCGTCGGGCTGCTCCTCGGCGCCGATCCAGGCGTCGAGTGCCTGCATGACCTGCGAGCTGATGATGTGGAGCGGCTCATGGCGGTAGCGCCGGACGACGTCCATCATGCGATCTTCGCCGAAGTCACCGAAGTCGTTCTCTGGTTCGGTGACGCCGTCCGAGTAGGCGACCATGATGTCACCGGAGCCCATCACGATCGTTTCCTGGCTGTACTCCATACCGTCGAGCAGACCGACGACGGTGCCGCCGCAGTCCAGACGGCGGATGGAGCCATCGGCTCGCAGGACCAGGGGTGGGAGCTGGCCGGCGTTCGAGTAGGTGAGGCGCGCCGATCGTGCGTCGTAGTGTGCGAGAAAGAGGGTCGCATATTTCTCGGGCTGGGTGCTGCGGTAGAGGTGCCGATTGAGCAGGGCGAGAATGCGACCGGGGGACTCGAAGAGCTCTGTGCCGCCTTGGGCGCGGATCTCACGGAGTTGGAGCTCGCCCGCGGAGAGTTTGCCATCGAGCAGAAGTTCTTCGCTAGCGAGGCGATAGGCGCGTACGGCGGAGTGGAGAGTGGCCATCAGAAGTGCGGCTGAGATGCCTTTGCCGCTGATATCTCCGAGCGCGATGCCGACGCCGCTGGGACTGCCGGGGTACTCCGGGTCTTCGTCGAAGACAAGAAAGTCATAGTAGTCTCCGCTGACAGCGCGGGCGGGACGGCAGACGCCGTGCAACTCCAGTGTGGGCAGATTGGAGACTGCGTGCGGGAAGAGGTTAGCCTGGACTTCCTGGGCGATCGAGAGCTCATTCTGCAGGCGTTCTTTCTCCTGCTGCTCCTTGAGCAGGCGCTCGAGCGAGCCGGTCATGGTGTTGAAGGAACGGCTGAGCTCAGCCATCTGATCTTCGCGCTCGACGCCGATGCGGTGACTGAACTCACCGCGATCGATTCGCTGTGTTGCGTCGTACAGGTCTGTAACCGAGGCGGTTACGGTTCGGCTGAGGCGAGCGGCCATCCAGAGCGCTAGGGCTTCGATGGCCGCGAAGAGGACGCAGAGGACGATGAGGCCGATGCGCAGGATGCGGCCGCCGAGAGAGGCGCCGAAGAGCGCCCGGTAGAGACGCGAGGGGCGGGAGACGACTTCGATGGGGGCGTTGTCGATCTGGCCGGTGTCCCAGTTCACGACGGGGATGGTGGAGAGGAAACGGACGCGGAGGTCGAGGAGGTTTTGCGCGGCCGGTTCTTCGCCGCCTACGACCGAGCCCTGGCGAATCTGGTCAGGGTTGGGTGTTCGCGCCTGCCGGACGCGCTTCGTGGAGTTCTTTGTTGGGGCAAGTTCGTTTGAAGATTTCGCAGGAACGGCGTCATCGGTGACGGTGACGGGCTCTTCGCCGGTGGTGACGGCGATGAGTCGCGCCCGGCCGAGGTTGTGGGCGACGGCTCGCATGAGGGCGCCGTCGACCGGCACGCTGCTGACGAGACTGTAACGCTCGCCGGGAACGATCTCGACCTGCTCGATGCCAACGAGGTAGAGTTCGCCGCCGTCGAGCACCATTCCGCGGAAGCGATGCTCATTGAGACGCGTCGCCCAGGGAGGCAGGCCGAGCGGCGTTCGCATGCGGGTGGAGGTTTGATCGCGGTAGGTCACCTGCTGGCCGTTGCGGAAGACGCGCATCTCCGGCGAGAGGGTCCCACCTGGCTCCTGGAGCTGTGGCTCGGTGAAGCGGAGCTCGGCAAGCGCGTTCGGCGCGGTGCTGGTGTCGGTGTTGCCGCCAGGAGTTCGGAGGCGCTTTTCGAGCGTCCACTCGTCGAGCGAGTTCAAGCCTTTGACCTGGTCGAGATGGCTTTGCAGCCGGGCGTCGACGAGATGAATGGCGAACTGGCCGGCAACGATGTAGGCGGAGACCAGCACCAGTGTGGAGAAGAGCACGATCGGGGCGAGGCCGATGAGCAGATAGGTCAGGACCAGCTTGTTGCGGAGACTCCAGAGAAGCCGCTGGCGGACGAGCCGCCAGAGAACGGGCAGGCCAGTAATGACGAGTGCGAGGCCCACCATAACCTGCAGGACGGCGCTGAGCGTTCCCACGGTTCCGGGCAGGAGACGCAGCATGGTGAGAATGCAGAACCAGACGGCCAGCCAGAAGACCGCGCCAGCCATGCCTCTTGGCGGACGACGTTGATGCCATCCTTGCCAGGCACGGAGCCTCTCCCAACCGGCGCCGGAGGTGCTCACGTGTGAGCCTCCTCGTGCAGCTGATCGTTGTCGTGGGCCACGGCTTCGCGGGCGAGCCTTAGGGTGTAGCGGGTTGCGGAGAAATGCGCTCCCGCGAGCAGCAGCAGGCCTGAGAGGAACGCCCACATCATCAGACCTACCGAGATGTAAAACGGACCGTAGACTGCCTGGAAGTCGAGCCATGGCAGCGCCCGAACGTAGAGCAGCTTAGCGCCCTCCCACAAGACACCGATGACGATCGCGGTGGGCAATACCGCGATTGCCGGCACACTGCGGTTAGGAAGAACCCAATAGATCAAGAAGAAGAGCAGAACACTCGCGAGGCCGGCGGCGATATGCATGAAGCCGTGCGAGATCAGGTGGTAGGTCGCGTTCTGCGTGTGGCCGAAGAAGAGCACGCGAAGGATCGACTCCTGCCCGGCCGACATCATAACGGAGAAGAGAGCCAGAATGCCTACGGCAACGGCGAGCCCGAGGGAGACGATCTGATTGCGGAGATAGCTCCGGTTTTCTCGCACGCCCCACACGTGATTGAGAGCGACCTCAAGCGGCATGAAGACACCGGTGGAGCTGATGAGGAGCATGACGACCGAGAAGACCTGCATGCCGCTGCGGGGATGCACGAGCAGCTGCATGTTGCGCATCACGAACTCCTGCCCGGTCGGCAGGAAGCTCTTGAGCAGATCCCCGACAATCGGCTCAATCCGCGGAGTGCCGAAGGCGACGCGGCTCACGGTGAGCACAAGGACGATGAAGGGGAAGAGGGCGAGAATCGCGTTTGCGGCGACGCTGAAGGCGTAGGTGTGGACCTCTGTGCGGATGAGATAGCAGCCCAGAGCTACCAACCGCGCCCAAAGGCCATCTTTGACGACAACCGGCTGGACTTCGCGTACGTCGAGGACCGGGCCGGAGGCAGATCGACCCGTAGCGGAGTCGCTCGTCAGAGCGTCCGTTGTCTCCGCCACCACGCTGATCGGCATCTCTTTCGGCATAACCTGTCTGTCAGATGGATGAACGCGGCAGACTGCGGGGACGAAAGGATCCGCGGCTGCTCGCATCGATGCTAGCAGAGCTCTTCCGCATCTTCACTTCGAGCCGGTACACTCGGCCCTGCAGCTGATCTGGAGCGCTCATCGCATGCCTTTCGTCCGCCGTCATGTCCTTGCCCTCTTGTTCTGTCTTCCGACGATCCCGCTCTGCGGCCAGGTGGCGCCGGCTTCAGCGATCCCGCCGCACCAGCCGGTACTTGCTCTCTTTGACGGTGGAGATCTGTCGCAGTTTGACACGTTTCTTCGTGGGCGCGGGCTGAACAACGATCCGAACCACATCTTTCAGGTAGAGCGGGGCGTCATCCATGTCTCCGGCCACGAGATGGGCTACCTGCTTACGAAGCAGACCTTCGATCGCTTCTATCTTCGCGCCGAGTTCAAGTGGGGCGAGGGCACCTTTGCGGAACGCGCTGGGCAGGCTCGCGACAGCGGTATTCTCTACAGCATCCAGGGCGAAAATAAGGTCTGGCCGCGATCGATCGAGTTTCAGATCAAGGAAGGCGAGACTGGCGACTTCTGGATGACGGACGGCGCAGCGCTGACTGGCTCCGATGGCAGGCGAGTGACTGGACCACCGAACTCCGCATTGAACATTGGCCATATCGGAAAGGGGCCGACGCAGAATACGGTGGGCTTCCGCAACTCCTCCGGCGAGCTGGAGAAACCACATGGCGAGTGGAACACGCTTGAGATGGTTGTCGAAGACAAAGTCATTCACCAGTACGTGAACGGCACCTTGGCCAACGTCGGCACGAACCCTTCCCCTACTGGGGGGAAGGTCCTGTTCCAGTCTGAAGGAGCCGAGATCTTCTTCCGCAATTTGCAGATCGCTCCGCTGAAGTAAGCCTCTTCACCAGCGCAGGTGCAGAAGGGACGCGCCTTGTCGCGGAAGGCTGGTGGTGATGGTGATCCGGCCGGTTTGAACGTCGATCCATGCGGGGGACTCCAGCAGCTGCAACTGGCCGGCTGCCCGAAGTGCGGTGTACTGCTCAGGTGTGGGATGCTGTGGCGAGCCCAGGTTCTTCCAGACGTTATAGGCGTTGCTGTGGGTGTCGTCGAGGCGATAGTGCTCGAGTAAGACGCGATGCACGCTTGCGGGCAGTCCCTGTACGTTGATGGTGGTGATTGCTGGCGCTGCCGGTCCGTCCACGTCGTGGTAGTTCCAAACCAGCACGGCTGCCTGATGCTCGTCGCGGGTCGCCATCGCATCGATGTCCGGAGCCTGTCTAACGCCTTCGTGCAGCAGAGAATCGAGCGGGACGGCAGCGCTGCTGACGACCTGGACACGCCGGCCGCTCATCAGGCCGAACATGCGGAAGATGTTCAGGACAGGCTTATCGATTCCATTGGTGGCGAGCGAGCGAAAGCCCTCGAAGTAGTCCTTGTCTTCGAATTCGAAGGACCAGCTCAGCATCGCCAAGAGATTGACGGTGTAGCGATCCTGGAGGGCGAACAAACTCTTCAGCGCGGCCGCCGTGTAGGCCGGGTAGAGGGTGCCGTTGCGATAGTTGTTTGCGGGATTGACCTTGGAGGAGCAGGCGGCACAGCCCTCAGGATCGGCTTCGCTGAGGACGATTGGCAGCCGCTTGAATCGCGAGTACGAGGCGACAAGTGCAAAGCCATGATCGGCGTCCTCGAGCTCACTTGCGATGCCCATCGTGACCCTACCGTTGCGGATGATGGGCGAGCCCTTGGCATGGAATGAGATGAAGTCCATCGGCACGGGGCCGCCGGTCGCAGCGCTTTTGCCGGAGCTCACATGGTCGAGGAAGTTCTTAAGGAACAGGCGCGCCTTGTCGCTGCGCGGACTCGTCGTGGCAGGTCCGCCTACGAGAGCGCCCGGCAATGCGGCGCGCACACCCGCGACGGCGAAGTCGTAGAGCTTCCAGTACTCCTCGGGTGTGGCGTGCCAGTAGTCAATGTCCGGCTCGTTCCAAACCTCAAAGTACCACTGGGCTACTGCGGCTTTGCCATAGCGCTCGACCAGATGCGCCGTGACCACTCGCACGAGCTCGCCCCATTTCGCGTAGTCCTTTGGGGGGTTGTTCGATTTGCCGGAGATTGTCGACGCCGGGTAGTGCACTTGATAGGGTTCGTGGCGATCCGGCAGATCCGCCGCCAGGGCTTCGGGCATGAACCCCAGCTCTACCATTGGCCGGACGACGGCTGCCTTGTACGCGTCGAAGATGCCGTCGAGGATCTTGAAGTCGTAGACGGGGCGACCCTGCGCGTCTTCTGTGTACACGTTGGTCGAGCTGAATTTAAGCTCTGCCACGCCGTTGCCGGACGTGAGGAGATGGTGCGCGCGAAGGGTGACCGGGACGGGGCTGAGGTCGTGCAGTTCGCGCAGCAGTTCGGTGCCGTGGCGCATGGTGGTGTAGTTTGCCTCGTCGTATCCGAACCAGCTGTAGATCGGTTTATAGGGTCCTTCCACCTTCGTCAGATCGACGGCTATGGTCACCTGCGTGCCGGTGTCGGGAGCTCCCGCGGGCGTAAGCTGCGCGGGAAGGTTTGGAATGCACAGTAGTAGTCCATAGCCGAACCAGCTTGCAGCCAATCGCCCTGTCATCGTCATGCCTCCTCACTGAAGCAACAGTACGCCAGAGTGTTGGGTCGGTGTTGCTGAAGTGTGTCTTCTGCTGAATACATTGGGCGTCCGTAACGGTGCAGGGCGTTCCAAGTGCAAGTCACTCATAATTGTTCTTAGTATGGTTACATTCCGGCCGCTTCCATCATGTGGCGTCTTCCGGCTCCGGTATCAGTTCACGGAGTCGTTCCAGTGCCCATCGTGCTGCGTCGGCGAGCACGGTATCTTCGCTCGCTGCCCATTGTTCGAGTCGCTGCTGGAATTGCATGTCGCCACTGTTACCCATGGCGATTGCCACGTTGCGATGTAGTCGCTTCTTTCCCGTTCGCTCCAGAGGAGAGCCCTTGAACCAGCGGCGGAACTCGGATGAGCTCATCGCCGCGAGCCACTCGAGGTCCGGATTGATCAACTCGGGACGCGGAAGCATTGCCGTGTCCACAACGACGGGTGCCCGCCGGTTCCAAGGGCAGACATCCTGGCAGATGTCGCAGCCGAAGACCTGCCGTCCCATTCCGGCGCGCAGGCTCGGATCGATTGGTCCCTTCTTTTCGATGGTGAGATAGGCGATGCAGCGGGTGGCGTCCATTTGTCTGGGCGCAACGAGAGCGTCGGTCGGACACGCCTCGAGACATCGCGTGCAGGTTCCGCAGCGATCTGTCGCCTCGATGGCAAAGCCGCTCGGCTCAAGCGGAATGGACGTGATGATGGAGGCAAGCAGGGTCCAAGAGCCGATGCCCTGGTTGATCACCGTTGTATTTTTGCCGATCCAGCCTACGCCGGCTCGTGCTGCGACGGCGCGCTCCACCATGGGCCCGGTGTCTACGTAGCATCGGCTTTCGCACGGCATGGCTGCCTGAATTTCGGCCTCGAGGAGGCGGAGTTGGCCGAGCAGGACCTCGTGGTAGTCCGTCGGCTTGAGGGCAGGGGTTCGTGCCTCAGGTGAACTTATGCCGTCGAGCTCGGCGCTCTGCGTGAAGGGGAATGGCGGCGTGTTGCCGGGCGGCAGGTCGTGCGTTGAGGGCGTTCCACTCCACGCGTAGCGTCCGATCCACCCGGCTCCAGCGCTCGCGGAGTCGATCGAGAGCGGGCCCTGCGCGCGATAGTTCATTGCGCAGAGCACGACAGATTTCGCCCAAGGAATCGCAACGGAGACTGCCGATCGGAGGAGGCGCCCTGCTTCGTCACGCCGCTTGAGGTAGTCCATCTCGCCGGCGAAGCCGGCGTCGATCCAGCTTTCGATGCGCTCTGCATCGGTTCGCTCCGCTTCGGTCTCGCCAGTGGCCGCGGCGACTCCGGCGAGGGTAAAGCCGGACGCGATCGCACGCGCCCGCAGCCATGACACACGCGCGTTGGTCCATTCTGTCATCGTCTGAAGACCTGCACTCAGACTATCGCTCCTGTCTGGACACGTCAGCCAGACGGCGGTTCGGCTTCTCGTCCGTGGCGGATCCTCTTTCAAGACACGCGCGGTCGGTCGCTTTCGGAACGTTATGATGTGGGGATGACTCTTCGGAATGGCGTGCTCATGTTGCTGCCTGTGCTGTCTTTGTCTGGTTTCAGCTCTGCACAAAATCGACCGCGGCAGGCGGGATCGGTATCGACGGCACCCTCCGCGAGCGGACCCGAGAGACTGGACCTCGACATGTACGCGCGCATTCGCGACGAGGGCTTCGCTCACTCTCATGTAATGGAGTACGCCGGGGCGATCTTTGACGACATTGGGCCGCGGCTGACGGGGTCGCCCGCGATGCAGCGCGCGAACGAATGGACTCGCCAGCAGCTTACGGATATGGGCTGCAGCAATGCGCACCTGGAGAGTTGGGGCGAGTTCGGTATGGCATGGACGCAACACGGTGCGTCGCTGGCGCTGGTGAAGCCCTCGCCCGGAGTGTTTCTCGCGCAGGCCACCCCGTGGTCGCCGGCGACGCAAGGAACGATTACCGCGGACGTCATCAAAGTGCCCGGGTTCAAGAATGAGAGTGAATTCGTCGCATGGAAGGGCAAGCTCAAGGGCAAGGTCGTTCTGTATGGGCACTCGGGTTCGGGTAATCCGACGATCGACCCTGACGCGGTGCCTGCGATGGAGCATTTTGACGCAGCCAAGCTGCAGCAGATGGCTCAATATCCGCTGAACGGAGATATGAGCGGACAAGATGTTCTTGATGTTAACGATCCCAAGTTCCAGGAGGCGCTGAAGAGCTTCTCTCTCCAGGAGAAGGTTGGGGCGTTCTTTGCCGCCGAGGGCGCGGCGGCTGTGCTACAGCCGGGTGGTTCGGGTGGCGTTCTTCATGACGATACGAACTCCTCGTTCGGGTGGTACGTGTATCGACCGGAACATCGGCAGACCGTGCCCGAGGAGGTTATTGCGGACGAAGCGTATAGCCGTATGGAGCGGCTGCTTGGTCATAAGGTGCCTGTCACGGTAGCACTTAATATCGCGACCGAGTTTGGCGACGAACACGTCCAGGGCTATAACACCATAGCAGAGATACCCGGCACGGATCCCAAGCTTAAGGAAGAGGTCGTCATGGTCGGCGGCCATCTCGACAGCTGGATTGCGGGATCCGGCGCCACGGATAATGGAGCGGGATCCGTAGTTGCGCTTGAAGCTATGCGCATCCTGAACAGTCTTCGTGTGAAGCCCCGGCGCACCATTCGTATCGCGCTCTGGAGCGGCGAAGAACAGGGCATCTACGGATCAATGGGCTATGTCAGCAGTCACTTTGCTATGTTCCATTACGCACCAATGAAAGAAGTCGAGCAGATACCAGACTTTCTCCGACCGATGAGCGCCCCCGCAACACCGAAGCCGGAAGCCGCCAAACTCGACGCCTACTACAACGTCGACAACGGAACGGGCAAGCTCTGGGGTATCTACGCTGAGGGCAACAGTGGGATTGCCGACATCTTTTCGCAATGGATGAAGCCACTCGCTGATCTCGGGATGACGACGGTGACCGAGCGCAACACCGGTTCGACGGATCACGTTCCGTTCCAGCTTGCCGGACTGCCGGGCTTCCAGTTCATCCAGGATCCGCGCGACTATGACAGTCGCACCCACCATACCAATCTTGACACTTACGATCACCTGAGTGAGCCGGACCTGAAACAGGCCGCAGTAGTTGAAGCTATCTTCCTCTACAACACGGCCATGCGCGACGAGATGCTGCCGCGGCCGAATCTTCGGCTGGGTCTCTCTCGCGACAAACCGCTCGAAGGGCTTTACCCAGATGCAGGGAAGTAGGCGATGCTGCCGAGCGCACTCTGTTCCTTGCTGACTTTCCTGAGAAGCTGCTACTCAAAACGAGACTAGCTCGCGCAACAGCTTCCAGCCTGTTGTTTGACGGTGCTCGGTGGAACGTCGTTGGCGGGATTCTGGTTGAAGAAGCCGGATGGCTTCAGGAGAAACCCGATGTAGGCGGTTGGCATGACCGGGTAGTCTTCAAGGCGGGGTATGTGGGTGTGGCCGAAGGTATACCAGAGGACGACGTCGGTGTTCTCGATGGAGCGATTCGACTCGACCCATTTCAGCAGACCGTCGGTGCAGCCACTCTGGTTTGGATAGTCACCGGCAGCGTAGCGTTCGTGCTCGTCGAAGGGTGTGACCCAGACGTGGTGTTCGACGAAGCCGGCGCGCTTGCGCCACCACGCTGTCGGCGCGCCGTAAGGCAAGGCGTTGTCACCGGGGAGAAAGCGATAGCCGGTCGGCTGGCCGACGATGTTCTTCATGGTGGGATTGACGATCTTCCAGGTGCGACCGGTTTCGAGGTTCAGATTGGCGCAAGCTTCTTGCTCGGTCTTGAGCGGCGTGGAAACTGCGCGGAAGGCGTTGTGAAAGGCGTTGAGCTCGTCAGTGGGATCGGCAACGATGTCGAGCCGCTGGACGGTGTTGGGTCCACCATCGATATTCATGTCGAGGCGCACGTTGAAGAAGTGCTGGTGATTCGGGGCGAAGAGTGTGTCATTGAGCATGGCGCCGTGAGTGGGCGCCTCGCCGTGCTGCGTCGCGCCGAGCGAAAGGATGCCGGTGAGCTTGATCTCGAACTGGATGTTTCCATCCTGGTAGAGGTACCAGAAAAAGCCATATTCGTAGTTTTCGACGGTGGAGACCGACGAGATGACAAGGCGACGGGAGCGGCGGACTTCGGGGGCGTCCGGGAGGCGTCGGTCGGTGTGCTTCCAGAGAGTGCCGAAGTCTTCTTCATGGATGCAAATGGCCTGAGGAATCGTGAGCGGTTCGCCACGCGAGGTGACGAGATGGGCATCGAGGTACTGAATGTAACCGAGACAGTCACAACCTAGACGGAGAGAGTTGGCGCAGGTGCCGATGCCGTATTCGCCGACATCGAAGGCGTTCTTTCGAACCTGGGTGGGGCGCGGGTCGCCGTAAGGTACGACCATCTCGGTCAGTGAGGCGCGATAGAGTATGGGGCGATCACGGTCTCCATCGGTGTAGCGGAGGTCGTGGAGGGTGAGACCTTCGCGAGCGTCAAAACCGATGACGAGGTGCCACTTTTGCCAGGAGATCTGATGTCCGTCCATGGTGAAAGATGGTCCGTCAGGCTGAGTGATGACGAGTGGTTTGATATCGGTGCGGAAGTCTGTGATGCGATCCGCGGCGTAGTCGGCGGGGGCGGTGGGGAGCGGCCATGCGCCGTGTTCTTCGACGCGAAGCACCTTCATCTGGTTGAGATCGACGACGGGGCGGATTCCTTCAATGGGGTGCGCGTACCCATTCTCACCGGGGGCGGAGCGAAGGAAGCAGAGCGGGCGAGCGAGACGCAGGGAGCGATCCTCTTCGGAGCCGTAGTTGCCGGCGCTCCAGATATCGACCATGACCAGAGCGGGGTCAACTGGGCCGTAGTGACGGCTCAGCGCTTCGCGAAAGAGCTCGCTGTGAATGACAGCCTGCTCGCACTCAACCTGCTCGTCGATGGAGAGAGTGGGCTGTGCACCGGGCGGAGCAAGCTCGGTAGAGAGAACGTTGCCGGCTGTGAGATCGAGGATGATGCGAGAGGCGCGATTGATCGCGTTGTCGAACAGAACAGCGGTGGCCTCGCGCGGCGACGCTGCGATGGCGGGCCAATTGGCTATGGCCTGCTTGGCGGGCTCGCGAAGCATAATGCTGATGAAGCGAGTGGTTGGCGTATGGGTGGGTTGCGATTTGAGCAGAGCGACGGCGGCGCTGACCTCATTGGCTGTGAGTGGCTCAAGCGGATGCAAAAGAGGCCTCCTTAGCGGGGAAGAGACGGATCTTCAAGGAAGATATGTGGGAGAACCGAATGGCAAACGTTTGCGTCACTATACATCGGCAGTGTGGCGGATGCACGGGGAAACTCCTTCGGCGGCTTAGAGCTGTGCGCTGTTGCTGATCTGGGCGGCATCGGCCTCGTGGAGGGCACCGCTGCCGTGCTGGAGCTCGTCATTGAACTGCGCGAGGAGCGTGGCGGCTTTTGCGAACTCGGCATGGGCTTCGGGATCGCGGTGAAGCTGGTGCAGCAACTGGCCGCGGAGGTAGTGAGCGCTGCCGCTGCGCGGACTCGAGGCGAGAGCGCGATCAAGCATGGCGAGAGCCTGCTCGGGTTTACCACTCTGCTTGAGCAAGGTGGCGAGGCCGAGATAGGAGGAGGCGAGTTTCGGATCGCGCGCGACGGCACTGCGGTAGGCGGCCTCGGCGGCCGCTGTATCGCCCAGCGCCGCGCAGACACGACCGAGCTCGTCGTAGGTGTAGGGCAGGTCGGGTTCTAACTGGATCTCGGTCGTCAGCTCGGTCCGTGCGGCTTGCTCCTTGTGCTGAGCGTCGAGTGCTTCCGCAAGAAAAAAGTGCGCCAGTGGAAGTGAAGGTTGCGCGGCGATGGCCTGCTCGAGTTCGCCCTGGGCCGCGGGATAGTCCTGCTTGCCCAACGCGGCTTTGCCGGCGAAGAGATGGAACTCCGGCGTGCCATTCCCCACGGCCGCCATCTGCTGGAAGGCACGATCGGCGAGATCGGGCCGCTTGGCTTTGTTGGCGGCACTGCCGAGGACATAGAGATAGGTGAGATTAGCGGCTTGCGCACCCCAGAGGGGCTCCAGAGTCTGGGCGGCGCACTCGAAGTCGGCGGTAAAGAAGCAGCACAGGCCGAGGAGGAAGCGAGCCTGAGCGTTCTCCGGGGATTGTGATAGAGCGCGGCGGAACTCGGGGACAGCGGCAGGGTAGCTGGCTGTATGGAAGTACGTGAGGCCGAGATCGAGGTGAACGCCGGCCAGGTTAGGGTCAAGGTGCTGGGCATGTTGCAGGACGCCGAGGGCTTCGGGCCAGCGTCGTTCCCGCATGAGGGTGACACCGAGGTTGGTGAAGGCGGCGGCAGAGGCAGGATCAAGGCGAGTCACGGTGCGGAAGTTGGCCTCCGCCGTTGCGAGATCGTTCGACTGCAGGGCGGCGGCCCCCCTTGCGAAGTGATCCGCGGGCGACAGCTGCTGCGCATAGAGGGATGTCGCCAACCCAAGAGTGAGGGCAGCGAGCGACGCGCGAACCGCGGCCGTTACATGAGAATGAGGCATTGCTCGATGAGATGGTGCGTATCCGCGGCGGGGTCAGCGTCGGAGTCGGATTCCATGGAGTAGTAGCCGCGGAAGTCAGATTGTTTCGCGATAGCGAAGAGCTCTTTGAGCGAGGCGGTACGACGCACCTTGTTGATGACTTCGGCGTCTTTCACGTGCGCGATATTTGAGGCGTACTGGAACATGCGGCGGACGGCTTCGGCGTTGAAGGCCTCGTCACCACCCATAAGGGAGTTGGCAAAGTCTGGAAGCGCACGAAGCCAGGGACTTGAAACCAGTTTGAGGATGGCGAGGATGCGGTCGGCGTTGCCGAAGATTGGATCGTCGTTTTCGAAGCAGATAGTGACGTTGCGGGCGGCGGCGTAGGAGAGAAGCGGCTTGAGGGCGGCTGCTGGTCCTGCGATGTCGGATACTCCGGAACCGTGGGGAACGGTCCCGATGCGGATGCTGGGCGATTGGAGGATGGCTGCGATGTCGACCCAACGCTCGAGGGTGCGATTCGAGGTCTTGCGTCGAGCGGGATCGGTGCTGGTGAGGTCGACGTCCTCGTCGACCGGAATATTGACGGTGCGGACACCGGCAGCGTCGAAGGCGGACTTCAGTTGGCGGATATCGGCCGGATCGGTGGAAGGGAAGTGTGAGTGCAGTGGCTCGATGCCGAAGACGTTGAACTCGGAGCGGATGGAACGGGCGAAGCCGGCGAGGTCCATGCCAGGGACCTTCTTGGAGCGGTCGGAGTTCGTTGGGGAGATGATGCGAGCACGGAAAGGGTAGGTCGCGACGGCCAGGCGATGGCGCGGGTCAGTGGGGTACGTAGCCTTGGGAAGAGGCTGGCCGAGCGCGGCATAGGCGGAGGCAATGGCCCCTTGTGCTACGAAGGTGCGGCGGCTGATGGTCAAGTGGTTTTCGCCTCTTCGGTGGAGAAGTGACCCTGCCTGAACTGCGCGGTGATGTACTCCGACGTGCGGAGCGCGAACGCGAGAATCGAGAGCGTCGTGGTCTTGTCTGTGCAGTTAAGCAGAACACTGGCATCAGCGACGAAGAGATTTGGAACGTCGTGAGCCTGGCCGAATCGATTCGTGACAACGTGACGCGGATCGTTGCCCATGCGGCAGGTGCCGGTTTCATGAAGGGAGTAGCCGGGCGACTCGGGTTCGCCGTGGCCCGAGTATTCGCCTCCGGCCTGCTCGATAATGTGCTGCGCGGTTTGCTTCGAGTGTTCCCACATCTTGAGGGTGTTCGGGTCCCACTCAAAATGAACGCGAACCTGAGGGATGCCGAAGACGTCCTTCTTTTCCGGATCGATGTCTACGAAGTTCTTGTCGGAACGTTGGGATGGAGCCTGAACGGTCAGGTTGATTGGCGTCGGATAGCGGCGCTTGATCTCCGCCTTGTAGGAGGCGCCGAACCCCTCGATCTCGTCATAGAAGCCGGGAAAATCGTCGCAGCCCCCGCCAGGGTAGAAGGAGTATCCGCGTAGAAAGGATTCCTGGTGCGGATTCTCGATATTTTGCCAACGCGGCAGCCAGGCAACAGTGGCGGCCGAGACATTGTCCGGGAAGGACGGATGGCCGAGAAGCTGCGGAAGATAGCCTCGGCCGGAGGTTCCGTAGAGGTGATCGCACAGGTTGCGGCCGAGCTGGCCGGAGGAGTTGGCGATACCGGTGGGCCAGTGGCGAGAGCGCGAGTTGAGCAGGATGTGCGCCGTAGACACAGTGGAGGCAGCGACGACGACGGCACGAGCGCGGACCTCGACTTCCTGGTGTGTGACGCGATCGACGTACGCGACGCCGGTGGCCTGACCTTGCTCGTCGACGAGAACTTCGCGAGCAATGGCGTTGGTGCGAAGAGTGAGTTTCCCGGTAGCGCGAGCCTGCGGGAGGAAGAAGTAGGGGGTTGAGAAGAAGGCGCCGACATCGCAGCCGTTGGTGCAGTTTCCGCAGTAGTGGCAGGCGGGGTGGTTGTCGAGTGATTCCGTGAGCTGGGCGATGCGATCGGGAAGGTACGGGACGCCGGCCTTTGAAGAGCCTGCGGCGAGCAGGTAATCGAGATAGCGAAAGTTGATGGGCGGAAGATAGTCGCCGTCCGGATTGGAGGGACGGTTCTGGCGGGTGCTTGCGACGCCGATCATCTTTTCGACGCGGCTGTAAAAGGGTGCGATCTCGTCGTAAGTGACAGGCCAGTCAACATCAAGGCCATCGCGGGTGGCGGCTTTGAAGTCGATGTCGCCCATGCGAGCGGAGGAGCGACCCCAGAAGTTCGTCTTGCCGCCTACGGCGTAGCAGCGGGGCCACGTCCATTGCGTGCCGGGTGCTGTGGCGTAGGCGATGTCATGCTCCCACACATCGGAGGGAACGTACTCGCTGTCCATATACCCGATGCTTTGTGCACGCCGCGCGGGTGAGTCGAATCCGCGGAACGGCATGTCGTAGGGCATCTTGTGCTGACGAAAGTCCTTGGCGGGAACGAGCTCGCGTGCGGCATTAAGAGCACAGACACGCAGTCCTGCGGCACAAAGGGTCCGAATGACCATGCCTCCGCCGGCACCCGTGCCAACGACGATGACGTCATAGGTCTCGCTGGCGCTCATGCATGGACTCCGAGGCGCTCGAGCGAGCCGTCCTGGGGAACGGCTGGAGACGAGGCGTAGAAGCGAAGGCCGGGGTAGTCGAGGGCCTCCAAGCCGAGGCGGCTTGTGTAGAAAGCCATCACGGTGTAGCGCCGCATGGTAGCGAAGAAATGCTGACCGGCGGCTTCGTCGGTCCGGAAGTTCTTCTTATAGGCCAGGCGTGTAAGAAGAGCAGTCTGATCCGCGGCGGCGAGAGAGGCAAAGTTTGTAGGAGCGGATGCGGTGTTGATCCAGACCAAACCCTCGCGGAAGACGGGCTGAAGGGTGGGATCGTGTGAGGCCATGAAGTCGATAAATTCGGCGACTCCAGCATCGGTCGCTCCCGCCTCAGCCGGCTTGGGGCTGGCGTGGAGCGTGGCTGCGGAGCTGGACGGAGTGCGTGGAAGGATCAGTTCGGCGAGCAGCACCACATCACGGTACTCCGCGGGAGTGAAAAATCGCGGAATGTAGAGGGTGGAACGTTTGGTGGGATGCGGCGGTGCCGTGTGGTGGGTGTGTTGGTTGGCGCTTTGGATTTCAGGCTCCGCGAAGGCAAAACTCCAGCGAGAGAATCCGGGAACGCTGCTGGCGACGGAGGCGCACGCGAGCGCCTGAAGTAACTGCCGTCGGCTGGGCGCTTGTGCTGCCATACTGTGCGAACCTCGTGTGCCGCAAACGTTTGCCTAGGTTGTAACCGGGTCAAGTTCGGCTGTCAAGGAGATTGATCGAAGGTGGGCAGATCAGGTGCGGCGATGGGCGAGCCACATGGCTGCGGCTGCACCGTGGAGACCTGCATGTGCGCCAGTGTGCGCCAACTCGATTGTTGCGAGGGAGGCAGGGAAGGTTCCAGCGTGGCTTGTGAAGGAGGCCCGGGTGGCGAGCAGAAGCGGCTCGCCCAGCGCAGAAAGGCCGCCTGCGATGGCGATGCGATCCGGGAAGAAGATGTGTGCGAGTGAGGCGAGGGCGATTCCAAGATGGTGTCCGGCCTCCCGAGTGACTTCGAGTGCTAGAGGGTCGCCGGCTACGACGTGGTTGACGAGAGCGCGATAGGTTTGCGAGGTGCGAGTGGCCTCGCTAAAGTGCGCGACGAGTGCGGCACTTGAGAGAACGGCTTCGGCGCAACCCCGCCCGCCGCAGGAACATGGCGGCCCGTTGGGCACGACGATGATGTGGCCTGCGTCGCCGAGGCCACCGAACGCTGGATGCAAGATGCCGTCGTCCGCGATCATGGCTGCACCGAGGCCGGTGCCGCCGGTGAGGCAAAGGAGACGTCGGCTACCCTGGCCTGTGCCGAAGAGATACTCTCCGGCACAGGCGGCATTCGCGTCGTTTTCGAGCTGGATCGTAAGGTGAACGGCGGCACTGAGTTCAGCATGAAGCTCGGTATGCTCGAGCCACGGGAGGTTGGGATTGTAAAAGAGTGACCCTGATTCTGAGAGGAAGCCCGCGACGGCGCCGGACACGCCGATCAGCGGATCTGCAGCCTTTGACGCGAGATCGCGTAGGGCGTGAACGAGGCGGTCGAGGTAGGCCTCGCGTGGCGGTTGGGTAGGGAAGGAGTGCCAGGAGCGCATCTCGCCCGTCTCCGAGATGAGGGCGAGCTTGGTGGAGGTGCCTCCGATATCGAAGGCAAGCACCCATTGTGGATCCGTCATCCGGCCAGACTTGCCTGAAGCAGAGCGAAGCCAGTTTCCCTGTCCGTGATCTCCGGTGCGTAGCGAAAGCTGCCGGGACGAAGTCCTCGCCAGAGAGCTAAGCGGTAAGCGGCGATCTGCAGTGGAATGATATCGAAGAGGGGCAGAAGAGCCGCGGGGATGTTGGCGGGCCAGGGGGTGAGACGTTCAAGCGATGCTTCGTCAGCGGGACCAAGCCAGCGGACATTAGCTCCCATGGAGCGGAGATCCTGCGCCAGTTGCCAGTCGAGCGAGCGGGTGGCGGCTGGCGAACCGAGAACGATCGCGCGGAACGTGGGACTAACCACCTCGACAGGACCGTGGCGGAACTGGCCTGAGGATAGCGCGATGGCAGAGGCCTTGGCGGTCTCGTGGAAGAGCAGTGCTCCTTCGCTGAGCGAAGCGAGGGCGCTGCCACGACCGAGGAGATAGAGGGGATCTGGACCCGAGAAGAAATCATGCCAGCTTTCACTGGCTTCGAGGGAGTCATGGATATGCCGAGTGAGTGCGGGAAGCGAGGCGAGGGACTGGTCCACAAGCATTGTGGCGTGGTTAGCGATGACCTGCTCGGCCAGTAAAAGGAGGGTGAGCAGAGTTCCGGTGTAGGTTTGCACCGCGACCATCTCGTCAGGCGTCGCGCCGACCGTAAGTGTCGCCTCGGCTTTCGCGGTGATCGGTGAGCCGGGCACATTCGTGACGGCGATAAAGGGGAGGCCCTCGCGTGTGAGATGGGCGCCCAGCTCGAGAGTCTCAATTGAAGCGCCAGAGCGGGAGATGAGAATGGCAACATCATCGCGACGCCAGGAACCGTGGCCGAAGTGGAGAAGCTCCGAGGCATCCGCGTGAAGAACCTGCCGACCAGCGAACTCCAGCGCCTGAGCCGCTGGCAGTGCCGCAAAGAAGGAGGCACCCATACCGGCGATCACGATGCGGCCGGTGCACTGCTGGAGAACATGAGTGCAGTTACGAAGATCCCCAGGAGTAGCACCATCGTGCCGGTGAAGAATGCCCTCAAGCGATGCAGGTTGACCGAGAATGTTGCTCAACATCGGAAGCTGACTCATGACTGCTTTCTCCGGGATAACCACTCGGCGATTGGAAGTTTTTGTGTTGGAGTGAAGGGGAGTTCGACCTTGCTGCCGAGGCCGGCGGAGGCATACGCGGCATAGATGGTCTCGAGGATGAGTTTGCCGTCTTCACCCGTGGATTGGCATGCTTCGAGACCCCGAATCGCGCGGGCAAAGTGTTGCATCTCCTGCGGGAATCCATAGTTCCATGCTTCCTCAAAGACCGGGTAGGTCCACCCCGTGGTGGTCGGGGCTTTTTCTACGGCGTAGCCGACGCCGTATTCGCTGTAGGTGGTGAGAGCGTTGCCCATGAGAAGGTTCGCGATGGTGAGACCGCCCTCTCCGTAGATCTCGATACGATCATCCATGCCGCCGCGACGCGCCCAACTGTTCTCAATCACGGCGAAAGAGCCGCCCTCAAACTCGACGATGGTGACGGCTTCATCATCCGCCTGGGTCCTGGCCATGTGGACGTAGGTGCCAAGGTGCGAGCTGACCGAGAGAATACGCGGTTTACCGAGAAACCAGTGCGCAAAGGCGATGCCATGGCAGCCGAGATCGAAGAGGGCGCCACCGCCTGAGCGAGCCACATCCCAAAACCAGTCGCTGTGCGGACCAAAGTGCTTCTCGCTCTGTTTGACGAGGTGCACCTTGCCGAAGGCGCCGGAGTCGGCCATCTGCTTCGCCTTGCGGTACTTCGGGGTGAAGAGGAGCTCTTCCGCGTACATCAGGAGCACACCATTTACGCGGCAGGCTTCAATCATGCGGTCAGCTTCCTCGAGCGTGACGCACAGAGGTTTTTCGCAGATCACGTGCTTGCCGGCGGCGGCTGCGGCAAGGGTCATCTCGCAATGCAGAGAGTTTGGCGCGTTGATGCTGACCGCCTCGATCTCGGGTTGGGCGATCAGGTCGCGGTAGTCGTTGTAGAAGCTGGTGAGACCATGCCGCTGCGCGAAGGCTTTGGCGTTGTCGCCGGTTGGAGAGGCAACCGCGATCACCTTCATCTCTGAGGGAATCATCGCGATAGAGGCGGCGTGGCAATCCGCCTGGAACTGGGAACCAATGATGCCGAGGCTGACAGGAATCATCCGGCTTTGCTCCGATCTCGGGTGCGTGCTCTGGTTGGAACGACATTGAGCGGAGAGTGGCCGGTCTGCCTGGCGACACGCAACGCAGCGCGCACGGGGCCGCTCGACGCGCGGGCGATAAAGCTAGTGGCGATGCGGGCCTCCTCACCTCGGCGAAAGGGTGGGCCTGAGATATTTTCGAGCAGGCGAAAGGCCTCATGGCCCATGGCGTCGCGTGGGATGCGGACGGTTGACAGTGGAGGGTGGCTATAGCTCGCCATGGCGATATCGTCTGAGCCGATTATCGACAGATCGTCGGGCACACGCAGGCCGAGATGGGCCGCGGCGCCCAACGCGCCGATGGCGATGAGATCGGTGCCGCAGAGAAGCGCTGTGGGAGGATGCTTGGATCGGAGCAGTTCCGTGGCGGCGCGGGCACCATCTTCCGACTCCGCGTCAGCCTCAACCGACCGGACGAGCTTCATGCCGTACTCCTCCACCGTAGAGGCGAGCACATCGGCGTACCGACAGGCGGACAGGATTCGGGATGGGCCGCGGATGAGGGCGACGCGGCGGTGGCCATGCAGGTAGAGATGATCGACGGCCTCCGTGCTACCGGCGGCGTAGTCGATTGACAGGCTGCTCCTGCCCTTGCCAGTTCTTTGCAGATCAAGCGCGACTACAGGAACGTCGGCCTGCACCAAGGCGTCAATCAAGCGGCCGTCGATCTGAGACGTCATCACCGCGACGCCACGAACGCGGCTCTCGATCATGCGGTGAACGGCTGCTTCCGCCTTTCGCGGCTCGTAGTTGGTCATGCCGAGAAGCAGTTCCAAACCAGCTGCAGCACAGGCGCGATCGAAGCTTTTGACAAGGGGTGGGAGAAATGGATTTTCGATGTCGGAGACAATAAGGCCGACGATGTCGCTCTTGCCGCGCACCAGAAGTCTTGCGGAGGTGTTCTTGTAGTAGCGCAGCTGCCTGATCGCGGCGAGCACGCGCTCGCGGGTCTGCGGGGCGATCTCCCGGGTCTGGTTGATGACATGCGAGACGGTCGTCACAGAGACGCCGGCATGCTTCGCCACATCTACCATCAGCACCGGCACAGCTGACCTCCCTTCAACGTTCGAGTAAGGCGCAAACGTTTTTCACTGCACTATATGCAAAGTCTGATGTCGGCACAATGAAGATTTGTTGTTGACACCCTGTTGCTCCTGTGTGACAGTCTGTCTCAACGCAAAGCCAACCCGTCCGGTCGCAAACGTTTGCGCCGCTCTACAGATGCAGCATGACAGATGTCCGCTGATGATGAGGTGTACGCCATGCGCAACGCCCTTTTTCTCCCGTCTTTTCTGCTCTCCATGCTCCTTGTCTGCGCGACGGCCGGTGCGCAGCAGGAGGGATCCATCAACGGAACGGTTACCGATCCCTCCGGCGGCGTGGTGGCCGGGGCACATGTGGCGATCACGAACGAGGCGACGCACACCGAGCAGGATACGACGACCAACGGCAGCGGCGATTACACCATTGCTGGGCTGCTAGCCGGGAATTATAACGTCCGCGTAAATGCACCGGGCTTTGGAGCGTTTACCGCAGGCGGCGTTGTGCTGCGTGTGGCGCAGACGCAGCGAGTCGATGCGAGACTGACGGTGGGACAGGCGCAGACGCAGGTGGACGTGTCTGCGAACTCATCGTCGGCGCTCGAGACGGAGTCGGCTGAAGTGGCCGGGGTGATCACCGGCAAGCAGATTACGCAGCTGGTACTGAACGGGCGAAACTTCACACAATTGATCACGTTGACGCCGGGAGTAAGCAACCAGACGGGGCAAGATGAGGGGACGGTGGGGGTCGCGGGTAACGCGTCCTACAGCGTGAACGGAGGGCGGACGGAGTACAACAACTGGGAGGTAGATGGCGGCGAGAACCTGGATAACGGAAGCAACGTCGCGATCAATACGTATCCCAATATCGACGCCATCGCGGAGACGAAGGTGCTCACCTCAAACTACGGCGCGCAGTATGGCCGCAATGCTTCGGGCACCATCGAGGTGACCACGAAGAGCGGAACCACTGGGCTGCATGGAGATGTGTTCGAGTTCCTGCGGAATGACGCGTTCAACGCGCGGAACTACTTTGCAACTTCTGTGCCTACCTACAAGAAGCACGATTTCGGCTTTACGGTAGGGGGGCCTGTGCGGATCCCTCGCCTGTACGGGACTGGCAAGCAGAAGACTTTTTTCTTTTATTCCGAGGAATGGCGTCGTGAGACGGTACCGGGTACGGTCTTCAATCAAGCCGTTCCATCAAATGGAGAGCGCAGCGGGAACTTCGCTGATGCGTGTCCGGCTGCCGGCTCCGCTGTGGATCGAACCGACTTTCCGAATTGCCCGGTTGACCCCTCCACCGGAGCGTACTTTCCGAATAATCAGGTAGCGGTAGATCCGAATGCGCAGATCTTGCTCAGTCTGTTACCTGCAGCAAACTTTACTGTAGATGGAACACCTTACTACCAGGCGTCTCCTTCGCAGTTCACGCACGACCGGGAAGAGCTGTTCAGAATCGACCACTACTTCAATGATAACTGGCATTTGTTCTACCGCTATATCCATGACGACTGGGGGACCACGACGGCGACACCCAACTATGCGTCTGGAAGCTTCCCGACGGTCGGCACAATCTTCAACGGGCCGGGCGTAAGTATGGTGGCAAACCTTACGGCAACGCTCTCGCCCACGCTGGTGAACGAATTTGTCGCCAGCTATACAACAAATCACATCAGCCTGACGCCAACCGCAGGCGCGCGCGGTTCGTTCTCGGGCAACGGACTCTTCGACAATGGATTCAACAGCCTGCTCCCTAACGTAAACATCGCGAATGGATCAAATTACGGCGGCGGCTTCTTTCTTGGTACCGGATTTAATTTCTGGCATAACTCTGACCCCACCTACACCTATCGCGACCAGTTGACCAAGACTCTTGGCAAGCACACCTTCTTCTTCGGTACATCGATGATCTTTGCCCAGAAGAATGAGCCGCCGTTGAGTAACTTGCAGGGCACCTACACCTTCGATCAAAATTCACCAGTTTCTACGGGCAACGCCTTCGCAGATTTTCTAGGAGGACGCGTTGCAAATTTTCAGCAGACCAGTTCTCAGCCGCGGTATTACAACCGTTACAAGATCGTTGAGCCGTACTTTCAGGATGATTGGCATGTGACGGATCGGCTCACCCTGAACATGGGGTTGAGAGTTAGTCTGTTCGGCACTTACCGTGACATCAGCAAGCAATCAGGCAATTTCAATCCTGCAGCATGGGTCGCTTCCGACGCGCCTGTGATTGACACGGACGGCAGCGTGACTGGCCAGCAGGGCGCAATCGTGCCGGGGACAGGCAATGAGTTCAACGGCATTCAGGTGTGCGATGGAACCAATGGTGTGCCGACCAGCTGCATGAAGGGACACCTGTTCAACGCGGCGCCACGAGTCGGCTTTGCCTACAACCTCGGTGGCCACGGCAAAGCTGTGCTGCGCGGCGGATATGGCATCTTCTGGGAGCACACGAATGGCAATGAGTCGAATACGAACCAGCTAGAAGGTACGGCGCCATTGGTGCAAACGGCGACGAAGTACTCCAGTGCAACCAGCCAGTTCGGCTACACGACCTCAGGCGGGGGAGGTCTGCAATTTCCGCAGTACTTCATCTCGATTCCAGCGGCAGCGGTATGGCCGTATGTGCAGCAATTCAATCTGACCCTCGAGACGCAGCTGCCAGCGGCTTTTGCACTCGGGGTCAGCTATGTGGGAAGCGTCGGCACGCACCTATCATTACGACGGGAGCTGAATCAACTGACGCCTCTGGCTGTGACGCCGTACGCCCCGGAGCAAGCGATCTCGCAGAATGACTGTAACAATGGAACGGTAAATGGCACAGCTGTGACAGGCGATGTGTTGGCGCACCTGAATGTGGCGTGTGGGAATGATCCGAATCCCTACCGGCCCTTCCTGGGCGCCGGGAGTATTAATCGTTACGAGGATACAGCTCACTCCAGCTACAACGCCGCGCAGGTCTCGTTACGCCGGTACTTCGGCCACTTGAACGGAAGTCTCGCCTACACCTACAGCCATTCGCTCGATAATGCCTCAGACGGCAGCAGCAACTCAGAGATTCCGAACAGCTACAACAAGCTGATGAGTTATGCGAGTTCAAACTTTGACCAAAGACAACTGCTCGAAGTGAGCATCGTGTACGACTTGCCAAGTTTCAAGCAGCGTGCGCTGCAATCCACGATCGGAGGATGGCAGGTGTCGGATCTTACGTCGTTTCAGACCGGCACCCCCTTCAGCGTGAACAACGATACCTTCGCCGACAACGCGGGCGTGGGAAATGGCATATCCTCCGCTGCAGGCTCGTCCCTTCAATCGTACCCGGACATCGTAGGCGATATCCACGCGAAGCCGTCTACAAGCATCGTCTCAGGCGTTCAAGGTCCGCGACTCTACAACGCCACCGCGTTCGCTGCGCCCACAGGGTTGACCTTTGGAGACGCCGGTCGCAACATACTACGAATGCCGCGGCGAACAAACTACGACATTGGGCTCTTCAAGCAGTTTCCAGTGCGCGAATCGGTTCATTTCGAGCTCCGAGGCGAGGCATTCAATATCTTCAACCACACGCAATGGAGCGCGATCAATTCGACCGCGACGTATGGATCGGATAGTGACACGTCGACGTTTCTAACCGCCACGGCGGCGCATAACCCACGTATTCTGCAGATTGCTGCGAAGTTTGTCTTTTAGGAACGATGCATGACTCGATTTGTCGTTGTTGTTTTTGTCTTATGCTTGAGTGCCGTCGAACCCTTGTTGTCCGCCCGGGTCGTCCACGGTGCGAAGCACGTCTCTGGGGACGCTACAGCAGGACAGACGCTGTTTCAGCATTATTGTGTGATGTGTCACGCTGTGACGCCGGACACGAAGATTGTTGGTCCAAGCCTGTATTCTGAGATGCGCGGAGCCCATGCGAAGTCTGCCGCCGCGGTGCGTGAGGTGATCGTGCGTGGCAAGGGGCAAATGCCAGCGTTAGGGCCGCAGCTTTCAGAGAAGGACATCGCAGATTTGCTGGCATACGTACGCACGCAGTAGATGTGCGCACGACGCCGGTGACGACTTGAAGAAACAATCGGACGAGGATGTAAAAGGGTCTGATCGAGACCGCTTATGGAACGTGCTGTATAGCTCTCGGAGGGGAAGGCAGAGTTTATGGCGGAGAGTGAGGGATTCGAACCCCCGATAGCCTTGCGACTATGTCTGATTTCGAGTCAGGTGCATTCAACCGGGCTCTGCCAACTCTCCGTTCTTTGAAGTTTACATGAAGTTGAAGGGTGCTTTACAGGCGAGCTTGCTCGTGATGTAGCGCGTATTCGCGGTCTGCTCGCCCCGCTCATGTGGCTCGAAAGTAGCGAGACCAAGTCGAACGCGTATTTGTGGTCCCTGTATCTCCGCCTCCACCAAGTCTCAGGTGCTGAAATGTTCCGTCAGCGACGGGCAGCAGGTGCTAGTACTTGAAGGATTTATCTGGATATGACGGAGCGGCCGGAACGGGCCTTGGATCAGCCTGAATCTCCTTTTGAAGAAGATCGAGAGCAGCCTGCAGCTGAGCGTCGGCTCCGGTTGCTGCGGCATGAGGAAGATTGTCGACAACGACATCCGGATCTACACCGTGGCCCTCGATGAGCCACTTGCCTTCAGGTCCATAGACACCTGTCTCCGCGGCTGTGGCGACTCCGTTATCCGCCTGCACGTTGCTGCCGCTCAGCCAGATCTCGCCGCCCCAGGTTCGCGTGCCGATGACCTCACCCATATGGAAGCGCTTGAAGCCCTCAGCGAAGGCTTCGCCGTCGGATGCAGTCTCTTGGTCGCAGAGAACGACGATGTGGCCACGGAAGGCATCCTGCATGTTCCATTGGGGATCGCCTACGCGCGGCTGCCAGTAGAACCATGCTTTGCGGAGCAGCGTTGCAAGCAGCCAAGAATCGATGTTGCCGCCTTGATTGTGGCGGACGTCAATGATGAGACCCTGCCGATTGAAGATGGGGTAGAACTCTCGTGCCCACTGGTTGATGTCGTTCGATCCCATGGCGCGCAGAGGCACATAGCCGATGTGATTGCTCGAAGCTGCTTCAACCTTACGGCGCCGGGTGTACTCCCACTCCGCGTAGCGAAGGTTGGCTTCGTCGCGAGCCTTGAGGGGCCGCACCAGAACTTCGCGGGTCTGGCCGGTGCCCGACTTGACGCGCAGCAGGACCTGCTTGCCGGCTTTTCCTCGAAGCATCTCCCACTCGTCGGAGACACTGAGCGCGTCCGCGCCGTCGATCATCATGATGATCTCTCCTTCGCGAACGATGGATTCGGGACGGGCTAGCGGCGCAGCGAGATTTGGCAGGTCGGGATCGTGTCCGTAAATGTGTTCTACGACAAAGCCGCCTGCTTTTTCGTCGCGTCGAAGCCGTGCACCAAGCGTTGCCAGGTCGATGTCATCGGAAGGTTTCCGTGCATCTCCGCCCATGACGAAGGTATGCAGGGCGCTTAACTCGCTCACCATCTGGGAGATCACATCATTAAGTTCGTCGCGATCGGAGACGCGATCAACGAGCGGCAGGTAACGTTCGCGCATTTGCGTCCAATTGACGCCTTGCATGTTGCGGTCATAGAAGTAGTCGCGTTCCAGACGCCAGGCGTCAAGAAAGATGCCATGGAACTCCTGATTGGGATTGGTCGAGAAGGACCACTGCCCTAAATTAATCTGTGCCTTTGCCAAGGCTTTCTAATCCCCAAGCGCGGCGGCCTTCACATCGGAGTCAAGGATGTAGAAATCATCGTTTCTGCGCAGGAGTAGTTTCTTGCGATCCTGCGAGATCTCATACGACTTCACATCTCCAAAGAGAGTGTCGATCTCGTCGCCTTTATTGGCGACATCCAGACACTGCAGCGCGAGCTTGGGAGAGGGCTCGTCCGTAGCGTTCATCCAGCAAAGGCGTTTGTCAGTGATTTCCAGACTAAACAGGTTGCCAGCGGGCGCGGGAACTTCGGTCAACCTCCCTTCGATTCCGTTGAAGTCAATCTTCACTTCAGGAACTTTGTCTGCCTTGTCTTTGGGCTTTGCGGCATTGCTGTCTTTCGCGGCGATTGGCTTTTTCTGGTCCGTCGAAGACTTCTTATCGGCGGTGTCCTTCGTGGCGCCGTCTTTGCTGTCTTCTTTCTTTTCGTCCTTTGCGTCCTCAGGATGTAGTTCATCGGGCGGCAGAAAGGGGCTGCGAAGACCAGGGGTGAGAGCGAGTTCGTAGATCTTTACTGGCCGATCGAAGTGTGGCTCCGGCTGACGACTTCCCCACGGGGAGCTTACGGTAGTGGCGAGCATGCGATCAGAGAGGAAGTACAGCCATTTTCCGTCTGAGCTCCAGACTGGATTCACGCTGTTGTAGCGATCGGAGGTGATGGGCTGAATAGCACCTGAATGAACGTCGAAAATCTTCGTCTGTGAGAACTGATTCTGAGCCGACTCTACAAATGCAAGCCACGCACTGTCCGGTGACCAGCTTAGATCGGAGAAGTCGCCGGTTCGTGATCGGGCGATCTGCTTGTCGGTCTTTGCTTGAAGATCAAAGAGCCAGAGCTCCTGGTCCTTGTTCCGATGTGCGATCCACCGGCCATCGGGTGATGGGACGCCTTCCCAGCGAAGCACCTTGGCGTCGTGGGTAAGCTGCTCGGGCTGGTTCTCTCCATTCGCGGGATACTTCCAGAACTCCGTCTCTCCGGTAGCGGTCGAGAGAACAACGATGTTCTTGCCATCAGGCATGAAGCGAGCATCTAGGAAACGCTGGTTGGGATCACCTGCGACCTTGACGATCCGACCATCCCGAGGTGCAAGGTTAAAAACTTCGCCACGTGCCGTGAAGACGGCGCTGTTGCCGGAAGGACTGATGTGGGCGGATGTCAGATAGTCCAGTGGCTTCTTGACCCAGTGTTCGCGCAACTGGTCGAAGTCTGAGACGAGAGAGATGGGAAGCATCGCTTCTTTTCCTGTCTCAAGATCGAGGGACCAGAGGTCGGCTCCGCAATTGTAGACGACATGATTCTCTGACACGGAGGCTGATTCGATGTCGAACCCATGTTGATGACTAAGTTGCTTGAGATCATGACCACGCTGATCCATGGAGTAAACATTCATCACTCCATCGCGATCGGAGAGGAAGAGGATGCGGTCGCGCCAGATCAGCGGATTGTGAGAGGTCCCAGGATAATTCGTGGTAAGAGGTATGGCTTCGCTGTGTCCGTCGAACGCCCAGAGGCTCTGGGCCCAACCGCCTTTGTAGCGCTTGGTAAAGCTCCACTGCTTGTCCCAGCGGGTGAAGACAAGAGTCTTCCCATCCTGCGTGTAGGCCGCCTCGGAGGCAGTGCTCAGAGGGATGAACTCCCGCCGGTTCTTCTGATCGAGAAGGAGAAGCTGTGGGTCTGGCAAGGTGGAAAAACGGGTGGTGCGAACGATGACTCGACCATCAGGAGCCCAGCCAGCGGGATACGCATCGCCATCCCAGGTGCGGCGCTGCGGGAGTCCGCCGGCGAGCGGGATCGTGTAGACCTCGGAAGGGCCTTCATAGTTGGCTGAAAACGCAACTGTCTGTCCGTCAGGCGAGATCACAGCCGTGCGCTCCATACCAGGATTTCGAGGTGATGCGATGAGCTGCTCCACCGCTGAGGCTGACCGACCAAAGATCGCCCTCCGCGGTGAAGACCACGGTGTCGCCGTGAACAGCGGGATCGCGATAGAAGCCCGCGTGCGAGCCTGGCTGCGGGGTCGGGGGTTCAGCGCCGAAGAGCGAGGCGGAGCAGGAGAACAGCACGGAGCAAGCAAGAGCTCGGCAGAAGTGGAAGACGGACTTCATTGACGAGGCACCCTTTGTCTGTATTTCAAGGCAGTATAGGCGGATTGTCTCTCGATTGATGCAGCCTGCCAAGATCGCGAAGTGTACTTTGCGGCGAACGTCCCGAAATTGAGAGTGCCCTAGCAGCAGATGGCACTGTTTTTTGCGCCGAATGGGGCATTCCACTCTCTCGCCCGCAAGGTATTCTTATGCTAAGAAGAGTGCTCTTAGCTCCGGTCCTCCTCCCTATGCCGGTCCAACCGCAACATCTCGTTCTCTGCGTCGATGACGAACGTGTCGGCCTCAGGGTTCGTCAGATCCTGCTTGAGCGGGCCGGCTATCGTGTTCTCACAGCTGAGAGCGGGGCAGCGGGACTCGATCTTTTTTCGCAGGAACCCATTGATGCCGTCATCCTCGACTACTCCATGCCGGGTATGCACGGGGGCGAAGTTGCTCGCCGGATGCGCAGCGATAAGCCTGCGGTTCCTATCCTTCTTCTCTCCGCATATGTCGGTCTTCCGCCAGAGGTCCTCGAGTTGGTGGATCTTTCCATGACCAAGGGGGAGGGCGCCGGCAAGCTGCTGGAAAAACTCGAAAGTCTTTTTCCAGCTTGAGCCAGCATGCACACCTCGTCGACCACCTCATTGGCAAGGAGACGTCTGCCCGATGAATCTGCACCAGTTCCGTCGCATCATGGGCCAGGTTTTTCTGGTACCTCTTCTCGCTCTCGCGGTACTTGCAATCGCGCTTGCGATTCAGATCAACAGCTCCGCCGATACCGTTCGGCAGATTCAGAGCTCGGATCGCCGCATCGCCCGTGTCACGCTTATCAGCAAGCTGATCGTAGACCAGGAGACCGGGCTCCGGGGATTTCAGGTCACAGGTGATCCACGCTTTCTTGAACCGTACCGTCAGGCGGAACACGATCTCGACCCCATTCTTGATCGTCTTTACAGCCGCATGCAGGCGGGACCAACCGCGGATCCACAACAGGCCGCGATGCTGGCCGATGTGCGTGATGTCTACCACGGCTGGAAGTCGGGGTTTGCTTCCGACATGATCCGCGCTGTTAGCGCAGGAACAGAGTTCCGCGATCCCGAATCGAACCTGAGGGGAAAAGAGCAGCTCGATCGCCTTCGTGTCGACCTTAACAATCTCACGGAGCTGCTGGGCCGCCAGCGAACGGAGAGGATTGATCGCTGGCAGCGCCAGGTGAAGCTCATGCTGTGGGTCCTGTTCGGACTTGCGCTGGCAGCGGGCCTGCTCATCGGCCTCTTTGTTCGTAGCCGACTTCACCTTGTCTCTGCGGCGTTTCGCGGTTCCATCGATGAGGCACGGCACCGCGCCGAAGAAAGTTTCCGCGCAGAGCAGGAGCTACGCACCACCCTTCGTTCGATCGGTGATGGCGTTATTCAATGTGACGTTCAGGGACGGGTGCAGATGATGAATCCGGTGGCCGAGGAGCTGACGGGCTGGCCGATAGCTGAAGCTGTAGGCGCGTCGATCGCTGATGTCTTTCCGGTAATCAGTGAACGGACGCGCGCTTCGATCGAGCCCCCGGTCACGAAGGTGTTGCGCCTTGGTCATACGATCAAGCTCGGGAATCACACGTTGCTTGTCCGCCGCGATGGCACGGAGCTCGACATTGCCGATAGCGGCGCTCCCATCCATGACAAAGACGGCAAGATGATTGGCGTTGTCATGGTTTTTCGTGATGTCTCCATGGAGCGCCGATCGCAGGAGGCGTTGATCGCTCACGAGAAGCTGGTCGTCTCCGGCCGTGTGGCCGCTACGATCGCTCATGAGATTCATAATCCACTCGATGCTGTACAGAACCTGCTCTACCTTATCCGGCAGGGCGGTGACCCTGTTGAGACCCAGGAGTATCTGCGGCTCGCGGAGTCCGAACTGGCGCGCGTCACCGAGATCAGTCGCGCGATGCTGGGCATGCACCGCGAGTCGACGGCGGCTGTTCCGATTGATCTTCGCACCAGCATCTGCGATATTCTCTTGCTGATGGAACGGCGTTTCGGTGACCTCGGCGTCCAGGTGACCTCGACGCTCGCAATAGATGTGGAGATCAGCGGCTATCCCGGTGAATTGAAGCAGGTCTTTTCCAATCTGATCGCCAACGCTGCCGAAGCTGCGGGACGGGGCGGGAACGTCCGCATCGAGCTGTATTGTGGTGTCCCCGGGCCGACCGAAGATGGGGAACCAGTGCCTTCAGGAGCGCTGATTCGGATTCATGATAACGGTCCGGGTATAGACGCTTCAACGGTTGACAAGCTGTTCCAACCCTTCTTTACGACCAAGGGCGAGGGTGGCACTGGTCTTGGACTTTGGGTCAGTCGCGGGATCATCGCCAAACATGGAGGAACCATCACCCTCACCAGCCAGAGCTCAGGCGAGGAGCACGGTACCCTGGCCGAAGTCTATCTTCCAATGACTCAGACACCGGCAGTGTCTCACTGAGGCAGGTCTGCCAAAGCTTTGCTTCTGGGTCTTATCACTTCGCGGCGGCCTCCAGAATGCCTGCAGCGACGTTCAGTGAGCTGGTCAAAGACTGAAGCTGTGTCTCCGTTCGCGAGGTGTCTGCGGCCTCGATACCCTCGGTCACGCCGGGAATAACGACGGCGGCATAACCAGTAAACTCGCCGGGAGCGTAAATAGTGTGTTTGTACCAGGACCGTTGCGGAAGGCCCGCGGGGTTGAGCAGCGCAGTCTCCGCTGCCCGGAGGGCCTGGTTCAGAGCCGCATCAGTTCCGGTCTGGCTTTGGACCTGCCGTGTTTGGATGCTGGCTCCCGCGCTCTGGAAGCGATGTGCGGCGGCCTGCACGGCGGTGAAGTCGAGCTTAAGAGCGTGCGCCTCGGCCTCCCTCTTCGCGCCGTCGATGTACGAGAGGATCTCGGCACCGTAACTGGCGTCGTCGTACGGAAGCACGTCGACATCGGCCATGTGCAGAATCTCAAGGCCGAAGACACGTGCCTGCTGTTGCTCGTAGACGAAGGTAGGATCCGCGTTCTTCGTGAACCAGGCGTAGTTATCAAAGGCAGAGTGGTACACGCCATACGGGCCGTCTGAACCGATATCGGTTGAGGGTACACCCAGATGCTGGATGAAGGGCGTGTAGTCTGAGCCAGATCCGAGATCCCCCACGCGAACAGCCTTGATAAGATGCGGCGAGTTCGAGGCAGTGTTGAAGGGGTTCTCCGACCTTTGGTGCCGCGGGTTCTCAGATTGCGATTTCTGCCATTGGTCGTAGACCGTGCCACCCTTCGGACTGGGGACCTCACAGGTCACATCGCGGACGAACTGCTTGAGAGACGGAACGGCAGAGGCGTTGAAGTCAGGACCCGACACAGCCACGTCCGTGTTGAAATACGCCACGGCTCGAGCGAGCTCGGCGGCATGCTGCTCGGCCCACTCCGTTGAGCCGATCAGGCCTTCCTCTTCAGCGTCCCAGGATCCGAGAATGATGGTGCGCTTCGGCTTCCAGCCGGCTTTCAGAAGTTCTCCAAAGCCGTGAGCGGTCTCGAGCATGGCTGCCGTGCCTGAATTCGGATCGACGGCGCCGAAGACCCAGGCGTCACGATGGTTACCGGCCACGACCCAGGTGTCCTTCTCCACAGGATCCGTGCCAGGGATCATGCCGATCACATCCCAGATCGTTCGGAGCTTCGTGTCCTGCACCAGAGCCATGTGAACCGTCACGCCGCTGCCCCCAAGGTGGTAGGCAAAGGGCAGACCGCCCTGCCACTCGTGCGGAACGCCGGCACCAGAGAGCGCGCGCAGAATGGGGCTCGCATCTTTGTAAGAGATTGGGTTGGCTGGGATGGAAGGCTGATCGCCACCGGGTAGCTGCCGGCTTTGTGCTTCGGTCAGGCGCTTCGAGTCGGGCAGATCAAGCGTGGAGGCAATACCTGGGGTCTCGGGGTCCCCGGGGTAGATAGGAAGAAACTGTGTGGATCCACGCTGGACGGCAGACTCCGGGCGCATCGGACCTGCGGGATACATGTCGCCACGATCGTAGCCATCGTCCGCCGGGTCTGAGTAAATTAGGACGCCACTGGCTCCGTGCTGCTGGGCGATGTAGACCTTGACGCCGCGGAAGTTGCCGCCGTAACGAACGAGAACGACCTTGCCCTTGACCGAGACACCAAGCCTGGTGAGTTCGTCAAAGTCCTCGCGTGTGCCGTAGTTCGCGTAGACGACCTCGCCGGTGATATCGCCAGACGGACTTGAGCCATTAAATGCTGGAAGAATGTCAGGCTGATCCTGAAAGGGATCGCCGCCGTGATCGGAAGCGTCCACGTGCTCCGGTGTTGGACCGGACACAAGCTGATGGTGCTGAGCGTCGAAGGCCTCGATCTTTATGCTGACCGGCTTGTTGAGGAGCACCCTATACGGAACGATCTCGGTCTTCAGGCCGGCCGCCTTGAATTTCTCTGCGACGTATTCAGCCGTCTTATAGTCCGCGGGAGAGCTGGCCCAATGAGGCACGGAGGTCAGGATCTTTAGGTGCTGACCGGCAAGTTGGGGATCGGGAACTTTGAGGAAAGCGGCATCCCATTTGAGCTGCGCCTCCGAAGAACGAAAACCGACGATGCTTGTGGGGAATGTGACGGGAGCTGCGGGGGATTGCCCTGTCGTGCGAAGAGTGACGGCGATAAGAAAGGTAGCGGAGGCGAAGCGAGTGATCAGCAATGCGGAAAACCCTCTGGCAAGAGAATGAGAATGTCTGCGATGGAACCAGGTTAAGCGGATAGGGAAGCCAAAGGCGCCTCGGAGGGCGCCTTTGCGTCTGTGCCGGAGGACTTGTCAGGCGACTGCGGAAGAGGCAACCGGTTCCGCGCAAAACTTGCAACGGGTTGCGGCGAGCGGAATGTCGCTAAGGCACTGCGGGCAAGGCTTGGTGGCTGGCGGGGTAAGGATAGGATGAAACTTCTTGACGAGGTATTGTGTGGGAACGACGAGGAAGAAGTAGACGACGGCGGCCAGAATCAGGAAGTTGACGACAGCGGTGAGAAAGTCGCCGTAACGGACTTCGCCGCCATTGACGTGCGCGATAAGGTAGCCGAAATTGGGCTTACCGATGAAGGCGCCGAGCAAGGGATTGATAATCTTTTCGGTAAGTGCGGTCACAATGCCCGTGAACGCTGCGCCGATGATAACGGCGACAGCGAGGTCCATAACATTGCCGCGAAGGATGAAGTCGCGAAAGCCTTTTAGCACGTACGCCCCCTGGAAGATAAAGTTTTATTAAGGTGGGGAAAGTCTATCATTCGGAAATCCCGACCATGCCAGGAGATTGAGGGGATCGCATCAGTGCGTGCCGGAGAGCCATGCGGCATAGGGGTACAGCCAGAAAAAGGCAATCATGCTCAGAATCATCAGATCAGCGTAAAGGCAGAGGACGACTCCGCCGTGATACCAGCTCCAACGGCGACGCATGTTGCGGGCGGTGTCGATTGTGCCAAGCCCGGCCAAGAGAAAGGGAAGCACTAGAAAGGGATTCGCACGATTGGCAGGAAAGTCCGCAAGGAACAAGGAAAGGACAAAGCTCAGGACGACGACAAGGCACCCACGAAGGAGCGACGGGCGGCGCGGGTTGAAGACGTCTACGATCACCTGCCCCAAGGATAGGCCCGGGGTGCCCGGAGGTTTCCCGATAGCTGGTGAAGGGTGCGGTGCATCAAGGTGACGGAGCTTCCTTTTGATGGAAGAGCGGTGCGGAAGTCTGTTGACCGAAAGGACGGGGCAGGCGCGACCTTACCTAGACGGGGCGAGTTCCGGCGTACCTTGCTGTGCCGTGGAAGCAATCGACTCGGTAAAGGGCGCCGTCAGAACGCCACGTTCAGTGATGATGCCGGTGATGTATTTGGCAGGTGTGACGTCGAACGCAGGATTCTCGATCGAGACTCCGTCCGGAGTTATTTGCTTTCCGTTGGTATGGGTGACTTCGCGAGCGTCGCGCTGTTCGATTGGAATGAGGCCGCCATGCGCCGTCGCGAGGTCGAGAGTCGCCCACGGAGCGGCTACATAGAAGGGTATGTTGTGCTCACGCGCAAGGATAGCGACACCGTATGTGCCAATTTTATTGGCCGTATCGCCATTCGCGGCGATGCGATCAGCGCCGACGATCACGGCCTGGATGCGTCCCTTGCTCATCAGGTGCGCGGACATGTTGTCGCACAGCACGGTGGTCGGGATGTTGTCCTTCATTAGCTCCCAGGCGGTGAGGCGTGCTCCCTGCAGATAGGGCCGGGTCTCGTCAGCAAAGACATCGATTTCATGACCGCGCTCTACGGCGGCTCGAATGACCCCGAGGGCAGATCCGTAGCCGCATGCGGCTAGAGCGCCCGCATTGCAATGGGTGAGCACGGTACCCTTCTGCGGGAGGAGGTCGGCTCCAAGAGCGCCAAGCTGCTTACAAGCGGCGATGTCTTCGTCGTACATTCGGCGAGCGAGGGCGACGACCTGCAGCTTGATCTCAGGAATCGGAGTTCCAGCGGCTGCGAGCTGGTTGTAGAGAGCGCGGACCTTCCCTATGCCCCAAAACAGATTGACCGCGGTCGGGCGGGTGCTGGCAAGCGTGTCGCAGATGAGTGCGACATCGGTCGCTAGCTCGGAGAGCGTGGTTGCGGTTGATCGATCAATGCCGAGCGCTACGCCCATCGCACCCGAGACACCGATAGCCATCGCCCCGCGAACGATCATGTCACGGATGACGGTTGCAACCTGTTTGTAGTCGGTTGCAAGAACATACGTCTCCTCAAGCGGGAGCTTGGTCTGATCAAGGAAGTTAACGCCGGATGGGAGCCATTCGAGAGTGGGAATCATGTCTCCTCCAGTTTATCTAAGATGGAGGACGACGTAGGGTGGGGGCAGGACAAACATAAGCGGCGGCAAGAGCATGGCTCTCGCCGCGCGCTTTCAGAGAGAAGCAGAAGATAACCCGGGAGTGGCTCCGCGGGCAGGTTTTAGACGTAACGACGTTACAAATGACCACAGAGAAGCAGAACGGCAGTGATACAGGAGCCTCTGTTGCGTGGGCTCTCAGCAGCAGAGTAGGAGCGGCATTCGATCGGTGCCATCCCTCCTCCGTGGGAGAGTCCAGGCGTGAGTGGTCATGCGTTGGGATCGAGGCTGTGTCGATGAATGTGGGAAGCTCGGATGTCGTCCGCTGTGAAGAGAGAAAAGAAGGGAGCGCCATCGGCTGCCTGCTCGATTGCGGCGCGACCGCCCTGCTGGCGATCGACCAGGCAGAGTACGCCAACGACGACCATGCCGGCTTCGCGGGTGGCTTCGATCGCGGTGATGGTGGAGCCGCCGGTGGTGCAGACGTCGTCGACGATGACAACGGGGGCGCCAGGTTGGAGGAAGCCTTCGATGCGGCGGCCGGTGCCGTGGGTCTTTTCGGCTTTGCGCACCAGGAAACCGTTGATCAGATTAGGTTTAGCCTCGTCGGATTCGCGGAGGGGGTCGGCTTCTGCTAGGTCGAGCTGCTCGGCGAGCTCGAGGATTTCGGCGAAATCGGCGGCGGCCCAGGCGCTGGCGGAGGCGATGTTTGAGACCAGGGGATCGGCTCCCATGGTGAGGCCACCTACGGCTAACGCGTTTGGAATGTGTTCTTTGATCATGTCGTAGAGAAGCAGGCCGGAGAGGCGGCCGCCCTCGGCATGGAGGGTGGTGATGCGGCAGTCGATGTAGTAGTCGGACTTCTGGCCCGAGGCGAGGGTGAAGTCTCCAAGGCGGAAGGAGAGGGTGGCGAGCAGGTTGAGAAGGGTCTGGCGGTGGTCGAGCTGTGGGAGCATCAAGCGATTTTAGCGGGTTTGGAAGGCGCTTTTCGCCGAGGTTGAGGGCGGTTTGGTGGAGGTGATGCGGGGTTTTGCGGAGGTCTTCAAGAGACTGTCGAAGAGCTTGGGGTAGAGAAGCAGATCCCTACGGGATGACAACAAAAGAGCCGATTCCATGGCGCAAAGAGGCGAGGTCGTTAGAGGGGGTCGGCGTCGTCGAGTTTGGCATGGAGGTCGGCGACCCATTTTGGAACCTGTGGCTTGTCGAGGGTGAGATCACCGCGGCCGCGGGTGACGGCCCAGTGGTCGAGCCAGGTGGCGCCGACATCGGAGATGTAGGTATCAGGCTGGGCGTAGGCGGGGTCGGCGAGGGCGTCGGGGAGGGCGATGAAGGTGTAACCGTGCTTGCGGAGGAGGGCGATTAGATCGGGGAGGTGATCGGCCTCGAGCCAGGTGGCGTGGAGAAGGAGGATCTGCTTCGGCTCGTAGCCGAGGAGGGTGCGGGAGAGCTGCTCGTCGTGGGTGAGGACCTGGTCGGCGTAGGTGAGCCAGGCCTCCGCGAGCCTGGGCATAAGGGCGGCGTCGTGGTGGGTGTGGGCGTCGTCGTAGAGGTCGGCGAAGTACCAGTCGCGCGGATCGATGGTGACGGGAGCGATGCGATAGCCGCGGCCGATGAGGAACTCTTCGGCGGCGCGGCGGGTGTTGAGGTCGGGGCCGACGTCGAGGTAGGGGTGGCGGAGGTAGTGGAGGTCTTTCTTATGAGCCTGCGAGAGCATGCGGGTGACGGTCTCGCCGAAGATGACGTCGTCTTCCCAGTCCTTGAGCTCGACGTGGTTGAGCGAGGTGTGGGAGAAGGTGTGGTTGCCGAGATCGAGGCCGGCGTCGAGCCAGGCGTTGAGCACGGCGATGCGGGCGTCAGTCTCGCCGGTCTTGTAGAGGCGCTCTTCGTTGACGAAGCCGGTGACGGGGATCCGGTCGGACTTGAATGTGGCGAGGATTTTTGTGTTGAGGGCGGTGATGTCGGCGGTGGTGAGATCGTTCGCGCTCATGGCGGGGAGGTCGTCGACGGTGAGGGAGATGCTGCGGCTCTGAGCGCTCAGCGCGGCAGTAGTGAGGAGGAGGATAAAGAGGAGTTTGTGCATGATGGACCCTGGGGGCAAGGGTAAACGGTTCTAGGTGAGTACAAGAGCGAAATGCAGGAGTCTCTCCGATCGCGATGCTCTGTCGAGAGGGTGGGAGTGTTTTAGGTTGCGGAGTGTTGGTGCTAGAGGGGACAACTACATACCTGACGAACAAGACAGTTCGGCGTGTTCTTCAGTGATGGAACCTTTCATACACTCCGGCAAGCAATAATCTAAATCTCTGGAGAGCTTCTGGACTCTTGTCAACGTCGTTGTCCATTGTTTCTCGCATCAGTGGAACCAAAATCCTGTCTTTGCTCCCTTTGACCTATCGTTTCGCATGTACATGCAACCGGATTTCTCTACGTCAAAACCAACATCCCCATTCTCTGCAGAAGAATCAGTTATCACCGTCAATCCGAAGGGGCATTCCGAGGAGACTGGCCTGTAACCAGTTGGAGAGAGCACGTAAGCGTCCCAAGAAGACATTCCCTCGGAATGCAAACGACTGTTCACCCAAATCTTTTCAGCCCCTAGATCAAAGACTTTGTCAGGAAACTGTCTTGCAAATTGCAGCTGAAATTGAGTTGCCTCATTAAACGGGTCGAGTCTTGCTGACGTGGTTGGCGCTGACGTAGTTGTGTAGTCAAAATGGGCGTAAGAACCAAAATCAGAGCAGTGCCCACCCATCCTAAGGTTCTTCTGAACCTTGGCAGGCTCGTAGCGAATAACCAAACCGTGCCAATGGCGCAAATGCCTGCGCAATAGAGTATGACGCGAGAGACTACTACACTCTGGTAACCCCGTATCTGGAGGAACCAATTGACCAGTAAAAGTACGATTCCACCACACGGAAACGAAACGACGAATCTAACGGCTGGTTTCTTGAGCCACGGGAGCGGCGGATTCCAGTAGCTCCGCTCTCTCCAAGAAGCTATGGCCGGCTTTTCGGACCGAGGGACAATCTCAGACATACGACATCATCCGTCCAGTCCGGCGTGTGTTGCAAGTATGGAATTGCGTGAAGAGGGGCAGAGCTCAAGCCGGAGGTAGCAGGTTACTTGGGGAGTTTGTCGAGGTGGCGGTAGCCGCCGGTGGTGATGAAGGCGGCGAGGAAGACGGTGAAGTTGTAGGAGGCGTGGACGAGGGTTGAGGCGGCGACGGAGCGGAGGCGGATACGGACGGTGGTGAGGATGAGGGAGACGCAGAAGAGCAGGGCGAGGATGGGCCAGGTGAAGGCGGTCTGTTTGCCATGGACGAGGGCGAAGAGGACGCTGGTGAGCACCGTCGAGAAGATGAGGCTGTTGCGGGTGAGGGCGTTCGAGCTTTGCCAGGCCTCGCGGGCGGCCTCGGTGCGGGGAAGGCAGAGCCAGTCGTAGGCGATGGCGAAGGCGGGGAGAAGGAAGCCACGGAAGAGGACCTCTTCGAACATGGGTGCGAGCACCGTGCCGAAGACGGTGATTAGCCAGACCGTGGACCGGCTGTGGAAGAAGGCGTCGATGGGGAGTTCTTTGGGGACGTCGATGTAGTTCGACAGGCCCTGGACGATGGCGGAGAGAAGCAGGCCGAGCGGAATGAGGCGGAGGGCGTTGCGAGTGGCTGCGGGCCAGTTCCATTGCAGGCCGAGGAGGAAGGGGCGCTGCCAGAGCGGAGGGAAGACGAAGAAGGCGGCGACAAGGGTGAGTATGTAGGCGAAGGCCTCCGACGCGATGAGCAGGCGGGGATCGATGTCGGTTGCGCGAGCGGGATGGCCAGCGAGGAGAGCGACGCCCTGCGAGAGGATGAGGAAGAGAGTGGTGAGGGCGAGGAAGAGGAGCGCGTGGCCGAGGTGCGGGACGCGGGTGGAGGGCTCCGGGCCGGCGATGTTGGGGGTTTCGTCGGTGGGGGGGAGAGCGATAGCGTCGCCTTCGGCCAGGGCTAGCGGGGGAAGGGGGATGTCTTCGGGGTTGGGGAGGGTGGAGAGCGTGTGGGCCGGAGTGAGGCTTGCGGAGGTGAAGATGTCCCCGGTAGAGAAGCAGATCCCTACGGGGTGACAACAAAAGAACAGGCAACGCTTCGCCTCGGAATGACAGTCGAAGCGTGCCGGAACGCGGGCACGCCGTGGTTGCACTCCAGGTTGACAGGCAGGAAGCCGGTTCATTGTGTGACCTTTTTAGTTGCTTTCTTTGCTGCGGACTTTTTCGTGGCTTGGATCGGCGATCCTGAGGCGACTTCGGATGCAGCCTTTGTAGCAGCTTTCTTTGGTGCGCGTGAGGTTTCCGCGGGCTTGGCGGTGTTGGCCTTGGGGACGCCGGTCTTTTTTTCCGGTTTGACGAACTTGGCGCGGAGCTGGCGTTCGGCGTCGGCTGCGGCGGCGATGGAGTCTGGCTGCGGGCCGGCGTAGCTGGTATTGGGCTCGAGGGTGGAGGTGGCTGGAGGGTGGGTGCGGTAGTAGTCGCGAAGGAAGGTGGCGGTGTGGGACTCAGCAACGGTGGCGACCTGCTCGGGGGTGCCGTGGGCGACGATGCGGCCGCCACCTTCGCCGCCCTCGGGGCCGAGATCGAGGAGGTAGTCGGCGTTGCGGATGATGTCGAGGTTGTGCTCGATGATAATGACGGAGTTGCCGAGGTCCGTGAGGCGATGGAGGACTTCGAGGAGTTTGCGGACGTCATCGAAGTGGAGGCCGGTGGTGGGCTCGTCGAGCAGATAGAGCGTGCGGCCGGTCTGGCGCTTGGAGAGCTCGCGGGCGAGCTTCATGCGCTGGGCTTCGCCGCCGGAGAGAGTGGTGGCGGACTGGCCGAGATGGATGTAGCCGAGGCCGACGTCGACGAGGGTTTGTAACCGGATGTGGACGTTGGGAATGTCTTTGAGGATGGGGACGGCGTCGGCGATGGGGAGATCGAGGAGGTCGGCGATGGAGAAGCCGTTGAACTTGACGGCGAGGGTCTCAGTATTGTAACGGCGGCCGTTACAGACTTCGCAGAGGACGTAGACGTCCGGGAGGAAGTTCATCTCGATGCGGCGCTGGCCTTCGCCCTGGCAGGCCTCGCAGCGGCCGCCGGCGACGTTGAAGGAGAAGCGGCCGGGCTTGTAGCCGCGCTCGCGGGAGTCGGGGAGCATGGCGAAGAGGTCACGGATAGCAGTGAAGACACCCGTGTAGGTAGCGGGATTGGAGCGAGGGGTGCGGCCGATGGGCGACTGGTCGATCTGGATGACTTTGTCGAGCTGATCGATGCCAACGACGCGACCGTGCTGGCCGGGGTCTTCGCGGGAGCCGTAGAGCTCTTTGGCGAGCGAGCGGTAGAGGATGTCGTTGACGAGCGAGGATTTGCCCGAGCCGGAGACGCCGGTGACGACGGTCATGACGCCGAGCGGGAAGTGGGCGGTGACGCTCTGCAGGTTGTGCGAGCGGGCGTCCTCGATGGTGATCCACTGGCCGGTGAGCGGGCGCGGACCGATCTCGCCGAGGGCGTTGGGCGGGCGATTGATGACGTCGATGGCGCCGGAGAGGTACTGGCCGGTGACGGAGGCGGGGTTGGCCATGACCTCGGCGGGGGTGCCTTCGGCGATGAGGAAGCCGCCGTTTTTGCCGGCGCCGGGGCCGAGGTCAAGGAGGTAGTCGGCCTTGCGCATGGTGTCTTCGTCGTGCTCGACGACGAGGACGGTGTTGCCGAGGTCACGGAGGCGTTCGAGGGCGGTGATGAGGCGCTGGTTATCGCGCTGGTGAAGGCCGATGGAGGGTTCGTCGAGGACGTAGAGGACGCCGCGGAGGCGGGAGCCGATCTGGGTGGCGAGGCGGATGCGCTGGCCTTCGCCGCCGGAGAGGGTGGCGGCGGAGCGGTCGAGGGCGAGGTAGGTGAGGCCGACGGCGTTGAGGAACTCGAGGCGCTCGATGATCTCGCGCTGGAGGCGATCGGCGATGAGGTGTTCGCGGCCGGTGAAGTGCATGGAGCGGGCGCCGAGGAGGGCGCGGTCGAGCGGGAGGGCGGTGAAGTCGGCGATGGAGGCACTTCGTGCTGTTCTCGACGCTTCGCGTGGACGTGCAGGGGTCTGGGTGCCAGTGATCTCAGATACAGAATCGTTTAGTTCGGCGGTGATGGGGATGGTGACGGCGAGGGACTCGGGGCGAAGGCGTTTGCCGTCGCATTTCGGGCATTTGGTCGCGGACATGTACTGCATCATGTACTCGCGATAACCCTCGGACTTGGTCTCTTCGAGGTTGGAGCGGAGGTAGGCGAAGATGCCGTGGAAGCCGGTGCGGGCGGCCTCGGAGCGGGGCGGGCCGACGAGGAAGAACCCCTGATGCTCGCGGGAGAGCTCGCCGAAGGGGACCTTGATGTTGATCTTGGATTTCTCGGCGGCGAGCTTGATGAGGCGGAGGAGATAGGCGGAGGCGGAGCCGGGGCCCATGGCGCCGTCGAGCAGGGGCTTGGACCAGTCGGCGATGGTTTTGGCGGGGTCGAAGTCGTAGATGGAGCCGAGGCCGTGGCACTCGGGGCAGGCGCCGTAGGTGGAGTTGAAGGAGAAGGAGCGGGGCTCGAGCTTGGGGACGTTGATGCCGCAGTCGGGGCAGGCCATGGAGGAGGAGAAGAGGGTCTCGACCTGCTCGCGGGTGCCGGGGTCCTCCATGCCGATGAGGACGAGGCCGTTGGACATGGCGAGGGCCTTGGTGACGGAGGTCTCGAGGCGGCGGGTGTCGTATCTGGGTGGTGTGGCCTGGCGGCTGGGGGTTGCCAAGGCTGCGTTGGCGTTCGGGGCTGGAACCCAGGTCTCAGAGTCGAGACCTGGGGCATCCGCCTTGGTGGCACCTGACTCGGGAGCACCCGGTGGGGTGGCTGCCAGGGGTTTGAGGATGATGCGATCGACGATGGCTTCGACGGTGTGGTTTTTGCGCTTTTCGAGGCGCATACCTTCGGAGATTTCGGTGATCTCGCCGTCGATGCGGACTCGGAAGCCCTGCTGGTCGAGGGCTTCGAGCTCTTCGCGGAACTCGCCTTTGCGGCCGCGGACGATGGGGGCCATGACGGTGATGCGCTCGCCGGGGTTGAGGGAGGCGATGCGTTCGACGATCTGCTCGGCCGACTGGCGAGTGATGGGGCGGTGGCAGTTGGGGCAGTGGGGCTGGCCGACGGAGGCCCAGAGCAGGCGGAGATAGTCGTAGATCTCGGTGATGGTGCCGACGGTAGAGCGGGGGGAGCGGGAGGTGGTCTTCTGCTCGATGGAGATGGCGGGGGAGAGGCCATCGATGGCGTCGACGTCGGGCCGCTCCATCTGGTCAAGGAACTGGCGGGCGTAGGCGGAGAGGGTTTCGACGTAGCGTCTTTGACCCTCAGCATAGATGGTGTCAAAGGCGAGCGAGCTCTTGCCGGAGCCGGAGAGGCCGGTGACGACGGTGAGGGTATTGCGAGGGATGGAGACGGAGATGTTCTTGAGGTTGTGCTGGCGGGCGCCACGCACGGTGATGTGGGTGATGGCGGCGCGCGGGGGAGCCTTAGGCTTGATCTGCGGCAAGGTCTGGGGCGGAGTCTGGGGCGAGGTAGCCAAGACTCTAGGATACGGTATCCGCGGGCAGGGGTGGGTCGCGGAAGGCATGCGACAGGCGCACTAGGAAGCGCTGAGGAAGGGTGCAGCGGCGCGGGTGGTCTGGTGGGCGATCGGCCCGGTCTGACAAGACCGCGCGGTAAGGCAACGAGCGGAGGCGGGATTGGTATCTTAGAAGTCAACACCGCTGCGCTGAAAGACGTTTACCTCTCCGTGAGAGGTCTGCCAGAGTGGACAGGGCGTTTCCAAGGAAAGGACCTTGCGGCGCTGTTTGTTGTGCTGAAAGAGGATGTTGGGTGATGACGACGATCATGTTGGTGTGTGCGGTGCTGATGTCTCTGGCGGTGGGAGTTCTGGTGGCGTATTGGGTGTGCCTGACGATGTTCCAGGTGTTTCGCATCCATGCGCGGCAGGTGGAGGCTCGGCGGGCGGTGCAGGGTGTGGTGCAGGCGGCGCGCAGCTAGACCGTCCAAATTTGAGTCGATACGCCGTGACTGCTTTGGCGCAGTTGGAGTGTCCGGACGGGTAGAGTTATTAGGTGGACGGCGGTTCAGTCGCCCGATTCCGGTACATCCCAGTGCAGAGAGATAAGAGCGAGGGAGTGTCGTCAGGCGCTGCTATTGCGGTGTCTGGGCGTTCGGCGTGCTCTGCTGACGCAGACGCTGGAGCTGTTCGAAGATCTGCTGCGGGGTTTTGACGGAATCACCGGAGGCGCTGGCGGGAGTGCCGGTGTCTGTTCCCGCGGCCGGCGGTTGGGCGCTTGCAGCCGGCGCGGCGGTGGCGTCGTCGAAGGGTGGAGATGCGGGTGGGTTGGTCTGGTTCGCAGGGGGCGGCACGGGAGTGCTGCCGGGCAGCGTAGCCTGGCGGCCGCGGAAGGTGGCAGCAGGCGACGTTGGGGCTCCCGGGGGTGGGCTTCCGTCATCGTCCTGATCGTTGCCGGCGAGGTTGGCGTTCGGGTTGGGCGGTGTGGGGGCTCCGGTTCGCGGCGTGAGGATGAGTTCGAGCGGTGCGTCGGCAGCACTGGAGCGGATAAGGATATTGGAGCCGGTGCCGTCGAGCAGGGTCGCGAGGACGCGTTGCGGATCAGCGGGGCCGTAGGTGCCGAAGACGCGGTCTTCGGCTACCGAGCCTGTGACCTTCATGCCGGTCTGACGGGCGATCTCGCGGATGAGGCCGTTAAGGCTGGCGTTTGAAGCGGAGACGGTGAGCAGTCCCTTTTCGAAGGTGATCTGCGAGCGGTGCTGAGGACGCGCGGGTGTCTGCTGCCCGGAGGAGATGGTCGGGGCGTGCACTGGAAGCTGCTGAGCCTTTAAAGGTGATGGCAAGATGCTGAGGGCGATCGTGGCGCAGAGCAGGCCGGGGTGGCGGAATCGTGCGGGAGCTCGAAATGGAGGTTGGCTCTGCATGCGTTCTCTCCCTTGGACGCGTCTGATGAAGCTGGGGCACTGATGCGTGGCACGCATTCGGGCCGAGATGCTGGGAGTAGTCTACTTTGGGAGCCGGGACGAGATGAGTGGGAGTGTGAGATGGGCCTTCGGGCAGCGCGGGAAGGCTATTCGGGCCGTTGGCGTCGCTGCGGCGGGGCTGGTCCTGGCGGGAGTTGCTGATCTGGTTCAGAGAGCGGATGCCGAGACCTGCACAACGCAATCCGCAATGCAGCCGACGGACCGAGCGGCGCTGGCAGAGGCGGCACGGGAGCTTGCGGGGAAGATGCAGGCGGGTGACGCGGCGGGCCTAGAGACCGGGACCATTCCGGAGCTGACGAAGGACTTCAGCGGGATCCGCGGGGCGGTTGCAGAGCTGGCGCCGCACCTAAAGGGAGACACACTGGCGGTCGATCAGGTGTATCTGCTGGACGCCACGGCGCTGGGGGCGGGGAGCGAGGCGCAGTTCTTCTGCACGTTGAACCACTCGCAGGCGGAGGTGGATCTCTCGATCGCCGGCTTGACGGCTGGAACGTATGGCTTTGCAGTGGTGTATGGAACTGGCCCATCGCCGTGGCGAGTGTCGCTGCTGATGCGGCGGGACGCGGGCAAGTGGCTGCTGGCGGGGTTCTTTCCCGGGCCGACACAGGCGGCCGGACATGACGGCGTGTGGTACTGGCGAGAGGCGCGGCGGCTGAACGCGGCGAAGCAGCCATGGACGGCGTGGCTCTACTACACGGAGGCGCAAGCGCTGTTGCGGCCGGCGGGATTCGTGCAATCGACGCACCTGGAGCGGCTGCAGGACGAGCAGAAGGCCGCGGCTCCGCCGGCGCTCTCGAGCGGGGTAAGCGAGTCGACGCCGCTGGTGATCAAGGGACAGGACGGGAAGGAGTACCGGATTACGGGACTAAGTCTCGAGGCGCTGGCGGGACGGAGCCGGGTTGATGTTGTGGTTCGGCTGGACGAGCCGTCTACGGATGCGGCGGAGCTGCGGCTGCGAGGTGACGGGATGGCTCAGGCGCTGGTGTCGGCGTATCCCGAGCTGCGGAGCTCATTTGAGGGCGTTCTGGTTTCACTGGAGGCAGCTGGTCGATTGCCGCTTGTGACGGAACACAGAATGTCAGACATGAAGTAGGCAGATCCGATTTTACGGGGCGAAGGTGTGTCCCTCACTCCTTGATGAACGTTGCGTTAAGAGATGGGATACGAGTGGCGAATGCTATTCTTTTCTGTAGCGCATTTGCGCGGAAATACAGGAAACGGTACATTTCCATGTCACTTGCTCGCGAGTGCAGGAGAAACCGCTACTCATACGTGCTTCTCTGCCCAGTCGTGGGTGACATGTTGTGGAGCGAGGACTTTCTAGGGACGCGATGGTAGAGCAAGAAAAGAGTTTGTACGATGCAATCCGGCATCGCCGATCTACGCCCAGCTTTGATGGAGCTCCGATTGACGGGGCGGACCTGCAACAGATCGTAAACGCCGGTCTGCTAGCACCAAGTGGGTACAACCTGCAGCCATGGCGGTTTGTGGTGGTGCAGACGGCCGAGCAGAAGCGACGGCTGCGGGCGGCGAGCTATAACCAGGCGAAGGTGGCGGAGGCCTCCGCCGTGATTGTGGCGTGCGGGGACGCGGATGGGTGGCGGCGGGATCTGGAGTTGATGTTGCAAAAGGGGCTGGCGGGCGGGATGCCGGAGAGTTATGCGGCTCAGGCCCGCAGCAGCGTGCCGAAGTACCTCACAGGCTTCAGTACGGACCAGATGCACGCGTGGCTGAACAAGCATGTGACGATCGCGTTTACGCATATGCTGCTGATGGCGGAGGTGCTGGGCTACGACACGGCGCCAATGGAAGGGTTCGAGCAGGAGAAGGTGCGCGAGGTGCTGCGGCTGCCGTTGAGCTACTGGGTGGTGGCGCTGCTGGCGATCGGGCATGCGCATGGGCCGGACAAGTTCGATGGCGGGCGCTTTGACGCGAACCATATCGTCTTTGGGGAAGAGTTCGGAAAGCCGTTGCTGCCGAAGTGACGAAAAGCGCCGGTGAGGAGATGGGGGTGGCCGACCGGCGGTATCCGGCGCGACCGATGGTGGGGGTCGCCGGAGCGGTGGTGGACGGGGGCAAGGTGCTGTTGATCCGGCGCGGGCGAGAGCCGATGGTGGGCTCGTGGACGCTGCCGGGCGGAGCACTTGAAACGGGCGAGACGATGCTTGAGGGAGTGACGCGGGAGGTTCTGGAAGAGACAGGGCTGAGGGTGCGGCCGCTGGAGCTTTTGGCCCTGCTGGACAGGATCGTTCGCGATGAGAGCGGCGCGGTGGAGTACCACTACGTGCTGATGGATTGGCTTTGCGAAGTCGATGACGCGAGTGGAGCGGAACGCCAGGTGGCCCACGCAGGTAGTGATGCGCAGGAGGTGGCGTGGGTGGATGCTGAGGTACTTGCGGCTATGGTTGAGGTAGATGAGGCTACGCGGCGGGTGGTGACGGATGCGCTGACGCGGGCGGCGAAAGCGTGAGCCGCCGGCGGACGTGGTGGCGGGTAGTTGGTGGAGTGGTCGTGCTTGCGATGATCGTGGCCGTGAGCTTTGTGCTTCGGCCGCTGTCCTATGCAGATGCAATGATTCGCTTCGGACTCTGGCGAGACGGAGTGCAGGGCAGGTATGTGGTGGTAAAGGGTGTGCGGCTGCACTACTTCGAGGCGACGGCGGCGGGCGGACAGCCGGACCGGCCGTTGTTGCTGGTTCACGGATTAGGGGCGCGGGGTGAGGATTGGGGAAAGCTGCTGCCGGGACTGGCTGCTGCGGGGTTCCACGTGTACGCGCCGGATCTGCCGGGATATGGGCGGTCGGAGAAGCCGGATGTGGCGTACACGATTGCCTACGAAGAAGCGGCGGTGAAGGGCTTTTTAGATGCGATGCGGCTCGGGCGTGTCGATGTTGTGGGATGGTCGATGGGCGGGTGGATCTCTATGCGGCTAGCAGCGGAGCATCCGGAGGCGGTCGACAAGCTGGTGCTCTATGACAGCGCGGGTATTTACTTTCCGCTGGACTATGGGCCGTCGCTGTTTACGCCGACGGATGCAGCGGGAATCGATACGTTGATGGCGCGGCTTACACCCAAGCCGGTGAAGCTGCCCGGCTTCGTCAAGCAGGACTTCCTTCGGCGGTCGGAACGGAATGCGTGGGTGATGCAACGGTCACTGGCGGCGATGACGAGCGGACGTGATCTGATGGAGTTTCGGCTGCACGAGATCAAGGCACCGACAGCGGTGATGTGGGGGATGAGCGATACGCTGATTCCGCCTTCGGCGGGAAAGAAGATCGTGCAGGGCATTCCGGGGGCGAGGTTTGTGCCAATTGGGGGATGCGGGCACCTGGCGCCATCGGAGTGTGAGTCGCAGGTGCTGCCGGCTACGGTGGAGTTTCTGCGTCAGCGCGGAGCGGGTGATCCGCGATAGAGAGACTGATTCCGACGGAGTGACAACGAACGCTCACAGTGGCTATTGCTGATCGGGTTGCCAGGTGTAGGCGTTCAGCTGGGCAAGACCGATGTGGGCGAGGACACGATGGACGAAGTTCCGGGCCATGTCGGCGGTGGTTTGCGGGTGGTCGTAGAAGGTGGGGATGCACGGATAGATGACGGCGCCGGCGTCGGACGCAAACTGCATGTTGCGAAGGTGGATGCGGTTGAAGGGGGTCTCGCGGACACAGAGGACCAACGGACGTCGTTCTTTGAGGGTGACGTCGGCGGCGCGCTGGATGAGGGTGGCGGCGAGACCGTTGGCGATGGCGGCGAGGGTGCCCATGGAGCAGGGAAGAACGACGGTGGCGAAGGTGGGATAGCTGCCGCTGGCAATGTTGGCGCCGATGTCGGTGTCATTGTGCTGCTCGACCTTCGCGCTAGGGGCGCCGAGGAGCTTTTCTACGAGATTCGCGCGGCCTGAGAGTTGCAATTCTTCGGCGAGGACGCGGAGGGAGTTGGTGCTGACGATGAGGTTGACTTTGGCGACGCGCGAGTCGGCGTCGAGAGCGCGTAGCATCTCGGCTGCGTAGACCGAACCGCTGGCGCCTGTGATGGCAAGGGTGAGGTTGAGCGGCGGGCTGGGTGGCTGCGACATGCTGTGGTTCCATTATCGCGCGCGGAGGGACGTGGCTGATTCGGCTGCAGGTGTGTGGTAAGCGACGACAACAAAGCCATGGCAGATCCCTACGGGATCACAATGAAAGGGAGAGCTGTGGGGAACTTGCTAGCGGATGGTGGAGGCGAGGGCGAAGGAGATGATGGTGCGAAAATGCTCGTCGCTGCTGATGTGCGTGGGGGAGTGTGCGGTGAACGCCGCTTCGGCTTGTTGTTCGGCGGTAAGAATGGTGGGATCGAGCTGGCAGCGGTCGATTTCTGCGGGCGAAGCGCCGTTGAAGCAGAGCTCGCAGACGGCGAGGCCATCGTCTGGAGTGATGAGCGGTGGACCGAAGGTGCGGCAGAGGATGGGACGGGCGGCGTAGAGATCGCAGGTCTGGGTGGCGGGATCGAGCGCGGGGCAGGGCTCGTCGTCGGCAAAGGTTTCGAAGCTCGTGTGAGCTTCTTCTGTGGAGGCGAGGGCTCCCGTTTGGGGATCGCCGGGGAAAGTAGGAGCGAGGCGAGCGACCGAGATCGCGGTGCGCAAGCGGACGGCTGCGGCACGAGTGGGATCTGTGCGCTCGAGGACGTAGAGCCCTTCGCGGAGACGATGGGCGTCCAGAGCGGAGATGGCGAAGACGCCGTGGCAGCACTGGGAGCAGCCGGGGCGACAGGCAAGCCACGAGCCGGAGCGGCGGACGGAGTCAGCGAGGGCGGCGTCGACGATCTGGACGAGTTGGTCGGGGGAGGTCATCATTTGTAATGAGATGAGTTACCTAATTAAGCGACAGGCAGGAACGATATCCACGGCAGGATTGATGGTGGAGTAGCTGCGTGTGAGATGGAGGGCGAAGTACTCCGTGAAGCGGCTCCAATAAAGAGCAACGCCGATCCATGTGACGGATGGGTCGGAAGGGGAGGTGAAGGCGGCGACGGAGAAACGGGTGATGCGGCGGCCGCGGGCGGAGGCACACTCGGCGACGCGCTTGAGATCGGGCGGCAGGCGACTCAGATCGGTGACGGAGAAAAGGGATCCATCGGCCTCAGACTCCTTGGCGAGGAGAGCTCCCTGCGGGGTGTTGGTTGCGGCCGCGGTGCAGGTGATCTGACGGAGCAGCGGGCGATCGGAGATGCGGGTAAGGTGACGAAGATGTGCCGCCGCACGGGTGTCGCTGAAGGCACGCGCGATGGTGTCGGTGACGAGGGTAGGAACGAGCTGCGGTGAGAGCTGTGTTGGAGCCTGGGCGAGGACGCCGCTCGCGCCCGAGCAGACGAGCAGCAGCGTGATCAGCGTGATCACGCCTGCTGGCCGAGCACGCGATGGAAGATGGCGTCCACGTTGGCGAGTTGGCGGCGGTAGTCGAAGGCGCGGTCGAGCTGCTCGGGCGAGAGGCGCGAGGTGATCTCGGGGACGTGGGCGATCTCGTCGCGGAAGACGAGGTCTTCCTTCCAGGCGCGCATGGCGTGGGACTGCACGAGGCGATAGGCGTCTTCGCGGGACATTCCGGCAGCTGATAGATCGAGCAGGAGCTGGCCGGAGAAGACGAGGCCGCCGGTGGACTCGAGGTTCCGGAGCATGCGTGCCGGATAGACGAGGAGCTTGTCGATGAGGTTCGAGGTTTTGGCGAGGAGATAGTCGGCGAGGATGGTGGAGTCGGGCAGGATGACGCGCTCGGCAGAGGAGTGAGAGATGTCGCGCTCGTGCCAGAGGGCGACGTCTTCAAAGGCGACTTGGGCGTTGGCGCGGACAACGCGAGCTAGGCCGGAGATCTGCTCGGAGGTGATGGGGTTGCGCTTATGCGGCATGGCGGAGGAGCCCTTCTGCTTTTCGGAGAAGAACTCTTCGGCTTCGCGGACCTCGGTGCGCTGGAGGTGGCGGATCTCGGTGGCGATCTTGTCGAGGGTGGAGCAGAGGACGGCGAGAGTGGCGATGTAGGCGGCGTGGCGGTCGCGCTGAACAACCTGCGTGGCGACGGGAACGGGGCGCAGGCCGAGGGCGGCGCAGATGGCCTCTTCGTGTTCGGGCTTGAGATGGCCGAAGGTGCCGACGGCACCCGAGAGCTTGCCGACGCGGAGATCCTCGGCGGCGGCGTCGAAGCGGACGAGGTTGCGCTGCATTTCGGCGTACCAGAGCAGGAGCTTGAGGCCGAAGGTGGTGGGCTCGGCGTGGACGCCGTGGGTGCGACCGATGGATGGCGTGTGTTTGAACTCGAGAGCGCGGCGGCGGAGGGTCTCAGAGAGGGTGATAATGCCGGCGCGGATGATGGAGGCGGCGGCCTTGAGCTGCAGGGCCTGCGCGGTGTCGACGACATCGGTGGAGGTGAGGCCGAAGTGGAGCCAGCGGGAGGCGTCGGGATTGTTAATGCTTTCAGAGACCGAGGTGGTGAAGGCGATAACGTCGTGACGGACTTCGGCTTCGATCTCGTTGATGCGGGCGACGGTGAAGCTGCCTTGGTCTCGGATGACGTCGGCAGCCTGCTGCGGGACCATGCCGGCGCGGGCCAGGGCCTGCGACGCGGCGATCTCGACAGTGAGCCAGCTGCGGTACTTGTTGTCGTCAGACCAGATCTGGCCCATCTCCGGGCGGGTGTAGCGAGCGATCAAGAGAGAATCCTTTCGGCGCAGTCGATCGGGGTAGGGCTGAGAAAAAGACCGATTCGCGGACTCTACCAGTTTACGGGTAAGCGGGATGGGCGCGCAGCCGGGGAGGTGTATGTCGTGGCACGATACACTTGCAATATGACGCGAATGACAGATCGAAAGGCACCGCCCGTGGATGCCGGGATGCTGGCGGCGATGGCGGAGTTTCGTTATGAGCTGCGGCGATTTCTGCACTTCAGCGAGACGAGTGCGGAGACGCAGGGAATCTCCGCGCAGAAGTACCAGCTGCTGCAGGTGGTGGAAGCGGCGAGTGCGATGGGGCGGGTGACGATCTCGACGATTGCGGAGCGCATGGTGCTCCGGCATAACAGCACGGTGGAGCTGGTGGACCGGGCGGAGCGGCTGGGGCTGGTGAAGCGGCTGAGTGACGAGGCGGATCTGCGGCGATCCATTGTGGTGCTGACGGATGCGGGTCGGCGAGTGTTGATGCAAGTGGCGGCGGCGCATCTGGTGGAGCTGGAGCGGGCGGGGCCGGCGATGATTGAGGCGCTAGCGCGGCTGGGTTTGGGGCGCAATAACGCGCGGGCGGAGGCGATATGGCGCTGACGCGGACGGTGTTGCGGGACTACTCGGCGGACTCGCGAATTCTGTATGTGAGCGCGCTGGCGGCGGCGCTGGGGGCGATCTCCGCCGTAGCCGCCTGGGTGCTGCTGGAGCTGATTGCTCTGTTCACAAACCTGTTCTATTTCCAGCGATGGAGCTTTGCCGAGGTCGACCCGTGGCAGGGGCATGCGGGGTGGTGGAGGGTGTTTCTGCCGGTGCTGGGCGGGCTGCTGGTTGGTGTGATCGCGCGGTACGGGTCAAAAAAAATTCGTGGGCACGGGATGCCGGAGGCGGTGGAGACGATTGTGTTTGGCGGCGGCAAGGTGCAGCCGCGGGTGGCGGTGCTGAAGCCGCTGGCAACAGCGATTTCGATTGGCTCGGGTGGGCCGTTTGGCGCGGAAGGGCCGGTGATCATCACGGGCGGGGCAATTGGATCGGTGCTGGGACAGCTGCTGCCGATGACGGACTCCGAGCGGACGGTACTGATGGTGGCTGGCGCGAGCGCGGGGATGGCAGCGACGTTCAATTGTCCGATGTCGGCGGTGTTGCTGGCAGTGGAGATCCTGCTGTTTGAGTGGAAGCCGCGAAGCTTGGTGCCGGTGGCGATGGCGTGTGTGACGGCAGGCGCGATGCGACGTCTGCTGCTGGGACCGAGGCCGCTGTTCGAGATGGCGCAGACTGGCGCGCCGGTGTACCACATGGCGATGCTGGGGGCCCTGGCGATCGGGATCATCGCGGCCTTTGTGGCGGCCGGGCTCTCGCGGGCGGTGTACTTCTCCGAAGACATGTTCAAGAAGCTTCCGATCCACTGGATGTGGTGGCCAGCGATTGGCGGTCTGGGGATTGGACTCGGGGGATTGATCTTTCCGCAGGCGCTGGGGGTTGGGTACAGCGTGATTCAGCAGATGATCTCTGGCAATGCCGGATGGAAGCTGCTGGCGGGCGTGCTGGTGGTGAAGAGCGCGATCTGGATCTTCTCACTGGGGTCGGAGACGGCGGGGGGCATCCTGGCACCACTGCTGATGCTGGGTGGCGCGATGGGAGCGGCGCTGGGGCACTGGATGCCGACGATGTCGACGGGCGCGTGGGTGGTGGTGGGGATGACTGCGGTGCTGACGGCGGCGATTGGAAGCCCACTGACGGCTGCGATGCTGGCGGTGGAGCTGACCCACAATGGAGGGTTGATGCTGCCAGTGCTGCTGGCGTGTGTGTCCGCTTACGCGATCAGCGTACTGGTGCAGCCGCGATCGATGTTGACTGAGGGTTTGAGCAGGCGAGGATTACATTTGAGCCGCGAGTATGGCGTCGATCCGATGGAGCTGGTGCTGGTCGGGCAGGCGATGCACACGAGTGTGTACGCGCTGGCATCGACGGCGAGCCGGAAGGATGCCAAGAACTGGCTGCGTTCGATGGAGGAGCGCGGAGGCGATGCGTGGGCCCACTGGCAACGACTGTTTCCATTGGTGGATCAGAACGGAAAGCTAACGGCGGTGCTGACGCGTTCACAAATGATTCGGGCGGCGAAGGAGCGGGAGCAGGGACGAGCGCTGTGGATGGATGGCGATCCAGAGCCGACGGCGATGTCGCCGGGGCAGACGTTGCGACAGGCGGCGACGGAGATGGCGGAGACGAAGCTGACGAGCTTTCCCGTTGTCGACCCAGCAGGAAAGTTTGTTGGAATCATGACGATCAACGATCTGTTAACGGCAACGACGAGGGCGACGCAGCGAGACAAGGACCGGGTGCGGGTGCTCTCCGTGCGGTGGCCGTTTTCCGGCCGATCAATAACCTCAGGAGAAGCGATCGCCGCGATGGATGGCGATGCGGCCACCCCGGCCATGCAAGCAGCAGTTCAGGCAACATCTCCGCCGCAGGAGATACTGCGTGAGCAGGCGGAAGTGGAACGGGAGCAGGTGTAGGTTAGGGTTTTCCGACGAGACGGCGTTCTGATGTGCCGCAAGAGGTCCCCAGACGAGCTCTGCCGATCACGCTCTGGAGGAGTTGACGTGGCTTACACGCCAAACAGCGTGGCCATCTCTTCGTGGAGGAAGCCCTGTCCCGGCTTGTAGGGCTGAACCCACTTGCCATCGATGACGAACTGAGGGATGGCGCGCTTGCCTACGTTACGCAGGACTTCATCGGCGGCGCCGGGAGTGTTCTCGATGTCGATCTCTTTGTAGGGGATATTGTGCTTCGCGAGAAAGCGTTTGGCCTCGCGGCAGTCGCGGCACCAGCCGGCGGAGTAGAGGGTCAGGTCCATACGTTCCATTCTAGGGCAACGTGCGGAGAGGTGATTCTCGAGCGAAAGAAACAAATGGCTCGGAGTCGATAACAAGGAAGGAGAGACGAGGTTCCGCTACTGCTCGTGATAGTTGCGGATGAGTCCACCATCGATGAAGTAGGTGGAGCCGGTTACGTAGGAGCCGTCGGCGGAGGCGAGAAAGGCGGCGACACCGGCGATCTCTTCGGGTTTGCCCATGCGGCCGAGAGGTATGTTGCGGAGCAGGGCGTCGAGCTTGGGTTGATCGGCCATGAGGGTGGTGTTGATAGGGGTGTTAACGGCACCGGGTGCGATGTTGTTGACGGTGATACAGAGCGGGCCGAGCTCCACGGCGAGGTCACGCATGACCATGCGCATGCCGCCCTTCGAGGCGCAGTAAGTGGAGAAGTTGGGGAAGACCATGTCTTCGTGGACGGAGCTGATGTTGATGACGGCGCCGGGCTTCTTGGCATCGGCGAGCCGCCTGGCGAAGAACTGGGTGAGGAAGAAGGCGCCCTTGAGGTTGACGTCGAGCACGGCGTCATAGTCGGCCTCGGTGACTTCGAGGAAGGGTGCGTGCTTCTCGATGCCGGCGTTGTTGACGAGGATGTCGCAGTGCCCGAGCTGATCCCAGGCCTGGTTGACGAGGTTCTGTGAGTCGGAAAGCTTGGAGACGTCGGCCTGCACCATAATGGCTTTGCCGCCGGCGGCTTCGATCTTCGATTTGGTGACGTTGGCTTGATCGATGTGGTTGCGGTAATCGATGACGAGGTCGGCACCCTCTTGGGCGAGACGCTCTGCGATGGCCTGGCCGATGCCTGATCCTGAGCCGGTGACTACGGCGACCTTTCCTGCGAGACGACCTGACATGCGAGCTCCTTGGTGGGTGATGGTGTTACGGGTTGGATGCGGCGGTTCGGAGCTGGAGCCGGCGGGTACGGAAGAAGTTCGACAGCAGGGCGCTGCACTCTTCGGCGAGGATACCGGCTGTGACCTCGACGCGGTGGTTGAGCTGCGGATGATTGAGGACGGAGAGGACCGAGCCGCACGCGCCGGCTTTAGGGTCGGGGGCGGCGTAGATCAGGCGCGCGATGCGGGCGTGGAGGATGGCACCAGCGCACATGGCGCAGGGCTCGAGGGTGCAGACGAGGGTGCAGCCAGTGAGGCGGTAGTTGCCGAGGGTGAGGCCAGCGCCGCGAAGGGCGACGATCTCGGCGTGGGCGGTGGGATCGGAGGTGCGAAGGACCTGGTTGTTGCCTCGGCCGAGGATGGTGTGGCCGTCGGGGGAGATGACTACGGCGCCGACTGGAACCTCACCGGCGGCTTCGGCTGCGTGAGCTTCGGCGAGGGCGAGATGCATGAGGTCGAGGTCGGTCATGGCTACTTTGTTTGCAAGTGGGCTTAGCGGACGAGCGGTACGGCTTCCGGGCCGAAGAAGCGGGCGATCTGCGCGGCGAGGGCTTGGATTGCGGGACGCCGCTGGGCGATGGCAGCGTCGTCGAGCTCAAAAGATTTGCGCCAGATGTCTTCGATGAGTGGGGCGATGTTGCCCGCGGTGAGATCGGGTGTGGCGAGGTTCTCGACGGTGTTGAAGAGGAGTTCGGCCTCGGTCTCGTACTCATCGGGCGGGGCGCCATCGGCAATGAAGTCTTCGATGTCGGCGGTGGCGACAAGCTCCTGGATGGACTCGATATCTGGTGGCGGGGGCCAGGGTGCGGAGCTGGGAGTGAAGGCCATCAGGCGGGCTCCTGTTGGGTCATGCAGTGCAGGGCGCCGAGGCCCCAGATGAAGTCGGTGCAGTGGATGCCGGTGACGGTGCGGTCGGGGAAGCAGTCGGCGAGGGTGTTGAGGGCGATACGATCGTTGGGGTCGTTGAAGGTAGGAACCAGGACGAGGCCGTTGGCGATGTAGAAGTTGGCGTAGGAGGCGGGGAGGCGCTGGTTGGCGAAGAAGACGGGCTCGGGCATGGGAAGGGTCTTGATCTCGAAGAGCTGGCCCTGCAGGTTGCGGGCGGTGTGAAGGCGATCGAGATTCTCGGCGAGAGGGAGGTGGTTCTCGTCGGCGGTGTTGGGCTCGATGGCGGTGAGGATGGTGTTTTCCGCTACGAAGCGGGTGATGTCGTCGACGTGGCCGTGGGTGTCGTCGCCGGCGCAGCCGCGGTTGAGCCAGAGGACCTCTTCGATGCCGAGGTGGTCGTGGAAGGCTTGTTCGAGCTGGGCGCGGGAGACGCCGGGGTTGCGCTGCTGGACGTCGGAGAGGAGGCACTCTTCGGTGGTGAGGAGGATGCCGCCGCCGTTGGTGTCGATGCTGCCGCCCTCGAGGACGAGGCGGTGCTGGGTGCCGTCGGTGAGGGTGACGATGGGTTGCGTGCTCGGCATGGCGTAGAGGGTGGCGACGTGTTGCGGGATCTGATCGTCGTTGAGGTGGTTTGGGTATTTCGCCCAGGCGTTGAACTTCCAGTCGGTGATGGCGATCTGATTTTGCGCATTCTTCACGAAGATGGGGCCGGAGTCGCGGAGCCAGACGCGATCGGTGCGCCAGGTGTGGAAGTGGAGGCGGGCGAGGTTGGCACCCTGGCGGCGCAGCATGCCGTAGGCGCGCTTTTCCGCGGCGAGGTCATTGACGAGGATGTGCACGTCTTCGACGCGAGACAGGTGACGGATGATCTCGCAATAGACCCAGGGGATGGGTTGGAACTTGCCGGGCCAGTCCTCCGGGTTGTGCGGCCAGGCGATCCAGGTGGCGGCGTGCTGAGCCCACTCGGCGGGCATGCGGTATTTGCGTGTGTCGGTCACTGGTTTGTCGTTTCATGTGCCGCGGTGGCGGTGATGACTTTGCGATGGAGGTACCCTCCCCGGGTACTTCGGTCCCAAAGTCTTTGAACGATGAGGGTTAGGTCTCGATGTCTGGTTCTGTCGGACGGGGTGGCCGGAGGCCGGATGCCGGGGCTCCCCGGTATTCGGTCGAAGCGTTCTCCATCTCTGTGTTCAGCCTACCGTGTTGCACGGGGTAACTACGCCACGAGACGGCCTCTTGGGACGAGAAATCCTGGAACTTGGTGATGCGGGTTTGGCACTTGAATGACGCGAGAGTGCTCTCCAGAAAGGGATAGGGCATGACGCCTCCGCGGAACTGCTTCCGGCTCTTCTTCTTATTCCGGCGTCAGTCGATGAAGCGGCTGGTGAGGCCGGTGTAGGCGTCGATGCGGCGGTCGCGGAGGAAGGGCCAGTGCTGGCGGGTGACTTCGACGAGCTTCGGGTCGAGATCGGCGATGAGGATCTCTTCTTTGTCGTGCGAAGCCTGGGCAAGGATGCGGCCGAAGGGATCGGCGATGAAGGAGCCGCCCCAGAACTCGAGGCCGGGGTTGGGGCCGACAGTAAAGTCTCCGGTCATACCGACGACCTCGTTGGCGGTGGGCGGGACGCGGTTGAGCTTACCGTCAATCAGGACATCGCCGAGCTCGTGGCCGACGCGATTGACGGCACAGACGAAGACGCCGTTGGCGATGGCGTGAGCGCGCTGGATGGTCTGCCAAGCGTCGTACTGGGCGACGCCGAACTCGGCCTTTTCGCTGGGGTGCCAGCCGATGGCGGTGGGATAGAAGAGGGTCTCGGCGCCGCGCAGGGCGGTCTCCCGGGCGGCCTCGGGGTACCACTGATCCCAGCAGACTAACGTTCCGATACGACCTGCGGCCGTATCGACGGCTTTGAAGCCGAGATCGCCGGGGGTGAAGTAGAACTTCTCGTAGTAGAGCGGATCGTCGGGGATGTGCATCTTGCGATAGACGCTGGCGATGTTGTCGGGCGTGGAGCAGGTGGGGTCGAGCGTGACGGCGGTGTTGTGGTAGAGGCCGGGGGCGCGACGCTCGAAGAGCGAGGCGATGATGACGACGCTGCGCTCGCGGGCGACGGCGGAGAGGGCGGCGGTGGAGGCGCCGGGGATGGACTCGGTGATGCTGAAGAGAGCGTGGTCTTCACGCTGGCAGAAGTACTGGGCGCGAAAGAGCTCGGGCAGGCAGATGATGTTTGCGCCGGCAGTGGCGGCTTCGCGACAGCGGTCGACAGCTTTGGCGAGGTTGGCGTCGGTGTCGGGGTCGCAGGACATCTGGATGAGTGCGATGCGGGTGGATTTGATTCTCATTGTTGAAGACCTCAGGCCTGCAGACAGGCGAGCTTGATGCTTTTGGCAAACGTGAGGATATCGCGGTCGCGTGTCACGAGGGTTAACCGTTCGACCCGCGCGGAGGCGACGAGGATGCGGTCGGAGGGATCCTTGTGCATGGCCCCGGGGAGGTCGACCGAGGCGATGGCGATTTCGGGGGTAAAGGGAAGGAGCTGGATGCCTGGAAGTTTGAAGGCGTCTTCGACCCAGCGGTTTACTGAGACCTGCAGGAAGATTTTCTGCAGACGTGCGAGCTGAGCAATCTCCCAAACAGAGATGACGGAGACAAAGGCTGAGCCGGTTAGACGAGCTGCGTCGATGGCCACCACAGTTGGAGTACGCAGCTTTGGAGATGCGTTGATGAAGTCCAGCCAGATGTGGGTATCGAGCAGGAGGGATGAGGCGCTACTCATCCTTCAGGGTCCACTCCACTCCGGTTGGACCGACGATGTCGCCGAGCTCCTTAACGGAGCCACGCATCCAGCCATAGCCAGAGGAGAGCTCTGCTTCTGCTACGGGAACGATCTGTGCGATCGGCATACCACGCCGCAGAACCGTGATCGGATTACGTTTCTTTTGAACGCCAGAGACGACCGACGAGAAGTGAGCTTTTGCGTAGGCAATGGAGACGCTATCAGGCGAGCTTGCACCGAGTGCTTTGGAGATGTTCTTCTTCGATTGCCCCATTCTGGTCACCTCCAGATGACCTGTTCAGTGTAGCAGGGAGAATGGCCGTTTCCGGCGCCTAACCCGCCTTCTATCTGGAGGCTGAATCTGTTAGGTTTGAATGAATCGCAGCCAATTGGAGCACGATCCTAGTCACCTGACCCCAACGCAGTCTGGTTCGGCCGCCGTTCCGCATCGTGCCGGACCTTCTAACGAGATTTGAAGGAGCGTCATGAGAGAGTTTCGCGATTTCCTTGAGTTGTCTTACGCCGAGTTGGAGGACCTGAATCTGGAGGCGAAGGACCAGCGCAAGAAGCGGGTTCCTGCCGACAAGGTGCAGGAGCAGCGGCTGAAGTACCTGACGGATACGAAGGGCGTGAAGGCGGTCACGGTCATGTTCAGCGATCTGGAGGGTCGTCTGCACATGCTGGATTACGATGCGAAGTTCCTGGCCAAGAGCTATGACAACCTGACGTTCGACGGATCGTCGATCCGTGGATTTACGGCGCAGCGGGAGAGCGATCTGCGGCTCGGGATCGATTGGAGCGCGTTCTACTGGGTACCGGCGGATGTGTTCGGGCCGGGCAAGGTGATCGTGTTCGGTGAGGTGATCGATAAGAACGGCGGGACGTATGCGGCGGATATTCGCGGCGTGCTGAAGCAGTACTCGAAGGAGCTGTTCGAGAAGCAGGGCTACACGCTGAATGCGGCGAATGAAATTGAAGGATTTCTGTTCGACGGCATTGATGCGGAGAAGACCTTCCCAGAGACGGGTGTGTTCGAGTACGTGAATAAGGGCGGCTACTACCATTCACTACCAGGCGATCCGCTGCGGGACTTCATCGATATCTCGGCGGAGGTTCAGCGGGCGATGGGCTTCGAGAACGAGAAGGATCATCCGGAGGTGGCGCCGAGCCAGTTCGAGATTAATTACAGCTACGGCGAGGTGGTGGCGGCGGCGGATCAGATTCAGCTCTACAAGCTGATCTGTCGGCAGGTGGCGACGCAGATGGGGATGACGGCGAGCTTTCTGCCGAAGCCGGTGACGGGTGTAAACGGCAGCGGCATGCACACGAATATTTCGATCACCAAGGACGGCAAGAATCTGTTCTGGGATCCGAAGGGTGAGGAGAAGATCTCGGAGATGGCGTGGCAGTTTACGGATCGCATTCTGACGCATGGCAACGATCTTTGCCTGCTCTTGAACGCGAGCGTGAATGCATACCGGCGGCTGGATCCACACTTTGAAGCTCCGAATCAGATCAAGGCGTCGGCGACGGATCGCGGATCGATGGTGCGGATTCCGATCGGCAACGAGAAGTCAGCTCGCGTTGAAGTTCGCTCTGTGGGTCCGGATGCGAACCCCTACATGGTGCTGTACTCGATTTTCAAGAGCGGACTGGATGGAGAGACGGCGAAGATCCAGAACCTGCGGCAGGCGGAGCGGTATCTGCCGGACAACATCTACACGGCGATCGAAGACTTCCGCAAGGCGGAGTGGACGACGAAGCTGCTGGGCGAAGATGTGAAGGGACGGTATGCGGATCTTAAGCAGGCGTCGGCGGATCGATGCGCGCGGCTGCTGGGAACGATTGTGAAGTCGCCGGAGATCCAGTTCCATCACGATGTTTATAACCAGCTGCTCTGGGGCCAGTTCTAAGGCTGCGCTCTCCCGATTGACAGACGCCCCGGTGAAGCTGAACCGGGGCGTTGTGCGTGTGAGGGGAGCGAGCTCTGTGAACTGCCGACGCGCATATGATGGTTTGCAGCAGGTACGGCTCAGGAGAGAAGAGAATCATGCGGAAGAAGGTAAGCATCATCGGTGCGGGGAATGTGGGAGCCACAGCGGCACACTGGATTGCGGCGAAGGAGCTGGCGGATGTTGTTCTGCTGGACGTGGCCGAAGGCATTCCGCAGGGGAAGGGACTGGACCTGCTCGAGGCCATGCCGATCGAGAAGCGGGACTGTTCCATCATTGGCACGAATCACTATGCGGACACGAAGAACTCCGACGTGGTGGTGGTGACGGCAGGGATCGCGCGCAAGCCGGGGATGAGCCGGGACGATCTGCTGAATACGAACTACAAGATCATGTCGGATGTGGTCGCAAAGGTGGTGGCGGCGTCACCTGAGTGCGTTCTGATCATCGTGTCGAATCCGCTGGACGCGATGGCGCAGACGGCGTTCCGACAGGCCGGGCTGCCGCGCGAACGTGTGATCGGGATGGCGGGAGTTCTCGATTCGGCACGCTTTCGGACGTTCATTGCGGAAGAGCTGAAGGTGTCGGTGGAAAATGTAACCGCATTTGTTCTCGGCGGTCATGGCGACACGATGGTGCCGTTGCCGCGATACTCCACCGTTGCAGGAATTCCGATCACAGAGTTGATTGAGCCGACGCGACTTGCGGAGCTGGTGCAGCGTACGCGGGATGGCGGCGCGGAGATTGTGAAGTACCTGAAGACGGGATCGGCCTACTATGCGCCGAGTGCGGCCGCGGTGGAGATGGTGGAGGCGATCCTCAAGGACAAGAAGAAGATTCTGCCGTGCGCGGCGTATCTCGAGGGAGAGTACGGCATTCAGGGGCTGTATGTGGGTGTGCCGTGCAAGCTCGGAGCGAAGGGTATCGAGCAGATTATTCAGATCAAGCTGACGGCCGAGGAGCAGGCAGCGCTGCAGAAGAGCGCGGACGCAGTAAAGGAGTTGTGCGCGGTGATTGGCGTAGTGTAACTGGCGCAGAGATGCAAGCAAAGACGAGGTCGCTGCTATGAACGCCCGGTCAAGAGCAGCGCGGGTCCTGATTCAGGGCCCGCGCTCAGCGGTCGTGGCTTGGGCCTACTTTCTTGGCGTGATGACAGCCTATGCGGTGGTCATCCTGGTGGCTCCTCGGCCGCCTGCCCTAGTCGACTATCCGGATTGGGTGTTTCAGGGTGTCTTGCTGCACGGTGTCCTCACGGGACATCCGATTGCTGGATATATGCTGAAGCCATATCCAGTTCCTAACAGCCTGACAACAGTGGCGCTGGGACTGCTCGATTGCGTTTTGCCATGGGCATGGGCTGCGAAGCTCTGGATCTGTGCCTACTTCGTGCTTGCAAGCGCGGCGACCTGGCGACTTTGCAAGGTGACCGAAACACGAGATTGGCGCCTTCTCGTTGCCATGCCGTCAGTGCTCTTCCTCAACCTTGATCTTTGGTGGGGCCACATCAGCTTCGAGATCGGTCTGTGTCTGTTTCTGCTCTTCGCTGCGATGTTGCTGCAGAGGAGACGACCCGCAGCGTTAAGTGCCCTGCTGCTGCTCCTGTTTTTCACTCACATGGAGGCGTGCGCGTGTGCTCTGCTGCTGCTGATCTTGGCTGCTTCCCAGCGACGAAATTGGGCGGCGCTGTGGGCTGCGGCGCCTACGCTGCTGTTGACGCTCTGGTATGCGCTGGGCCGCTACACCTCGACGACCGCGAGTGTACATTCCGCGGCAGCCACGCCTTACGGGTACGGTTCCTCCGCATTCCTTCTTTACAAACTCAATACATTTCTGAAGCCATTTGGATATGTGAATGCACATTCAGCGAATGGAGCATCGCAGACCGAAGCAATCTTCGGAGACAAAGTCATTCTGCTGTTAATTAGTGCAGCTTTCCTGGTCGCGGGACTCTGTTTCTGGTTAGTTTTTCGGCGAGCGCAGGGAAACGCAACACGTGACGAAGTGTTGTTGCGACGATTTGCGGCAAGCGCAATCATGATCGCCGCAGTGCTGCCCCATCTAATGCTAGGCGTGGCCGATCCTGGATCGCGGCTCATATTAGCGGGGGTGGGGCTCGGCCTCTTCGGGGCGAGGTGGGGAAGATTGGCGGGGACTGCGCTTGCACTCTGCAGCCTGTTATTGTGCGGGGCAAATCTATGGCAGTTTCAACGCATTCGTTGCAATCCGCAGATCCAAGGGAAGCCGAGTGCCTTGCCGAGGCAGGTTGGAACTTTTGCACATGTCGAACCAGGAACCCGCCTCTATTTCTACGAGGCACTGAGCCGCGGTCAGATGAATGAAGCTATACCAGACAGGAATTTTCCATACGACTTTGACGAAAGACGGCAGACCGTGAGAGGTCTGCCGTCTTCCTTGCGTCGAAGGGCCGAGTGTGACAGCCGCCCTTCAAAGGAAGAACTACACGCGCTCGATGGCGACACTTTCCAGGACGACGGGCGTTTTCGGTCGATCCATGCCGTCGCGGGAGAGCTTGGAGATCTTCTCGGCGACGTCGTAGCCTTCCACGACTTCTCCGAAGATGGTGTGCTTGCCGGTGAGCCAGCTGGTCTCGGCTGTGGTGATGAAGAACTGGCTGCCGTTCGTGTTCGGGCCGGCGTTCGCCATGGCGAGCTTTCCGGGCTGGGTGAAGCCATGCTTCGAGCCCTTGGTCTCGTCGGCGAACTTGTAGCCGGGGCCGCCCATGCCGGTACCCTCCGGATCTCCGCCCTGGATCATGAAGTTCGGGATCACGCGATGAAAGATGGTGCCGTCGTAAAGCTTGGCGCCCTTCTTGGAGCGGGAGTTCCACTCCTTGGTTCCCTCAGCGAGGCCGATGAAGTTAGCAACGGTCTCGGGCGCCTCCTGCTCGAAGAGCTTGCAGACGACGGTTCCTTCCGAGGTCTTGAATGTGGCATACGTGCCGGGAGTGCTGGGCATTCTGTTCTCCTTGTGATTACGTGACAAGCGTTGAGATGATGCTCCTGGGAAAGACGACCGTTCAGGCAGCCGGAACGAATCAAGGCAGGATCAATGGGATGGACTTGGTGAGGGTGGGGCTGCCTGAGCCGGTTGCGAGGCGGGTTCAGGAGGAACGGGCTGACCGTCAGGAACGATCGTGATCTTCCGGATGACGACCGCGGTCAGCGGCTTATCCGTGGCGTTGCGCTCGACGCGGGCGATGGTGGCGACCCGGGAGACGGTCTGTGCGTCGCACTGACCGAAGATGGTGTGTTTGCCGTTCAGCTCCTCGACGGGTGATTCCGTGATGAAAAACTGGCTGCCGTTGGTTGCGGGGCCGGAGTTCGCCATGGCAAGCCGGCCTGGCACATTGAAGGTCAGTGTGGGGTCGATCTCGTCCTGAAAGAAGTAGCCAGGGTCGCCGGTACCATCCCCCACCCGGTCTCCACCCTGAATCATAAAGTTTGGGATCACGCGATGAAAGGTCGTGCCGTTGTAGAACGGCTGGCCGTGCATCTTCTTGAGCGTGGTGGGATCAACCCAGTCCTTGGTGCCCTGGGCCAGGCCGGTGAAGTTAGCTACCGTGACGGGCGCCTGTTTGTCGTACAGCTTGCAAGAAAGACGGCCCATGGTGGTGTCGATCAAAGCCGTTGGTCCGGTAGGCGTTATCGGGGGGCGAACCTGGGAGGCGGCCTCGGGACCGTCGGGCAGGTCCGCTGGCGCACTTGCGGCAGGAGGCGGTGAGGCGGGAGTCTGCGTCGCGGGCGGAGTGGCTGTCTGTGCGATCGCGACGGGAACGAAGAGCGGTAAAGAGACAAGCAGGCCGAACATGGGCGGGTTCAGAATCACTACCTTCTAGTTTACGCGACCTCGGCTCACCTCAGGAGAGTTGGCAGGTTTAAGGGGCGGAGTGGCCGCATCCGGGAGAAGGAACCCATGGCTTGGAGATGCATCCTAGGTACAGTCAGGGAAAGGATGTCTGAGATGGTGAAGCTTGCACTGTATGGCTCGCTCAAAGCGAAGCCGGGGAAAGAGGCAGAGGTCGAGGCGCTTCTGAAACAAGGGGCCGAGATGGCGAAACAGGAGAAGGGAACGGTGACCTGGTACGCGCTGAAGGAGGCGGAAGGACGCTACGGCATCTTTGACACGTTTGAGGATGAAGCTGGGCGCGAAGCGCACCTAAGCGGGGAGATTGCGAAGGCGCTGATGGCGCATGCGGATGATCTGCTCAGCGAACCGCCACAGATCCGGAAGATTGACATCCTGGCGGAGAAATAGGCGACCTCGCTTGGCTAGGACGCCGCTGCGACTTCTTCCACGAGACCCATGACGCGGAGCAGGTTCTCTCCCATGATCCCGCGGACTGCTTCTTCGTTGTAGCCGCGCTGCCTCAAGGCCGCTGCGATCTTTGGGAGATCGGCTGCCGAGTCGATCTCCTCAGGGAGGGCGCAGATGCCGTCGAAGTCAGAGCCAAGACCGACGTGCCTGGCTCCGGCGACCCGGCAGATATGGTCGATGTGGTCGATAAGGGACGCAAACGCGGGACGCGGAACACAGCTCGCGAATTGACGGTCGACAGCATTGGCTAAGGCATGGGTGACGGGCTCGCCGCGGAGGTCGCACTCGTGTCGCAGGCGATCATGCTCCTGCTTCCGTTGCGGAGCGAGATCGTTCCAGGCGGTGCGCCAAGCTTCGCTGATGAAGGCCGGGTAGAAGTTCACCATCACCGCGCCGCCGGTGGCGGTGATGGCCCGAACGAGGTCATCCGAGAGGTTTCGCGGAGATGCGGTAAGCGCGCGGGCGCTGGAGTGGCTGGCCAGCACGGGGGCGATAGAGGTGGCGAGGACAGCGGAGGCGGTGGCGTCCGAGACGTGCGAGATATCGACCATCATGCCGAGTCGATTCATCTCGCGTACGACGTCGCGACCGAAGCTGGTGAGACCGCCGTGATGATCGACGGCTGGATCGTCGAGATCGCCTGAGGAGTCTGCCCAATCGTTCGAGTTGGCCCAGGTAAGGGTCATGTAGCGCACGCCGCGCGCGAAGTACTGGCGGAGAAGATCGAGCGAGTTCTCGATGGCATGGCCGCCTTCGATGCCGAGCAGAACGGCGAAGCGTCCTGCCTCCGACGCGGCGAGGATCTCGTTTGCGGAGCGGCAGAGGGCCATCTGGCCGCGGGAGTGGTAGATCTGCGTTTCGACGGCGTCGATGAGGCTGAAGGTGCGGTGGGCGTATTGGCCTCGCCACTGCCGCGGCTCGGGCCAGATGGCGAAGAACTGTCCGGAGAGGCCGCTTTGGCGGGCTGTGGCGAGGTTGAGATGACCTCCGGCGAGATCGTCGGTAAAGTTCCAGCCCTCGTCCAGGAAGCGCTGGGGTGTATCGGCATGCGCGTCGAGCAGCAACAGGGGACGCGTCGTCTTCAGCTCTGGCATGGGTAGGTGCAGTGTACCAACGACAAAGTGGATCCTGGGGCGGCAACCTGAGGGGAGAGCACCTCGTCCTAATGAACAGAGGTGATGCATGGCACAAGGTATCGATTCGACCAAGACTCCAGCTCGTCCGTCCCATGAAGCCGTTGAGGGCAGTACCGGTGACGCTACCGATGTGGCGAAGTCTGAAGAGCACAAGCTAGACCACGTAGCGATGGAGAGCGCGAAACGCGCCCAGAACCGGATCCATGCCGATGAGGATGTGAACCCGGGAACTGACTTGTTTACGAAATAGAGACGAAGTTTGACTTCAGAGATCAAGAAGCCCGCCGTTCTGGCGGGCTTCTCTGCGTCTAGACGGTGTTAGTAGCCCTGTGACCCTGCAACGGCGACGGAGTGGTCCTGCTCCCCGGAGCCGCCGGAGACACCGAGGGCGCCGACTACAGTTCCGTTCTGCTGGAGGGGAACTCCGCCGGCGAAGATCATGATCCGGCCGTGGTTGGAGGCGTGGATCCCGAAGAACTGCTGTCCCGGGCCAGAGTTGTCGCCGAGATCCTTGGTGGTGATGTCGAAGGCGCGCGAGGTAAAGGCCTTGTTGATGGCGATGTCGATCGATCCGCGCCAGGCGTTCTCCATACGTTCGAAGGCGAGCAGGTTTCCACCCTCGTCAACGACCGCGAGACACATGGGCTGGCCGAGTTCTTCCGCCTTCTTGGTTGCCGCGGCGATGATCGACCGGGCGTCGCTTAATGTCAGCATTGCGTAGCTCCTCCACGTGACGCTGGGTCACACGATCTATGATGCGCGTGGGCATCGCGGGCGGTGTTGCGCCTGCAGGCCGGTGCGTGGCCCCACCCGGAGGGCACGTCCTGGTGCGAAGGATCTGATCATCTGGCTGCAACCGCGCTCGGCTACCATGCCAGCATGGATCGCCGCCGCTTCCTCTCTCTTGCTGCCAGCACCGCCGCCGCCGCTCAGCTCTCTCAGGCTCAGCCTGCCCCCGCCCGAGCCGGGTCACTGAAGCTTGTGTTCTTCACCGACACGCATACCCAGCCGGAGTTGAAGGCTGCGGAAGGCACCGCTCTCGCGCTCGGGCGCATCCGCTCGCTTCGGCCCGATCTCTGCATTCAGGGCGGCGACCACTGCTTTGACCTGGCCGCTGTTCCACGTGACCGATCGCTTATGCTGCTCGACCTGTACGGGAAGACGGAGCATGCGCTGGATGGCATTCCCATCCATCATGTCATCGGCAACCATGACGTCTTCGGACGGTTGGCTTCGACCGGCGTGGATGTCTCCGACCCGCTGTACGGCAAGAAGGCGTTCGAACAGCGCTTCGGGACCAAGACGTACCGATCGTTCAACGAGAAGGGCTACCACTTCATTCTGCTCGACTCGATCCAGATCACAGCGGAGCGTGAGTTCGACGCCATGGTTGATTCGGCTCAGCTGCAATGGCTCGCCGCCGATCTTGCGGGGACGCCGGCTGGGACTCCCATTATCGTCGTCAGCCATGTTCCCCTGGTCTCGGCCGCGCCGCAGTATGCTCCGCCGGATGACAAGGCAGCCAAGGCGGCTGCTTACCAGGCGATGACTAACCTACATGGCTTTCTGCTTGGCAATGCGCGGCAGGTCATCGACCTCTTTGAAGGACATCACGTGATCGCGGTGCTGCAAGGCCATACCCACATCAATGAGACGGTCTTCTGGCGGGATGTTCCGTACATCACCTCCGGTGCGGTCTCCGGCAACTGGTGGCGGGGGAGCCGGTGGGGCACACCGGAGGGCTTCACTGTGCTGGAGCTGGCGGCCGGCCGGGCGCACTGGCACTACGAGACCTACGGGTGGAAGAGTGCCGCTGCAGATCCTGACCCGCTGCAGCCGCTTGCGAGACCGGTGATCGACTAGCGGGTGAAAAAGTCCTTGACCTGCTGGACGATGACATCGCGGCTGACGTCGGAGATGGCCTCGGTGAGGGGGAGCTGCTTGGGGCAGGCCTCGACGCAGTTCTGGGCGAAGCCGCACTCCTGCACGCCACCGTCGCCGGCGAGCGCGCGGAGGCGCTCTTCCTTGAGGACGGCGCCGGTGGGGTGGTTGTTGAAGAGCTTGACCTGCGCGATGGTGGCGGCGCCGACGAAGTTGGTGGAGTCGTTGAACTGCGGGCAGACCTCCATGCAGATGGTGCATGAGATGCAGTTGGACAGGGGGTAGAGGGTCTCCTGCAGCTGGGGGAACTGGCGTGGGCCGGCACCGAGATCGTAGGAGCCATCAATCGGCACCCAGGCCTTGACAGCCTTGAGGTTCTCAAAGAGGACGGAACGATCGACGGCGAGGTCGCGGACGACGGGGAATTTGGAGAGCGGGGCGAGGGTGATGGTGTCGGCGCCATCGGGGCCGGTGAGCTTGTCGACGAGGGCGGAGCAGGCCATGCGGGCGCGTCCGTTGATGAGCATGGCGCAGGAGCCGCAGATCTCTTCGAGGCAGTTGGCGTCGTAGGCGATGGGGGTGGTCTCGACGCCGGCCGAGGTGACGGGATCGCAGGCGATCTCGCCGAGCAGCGAGGTGATGTTCATGTTGGGACGGTAGGGGATCTCGAAGGTCTCGGTGCGGGCGGCGGCGTCCGGGGTGGCCTGGCGCTTGATGGCGACCTTGATGGTGCGGGCGGAGGTACGGGCGGCAACAGCGGACTGCGCGACGGGAGTGTGGGTGGTGCTGGGGGTCTGGACGGTGGTGGCCATAGGGCGTGCTCCTGAGGTGCGCTGTCGGCTGCGGCTACTGGCGAGCTGTGCTCCCCTCTATCGCAGGTCCTAAAATATTCGAATTAGAAGGCTTAGATCTGGATCGCACTCTGCTCCAGACCAGCAAAACCAACCTTTGCTACCCGAGTTAATGCGTCTCTTTAAAGATACCTATCAGGGCAAGTGGTTGCGCTACGGAAGGCGCAAATTTTCGTGCGGTCGTAACTACGGGTGCTTCTGTGATTCCGCCGCCACAACGTCTCCGGAGGGCGTCGTGACGGGGTGTTTGCCGGCTTCGAGGAGTTTTTGCCGGCGGCCGTCGATCCAGGCACCGACGAGGACGAGCGCGGTGAAGAAGGCGACCGAGAGGATGGTGATGACGATACCGAAGGTTGTCATGGGGCCAACTCTTAGCTAGGGTTTACGGTTGGCGTCCGAGGGGCTATTGCGCTCAGCGGTGCCGCGGGCGATGCCTTCCTGCTCGCTGGCAGGCAGGTGGCCGGTTTCCTTGAGGCTCGCCTGTTTGGCGCGAACGCTGCGGTTGTAGAAGAACCAATAGACCATCATGGCGAGGAAGACGACCGCGATGCCGATGTAGACGTTGGTGGTGAGAAGGGGGTGTCCGCTCATAGTGATTGATTGGATGGGTGATTCGATCCGAGTGGAGGCCTGCGGCTCGCGGAGCAGAGTCGTCCGGGGTACGCCGGTTGATGGGGACGCGAACGGAGAGTGTCATGCGGGGAAGGTGTCCTTGACGGCGATGCCCTGCATTTCAAAGTGGGCACCGAAGAGGAGCGGGCCGGAGCCGAGGAAGGAGCGGGGCGGCAGGGGCGCGGCGAAGTAGAGGCGGTAGATCTCGTTGAACTGCGCCCAGAGAGAGACGTCCGGGCTGAAGATCTGGACGAAGACGAGATCGTTCATGGTCATGCCGGCGAGGGCGAGGATCTCCTTGAAGTCGGTGAGCAGGCGATGGATCTCTTCGTCGAGGGTGTCGGGGATCTCGTCGACGTTGGCTTTGAGGCCGAGGCGGCCGGAGAGATACAGGGTTTTGTCGTCGACGAGGATGGCGTCGCTGAAGGGGCGGGACGGGTTGCGGGTGATGTATTGGCGGCTCATATGGAGGTCTTGGAGCTAGTTTTCTGCTGGAAGCAGCTGCTGGATGTGGTCCGGATTGTGGGGCCCTTTTGCAAAGGGTTTGAGGTTGGGTGGGTGCGGCGGCTTTTTGACGGAAGGGATCTCTCCGCTTCGTTGCGCTGCACTTCGGTCGAGATGACGGCAGTCTGGGGTGGTCGACGATGTCACGGTCGGGGCCGAGTGTGAGTGAGAAAGCAGGTCCCTCGCTGCGCTCAGGATGACAGACGTTCTCTGCGGATCCTGCGCTTTCCTTTCGGGGAGTTCATGCGGTGGCGGCGTAGTTGCGGGCGCGGGGTTCGATGTACTGGGTGTCGACGTCTTCGTAGGAGAGCTGCGGGGCTCCGTCGACGAAGGCGGCCTTGGTGGTTTTGAGGAAGTCCGGGTCGTTGCGGTCGGGAAAGTCAGGCTTGTAGTGGGCACCGCGGGACTCGTCGCGGGCGGCGGCACCCTGGACGACGACGCGGGAGAGATGGAGCATGTTGTCGAGCTGGCGGCCGAAGGCGAAGGAGGTGTTGGCCCACTGGCTTTTGTCGGAGAGGTTTACCTTCTTCAATCTCGCCTGGAGCTCAACGATCTTGGCGTCGGCTTCGGCGAGGCCGGCGTTGTAGCGGATGATGGTGGCGTGGCGGGTCATGGTGTCGCCGAGCTCGCGCCAGAGCTTGAAGGGGTTTTCGGTGCCGGTGCTCGAGAGCAGGGCCTGGTTCTTTTCGCGCTGGCGTTGGAGTTCAGCGCTGTGGCCGCCGTCACCGGGCTGGGGACCGAGGGATTTGGCGTACTCGATCGCGCAGGGGCCGGCGACGAAGCCGCCGTAGATGCAGGAGAGGAGCGAGTTGGCGCCGAGGCGGTTGGCGCCGTGGATGGAGTAGTCGGCCTCTCCGGCGGCGAAGAGGCCGGGGAGGTTGGTCTGCTGGTGGAAGTCGACCCAGAGGCCGCCCATGGTGTAGTGCATGCCGGGGAAGATCTTCATGGGGACGTCGCGCGGGTTGTCGCCGACGAACTTCTCGTAGATCTCGAGGATGCCTTCGAGTTTGTTGAGGCGCGCGGGCGGCAGGTGGGTGAGGTCGAGGTAGACCATGGGCTGACCGTCGATGCCGAGATTTTCCTGGTAGACGATGCGGTGGATGGCGCGGGTGGCAATGTCGCGGGGGACGAGGTTGCCGTACTTGGGGTACCACTCTTCGAGGAAGTAGAACCGGTCGGCCTCGGGGATGGAGCGGGCGACGCGCTTCTCGTTGCGATCGCGCGGGACCCAGACGCGGCCACCTTCGCCGCGGGCGGACTCGGACATCAGACGGAGCTTGTCTTCGCCGGGGATGGCGGTGGGGTGAACCTGGATGAACTCGCCGTTGGCGTAGAAGGCGCCCTGCTGGTAGAGCGCGGACTGGGCGGAGCCGGTGCAGACGACGGAGTTGGTGGATTTGCCGAAGAGGGCGCCGATGCCGCCGGTACAGATGATCACTGCATCCGCAGGGAACGTCCGGAGTTCCATGGAGCGGAGGTCCATAGCGCAGACGCCGCGGGTGGCGCCGTTGCTGTCGAGGACGGCGGAGAGGAACTCCCAGCCCTCGTACTTGGTGACCTTGCCTTCGGACTCGTAGCGGCGGACCTGCTCGTCGAGGGCGTAGAGGAGTTGTTGCCCGGTTGTCGCGCCGGCGAAGGCGGTGCGTTGATACAGGGTTCCGCCAAAGCGGCGGAAGTCGAGCAGGCCTTCGGGGGTGCGGTTGAAGGGGACACCCATGCGATCGAGCAGGTCAATGATAGCGGGCCCTTGCGCGGTCATCTGCTTGACGGGGGTCTGGTTGGCGAGGAAGTCGCCGCCGTAGACGGTGTCGTCGAAGTGCTTGAGGACGGTGTCGCCCTCGCCCTTAAGGTCTTTGGCGGCGTTGATGCCGCCCTGGGCGCAGACGGAGTGCGAGCGCTTGACGGGGACGATCGAGAAGAGATCGACGGTGCCGCCGGCTTCGGCGATCTTGATGACGGCGGCGAGGCCGGCGAGGCCTCCGCCTACGACGATGATGCGTGGTGTGGCTGGCATGATCAGCTTCCTTGGTGCGTAACCGCACCGAACATTGGTATGGCTTCGTAAGCCTCTGATTTGTACTCGGGGACCGTTCGTATTTCGGGCAGGCAATTCCCAGAGATCGCCAAGAAGCAAGGGAAGGCTGCCGGGCAAACTATTAGCTCGGTCCCTGCTTCAAACTCTAGTTTCAGGCCGCTCTCCAAAGCAATTTCAACCTCCCGGAGTAGAAGCTTGTACCCCGCCTTCACTTTCAAAGAAGGGTCAAAATCAAAGACTCTAGACGTTTGATCAATTACTTCGACAGATGTGAAATTCATTACACCCACTTCCAACTTCTCCGCCACGTCGTGCATTTGGGAGGACACGCGAATACCTCGTTGCTCTGATTGCCAGAGGACGAGTTCGACACACTCTCCATGTCGGTCTACAAGAAGGGAAATTCGGCACAATGGCTTTCTGAGAGCTTCAGTGAGGAGAGTTTCACCCACGAACGGCACCAGAACTTGAGCCACTTCACCGGACCTCGCCGGGTTGGGTGGGGTTGGTGGTGCCGGGAGCGGCGGTGGTGGGGGCGGGTTGGACGATGCCGGCGGGTTGGGCGGGCATGACGTCGGCGGGGGCGTTGGGGTACTTCCAGATGACGGCGTAGATGCTGATGAAGCCCATGAGACAGAGTGCGGAGCCGAGGGCGGCGCAGACGTAACCCATGCGGCGACGGGCGCGCTCGCCGGGGGTGATGCCCCACTTGGCCGAGAAGAGCCAGATGCCGTAGGCGAAGTGCCAGGTGGTGGCGACCATGGCGATGACGTAGATGGCGAGCATCCAGGGGTTCGAGAGCTCGTGCTGGACCTTGGCGAAGGCGGCGCCGGGGTGCTCGGGCAGGCTGACGCCGGAGAAGCGCTGACGCCAGACGTGCTGGATGATGTAGGCGAGGGCGATGACGCCGGTGACGCGCTGGGAGATGTACATCCAGTTGGAGGCCCAGGGGTAGACGTTGACGTTGGCGCGGCCGCGGAAGGTGATGAAGACGCCATAGCCGGCGTGGAAGGCGAGGGGGATGAAGATGAAGGCCCACTCGAGGATGCGGACGAGCGGGAGGGCGTTGAGGAACTTGACCTGCTGGGCGTAGGCGAGGGGGCCGTTCCAGGTCTCGAAGTTGGAGATGATGTGCTCGATGAGGAAGGCGCCGATGGGCACGATGCCGGAGAGCGAGTGCAGCTTGCGCCAGAGGAAGGAGTGTCCCTGGCCGGCGCGGAGGGGCTGGACGCCGCGACGCTTGCCGTGGGCTGGCTGCGCGAGGTCCGGTGCTGCCATGGGTGCGGTTGCGGCCATCTGGGGGCTCCTTCGCTTGCCTGAGGCCGGGGTCGCGCGGGGGCTACTGAACCGCACCGGAAGAGGCAACCTGATTATTCTGCTGGGGATAATGAGTGGTCAACCATGGAGGCGGCGTCCGTGCGATTACCGTCAAGTTTGTGCGATATCGGTCGCTTGATCAAGATTTGCCAGGAGCGCTTTGAGGGCGCGGCCGCGGTGGCTGAGGGCGAGTTTCTCGGTGGGATTGAGCTCGGCCATGGTGACGCCGAGGTCGGGCAGGAGGAAGAGGGGGTCGTAGCCGAAGCCGGCGTTGCCGCGGGGGATGGCGAGGATCTCGCCTTCGACGGTGCCGTCCGCTTCGGCGAGGATCACGCCATCGCGGGCGAGGGCGAGGGCGCAGCGGAAGCGGGCCTGGCGGTCGTCGTCGCGGGTGGTGGCGAGGGCGTCAAGGACGCAGAGATTGTTGCGCTGGTCGGTGGGGAGGGGGCGGCGGGTGGTGTAGTTCCTGTCGTCGGCGAAGCGGGCGGAGCGGATGCCGGGGGCTCCGTGGAGGGCGTCGATCTCAAGGCCGGAGTCGTCGGCGAGGACGAGCAGGCCGGGGCTGTGTTGGGAGTAGTAGATGGCTTTGGAGCGGGCGTTTTCGGCGAAGGTGGGGGCGTCTTCGGGTGGGGGCGGGATGGTGGCGAGGTTGGGGAGGGGCTGGATTTCGATTGCGGCCGACGGCGCGTGGGCGGTGAAGTCGCGGAGCTTGCCGGGGTTGGAGGTGGCGGCGTAGAGGAGCATATGTCCATGATGCGCCATGGGTGTGTCGGCCTGCGGCCGATGGCCCACTCACGACGGTGAGACTGTCGTGAATGGGGCACCCGCCTTTGGCGTGGCGGTGTGAGCGGCGGTGGTGAAAGAAGCGGGTCCTTCGCTTTGCTCAGGATGACAGACGTGGGCTCAGGATGGCAGCGGACGGTTAGTGGCAGCAGGGCTGGTGGTGGTGGTCGCCTTCGGGTGGGGCGGCGTCCATCATGCGCAGCATGGCGGGGCCTCCGGTGCGGAGGAAGCGCCAGAGGAGGATGGCGGTTACGGCCAGGAAGAGGATGTTGAGGACCGAGGTGTAGTTCCAGCGGAGGCTCTCGGTCATGATCGCCGCGTTGCGGTGGTGCGGGATGAGGTGGAAGGCGCTGAAGAGGAACTCGACGGCTAGAGCGGCCAGGGCCATTGCGGCGTAGAAGGTGACGAAGAGGATACCGGCGACTTTGAGGCCGTAGTACTTGCGGTAGATGTTGAGGATGGGAAGGATGATGAGATCGGCGAAGAGGAAGGCGATGATGCCGCCGAAGGAGATGCCGCCGTTCCAGAGGACGGCGGCGAGGGGGACATTGCCGACCGAGCAGACGAAGGAGAGGACGGCGACGAGCGGGCCGACGAGGGGTCCCCAGAACTTTGCGAGGAGGGGGTGGCCGGTGAGGAAGAAGCCCTGCCAGACGTGCTGCGGGACCCAGGCGGCGAGGCAGCCGGAGATGAGCAGGCCGCCGGCGATATCGGGCCAGAGGGAGTACCAGTCCATCCAGAAGTAGTGGCTGGTGGCGGTGAAGCCAGCGGGCGAGGTGAGCTTCTGCCAGAAGGTGCCCTGGTGCAGGCTCATGTCCATGGCGGCGTGGCCTTCCATGCGGCCGATGAGGCCGTGCTCGGCCTGCTGGCGGGCGGCTGCGATGAGCCTGGGGCTGAGGGTGGCGCGGAGCATGAGGACGATGAGGGCGATCATGATGGGGCCGCCGGTGAACTCGGCGAGGGTGAACTGCCAGCCGAGGAGGACGGCGAGAAGGACGCTGAGTTCCACCACGAGGTTGGTCGAGGCGAACTGGAAGGCGATAGCGGCGATGAAGTCCGCGCCCTTGCGGAAGAGCGAGCGGGCGAGGGCGGTGGCGGCGTAGGAGCAGGAGGAGCTGGCGGCGCCGAGGGCGGAGGCGACGAGGATGGTCTTCGGGGAAGAGTTGGGGAGGAGCTTGCCTAATTGCTCCTTGGAGACGACGGCTTCGACGATGGCGGAGAGGAGGAAGCCGAGGCAGAGAGCCCAGAGGAGCTCCCAGGCCATGATGCCGGACATCTGGAGAGCGTGGAAGATTGCTTGAAGCACGGGGAGACCTCTCCTCTAGGGTTACTTTGAGTTGATGCGGAAGCGGAGGAACGCAACAACGCCGAAGGGGTGCGAGCCGTAAGTGGCGGTGAGGGCGGAGGGTGTGGTGTAGCTGGTGAACTGGGCCCCGGGGGCGACGAGGAGGTGCGGCGCGAGGTGGAGGTCGTGGTCGTAGCCGGCGGTGTAGGCGGCGACGTGGCCGAGGGGGAGTTCGGTGAAGTTTGGCGGCAGGGGCGAGCCGGGGGAGATCAGGAGCTCGTTCGAGCGGCCGGCGTTTTCGAGGCGGGTCCAGAGATAGTTGGTGGAGGCGAACTTCCAGAGGGCTTCGGCGAGGTAGCTGTTTTCTTTGCTGTTGTCGGCGAGGGAGCGGGTGCGGCCCCAGAGGAGGGTGGTGGAGAGGTTGGCGGAGCGCAGGCCGGCGCCGAGGTCGTGGCCGAGGGGCCGGTTGTACATGACGCTGGCGGTCTGGCGCTGCTGGTCGTCACTGGGATAAAGCGATTCGGGGCTGGTCAGGTGGGCCCAGGAGTACTGGGCGGACCAGTTGGCGGAGGGGACGAAGGTGATGCGGGAGCTGTAGCTGTCGATGGCGTGGCCATTGGGACTGGGCTCGAAGTGCCAGTGAGCCTCGTTGGGCTCGGCGCCGTGGAAGCCGGACTCTTCGAAGCGGAGCCAGCGGTACGTAAAGCCGGCGGTGAGGACGTTGAAGGCGATGTGGGTGGAGTCCTGCTGATGGTGGCCGAGGGCAGCGATGGGATCCTCGGATGCGGACATGCGGTGCGGGTAGGCGGTGGGGCCGATGGCGGGATCGCCGACGGGTGCGGCGTAGAAGCTGATGAGCGATCGCTCGCTGGTCTTCCAGTCGTAGAGGGCGGCGACCTCCATGAAGAAGTCGTGCGGGTGCTGGCCGTCGACGATGGGAGAACCGAAGGCGGTTTCGCCCTGCTGGAAGAGCTCGGGGTAGTCCCGGTGGGTGATGGTGGCGGGCTCAAGCGAGAACATGGCGCGGACGGTGAGCTGACCGGGGCCGAGCGGGCGCATGGCCATGGGCATGATCCAGTTGGTGGAGAAGAGCTTGTCGGCTCCTCGTTGGCTGGTGTCGGCGGTGGGCCGGGCGGCTTGCTGCTGGATGTCCGCGAGGAAGGCATTGCCGTGGAGCATGAGCATCCAGGGGCCGCGCTGGCGCATGAGCATGGGCATGGGCGTGGAGGGCGGCTCGGCCGTGGTGCCGGAGGCGGTGTGGGTGAGGATGGCGCCGCGGAGGTCGTGTGGCTGGGCCATGCTCATGCTGGGCATGTCGTTCATGTTGTCCATATCATCCATGGGCATGCTCATGTCGGGCATGGAGTGGGAGGGGTGCGGCGGCGGTGTGGCGGGAGGTGGCGGTGTGGCTTGCGGGACGGACATGTCCATGCCGGGCATGTCGGGCATGGGGGAGGTCTGCTGCGCGTTGGTTGACAAAGGAAGGCACAGCGAAAGCAGGGTGGACGCGAGGAGGCGTCGAAGCATGGGTCTCTTCTCCAGAGGATGGAACGATCAGACGACGACGAGCGCGTAAGCGATCGTCGAGGGTGGGTCCGGAGGAGATGGCTTCAGATGCGTAGCGGAAGAGGGAAGGCGTGTGGCGGGGAGGCGGAGGGCGGGCTGGGGCGAGGAGCGGCGCTTAGCGGGACTGGCGCGAAGAGAGGCTCCTGGAGTAGTGCCGTGAGCGGCGGCAGAGCGAGGTCGGTGTCGACGGCTGCCGGGGCGGCTTGGTCCGGCGTATGAACGGCGCAGCAGGGAGGGGCGCTGTGGGTTGGCGGCATCGGCATGCGCTGGGACATGCTCTCGCTGCAGCTGCGATTGCCGGCGTGAAGCGTCGCTCCGGAGAGGACAGGCAGGACGGCGAGTGCCAGGAGGCATAGGAGCGTGAGGCCGAGATGGAGGGAGCGCTTCATGCTGTGTTTAGTGTACGGCTGTTTGTTCGGATGCATTCGAAGGGGAGTGGATTTCAATCTACCGAGGAGGAGGTGGGGTGGTGAAGGGCTGAGGTTCAGGTCTTTACGTTTGGTGTGGTGCTCCTGATGAGGACTCTTCGACCTGCCGTTCGCGTAGCAGGCGACATCAGCACTTTGGTGATTACACTTCTCAATGCAGCCTGGAGAAACGAACGGATGGTGACGTGTTTGCGATTTGTTTTGCGTGCCGGCGGGGGCTGTGTGCTCGTTTGCATGCTTGTTTTGCCTGGTGCTTCGATCTCTGCACAGAAGAAGCCGGGTGATTCGGCTGCCGCGGCGACACAAGCCGATCAGAAGGGCATGCAGCCCGGGGGCTACTACGGGGCGCAGCCTGCGATGGAGTCGCTTGATCTGCGCATGTATGGGCGGATCCGTGCGGAGGGTATAGCGCACGGGAAGGCGATGGAGTTTGCAAGCGCGCTCGCGGACGGCATTGGGCCACGCCTGACTGGATCGCCGAATATGAAGAAGGCGAATGAGTGGACGCGTGACACGTTGGCCAAGGTGGGTCTAGAGAACGCGCACCTGGAAGACTGGGGCGAGTTCGGCATGGGCTGGTACCAGATCAACGCATGGGGACGCGTTGTGACGCCGGATCCGGAGCCGATCTGGATGCAGGCGGCGGTGTGGTCGGCGGCGACGAGTGGTCCGGTGCGCGGCGAGATTGCGTATTTGCCGCTCGGCGATGCGAGCGAACTGGACGCGGTCAAGGGCACCTTGAAGGGCAAGATCCTTCTGCTCGGGGCGGCGCGGCCGAGTGCTGATCTTGATCAGCCGCTTTCGTTTCGATACGCGCAAGACGAGCTGAAGGAGTTGGAAGGACCAGGGGTTCCGCGGCGGCAGACGGGGCCGCCGCCGGCGAATGCGGCGTCCCGCATCGAGCGTCGGCGTGTGGGTGTGCTCCGCCAACGTGCGGTGGCGATGGCGCGGGAGGAAGGCGCCGCGGCGATCCTGCTGCGGTCACATGAAGAGGGCAGGAACGTCGCTACGGGTCTGCTGCTGGACGACAACGGCGTGGAGCTGGCGCGCGAGGCGCAGCTGCGCGAGAACGCGGTGGCGATTCCGTATGCCGTGGTGATGACCGAGCACTACAACCGGTTGGCGCGGCTGGCGCAGGCGCATGTTCCGGTGACAGTGGAGGTGAATATCCAGACTGCGTTTACGGGCGATCATGAGCACGGGTTCAACACGATCGCCGAGATCCCTGGGACGGATAGGGGGTTGGGGGACCAGGTGGTGATGGTGGGCGGTCATCTGGATAGCTGGCCCGCAGGTACGGGCGCGACGGATAACGGTGCGGGGGCCGTGATTGCGATGGAGGCGGTACGCATTCTGAGGGCGCTGGAGGTAAAGCCGCGCCGAACGATTCGCATTGCGTTGTGGAGCGGGGAGGAGCAGGGGTATCTGGGATCCGGGGGATACGTTCGACAGCACCTGATTCAGGCTTCTGCACCTGGCGCCGCCACGGAGAGTGAGGCGGCAGGGCCGCTGGTCACGAGGAAGCAGTGGGAGACGCTGGATGCGTACTACAACATCGACGAGGGCGGGGGAGGGGTGCGGGGCATCTACACGCAGGGCAACTACGCGGTGGCACCTATCTTTGCCCAATGGATCGCTCCGCTAGCGGACCTGGGAGTCACGGCTGTGACGAATCGGGTCGATGTCGGCAGCGACCATGAGAGCTTCGATGAGGTGGGGCTGCCGGGATTCGAGTTTGTTCAGGATGAACTTGACTACGAGACTCGCACGCACCACTCGAACCTGGACACGGTGGATCATCTGCACAAGGAGGATCTCGAGCAGGCGGCGATCGTTGAGGCAATCTTTCTTTGGGATACCAGCCAGCGTGAGGCGATGATGCCGCGCAAGCCATTCCCGCATCCGGAGGAGGAGAAGCGGAAGAGTGCGCCGATTCCGTGGCTCTATCCCTCTGCCGTTCCTGAGAGGAAGTAAGCGACCGACGGCATCAGGCGGTGACGGAGATCTCTTCTTCGAGCTGCTGTTTTTCGGCGAGGGCGCGGTAGTAGCCGTCCTGGAGGATGAGGTCGTCGTGGGTGCCGTACTCGACGATGCTGCCGTCGACGAGGACGGCGATCTTGTCCGCGCTGCGGGCGGTGGAGACGCGGTGGGAGATCATGACGGTGGTGCGGCCCTGCATGACGGTGCGGAGGGCGGCGAGGATGCGCTCCTCGGTGTAGGTGTCGACCGAGGCGAGGGCGTCGTCGAGGATGAGGATCTTCGGATCTCGAAGAATCGCACGGGCGATAGCCGACCGCTGCTTCTGGCCGCCGGACAGGGTGACGCCACGCTCGCCGACGACGGTGGCGAAGCCGGCGGGGAACTCCTGAATCTCGGTGGCGATGAAGGCGGTGCGGGCGGCCTCTTCGATCTGAGCCTCGGTGGCATCGGGCCGGCCGAGGGCGATGTTTTCGGCGACGGTCGAGGAGAAGAGGAAGGTCTCCTGCGGGACGAAGCCGATGGCCTGGCGAAGGGTGGTAAGCGGGATGGAGCGGATGGGCCGGCCGTCGATGAGGATGGAACCGTCGGGGGCGTCGAAGAGGCGGGCGAGCAGGCCAACGAGGGTGCTCTTGCCGGAGCCGGTGGGGCCGAGGATGGCGAGTGAGGAGCCGGCGGGGATGGTGAGGCTGACGTCGCGCAGGACGGGGGTGTCGGGCAGGTAGGAGAAGTCGAGGTTGCGGAACTCGATGATGCCCTGGATCTGCGGCGGCGCGGCGGCTGCTTGCTGGAGGTGTTCGGGGTCGTCGGCGATGGCGGGTTTCTGTTTGAGGAGCTCGTCGATGCGGATGACGGAGGCGGTGCCGCGCTGGAAGAGGTTGACGACCCAGCCGATGGCGATCATGGGCCAGGTGAGCTGGACCATGTAGACGGTGAAGCTGGTGAACTGTCCGACGGTGATGTGGTGCAGCAGGACCTCGTGACCGCCGACGAGCAGGGTGATCATGAGCGAGAGGCCAAGGACGAACTCGAGGGTGGGCCAGAGCATGGCCATAAGGCGAACGAGGTGGAGGGAGCGGTCGATGTACTCGAGGTTGGCCTTTTCAAAGTTGGCGATCTCGGCGTCTTCCTGGGCGAAGGCGCGGATGAGCCGGGCACCGGAGAAGTTCTCCTGCGCTTTGGCGGAGATCTCCGAGAACATGGCCTGGATGCGCTCAAAGCGGGTGTGGATGCGGTTGCCGAAGTACTGCACGAGGACGCTGGCGATGGGCAGCGGCACGAAGGCGAAGAGGGTGAGGCGGGGGGAGATGCGCAGCATGAAGGGAAGGGCCGCGGCGGTGAAGACGAGGGTGTTGGCGGAGTACATGATGGCCGGGCCGAGGAGCTGGCGGACGGCGGCGAGATCGTTGGTGGTGCGGGCCATGATGTCGCCCGTGCGGTGAGTGTGATAGAAGCTGGCGGACTGTTTTTCGAGATTGGCGAAGAGGTCGTTGCGGAGGTCGAACTCGATCTCACGCGAGGCGCCGATGACGATCTGGCGATTGAGATAGAGGAAGACCGCGCTTGAGACGGCGACGAGCAAGAGGAGCTCCGCCTGATGGGCGATGCGGGTGGGGTTCAGGCCGCGGCGCATGTCATCAATGGCGATGCCGATGATGAGCGGGATGAGGACCTTTGAGCCGTTATAGAGGAGTGTGGCGAGGCCGCCCCAGGCAAAGCTGGGCCAATATCGCTTGAGGTAGGGCGCGAGGGGTTGGAGGCGGTTTAGCACGTAAGACTCAGATGGCTGCGGGTTAGTTTGGATTCGTGGTCTGGGGTTGGGCCTGGGGCTGGGCTGATGGTGCGTCTGGCGGAGGCGTGGCGGTGGTCGGCTGCGATTGTGTCGGGTTCTGCGCGGGTTGCGACGAGGTTGCGGGCGCGGCAGCGGCGGGAGGCGTGGGCGGGGCGTCGGCGAAGTTGATCAGCTCGATGTCGAAGATGAGATCGGCCTTGGGCGGGATGGCGCCTTCACGGCCGGCTTCCCCGTAGGCGAGCTGGTAGGGGATGTAGAGGCGGCGCTTGCCGCCGACGCGCATGCCGGTGAAGCCGGTGTCCCAACCGGGGATGACGCGATGGGCGCCGTAGGGGAAGGTGATGGGCTCCTGGCCGGGGTGGTCATAGGAGGAATCGAACTTGGTGCCGTCGGTGAGCCAGCCGGTGTACTTGACGGTGTAGTACTTCTCGGGGACGGCGAGGGGGCCGGTGCCGGTGACGATGTCGACGTAGCGAAGGGCGTAGAGGGGCTTGGGCGGGGTGGTGACGGGCGGAACGCCGGGTGGGTTGTCGGCTTTGCTGGCGGCGCTGGTGGTGGCGGCGGTCGAGGTGGCCCTGTGGGTCGTGGTGGTAGCGGCTTTGTGCGTGGTGGTCTGGCCGGAGAGGGTGGTTGCGGTGGCGGCGAGCAGGAGGAGGGATGCGGGACGAATCATCGTGCTTCCAGTGTATGACCTCCGAGCGGATGCGTGGTGTGTCGTCAGGACGGCGTGGGCTTGAGGGGCAGGAGTGAGAGCAGGAGAGGCTCGCAAGCGAGATTGCCGAAGGGCGAGACGCGAGAACGGGACAAAGCGACCGCAGATAGGGACAGACGAGGGAGTGACGATCGAGTGGTGCGCGGCAGGGCGCGACGGAGGCAACGGGGTATGCACGATGGTATCGCGGCGGCCTGCTCTTCCGCCGATTCCTGGCGAGCCGAGGGTGCATCCAAAACTTGGATTATGAATCGTCGAGAGGCATTGAGGAGTCTGGCCGGGGGACCACTGGCGGCCGCGGCCGCGGCGTCACTGGTGTCGGCTGAGAGTGGCTGCCGTGGTGGCGAGGTGGACCGGGTGCTTCCCGGTCGGCTGGGCCATCCCTTCGGGCGGGAGGCGCGACCGATGGTACCAAGCCGGCCGGTGCGGAACCAGGGAACGAACTTCGGCCCACATGCGCTTGCGCTGCTCGAGGACGTGCGGCACCGTGCGGCGGAGTACTTCTTTGAGCGGGCGGACGCCGGGACCGGGCTGGTGTACGACCGGGCACCGGCGAGCGGGAAGGGCGAGGGACCGCAGTACACGTCGGCTTCGATCGCGGCGACAGGATTTGGGTTGAGCGCGCTGTGCCTCGCGGCGGTGCACGGCTATCTGACGGCGGGACAGTGTCACGCGCGCGTAATGGGGACGCTGCGGTTTCTGGCGGAGCGGGCGCCGCATGCGCATGGTTTTTTCCCGCACTACCTCGACGCGCGGACGGGAACGCGGGAGGCGGGGACGGAGTTCTCTTCGATCGATACGGCGCTGCTGCTGTGCGGCGCGCTGCATGCGCGGAGTGTGTTGAACTCGCACGAGGCGGACAGGCTGGTGGGGGCGATCTACGACCGGATTGAGTGGCCCTGGATGTTGGATGGAGGGAAGGGAGATGCAGCGGCGGCACTGTGCATGGGATGGCTGCCGGAGAGCGGGTTTCTGAAGGCGCGGTGGGACTCGTACTCGGAGTGCGTGCTGATGTATCTGCTGGCGATGGGATCGCCGACACATCCGCTGGGCGTGGGGTCGTGGAACGCGATTCAACGGAATACGTTTGACTATGGCGGGATACGCTTTGTGTCGAGCCTGGGTGCGCTGTTTATTCACCAGTACCCGCATGTGTGGCTGGATCTGCGAGGCAAGCGCGATGCGTTTATGGATTACGCGGAGAACTCCATGGCGGCGACGCGGGCGCACAAGACGTGGTGCCTGCTGCAGCATGGGCAATATTCGTGGATCGATGAGCGGGTGTGGGGATTTTCGGCGTCGGACACGGAGCGGTCGGGATATTCGGCGTGGGCGGCGCCGCCGGCGATCGGAATGTGGGACGGGACGCTGACGCCGCATGCGGCGGGAGGCTCGCTGGCACTGCTGCCGGAGGAGTGCATTGTGGCGTTGACCGCGATGCGGGAGCACCACCCGCGGAGCTTCGAGCGGTACGGGTTTGTGGATGCCTTTAACCCGGGGGCGAATGGCGGGGCGGGGTGGTACGACCGCGATGTGATCGCGATTGACCTGGGGCTGACGATGCTGATGGCGGAGAACCAGCAGACGCGATCGGTGCAGCGCGAGTTTATGAAGAATCCGGAGGTGGGACGGGCGATGCAGATGGCGGGGCTGGTGGCGGAGGGGGCGTAGGGCCTACGCGATGTGAGCGCAGGTGGCCGGATTTGTGTTGCGCTTTCTTTATTTATTCATGAGTATGGAAGATATGCGGGAGCGCGGGTATCTTGGTGAGTTTGAGCTGATGGTTCTGCTGGCGGTACTGCATCTGCGGGACGAGGCGTATGGTGTGCCGCTGGCGCGGGATCTGGGGAGACGGCGAGGCCGCGAGGTCTCCGTGGGCAGCGTGTATGCCGCTCTGGAGCGCCTGGAGCTCAAGGGCCTGGTGAGCTCGCGGCTGGGCGAATCGACGCCCGAGCGTGGAGGACGGGCGAAGCGGTATTTTCGGGTGACGGAGGACGGGCTGCAGTCGGCGCGCGAGACGCGAAAGGTGCTGCAGACGCTGTGGCGGTCTCTGCCGACGATGGTGGATCCCGCGCTGGAAGGCGGCGCTTGATGACGGCGAAGCTGCTGCGGCTGATGATTGCTGTGATGGAGCGGCTGGGTGTGGGCGACTACAGCGAGGCGATGTGTGGCGACCTGCTGGAGGAGCTGGAGCGGAGCGGACCGACGGGGCGGCTGTGGCGTGAGGTCGGTGCGGGGTTTGCGTTGGGAGTGTGGCGACGCGGATCGGGATGGATACGGCCGATGGTGTTTGCGGCGGGGTGGAGCGCGGTGTACCCGGCCTGGCAATCGGTGGAGCGGCTGCTGGTGCCGGGAAGTGCGGCGGCGCGGGCGGAGATGCTGGAGTGGCCATACTCCCGGCTGATCGAGCTAGCGGTGACGGGGATGCCGGCGCTGGCGTATGTGTGGCTTGGGTTTCTGCTGTACACGATGCGGAACAAAGGGCATGGAAGGGCGGCCAACTGGTTCTATGTGCTGCGCGGCGTGCTGCTGGCTCCGAGTGTGCTGCTGGTATCGACCTTGCTGCTGCACGTCGGTGTGCGATGGCCGGGATCTGGTGTCTGGCCGGAGATCGCGGCGGGCTCGGCTGGCCCTGAGCCAGTGGCGTCGGCGTGTGTCCCGGTGGCGCTGAGCCTGGCGGCCGCGATGATTGCGGGGCGTGCGCCACGGCTGAAGATGGAGCTGCCCAGAGCGGGATGAGTGGCCGCGGTGTCTAACGGATAGTGCAGGTGTTCAGAGCGGAGGCCGCGATTGCAGTTCGGCGCGATCGATGATGTCGGGAACCCGGGCGAGGAGAGTGGAGGGCCGACGACGGAGTCGCTGGTGCTGCCGACGGTGGGATCGCTGCTGCTGACGGGGGCGGTGGCGAGCATGGTGTGTCGGACCCCCAGCCAGCCGTTTGCGAGCTGGCGGGGCCTGCTGGAGTGCGCGGTTGGATTTCTGCTTGTGGCGGCTGCGGCGCATGCCGTGGCGATCTGGACGGTGTGCCGGGTGTACCGGGCGCAGCTGCGAGCGCCGGTGCGGGCGCTGCTGGGCGGGACATGGATCTGTGCGGCGCTGCTGCCGATGGCGGTGGTGCTGGCGAAGGCGGGCTCTGAGTGGGCGACCCCGGTGCTGCCTGCTATCGCGGTGGCGGCCGTGTTATTTATCCGCCGGGGCGCGCCGCGAGCGGGCAGGGAGGCACATGCGGCGGCGCCGGCGGGTGTGAGTGCGAGCCTGTTTGCGTTTGAGGAGCCTCCGGGGCTTCTGCGAACGCTGCTGCCGGCGGTGGTGACGGCGGCGCTGATGGATGCGGGGATCGCGATGCTGTTGTCGTGGCAGTACGCGCTGGCGGGGTTGCTGTTCGGGGTGGGTGCGGCGGTGGTGCTGTGGAGAGTGCCGCTGCGGGTGCGGATGCAGCGGACGGGCTCACACGTGGTGATGAGGCAGACGGCAGTGGCGATGGTACTGCTGGTGATCGCGCTGCTGCCCTCGCTGGGCGGGAGCGGGTTGGCGGTGGCGATGGGGCAATGGTTGGGAGTGAGAGGAGTCTCGGGTGCGCCGCCGCCAGTGCGGGTGCCGCAGGTTGCGGGGGCTACGGGCGGTGCGCTCTCCGGAGTCATTCTGACGCTGCCGCCGAAGCCGCGAGCACGAGAGATCCCACCGCCTCCGCGTGCCATGAGTGTTGGCGGTGGCGGGAGGGCGAAGCCACTGCTGATTCCGTTCGATGGCGACTACTGGTACTTTCGACAGCCGGAGTTGCGGCCGCGCGGGGATGCACGGCGGGTGCGGGGTGATCCGACGAAGGTGGATGTGCGGTCGACTGATCGCGCGGAGTTACAAATGGAGGCGCACCAACGGCTGGATTCTGGGATGGAGGTGGCATGCTGTGGGGCGGTGGAGGTGGCGGTGCGCAACAGGGACGACCGGCCGGGGCTGATTACGCTCGAGGTGGTGCTCGAAGGGGCTGAGAGGCGAGAGCGGATGTCGCTGGGGACCCGGGTGGTGCCATCCAGTGTGGATCGCGCGCGCGCGGGGGATCGCGGGATGGAGGAGATGCTGCTGTTTCCGATTGCGGCTGCGGGGCAGATGCGGGTGTTCGATGAGATTACGGTGGTGGTGCGGCCTTCAGCGGAGCGGGCACGGATGGGGGCGAAGATTGCGATCGAATCGTTTACGCTGCTGCCGCGCTTGTGAGGTGGGCCGGAACGCCGCTGGGCCGCATCTACTGTTTTTGCAGGAATTGAACTATGGAAGGGAGCGGCTCTTGCACGATGGCGCTGCGCGGGCGGAGGGTGAGGGCGGGGTACAGATGCGCGTGGGAGAGGGTGGTTGATGCTTCCTCTGGTGCTGACGTCTGCGATTGTTGGGCTCAGCCTGGTCCTGATGCTTGTTCGACCTCGCGGCATACCCGAGTTTTACTGGGTTAGCGGCGGGGCGCTGCTGCTGCTGGTTCTTCGGCTGATTCCTTTGCAGATGGCGGCGGCGGCGGTCGCGAAGGGCTCTGACGTTTACCTTTTCCTGATTGGCATGATGCTGATTGCGGAGCTGGCTCGAGAGCATGGGGTGTTCCGGTGGCTCTCTTCGGTCGCGGTACGAAGCGCAGGGGGATCGGCCACGCGACTGTTTCTGCTGGTGTACGGGATCGGGACCCTGGTTACGATTTTTCTGTCGAACGATGCGACCGCGGTGGTGCTCACGCCGGCGATTTTAGGGGTTGTTCGACGGGCCAAGGTGCCGCCGCTGCCGTACCTCTATGCGTGCGCGATGATTGCGAACGCGGCGTCGTTTGTTCTGCCGATCTCGAATCCGGCGAATCTTGTTGTCTTTCACCAGGGCGTGCCGCCGCTGGGAAGCTGGATGGGCTCTTTCCTGCTGCCATCGGTATTGTCGATTGCCGTGACATACCTGGTTTTGCGGCTCCTGTTCAGGAAGGATCTCCGTCGCGAGATGAGCGAGGTGGGGAAGGCCGCCGAGCTCGACGGATCCGGTGTGATGGTGCTGGTGGGCCTGGGCTTGATGATCGCGGTTCTGCTGACGGCTTCTGCCTCGAATCGCGATCTTGGTCTGCCGACGTGTCTGGCTGCGGTTGTGGTGACTGGAGTGGTTTCGCTGAGCCGACGAAGCAATCCGATGAAGCTGGTGAGGGAGATCAGCTGGGGCACCCTAGCGTTGGTTGCCGGCTTGTTTGTGATGGTGGAGGCGGTTGAGGGGATGGGAGCGCTGCGGTACGCGACGGCGGCGCTGGTGTGGGCGCAGGGTCTGGCGCCGGAGATTGGGGCGGTGGTCACGAGCTTCGCTGTGGGAGTTACAAATAATCTGGTGAATAATCTGCCGCTGGGTCTGCTTGCGGGCGCGACACTGCAAGCGGCACATGCTCACGGGTTGATCGCAAATGCCGTGCTGATCGGCGTGGATCTGGGGCCGAACCTGTCGGTTACGGGATCGCTTGCGACGATTCTGTGGCTGATCGCGCTCCGTAAGGAGAAGCTCGATGTAAGCTTCCGGGATTTCCTCAAAGTTGGGTTCGTGGCGATGCCGATTGCCATGCTGGCTTCGGTGGGGGGAGCCATTGTGCAGCGATGGTTGCGTCATGGTTGCTGACGAGGTGATGAGAACTGAGTCAGACGTGCGAGATTCCTGGCTGGACTAGAAGGTTCCGAGGCGGATACGAACGACCGCGCCTTCGCCTCGCAGATTGAGACCTCGGTCGGTCTGGTCGCCATTCCACAGCCGGGTGGTGTGCCAGCTTCCGTGATCGTAGAAACCCTCTTCCGCGCTGAGGATTTGCATGCGCAGGCCGGGCAGGCGACCGGGCACGTGGAAGGCGACGCTGGTGTCGAGGCCGGTGACGAGAAATTCATTGGGGCCGAGTTGCGCGACGAGAGCGCGGCCGCTCTTGTCTGTGGTGCCGGGCGGGCGTCTGCCGTCGTGCTGCGGGAAGCCGAAGCGAACGGATGCCTGCCAGGGGCCGAAGTCGAGCTCCTGCTCGGCGCCGCCGCTCGCCTCGACCGCGGTCTTGAGCTTGCCCGCGAAGTTCAAGCTGGCGAGCTCCCGACTCATGGGCGCCAGGAGCGCGTAGTTCTGCGTGTGTGCTTTCGGCCCTTCTCCCGCGGCGAAGGTCCAGGCGGTGCGATCGATGCCAAAGGGCGAGAAGCCGATGGCGCCGTGGCCCAGTGCGAGGAAGAGTAGAGGGGCGTAGCTGTCGCCGTGCCCGGTTTCGGGGATCCACAAGGCGTTGTCGGGGCGATTGTAGGTCTCGAGGATGGAGCGGTCGAAGGGGAAGTCGTCGCTGTAGATATCGGGGCCGATGATGTCGATGGCGGGGGCGAGCGCCTTCCAAAGCGGCAGCATATCCTGCGTGGGGCCGCCGGAGGGATAGCCGACGCCGGGGTTAGGGATCTGGCGCTCGGGGAGCTCGGCTACGGGGTAGTTGAGCCAGACGTTGCAGTAGAGCGGGATGTTGAACTCGCGCTTGCCGGCTTCGGCGATCTCGTTGACATAGCGCGCCTGGTAGAAGGCCTGGAAGGTCTCATCGGCGCGGCCTGCGAAGACCTCGCGCCAGGTGCCACGGGGCTTCGCGACGATCTTGAGCAGGGCGGCCGGCACCTCTGAGGCGAACTCCTGGTTGGAGGCGGGGGAGAAGTCACGGGGAGAGCCGATGCCGCCGGACTCGTTCTCGACCTGGACCATCAGCACGGTGTGGTCGGTGCTGTCGATCTCTTTGAGGTGCCGCATGAGCATGGTGAAGGCGTGCTTGTCAGCCTCGAGGTTGGATCGCGAGTTAGCGGAGAGGACGTCGATGGGTTCGCCGGCTGCGTTGATCATGCGGGGGTACTTCGTGAGGTCGGTCTTCACCCACTCGGGCGCGTAGTGCATGTTGCCGTTCTTCCAGGTGCCGAACCAGAGCAGGACGAGATGCAGGTGATGCTCGCGTGCGCCCTGCACCAGCGCGTCGACGGTGGAGAAGTTGAAGTTGCCCGGTGTGGGCTCCATCTGCTCCCAATAGACCGGCGCTTCGGCGGTGTTGGCGTGCATGGCCTCGAGTGCGGGCCAGACCTTGGGCAGGACCTCCGGCCAGGAGCTGGAGTTGTTGATCTGCGCGCCGAGGACGAGGAAGGGAGCGCCCTCGACGATGAGGGCGTGCCGGCCGTCCTGCTGAACGATGTGTGGGGCTTCGACGGCGCGAGAGGTGCGGACGAGACCAAGGAAGAGAAGAGCCGTGAACAGGATCGGTTGCCGATGCATGACGAGTGTCCTCATTGTTTCTCGATGCCCTCAACGCCGATGAAAGGGCGGCGAGAGTCCCGGCGGAATGCTCTCACACTCCGAGAAGTTTTGCTGCATGGACGAAGTAGAGCAGAGGCAGAGGGCCGACGGGCGCATCGTGGAGGGCCGCTGGAACGTCTAATACTGTGAGGTACCACCCATGTTGCTCCACCCGATTCGCAAGGTTTCCACGCTTCTGGTTGCTGCTGTTCTGTTCAAGGTGCCGCTGCTCGCACAGGGGTCCACGTATACGGCGCTGGTTGTTGACTCGAAGCAGTCCGCGATGGTGACACCGGAGAATGTCACGCTCGACTTGAATGGGAAGAGCACACCGATTCAGGCCATTGATCCGCTCGCCCCGGCGAATACGCAGGTTGTACTGCTTCTTGATGACGGGCTGCGGACGTCGGTTGCGCGGCAGTTTTCGGATATCCAGAGTTTCTTAAATCGGCTGAAGCCTGGCGTTGAGGTCATGCTCGGATATATGCAGAACGGGCAGGTTGCGGTTGCGCAGCCCTTTACGACCAATCACGCGGCGGCTGCGGAGAAGCTGCGTATTCCGTTTGGCAGCCCGGGATTGAGTGCCAGTCCGTATATCTGCCTGTCGGATTTTGCGAAGCGCTGGCCGCGGGAGTCGACCGAGTACGGCAGGCCGGCTGCGCCGCAGACGCGTAAGACACGGATCGTGCTGATGATCACGAATGGCGTGGATCCGTATAACGGCAGTGTGTCGCCGCTGAACCAGAACAGCCCGTATGTGGATAACGCGACTACGGACTCCCAGCGTGCCGGGATCACGGTGTACTCGATCTACTATGCGGATTCGGGCATTCGCGGGGGAGCGGCTGCCTTCAGCGGGCAGAGCTACCTGAACCAGATTGCTGAGGGAACGGGCGGGCTGGCGCTGAACCAGCTGCGTGGACCGTTGCCGTCGCTCACACCTTTCTTTGATCAGTTTCTGGGTGCGCTCGACCATACCTATGTTGCCAGCTTCGACGCTCCGGAGAAGAAGGATCTGGTCTCGATGCGGTTCAAGACGAAGGAGCACGGAGTAAAGCTGCGCGCGGCGAGGCAGGTTCAGCTGACCGGTGGAGAGCCGAACTAATCGGATGGCGCGGTTTTGAGCAAAAGAAGACCCCGGATTGCTCCGGGGTCTTTTGTGTTGGTGATGTGTTGCGGTTTAGTACATGCCGTCCATACCGCCGCCACCGCCGTGCTGGTGACCGCCCGCTTCCTTCTTCTCCGGGATCTCGGAGATCATGGCTTCGGTGGTGAGCATGAGGCCAGCGATCGAGGCTGCGTTCTGCAGCGCCGTGCGGGTGACCTTGGTGGGATCGATGACACCGGCGGAGACCAGGTCCTCGTAGGCGCCGGTTCCGGCGTTGTAGCCGTAGTTAGACTCCTTCGACTCGTGGATCTTGCCGATGACGACAGCACCTTCTTCGCCGGCGTTTGAGACGATCATGCGAAGCGGCTCTTCGATGGCGCGACGGATGATGTTGGCGCCGATCTTCTCGTCGCCCTCAAGCGTCTTGACCAACGCGTCGACGGCAGCGGCGCAACGAACCAGGGCCACACCACCGCCCGGGACGATGCCTTCTTCGACGGCTGCGCGGGTTGCGTGCATCGCATCCTCGACACGGGCCTTCTTTTCCTTCATCTCGGTCTCGGTAGCGGCACCGACCTTGATAACCGCAACACCGCCGACCAGCTTGGCTAGGCGCTCCTGCAGCTTCTCGCGATCGTAGTCCGAGGTGGTCTTATCGACCTGCGCGCGAATTTCCTTCACGCGGCCCTCGATCTTGCCGTCTTCTCCGCCGCCGTCGACGATGGTGGTGTTGTCCTTGTCGATGGTGACGCGCTTGGCGGTGCCGAGATCCTCGATCTTGACGCCCTCAAGCTTGATGCCGAGGTCCTCCGTGATGGCCTTGCCGCCGGTAAGGGTGGCAATGTCTTCAAGCATCGCCTTGCGACGATCGCCGAAGCCAGGAGCCTTGACGGCCGCGACGTTGAGCGTGCCACGCAGCTTGTTGACGACCAGAGTCGCGAGCGCTTCGCCATCGACATCTTCCGCGATGATCACGAGCGGCTTCGCCGTGCGGGCGATCTGCTCGAGCAGGGGAAGAAGATCCTTCATCGAGGAGATCTTCTTCTCATAGATGAGGATGTAGGGGTTCTCGAGAGCAGCTTCCATGCGCTCGGCATCGGTGACGAAGTAGGGCGAGAGATAGCCGCGATCGAACTGCATGCCTTCAACGACTTCGAGCTGCGTCTCCATGGTGCGGGACTCTTCGACCGTGATCACGCCATCCTTGCCGACCTTGTTCATGGCGGCGGCGATGATGGTGCCGATCTGCTCGTCCGAGTTGGCCGAGATAGTGCCAACCTGCGCGATCATGTCGCCGGAGACGGGCTTCGAGAGCTTGGAGAGCTCGCCGCCCTGCACGATGCCATGCTCATCGCGCTTGCCGATGATGGCCTCGACAGCCTTGTCGATGCCGCGCTTGAGC